>CAWDTK010000022.1:0-111049 GCA_963805255.1 uncultured Actinomycetes bacterium
ACAGGTCGCTGCGCGCGTCACCGGCGGGCTCGACCGCCCCGTGGTGCCACTGCAGCATCCGCTGGGTGTTGGTGAAGCTGCCGCTCTTCTCGGCGTGCGCAGCGGCCGGCAGGAAGAACACCTCGGTGCCGATGTCGGCGGTGCGCATCTCGCCGGTCTCGATCTCGGGGCCGCTCTTTCCACCAGGTGGCCCTCCTCGATCAGCGAGAAGTCCCGTACCACCAGCCAGTCCAGCCTGGCCATGCCCAGGCGCTGCATGCGGCCATTGGCCGAGCCGACGGCCGGGTCTCGCCAAACAGGAAGTAGCCGCTGCATCCCCCGCCAGTCTGGGCCAGCACGGTCTCGTAGGTGCCGTGGCTGCCGGTCAGCCGGGGCAGGTAGTTGAAGCAGAAGTCGTTCTCCGGCGTCGCGGCCTGCCCCCACCACGCCTTGAGCAAGCTGACCATGTAGGCGCGCACGTTCGCCCAGAAGCCGTGGTCCATGGACTCCGCCGCGACGTAGGCGTCCAGGTCCTCGTTGCCGCCCGCGTGCGGCATGGGCAGGTAGCCGGGCAGCAGGTCGAACAGCGTCGGGATGTCGGTCGAGCCCTGGATCGAGGCATGCCCGCGCAGCGCCAGGATCCCGCCGCCCGGCCGGCCCATGTTGCCGAGCAGGACCTGCAGGATCGCGCCGGTGCGGATGTACTGCACCCCGACCGTGTGCTGGGTCCAGCCGACGCTGTACACGAAGGCGGTGGTCCGGTCGCGGCCGGAGTTACTGGTCACGGCGTCGCACACGGCACGGAAGTTCTCCGGCGCTGAGATGCCGCAGACCTGCTCGACCATCTCCGGGGTGTAGCGGGAGAAGTGCCGCTTCAGCACCTGGAAGACGCACCGTGGATGCTGCAGCGTCTCGTCGGTGTCCGGGGAACGGATGCGCGGCCGCGCCACCGGAGCCGTGCGCCTCACCGCGGGCCGCCGCGCGTACCCGGCGGCGCCGGCCGTTGCCGTTACCGCCGTTCCCGTCGCGCGGTCGGTCCCGGTCTTAATTTTTTTTTTTTTTAAAAAAAAAAAAAAAAAAAAAAAAAAAAAAAAAAAAAAAAAAAAAAAAAAAAAAAAAAAAAAAAAAATACGCCCGCCAAGGTCTTCGGTGTCGGCGAAGTCCTCGCTGAGGACGGTGGACGCGTTGGTGTAGGCCAGCACATACTCGCGGAAGTACTTCTCCTCGGTCAGGACGTGGTTGATGATCCCGCCGAGGAACGCGATGTCACTGCCCGCCCGGATCGGCACATGCCGGTCGGCCATGGCGCTGGTCCGGCTGAACCGCGGGTCCACGTGGATGACCGTCGCGCCGCGGGCCTTGGCCTCCATCACCCACTGGAAGCCGACCGGGTGCGCCTCGGCCATGTTCGAGCCCTCGATGAGGATGCAGTCGGCGTTCTGCAGGTCCTGCAGGAACGTGGTCGCGCCGCCGCGCCCGAAGCTGGTCCCCAGACCGGGGACGGCTTGACGATGACCCGACTTGGCTGCGCACCATCGACCGGGACCGCAGAATCGATACGTTCACGCCCAAAAGAACTCAGATGTGAGCAGGTGTCACGACGAAGGCGGGCGCCGGACCGGGTGCGTTTGGGTAGTAATGGGTAGTAAGCGGGCGGGGTACCGCGACACGCGGGCAGGCCGGTTGCGGCCGGGAAGGCGGGCGGACGTGGCGGGTGACGGGCGGCCGGATGGCTCGCGATCCGGTCCCGGCGGCCCGGGCGGTTCTGGCGGCGCGAGCGGGCCTGACGGCGCGGGCGGGCCGGGCAGCGCGGGCGGGCCTGACGGATCCGGTGGGCCCGTGGGGCCCAGCGCCCGGGCCCGCCGGCGCCGACGCGGACGGAAAGCGCCGCTACTTCGCGCCGATGGCGATCTGCATCGGGCTGTTCGTCGTTTCCTGGGCCGTGGTGGACCGGTATTCGGTGCTCGCGGCGGTCATCATGTCGGCCGTGGCCCTGGCCATCCCGCCGTTCGCCGTGATCGTCGCCAACGTGGCCAGTGCCACCGACCGCCGCCGCCCGTAAGGCCTACAGGGCCCGTGGCGCCGTCAGCCGTGGCGCTTCTCCGCGTGGGCGAACTGGAGGAAGTCGCACCCGGCCAGCGCGGCCAGCGTCGTGGCCGGCGGCCGAACGCCATCAGGTGGACGTGCCGCCCGCCGCGGCGATCCGCGACCGGCTGGCCGAGGGCGTGCCTGAGCACGGTGACATGGACATGAGCACGACGTACCTGACCAGCACCCCGTCCGGACCGGGCTCGTGACGGCCTGCTCGTGATGGCCCGCCGGTTGGGGGCGGCGTCCTTTCCTACCGGTGGTTCACCGGTTCAGCCGGCATGCGCGGGGAGCCGCCGCGCCCCGCATCGCTCGACGATGCCGTCCGTCGACCGGCCCGGCAGGTAGCCGACGGTCATCACCCGGCCGCCGAACACTCGACCGCCAGCCTCTCCGGCAGCGTGTCCGCGTCGTGATCGCCACCCTTGACGAACATGCCGCCGGACCGCCTCGAGCAGCCGGATCGGCGTGTCGTCGTCGAAGATGGTCACATACTCGACGCAGCCGATCGCCGCGACCACCGCCGCCCGGCCCCCGGCCGGGCTGACCCGCCGCCGCGCCCTTCAGCCTGCGCACCGTCTCGTCGGAGTTGACCCCGACGACGAGCACGTCGCCGAGGGACGCGGCCTGCTGGAGGCAGTCGACGTGGCCGCGGTGCAGGAGATCGAAGCACCCGTTGGTGAAGACGATCCGGTGGCCTGCGCGGCGATGCCCGGAAAGGCAGCGGGCCAGGAGGTCAACGGGCCAGATCGAATCAAGTCGCCATTCTTCGAACCGCACGTTTCTCGCACCACTCTCGCATCGCTGTTTGCGGCGCGATACCCGGCAAACAGCCCGGCGCCGATGTCGCTGGCGTTGCGGCCGGTCGCGGCCCGCGCCCCTCCCCCTGGTCGTTCCCTGATTCGCGCGGAAAGACGCTGGCTGACGACGGTGGGCGGTGTCGCGATGGGTAGCCAGGACCGCATGGTTGAGATCGGTTACACCGCGATGTGTGAACAGACGCCCGTCAAGCAGCTCGTCAGTGACCTGGCCGACGCCGAAGCCGCGGGCTTCGACTTCTCGGTGATGTCCGACCACTACTTCCCGTGGCTCGAGGAGCAGGGCCACTCCGGGTACGCCGGTCGGTGCTCGGCGCGGCGGCGCAGGCCACCCAGCGGCTGCCGCTGATGACGTTCGTGACCTGCCCGACGACCCGCTATCACCCGGCCGTGGTCGCGCAGAAGGCCGCCACCATGGGCGTGCTGTCGGACGGCGGTTCTCGCTCGGGATCGGCTCGGGCGAGAACCTGAATGAGCACGTGATCGGCCAGGGCTGGCCGTCGCGGGAAGTTCGCCAGGCCAAGCTGAGCGAGGCGCTGGACATCATCCGCACGCTGCTGCGCGGGACTTCGTCACCACGGTGAGCATTTCCGCGTCACCAGGGCCAAGCTGTACGACCTGCCGGACCAGCCGGTGCCCATCCACGTCGCCGCCTCCGGGCCGGCCTCGCTGCGGACCGCCGCCAACGGCGACGGGCTGATCTCGGCCGAGCCGGACGGGATCCGGTGCGGGCCTTCGACGCCGCCGCCGGGCCGGGCAAGCCCAAGTTCGGCCAGCTGCCGATCTCCTACGACGCCGACGGACGTGGCCCGCGAGCGGGCCAGGAAGCTGTGGCGGTGGGGCGTCGGCGGATGGAAGGTGAACGCGGAATCGCCCGATCCCCAGTCGTTCGACGCCTACTCCGCCACCGTCACCGCCGACTACATCGCGTCGGCCGTCTCGTGCGGGCCCGACGTCGCCACGCACGTCAAGGCGGTGAAGGAGTACGCGGACGCGGGGTTCACGCACGTGGCCCTGGTTGCGGCGGGCGCCACGCAGCAGGCGGAGTTCCTGGCCTGGTCGCAGAAGGAACTGCTCCCCGCGCTGCGCGAGCTCTAGGACCGGCCCCGCGTCCGGGCCGAGCGTTATGTGGGCAGAGTTTGGCATTACCTGCCCCCAGAACTCTGCACCTGCCTCCAGAACTCCGCCCATAGTGGGCCGGATGCCCGGACGGTGGCGGCGCTCCCGGGGGCTGGAGTCGTGGGGCCGGTCACGGTGAGCTAGGTTACGCGCGATGAAGCTGCCGCGCGAGCTGGGTGATCTCCCCTACGCCGACGCACTCAACAGCCACGAGGGGGATCTGGCGGCCGGGGAGCACTACGACGGCTGCCACTTCACCGGGATGGCGTTCACCAGCGTGCGGGCGGACAACGGCCGCTTCGTGGAGTGCGCGTTCTCCGATGTGACGCTGGAGGACGTGAGCCTGCGCGGAGCGGCTCAGCGACGTGTGGCTGCGCGACGTCCGGTTCCTGTCCGCGGACCTGGCGGAAAGCACCTGGCTGGACGCGACGTTCATCGGCTGCGCCAGTGGACCAGTACGGGTGATCGCCGTGGCTGGGGGGTGAAAGGGAGCGGCCGGGGACCTACCTGTCGGGTGAGAGGACCGCATGGGCCGAGGCTCCACATGGTTCCCGTGCGGCCACCGCGCGAGGAGGAGGCAGCGATGGCAGTGATCCGGTTCGAGCCCTTCCGGGACCCTATCGAACGGCTCTTCTCCATGGCGGCGGGCGGGACGCGGGCCCCGCTGGCTATGCCCATGGACATCTACCGCACCGAGGACGGCAGCTACCACGTGGAGGCCGACCTGCCCGGCGTTGACCCGGGCAGCGTCGAGGTGACCGTCGAGCACGGCACCCTGACGATCCAGGCCGAACGCGCCGCACTACGGCGAGAGCGTCCAGGTCGTTGCCGCCGAGCGGCCCCAGGGGTCGTTTACCCGGCAGTTGTCCCTGGGCGAGGGCGTGGACTCGGAGAACCTCACCGCCGGCGATGCCGACGGTGTCCTGCACGTGACCATCCCGGCGTCACCCAAGGCAAAGGCGCGCCGGATCGAGGTCAGCCGTGCGCCCGGCGGCAGCCGCACCATCTCGGGCAGCGCCGCCGGGCCGGGCGAGGCGCCCGCTGGCGCACGGGCGGCACCGCCGGCTGAACATCCCCGTCCCGCATCTGCGGCCAGCCGGCCACTTCCCGTGTCCATTCCTGGCCGCCCGTGCGGCGATGTGGCGTCTGCCCGTATGCGCCGCACGGCCTGTGCGGCGTATACGGGCAGGGCGTTCTCCAGCACCGCGGCGGGCCGGACGCTGGGCCGCCGGGCGGCGTCAGGTCATCCGCTCCAGCCCCTGCAGGACCCGGTTCAGCAGGCCAAGTTCCAGCGGCGTGGCCCGTTCCCGCGCTGCGTGGGCCTCACCCGGCTGGCCCCTTCGCGGGAGCTCGGCCAGCGCGGGGCGTTCGAAGCGGCGGAATGCCCGGCCTGGGCGGGCTCCCCGGGAACACCGGCCTCACCGGGAACAGCATCCGCGGCGGTGACGTGCACAGGCCCGTATGCACGAACTGGCCGACGGATTCCATCGTTTCGTGCAGCGAAAGACCACCGCGCCAGGCCAGCTCGCTGACCGTGGTCCGCCCGTCGATCAGGCCGGCGGCGGTCCGCTGCCCGGCATTGACGAGCGCCTCCGGCGGGCCGGGGCGGACCACCGCGGGCACCACCGCGGCGTGACGTCGTACCAGGCCAGCCGCAGTGTCATGTGCTCGATGTACTGCCGCACCGAATCGACGTCCATGGCCAGGAACATTTCCGCCCAGTGTGTTCGCTGCGGCACGAACCAGATGCCCGTCACGGAACATTCGCCCGCGAACGGCGTCGTCAGCGCGAGAAGCGCGTCGAGCGCGATCGACTGGAGCAGCCGCTGCAGCTCGGCCGGGGGGACAAGAGCCCGGCCGGCCAGAACGGCGCCGACCGCGCCGTCCGGCGGCTTTCCCGGGCAATCTGATCCCATACGTCAGGCGCCAGGCGCCGTGACCGGACCAGCCGGGTGCCCAGATCTGGCACGGCGGGTGATTCGGCGAAGGCCAGCCGCCCGTCACTCAGGTAGACAATCCGCCGGGCTGTCCGCTGATTTCCACGGCTGCGGATGCGCCACTGCGGCCGAGTCCGGTCAGCTCGCTGACGATCTGATCTGCTGTTATCTGCCGGCCATGCTCAGCCAAAACATGCCCTCCCCGGTCAGGCCTGAAAGAGTTCCTCCGGCGCCGCCGTCCGCCCCGTTGCAGGCCCTCCGCACCGCCTCCGACATGCGGCGACATATGGCACGATCAGCCAGAATAAGGTGATATGCGCGGATCACGAAAGGGGCCGAAGGTCCCTAAGGAAACACTCATGGGTCATAAATCAGTCACTCGACCGGTACCTTACGTGACCGATAGGCGGCAGGATTGCGGCAGGTTCGGAGAAACGGAAAAATGATCATCGATAAATTCCACGGAACGGACCACAGAGGAACGGCCTGGCCGCACAGTAAAATGGTCAATTCCGGGAGCGATTAACGCAATACGCAAATGCATTTCGCCCGGGCCGCGCGGCAAATTCGGAAATATGCTGCGGTCGCCCTGTCTCCGGCCGCCCGGCGCGTCACGCCAGGCGCCGAAGTCCCCGCAGGACCTGAGCCAGCGCGCGCAGGTCCGGCCGGGACGAGACCGCGCCAGGGCCCGGGCCCTCGCCCATTCCGCCGGCCGGCCCGGCGTGATCTCGCGGCGCATCCGGCCATGCAGCGACCGGCCTGCGGCGCGGCAGCAGCGGATCGCCGTCCAGCACCCTCGCCGGGGCCGCCATCTCCGTGACCATCTCTGGCCGCAGGAACTCCGCCGCCTCGGCCGGAAGGGCCGACTGGTGTCCCGCGTGCACAGCCGCCGATACTCCCCAAACCACCGGCGCCCCCTCCACTGCATTCATCTGCGCTGACAGGCTATGGGCCGGTACGCGGGATCGCCAGGGACTCGGGGAAAGAACTCGCTAAGCAGAAGATTTCGTAACATTTCCTGACGAACGGTCATGCAGCGACCACTTTCAGCCAGAGACCAGGCCGCCGCTTACCCTGTGTGCGCGGGTGTTGCAGCTAGGAACTTTAGCTAATTGGCCGGATTCCTGCAAATTTAGCGGGATTAACGCGCGGCAGGCCTGCATCGCGCGGGAGAATGCCTCGCCGCGCTCGCGGTAGTCGCGGAACTGGCCGAAGCTCGGCGCGGCCGGCGACAGCAGCACCACCCCGTCCGGTCGGGCCCAGTCAAATGCGCGGGCGACCGCCGCGTCCAGATCGGGGCAGTCCTCGGCGCCCGCCAGACCGGAGGCCCCGGGCTGGACGCCAGCCAGACCGGGAGCCCCGGGCCCGGCGCCCGCAGGACCGGGGGCCCCGGGTGGCCCCGCCGCGCCGAGCGCAGCCTCGATCTCGGCCCGGATACGCGGGCCGCTGTCGGGCAGGGTAAGCACCATCGTGGGGGCCGCGCGGTCGCGCAGCGCGGCCGCGAGCGGCGCGTAGTCGATGCCGCGATCGTGGCCCCCGGCGATCAGGGCCACCCGCCGGCCGGGAAACGCGTCCAGCGCGGCCAGGGTGGGCAGCACGTTGGTGGACAGGCTGTCGTCGACGAACGTGACCCCCGCGACCGCCCCCGCCACCTGCAGCCGGTGATCCAGGTGGCGGAATCCCCCGGCCGCGGCGTGCAGTGCCGCCTCGTCGGACGCGCCGGCGACGCCGAGCGCCTGCAGGCAGCGCCGCGCGATCAGCGCGTTCCGGCGGTTGTGGCCGCCGAGCAGCCCCAGCGGCTCCATCCAGGAGGCACCCGGGTCGTCGGCGGCGTGTACCCAGTCCACCCGCGGCCCGAGCAGGGAAGCCCGTTCGCGCAGCAGGCCGCTGTCGCCGTTGGCGACGGTCAGGTCCGCGCCCGGCTGCGAGCACGCCGACAGCTTGTCCCGGTAGTAGTTCTGCACACCGCCGTGCCAGTCGAGGTGATCAGGGTGCAGCGAGGTGACGGCCACGACGGGCGGGGAGCACGGCAGATCCATGGCCTGGTAGCTGGAGACCTCGATGACCCAGAAGTCCCACGTCCCGTCCCCGCCGGGCGGCCCGGGCGGGCATTCCGGATCCCAGGGCGGCTGGCCGATGTTGCCCCCGACCAGGCAACGGTGACCGAGCCCGGTCAGCAGATGGCCGGTGACCGCGGCGGTCGTGCTCTTGCCCTTGGTGCCGGTGATCAGCAGGACGCGGGCGGGATCGGCTTCCCGCAGCCACAGGCCCAGGCCGCCGGCCACCGGGACGCCCCGCTCTTCCAGCCGGATGACCTCGGGGCGGTAGCGGCTGATCCCCGGCGACTTCACAACCACGTCGCACTTCTCCAGCGCGGCGAGCCCGCCGTAGCCGGTGCTGAGCACCGGCATCCCGCCGATCGCGACGGCCTGCGGGCGGTCATCGACCAGCACCGGCTCGACGCCCATCGCGCGGAGCCTGCGGACATTCGCCATGCCTTCGCGGCCGAGGCCCCACACCCCGGCGCGGGCGCCGCCCAGATCTGACCAGGAAAGCTTGGGACGTGTACCGGTCACGCGAGGAGTTCCTCCGCGTAGGGGGCGGGAATGAAGTGCTCGCCGACGGGCTGCAGCAGGCCGTCGGTCGACGGCCGTCCGGGCAGCGCCCGCACCTCGGCGGCCAGTTCGTGCAGCAGCGGAAAGCCGGCCCGGTCACCGCGCTGGTCCGCGAGCAGCAGCGCCGCGCGGCACTCGTTGACCTCCCCGACGCATTCGAACGGCTTGCTGAGGTCGGCGTCGCCGAGCAGCGCGCGGAACCGGCCCGCCAGGGACGGGTCGGCGAGCGGCTCGCGGCCGCCGAAGATCGTCCCGAGGTCCGCGGCGGGCAGGAACGGCGCCAGGATCAGGTCGATGAAGCAGCATTTGTCGCACTGCCCGCACCAGTGGTCGAGCCGCTTCGCCCGGTCGATATGGAAGGCGCGGTTACAGCTGCGGAACGTCCCGTGGTAGGGCGTCAGCCGGGCGAACCGCTCCGCGATCCACAGCTCGGTACGCGGCCGCAGCGCCGAGAAGTAGTCCGGCATGCCCGCACCCGCGGGCAGGCGGGCCGACGTCTCGGCGAGCACGCCGCGGAACGCCGCCTCGAACGCCGCGCTCTTGGAGTACTGGTGGTTGACCGCGTGATCTCCGGCCTGCACGGTGGGGACCGACGCGGACCACTCGTTGGACATCACCACGGCGTCCCGGCCCTCCAGCGCCGCCGCCATGACCGCGATCGCCGAGATGATGCCGGTCACCGGGACGTGACCGTTGAGGAACCCCAGTTCACGCGAGCGCAGCAGCTGGGGGTCGATCTCCCGCTCGGCGCGGATCACCGGGAGTCCGGTGACGGCGGCCGGGCGCTCGATCGCGTCGAACCGGTCGCCAGGCCGACTGACCACGAACAGCGCCACATCGGCGCGGCGGCGGACCATCTCGACGGTGACGATGGAGTCAATTCCCCCGCCGAACGGAACGAGAGCGCGCGCTTCCCCGGCTATGGGCGGTTCCGCGGCCGGGTGGCGGACGGCGGCCGCCGTTGTCTCCGGCACCGCCGTAGTCTCCGGCGCCTCCGGGCCCTCGATGCGAAGGCCGGACAGGTCGATGCCGTTGCGGTACGCGAACTCGCCCAGCCCGCCGACGTAGAAGTCGCGGAGGAAGTCCCGCTCCCGGCGGGTCAGCGCGGTCTCCCCCGTGTCGATGACGGGCGGCGCGGCCGTCTTGTAGGCGGAGACACCGGCGAGCAGGAAGACGAGCCGGGCGGCCGCGGCCACGGCCGGGCGGTCCCAGCGGTTCGCGGGGCCAGTAGGGAATGCCGTGGCCAGCGGGAACCTGCGGGGTCCGTGGAGCCTGCGGGATCCGCCGGGCCTGCGGGATCCGCCGGACGGAACGTGACCCGCTCCTCGAACGGCCGCCCGTCCACGCTGTACCGGCAGATCAGCAGGCCGGTACCGGGATCGGCCCGGTAGGACTCGTACCGGAATCGTTGGCCGCGCCGGGCCCCGGCGGCGCTCGCCGCGTCCGCCGTCTGGGTGCTCATCGGGTCTCCCGGGGCCGCAGGCGGGCCATGGCCGCGAACCGGCCGGAGGGCCGCTCCGCGCGGTGACTGAAGAACGAGCCCCTAGAGCCCGCCGCCGGTGGGGCCGGTGGGGCCCGTGACGCCCGCCGGGCCCGCGGGGCCCGTCGGCACGCCGCTGACGTGGATATGGCGATCGGGGACGCCTGTCTCCTGCAGCACGAGGCGGTTCGCCGTCCACAGGTCGAACTGCCATTGCCCGGGCCCGGAAGCGCGGAGCACAGCGGGGGCGTGGCAGCCGAAGGCGCTCGCCGCCGCCCCGGCGACCTCCGCGCCGACCTGGTAGCGGTCCGGGGCGATCGCGGGGCCGATCCCGGCGATCACGTCGGCGGGCCGGGTGCCCAGCGACCGCATGGCGGCCACGGCGGACGCGGCCACGCGGGCGACCGTACCCCGCCAGCCCGCGTGCGCGCAAGCCAGCACGTGCGCAACGGGATCATAGAGGACTACGGGCACGCAGTCGGCCGCCAGCACGGCCAGCACGGTGCCGGGGTCGGCCGTCACCAGCGCGTCGGCGCCCGGCACGGCGCCGGCGGCCGACCGGGTGCCCCGGCCACGGTCCGGTGCGCCGACCACCTCGGCCACCCCGCCGTGGACCTGCTCGCAGAAGACGACGTCACCCGGCCGCCCGCCGAGCGCGGCCGCCGCCCGCCGCCGGTTCTCCAGCACAGCGGCGGCGTCGTCGCCCACGTTCAGGCTCAGGTTCAGGCTGGCGTAGGGGCCGGCGGACACCCCGCCGGAGCGGGTCGTGACCAGGACGTCGACGGCGCAGGAGTCGAAGGCCGGCCAGGTCAGCACGTTAAGACCGCGGCTGCGGCGGAAGACGGCCGGAACGGCCGGAGTGGTGGCGGGCGCGATCATCGCGTGCGATCCTAGCGTCACCCCGCCAGTGGCGAGGCCGCGTTCCCCGCGCGTCCCGCAACCGCTCTGCCATCGCCTCACCCTGGCCCCAGCCGGCACAGATCGCCGGACACGGGCGGCGAGCGGATCCATAGTGCCCGGTAGACGCCTGAGTCTGCGCCAGTTGCGCGAAGTGCTGACGGACCAGTCCCGGCCGGGGCCGTTCGGTGATCAGATGCCCTAACGCCGGCCTGGGCTGAGCCGGTTCAGCCGCCACCAGGTGATGAGGATGAACACGACAGTGAGGGCGATCATCGCCCCCATGTTTGTCAGCCAGGTGCTGGCCTGATGGTCCCATAGCGGGTCCGTGGTCATGGACGCGGGCGGGATGATGCGGTTCAGGTTGGCGGTGGAGGCGACGGCGGCGAAACCCCAGCGCGCGGGGGCCAGCCAGGCGAGCTGGTCGAGCCCGGCCTTGCCGTTGATCGACAGCACCCCGCCGGACAGGATGACCTGCGCCATCGTGAGCAGCACGAGGAACGGCATGGCCTTTTCCGACGTGTTGACCATGGAGGAGACCATCAGGCCCAGGCACATGGAGGCGATGCCGAGCAGCGCGATGCCGAGGATCAGTTCCAGGAACGGCTGGCTGACCAGGAACGACCCCTGCGGCGGCATCGGGTGGCCGAGCAGCCCGATCGCCACCAGGATCAGCACCTGCATGATGCTGATCACGCCCAGCACCGCCAGCTTCGAGCACAGGTAGGCCCCGGACGACAGCCCGGCCGCGCGTTCCCGCACGTAGATCGATCTTTCCTTGACCAGCTCCCGGACCGAGCTGGCGGTGCCGGCCAGGCAGACGGAGACGACCAGTATGACCAGCAGTTCCTGGGCACTGGTGTTGGTGCCGAAGGGACCAGCCAGCCCCTGCTTGCCCGCCACCAGGCGGATCAGCACCCCGAGCACGACCGGCAGCAGGCCCATGAAGGCCAGGTAGCCGCGGTCGGCCGCGATGACCCGCGCGTACCGGCGGCACAGCGTCCAGACCTGGCGCAGCGCCGTGCCGGACCGGTGTGGCCAGGGTACCCGCCGCCTTCGGGCCGCCGGTCACGGCCGGAATGGACTGCGGCCGGGTGACGTACTCCTCATAAACCGGTGAGCCGGCGAACTCGCCCGCCCAGTCGCGGTCCGGGTAGCGGTCGAAGGCCTGGAAGACCTCGGCCCAGCCGGGCTGGCCGAAGTAGCTCAGCCCCTCCCGCGGCGGCCCGTAGAACGCGATCCGGCCGCCGGGCACCAGGACCAGCAGCCGGTCGCAGACGTCCAGGTTGGCGACGCTGTGGGTGACCACGATGACGGTGCGGCCGTCGTGCGCCAGGTCGCGCATCTGCTCCATCAGCGACTTGTCCAGCCCCGGGTCCAGCCCGGAGGTGGGCTCGTCCAGGAACAGCAGCGACGGCTTGGTCAGCAGCTCCAGCGCCACGTTGACCCGCTTGAGCTGGCCGCCCGACAGCTTGTCGGCGCGGGTGTCCGCGTGCCGGGTCAGCGCCAGCTCGCTCATGACCTCGTCGACCCGGGCGTTCCGCTCGCGGGCATGCGTATCGGGCGGGAAACGCAGCTCAGCGGCGTACCTCAGCGCCCGCTGAGTGGTGAGCTGAGTGTGCATGATGCTGTCCTGCGGGACCAGGCCGATCCGGGTCCGCAGCTCCGCGTAGTCCTTGTACAGGTCGCGGTTGTCGTACAGGACCACGCCCCGGTCGGCCGGGCGCATCCCCGTCAGCGCACCGAGCAGAGTCGACTTGCCGGCGCCGCTGGGGCCAATGATGCCGACCAGGCACCGCTCGGCGATCGGGAAGCTCACGTGGTCCAGCAGGACCTTGCCCCCGGAGACCTCCACCACCAGATCCTGCGCGACCAGCGACACATCGCCGGTGTCAATGTATTCGCGCAGCTCACCGTCGGTCAGCCGGTATGTGGCGTGCCCGATGCCGACAATGTCTTTCTCGGTGAGCGTGGCGGAGGTAACACGCTGCCCGTTGACAAATGTGCCATTGTGACTGCCCAGGTCGACGATCTCGTACTCTCCGCTGCTGGATCTGCGCAATTCAGCGTGATGCCGGGAGATACTGAGGTCGGCGAGGACGAGGTCATTGTCGGACGTTCGGCCGATCCGGAGCCGGCGCACCGGCAGGGGCAGCACCGACGTGGGTCGCCGGTCCACGCTCGGCCGGTAGTCGTCCTCCTGGACCCCCCGGCCACGGCCGCTCCCGGGGGCGCCGCTGCCGCGGCCGCCGCTTCCCGCGCCGTTGGCGCCCGGCCTGCCATAGCCGTTACCGTCCAGTCCGCCCCGGCCATTGCCGCCCGGGCTCCGCGGGCTGCCCGGCACGCCGGCGCCTGGCATACCGGCGCCCGGCGCGGGGGCCGCGGGGCGGTCATCGCGGCGGGGCCCGTCGCGGCGGGGCTCAGCACGGAAGAGCTCGTCACCGAAGGGCTCGTCACCGAAGGGCTCAGCACGGTGTGGCTCGTCGCGGAAGGCCTCATCCCGGCGCGGCTCATCCCGGCGGGGTACCTCAGGATGAGGTATCCTGGGCCCGGGCGGGGCCTCGACGGCGTTCCGGCGGTCGCCTTCGAGCGTGCGGGAACCGGCGGCGGGCGCGGATATTTCCGTCGGCGCGTGCACCGGACGGGCGGCTGGCACGCAGCGCAGGACCGGGCCGTCCGCTGGGTTACCAAACCGGATAACGCAGTCAGAACTGATGGTGATCCGGTCTATACGCTGCGTCCCGGCAAATGTCCCGTTCGTACTCCCGACGTCCTCAAGTATCCAGGCGTCCGGTTCATACCGGAGAATCGCGTGACGCCACGACACACGCGCGTCGGACATGACGATGTCGGAACCCGGATCCCGGCCCAGTCGGTAAGAGGTCCCCGCGTGCAATCGGAAATCCGATTCCCGCGTACGCACCACAAGCACCGGGCCAGCCCCCGCCGGGCCGGAACGCAGCGATGACATGTCTACCGAGTCTAGGGGCGCAGCTCATAAACCGGAATATGCTGGTCCTCTTTCTTCTATCGTCCGTTTCTACATTAAACTCTGATCCGCCCCCGGATAGTGGAGCTGGTGTCATGAGCGAAGACCCGACCCGACCGATCAGGCCCGGGGAGTACGGCTCACCGGGCGGGTACGGCTCTGCACGGGACCCGGCGCGGGACTACGGGCCGCCGGGCGATTACGGCTCGTCACAAGACTTCGGGTCGCGGGACGGCTACGGGCCGGACCGCGGGCATGACCAGGGGTACGGCCCGGACGGCGGGTACGGCCAGGGGTACGGACCGCAAGACGGGTACCGGTCGCCGCCGGGCACAGCCCGGCTGCCGGAGGCCGGTTACCCCGGCGAGGCGCCACGGCGGGGCCGCCGCGGGGGCCGCAGGCACCGGGGCCTGGCCATCACTGCGATCGTCGTCGTAGTGCTGCTCATTCTGCTGGTCGTGGCGGACCGCGTCGCGGCGGGCATCGCCGAAAATGAGGTCGCTAACCAGATCAAGTCGCAGGGATTCCCGGTCAAGCCCAAGGTGACAATCACGGGCTTCCCCTTCCTCACTCAGCTGGCCGCGCGTGACTTCCATCAAATGAACATCAGCGCGAACAATGTGACCGAGGGCCCGCTCGACATCGCCAGCGTCAACGCGACCCTGCGCGGCGTGCATATCAATTCGGGCTTCAACGGCGCCACCGTCGACCAGCTGAACGGCACCGCGCTGGTCACGTTCGGCGCGCTGAGCCGCGCGGGGGGGATCGGGGACGGGCTCACCCTGTCCGACGCGGGCAACGGTGACGTGAAGGCGACGATCAATCTGGGGTTCGTCAGCGGGAACGCGCTGGCCCAGGTGACGAAGACCGGACCGCACCAGATCAGTGTGCGGCTGGTCTCGGCGGGCGGGCTGCCGCTGCAGGTACTCGGCCCGCTGCAGGATTTCAGCATCACCGTGCCGAACCTGCCCGCCGGGATGACCATCCAGAACGTGAGCGTGACCGGGCAGGGACTTCTGATCGGCGTAGCCGGAACCCACACCACCTTCAGCCAGTGACCGCTGGGGCCCCGGCCGTGACAGCGGGGGCGTGAGTTGCTGGGCGTCAGTTGCTGGGGCGTGAATTAACTACCGCGGAGGGTTTCAGCCTGTGACTGTGGAGGGCCGTAACCGGTTTGCGCAGCGGCTGTTCACGCCGCTGCCGACGCGTTATGACCGGCTGGCCGAAATCCTGTCGATGGGCCAGAACGGCCGCTGGCGACGCGCGATGGTCGACCGGATCGCCGCGCCCCTCGCGCCGGGACCGGCGGGACGCACGGGGCCCGCAGGGGCGGCCGGGCCCGCAGGGGCGGCCGGGCCCGCAGGGGCGGCCGGGCCCGCAGGGCCCACGGGGCGGGCCGCGGGGGACCACTGGTGCTGGACCTGGCCTCCGGGACTGCGGGGGTCGCCCTGCAGCTGGCGTCGCGGACCGGGGCGCGCGTGGTCGGCGTCGACCTGACCGAGGGCATGCTCCGGCAAGGCCAGGCCAACGTGGCGGGCGCCGGCCTGGCAAGCACGATCGGCCTGGTGGCCGGCAAGGCGGAACAGCTGCCGTTCCCCGACGCCAGCTTCGACGCGCTGACGTTCACGTACCTGCTGCGCTACGTCGATGACCCGCAGGCGACACTGACGGAGCTGGCGCGGGTGGTCAAGCCGGGCGCGACGATGGCGAGCCTGGAGTTCTGCGTCCCGCCGGCGGCCTTCTGGCGGGCGTCGTGGGTCCTGTACACCCGGCTCATCCTGCCCGCCGGGGGCTTGCTGCTCGGCGGGCGGCCTGGCTGCGGGTGGGCCAGTTCCTCGGACCGAACATCACCGGCCACTACCGCCGCTATCCCGTCCCATGGACGGTCGAGGCGTGGCGGCGGGCCGGTTTCACCGGCGTGCGGACCCGGATCATGAGCCTGGGCGGCGGCCTGGTCATGTGGGGACAGCGCGCCGATGACTAGCCGCCCGGCCTACTACGCCGCGCGGCCAGGGGGACGCCCGGGAGGATGGCGGGATTGGTGGACGCTGCTGCACCCGCCGTACACCGCCTGGCACCTGTCCTACGTGGTCATCGGAGCGTCGCTGGCCCCGCGCGTTTACGTCAGCCGGCTGCTGGACGCGGTGGCGGCGTTCTTCCTCGCCGTCGGGATCGCCGCACACGCCCTCGACGAGCTGCACGGCCGCCCGCTGCGCACGGGTATCCCGGCCGCCGCCCTTATCACCGCGGCCGCGGCCAGCCTGGCCGGCGCGGTCGGCCTGGGCGCGTACGGCATCACCCAGGCGGGCTGGATTCTGCTGCCGTTCATGGTGGCTGGCCCCGCCCTGGTGATCGCGTACAACGCGGAACTGCTCGGCGGCGTCCTGCACAACGACCTCGGTTTCGCCGCGGCGTGGGGTGCCTTCCCGGTGCTCACCGGCTACGCGGCGCAGGACGGGAACCTGGCCCTGGCCGCCGTCGCGGCCGCCGCGGCGGCCCTCGCGCTGTCCACGGCGCAGCGCCGGCTGAGTACCCCGGCGCGGAACATCCGGCGGCGCACGGCCCGGGTCGACGGCACGATCACCCGGGCGGACGGCACGATTGCCCCAATCGGCCCGGAGCTTCTACTCGAACCGCTGGAAGGGGCATTGCGCGCGATGTCGTGGGGCATGGTCCTGCTCGCCGCCAGCCTCGCCATCGCCCGCCTGACCTGAGCCCTGGGGCGCCGCGTTTGGTCAGGTGGCGTGGGGCGCCGCCGGGCGGTCGTTAACGGACCCCGGGCCGCACGGTGGGACTGGGGTGAAATAGCTGGACGAAAAGGTATTCATCGGGCTTACAGCGCGTACGCGGATCTGCTGCCTGCGGGCCATCGTTGGCTCATAATTGGGCTAAGAGGGCCCGGCGAATGGGTATCAGGACAGGGGGCGGTGATCCAGGCATCACCATGACGGGCGGTGGAGGGCCGGCCAGCGAAGGACAGCAGCCAGCGAGAAGGCCACGCTCCCATCATGAAGCCGCACAACCTGGGTACTCTTTGCCGGCTGTCCACGCAGCCGGCGAAGGCGACGGGTGAGAAGCCGACAGGAGAGCACCACGTGACAATCGGCATGACGGTCGATAACGGCGCGCCGCCGCAAAACTCGTCGGTGCGGACCATCATCCTCGGTATCGACCACTCCGGGCGTATCGTCCAGCATGACCGCAACGCCCCGGCTGTGCTCGCCCGCCCTGCCGATCAGCTGCTCGGTGCCAGCCTCAGCGACCTGCTGTCCGCAGCCGGGGCCGCGGGCAAGAGCGGGGGGAAAACCGCGGGCAAAACCGAATCCAACGGGACCGCCCGCCCGCCCGCGTCCGGCCGGTCCGCAGCCGCCGCCGGATCCGCGGCCCCGGCCGGCGACGATATCGTCGCGGGACTCCTGGAGGCCATCCGGTCCGACCGCGAAGGCACGGCCATGCTCTCGATCCGCACCGAGAGCGGCAAGTCGGACGCGGTGGTCACCGTGCACCCGATGCGCGCCGGCGACGTGAACGTCGCGGCACTGGCCCTGCTGCGGATCCCGGCCCCGGTCGCTGAGCGTTTCGTCGACCCGGCGCTGATGCGGCAGGCCCTGCTGGACCGGACGTTCAAGCGGATCGGCGACACCCTCGACTTCAACCATGTCGCGGGCGAGCTGATGACCACCCTGGTGCCGCATTTCTGCAACGCCGGGGGCATCGCCGTGCTGGAGAGCCTGATCGGCGAGGACGAGTTCCCGGCGCATGGGCCCGACGGCTCCCACCCGCTGCGCCGGCTGGCGGTGGCCAACGACGCGGAGGACCCCGCGTGGGAGGCCACCTTCCCGACCGGTGAGATCCTCCGCTACCCGCCCGGCTCGCCGTATGTGCTGTGCATGGCCTCGGGCAAGCCAGTTCTGCTGAGCCGGATCAGCAAGGACGAGGCGGCGAAGCTGGCGGACATGTGGCAGCGCCAGCCGGTCGCCGTCCTGCTCGCCGACGCCTCGATGCTGCTGCTGCCGCTCATCGCGCAGGGCAGCCCGCTCGGCTTCTTCGTGTGCGTGCGAAAAACGGGCTACCGCCGGTTCGACGCGTACGACCAGGAAATCGGGATGGAGTTCGCCTCGCGGGCCGCGATCTTCGTCGACAACGCGCGGCGGTACAACCGCGAGCACGCCACCGCGCTGACCTTGCAGCGCAGCCTGCTGCCGACCGGCCTGTCCGCACCGTCCTCCGTCGACGTCCGGCACCGGTACCTGCCCGGCAGCAAGCTCATCGAGGTCGGCGGCGACTGGTACGAATCGATCGCGCTGCCGGGCGCGCGGGTCGCCCTGGTCGTCGGCGATGTGGCCGGGCACGGCGTCCGGGCCGCCGTGACCATGGGACGGCTGCGCACCGCCATTCATACGCTCGCCCGGCTCGAGCTGCCGCCCGCCGAGTCGCTGCAGCAGCTGGACGAGCTCATGCACACACTGGGCGAGCGGGAGCCGCACTTCGCGACGTGCGCCTACGCGATCTTCGACGCGGTCAGCGGCACCTGCGAGGTGGCCGTGGCCGGGCACCTGCCACCGCTGCTCGTCCACCCGGACGGCAGCAACGAGTACCTCGACGTCGCGCCCGCCCCGCCGCTGGGCGTCGGCGAGGGCCCGATCGAGAGCCGCGTGTTCACCGTCGAGGACGGCAGTCTGTTCCTGCTCTACACCGACGGCCTGGTGGAGAACCGTACCCGCGACATCGATGACGGCCTTCAGCGGCTGCAGAAGATCTTCAGCGACGGCGCCCCGTCGCGTTCGCTGGAGGAGCTGTGCAAGGCGACGCTGGACGGCGTGTACGCCGACCACCAGCGCGACGACATCGCGGTGCTGCTGGCCCGGCTGTCCCGCATCCCCGACGACCACCACGCGACGTGGACCCTGAGCCGGGAGCTCACCTCGGTCGGCGAGGCCCGCCTGCTGATCCGGGAGCCGATGGAGCGCTGGGGCCTGGAGGACATGATCCCCGTCACCCAGCTGCTGGTGTCGGAGCTGGTCACGAACGCCCTGCGGTACTCCCCCGGCCCCGTCACCCTGCGGATCGTGCGGGAAGGCGCGCTGGTCTGCGAGGTGGGCGACAACTCCGCCGCGCTGCCCCGGCTGCGGCAGGCAGGCCGGGATGACGAGAACGGGCGCGGTCTTCAGGTGGTCAGCCAGTTCGCGCAGCGCTGGGGCGCCCGCCGGACCCGCACCGGCAAGGTCGTCTGGTGCGAGCAGCCGCTGCCCGGCCCCGAAGGCGCCCCGCGCGTGCTCACCCTGCACTGAGCTGGCCCGGGGGGACGCCCCCGGTACCCCCGCTGCCCTGGCCCGGAGGACGACCCAGTGTGCCCGGTCAAATGGGCAACATGATCTTGGGGGGCGGGGCCTGATGCTGACGGCGGTGCCGGCTGCCGGGCCGTGCGGCTCCCCGTCCGCGCACCGGCAGCCCGGCCTGCCGCACCGCCGCGACTGCTCGGTCAGCGTCCCGGCCAGCACCTGCTGCACGTCCCCGAGCTGTCCGGCCAGCGCCCGCCGCCGTGCCCGCAGCTGCCGGACCGACAGGTGAGAAAGAGCTTCCTTGTGTGCACTCATCACACAAGAGAATGCCGTGACCAGCCACCTGGATCAACGACCCTGCAATGAACGGATCAGTGCGGTCCGCCGCAAGGCGGAGTCCCCGGCGGCTTTCGAGATCCCCCGATCGCCGGCGACAAGTCCCGGAGCCGGGCGAACCCCTCCAGATCACGGGTCCGGGCAAGGCCGCGGACCAGGGCACCCTTGCCGGCCAGGCTGGACACCAGCCAGCTCAGCGAGGGGCGGATGAGGTCGGGCGCAGATCGCCGCCCGGCACCGCGCTTGTGCGCACGGCTGGATCGGCGTGCCGTCAGCCGGCCGGCGATGCGGTCAGCCGGCTGGCTTCGTGCAGCCCAGTCGGCTCGTGCGCCCCAGCGCCGTCGGCGCTGCGCCGCGCCAGCCAGCGTTCCTGCTAGGTCTAACCCGGCTGGCTCTCCTGCCAGTCCAGCAGCCGGGCAAGGCCCGTCCGGTCTTCTCCTCACCTACGCCCCAGCGGCGGGGCTCCTGGTCCTGAGCATTCGCACCCGTACCACGTCAGGGCGGAGACGGGCGCTGAGCACTCGTCCGGAACTACGCATCCGGCACAGCCGGACCTCCTTCCTGCGATTCACTCGGAATGTGCGACCTCGTGTCGCACCAGCCAGCACCACGCTGGGCCGCTGGCCAAGGTGCCAGTCTCGATGTATCCGGCGTGCCTCCAGCGCGCAACGATGCCGCGCAGCTGGTCACCCCGTACATCCAGGGCGGCCGCCAGCAGGTCATACGGGGCGCCAGGGGCGGCGCACAGCCAGCCCGGTGATGTCCCGGTCTGTGAGCTTCACCGTCCCGGCGTTGGCGCGGCGTCCCGCCAGCGCTGGGCCTCCCGGCTGCTGCGGTCATGGCAAACGTTTACTCCGCCATCCGGCCGCCAAAGTCATTCTCCGGCAATGCGGAATTTCGGCAGCCGATGACCTCGGCGTTCCCGGTCGTCATGGCCAGCATGCGGTGCAGGGAACGCATCGCGGCCCGGTTCCGCTGCGTGCGGGCTTAGCTGTCGCGCTGCGGCGTGTAACTGATCACAACGGCTATCCAGCAGGCCACCCGGTTTTGATACTCCGGGCACTGCCCGTACCGGTCGTGCGTGTCGCTGGCCTGCCCGCACTGAGGGCACGCGTCCGATGCAGTCATACCAGTATTTCGAGACGGTCAATCAGCATGCCCAGATCGTCGCTTTCTAGGCGCTGGTCGCCGTTCTCGGCAATCCAGCGGTAGTGCTGGCACCGCAGCTTCCACTCCGGATGATCTCTCTCGAAGTCCAGCTTCCGGACCACGCTGTCGACGTAGACGTGAGCCGGGACGTTGTCACGGCGCATTGGCTGCCTCCAGCCGAACCGTCTCGAACCGTCAGGCTGTGCCGCCGGGGACGGTCCGGGTACCAGGCCGCACAGCTAAGGCAACGGTACCTCATACGAGTGCAGACGAGTTAACTGGGTAAGTGCAGACGTAGGATAACATTGCAGCTCAGCTAGTTTCGATCATGTGGACAAGATCGATCCGACCGGGCCCGTCGCGCCGTATAGGCAGCTGGCGGCTATCTTGCGCGAACGGATCGAGTCTGGCCGGTACAAGCACGGTGAGCGCATCCCGACCGAGAGTGAGCTGATCGAGGAGTTCGAGCTGGCGAGAAGCACGGTACGGCGTGCAGTCAACGAGTTGCGGGAGCAACGGCTTGTGCATACGGTGCCCCAGCGCGGAACCTACGTCGGGCCACCCGACTACAGAAATTGAATGGTCAGGGTCTGTGTCTGCTTGATCACAGTCGGCACGCCTGCGTGATTGTTGTTGCTGGCGGGGCTAGGCCGGAGGTATGAGGTATCCCGATGGCGGCGGGCTGTCCGCTCAGGGACGGGCCCGCCGGGAGAAGCTGCGGCTTCAGGCCGCGCAGATGTTCGAGCAGGGAATCGAGTCGGTGCAGGTGGCCCGGTGCCTGCGGGTCAGCGCCAAGCCGGCGTACCGGGGCGGCGGCGTGGTGCGGGTCGGCGGTGAGGCTGCGCTGGCATCCCGGGGCGGCGGGGCGGCTCGATGGGCGGGCAGTTGACCCGGCTGCGGGCCGCGCTGGACCTCGGCGCGGCGGCGTACGGCTGGGGTGAGGATCAGCGGTGGACGCTGGCCCGGGTCACGGCGCTGATGGCCCGGCTGTTCCACATGCACTACACGCTGCGGGGCACGTCGTACCGACTGCACCGGATGGGGTTCAGCCCGCAGGTCCTGGTGCACCGCGCGGCGGAACGCGATGAGGCCGTGATCGCGGCGGACGGGGACCTGGGCGAAGGTCTGATACGGCATAAATGGAGAATTGGCCGTATATCGGAAAGTCATTTATATCGACCCCTTGCCATTATGATGAGCAGCGTAAATGCTTTTATGACTGGCTTGCCGGGTTAGGTAGAGGTGAATGCCACGTTTGCTAAGGCTGCGACCGTCTTGCTGATAGCGCTCTTTGGCACGCTCCTGGTGGTCGCGGTGGCCGCCATCGGAATACTGGGCATCCGGTCGGCCACGTACCAGGGAAAGGTAATCGCGGGCGGCGAGCTCGAGACCGCGGTGGTGACGAGCCAGGTGGCCCGGGAGATGGACGCGGCGTACGCCGCCGGCGAGGACGCCCTGCGGGCCGCCGATCCCGCGACGAGGTCCCGGCTTCTCGGCACGCTCTACACCGGCCTGGTCCCCGCGGTCGACGCGCACCTCTTCTCGCTGGAACAGCTGCACATCGGCGATCCGGCGGCCGAATATGCGGACCTGGAGCTGTTCATCCGGCAGTGGACCGCCGTCCGTAACCTGCTCAGCCCGGCGGACCTGACGGCCCAGCCGTCCGCGGCGCTCGCGGGCCGGCTGACGGCCGCCTACTAGCCGGTGAGCGCCCACCTTGACCGCCTGATCCTGAAGGAGCTTAACGACGGACGCACCGATCACGCGGTCGCGTCCACGGCCGCGGACCGGGCCACCGTTCTCATCCTCGGTTCGGCGGCCGCGGGTATCGGGATCGCCTGGTTCTTCCTGTGGTACGAGATCCGGCGCGTGCGCCGGAGCCTGGAGCCTGTCCAGGACCAGGCGGAGTTCGCCGATACCCTGCAGATCGCGAACGGCGAGGACGAGGCGCACCGCCTCCTGCAGCGCCACCTCGAGCGCACGCTGCCGGCCACCGCGGCCGTGGTGCTCAACCGGAACAACAGCGCGGACCGACTGGAGGCGGTCACGCCCCTGCCGCCCGGCTCGCCGCTGGCGGGGACGTTGCGCGGCGCGGAGCCGCGCTCGTGCCTGGCGGTGCGGTCCGGCCGGATGCACAGCGAGGGCGGAGGGCGGCCGCCCCTGCTGTCCTGCCCGGTGTGCGCTCAGGTGCCCGGTGCCTCGTCGTGCGTTCCGCTCATGGTCGGCGGCGAGGTGATCGGCTCCGTCCTGCTCAACCGCCCAGCCCCCTATTCGCAGGCCGAGGAACGGCGGATCCGCGAGTCGGTCAGCCAGGCGGCGCCCGTCCTGGCGAACCTCCGCAACCTGGCCGTCGCGCAGATCCGCGCCGCGACCGACGGCCTGACCGGGCTGCCCAACAAGCGGGCGGTCACGGACGCGCTGAAGCGGACGTTCGCGCAGGCCACTATGACGAAGGCGCCGCTCGCGCTGCTCCTGCTCGACCTCGACCACTTCAAGCAGGTCAACGACCAGTACGGGCATGCCACGGGGGACCAGGTCCTGGCGAGTGTCGGCGCCGCGTTGCGCAGCATGCTGCGGGCCCGGGACTTCGCCGGGCGCAACGGCGGGGAGGAGTTCGCGGTCCTGCTGCCCGGCACCGATATCGCCGCGGCCCTCGAGATCGCCGAGCGTGTCCGGGCGACGATCGCCGAGGTCACCCTGCCGGGCACCGACGTGCCGGTCACGGTCTCCGTCGGCGTCGCTGGCTTCCCCGACCACGCCAGCTCGCTGGAGCGGCTCGACCGGCTCGCCGACGCCGCGCTGTACGTCGCCAAGCGGCAGGGCAGGAACCGGGTCGAACTGGCCTCCGTCGACGCCGGGCACGACCTTCCCGGGCCCGTCCTGCCCGAGGCGGCCGTGAACGGTTCCGGTCCCGTGTCCATGTAACCCATGCTGCGGACGGCCCACAGATCGGGGAAGGCCGGCTTGGCAACGATGGTCCCCAGGTAGGTGGCGCCGGCCGAGCCGCCGGTGCCTGGCCGGCCGCCGATCGTCCGCTCCACCATGGCCAGCTGGATCGTGCTCATCTTCGACGATATCGACGGCCGCCGCGCCGCTCCCATCCTGACGCCCTGCCCCGTCGCCGCGGCGCCGCCCGCCTCCAGCGAACTGGCCGGGCTGGTTCACGGCTGGCGCGAACTGGCCGCTGATCCGCCGGCCTGGACGCCTGGGCCCGCCGCAATCTCACCCGCCTGGCCAGGCTGGAAACCGGCTGGCTGGCGGTGGTCCAAAAATTCGGCTGTCCATTCGATGGCCATCTGGCGAGTTGGCCGGGCTGGGTAGGGGTTGTTCTTCATCCCTATGGGAAAACTCGGTATCACTCTGCTGATCCCCTTGGTTGCGGGCTCCGGGTCACAGTTCGGTGGTCCACTCGATCATCAGGCGTCGGCTTGAGTTGACTGTTTGCCATTTGGAGTGGCACGCCCCCCCGGAACCCCCCCGCTGCGGTACCTCGCCGATACACCGGCCGCTCACCAGGCCAGAGGCCTGGTTCGCTGGGCCGGTACGGTCGCCTCGCCGTAACCCGTGTGCGGTGCTCGCCGTAAGCCGCGCCGGCGGCGCTTATTCGACTGTGACGCTCTTGGCCAGGTTGCGGGGCTTGTCGATGTCGCGGCCCAGCTTGGCCGCCATGTGGTAGGCGAACATCTGCAGCGGGATCGTGAGCAGGATCGGGTCCAGCTCCGGCGTGCAGTGCGGGACGCGGATCACCGCGTCGGCCAGGTCGGAGGGCAGGTCGCCGCTGGTCACGGCGATAACTGGACCGCCGCGCGCCTTGATCTGCTCGATCGTGGAGATGTTCTTGCTCAGCAGCTCATCGCCGGGGACCAGGACCACGCTGGGCATGCTCGCGTCGATCAGGGCCAGCGGCCCGTGCTTCAGCTCGGAGGACTGGTACGCCTCGGCGTGCACGTAGGAGATCTCCTTAAGCTTCTGGGCGCCCTCGCGCGCCACCGGCCAGGCGCGGACCCGCCCGATGAAGAACATGTGCTCCGCGCCGGCGAACTGGCCGGCGATCGTGGCGATGTTGTCCTCCTGGGCCAGCACGTGATTGATCTGATCCGGGAGAGCCCGCAGGCCGGCCACGATCCTGGCTCCCTCGGCCGCGGACATGTCGCGGACCCGGCCGATCAGCAGGCCAAGCAGGGCGAACGAGGCCGCCATGTTGGTCAGCGCCTTCGTGGAGGCGACGGCGATCTCCGGGCCGGCGTGCAGGAACACACCGCTGCCGCATTCCCGCGCGATCGCGCTGCCGACCACGTTGACGGCGCCGAGGACCTGACCGCCCTTCCGCTTCAGTTCCTGGACGGCCATCAGCGTGTCCAGCGTCTCGCCGGACTGGCTGATCGCGATGTAGAGGGTGTCGGGGTCGACCACCGGGTTCCGGTACCGGAATTCCGACGCGGGCTCGGCGTCCGCGGGAACCCTGGACAGCTCCTCGACCAGGACGGCCCCCATCTGCCCGGCGTAGTAGGCCGATCCGCAGCCGAGAAACTTGACCCGCCGGACCGAGCGGAGCTGGCGGGCGTCCAGGTTGATGCCGCCGAGGCGCGCGGTGGCGAACCGCTCGTCGAGCCGGCCACGGAGCACACGGCACAGCGCTTCCGGCTGTTCGTGAATCTCCTTGCGCATGAAGTCCTCGTACGGGCCCAGCTCGTAGTCGTCCGCGTCGGCCTCGACGGTGGTCGGCGTCTTGCTCGTGCTCTGGTTGTCCAGCGTGCGCGTCTGGTAGCCGTTGGCGCGCACCGTGGCCACCTCGGCGTCGTCGAGGTAGACGACCTGCTGGGTGTGCCGGACTATCGCGGCGATGTCGGAGGCGATGAACATCTCGCTCTCCCCGATGCCGAGCACGATCGGGCTGCCGTTACGCGCCACCACCAGCTCGCCGGGGCGGCGCACGTCCAGGACGAGCAGACCGTAGGTGCCCTCGACGCGGCTCAGCGCGCGCAGGACGGCGTCCTCCAGGGATACCCCGGGCCCGCCCTCGGTCACCTCGGCCGCGATGAGGTGCGCCAGCGCCTCGGTGTCGGTGTCGGAGACGAGCGGGACGCCGGCCGCGGTCAGCTGATCACGCAACTGCTCCGCGTTCTCGATGATGCCGTTGTGCACCACGGCGATGTTGCCCGCGGCGTCCAAGTGCGGGTGGGCGTTGACCTCGTTCGGCTCGCCGTGCGTCGCCCACCGGGTGTGACCGATACCGACAGTGCTGCGGCCCCGGCCGCTGACCCGTTCCCGGAGGTCTTGCACCCGCCCGGCGGTCTTGGTGACCTGGAGCTTGCCCCGGTAGACGACCGCCAGGCCGGCGGAGTCATACCCGCGGTACTCCAGCCGGCGCAGCCCCTCCAGCAGCATGGGCACGGCCTCCCGGCGGCCGACGTAGCCCACGATTCCGCACATGTACGCGTCTCCTCCCCGTGTTCAGCCGTAGACGATCCGGCGGAGCTGGCGCTGCGACAGCGCCGGCGCCCCGAACCTTCGCGTCGTCATCTCGGCGGAGATGACCACCCAGATCTCGGCATTCTTGAATTGCCGGAGCCTCAGCTCGTGGTGCCGCCGGCGGACGTAGTCCTCGACGGTTTCGTCGAAGTACGCCAGCACATCCGTGATGACCCGCGCGGCGGTGGCGTACGGCAGGCCCGTCGACACCGTGACGTAACGGATCAGGTCGGGCTCCGCAGACGGAAGCGGCTCCGGCATGGCCCTAATGTGCCAGCACCGGCCGCTTAAGGCAACTTCCTGCCCGAAATCGGGCATTATTCGCACTATTTTCCTCCGCGATTGGCCCAGGAAAGCATACCCGGCTAAGATCCGCCGCGCGCGGGAGCGGCGAGCCGCGCGCGGGCTGGGGGGCGGCACGTGGCGGCCGGCCGGGGAGATATCCGGCGGGGAGGCTGGGTCCGGATCGGCCCGGACGGCACGGCCAGAAACGGCAATGCCCGTGTCCCCAGCGAGCGGGGGCACGGGCATCACGATGTAACCGGGCGCTGCCTCAGGAATTGAGCGTGGTCTTCTGCACCTGAAGCAGGAACTCGGCGTTGCTCTTGGTTTCCCGCATCCGCTCCATCAGGAGTTCAAGCGCCTGCTGCGGGTCGAGCGCGTGCAGCACCCGGCGGAGCTGCCAGATGATCTTCAGCTCGTCGGCGGCCATCAGGATCTCCTCCTTACGGGTGCTGGAGGCGTCCACGTCCACCGCGGGGAACAGCCGCTTGTCGGCGAGCTCACGGCGGAGCCGGAGCTCCATGTTGCCGGTGCCCTTGAACTCCTCGAAGATGACCTCGTCCATCCGTGAGCCGGTCTCGATCAGCGCCGTGGCCAGGATGGTCAGCGAGCCGCCGTTCTCGATGTTTCGCGCGGCGCCGAAGAACCGCTTCGGCGGGTACAGCGCGGTGGAGTCCACACCACCGGACAGGATCCGGCCGCTGGCCGGCGCCGCCTGGTTGTAGGCGCGGCCGAGGCGGGTGATGGAGTCCAGCAGAACGACCACGTCGTGGCCCATCTCGACCAGGCGCTTGGCGCGCTCGATGGCCAGCTCCGCGACGGTCGTGTGGTCGTCGGCGGGGTGGTCGAAGGTGGAGTGGATCACCTCACCCTTGACCGTGCGCTGCATGTCGGTGACTTCCTCGGGACGCTCGTCGACGAGGACGACCATGAGGTGGCACTCGGGGTTGTTCCTGGTGATCGCGTTGGCGATCGCCTGCAGGATCATCGTCTTGCCGGCCTTGGGCGGCGATACGATCAGGCCGCGCTGGCCCTTCCCGATCGGGCAGATCAGGTCCATGATCCGGGTGGTCATGATGCCGGGCTCAGTCTCCAGCCGGAGCCGGTCCTGCGGGTACAGCGGGACCAGCTTGGAGAATTCGACCCGGGACCGGGACTGCTCGGGGTCGAGCCCGTTCACCTTGTCCAGGCGGACCAGCGCGTTGAACTTCTCCCGCCGCTCGCCATCGCGTGGCTGGCGCACGGCGCCCTCGATGACGTCGCCCTTGCGCAGGCCGTAACGGCGCACCTGGGACAGGGACACATACACATCGTTCGGGCCGGGCAGATAGCCGGTCGTCCGGACGAACGCGTAATTGTCGAGAACGTCGAGGATGCCCGCGATCGGGATCAGCACGTCGTCTTCGGTGACCGTCGGCTCGGGCTCGCCGCCCGGGCCGCGCTCGCGGCGCCGGTTGCGGTTGCGGAACCGGTCACGGCTGCGGCGGCGGCCCTGGCCGTCGCCGTCGTCGTCGCCGCGGTAGGACTGGTCGCCACCGGACGGCTGCGCGGCGGCCGGCTCACGGCTGTCACCGCGCTCACCACGGTCGCGGCCCTCGCCGCGCTCACCGCGGTTGCTGTCGCGGCCGTTGCCGTCCCGGCCATCGCGGCCGTTCTCGCCGCGCCCGCGGGACTGCTGGGTGTCAGCGCGGCCATTGTTGCCCCGGCGGCGGCGGTCGCTGCGCGGCCCGTCAGCGGCCTGCTGGCCGTCACCGCGGCCTGCCTCGGTCGCCATCTCCTGGGCCGCCTGGGAGGCCTGCGCGGCCCGGTCCTCGCCCGAGGGGCCCGATGGGGCCTGGTCGAAGCTGAGCTGCTGGCTGCCGGCGTCGCCGCGGCTTGAAGTCGGCACGCCATTGCCGTTGGCCCGCGAGTTGCGGCTGATGCCGGTTTCCGTGGATGTCTGTGGTTCCATGGCGTCCTGCTCAAGGGGGCGAGACGCGTCGGCTCCCGCAGACGCGACCCGCGAGGCTGAAACTTCGGTGCGGCCGACGCCGGTGCCGGCCCGGGAAGCGCGGCGCGGCTCGTCGGTGGCGCCGCCCTGCTTCTCCTGGATCGCCGCGATCAGCTGGCTCTTGCGCATGCGGGCCGTACCCGCGATCCCCATCTGCTGCGCGACCTGCTGCAATTCGGGCAGCAGCAGTGCGGAAAGACCCGTCCCCTGACGGCGGCGCCCCCTGGCCGCCGCGGCACCTTCCGACCCGGCTGGCGCCCTAGACCCGGTGTGGGAACCCTCGAGGTCGGCGTTCTCCTGGGACGCCGGACGACCGAGGGGGGTTTCCCCGGGCGCATCCGGTGCGCCGCTGGGAAATTCGGTGGTGTCGCTCACTAATGGTCCTTCCATTACGATCCTCGGCCGGTCCTGCGGCCGATCGGCTGGGCGCCGCGCTCTGGCGGTGCCAGGCATAGATTCGCGCTTCCCTGATATGCGTCATTACCCTGGCGCTTGGGATGTTCCTCCATGAGATGTGCCGTGCGCCCGCAGCCGAGCCAGAGAAACCCAGGCGCGCTCACGCGGCCACCCGCCTGAGTTCCCGGATCCCGCTCGCCTGCCAACCCGTCCTCGCCCGGGAACCGGGCGGGAACGGAAAGAGCTAACTGACGCAATGCCGGGGGGCCACTGCCTGACCACGGCAACGGTAGCTGCCGGGTCACATATGGCTGATGAGCACCTGCCCCGCACCGGAGCACCGGGTGCAACACCCAGCCTAACACCACGAGAGCCCACCGCATTCCCTCACCCGTATCCAAGTGTCGCGGAAGAGGGCGACCAGCATGCACGGGATGGATATCGCGTCCGGCCGCCGAAGGCACATGTACTACTGGCGTGGTCACTGGGGTGTGCCGCCTGCGAGAACTGAGCCTGGCGTTACGGACTGGATGGTAGCGCCTCGCCGGTCGACGTCAAGGACGCTTATATCCCAGGCAATACCCATTTCGTGCGTGGTTGAATCCAGGACATCGAGGCCAGTCACGCCGGCGGCCTCCGCTGACTCGGCCGCTGATCCCGGCCTGACCAGGAACGCAAGTACGGAGGGGCCTGCCCCTGACACCACGGCGGGGACGCCGGCCTCGCGTAGCCGCCGGACCAGATCCGCGGTCACCGGCATCACCCCGGCCCGGTACGGCTGGTGCAGCCAGTCCCGGGTCGCCTCGAGCAGAGCACCCGGCGCGCTGGTGAGCGCGGCGACAAGCAGGGCACTGCGGGCGGCGCTGGCCACCGCGTCGGCGTGCGGGACCGATGCCGGCAGCATGCCCCGGGCCGTTTCGGTGGCGAGCGGCTCCGGCGCGACGAGTACCACCGGGACGACGCTGTGCAGCGGGGACAGCCGGGTCGCCTGTGCGCCGCCGTCGCCGGTCCACGCGATCGTCAGCCCGCCGAGCAGGCACGCCGCCACGTTGTCGGGATGGCCCTCCAGTTCGGACGCCAGGCTGAGCACGGCACCGGCCGGCAGCCGCCCGGCTCCATCGTCCACGAGCGCGCGAGCGGCCAGGATGCCGGAGACGATCGCCGCCGCGGACGAGCCGAGCCCCCGCCCGTGCGGGATGCGGTTGGCGCAGCGCAGCGCGAGGCCGGCTGGCTGGCCATCCAGCAGGCCGAACGTTTCGCGCATGGCCCGGACCACCAGATGGCCCTCACCCACCTGGGCGGTGGCTTCTCCCTGGCCGGCGACCTCGATCGTGAGGCCCGGGCGGTCGATGCGCGCCTCTACCACGTCGTACAGGGAGAGCGCGAGGCCGAGCGCGTCGAACCCCGGCCCGAGGTTGGCGCTGGTGGCGGGGACACGGACCCGGACGGGTCCCGCGTGCCCGGCGGCCTCAGCATGGCCGGCAGGTCCCGCGCGGCCGGCGGGCCGGGCGTGGCCGTCCGCGCTTTCCCGCCGGGGACTGGTCATCCGCGAGGCCCTCAGGCCAGCCCGAGCGCCACGGCCGCCGCGGTGGAGTCGGCCGGGATGGTGGCCGGTGACGGGGCGCCGGACAGCGCCCAGTCGGGGTCCTTCAGCCCGTTGCCGGTGATCGTGCACACGACGCGGGACCCGGGGATGATCAGGCCGCCGGCGTGCGCGCGCAGCAGGCCTGCCACGCTAGCCGAGGAGGCCAGCTCGCCGAAGACCGCCTCCTGCCGGGCCAGGATCCGGTACGCGGCGAGAATTTCCCGGTCAGTCACCGCGCTGATCAGGCCGCCGGATTCGTCGCGGGCTGACTCGGCCTGCTGCCAGGAGGCGGGGTTGCCGATCCGGATCGCCGTCGCAATCGTCTGCGGTTGCCGCACCGGCTCGCCGTTGACGATCGGGGCGGCCCCGCTGGCCTGGAAACCGAACATCCGCGGTGCGTGCGTGGCCAGCCCGTCCCGGGCGTATTCCTGATAGCCCATCCAGTACGCGGTGATGTTCCCGGCATTGCCCACGGGCAGGCAGTGCACGTGGGGCGCGTCACCGAGTTCGTCGACGATCTCGAACGCGGCGGTCTTCTGGCCCTGGATCCGGTCCGGGTTCACCGAGTTGACCAGGGCGACGGGATATTCGGCGGAGAGCTTGCGCGCGACTTCGAGGCAATGGTCGAAGCTCCCGCTCACCTGGAGCAGCTTGGCGCCGTGCACGAGGGCCTGGGCCAGCTTGCCGATCGCGATCTTGCCCTGCGGGACGAGGACCGCGCATGTCATGCCGGCGCGCGCGGCGTAGGCGGCGGCGCTCGCGCTGGTATTGCCGGTGGACGCGCAGATCACCGCCTGAGCCCCGCGTCCGGCCGCGGCGCTGATGGCGACGGTCATCCCGCGGTCCTTGAACGAGCCGGTCGGGTTCGCGCCCTCCACCTTGAGGTACACGTCGCAGCCGGTCCGGGCGGACAGCACCGGCGCAGGCAGCAGCGGCGTCCCGCCCTCGCGCAGGGTGACGACCGGGGTATCGCCGTCGATCGGCAGCCGGTCCCGGTACTCGGCGATCACGCCTCGCCACAGGCGCCGGCTTCCCTGCGCCGGGTCCGGCGGACCCGGCGGGCGCGCCGGGCGAGGCCGGACAGGCCGATCCGCGGCGGCCGTCCCGTGCCCAGCCACCGGCACGGCGGCCGGCGGCGGAGCCGCCGGAGCGGCCGGGGACGCCCCCGGAGCGACGGGCGGCGGAGCCGCCGGAGCGGCGGGACGCCGCGGAGCGGCGGACGGCGGAGCCCCCGGCAGGTGGACACTCGGCTCGGTCATAAGGGACCTTCCTCACCTTCCACCCGCATCACGCTGGCCACGGCGCGGACCACGCCGAGGGACTCGAGTTCGCCGACCGTCGCGGCCAGCGCCGCGTCGCGGGCCTGGTGGGACACGATGATCAGCTGCGCGTCGTCGCCGCGGGCCTCCTGGCGCGCCGCACGGATGGAGACGTCGTGGCGCGCAAACGCGTCGGCCACCTGGGCCAGCACACCCGGCCGGTCGGCGACGTCCAGGGAGACGTGGTAGCGGGTCAGCGTCTGCCCCATCGGCATGACCGGCAGCGCGGCGTAGGTGGAGGCGTCCGGCCCGCGCGTCCCGGCCAGCCGGTTCCGCGCCACCGCCACGATGTCGCCGAGCACCGCGCTGGCGGTGGGGGTACCGCCCGCCCCCGCTCCGTAGAACATGAGCCGGCCGGCCGATTCGGCCTCGACGAAGACCGCGTTGTAGGCGCCCCCGACCGCTGCCAGGGGGTGCGAGCGCGGGATCATCGCCGGGTGCACGCGGACCGACACACCGCCGTCGGTCCGCTCGCAGATCGCAAGCAGCTTGACCACGCAGTCCAGCGCCCGCGCACTGGCCATGTCGGCGGTGGTGACGTCGGTGATGCCTTCGCGGTGCACGTCGGCGGCGGTCACTTGGGTGTGGAAGGCCAGGCCGGCCAGGATCGCCGCCTTGGCCGCCGCGTCAAACCCCTCGACGTCCGCGGTGGGATCGGCCTCGGCGTAGCCCATCGACTGGGCCTCCTCCAGGGCTTCGGTGAAGCCGGCGCCCGAGGAGTCCATCCGGTCCAGAATGTAATTGGTCGTGCCGTTGACGATGCCGAGCACCCGGCGGACCGCGTCCCCGGCCAGCGACTCGCGCAGCGGCCGGAGCAGCGGGATGGCGCCAGCCACGGCGGCCTCGTAGTACAGGTCCGTGCCGTGCTCACGCGCCGCGCCGTGAATCTCCGCGCCGTTCTCGGCCAGCAGCGCCTTGTTCGCGGTGACCACCGACTTGCCCGCCTTCATCGCGGCGAGCAGCAGGGACCGGGCGGGCTCGATGCCGCCGATCACCTCCACGACGATATCGATGTCCGGCCGGGTGGCCAGCCCCATCGCGTCGGCGGTGAGCAGGGCACGGTCGATCCCGGCGTCCCGCGGATGGGCCGCGCGGCGGACCGCGATGCCCGCCAGCTCCAGCCGGGCCCCCGTCCGCACGGCCAGGTCACCGGCCTGCTCGCGCAGCAGCCGCGCGACCTGGGAGCCGACCGAACCACAACCGAGGAGCGCGATCCGCAAGGTCGTCATGTTGCCTTCCTCGCGGGTGCTGCGCGCGGTCGCGGCGGAGGCGCGCCAGTGGATCGGGGTCGCGGCGGAGGCGCACCAGTGGATCGGGGTCGCGGCGGAGGCGCACCAGTAGATCGGGGTCGCGGCGGAGGCGCGCCAGTAGATCGGGGTCGCGGCGGAGGCGCGCCAGTAGATCGGGGTCGCGGCGGAGGCGCGCCAGTAGATCGGGGTCGCGGCGGAGGCGCGCCAGTAGATCGGGGTCGCGGCGGAGGCGCGCCAGTGGATCGGGGTCGCGGCGGAGGCGCGCCAGCTGACACAGCGGAAAGCTGTTTTGCGGGGCTCATCCGACGTCCAGCCGCAGCAGGTCGTCCATGGTCTCCCGGCGGACGATGATGCGCGCCGCGCCGTCCCGCACCGCCACCACCGGCGGGCGCGGCACGTGGTTGTAGTTGCTGGAGATGGACCGGCAGTACGCGCCGGTGGCCGCGACGGCCAGCAGGTCGCCCGGAACCAGGTCGGACGGCAGGTAGGCGTGCCGGACCACGATGTCCCCGCTCTCGCAGTGCTTGCCCACCACCCGGGACAGCATGGGCGGTGCATCGGAGGCACGGGAGACGAGCGCGCAGGTGTAGGCCGCGTCGTACAGCGCTGTGCGAATGTTGTCGCTCATGCCCCCGTCCACGCTGACGTATGTGCGCAGCCCGTCCACGTCCTTGATCGTTCCGACTTCGTAGATCGTAACGGTGCCCGGCCCGGCGATCCCCCGCCCAGGCTCGACGGTGAGCCGGGGCCGGGGCAGACCGGCGGCGCGGCACTGCCGGTCCACGATGTCGCGGATACTCTGCGCGAGCACTTTCACCTCGGGCGCCGCGTCCTCGTCGGTGTAGGCGATGCCGAACCCCCCGCCAAGGTCGAGCTCCTCGATCTCCACTCCGTGCTCGTCGCGGATCCGCACCGCCAGCTCGAGCACCCGCTGCGCGGCCACCTCGAACCCGGCGGTGTCGAAGATCTGCGACCCGATGTGGCTGTGCAGGCCGGCCAGCTCCAGGTCCGGGCAGCCGACGACGCGGCGGACGGCCTCGTCGGCCACGCCGGAGGACAGCGAGAAGCCGAACTTCTGATCATCGTGCGCGGTGGCCATGAACTCGTGCGTGTGCGCCTCCACCCCGGTGGTGACGCGGACCAGCACCCGGGGGCGGCGCGGCGGGGTGCCGGCCCGGTCACGGTCGGCGATGTGGGCCAGGCGCGCGATCTCCTCGAACGAGTCGACGACGATATGCCCGACCCCGGCCGCCACGGCCCGGGTGAGCTCGGCGAGCGACTTGTTGTTGCCGTGCAAGGTGATCATTTCCGCCGGCACCCCGGCCGACAGGGCGACCTCCAGCTCACCGCCCGTGCACACGTCCACGCCGAGCCTCTCATCGCTGACCCAGCGCAGCGCGGCGCGGCAGCAGAACGCCTTCGCGGCGTAGAAGACGCCGGAGTCGGGCCCGAACGCGTCACGGAAGTCCGCGCACCGGCTGCGCAGGTCCGCCTCGTCGCAGACGAACAGCGGCGTGCCGTAGGTCCCGGCCAGCTCGCGCACGTCCATCCCGCCGATCAGCAGGACGCCATCCTCGCGGTGCGCCGTTCGCGGCCAGATCGCCGCCGACAGCGCGTTCAGGTCGGCGGGTGGCGACGGCGGGTGATCGGCGGGCAGCACGTCGGCGTAACGCGGCCCAGCCGGGTGGGCGACACGGCTCATGACATTCCTTCGTGATCGGTCGTTGACCGGCGCGGGATCGGTCCGGGTGGCCGGTGGACAGGTAACAGCCGTCCCGGCGCGCCGACGCCGAGCAGTTCCAGGCCGGTGGCGAGGCCTGTGGCCGCGGCCCCGGCCAGCCACAGCCGGGCGCGAACCGTCCGGGCGTCGCCCGGCAGCCCACCACGCTGCGTCCCATCGTGCTTCGTCCCATCGTGCTGGGCCCCATCGTGCTGGGCCCCGTCGTGCTGGGGCCCGTCGTACCCCCGCTCCGGCCAGGCCGGGCAGGCTACGCGGCACACCTGGTACGTCTCCGCCAGCTCCTCCAGGAAGGCGGCGAACTCGTGCGGCCGGCCGCGGCGCGCGGCCCGGGCCACCTGTTCGGGAAGCCAGGACAACGCGGCGAGCACGGCCCGCTCCCTGGGATCTGCGAGCGAGCCCGGCGGCACCACTGCCGCCTCGCCCCTGCTCAGGTCAAGGGCAGCGGCCCAGCGCAGCATCGACGCGGCGCAGGAGTGCGCGTAACGAACAGCATAGGTGGGATTGGCCGGGACGTGCCGCGCGCAGGCGGCTGGGTCCAAGGCGACGGGACGTTCCGCAGGGATGCGGGCCAGGGTGTAGGTGATGGCGTCGAGGCCGGCGAAGGCGACTGCGTCCGCGACCGGGCCAGTCCCGGCGGCGGGGTCAGGGGATACCAAGGTCCGTTCGGCTGACCTATGCGCCGCCACGGTCGCGCCGGAGGCGGCGGCGAGCCGGGCGGTCACCTGGGCGACAACCAGATCCCTGGCTTCGGGCCAGCTCCGTACGCCGGTCAGGCAGGCGGCGGGCGGCGCGGGTCGGCTGGTGCCGGCCAGGGCGTCGCTGCGGGCGCATCCGGGGCCGGCCTCGGTGACGCGGACGGCGGTTTCCGTGAGCTTTTCCGGGATCACGCTGATGATGAGGTAGCCGTGGCCGGCGGGCTCGGCGTCCTCGATCCAGGCGGTGGTGCGCAGGTGGGCGGCCATGTTGCCGGCGACTTCGGCCGGGTTCGGCGCGAGGCGGAGTGGGAGACTGCAGGAGTACCGGCCGGGCGCGCCGCCATCGCGCAGGCCGACATCACGCCAGTGACCCGGGTACCCCGCGTCCCGGGCCGCCGCCGCGACCAGGTGGCGGAGGTCGGCGGACAGCACGCTGCTCAGGCTACCGGCGGTGGGCCCAGTCGAGGCGATGGACTCAGTCGAAAGGGGCCCTTGATGGGCGGTGGGCTCAGGGCGGTGGGCTCAGGGCGGTGGGCTCAGTCGAGGGCGATGGGCGGCGCACCGGCTAGTTCGCGGACCACGCGGATCATCTCCCCCGGGTCGAACGGCTTGGTCAGGTAGGCGTCGACGCCGATCTGGTGCCCGCGCATCCTGTCGTCCTCCTGCGCCCGCGCCGTGATCAGGACCACCTTGATGTGCGAGGTCTGGGGGTTCTTCCGCAGCTCTACCGCGGTCACCCAGCCGTCCAGCCTCGGCATCATCACATCGAGCGTGATGACCTGCGGCGCGATCGCCCCCACCTTGTCCAGGCAGTCCTGGCCGTCCACCGCGGTTGCCACGTCAAAGCCCTCAAGCGTGAGGTTCACGGCGATAAGCTGCCTGATCACCTCGTCGTCGTCGACGACGAGGACCCGTCCCAGTGCCTGCGTCACCCGCGTGAGATTATCCGCTCCGGGCCGCGTGGCGCGCGCTGTTCGATCGCGTGGCGTGCGCTGTTCGGTCGCGTGGCGCGCGCTGTTCGGCCAGGTGCCGGAGGATGCCGCGCACTGGTAGTGTTGCTGCGTCCCAACCGGCGAGCGGCGCGAGCACGCATCGTCACCCGAGCCCCCATAGCTCAGGGGATAGAGCAACGGCCTCCGGAGCCGTGTGCGTAGGTTCGAATCCTACTGGGGGCGCTTTCCGCAAGCAGGCGAAAATGCCCCCTGATCTGCACAAACTCTCTGATTTTCGATTGAACGGCTGTGCAGCCGTATGCCGCCGGAAGCCGTTCGATGTCGGGGTTCCCGGAACATACGCGGAATGAGATCCGGGGCACGAGCAGGAGCTGACCTGCGGCATGTGGACCTTCTCGGAGCTTGGCTATGGTCGCATGACCAGAAGCAACGTCCTTGCTGGTTTCCGCGGACCGAATGACCAACGATTAGCAGCGAGTGACCGGACGGGAAAACCTCCGCGAGGCGACACGTCTGAAGGCGCAGTGTCCTGGTGACGCATTACTTGATGGGGTGCTCGATACGCCCGACTCCGGGCAGTTCGAGCTCGAGGACGTCGCCGTGCTGCAGCCAGCGGCTGATCTCCATGCCGCTGCCGCCGGAGAGCGCGCCGATGCTGAACAGTTCCCCCGGGTTGAGCTGCTCGCTGGCTGAGGCGTGGGCCAGCAGGTCCCCGAGTCCGTACCGCGAGCCCGCGGTGTGCGGCCGCGCGACTACCTGGCCGTTGATGGTGACCGTCCCCTCCAGCTGACGCCAGCGGGGCGTGATCGACTCGGCGCTGACGGCGTAGCCCGCCATGGAGCTCAGGAAGTGCTTCGCCTTCTGCGGGCCCATCCCAGACTTCATCTCGGGGATCTGGACATCACGGGCGCTGAAGTCGCACATGATGACGAAGGCCGCGATCGCCCGCTCCGCATCTTCCGGTGTGGCGTTGTAGAGCGGCTTGTTAATGACGAAGGCAAGCTGGACCTCGTAGTCGAGCGCCTTGGTATACGTGGGGAACTCGACCGCCGTCCCGGTGGGAACGAAGGTGAACGGGTTGTTGAGGTAGTAGATGGGCTGGGAGTACCACAGGCGGTTGGGCCGGAAGGACGGGAAGGGACGCCGGGTGACCGCCTCCACGGCCCCGGCGAGCCGCGCGGCGCGGGGCATGAAGCGCCGGGCGTAGCCGCGCGCGGCATTAGTGTTGTGCTCCTCCGACAGCGAGAAGTCACGGACCGATAGCGGCTGGAACGGCAGGACGACGTCACCCGGCTGCGCGCCAAGCCGCCTCACGTGCCCGGCCTCCCAGGCTTGGGTGAAGGGCGGGTCGTAGCCGACGGCCGCGGCGGGACTCGCCGGCTCCCATTCGTGCTGGCCGTCTGGCAGCGTCTCGGTCTCGAGCGTCTCGTGGTCGGAGTATCGGCGCCGGATCTTCATCAGGTGTGCCTTTCAGTGTTTGGCCGGATTCGCGGCGCGCTGGGCCACCAGCCCAGCGTCGGCCTCGCGGTGCGGCAGGGCGCTGCGGTGGCGGCGATCAGATGGCCGGGTTAGGCCGCAGCTCGGCGTAGTCGGGGATGTTCTCACCGGAGTTAACGAGGTAATAGCGCTTGTGACCGGCCCAGCCGGCTTGGAGCGGGACGGTGTCCCGACCCACGGGCGGCCGCCTGGCATGAGGTAGCTCAGCTTGACGTAGACGTCGTCGGTGAACAGGGCAGCGACCTGGTCGAACTGCGTGTGGTTGATATGGGTGTCGTAGGCGCTTTTGAGGGTCCGGATGTCCTCGATGGCCTCGAGGCGCGCGACACGGGAGTTGGCGGCCAGGCCCGGCCGGGGTGTCACTGCATGCGGCCGAGACGCTCGCCGCCGTCCTTCATGTCCTCGCACAGCGTGGGGACGAGCACAGCGTGGGGACGACCTGGACGGGGCGGTGCGGTATGCGGTCAGCCTCGGCGGGGACACTGATACCGTGGCGTCGATTACCGCAGGCATCCTCGGCTGCCGATCCGCGGAATCCGCGATCGGCTGGCTGGACCGCGTCATCGTGCCTGACACGGCCGAACTTGATCGCTGATCGGCCAGTACCAGCGCCGTATCGGCACCCGCCGCCTTGGGGTTCCTGCCCGAACCGGTTCCCGCGCAGGGACCTTTGGTCGCGTCTGCGGCCAATGGCCGCGAGTGCGTGTGCCGGTTACTCCAGCCGGCTCGCAGGTTCTGCTTCTTTTGCCCATCGGCCGAAGGCCTCCCAGAACGGATCCAGGCCGGGGTGCCTGAGCGGCTGCTCACCTTGCGGAGTGAGGAGGATCGTGCCGTGCGAGGGCTCCACGACCTCGCCTACGGCGGCCGCTTCGATGCCGTCGGCCGCCAGGGCGGCGAGGAAGGCATCTGCCCGGTCCGCCACGACCGTGGCGATCAGCGTTCCCTCCGAGATCGAGGTGTAGGGGTCGATGCCGACGTGGTGGCATACCGCCTGGACTTCGGGACGGATGGGGATGGCGTCAAGGTCGATCCGCAGCCCGGTCCCCGAGGCTGCCGCGACCTCGGCGAGCCCGCCGAGTACGCCGCCCTCGGTGGCGTCGTGCATGCACGTGACCCCTTCGTCCCGCAGGCCGAACCGCGCCGCCACCCGGCACTCTGGGACCACCGTCATCTGCTCGAACAGCGCGTCGGCCGCCTCGGCGACACCGGAGCCGACGGCGGCCGCGAGACGGCCGCGGAAGGCCGCGGCGAACAGGGCGGTCGCCTCGATGGCGGCGCCTTTGGTTACCACGACACGGTCACCTGGCCGGGTCATGGCAGGTGTGACGAACCCGCTTTCCGGGCCGACCGCCATACAGGTGGCGCCGCCGGCCATCGGCCAGTTGCATCCGTCGTAGCGCGCGGTGTGCCCGGAAACCACCGCGATCCCCAGAGCCTCACAGGCCCGGGAGAACGCGTCCCACAGTGCCGCCAGCTCCTCGTCAGTGATGGCCGGCGGAAGGTTGAGATCCACCGTCATCCACCGCAGCGGCAGCCCGCTGGTGGCCGCGTCAGAGGCCAGGATGTGGACCGCGAACCATGCCGCCCGCACCCAGCCGTAGGCAGGCACGATGAACACCGGATCTGAGGTCAGGGCCATCACCGTGCCCGGTGCCACCCGCACCACGCCGACGTCCACGCCATGGGCGGGCCCCACCACCACGCCCGGGTCACGTGCTCCCAGCCGCCGCAGGATGACATGCTCGAAGATCTCCGCGGTGACCTTGCCGGTGCGCTGCTCATTCATTCGCGACCCCCAACTGCGCCAGTTCTGCCCGCCACCGCGCTGCTCAGCCCGCCGCGCCGGTGTCGCGCGATCCAGCAGCGCCGGTGGCACACGACCGCTCAAGCGCGGCGGCCAAATCCCGGGTAGCAGCCACCATGTCACCCGCCGCCCCCACAGCCGATACCACGGCGACGCCCCGCGCGCCCGCCGCCAGCACCTGGGCGGCGTTGCCCGCGTCAATCCCTCCGATCCCAATCACCGGCAGTGAGGTGGCGGCGCACACAGCACGCAGCCCGTTCAGGCCCACCGGCGTGGCACCGGGCTTGGTGGCCGTGGGCCACACGGTCACCCCAAGATAGGCGGCGCCGAACCGTGCCGCCTCGCGAGCCTGCTCAGGCGTCTCGACGCTGACGCCGAGCACCATGCCCGGGAGCAGAAAGGCCCGGGCCCGGCCCGGATGGTCCCCCTGGCCCAGATGCACGCCGTCCGCGGCGGCCGCCACCGCGACCTTCAAGCGATCGTTAACAATGAACAGCATGCCCGCCGCCCGGCAGGCCGACACCAGATCGGCCGCCAGGGACAGCAGGTCCCGGTCGGGCAGTTCGGGCGCGCGGAGCTGAACCGCATCGGCCCCGCCCACGATCGCCGCGGCCGCCACCTCCCGGTGCCTGCGGCCATCCACCAGCCCGGCCGAGGTCACCACCATCAGCTTGGGACCGAACGAGCGAGAACGCACCCCGGAGGTCGCAGCCACGCCGCAAGGATAGCTCTGCCGAGCGATAACCAAGCCAGGCACGTGCTGGACGACCGGGTTGCAACATCCATTCCGGCTGCCGTCCCGAACCCGCAATCGGTACCTGCCATCACGTTATCCCGGCCCACCAGCTCGGCATAACGAATCAGCCGGTCCCCGACTACCTCGGGATGCTCGACAACGTTCGTAGTGGAATCGAGAACACACGGAATCACATACTTGCCATCGCTGTGCGGGAAGTGTCCTCCACGCTCCTGCTCAGCGCGGTCGCCTCGATCGTGACGACCGGCGCGTTCATCGCCTTCTCATGAGTGGCCGCCACCGGGACACGATGGACTGGAGAAGAATATGGAACACGGCCTGATGCTCGTCCACCTCCCCCTCTACCTGACCGGAGGTACCTCATGACCTCGACGCCGGAACAGCCCGGCCGCGCGGCGGCATCCCAGCGGCGCGCCACTGGTGCCGGTCACCAGACGCAGGTCCAGGCGTTCGCGCGCTACGCGGCGCGGGCGAGGTTCGGCGACCTGTCCGCCGAGTCGCGCAGGCAGCTACCGATCCACATCCTCGACTCACTCGGGTGCTGCATCGCGGCCCCTTGGGCGCCGGTTCGGTGAACGTGTGCCGCGAGCAGGTCCAGGAGTTCGGCGGCGGTCACGGCGCCTGGGCGTTGAACATGGCCCAAACCTGACCACATGCCCCGGCTTTGTCAGCATCGGTGATGATGCCGAGCGCTCTCCGACTAACGGGCGGGGCGCTACCCTAGCAGGGTTTCCCAGCCAGGCGGCATTCAGCCAGTCGATGAAGGGCCAGGCTATGACGATCTACCAGCACATACGCCATCCGCACATCGCCGCGCGGCGGGCCGACCGCCCGGTGAAGGTGGCTGATCAGCTCCCCCGGGACTCGGCGGTCAACCGGTTCAACACGAAGGTCGCGATTGTGACCACGCAGGTGGTCGGCAGTATGTGGTGTGCCTACGCCTTTGCGCTGTTCGACCTGATCAGCCTCCCGGACGCGATCCGTGGCGGCGCGTCGACGATCGTCTCTTGGGTGGCGCAGACCTTCCTGCAGCTGGTGCTGCTGTCGATCATCATGGTGGGGCAGAACGTGCAAGCCGCCGCCGCGGACAAGCGCGCGGAGGCGACCTTCAATGATGCGACCGCCACCCTCCACGAGGTGGCGCACATGCAGGGCCATCTCGCTGCGCAGGACGAGTTGCTGAGCCGGATCGCCGCGAAGATCGGCCTCGACCCGGTGCCTGTCATCGACAACCCGGAACTCGATGAGACGGCCAACCCGGACCCGGGATACTGACGACCAGGCAGACCTTCTCTCACGGTCGGCAGCCACGGCAGCAGTCAGGCCCGATTCACGAGCCAGCCAGCACGACCACCAAGCAACTCGATCGGCATCTGGCAGCACGGCCCCAGGAAGACAGAGGTAGCAACCTCCCAACAAGCATGATCGGGAATATGCGCGGAATCGCCAAGCAGCCCATATAGCTGGCGATGGCGAACCTCCCAGGTCAGCTCCACAATTCGACAGATAGGGTCGGCGGCCTCCGGAGCCGTGTGCGCGCGACCTAGCCGAAGACGGCCTGCGCTACCTCGGGGACGGACCCAATGCGGCCTACCTGCACCTCTGGTACGGGATGGCAGCGGCACAACTCGGCGACACCGACGCTGGTGAGGGGCTACCGAACAGCAGGAGCAGCATGATTGGCTGGATCATGTAAAGCACCGGCTGCGGCGTGCCTACGGATCAGGTTCCGCTTCGCAAGCCGGACGCCTGACCGGCCGGGGGCCGGGCAGAGGCGAGGCTTCGGGCCCGCTCTCCTGTGGGTGAACCATTGGCGCCCCGTGTGCGTCTTGCCAGAAAGGCGGCAACTAGCCTGCCTGGCCGACACGGAGGGCTTGCCGGTTAAGGGTCCGCCGGGGAGGGGCCGGATCGGGCGGGCCAGGGGTTTGTCCGTGGACGCGCGGACTTGGCGGAAGTCCCCGACGATGGGTAGGTATGTGCTTATTGTGGCGGAGAGGTGACGCGTATGGGGTTGGCAGCGGGCGGTGGCTCCGGCGGATTCTCGGTGCGCGCCGGTGATCTGGCCGCCGGTTCCGCGCAGATGCTGGCCCAGCAGCAGCGCTGTCAGCAGCTGGCGACGGCCATCACCGGGCTGATGGCCCAGATGGCGGGCTCCGCCGGGCATCAGGGACTGGCCGACGCGCTGGTGGCGGCCTCGGAAGCGGGCGTGCAGACCTATGCCGTCGCCGGGGGCTTGTATGGTCACGCCGTCGGCGGGCTGCGCCGCAGCGCCGGGGAGTACGACCGCGCCGAGCAGGCCATCGCGGCGCAGGCGCGGGCAGTTATGGAGAGCTTGTGGTGAACGCCCCAGCGCTGGCGGGCGGTGACCCGGCCCTGCTGGAACGGCTGGCCGACGAGCTGACCCGGCAGGCCGGCCAGTCCGGCGACCTGGCTGTGACCACCACCGGCACGGCGAGCCAGATCCGCGGCGGGGCGCAGTGGACCGGCAGCGCCGCCGACGCCTACACCACGTTCACCACCGCGATGAGCCGTGGCCTGGGCCGGACCACGCAACCGCTGGCCGATATCGCCTCGGCCGTGCGGGGATACGCCGGGTATCTGCGGGCCGCCCAGCAGCAGGCCGCCGCCTATGACGCCGCGGTGCGGCAGGCGCAGGCCAGCGGCGGGGATACGGCCTCGCTGCAGGCGGCATATGCTGCCCAGGCGAATGCCGCGACCGCGGACGCGCAGTTGCAGGACACCGGCCAGCAGGCCGCGGCGCAGGTCCAGACGGCGGCCGTGACATTGGATGGCGTGTTCGCCCCGGAGGGTGTGCTGCGCACCACCATCGAGGAGATCCATACGGCCTTGGGGGCGGCCGGCGCTGACGGCGTGCTGTGGGCGCTCGGCCGCGGCGCCGAGCAGGCCAAGAAGTTCCTGGACGACCTGCCCGAACTGGAAAAGGAATGGCTGCACGACGCTATCCCATGGGGCCAGGACGCCCCCGGCGAGGCGTTCGGTGCGGCGATCCAGGGCTGGTGGGCCAAGGCGGACGCGGCCGAGACCTTCGGCGAGGAATTCAAGGATGCGACCCGGACCCTGGGGCTGGTCTCCCGGGTGGGCCGGATCGCCGGCGGCCCGGTCGCCATCTTTGGTGACATCTCGACGCTGGTCAACCCGCCGCAAAGCGGCGCTGCCGGCGCCGTGGACCGGGCCATGGCCGGGGTGAACGGCGGTTTCATCGCGGCGGACACGCTCGGCGCGGTCGGCGAGGCAGCGGGCGTGGAAGCGCTGGCCGGCCTCAGCCTGGGCCCGGTGGGTGTCGGCATCGTGGTCGGTACCGGGCTGTATCTGGCGGGGGCGTACGCCTACAAGCACTGGGCGTGGTTCCGGCAGGATCTGGCCCAGCCGGTCGGCCACGCCGTGGCCCACGTAGCCGGTGACTTCGGCAGCGGCCTTGACGACGCCGCGCACACGGTCGCGAGCTGGTTCTGATGGCGGGGCCGGGCCGACCGCCGCACGTTGCGCCGGATCAGTGGGGCAGCCCGCCGGCTGATCCGCGGGCCGCCGACGTGGCGGGCGTCCGCGAACTGCTACATGCTGCCGCCACCGACGGGGCCGTGATGCTGCCGGTGATGTCGGCGGGCGAGCTGTACACGGTGTGCGGGACCAGCCAGGTACTGACCGAGGACGGCGAACTGCGGCGCTGGGCGCAGATGACCGGCGCGGATCGCACGCAGGTGATCGCCGCGGCCACGTACCTGCTGATAGACCGGGAACTGTTGCGCCTCCCGGACCAGGACGGCACCAGCGCAGCCGCCCCGCTGGCCGAGACGGTCAAGGCCCTGCTGGCCGGCCCGGTCGACGCCCGGCCACCGGATCTGCCGATGTCACCGCCGCTGGCGCTGATCGTCGCGGCCCGGCAGTGCCCGGTAATGGTGGCGGCCGGCACCCGCCCGGACGGCGTGGTGATGGGTTCACCGCGGATGTATGGGCTGGGCGACGAAGGCCGGCCGCTGCGGACGGTGGTGGTGGAGATGGTCACGGACCAGGCCCACAAGCTGTTCGGCTCGCTGCACGAGTTCGTCTTGATGTCCCCGGCGGCGGCCGGGAAAGCCCTGGCCGCCTGGGCGGCCACCCCGCTGCGGACCCGGCTGCGCCGCCAGCCGGCGGCCCACGCGATATCGGTCTACCGCAACCCGCCCGGGCCGGGCTTGACCTGCGACCGGCTCACCGTCACCGCGGCCGGGCCCGGCCGCGTGACCCTGGCCCGCGAACCGGCTGGCCCGGCCGCCCCGCTTGGCTCGGCTGGCTTGGCCCCAGTGACGTGCGGCCAGGCGGAGCTGACGGTCCTGCTGACCGGGATACTCACCGGGGAGCCGCGATGACCGAACCAGCAGGAAGGCGGCCGGGCCCTGGCCCGCAGCCCATTGCGCCGAGCCCGGGCATCAAGACCGTCTGCTACGCCGAGGACCATTGCGCCCTGCGCTGGCCCCTGCTGGCGGCCGGGCTGGCTGCCCCGGTGATCGTCGTGGCCAGCGCGGTGGCCGGCATCGTGCTGGGCAGCGCGTGGTTCCTGGCGGTGCTCGTGCCCGCAGCAGCGGTCGCAGCGACGGCCGGCCAGATGCTGCCGTATGTCTGGCCCGCCGGTATCCGGCTGGACCAGCACGGAGTGCGCATCGGCGGCGTGCGGTGGGCGGACAGGCATCCGGGCCGCACGCACCGCCGGGCCACCGTGCCGTACCAGTGGGGACAGGAGTTCGGCTGCCCGTGGCCCGGGGTGCAGCGCATCGGAGTCGTCACCGGCCGCGAGTCGATCAAGACGATGATCCGGTACTCCTACCACGGCCGCAAGCCAACCCCGCTGGGCAACCTGGCCACGCCGTTCATGCGGGCCGCGCTGGTCATCTGGGTCGACCGCGGCCAGGCCATGCTGCCCGCCATCAGGCCCGCCCGTGGGCCGCTATCGGCCAACTGGTCCAGCCCCGGATTCCACCAGCCGGTCTGGGTCGCGCCGACCCGCCACCCGCAGCGGCTGCGCGCCGCACTGCAGCAGATCCCGCAGGCCGCCAGCATCGCCGACGACCCGACGCGCGATCCATTCGCCGACGCTCCGCTCAACCCGCGAGTGGCCGGCTGGGAATTCTGACAGGAGTTCGCCGTAACCGCCAGCCCGGCCGACGCAGGCATGGTCCATCGGTGATGGCGTCCTTTCTCCACCATGAAATTGGCGTTCACGGAGGCAGGCGGCCACAAAACCTGGCGGCTGATCCGGGCGTTACCGGAGCCGAGCGCCAGCGCGTCGAGGACCTGACGGACGATCTTGTCATCCTGAAACGCTGTAAGCGGCAGCGATACCGCCAGTCGCAGGGGAAAGGTCACGGTCAACAAGCCGGAACGCCGCGTATTGTCCGGGCCGCCCCTCCGCGCGGATGTCTCTGCCGAGCCAGCCGGCCTGACGGCGAGGGCCAGGCCGGAGGCCAGGCCCAAAGGCGCGCGGCGAACCTCTGCAACCCGGCACTTAGGGCTCCCCGCAAAATTAAGTGGGTTTGTCCGGGATAGTTGTCTACGGTTGTGGTATGAGACAGCTGGCGGTGGATGAGGACCGGTTCGCCGGAATGCTGGCGGAGGTGCGCCCGCATCTGAATGAGCTGCAGTGGCGGCTGCTGCTGGGGGCGCAGGCGCGGTCGCTGGGCCGGGGCGGGATCAAGCGGGTGGCGGCGCTGGCCGGGGTTCACCCGGACACGGTGGGCCGCGGGGCGCGGGAACTGGAGGCCGGGATTGAGCCGGATGACAGGGTCCGCCAGGCTGGGGCGGGGCGGCCCCGGGCGGCGGAGGCGGATCCGGCCCTGGTGCCGGCGTTGAACCGCCTGGTGGATCCGGCCAGCCGCGGTGACCCGGAGTCGCCGCTGCGGTGGACGACCACGTTGACGGAGAAGCTGGCCGGTGAGCTGGCAGCCGCGGGCCATCCGGTGTCGCCCGACACGGTGGGGCGGCTGCTGAAAGAGGACGGTTACAGCCTGCAGGGCAACGCCAAGACGGTGGAGGGAAAGCAGCACCCGGACCGGGACGGCCAGTTCCGGCTCATCAATGAGCTGGTGCGGGAGTTCCAGGCCGCCGGGGAGCCAGTAATCAGCGTGGACACCAAGAAAAAGGAACTGGTCGGCAACTATAAGAACGGCGGGAGGGAGTGGCATCGGCGCGGTGAGCCCGAGCGGGTGGAGGTGCACGACTTCAAGGGCGACCTGGGGCGGGCCGTCCCCTACGGCGTCTATGACATGAGCGCCAACGCTGGCTGGGTGAACGTCGGCACCGACGCGGACACCGGGGCGTTCGCCGTCGAGTCGATCCGCCGCTGGTGGCAGAAAACCGGCCGGACCGCCTACCCGCACGCCAGCAGGCTGCTCATCACCGCCGACGCGGGCGGTTCCAATGGCAGCCGGCTGCGGCTGTGGAAGGTGGAGCTGGCCCGGCTCGCGGAAGAACTCGGCCTGGAGATCAGCGTGTCCCACTTCCCGCCGGGCACGTCGAAATGGAACCGGATCGAGCACCGGCTCTTCGCCCAGATCTCCATGAACTGGCGCGGCAGGCCGCTGACCAGCCACGAAGTTATCGTCGAGACGATCGCCGCGACCACCACCACGACCGGGCTGACCGTCCAGGCCGCCCTCGACACCGGCACCTACGAGAAGGGCATCAAGATCCCCGATAAGCAGATGCAGGATCTGGAGGAGCGCTCGATCAGGCGACACGCTTTCCATGGGGAATGGAACTACTCCCTGCTGCCCGCCCCACGGCCAACACGCCCGACATCACGGAAGTAAATCTTCGGAGGGCCCTTATCAGAAGAAGGGAGAAGACTCACCAGGGGCAGCAAGGCAAATTCGCCCAGTGAAAGCGGCTAGGATGGCGACTCTTCCCTCGGATCATCCGCGCCGCGCTCGTGGCCGCGTACCAATGTCGTTACCTCTCGGGTGATTCCGATCGATGGCCCGCCGATCATCTCCCATGCCCGACTGATCCCGATTAGGAAGCAGACCACCACCAGGGTTGCGATCGTGTTCACTGCGCCAGAATCGCCAGGACTGATGGTCACGTCTATTCCCTCGATCAGCTGGATCACGAACGTGACCGCGAGCACGATCAGCAACAGCCCACTACGCAGTGTGGCCCGCTGTGCCTGGCGCAGGCGGACCAGCGATAGCAGCGACGCCGTGACGAACGTGAGCCCGATGACCGCCACGGCGACCGCGGTTGGCCCGATCTTGTGCCCGGGAATCAGCGCGAACAGCGAGACCGCCAGCGCGTTGATGAATGCCGTCAGCGCCGCCGACCCGCGGATGCGGTGAAGCTGCCCCTCCGCCTTAGCCAGGGCCAGCCGCTGCGCGGAAACCGAGATAACGACGAATAGCAGCCCAATCAGCGCGCCAGCAGCGCTTGCACTCGCCACGAAAAAGTCATGGATGCTCTGAGGTACCACCTCGTGATTCTCGCAGCCGGAACCCGGTGGGGTGAGCACCGGCCAAACTGACCACCAAGGCCGACCACAACAGGAACCGATGCATGCCGATCCTGATGGACGCGCCAAGGCCGCTATCCCAGGTGAGCGATCCGGAGCGACAGTCTGGGTGTGTCTTACAAGCGAGGGGTCACTCATACGAGCCCTGCCATTTCCGTCACTGTGGCTGTATCGGCGATCGTCCCCTCGGTCGCGCATGAGCGTGGGATGTCCCGCGCGGCCGGTCAGGCTCGGTGATTGTCCCGGCCGGGCCCGGCACAGTTCGCCGTCGCCGGGCAAAATCGAAACGTTTCCAATGGGCGTGGCTCCACGCAGCCTCTGGGCACCGCACCCCTTGAGGCCCATCGACAGCCCAGTCCCTTGGCTGCTAACATGAGCCGCGCCCTGGGTGGGAGGTTCGTTGAAACGTCTAATGGCCCTCGTCATTGGCCTGGTGATCCTGTTCGGCGGGGCCACGGCGTGCGGCTCGTCGAGCACGTCGACGCACGCCGCAACGTCGGCCAGTCAGGCCGCGCCCGGCGCTGGTACCCAGACCGGTTCCGCGTCGGCCGCCTCCTGCGCGAAAGCCGGGACGCGGACGATCCCCAAGACCCGGCTGCTGGCCGATCTAGGCCTGACCTACGGGGCTTTCCACCGCTACCTGTACAACCCCTACAAGGCCGGGGCGTTCCACCAGGGCGCCAACGGGCGGACCAAGGCCATCATCAAGGCCGGACTGGCGTCGGCAGCGATCGTCAAACTACTCAGCAACGCTGGCAAGAACGCCGCCGCGGACCCGACGTTGTGCAAGTTCGTCCCGAACATCGACAACATCAAAGGCAGCCTGACCAGCCTGACCAGCAAGATCAAGGGCGGAACTGCCACCTCAAGCGAGGTCAACAATACAAGCGGCCTGTTTGACCAGCTCAAGAGCGGCACCGGGTTCACCGCGCCGAGCAACGCGTCGCTGCCGGGGCTGGGCTGAGCCCAAAGCGTCCCTCAACGGAGAATGGCTCTTAAGGCGAGCTGCGCACTGCGGACCAGACGTGGACCGGCCGATCTTTCACTGATCAATCTGTGCAGGCACAGACATAGACGAGCTACCGCCTCCGGAGCCGTACGGCGAACCGGTCTGGCCAGCGGGCCACCATCTCCCCCAGGCCTCGTGCCAGCCCTGGGTGACGTGTCCCTCGATCAGCCGCGGTGCCCCGGTCTGCAGGAGATCGCTGACCTGCTCGGCGGCAGTACGCGCAAGTGCCTTGGCGATACTCCGCCTCGCCCGCCGGCGCATCAACGTCCTGTACGCAGGGCGCCGTGGCCGGAGTCGGGGTAGATGACCAGCTCGGCGTTGGGGATCTTCTGCGCCATCAGGAACGAATTCGGGGTGGGTACCATGGCGTCGCGGATTCCGTTCACGATCAGGGTCGGCTGGCTCGCGGGGGCGCCGGCTGATCCATCCGGCGACCGTGTGAGCCGCCCGCCCCGGCTTCCGTGTCGCCCGCATGGGTGAGCAGGACGGCGGTCATGGCCTCGGGTCTACCCGGCGATCAGGTCGAACTCGTTGCCTTCGATGTCGTAACCAGCCTCCAGCAGGGATCGCATCACGCTGAGCGGCAGCGCGACCACAGATCGAAAAACCGCGACTGTAATACTTGGTTCAACAACATGGTGTCGCCGCTGCCGTTCGCGATAAACGTCGAGGTGAAGTGACCCGCGGTCGCCCCCGCGGCGCTCACTCCGCAGAGGCTGGCGCTGCGAGTGCCGCGTTCAGGTCGAAGCCGGGAAACAGAGCCATGTTGGTGGTCGAGTAGGCCCAGCGAATCTTCCGGACGTCGTGGTATTCGGGGCTGTCATACCAGCCACGAGCCTTCTCGGCGTCCGGGAACTTCATGACGACGAGACGAGGGCTCCACTTACCCTCGATCACCTCAGGTTCGTCGCTGATCACGAGGAACTCTCCGCCGTAATCCTCCATGAAGCTCTGGAAGTCCCACGCCTCCCCGTATCCCTCGTATTTCACGGGGTCCTTAACGTCGATCAATGCGACGATGTATGCGGGCATTCTGTTTCTCCTGCCAGGTCCAGTGGGATGCTGCAGCTGATCGGGCGACTTCGCGGGCGGTGAACTAACTGGAGCGCTCCGCCTCCATGTGGACGCGATTTACCACACTTACTGGCCCAAGGCCAGACTCGCAGGCTGGAGCATGATCCGAAGTGCAGTCAAGATGCGGATACCGCTCGGCCGGGTTGGAAGGCATAGTCGGACCTGTCGGCATACCCGTGACCGGACCTGGATCCATGCCTGCGGAGCCCGCCGTGTTATGCCGGGCGGCGCAACCAGACAAGACCGGCCGCGGTCAGCAGGGCCCCGGCCCCGATCATCACCAGCCATGGCGCAAGATTCACGGGCTGGCGTGGTGCGGCCCCACCGAACCCCGCCGAAACAGCGCCCTTCGGCATGATCTGACTGCCAGCCGCGTCGGTGACGGCGTCGACCTTCAGGCCGGAGGAGTCGTCAAGCACCACGATGGTGTGCACGGTGCCGGCGGCCAGCCTGACCGGCATGGCGGTGTGCTGGCCCGGCGTGGTGAACTGCACGGTCTGCGCGCCCGGCGGGACGGCCGTGTACGACGTGGCCGACCCGAAGGCAAGCTGCCGCGCGAGGACGTCCGGTCCGTAGCTGACCGTCACCTGATGCTGCTTGAGCGAGGCCTGGAGGACCCGGACGACGGCCTTGCCCGCCGGCGTGGTCATCTGGTCCTTCAGCACTTCGGTCCGCAGTCCTGGGTCAGGGCCGAGGGCAGCCAGCGTGTACGCGGTCCCAGCGGCCACCCCGAAGCTCGTGGTCAGCGCGGGTTTGCTGGACGCCGGCGCGCCGAAGCCCCGCATCGCCACCGTGTACTGCCCTGGGCTGACCGCCAGGTACGCCGAGACGGCGCCGTAGCTGACGTCCTTCAGCACGATGGGGCGCCCGGGGCTACCGAACGGATACACGTACATGTCCATGGGCGGCGCCTCGGGAGACAGGTGGGCGATCCGGACCCATCCGTCCGGCGCGGCCGCGGGTGCCGCCGACGCCGCCGGTGATGTGGCCGCCACAAGGGCAGTGGTGCCCCCGAGTAGCGTGGTGATCGTCGCCAGCCGGGCAAGGCGCTGGAACAGACGCATGATGCTCACCTCTCATCTGATCTGTGCCCACCCAGGCGAAACGGGCCGCCGACGGCCGGCGGCCGCGGCGAGTCGGCGTCAACGACCGGCGAGAGCAGCCCCAGCGGGCTGGGCGCGGCGAACTCGATGCTCAGCCCGGCCTGGCCGACGACAGCGGCGTGGGCGGGCAGGTACGGCGGGTTCTGAGCGCGCACCATGGCCAGGGCCGCCGGCATACCGCGGGCGATGCCGGTGATGTCCACCTCACGGAACAGCACCGGTGCGCCGGGGGCGGCATCACCGAACGCGGTCACCTGGAACGAGAACTGCGACGCCAGCGCCGCCAGCGTGGCCAGCAGGCGGGTATCCACCTCACCCGCCCGCAATTGTGCGGCGCCCGGCCCGGTGAACCGGATATGCGAGTTCCCGAGCAGCTGAGGTCCCGCGGCCCTGCGCACGGCGAGGTCGGCCCGCAGCGCGGCGCGGTAGGCGGACGCCCCGCCGGGCTCGACCGCGCGGACCTCGACCCGGTGACCGCCAGAACCGAAGCTCGCGATCAGCGCGGGCGCGTAACGGGCGGCCAGCTGGCCGTTGATCGACGGGAAGGTGACGAGGACGCCGGCGCCGGGCGGGCTGGCGGCCGCCGGCCGCAGTGGCATCAGCTGGCCCGCGGCGACGGCCCGTTCCTGCAGCGCCGCGCACATGCCGGGATAGCACGCGACGACCGCGCTGCCGCTCACCTGGCTGGCAATCCAGGCGGCTGCCTGGGCCTGCGCCGCAGCCGCCCGGGATGGCGGGCCAGTGCCGGCCGTAGGCACCCGCGTGGCCCGGGAGGAAGTGCCGGTGAGGCCGCCGGCAAGCCATACGACGATCCATGCGGCGCCCGCCAGGGCCAGGACGAGGGTGGCGAAGCGCCAACGCCGACGGGCATGCCAGGGCCGGGAACCGCTCGCGCGCCGCCGCCTCGGACCGGCCGCCCGCAGCTGCCGCAACACCGACAGCTTGACGGTGTTAACCAGCACCCGGCCCCACGAGGGCTCCGCCTCCCTGGCCGGTCTCCTTACGGGCCCGGCCGACCTCGTCAGGGCCCCGGCGTCAAGCAGGACATTATGGGATGGCGCGGGATCGCGATCTTCCCGGCCCACACTCACCACCCCCACCGGCTCATGACACTGCCGTTATCTGGCAAGCAGAGCACGCGAAATAGCCGGGCTCAACCGGAAGGGCCAATTGGTTACGATTTACGCGTTCTGTGGCGATCCAGCCTGATGTGCTGCCGCGCGCCCGAGGCGGTCGCCCCGCGGAACGCCGGGATCAAACCCAATCGATCACCCATGCCCGCGCGCCGCGGTGAGCCAGATGCCGGGTGCCGGCCGACCGGCCAGCTGGCGCGCCGGGGGTGATGCTACCCTGCTGACGTCGATGGCGACGGGAGAGGCCGCGTGGTTCGAGCCCGGAAAGACTGCGTGGCCTGCGGGCATCGCGCCTCATTCCGTTCCCAGGGACGAGGCGACAGCCACTGGTCCGACGGTGCGGCTGCGAGGTGGTGGCGGTGACAGCGTCGGTCGTCGTCGGCGGGAGCAACGGCATCGGACGCGTCATCGCCCAGCGCTTCGCCGACCGGGATGAAGACGTGGTCATCACCAGCCGGGACCGGCGTCGAGCCAAGGAGGTAGCCGCCGCCATCGGGGGCGCCACCCGGGGGATTCCCCTTGATCTGTCCCGCCCGGCGGAGACCGCTGGCGCGCTGGCCAGCGTCACCGCCGTTGACCACCTGGTCATCACCGCCATCGAACAGGACGTCAACAGCCTAGCTGCCTTCGATCTCGACGCTGCCATCCGGGTGGTCACCATCAAGCTGGTTGGCTACGCCGAGACCGTGCGGGTTCTGCGTCCCTGTTTCCGGCCTGGCGCATCAGTGGTCCTCTTCGGCGGACTGGCCAAGGATCGACCCTACCCGGGCTCGACAATGGTGACCACTTTCAATGCTGGCATCACGGGGCTCGCCAAGACCCTCGCCATCGAGCTGGCACCTTACCGGGTCAACGCACTGCATTCGGGTCTGGTCGGCGACAGCCCCAAGTGGCGCGAGGTAACCGGCCACCCCCACGTGGCCCGTACCCCCATCGGCCGGCTGGTCACCATGGACGAAGTGGCCGACGCCACGGACTTCCTGCTGCGCAACACGGGGATCGACGGCCACGACCTGGTCATCGACGGCGGATTCCTGCTGACCTGACGCCGTGCTCCCCGGCTATCGGGGGCTCCCGGACCGCTCCACACGGGCAAGCCCCGTTCCGTACTGATGCGTCACGGAGTCCAAAGCCACGAGGCCCGCGCAGATGAGCTGCTGTTCGGTACCGTCCATAAGGTCCGTCTACGTTGCTCAGAGGGCATGCCGTTAGGAGTACAGCGGAAGGACATGCTCAGCGAGGGCTGACACCTGGCGCATCTCGGCGAGGGCGGGCATGAGGATCAGGCGGTCCAAACCTGCGCGCGCATATTCCGCGACCGCTCAGTGACGGAAAGCGCGGAAAACCGCAGCCATGTCCTCCCCGCCGTACCCGGAGTCGGCGGCCTTGCGGAACTGCTGTGCAACTGCGTCCATCAGCGTGGCGTCGGCGCCCGCCTCCCGCATCGCGGCGGCGATGAGCCCGGCGTCCTTGACCGCACCGTCCAGCGCGAACGCGGGCGGGAACTGGCCAGCGATCATCGCCTGGCCCTTGACGTGGAGATAGGGGGTGTCCACGGCGCTACCCTTGACCGCGTCCAGGAACACCTGGGGATCCAGGCCGAGACCCTGGGCGAACGCGATCGCCTGGGCGGTTGCGGCCACGATTGTCCCGGCCCAGGAATTGGCGACCAGCTTAAGGCGGGTGCCGTCGCCCGGCCGTTCACTGACCCAGACGGTGCGGGCGGCGATGGCGTCGAACAGCGGCGTGATCGGGTCCCGCAGCTGCTCGGGCCCGGCGGCAAGAACGAGGAGTTTCCCGTCCTCGGCGGGCTGGCGAGTACCCAGCACCGGGGCGTCGATGAACCGGGCGCCGCGCTTGCCGGCCAATGCAGGCAGCCGGTCACCGGCATCGTGCAGGCTCACCGTGCTCGTCTGGGCCCACAGGACCCCATCCGGCGCGCCCGGCAACGCTTCGGTCATCACCTCAGCCACCGAGCTGCCGTCCCACAGCATCGTGATCACTGCATCCACGCCCGCGACCGCCTCGGCAGCCGTGCCGGCCACGTGCGCGCCGTCTGCGGCCAAGGGTGCCGCCCGGCCGGAGGACCGGTTCCACACAGTGACGTCCAAACCGGACCGCAGCAGGCTGCGGGCCATTCCCGCGCCCATATTGCCGGTCCCCAGCACAGCGACGTGGCGCATCAGCAGTCTCCCTCTCCTCGAACGCAGCGCGGCCTCGTGAGCGCGAACGTCTCCAGTCCGGTTGGCCAAGCCATTATGTGCATGTTCCAGCCAAACACATTGGCGAGACACATTGGTGAGCTCGGGGGGCACTCCCGTAGGTCACGCTTCGGGTCGCTGCCGCCCGGGACCGCGGCCGGCTGAGCGCCGGATGGTCAGAGACTATGTCGCCGGCTTCGAGCAGAACGGCTGCGACGAGCTGATCTTCACCACCGGCTCGTCCCGGCTGACCAGGTCACACTCCTCGCCAAGGCGATCGCGTAAGCCTACGACGCCGGAACCGCGGCGGCGGCTGGCCGGAACCGCGATGCCCGGCCGATGGCCCGCCTCCCTGGCCGGCCCTGGGAGCGGCTGGGATCGGCGCGGCGATCGGCGGGTCGCCGCCAGCGGACGGGCCAGCGCGGCGGCCGTCCATCGGGTGATGTTCGCGATGGTGGCCAGCCGGCTGCCGTCAGCGGGGCCGTAGCCAACCGGGCGCCTTCTCACCCAGGCGCACCGCCGGCGGGCAGGCAGATTCCAGGCCGTAGCATCCCGCCGGTCCGTCCGTATCGCCACGACCAGCGCCAGCCTCCTTGCGGAGGGCCGCTGATCCCGCAGCGTGCCGCCCTGGCATGTAATGGGACTGACCCGCTGTTGCGATGGAGGCAGGCTCGATGACGTACCAGGTAGTGAACCCCGCCACAGGCAAGGTAGAAAGCGAGTACCCGACGGCGACCGACGCCGAGGTCAGCGACGTGCTGGAGAGAGCCGGACGGGGCTACATCTCGTGGCGGCGTACTTCCATGGAAGAGCGCGCCGAGATCCTGCGCCGGGTCTCCCGGCAGTACCGCGACCGCGCTGGCGAACTGGCCGCGATCATCACCCGGGAGATGGGTAAGATCACCAACGAGGCCAGGGGAGAGCCGCGGTTCGCCGCCGCCATCTACCAGTACTATGCCGACAACGGGGCGGCGCTGCTCAAGGATGAGCCGCTGGCCTCGAACCTGCCGGGTACGGCCTGGGTGCGCAAGACCCCGATCGGGGCGCTGCTGGGCATCATGCCGTGGAACTATCCCTATTACCAGGTTGCCCGGTTCGCCGCGCCGAACCTGATGATCGGTAACACCATCGTGCTCAAGCATGCGCCACAGTGCCCGGAGTCAGCCCTGGCCATGGAGCAGATGTTCCGCGACGCCGGGCTGCCAGAAGACGCTTATATCAACATCTTCGCGAGCAACGAGCAGGTCGCCGGCATGATCGCCGACCCGCGTATCGCCGGGGTGTCGGTGACCGGCAGCGAGCGGGCCGGGTCGGCCGTGGCCTCTGTGGCCGGGCAGAACTTGAAGAAGGTTGTGCTGGAGCTGGGCGGCTCGGATCCGTTCATCGTGCTGGACGGTGCCGACCTGCCGGAGGTGGCCAAGACGGCCGCAGCGGCCAGGATGGAGAACGGGGGGCAAGCTTGCAATGCATCCAAGCGGATGATCGTGACCGATGCGGTCTACGACGACTTCATGCGCGAGTTCACGGCGGCGATGTCCAGCTACGTGACGGGGGATCCGACCGACCCGGCGACGAGCTACGGGCCGCTGTCCTCTGAGCAGGCGGCGCGCAACCTGATGGCGCAGATCGACAACGCAGTCAGTAAGGGTGCAACGGTCCACCTCGGAGGGCATCGCATCGACGGGCCGGGCGCATTCGTGGAGCCGACCGTGCTGTCCGGCGTGACCCCGGACATGCGGGCCTACCGGGAGGAGCTGTTCGGTCCGGCGGCCGTGGTCTACCAGGTCGCCGACGCCGATGAGGCGATCGAGCTGGCCAACAGCAGCATTTTCGGGCTGGGCGGGTCCGTCTTCAGCAGCGACGAGAAGCTGGCCGTGGAAGTCGCCGACCGGCTCGACGTCGGGATGGTCTGGATCAACACTGCCGAACTCGGCGGCCCGGAGCTACCGTTTGGCGGCACCAAGCGATCCGGTGTCGGCCGCGAGCTCGGGCCGCTGGGGATCGACGAGTTCGTCAACAAGAAGCTCATCCATACGCCGCCCACGGCGCAGTAATCGCGCCCCGTGACCGCAGCCCCGGCCAGGCACTCCGCCAGGCGGTCAGTCGCCGCTTTGATCCGGCCTGCCCGCAATGAGGTCCTGGAACCAGGTCATGAGGCGGGTTACGGGCTGAGCATAGCGTTGCTCCCGGGCGATCGCCTTGGCTAGCTTGCGGGAGCCTTCGGGATAGCGCGAACGCGCCCGCGGAGATCCGGGCCGTGCCACCCGGATCGCGCCGACCAGAGCAAACAGGCTGATGTATATCCCGATTACGCCTGACCAGACCTTCCCCTTCAGCAGACAGATGACCGTGAAGGCCAGGTTAAAAACGAGGAAGAGAGCAATTCCCAGCAGGGTTTCCAGGCGCGTTTCCCGTCCTGAGGACGGGGTGATGCCGAGCGGGACCCAACCGAGCAGGGCGAGGCCGCACAGGGCCACGGCGATGAAGATGGCCTCCACCGACAGCCGGCCTTGCTCGCTCCAGTACACGTCCTTCAAGAACAGGACGAGGGCGAACTCGTCCAGCACTAGTGCCATGCCGACGCCCAGCAGCGCGGCCGCGCCGGCTGCCCAGCCTGAGCGGGGATCTTGCACGGCCAGGCCGCCGACACCGCCGACACACATGAAAACCAGGCCGAAGACAATGTGGTGGAAGTGCACTCCACCGGGCGTGACGTTACCCGGCCACCACCTCACCTGGGCGCGAATCATCCGGACGCTGAAACGGATAAACAGGAACGCCGCAATGAAAGACACGAAGAAGCAGAAAAGCCGCAGTCTCCCGCCGGCCACGATTGAGTGCTGAAACCAGCTATTCATTAATTCGACTCTATTCCCAGTCGCGATAACCAGCGCATCACGGGACGGTATGATTCTTTTCCCTGCCGAGAATAACGCCCTGTTCGGGCGGGGCGGCCAGGCGCCGAAGGTACCCCCATCTTAATGTGCACGGCCTCATCTCGGTTTCCCCCACGGCAGCCGCGCCCTGCCGGGTGCCGCCACCGCCGCTGAACGGGCATGCTCAACCCGGCCGCCCGCGGCGGTGGCCCGCACAGTGCGGCCGGCCACGGCCAATCCGCACCGCGGGGGCCGCCACCGGCGGGCGGATCCCCGGCCGAAAGGGGCGGGCGCAGTGATCTACGCTGCATCCCTGCTGAGGATCATGTCACTAAAGGTGCAACGACCGCCAGACGTCCATGCGTGACCGCATCATCCCGCGGTTCAACCCGAACGTTCCTTCGGGCGCCGTCGGTAATCGTTGCCGCGCTGAATCGCGACGCACCGAACAACGGCCTGGCTCGTGCAGCAACCGAGGCCCCAGCTCGCAGGGTGACTGCTGCGCGGACGATCTCATCACGGGTAACTAAGGAGCTCTGGGAACCTGTCAAGCTGATTGAAGACCACAACGCCTATTCGGTTTGCCAGGCGACTCGGCCCGGTCCCGGGCGCGCTAACAGCCACTGCAGAGCGGATCGGGTGGGGCGCCTGTGGCACGGCAGGCCAGCCGATTGATTACCATCGGTAGTCAGCCGGGCATTCAGCGGCACCGGGCGCATCGTAGGTTGATCAGCATGAAGAAGACCCTCGGCCGCTCTACGGCTGGACGCGAATGCCAGGTCATTGAGTTGCGGCTCATGCGGCCTGACGACATGTTCGAGATGCCCCAGACCGACCTCTTCTCTGAGTACCGCAACTTTCTCACCGGAGTCGACTTCTGCATCAGCGAGCTGCGTGGCCGCCGGTCCCAGCGGCCGGTCCGGCTGGAGATATGGCTGCCGCCCGGGGAGATTAATGATGGGCTCGCCGAGCGGCTGGCCCGGACCCTGCGCAGGTACTGCAACCACCGGATCCGCTATAACCGGCGGGAGACGCGAGCCCTCCGGGCCGGGGGCCTTAGCGCGTTCCGGATCGGCCTGCCCGTGTCTGCTCTGGGGCTGGTGCTGACGGCAGTGGCGACTACGATTCGGCCCTCCGGAGGTGCCGCCAATCTCGTCACCGACCATATCGGCTGGGTGCTGGCATGGCTTGGGCTATGGTTCCCTCTCGACCAGTTCCTGTTTTACCCGCTGGCCTTCGGCCGGGAGAGCCGGGCGCTGCGCCTGCTTTCGGGCGCTGCGATCGTCGTAGCCCCCCATCTACCCGGTACTGGTACCGAGGCCCGGTGAAAGCCCGGCAGGCGGCCGGGACCAGCCTGACCGGGCTGTTAGGGGCCGGCCCGGTCATCGCCGCCGCTGTCATCGGCGACGTCCGCGACGTAGCCCGCTTCGGCGGGGCCAGAGCGAGCTTTAGATGATCAGGCCTCGGTCGTGATGGCCGCGATCCGGCTCCGCGGCGGCCGCCACGGCGGGGCACGGGCCTCAACCGTGGCGGTCGCGAACGTCGATCGATGCCGGGCAGCTCGTGGATCAGGGCTGGAGGACGATTCTGCCGGGGATGCCGCCGGCGGCTTTCGCGCTGTACGCCTTGGCTGCCTGCGCGAGCGGGTATACCGCGCCGACCTGGGGGCGCAGGTGCCCCTGGTCGACCAGGCGGGCGAGTTCGGTCAGCTGAGCGCGGCTGGACTCCTGGATGAAGAAGATCTCCCTGGCGTCCTCGCGGCCGAAGGGCGGGAACGCGGCCACCGAGACCAGCGTTCCCCCTGGCTTGACGACCGAGGCCGACTGGGCGAGCACATGGCCGCCGGCCGCGTCGAACACCAGGTCCGCCTGGCCGGCCGCGTCCTCGAGACGTTCGGCGTCCAGGGCGACGAATCGGTCGGCGCCCAGTTCCAGGACCAGGGACCGGGAATGGCTGCGCCCGGTTCCGATCACCTCGGCGCCGGCCCAGCGGGCCAGCTGGACCGCCGTCGACCCGACCGCGCCGCCCGCGCCGTGGATGACCACCGTCTGTCCCTTGGCCAGCCTTCCGTGGTCGAACAGTGCCTGCCACGCCGTCAGGCCGGCCCGCGGCACCGCCGCGGCGTGGACGTGGTCGACGGTCTGCGGCTTCGGGGCCAGGTTACGGGCCTCGGCGGCGACGTACTCGGCGGCCGTCCCGTCACGCCATTGGTCGGTCAGCCCGAACACCTCGTCGCCGACGGCGATCCCGGCTGTGCCCAATCCCAGCGCGGCGACGACCCCCGACACCTCAGCGCCGGGGATGATCGAGGTCCGCTGATGACCGGCTCGGCAGGTCCAGATGGGGTAGTCCAGCTCGTTGTGTGTGATGCCGCATGCGGCGACCTTGACCAGCACGTCGCAGGCCATGGGCGTGGCATCAGGCGCCTCTTCGTAGACAAGCCCGCTGATGCCGGTTGGTTCGTGGATGCGGATGGCCTTCATCGCTAGTTCCCTTTCGTGTGGAGATGAAGTTCTGGTGGCCGGGGAGGCGTCTCACCTGCCCGCGGACTTCCCTGTCATGACACAGCGATGGCAAGTTAGCAGTACGACGGCACATCCCCTCAGAATGTGAGGTGACGCGCCAGCCTCACAGTCCGGTGCGCTATCTCGTCAGACTGGTGCGGGCAGATGCGACCGAGGGAGGCCGCCGGCACCATGAGCACCCGATCCGGGCCGGGACACGACCGGCCCGACCCGGGCCTGAGCGCGATCATGAGCGAGCGGCGTCAGCTGATCAATCTCGCCTGCCGGCTGCTGGGCTCCCGCCGCCGCACCCTCGTCGCTGTCCCTGCGCGGGCTGGTCCGGCACATGGCGGAGGTGGAGCGCGGATGGTTCCGGCACGGCGTGGCCGGCCAGTCTGACCACTGCTTGTCGCGGACATCTGGGACCGGCGCATCGCGGGTGTCCAGATCGCGAAGGACCGCCATGAGCGCCTCGGACAATGCGATGTGCACAAGATCCCCGCGGGCGTAGCCGACGGGGATAGGCTCAACGGCCATCCTGTCATGCCGTCGAGAGCGGGGTCGTCAAGGACGGCCTGGCCTCAATGCCGGGGAGTTAAGCGTTTCGCCTTGTAGTCAAGCGGTTTGGCGGGATCGTGGCTTCGGGCGGACATGGCAACGGAGGCTGCGGTAGGACGGGTGTCGACCAAAACGGCCCGTGTACCGGAGACCTCCGTTGCCTGCCCAGTCTGTCATCCGTTCTGCTGTCACGTCGGTCACGCGGGCCTGTATTTCCTGCTGGCGATGTGCCTGTTCCCGCGGGCCGGTTATCGGGGAGTATGGGGCAAGCTGACCGCGGGGCTGCGGGTGCTGGGGCTGGCGGCGCCTTCGGGGAAGGCCCTGCGGGACCTGCGCCGGCGTATCGGGATCCGCCGGTGAGGCGGCTGTTCGAGATCCTGGCCGGGCCGCTGGGGCAGCCGCGCACGCCCGGGATCATGTTCCGCGGGTACCGGACGGTCTCGTTCGACGGCTGCAAGTCGGTCAAGGTGCCCGATACGGCGAAGAACCGGGCGTGGCTGGGCAAGCAGAAGGCGTCCAACGGGGAGACCGGCTACCCGGGGCTCGCGCTGATGGCCCTGGTGGAGACAGGTACCCGGGCGCTGCTCGGCGCGGTCTTCGGCCCGGGAGCCGAGGGGGAGACGGGCCAGGCGCGGGAGCTGCTGCCCCTGCTGGATGAGTCCATGCTGGTGCTGATCGACCGCGGCTTCGACGGCGGGGACTTCCTCGCCGCGGTCGCCGCCACGAAGGCGCAGTTCCTGGTCCGGCTCACCAGCACCCGCCGCCTGCCAGTCCTGCGGCACTTGCCCGACGGGTCGTTCCTGTCAGCCATCGGCGGCGTGAAGGTCCGCATCATCACCGCGGCCGTGACCGTCACCTGCCACGACGGCACCACCTACGGCGGCACTTACCGGCTGGCCACGACCCTGCTGGGCCACCGCGCATACCCGGCGGACGCGCTGATGACGCTGTACCACGAGCGCTGGCAGCACGAGATCACCTACCTCGCGCTGCGCCACACCCTGCTTCAGGGCCGCGTGCTCCGCTCGGGGGACCCCGCCGGCATCGAGCAGGAGATGTGGGCGCTGCTGGCCGTCTACCAGGCGCTGCGGACCGCTGTCACCGATGCCGTCCAGTCCGTGCCCGGCACTGACCCCGACCGGGCCAGCTACCAGATCGCCGTCGAGACCGCCCAGAACCTCCTCATCACTGCGCAGAACATCACCGATCCCGGCGGGGACCTGACCGGCGGCATCGGCCGCGCCGTCCTCGCGAGCCTGCACGGCCCCCGGCGGCCCCGCGTCTGCGCCCGCAAGGTCAAGTCCCCGCTCAGCCGCTGGAACAAGCACCCCGACGGCAAACCCCGCGCAAACCATCGCATAACCAGCATCACCGCCCACGTCGACCCCAGCTATCACCAGCCTGCGACACGCCGCCGGAAATCCGTGACAAACGCTGGAGGACCCTAACTCCCCGGCATTGGCCAAGCCTCGGCCAAGCCCGCGTTGGTGAAGTGCTGAGGACTGGTCTGGCGCCTGCGCCTGTGGTTAACCTTGGAGGCCCGGGTTGCCCTGGGCTAGCTTGAGCAGGAAGCCCGGTACCCGGCCGGCGCCGAAATCGTAGTAGCGCGCCCACCGCGGCTGGATAGTGATCCGGGCCATCTGCTTGTACATCGACCGTACGTGCGCTTCGAACTGGTGGCCCTGCTCGCCGTCCATGTTCTTGGCGGACGCGGCGAGGTACTCGTCCGGCACGCCGTCGACGATCTCGATGGCGGCCACGCCGCGCACGGACAGCGACCGGCTGGTCGGCCCTTGGTCGGTGTCGATGGTGAGCGCGACGTGGGGGCGGGCGGACAGGGCGCGGACCTTGGGTGAGCTGGGCGCGGTGCAGACGATGATGTGCTCTCCGGTCCAGTGGAATCCGATGGGGATCACCCGGGGGAAACCGTCGGGCCCGGTGTAGGCCAGGCGCGCCAGTGGCTGGGCGGCGAGCAGTTCCCGGGCGCCCGGGTGATTGAGCTCCTCGGCATCCTCGGCATCCTCGGCATCCTCGGCGAGGACATCAGCCAGCTTGCCGAGAACGGCGTCCCAGCCCGGGCCCACATTCCCGGCGATCTCGGGCATCGCGGCGGCCAGGTCATCGAGGCGGTCGTGCGCGAGCGTGACGGTGGTGGCGCCGGACGGCTCGGCGTGGAAGCTGACGCTCAGCTGCGTGTCGAAGGAGGGGCCTTGCCTGCGCTGCGGGCCGATGAAGCCCCACCGGAAGACCAGCCTGCGGTCGGGGACCAGTTCCAGCAGCTCGGAATCGAACCCGCCGACGATCACGCCATTGTCGGCCTTCCAGGTCCGGTACGCCCCGCCGGGCCGCTCGTCGATCTCGGCGCGGATCACTTCCTGGCTGCCGGGGGCCATCCATCGCCGTACCAGCTGCGGGTCGAGCCACGCGCGGTACACGCGGTGCGCCGGGGCCGGGAACGTGCGCTCGGTGCGCACCTGCGGGTGGTCCATAGTGATCTCCTTCCGTTTGGATTCCCTTAGGGACCTCCGGGATCGCACGCTAGCATAGTACGTTTCCTTAGGGAACCATTTAGGCTAAGATGGGCCAATGCAGCGGACTCAGTTCGGCGCGATGGAGTGCTCGATCGCGCGCACAATGGGCGTGGTCGGCGAGCCCTGGTCGCCGCTCATCCTCCGGAACATCTACATCGGCATCACCCGATTCGACCAGCTGCAGCACAGCCTGGGCATGTCCCGCAAGGTGCTCGCGGAGCGGCTGCGCTGGCTGACCGAGACCGGCGTGCTGGAGCGGCGGGAGTACTCGGCCCGCCCGCCGCGGCATGAGTACGCGCTGACCGCCAAGGGGCTGGAGCTTTTCGAGGTGCTCATGGTGATGGTGGCCTGGGGGGACAAGTGGCTGGCCGGAGAGGCCGGGCCGCCGGCGCTGTACCGGCACCGCGGCTGCGGCCAGATCGGCCACGCCGAGCTGCGCTGCTCCGAATGCGGCCAGCCGATGCGGGCCACCGACATCGACGTGCTACCCGGCCCCGGCTCGGCATCGCCCAGCCCGGATGCCGTCGGCATCGCCAGCTGGGAGGCCAATGAATAACCTGTTTGCGATCAAGGGGCTAGCAGCTGACCTGCGGCTTTGTGACATTGATCATGGAAAATGGGACTTATCAGCGTGCCCCTAGCTCGCCGCCGTGCACCGGCAGGCGGCCGAGGTGGCCCGGGAGCAGGGGTGGCCGGTGCCGGGCTACGCCCTTACCGGCGCCGCTTCCTGGCCCCGATAGCCTGGTCCACTGTCTCGTGGATGCCGAAGACCTTCGTCAGCCCGGTGATCCGGAAGAGCTTCAGTATCCGCTCCTGCGTGCAGGCCAGATCCAGCGAGCCGTCGTGCGCCCGCACCCGCTTCAGGCCTCCTACCAGCACCCCGAGGCCGGTGGAGTCGAGGAACTCAACCCTCTCCATGTTGACGATGAGCTGGTAGTTATTCTTGCTGACCAGGTTGATGAGCAGTTCACGGAGCCGCGGTGCCGTGTAGATATCGATCTTGCCCTCGACGTCGATGACTTCGATGCCGTCCTTGTTGTAGTGACCCAGCTTCAGATCCACAAATCCTCCAGCGCCATGCATGCCGTCATCTAAGCGTCCATCCTGGCGAATGGGCCGGCGTAGCCAGGGCCACGGCGTGATCCTCTGCCGCATTCTGCCACGCTCCGTTATCATTTCTATACGAGATCATGCCTTTCGGGCATTCCCCAGCAGCGGATGACACGCTGAAAACCCGGGCGCCGGGGAACAATGGAACGCCCAGTGGCGATTGCGGGCCTCCTGCCACGACCTCGCCCGCCAGGTCCACCTCGCCGCCGGGCGCCGGTGCCAGGCCGCAGGTGTCCTGACGGCCGTCGACGTCGTGCCCATCCGGTATCTGGCCGTCGTTGCTCCTGGTCAGAGCGGTCTCGGCGGCTACGGCCTGAGAGTAGATGTGACCGTGCTCGTCAGGGAACTTGGCGTGCTTGAGGCGTGTCGGGACGGGGCTGGGCCGGCGGGCCGCGGTAACCTTGGGGGCAGCTGCCACCGCGTGACGGCATCCGGGCGCCAGCGCTTCAGCGCATAGCGCGCGTGCTTGCCAGGCCATCAGCCAAAGTCCGGCCGGGCGCAGCCAGCCTCACCATCTTGGCGCTGTCATGCGCCGATGCCGTCACGCCTCAGGAGGCCCCAGTGGCTACCGTGCCCGAAGCCACCTGCACTCACACCTGTGAGCTTTGTGGTGCCGGATGCGCCCGTGCAGACTTGCACCGGCTCGGCGGCACTCAGACTGGCCGTCCCGCGGTCGAGGGCAAGGTGCCCGGCGTCTGCCCGGCCTGCCAGGCTCACTCCATCAGGGAGCTGATCGCTTTTATCGAAGCCGCGGTTGCCCCCGGGCAGTTGCGGCTGCGCAGGGAGCCAGCCGCGGCCACAGCGACGACAGGCGGCATATCGGCCCGATCGCGAGGATGACCGACAGCCGGTTCGTCAGCGCCCGGCCGGCGTCGCTGCGCAGCGCCCGGTGGCGCGGGGTACTCATGGCGGCCAGATCGCGGGCATCACTCCATCGTAGGGGTCGTCCCGGCACGGTCCAGGACCTTACCGAGGTGGATGCTGTGCGGCGAACCGGCGTAGTAGCCGAACGCGGGAATCTCCGTATAGCCGGCCGAACGGTAGAGGGCGACGGCCTCCGGCTGCCTGCTCCCCGTCTCCAGGATCGCGCGGCGGTGACCCGCGGCGCGCGCGGCGTCCTCGAGCGCGGCGAGCATGCCCCGGGCCAGCCCACGGCCACGCGCGGCGGGCGTCACGTACATCCGCTTGATCTCGGCGTCGGCACCGCGCGCCCGCCAGCCGCCGCACACCACCCCCGCACCGTCGGCGTAACCGACCAGGAAGAGCCCGGAGGGCGGGGCGAAATCGGCCGGGCCGGCCGGGCTGCGGTCCACCCCGCCGTAGCGGATCACGTACTCCTGCTGCACCTCGCCGATCAGGCGGGCCGCATCCGGATGGTCGTAGGCGACCGCCTCGATTCGCACCCGTCCATACTCGGGCACTGCGCGGTACCGGCCCGTCCCGGGATCCGCACAAAATTCGGCATAACGCCGCCGGCCGGCGGGGAGGCCCGATCACAGCCGGGCGTTACTCATCGGAATCGTCGCCGAGCTTCTCGGGGTGGGCGCGGCGGTAGTGCTGGGTCAGGGCGGCACTCGCCTGGCCGGGACGGTAGGCGACCGTACGCCGGCAGATCTGGCAACGGGTAACCGGTAGCTGGGTGACGGTTACGGGATAGCGCGGAGAACCTGAGCTGCTCATCCCAGCCCATTCTGCCAGAGTGCGCGGCTCAGCGGCGGAACCGGGCCCGGACCATCGCGGGGAGCGCGGCGCGGCCGGTGATCGGCCGGAACCGGCCGGAGGCGGCGCGCAGCGCGTCGTACTCGTCGTCGGCCAGGTTGATGTCAGCCGCGGCGATGTTGCTCTCCAGTTGCCCGATGCTGGACGCGCCGGGGATCGCGGTCACGGCGGGGTGCCGGATGACCCAGGCCAGCGCGATCTGCGCCGGGGTGGCCCCGTGCGCGTCCGCTACCTCGCGCAGCGTGCCGATCAGGTCGCTGGCGCGGTCCAGGTTCTCGGGCAGGAACAGCGGATTGGCGGCCCGGATCCGGTTGGCAGGGCGGCTGGTCCGGTCGTACCGGCCGGACAGCAGGCCCTGCGCCAGCGGGCTATAGGCGATCACGACCCGGTCATGAGATGCGGCGAACGGCAGCAGTTCGTCCTCGGCTGAGCGGTTGGCCAGGCTGTACGGGACCTGATTGCTCAGCACCCGGCTGCCCAGTGCGTCCTCGGCCGCCTGCCAGCGCTGCAGCGGGTAGTTGCTGACGCCGACCTCGCCGACCAGCCCGACGCGCTGCAGTACGCTCATCCCCCGCATGATCGTGCCGTCGCGGAACAGCGGATTCGGCTGGTGCACCTGATAGAGGTCAAGCAGGCGCGTGCCCAGCCGGTTCGCGCTCGCCACCGCACGCTGCTCCACCACGGGAGCCACCGGGACGAGCGGGAAGATCTTGGTGGCGATAAAGACCGACGGCCGCCGCTCGCCGAGGGCCTTGCCGAGGATCCGCTCGCTGCGCCCGAAGCCGTAGATCTCGGCGGTGTCGAAAAGCGTGACGCCCCGGTCGATCGCCCGGGCGACGATCTCCTTCGCCTCCTGCCCGGCGTACCCCTCGCCGTACCCCCATTCCCTGGCCCCGAACTGCCAGGTGCCCAGGCCTATCTTGGAGATCTTCGGAGCCGTATCAATGTCCAGGTATCGCATGGCGGCGGCTTCTTCCTGGTCGGCGGAAAGGGCGGAACGGGGCGCGCTCAGCAAGAACGCGCCGCTACTTCAGCGGCGGCCGGGTGATCTTCTCCGCTACCTCGCCGGTAGCTTCGCTGCCGCGGGAGTGCCAGGCTACGTGCTCACCCTTCCTGAATACCCTGGCCATGGATATCCCCCTTGCTGTCAGCTTTCCCGGTCGCCGACCGGCTGGCCGGCGGTCTGCACCAGCGCCGCCTGCACGGCCGTCACCGCCGCGTCGATCGCTGTCCTCGCGGTCACCGCGCTGGTGTGGGCGCGGTCGAGTTCGCCGAGGCCGATGCAGTCGAAGGCGACCCGCGCGTCGTGGATGGCCGCTTCCAGTTCGCGGACGGCCTCCGCCAGCATCGGGCCGCCGCCCTCACTGTCCGGAATCAACATCCGGCTCCTCCCTGTATCCCGGGCCCGGCCACAGTGGCCGACGGCGGGTGAACCTACCCTGCGGACTGCCTGTCAACCGGGATGCCCGTACGGCGTCCCACCCGTCATCCGGGTCAACAGGAAGCAGGATCATGTTGTGGCAACTTCCGCTGGCATCAGCAGATTGCAAAATGCCTATGGCGCTTGCTGTTGACTTAGCGTAAACAACGGAGCACGAAGAGTTATATTAGTACGGCTCACACACCAGCGCACTCGGCGCTTCATGTCGGCTAGCCGCAGCGGCCCACCCTGGTTTACGGCAAGAACAGTACTTGAAAACGCTAGGTTTGCCCTTCTGAAGACATCTCAAACGTGGTAGAACATGGCACATGCCATCGGCATGAACCACGCGCGTGCCGTACAGGTATGGCCCAGTTCGAAGGAGCACGACGCCGTGACCGGTGCCAGCCCGACCGTGCGACAGCGCGAACTTGGTACGCGCCTGCGCAGACTCCGCGCCGATCTGAACATGACGGTCGAAGAGGTCGCGGACAGGCTGCTCTGCTCGGCGACCAAGGTTTCCAGGATGGAGACGGGTGCGCGCCGCCCGAGCCTGCGTGATGTGCGTGATCTGTGCGCGATCTACGACGTCGACGAGACCGCTACGAAGGATCTCATGACCCTGGCCCGGCAAGCGCGGGAACTGGGCTGGTGGACGCAGTATGACGATCTCAGCCTGGAGCCTTACATCGGGCTGGAACAGGACGCCTCGGCCATTACCTGTTTCTCGATGTTTTACATACCAGGCCTACTGCAAACGGAAGATTACGCCCGTTCCATCATCAAAGACATCGCGCCGAGGATCGATCCAAAGGTCCTTGAGCAGCGGGTGGAGGTACGGCTTCGCCGCCAGCAGTTGCTCGAAAGGGAAAATTCTCCCCGTTACCGGATTCTGCTGGACGAAGCTGCGCTGCACCGCCGGGTGGGCGGCCCGAACGTAATGGCCGCTCAACTGGACAGGGTCCTGCAATGCGAGCGGGAAAAGAAGGCGACGATCCAGGTCATTCCGTTTGATATCGGCGCACTCGCAATCGTCGAAAGCAATTTCATATTGCTCGACTTTGAGGACCCTATTCTTTCATCCGTTGTCTTCGTCGAGGGCCTGACGACAAACCAGATCTTCGAGCGAACGTCTGACCTGGATCGCTACCGGGAAGCTGTCGAGCATCTGCGCGATTCCGCCCTAAGCCCTCGCGACTCGGTCATGCGTATTGCCGAGATGCGAGTAACCTACACCGGCGAGTAACGGGCTTGCCGGCGTAGTTCCGAGAAAGGATATTGATGTCGGCATTTCCATCGGCGCCGGGGGATCTAGATTGGCGGGTCTCACGATCATGTGAGGGCGGCGCGTGTATCATGGTGGCACGGGACGGCGATTCTGTCGTTTTCGGCAACACGCGGCAGCCGCAAGGCCCCGTTTACGTTTATACCGCAGCAGAGTGGCAGCAGTTTCTCGCCGGCGCCAAGCAGGGTGACTTCGACGCGGTTTGACGTCTGCTATTTCCTGGGGGGCCGGTACGGCAATCATGAAATCTGGTACCGGCTCCCCGCAGGGGCACATGAAGCACACCATTCACTCTTAACGCACAGGTATCAGAACTGATACATAAGTTTGACATCCATGAAGTGCTCGTGTTTCAGTCAGTAAAACTGGCCAGCGGTTAATGCTGTTGGGGGCGTAGGTGACTGACGGTTTAAGTGACGAGCAGATATGGCACTCCGCATGCGAATCAGGAGCATGCATTCAGATAGCCACGACGGCTGAGACGATCGTTATGCGGAGTTCCGCAAACCCGGATGCAACTGTTACTGTGACCCGCACTGAATGGCAGCAGTTTCTTGCCGCAGCCAAGAATGGCGCCTTTGACGAACTGTAACATGCAACCTGTAACGTACAACGTGTAACATACAAACAACACTGACTGTTCCGGGGCCAGCATCTACGGCGATCTCAGCAGCCTGCGACTGGGGGTTTCCGCCGGAGCGTGAAGAACGCGCCGGCGGACAGGCGCCGCGGTGGCGGCGTTCGCGTCGGGCACCGGCCCCTGGCCCGAGCTGCACCAATTTGCCCGCCAGGTGGTTCTGCCGCTGGCCCAGGTAACAGGCTGAGACCCCCCGCTGACGCTCAGTCGGTCACTGCCGTAATACCCTTCGGCTACGAGCCTTACGACCCGGGGGGGACGGATTCGATGGCGACGCCTGCGCGCAGGCCCGGCCGGAGCGCGCTGAGCAGGCGGCTGACCGGGATTCCCGCCGCCAGCGCCGCCGCCCTGGCCCTCGCTGGCGCGGGATGCGGTGCCGCCCCCACCGGCCAGGACGGGGGCAGCACGTCCTGGTCACACCCGGCCAGCAGGGCCGCCGCGGCGGGCCCCGCGAGCCCCGCGAGCCCGGCGGGCCAGGCGAGCCCGGCGGGCCAGGCGAGCCCGGCCGGCCAGGCGACCCCCTCCTGCCCGGCTATGGTCTATTCCCAGATGACCGGGGCACAGCGGATCGGCCAGCTGTTCCTCGTCGGCCTGGCCACCGACCAGGTAGACCGGGCCACGGCCGCGGCGGTCACGTCACACCACTTCGGGTCGGTGCTGTTCGCGACGACCAGCCACGCCGGGGTGGACCGCACCCGGGTCGTCACGAACGCCGTGCAGTCGCTCGCATCCGCCCAGGCCACCGCGGGTGTCCGGTTCTTCGTGGCCGCGAACCAGGAGGGCGGGGAGGTCCAGACGCTGCAGGGGCCGGGCTTCTCGGCCATGCCCGCCGCGGTGGATCAGGGGCGGCTCGCGCCCAGCATGCTTCAGCAGCAGGCCGCCAGCTGGGGGCGGCAGCTCCGGCTGGCCGGCGTCAACCTCGACCTGGCGCCGGTCATGGACGTCGTGCCGAGCGGCACCGATCAGCAGAACGCGCCGATCGGCATGCTGGAGCGGGAATTCGGCCATGACCCCGGCACGGCCGCGGCGCACGGGGTGGCCTTCGCCCGCGGGATGGGCCAGGCGGGCGTGGCCACGACCGCCAAGCACTTCCCCGGGCTGGGCCGGGTCCGCGGCAACACCGACTTCAGCTCGGGAGTCGTCGACACCGTCACCACGCCGGACGATCCCTACCTGCAGTCCTTCCAGGCGGCCGTCAGCGCGCGGGTGCCCTTCGTCATGGTCTCCCTGGCCACCTACACGCGGATCGACCGGCAGCACCTCGCGGTGTTCTCCGCGCGGGTAATGCGCACGATCCTGCGCCAGCAGCTGCACTTCGTGGGCGTCATCGTCTCGGACGACATGGCCGCGGCCGCGGCCGTGGCCGGGGTATCCCCGGCGGACCGGGCGATCGGCTTCCTGGCCGCGGGCGGCGACCTGATCACGTCCGTGAGCGTTCCGGTGGCCGCCGCCATGGATGACGCCATCGCGCAGCGGGCCGCCGGCAACGCGGCATTCCGCGACGAGGTCAGCGCGGCGGTCACGCGCGTGCTCGCCGCCAAGCAGGCCTACGGCCTGCTCCCCTGCAACTCGCACTGACGGCCGAATGCCGTCAGATCCGCCTGTGCCGGCCTGAGCGCCAGCGGACGATCCAGTGCCGCGCTCGGCCGGCGGCGGCGCTGAACGCGGGCAGGTAGCCGAGTTCCTGGCCGGCCGCGGTCGGGTGGTAGGAGTCCCCGACCGGGAACGTGACGGAATACAGCCAGCTCGCGGAGTCGCAGATCTCGTGACCGGAGAACCGGCCACGGACGTCTGCGAAGACGTCGCCGTTGCGGGCCGCCGCGGCGGACAGCGCGCGGTCGAGGTCGCCGGCACCCTGGTCGAGTGCGGTCCGCTTGGCGGCGCTGAGGCCGACGCAAGCCGCCGACCGGGACAGGTCGTACAGCTCCGGGTAGTCCACGACGACGACCTTGGCCGATGGCGCGTGCGCGCGGACGGCCTGCAGCGTGGCGTCGAGCCGGCCCGGCAGCGTGCGGGCGATCAAGGCCTCGGCCGACGAGATCGCTTTCAGGCACGCGCGGTTCCACTCCAGCACGCAGGTCTCCATCACGTGGGAGAAGCCGGCGTCGTTGCCGCCGATCGTGATGCTGACCAGAGTGGTCCGGGCGTTCAGTGCCGGCAGCTGGCGGCTGAGCACGCCGGACGTCGTGGCCCCGGCACAGGCCGCCGAGACGAAGGACGCCGTAGTGTGATGGCGGGCCCAGTGCTCGGGATAGGCGTTCGCGCTGCGCTCGCAGCTCCGCTGGGCCGAGCCGTACCCGCCGGCCGCGGTGCCGGCCGCATAGGAGTCGCCAAGGGCCACGTACCGGACGGCCGGTGCGGCCGCGGCCAGCAGCGCGACGGCCGGTACCGTGCGCGCCGGAGGCGTTCCGGCCGCAGCGGTCACACTGAGAGCGGCGGCGATGGCCGCACCGGCGATCCCACCGGAACGACGCACTATTCTCTCCACGTGCACAGAAAGTGACGGCCAACGTACTTTTCTTATATCAGTTCTTATATCAGTCGTTACCCAGGAGAAGGAATCGAATATGGAATGTTATTGAAGTGACTGAACGGGCCCAGATGAGGGCAATTTGCCGGCTGGGACAACAGAGGTGGTCCCGGACGGTGCGGTCCCCCTCGGCGGCCTCGCCGGCTTCGTCCGGCCTGACCGGGAACCGCCCGGCCGCTCGCTGAGTGGCGGGCCGGCCAGCGCGCGGATCGCTTCACGCAGGCTGTTCAGGTGCCGGGTGCCCGCGGGCGGGGGAACCGGCCAGCCGGGGCCGCCGGCGTACAGCCGGGCCGGATAGGGTCGCAAGGCCCGCACGGCCTCCGGCCCGGCGGTGTCCGGGCGCTGCGCCCACAAGACGACGGCCCTGGGTTCGGTGTCCCGCACGGCCCGCACCAGGCTCGGCGTCGGCGTGGCGGCGCCCAGCATGCGGGCGGGTGTCCGGTGCCCGGCCAGCGCCGCGGACAGCGCCGCAAGCGGGAGCGTGTGATGCTCCTCCGCCACGCAGGCCAGCAGGACAAGCGGCGCGTCCGGCGAGACCGGCGGCCGCGGGACGCGGTGCAGCGCGCCGAGCACCGCCCACGACAGGGCGTGCTCGATATCGATGCAGTCCGGGTCGATGCGCTGATCGGCGTCCACAGCGGCCAGGACCGGGCGGTACACCTCGTCCCAGGCGCCGGCCACGCCCCGGCGCGATAGCACCCTGTCCAGGACGACCCGGCAGCGCTCGGCATCGGACACCCGGGCCGCGGCGAGGAGGTCCGCCACGTCCCGTTCGGCAGATACCGGCTCCGCATCGCCGGCCTGCACCGTGCGCGCGGCCTCGGACGCGAGCACGCCCAGGCCGATCAGGTCCAGCATGCGGCGCAGCCGCGCGACGTCCTCCGCACCGTAACGGCGGTACCGGCCGGGCTCCGAGCCCTGCGGCCCGATGCCGTACCGGCGGTGCCACGAGCGCAGCGTCGACTCGGCGATGCCGAGATGCCGCGCCACCTGCCCTGCGGTCCACGCTGACCCTGCTGGTGATCCCATGCCGCCTCACATCGACCGCAACTGGTACCGGCGCTCGGCGCAGGCGAGATCGTCCCGCCGCAGTCCGGCGTCCTCGCGCCGCAATCCGGCGCCGGTCGTCACCGCGGTTCTCCTCTCGGATCGTGGCCGGCCCGTCCGCGTCCTGGCCCGCGTCCTGGCCGGCATCCCTGGCGTTCCCATAGCAGCAGCGCCGACGTGACCAGCGCAAACCCGAACAGGAAGTCTTCGACGGGGATGTCCCAGGGAAACCGCAGGCCGGTCATCTGCCCCGGTGCGTACTCCACCACGGGCGCGGACAGCTTGGTCAGCCAGCCGTCGACCGGGATCTGGAAGGCCAGCACGATGGTCACGGCCACCCAGTAGCTGGGCAGGCGGAACAACCCGGTCCGCAGGAAGGCCAGTTCCCAGACGCAGACGGCGGCCACGGCCGCCACCGCGGGCACGGTGTACCCGAGGCCGGTCACGACCGCACCGGCCGTTCCGCCCGCTCCGCCGCGGCGCGGCCCGCGAAGGACGCGGGCGCGGCTGGGGCCGGACGCGCCAGCAGGCGGCCGTGGCCTGCACACCGGCGTAGGCCAGTATCCCGCACACCGGGATGACCAGCGGCCCGCGCCGGGCGGGGCGGTGTCCACGATGTCGTCGGCCCAGCGGGCGAAGCCGTACAGGGCGTGCACCGCTGGCCGCTGCGCCCGGGTCAGCAGCTTCGTCGCAAGGTAATAGGTCTTGCCGTGCCGGGCGTTAAGCTCCCGGCAGCGCTGGTAGGCCAGACGCAGCCGCGGATCGGTCAGCCCCGCCGCGTCCAGTTCCGCGCCGGTCATGATTCCGCGCCGATCATGACAGCCTCCGCGCGGCGAGTGGCCTGGCGGGCATGGCCCCGGTGATCCGGTCCGCGGCCAGGCGGCCGGATATCAGCGCGGTCGGGACGCCGACCCCGGGCACGGTTCCGAATCCGGCCAGGACCGCGTTGTCGGTTCCGCGCGGCAGGTTGCCCGGCCGGAACGGCCCGCTCTGCAGGAACGAGTGCGCGAAGGAGAACGGCGTCCCGGCGACCAGCCCCTGCCGGGCCCAGTCGGCCGGCGTGACCATCCGCCGCATGGTGATCTCCGCGTCCAGGCCGGGCAGCAGCCGCTTGTCCACGGTGGAGGCGAGCTGGTCCGCGTAGGCGCCGGCGGTGGCGTCCCACTCGATCCGGCCGCGCGCCAGGTTCGGGGCGGGCGCCAGGATATACAGCAGGTCGGCGCCGTTGGGGGCCAGGCCGGGATCGGTCGCGGTGGGCCGGGTCACCAGCAGGGACGGATCGCTCATCAGCCGCCCCTCGGTAATGATCTCGCGGAAGGTGTCCCGCCAGGCGTCCCCGAACATGATCGTGTCATGCGCGGCATCCGGCCAGCGGCGCCCGGCGCCGGCGTGCACGACCACCGCGGACGGCGAGGGCCGCAGCGGCAGCGGACGGCGCGGGGTCCGGCCGAGCAGCCGGTACGCGGTGGGCAGCTCGGTGGCGAGAACCACCGCGTCGCAGGGGACCCGCAGCCCGGTGCCGGTGTGCGCGGCGCGGATCCGCGACCCGGACCGCTCGAGTGAGGTCACCGTGGTGCCGTAGCAGAACCGGACCCCGGCCGACTCCGCGGCCCCGGCGAGCGCGTCCGGCAGCGCCCGCATGCCGCCCCGGGGAAAGAACACGCCGGCCACCGTGTCCATGTAGGCGATGACGGCGTAGACGCCGAGCGCGTGCCGCGGGGACTCACCGGCGTACAGGGACTGGAAGGAGAACACCCGCCGCAGCCGCTCATCGCGGATGAACCGGCCGATCGCGGGGTCCAGCCGGCGGAACGCGCCCAGCGCGGCCAGCCGGGCCAGATCCGGGCCGCGATGGAGCCAGCTGGCGCGGTCTCATCGGAACTCTCGCTCAGTAGCTGACCCACCTGCACGCTGCGGTCTCCGATCTCGCGGACGACATACCGGCAGATAGTCACCCGCACGCCGTAACGATGCAAAAACGATGCATGTCCCAGCCTACGTGCACCCCGATACGGTCGTTGCGCTGGGTCCCGTTTTCCCACCGGCTCGCGCTGGTCAATCCCGGATTGCCCGGCAAGAATGCCCCAGGCACCGGCTCAGCAGAGAAGATCCGGACACGGGAGAGAAATGGCGGCGTGCGGTGCTGCGCGGGGAGGTACGGACCGTGACCGGCGACCCGCACGCCGACAAGGAATTCGCCGCGGGGACCGACCTGGACAGCGAGGTGCGCCTGCTCCGCGTCGTGGCCACGCACCGGACGGCGATCCGCCTGGCCGCCGGGAGCACCGAGCGCGGCTCCCGTCCCGAACAGACCTGAAACCGAGCGCCGCTCCCACCCGGAACAGGCCCTGAATAGGGAACTACGTCCCTTCCCGATCGGGCGTATGCCGTCGATGATGTCGAGTGGAAACCGCCGGCCAGCGCGGCCGGCGGCCTGGTGCCCAGGCGGACCACGGGAGTTGACGATGACGAGTTTTGATGTCGCAGACCTATCGGCGCTGGAGATTCTTGATTCGCGCGGGCGGCCCACGCTCGCGGTGACCGTCCGGCTCGCCGACGGCACGATGGCCCGGGCCGGGGTGCCGTCCGGGGCGTCGACGGGGACCCTGGAGGCGGTCGAGCGCCGCGACGGCGACAAGGCCCGCTACGAAGGCAAGGGCGTCCTCGGCGCGGTCGCGGCGGTGAACACCGAGATCGCCGATCTGCTGCGCGGGCGATCCTGGCCGTCGCTGGCCGAGGCCGACCAGGCGATGATCGACCTGGACGGGACGCCGAACAAGAACCGGCTCGGCGCCAACGCCACCGTCGGCACCTCGATGGCGCTCGCCCGGGCCCTGGCCGACTCGGCCGGGACGCCGCTGTGGCGGTGGCTCGCCCCGGAGGGTGTGCCGCCGCGGATGCCGGTGCCGCACTTCAACGTGCTCAACGGCGGCGCGCACGCGGCGAACGCGCTGGACTTCCAGGAATTCATGGTCGCGCCGCTGGGTGCCCCGTCGATGGCCGAAGCCGTCCGGGCCGGCGCCGAGGTCTACGCCGCGCTGCGCCGCGAGCTGACCGGCCGGAAACTGTCGGTCGGCCTGGGCGACGAAGGTGGCTTCGCCCCCGAGATCGACGACCCCGAAGAAGTTCTGCGGCTCCTGGTCCAGGCCATCAGCGACGCCGGGTACCAGGCCGGCTCCGGCGGGGTGTCCATCGCCCTGGACCTGGCCGCCTCCGAGTTCCGCCAGCCGGACGGCCGGTACCGGGTCGCCGGTGAGCTGCTGACCAGCGCCGACATGATCGAGCGGCTGGCCGCCATCGTGGCGGACTTCCCGGTGCATCTCATCGAGGACGGGCTGGGCGAGGACGACGACGACGGCTGGATCGCCCTCACCGCCCGCCTCGGGAACACAGTGGAACTGGTCGGCGACGACATCTTCTGCACCAATCCCGCCATCATCACCAAGGCCATTGGCCGCGGCATCGCCAACGCGGCGCTGATCAAGCTCAACCAGATCGGCACCGTCACCGAGACGCTCCAGGCGATGGCGATCTGCCGCGACGCGGGGTACCGGCAGTTCGTCTCGCACCGCTCCGGCGAGACCGAGGACTCCTTCATCGCCGACCTCACCGTCGGGACCGGGAGCGGCCACCTGAAGTCCGGCGCACCGGCGCGCGGCGAGCGTGTCGCCAAGTACAACCGCCTGATCGAGATCGCGGCCGGCTCCCCGGAGATCCCCTACGGCATGCCGGGCTGACCGGGTGACCGTGACCGGCTGACCGGGAGTTTGCGCGCGACCCCGCCCAGCGTGTCCACGTGGACCGGCGGGAACGGGGCCGGATCGGGCCGCCACTCCGGCACGGGCACGATGCCGGGCGGCACCAGGTCCAGCCCGCCGAAGAAGCCGGCGATCTCCTCGGGGCTGCGAAGCCGGTACGGCACCGCGCCGGTCTCGGCGTAGCTCTCCCCCGCCGCGATGTGGGCGTCGCCCACCCGGATGCTGTCGGCGAGGGCCAGGTAACTGCCGGGCGGACACGCGTCCAGCAGCCCGCGCACCACCGACCTCGCGTCCGCGTAGTCGCTGAGGTGGCCAAGCACCCCCATCAGCAGCAGTGCCACCGGCTGGGTCAGGTCCAGGGTGCGGGTCGCGGCCTTCAGGATGTCGTCCGGGTGGCGCATGTCGGCGTCGACGTAGTCACACGCGCCCTCCGGGCGGCTGGACAGCAGCGCGCGGGCGTGCGCGAGCACGAGCGGGTCGTTGTCGACGTAGACGATCCGGCATTCCGGCGCGACCCGCTGGGCGATCTCGTGGGTGTTGTCGACGGCCGGGAGGCCGGTCCCGACGTCCAGGAACTGGCGCACTCCCGCCTCGGCGGTCAGGTAGCGGATGGCGCGGGCCATGAAGTACCGCACGGCCCGCGCGGTGTCCACGATGCCCGGGTAGATCTCGCGGTAGGTGTCCCCGGCTTCCCGGTCGACCGGATAGTGATCCTTGCCGCCGAGCCAGTAGTTCCAGATCCGGGCCGAATGCGGCACGGTGGTGTCGATCTTCTGCGTCGACGGCACCTCGCGCGCGGGACGGTTCTCGGTCACGGTAAGAACTCCCGGTGAGATAACGGTGGCCGTTTCAGCAAGCCCGCAGACGGCCTGCCCTGCCGGTGGAATTTGTGCGTTTACGCCTCTGGGCAATGCCCCAGCCCCAGCCAATCGTAACGGTACGATTCAGCACGCGTGCACCGGCGTATTGTTGCCTGCAATCGTTTGCGTCTTCTTCTGGAGCACCCGTCATTGGTCATTATTGCTGTCTTGCCGATTCGGGAGAACGGCGCGAAGGCGATCAGGACAGCAGCGGCAGGACCTCGGCGGCGAGGCGCTCCATCTGCCCGGGCTGGTCGAAGAGCGCGGTGAGCAGGATCATTCCGGCGCCCGCGTCGGCCACCTCGCGCAGCCCGCGCGCGCAGGCGTCCGGCGGGCCGAGGACCGCAACCGGCAGCAGGCCCGACCCGAAAGCCTCGCCGTAGACGTCGGCCAGCGCCGCGGACATCCGGTCCCGCGCGCGTTCGGTGTTCTCGTCGACCGCGATGTAGACGCGCTTGGCCACCGGGAATCCGGCGGAGCCGGTACCGTCGGGGTTGGTGCCATGCTCGGTCAGGGCGGCGCGCAGCATCCCCACCTGCTCGGCGAACCGGGCGGTGGTCGTCGACCCGGCCCCGAAGAACCCGTCGGCCAGCCGGGCCGCCCGCCGCACCGCGGCCGGCGCGCTGCCGCCGATCCACAGCGGCGGGTAGGGCTTCTGGAACGGCTTGGGCTCCATCGTCGCCCCCTTGAGCTGCCAGAAACGCCCGTCCAGGGTGGCCTCCGGCTCGGTCCAGCACGCCTTCATTACCTGAAGCCCCTCGGTGAAGCGGGATACCAGGTGCTCCGGGCCGATGCCGAACGCCGCGAACGGCCGGCCGGGCCCGCCGGTGCCGAACCCCATCTCAAGCCGGCCCCGGCTGAGCTGGTCCAGCGTGGCCAGGCTCTTGGCCAGCTGAACGGGCTGGTGCAGCGGGCTTACGAAGACCGAGCAGCCGATCCGCAGGCGCTGCGTGCAGGCGGCGGCGAACGTCATCGTCTCCAGCACGCCCAGCTGCGGCCGGGGGCCCAGGACCTGCTCCTGCGTCCAGGCGCTGTCGAAGCCGAGTTCCTCGGCGCGCCCCGCGTAGGCGGCGAAGGCCCCGGGGTCGAAGGCACCGTCGGGACATTCCTGCGGGAGGGAGATCGCGAACTTCACGCGACTGACGATAACCGGACGGCCGGAGCCCCGGGTACCGGCCCCGGTCGCCGGCGCCGCCCGGGTAGCGCGCCCCGCCGGCCTGCTCCTCCGGTCGCTGGTTCGTCACGGCGGCTCCGCCGTCACTGGGGCGCCGTCCTGCACATCGCTCAGCGTCGCGGCCAATCGGCTTGATAATGGCTCGGGCTCAGCTATTGGCGAGATGTGCCAGGCTGACGCGGGAGCGGTGATCGGCGCCGATGCCGTGCAGCAGGCATGGCTGCCCGGGTTCTCCCGGGCAGAGCACAGAGCATGCCGAGACCGCCGCCCGGTAGAGCCGGTAAGGCTCCGGCGGCCGGACCTCGCCGCGGGTCACGGCGCTCTCCCCGCGCACCGCCGTTCCAGAGTAGATCTCCACGCCCCGGTCGAGGTCGCTGCCGGTCAACTCCTGGGCCGTCGCCGTCATATACACCGCCCGGCCGGTATAGGCCGGCACGGTGGAGTCGAAGATGACGATGCTCAGCTGCGGCCGGCTGGCGAGGTTGCGTGAGTGCACCGCATCCGCCGGGGACACCCAGTAGAAGCTGATGTAGCCGGCGGTGGCGTAAAGCACCGGCGTGACCCAGGGATCGCCGTCCGCGTCTGCGGTGCCCAGCGTCAGGTAGCGGTTGCCGTGGATGAGTTCCCGTGCATGAGCGGCCAGTTTTTCATTACCGTGCATGGCTGGCTTCCTTCCCGCGTGCGGGATCTTCAGATCACGGTCAGCCGGACGCCGGTGTCAAGCTGGCGGAGATCGCCGGGTGGGCCCGGCCCGGGTGATTCCCGGTTGCTGGATTTCGGATCGCGGGACGCAGCGCGGTGATGTCGCACTGCTTGACCTGCGCACCTCCGTGACCTGTCATAAAGGAGCGCGCCTTCGGCAGGCGCCGGCGCGGGACGTGGCGGTGCGGGTGTGCGGATTTCCCGATGGTGGCAGGGTGGGGGACATCGCAGCGGATCGCCTGGTGGGCTCAAGCTATGACGGTGAATGGGTAGAGATGCACGCTGTGAGCGAGGATAGCGGCCAGTGGGCCGCCTATGGCCGCGACCGGGGACGATGAGGCTGGTGACTTCGTGTAACCGCCCAGACTGCGCCGGCGGTGTTATCGATGAGACGGGATTCTGCGGGACGTGCAGCCGGCGCCCACTGGCTGGGCAGCCTTCGCCGCGCAGCCGGCCTCCGCTGGCCGGGCGGCCCTCGCCGCGTACCGCGGCCGGATCCATTGGCATGGCATCGGAGCCGGCGGGTCCCTGGTGGGGCCGGGCCCTGGTGGCCATCGAGCAGGCTCAGGAGCCAGAGCCAGTGCTGCTGGAGGGCGCGCGGGTGCCCGAGTGGCAGCGAAGATGCGCGAATCCGCATTGCGGAGAGCCGGTCGGCCGCGGCGGGCGAGACCAGGGGAACTGCCCGCGGTGCGGGGCATCGTTCGATTTCATGCCGCGGCTGCGGCCCGGGGACGGGGTGGACAATAACCGGTACAAGGTGCGGGGCGTGCTGAGTCACGGCGGCTTCGGGTGGGCGTACCTGGCCGACGACACCCAGCTCGGGCACCGGGTTGTCCTCAAGGGAGTCATCAACGACCGGGTGGCGGAGACCGTGGAGCGGGAACGAACGCACCTGACCGCGCTGGAGCACCCTTACATCGTGCGGATCTGGGGCTACGTGAGCGACGGCCGTTACCTGGTGCTGGACTACGCCGGCGGCAGGACGGCACGGCCAGTAAGGCTGACCGAACCGCTCGCGCCAGCGCTGGCCCTCGGCCTCCAGCTCCTGGAGGCGCTCGACTACCTGCACGGCCGGGGGTTCCTGCACTGTGACGTCAAGCCCGCCAACATCGTCCGCGGCGCCGGCCGGCTGCGGCTGATCGACTTCGGGGCCGTGCGCACGGCCGGCGACCCGACACCGATCAGCACGTTCACGGCGGCCTATAGCCCGGAGCCCGGCGATCCCGAGCTCCTGCGGCCCACCGTCGGCTTCGACCTGTACTGCGCCGCCCGGACCCTGCAGGAGGTATGCCGCGAATACCTGGACGAGCGGGCCGATCTGCCCGGGGTCGAATCGCTCCGGCTGCTCCTCGATCGCGCGACCCACCGCCGGGACCCGGCGCGCCGCTTCGTGTCGGCGCGGCAGTTCGCGGAGCAGCTGAGCGGGGTCATCCAGCAGGTCATCGGCAGGCAGGCGGTGCCGCACCGGTCGGTGGTTTTCGCGTCGATGACGCATGCCCTGGATGGTGGCCTCGGTGAAGTCATGCCGCTTGACCGGTGGGCCGGGGCGCGCGTGACCGAGACGGGCGGCGTACGCCTGGCCGCAGCGCCGTTCGGGCATCCCACGCCGGCGCAGGTGTCGGGAGCCTTGCCGGCAGTGCTGCCTGACCCGTGGGACGTGGCCACCGGGGATGGCGCGGCCGCGGTCGAGGCGCAGCTCGACGCCTGTCACGCTGCCGTTCGGCAGGGCAGTCCAGCCACGGCGGACACGCTGCTGGAGATGTCGGCGCTGTCTGCCGCTGACTGGCGAGCCGACTGGTACCGGGGCCTGATCTTGCTGGCGGAGGCCAGGCCGGACCTGGCTGCGCGCGCGTTCGGGCCGGTACGCGCGGCCGTGCCAGGTGAGCTGGTCCCCCTGCTGGCGCTGGGGCTGTGCGCGGAGCTGCAGGGTGCGTCACCGGATGCCGCCATGTACTACAGCAAGATGGTGTCGGATACCGACGAATCGCTGATCGCAGCGCACTTCGGGTACGCCCGGAGCCTGCTGGCGGACGGGCGGCGGGGTGCCGCGGTCGCCGCGCTCGACCGGGTGCCGCGGGAATCGCGTTTCGAGCCCGCGGCGCGGATCGCCGCGGTCCGGTCGCTGTCAGCGGTCATCGTGACCGGCGAGCGGACGTCGGCGCCGGAAGCCGCGGACGTGAAACGTGCGCGCGAGCTCAGCGAGAACCTGGACCTGGACGAGCTTTCCGGCGCATTGCTCGACATCGAATTCGCCTACGCCGAGGTGGCCAGGGAGAACATGACGGCGCCGCCATCCGGCGCGGCCCGGGCCGAACTGGAGCGGGCCCTGCGCAGGGTCGCCGCTTTCGCCCCCTCCGAACGGTCGCACACGGCCCTGATTGACGTGGCCAACAGCGTGCGCCCGGTAACAATCTGGTCATGGTGACCGGGTCGCCGCTTATTCCCGGTAATGTCGCTTACGCTCCTTGTGATGCCAATTACACTCGGTTTACCGCGAGGACGCAGATGAGCGGGCAGCTACTGCGCGGTGCCAGGCATGGATTGTGGTTCAGCCTGACCGTCGATGCCACGAGCGACCTGGCGCGGGACACCGACCGGGTGGGCGCCCTCGTGACGGTAAATGCCCAGCTGAGTGAACGCGGCGCCGCCGCGGCGGCCGACGCCGCCGAAATCGTGATCATGGACCGCTCTCTGTCCATGAACCGGCAGGGCAAGCTCCAGCAAGCCAAGGGGGCGGTGGAGGCCGCGATCGACGCACTGGCGGATGGCACGTACTTCACCGTCATCGCGGGGAACCATGACGCCGGGCAGGTGTATCCGGGCGGCGGCAAGCTGGAGTGCGTCAGTGCCAGAGCGAAAACCGAGGCCAAGGTCCGGGTGTCGAACCTTGCCGCCGCCGGCGGCACGGCGATGGGCACCTGGCTGACGCTCGCCGACCAGCTCTTCGGCCAGGTTCCGGACGCCGTCCGGCACGCCGTGCTCTACACGGACGGCAGCAACGAGCACGAGACCACCGAACAGCTTGGTTCCGCGCTCCGGGCCTGCCGCGACCATTTCGTCTGCGACGTGCGCGGCGTGGGAACCGACTGGGACCAGCGGGAGCTGCGGCTGATCGCCGGGGCCCTGCAGGGCAAGGTCGAGGCGATCATCGACATCGCCGACCTGCGTATGGACTTCACCCGCCTGATGGAGCACGCGCGGCGGCTCCTCGTCCCGGAAACGTACCTGCGGCTCACGCTCGACCCCCGGTTCCGGCTCGAGGCCGTCAGGCAGATCCGTCCCATCGAGAACGACCTGACCGGCCATCGCATGCCCCAGGATGGCGGCGTGGCCGACATCCCGCTCCTCGCGTGGGGGGAGGAGACCCGCGACTACCTGGTGGTGCTGCGTGTCGACCCCGGCTCCCTGCCATACGACGACGAGGTACGGGCGGCCCGGGTCGATGTCGTCGCGGCGCGCCTCACCGGCGGGGCGCTGGTGCCCTGCGCCGCGGCGGCCGCAGTGACCGTACGGCGGCAGTCCCATCGGGATTCCGGGCCCGCCAACGTAGCGGTGACGCAGGCCGAGGATCTGGTGCGGCTCGGCGAGGCGACGCGGGCCGGAATCGACGCGTACCAGCGCGGTGACACGAAGACCACGGTACGGGAACTCACGGCCGCGGCCGGCATCGCGCGCCGCCTCGGGGCGTCCGCGCACCTGGCGAGGCTGCGGAGGCTCGTCACGATCGATGAGTACGGGGAGGTGCGGCTGCGCCCCGGCATCAGCCGCGCGGACCTGCTGGTCACCGATACCGGCACGGTGGATCACCGGGGCGTGCGGCAGCCTGCGGCGCAGCTGCCGGGGGCGCCGCCAACTGAGCGGGATACGTCCGGGCAGGAACCGCCCGCCGAAGACAGACCGCCCGCTGGACAGGGACCGCTCGCGGCGGAGGGGCTGGTTCGCCGCGTCTGCCCGCGCGGCCATGTGACCGAGGCGCCGGTCGTCAGGTACTGCGAGGAACAGGGATGCGACCATGAGTTCACCGGTGATCCCGATCGCGGTCTCCCTCCGGTCTGAGGAGCCGGGCGTGGCGGGATCGTCCGGCACGGCGATCCGCCGGCCGGCCGCGCCGTGGTACGCACGGGCGCACCCGGTGCGGTGGCTGCGGTGGCTTCGCACGGGCATGCTGACGCTGATCCTGGTCGCCGGGCTGCTCTGCGTGCTGGTCGCCTACCAGGCGCATCGCGAAATCAGTACCGCAACCGGCCATGGCGCCCAGGCCATCAGCGAGGTCGGAGCGGCTTACGCCGAACTCATCCAGGCCGACCGCGCGGTGAGGTTGAGTTTCCGCACTGGCGACGTCGCGCTGGTTGGTCCCGGTGCCACCTACGGCGACGATGTCACCGCGGCCAGCCAGGATCTGGTCCTGGCTGCCGGGGATAACGTGGCCGGCTTCCAGGGCGCCAACACGATCCAGTTCGCCGAGGGGCTGCTGGGCACCTACGGCAACCTGGTCCAGCAGGCCAGCACCGACCTCGCCGGCAACAACGGGACGCTCGCGATGGCAGAACTGGGGTACGCCCACGGCCTGCTGGACCAGACGGGCGGCCTCCTGAACGTGCTCGGCGGACTCCGCCAGTCCGAGCATGCCGCCGTGACGGCCGACCTCGGCTCCCGGTGGCTCGGCCCCGGCGACTTCTGGTGGCTGCTGCTGGCCCCGTTCCTGGCGATGCTGCTGCTCGCCGCCGGTACCAGTTACGTGCTGTGGCACGGTTTCCGGCGCCTGCTCAGCGTGCGGCTCACGTCCGCGCTCGTGCTGACGCTGGCGCTGGTTGCGCTGGTGGCGTCGCTGAACGTGCATGACGGCGGGCAGGCGAAGGCCTTCATCGGCGGCCGGCTCGCGTCGCAGGCCCAGCTGACCCCGGCGGGCCTGGCCCCGGCGCAAGCGCCTCGTGCTACGGACGCCGGCTTCGCCTATTCCCCGTGGACGCTGGCGTCGGGCCTGGTCCTGGCCGGCGGCGCGGGCATCCTCGCCTTCGCTGCCTACTGGCCCCGCCTGGATGAGTACAGGTACCGGGCATGAGAGGGACGGCCGGTGCACGCGCGGCCCGGGTGGTGGCGGCGCTGGGTCTGGCCGCGGCCGCCTGCGGATGCGGCGGCCCGGCGGGCGGCGGTAACGTCACGATCCTGGTCGCCTGGAGCGGTTCCGAGCTCACGGCCTTCGAGTCGGTCATCAAGACGTTCGAGGACCATTCCGGGATCAGCGTGGACGTCGAGCCGACGCGGGCGCTCACGCAGGAACTCGACGCCGATCTGGCCGAGGGCGACCCGCCGGACGTGGCCGCGCTGCCCAGCAGCGGCGCGATCGGCCAGTACGCGGATCAGGGGGAGCTGAAGCCGCTCGACGGCCTGGTCGGCACGGCTGCCTACGGCCCGCCGTGGTCGGGCCTCATGCGGCCGGGCCGTGGCGGTCATGTGTACGCGGCGCCGGTCAAGGCCGATGTCAAGAGCCTGATCTGGTACGACCCCGCAGTTTTCCGCCGTTTCGGCTATGGCGTGCCGGCCACCTGGCCGCAGCTGGTCACGCTCAGCGAGTCCATCGAGAATCACGGCGGCTCGCCATGGTGCCTGGCCCTGTCGTCGACTCCCACCTCGGGCTGGCCGGGCACCGACTGGATCGCGGACATCCTGCTCAGCACCTACGGCCCGGAGACGTACCAGAAATGGGTGAGCGGCGAGCTGCCCTGGACATCGGGCCCGGTCCAGCAGGCCTGGCTGATGTGGGGCCAGCTCGTCGGGACCCGCAACGCCGTCTACGGCGGTCGCGACGCGGCCCTGGTGCAGGACGTCGGAGACATCCACCCGTCGCCGCCCAGCTGCTACCTGGCGCACGGCACGCTTGTGGACCAGGGTTTCCCCGCGGGCAAGAACGCTCAGCCAGAACTGAAATTCGGCACGTCCTACGACTTCTTCCCGTTCCCGGCTTCCGGCACTGCGGCTTCCGGCACTGCGGCTTCCGGCACTGCGGCTTCCGGCACTGCGGCTTCCGGCACTGCGGCTTCCGGCACTGCGGCTTCCGGCACTGCGGCTTCCGGCGCGATCCAGGTTTCCGCTGATTTCATCGGCCTGTTCAATGACACGCCGCCGGCCAGGGAGCTGATCCGCTACCTGACCGGCACGGCCGCGCAGCGGGAATGGGTCAGTTATCCCAACGCCGACGGGTTCTCCGCCGATAACCAGGTCCCGGTCTCGGCATACCCTGGCCCGGCGACGCAGCGGATCGCCACGCTGCTCACTTCCGGGCAGCGGGAACTGTGCTTCGGTGCCTCCGACGCCATGTCCCCGGACCTGAGCGCCGCCTTCGATCACGCGATCCTGGAGTACCTGGCCGATCCCGCCGCCCTCACCTCCACGGTCCTCCCGGAGCTGTCCAAGGTGCCGCCAGACTCCAGGAGCGCGCCCCCCGTCTGCGGCAGGCTGTCGACCAGACCGGGAAGGCGCTGATGACCGAACTGACGAGCTTCGCGCTCACGAACGGCCTGCGGGTGACGCATCAGGGCATCTGCCGCAACGCTGCGAGGCTGTACGCACTGGTTCAGAGGCCGCCATGCCGGAGCGGCCGATAACGCATACAGATGGTATGCTAATTGTATGAGCGATACGACGATCAGATTGGACAGCGCGGTGCGGGACATGCTCCGTGCGCTCGCTGAAGAGGACCACGTCACGCTCGGGGATCTGCTCAGCCGACTGGCGGAGCGTGAGCAGTACCAGCGTGAAATGCGGCGTGCCAACGAGCTCATGGACCGGATGCGGCGCGAGGACCCCGGTGCATGGCAGGAGTACCTGTCCGAGCTGCACGCATTCGAGGCAGGCACGGCCCGCGACGGGCTCGCGGCAGCCGCGGTCGACTGGCCAGAGTACAACGACGCCGGAGGCGCGACGGGTGTCCTACCAGGCCGGTGACGTGCTGCTCGCCGACCTTGATCCGGTGATGAGCCATGAGCAAGGGGGCCGGCGTCCCGTGCTGGTGCTATCCGGACCTTCTTATAACGAGCTACGCAACGACCAGCTCATCGTGGCCGCGATCACCAGCCGCCAGCGCGGGCTGCCGTTCCACGTTCCGGTGGGCGCCGATTGCGGGCTGCGCACGCCCAGCTGGGTCCAGTCCGAATCGGTTCGGGCGATCTCAGTGCAGCGGGTGATCGGGCAGCTCGGCCGCGCCCACCCGGAGACGGTAGCCGAGGTACGCAACCGGGTCATCAACTTCCTCCGCGACTGGTAGCGCCGCCACAGGGCGCCCACCCAGCGCATATCACCCAGATCAGTACGGTAGCCGCGGCCGGGCGCCACGCACCCACTGGCACACCCAACGGCGGCTATTTGCGCTTGCTTGACCATCTGATCGATGAGGTGCGGCGACGCCTGCGGCCCGTGATGGTATCACCCGGGCAGCTCGACACCGTTGAGGAGATAGCCGCCATCCTCCAGCACGCCACACTGCCCCGCGGCTGAGAAAGCATCCGCCCGGGCAGGCCCACATTTCGGGCCGGGGATCCCACCTGCGAATGCATCCACGCTCCGCCTGGGGTGCGATAAGCACACAGGTTGTCCAGACGGCTCCTCGAAGGAACCGGCATGGACGAGGACAACTGTTCTGGCTGGCCATCATCGGCGCGCTGGCCGGGGTTTGCGCCTCGTCCGGCACGGCGCCGGGTTCTATCCCACGGCGAGCGCGAACATGTGCATCCCCTGGTTCCGGCCGGTGGGCGGGTTCGCGCCATTTGGCGGCAGCGTCACCGCCCTGACCTCACGGCCGGGGATGATTGGCACGCTGGCGCAGAAGACATAGACGGTGTGGTCGCGCTGGCCGGCCACGCCGCCGTTGCTGGCGGGGCTGGAGTCGTTGACGTAGGGCAGGGTGGCGATGGCGTCGTTCTCAGGACCGGGCGCGGCGAAGTAGTTGTTCAGTGTGAACGTGTAGTCGCTGGCTGTCCCGTCGGCATAGTGCACGGTGCCGGTGCCCGGTGCGTTGGACGGGCTGCTGGCGCCGAGGAAGCCCAGCCGGGTGCCGGTGCCGGAAATCCGGATGGTCTGCCCCATCGCTATCACGTTGTCCGGCTTTCCCGCCGGAACGCTGGGCCAGGTGAAGCTCAGGCCATTGCGGGCAACCGCCGCTCCCGGGCCGAGCCCGGCGGCGGTGAGCGCCTGCTCGGAGTAGCTATTGCCCGTGCCGTCGAAGTCCGCGGCCGCCACATCGGAGTCGTCGCTGATGCCGGTGTTGTTGAACGCTGCCGCCAGCGAGGGATACTCGACCGGGGTCCCGGTGGTCAGCGCGAAGATGTGCGCGGCGTTCACGGCGGGGTTGACGGTGCCGGAGCGGTTCGGGAGAGTTACAATGGTGACCCTCTTGCCCGGGTCGAGCGCGACCGTGGCCTCGTAGACGTAGGCCGTGGTTTCCTGGGACTTCCCGCTGGCCGTGTTGCAGTAGGCCGTGGCGGCGGCCACGCTGAAGCCCTGATCTGGCCCGCTGGCGGCCGGGCCGCTGGTCCAGCTGTTGATATACACCAGCTGGAAGTCGGCTGAGCCGTCGGCGTAACGGACGATGACCGTCTCGTAGCCGCCCCCTTCGGTGCAGGCGGCCAGCAGGCCAAGCGCGGTAGCGCCGGGCTTGCCGTCCACGAGCACCGTCTGCCCGGAGCCGAGCGCGTTGTCTGGCTGGCCGGGCGCCACGTCCGGCCAGGTGTACTCCAGCCCGTTGGATGTCTTCACCGTGGCGCCCTGGGCCAGGCCTGCCGCGGCGAGCGCTGTGGCGGAATAGCTGTCACCGCCGCCGTCGAGGTCGCCCGCGGCCGGGCTGCTGTCCGCGGTAATGCCGGTGTTGGTGAACGCCGCCGCCAGCGAGGGATACGGCACGAACACGTCGGCGCTGGCGTTGGTGACGCCACGTTGGGCGCCCGCCGTGTAGGTGGACTGCACGGTGAGGGCGGCGGTCTGCGGGTCGGCGCCGCCCGGCACGGTCACCCGCCAGCTGGCCCGGACCGACTGGCCGCTGCGGATGTTCGTGAAGGTCGTGGCCGACGTGGCGGTGGCCGTCCACCCGGATGGCAGCTGCGTGGCCAGCGCGGCCTGCGTCAGGGCCGGCAGGCCGTTGCTGGTAAACGAGGCCGTCAGCGTGACGGTGCTGCCAGGGATGATCACGTCCCGGCTGACCAGCGCCGTCAGCGCGCCGGAGGGCACCGGCTCGCCGGCGCCGGCGGGCGCGACGACCTTGATGGTGACCGTCGCCGATCCGAGCGTGGGGTGAGCCGCCCGGACCGTGACCGTGCCGGGGGAGTCGGGCAGCGTCCTGATCCAGACCGCTCCGGCGGCGCCGGCGTCACCGAAAGCGAACGGGTTGTCGCCGATGAGCGCGCCGGGGCCGGTGACCGACAGCTGAACCTCGCCGCTGACGTACGCGCCTTCGCCTCAGTGATTGGTATGGTCTCCATAGTGACCAGTCTACAGACCGGTCACTATTATGACCACAATAAGGGGCGCTTGATCGTGTCATCCTGGCCTGGCAGGGGTAATGGCGGGATAGCGGTGCAGCAGCAGCCGCCGGTGAACGCCGACGTTATGGCCAACGACGATCTGTCCGTTGATGCACGCGACAGGACGCGGCGACGGTAGCAACTGGTCTAGCGTTTCCCCAGCTCAATAGCCATATAAACGAATGTAACCATGCTCCACCGTGCGGCCGGACAATGCGCAGATCTTGCCGGCCACGGCGTCGTCCGGATGCAGGACGGGGCTGATGTCGAACTGAACCGGGTCGTGCGCCCGCCAGTCTGCGACAACTCGACTTTCTCCGCCTGCCACCCACGGCGGCAGGAAGGCGCCCGCACTGCGGTTCGGCGACCTTCGAGTCCAGGCCCTGGCCGGCGCGATCGCCGCCATGCTGTTCACGGCCACCGGCATCACCAACAAGACCCTCCGAGGCTTGATGACCGGCCTGCTGCACCGTCCCTACAGCATGAACCAGGCCAGCTACGACCTCTCCCGGCTCGCCCGCAACGGCCTGATCACCCGCGTCCCCGTGCGCAACCGCTACACCCTCACCCGCGACGGGCTGCTGTTCGCCCACTTCTGCACCAAGGTCTACGACCACGTCCTGCGGCCGCTGATGGCACCCGACCAGCCCAACGCACCGCCGGAACTCGCCGCGGCCCTGGACACCCTCGACCAGCTCGCCGCCGACCACATCGCCAGGGCCCGCGTCCCCACCGCAGCCTGACATCCCGTCACGGCCGGCACCCCACAGGCAGGCCGGAGTCCGGCCTGCCCGCCAAGCATCCCGCACCATTACCCACCGTCACACTCAGGCCTAACCTCAAAGACGTGGAACCGAAGGTGCTCTAGCTCTAGCAGAGGCTGAGGCCGAGTACTACCATGCCCACAGGCCGGGTCACCCGGCCCAGGGACACACGTAACGAGGCGTGCATAAAACCCGGGTCGCCTCAGCAGCCCGGCGGTGTCCTTGCGGACATGGTCGGCCCGCGAACAAACCAAGAGATAAGGAAAGGACCATGCAGTACCCACGCCTCAATCTCCGATATCGTTCTCGGTGGCCGGCCATATCGGTCGTCCTCGCGGTCGCGGCAACGTTCGTGGTCACCTCGACAGGAGACGCTCCGGCGAGCGCGCGGACAGCAGCCAGCGCGCCGGCCGAATCGATGCTCGTGCACCAGCTGACTACTTGTCAGGCACCTGGACAGGCCAAGCCGACCGTCGTCCTGGTCCACGGTGCCTGGGCGGACGCTTCCAGCTGGAGCGGTGAAGTCACGACGCTGCAGGCGGCCGGCTACGACGTGCGGGCGATCGCGAACCCGCTGCAGAACCTGACCACCGACTCGGAATACGTCGCCGATTACCTCAAGACCATCAGCGGTCCGGTGGTGCTGGTCGGGCACTCCTACGGAGGAGCCGTCATGACCAACGCTGCGGCCGGGCTCGCCAACGTCAAGGCGCTGGTCTACGTCGATGCGTCTGCCCCCGCGCCCGGCGAGACCAACGGCCAGCTCTCCGGCTCCGGTTCTGTCCTGAACACGATGACGCCGGCCCAGCTGTTCTTCACCACCACCTACCCGAACGCACCCCGCGGCGCGTCCGAGCTGTACCTGAAAGAGAACATCTTCGTTAACAATTTCGCTAACGACCTCCCCCGGAGCGAGGCGGAGAGGCTGTGGGCGTCCCAGCGCGGCGCCTCCACAGCCGCCTTCAGCACGCCGTCAAGAGCGGCGGCGTGGAAGACCATCCCGTCCTGGTACTTCATCAGCACCGGTGATCAGATCATCACGGCCGCCTCGGAGCTTTCGATGGCCCACCGCGCGCACTCCCACATCACCATCTTCCACAGTGGATCGCACCTGACACTGATCTCCCACCCGGACGCGGTCACTACCGTCATCGCAGCGGCGGTTTGCTCGCTTCACTGACCACGTCGCGAGATTCCCGTCGCGCACTGCCGCGGACCTGAGGCGCGCCGCTGGTTTGAGGTCTCAACATCTGCGAAGCTGGGCTCTGGCGGGCGGGACGGCCGGGATATAGTTCCTAGCCTTCGATGCCGCCCAGATCAGGCTGATCTTGCCCACTGCGTCGGCACCGGTGGTGCCGAGCTCGTCCGCCCATGCCTCGATGAACAGCCATCGCTTGTCGGTGTGGTCACCGATGCCACCTGCGACCGTCTCGGCCAGCACCATGGCCGTGGTGGCCTGGTTGCGGGTCAGTACCCGGCCTGGTAGCCATGTCACGGCCCAGCCGTCCCCGTCCGGGCCCGGTGCGGTGTGGTGTCGCTGGTCATCGCCTCGTCGGTAATTCTGATGTTCACCGGGGCTCCTTCCTCGTCGCCTGCCCTGGCCTTTACGGCCTGGGGCCTTCCCGATAGGCGCCGATCATCGCCTGGAGCGGCGGGAGTCAAGGGGTGGCCCGCAGGGTCATCGCGCAGCTATCGCGCAGCGACGGGAAGATGTTTTGGGCGCGTAGAGGCTCCGCGCGGGCCAAGGAGCAGCCCGTAGGGTTCGGCCCGTGTGGAGGGGCGGGGCCAAAAGATCTTCCCGCCCTTGACGCCCGACGTGGAGGGCCGATACTCCCGTCCCGGGTGAAGGCCCTCACCTGAGGCGGGAGTGCGGTGTGCGGTTTTGGGCGGAATCTGTGGGGCGTGCCTGGGTCCTGATCCCCGGCGGGTATGCCTGGTCGCTTCGTCGAGCAGCAGGATTGGCGCGTCACGCAGGATCGCCCGGGCCAGTGCGACGCGCTGCTGCTGCCCGCCGGACAACTTCAAGCCACGCTCACCGACCATCGTGTCGAATCCGTCCGGCAGGGCGCCGGCGAACTCTGTCACGTGCGCCGCCTGCGCCGCCTGGCGGATCTCCGCGTCGGTCGCGTGCGGGCGCGCGAACGCGATGTTGTCGCGCAGCGTCCGGTGGAACATCGCAGGAGCCTGCGGCACGTAGGCGATCAGGCTGCGCAGATCCGACTGGCGCAGCTTGCTGATGTCCTGTCCGCCGATCAGGATCCGGCCCTCGTCGATATCCATCATCCGCAGCAGAAGGCGCGCCAGCGTGCTCTTGCCACCACCCGATCGGCCGGCCAGGCCGAGCCTGGTCCCGCTCGGCACAGCGAGATCGAGGCCGGTGAATAACGGCAGCGCGCCCGCGTGCGCGAACGTTACGCGCTCGAAGCGGACGTCGCTCGCCTTCGGCCGCAGCGGCTCGGGTGTGATCGGGTCCACCACGGCCGGTGGTATCAGCAGCAGCTCGGTGAACTGCGCGGCTTCAGTCAGCGAGCTCTCTATGGAGCGGTAGATCTGGTTGAACTCGAACATGATCCGCGTCGCATTGAAGTAGTACGTGAATGCCACGATGATCGCCTCGATTCCGTGCGTGCCCCCGCCGAGTGCGACGGCGAGCAGCAGACCGAGCACATTGGTCAGCACGGACATCGGCGCGACCAGCGCGTCGATGCGCAGGTTCCCGTAGTCCCATGACCACAGCGACTTCCGCCGCTGGTCGGCGACACGCGACCGGTGCTCGGCGGCCTCCCGGTCCTCGGCAGCGAACGCGCGGATCGTGTCCATGTTCATCAGGCTGTCGGCGACGTGCCCGGACACGCGCGCAATCGCTTCCTCGCGCTGGTCGACAAGCTTCTGACGACGGCGGATCAGCGACGCGATACCGGCGCCGGTGATCACGATCAGGCCGATGAGCCCGGCGACGAGCAACGGATCGTAGCGCCACAGCACCACCGACGCGAACAAGAGCGGCACCAGGCTGCCGACGATGTTGAACACCAGATTGTCGGCGAAGTCTTCGAACCGGGAAGCGAAGCTCAGCACCCGCTTGGTCAGCGAACGGGCGAAGTTGTCGTGGAAGAACGCCGCATCCTTTGCCAGCAGCTCGTCCATGCCGATCACGTAGAGGTTCTCGATTCCGTGACCGTCGAGGCGGTTCAGGCAGTGGATGCCGATCCGCCACAGGATCTCGGCGAAAAGCAGCACGCCTGCCAAGCCGATCAGATACGCCATCGCCGCGCCGATGCCGAATGACCCGTGGCCGACCAAGCGGCCGACCAGCTGAGCGACGATCAGCGGCGCGATGTAGAAGATGCACGTGTTTCCCAGCGCGGGAAACAACATCGCCGGCACCGTGAAGCGCCGGAGCCGGGCCAGCTGGCGGCCGTAGCAGCGCAGCGCGAGCACCACCGCCCGTCTCCGGGCCGGTGAGCCACGACCGTGTTCAAGTGCCGTCATTTGTTCCCATTTCGAGCAACCAGCCTGGCTATGCTGCCCGACGGGGGGCCTCCGCCGCGACCGATTTTCCGGCCGCTACAGCCAGAGGCGTGCCGAGCTAGATGGTCCCGCCATGAGTGCGGCGCTCCACGATCCCCCTGGTCCGAAAACGCGCGTACACCAGTGCCAGCCGCAACGGAATCGCCCACCCGGACACCGGGCCCAGTGGCATCTACGCTCGCGGCGCACCCCTGACAGCCACCGTTCTCCGGCACGCAGCCCGGCCCCGCGGTTAATAAAGCATCCGCTGTTCACCGCATGCGGACGCCCGGACCTGCAAATGCGACCTCGGACCGCAGAGGTTGTGATAACGACACATGTTGTCCGGACGGCCTCGGCTTGGTCATCTGCCTGAACACGATCCCAGTCGGATGGCCTGCGGCGCTGATCCTGGCCTGCCTAATGCCACCCAAGGAGATCAGCCACGCTCCACAGCGACAGCGGCCTCGTGGGCGGTCGCAGACGCCCACGCGACCACCTCTGCGAGGAAGTGGCGGATGGCAGGCGATTGCGGAGGATGACTACCTGGCCTGTGCCGGGTGGCTCGCGATTAGTTAGTGCTCGGGTGAGAAGAACTGCTCGCCGTCGTTGCTGCCGAGCAGGAACGTGAAGCGGGCGAGATCGCTGCGGAGCGCGCCGATGCCGTGTGCCTGGCCGCCGACGAAGCGGGCCAGCGGCGCACCGAGCTGATCGCGGCCGGCCGCGGGCCAGTCGTCCAGGAACTGGAGGAGTTCAGTGGTGTTCTGTAGGCGACGAGCGTCCAGCTGCCTTTGACCTTCTGGGCGGTAGTGATGTAGATGGTCCGCATGTTCTGGTCGCTGGATCGGTTGTCGTCACAGACGATGTGGCCGTAGGCGGTCAGCACCGCAACGTCGTCGGTCAGGAAGCGGAGCCGGTCAATCCGGCCTTCGAGATGGCTATTGCGGGACCGGCGGAGAAGATGATTTCGTGGCCGTCGACGATCTCCTTCTGGCCCCGTTCCAGCTTTCTGCCGCCGGTGACGTAGTCAGCGCCGGGTGCGAAGCATTGGGCATATTGCTGGGCGTCTAGCCAGGTGTTGAGCATCCGCTGATACGGAGCGCGGATCTGCTCCTCGTCGCTGGCGGTGGAGTAGGGCATGGTCATCGTTCTCCTTGCTGGGGGCGGGGCTGGTGTCGTGCAGCAAAAAGCTGGCAGACGGGCGGGATAATGGCCGGGTCAGTTTCGGTGGCCCGGGCGTGGAAACACACCTTGAACCCGTGCTCGATACTGGTGGCCGCAGACGGGGAAAGGTGTGCCGCGGTCAGCTCGGCCCGCAGTTCCGGGATGGCGGTGGCGGCGGAGCTGGCGGCGTGGACGCTGAGAAGGCCGAAGAAGACCACCCCGATAAGAGCGATCCCAATGGCCCTGCCCAACTGCTGCACGGTGGAGAGGGCACCTGAGGCGCCTCCGGCGTCTACCGGCGCCACGCCGGCAAGGGCGACGTTGGTGAGGGGGGCGACAACCAGGCCGAGGCCGATCCCGGCGACCAGGAGGGATGGGATCAGTTCGTAGCCGTTCACGCTAGTGCCGGCCTGATGGATAGTGACGATGACCAAGGCCATACCGACGGCCATCAGCCCGGCGCCCAGGGCGAGCACCCCTTTGCCCAGCCGTTTGGCGATGTCGGCAGAACGGTACGAGGCGATTCCCGAGACCGTGGCGAAGGGCAGGACGGTCAGCCCGGTGGCCAGGGCGCTGAAGCCGAGCCCGGTCTGGAGGTAAATGCTGAACACGAAGAAAAACGGGGCCACCCGCAAGGAGAAGACCAGCGACAGCGGGCTGCCGGCCACGAAGGGCCGCTGGTGGAACAGCGACCAGCGGATGAGGGGATGACCGTTGCGGGCCGAGGTGCGGCGTTGCAGCAGGGCGAACGCGGTGAGCGCGGGCACTGATAGGGCCAGGAGGATGATGGGCCAGACCGGCTAGCCATGCTGGCGGCCCTCGACGAGGGGGTAGACGAGCAGCCCCAAGCCGATAGTGGCCAGGCCGGCGTCGGCCAGGTCAAGGCGCGGGGCGTCAGGGGCTTTGGACTCGGGCAGCGCCAGGAGGCACCGGCGAAGGCGGCGACACCGATGGGCACGTTAACGAAGAAGATCAACCGCCAGCCCAGCCCGGCGATGTCGAGGGCGATGAGCACACGCCGATCAGCGGCCCGAGGATGGTGGCCAGGCCGATGACGGCACCGAAGATCCCGCGTTTGAGGAGGCGCTGGTCACCGGACGCCGATGCGGCGGCCGTGCCATGACGGTCTTAAGGCGGAGTTGCCGGGTCAGGCCCGGTAAGCATCGCGGCGATGGCGGATCGAGTGGATCTGTACCTGGTGCTTGGCCTCATCGATCCGGTAGATGATGCGGTACGTGCCGCGGCGGGCGGAGTGATACCCGTCGAACGGCTCATCGAGCGGTTTGCCTGCCCGGTGCGGGTTCACGGCGATCGATCTGTCGATCGTCTCCATCGCGGCGACGGCTACCTCCAGCGGAAGGTTCTCGCGGATGTTACGGCGCGCCTGCCCCGACAGGACCACGCTGTAGGGCTCGCCTTCCCTCGGGTCGCCGCTCATTGCGGGCCAGAGCGCCGGCGCTGCTCCAGCTCGGCGCGGACCTGCTCGGCGCTGTACGTGTCGCCGGCCGCGAAGTCCTCCCGGGACTGGCGCAGATCCGCGAGAGTGTCCTCGTCACTGAGGATGTCAAGCGTCTCTCGCAGGGACTCGTACTCGGCCACCGAGATCAGCATGACATCGGCGCGGCCGTTACGGGTAATGGTGAAGTGGTCGTGCTCACGCGCCACCCGGTCAGCGAGCTCGGCGATCCGCGCCTTCGCCTCAGTGATTGGTATGGTCTCCATAGTGATCAGTCTACAGACCGGTCACTATTATGACCACAATGAGGGGCGCTTGATCGTGTCATCCTGGCCTGGCAGGGGTAATGGCGGGATAGCGGTGCAGCAGCAGTAGCCGCCGGTGAACGCCGACGTTATGGCCAACGACGATCTGTCCGTTGATGCTCGCGACAGGACGCGGCGACGGTAGCAACCGGTCTAGCCCAGGTCTAGCCCGCCGGGTAGCCCCGGGGAATTTCACCCCGAGGCCCCCACGGAACCGTGCTTAACAGTCTCCCGTTACACGGCTCTTCTCATCGAATCCGTTAGAACTCGGGCATCCACGCCCAGTGGACAAACAGCTGCGGCTCTCTTTGCAGGAGCCCGTTCCACCAGCGTTTTGCTCGCTTGAATGCCCTCAACCGCTTGAACTTCCTGCGAGCCCACCGCACCAGGTAGGTGTTGATGCGGCGCAGGAGGGTGAACATCTCGGTCCGGTAGAACTTGCCGTAATAGTTCATCCAGCCACGGATGACCGGATTCAGCCACTCGGCGAGCTCCGCCAGGTCCGAGGTGGTGCGCAGGTTGATCCGCCACCCGCGAATGATGCGACCTTTGTCTTTCAGGGCGTCCCCGCTGATCGCCGGGAGGAACGCTGCGAACATGCTCCTCCCGTCTCTCGTCGGAGCTTTCCTGACACGGAAGGTATATCCAAGGAACGTGAACGACGTGCACTCATAGTCGAGCCGCCGCTTCCTGTCCTTGCAATACACCACCTTCGTCTTGTCAGGGTGCAATCGCAGCCCGACTTCCTCCAGACGTTCCGACAGCGCCGCCCGCACTTGGAGGGCTTGCCGCTCGGTCGCACAGTGCACCACAGCGTCATCAGCGAACCGCTCGAACTCCACGGCTGGGAACTCCCGCCCCAGCCACGAGTCGAACGCATAATGCATGAACAGGTTGGCGAGCGCTGGTGATACCGCGGACCCCTGCGGGGTCCCGCGTTCCCGTTCCGCCAGCCTGCCATCGGGCATCTGAATCGGCGCTTTCAGCCACCGCTTCACATACAGCACCACCCATTTCTGGTCGGTGTTCGCCTCCACCGCCTTGACCATAAGATCATGGTCAACCGAGTCGAAGAACTTCTCGACATCAAGGTCAAGAATCCAGTCCCTCGTCCAGCATCGCTCGCGGCACTTGGCGACCGCATCCAGCGGTGACCTGCCCGGCCGGTACCCGTAGGAGTCCTCATGGAAGATCTGCTCCGTACGCACGGCCCCGGCGAGTTTGATGTCTGTGCCTGAGTGAGTCCGTCAGCGTGCTTCCGCACCGCTATGTCTGGTCTGGGGTTAATGCCCGGTTTGACAGGCGGGCACGGCTTTCCAAGATCAAAGGTGCCAACCTCAGACGACCTTCGGAAAGCCCGTGCCCGTGCTGCTATCTTCTCTGATCGACGTCCCGGCCGGGGAGCTGGCCGGGGTTCTTGCCGCTGATGAATCCCGCCGCTGCCTGCGCGAGTGGCTGGCCCGCGTCCCTGACCCGCGGTCGCGGCTGGGCCGGTGGCATCCGCTGGAGTTCGTGCTGGCCCTGGCGATCTGCGCGGTCACCGCCGCCGGGCACGACTCCCCGGCCGCGGTTGCCGAGTGGGCCGGCCGGCTGCGCGCAGGACACGCTGGCCGTCCTGGGCGGGCGGCGCGACCCGTGGACCAGGCGGAATCCGCCCGCCTAGTGTCCGTACCTTCTCCCGGGTCTTCAAGGACATCGACGCCGCGGCGTTCAACGCGGTGCTGTACGGGTACCTCGCCGCGAGGCCCGCCAGCCCGCCGGACGCCTTGCCTGCCGTGACCCGGCACGAGCGTGAGCAGCGCCGCGCCTCCGCGGCGACCGCCCGGCCAGGGCCGCCCGGCCTGCTGGAGCAGGCCGCCGCGGACGGCAAGACGGTCCGCGGCGCGGTCCGCGCTGATGGCAGCCAGGTCCACCTGCTGTCCGTGCTGGACGTAGCCACGGGGTGCGTGCGTGCCCAGCGGGAAATCGACGCCAAGACCAACGAGATCCCGGAACTGGCCCCGGCGATCGCGCACCTGGATCTCATCGGTACCGTCGTCACCCTGGACGCGCTGCACACTCAGGCCGAAACCGCCCGCCACCTGGCCGAAGACAAGCACGCACACTACCTGATGATCATCAAGGGCAACCAGCCTTCCCTGCTGCAGGCCGTCGCGAAGGCCCTGGCCGGCCCCGACGCCGGCTTCCCGGGCGCGTCCTGGGCCGAACAGGACACAGGGCACGGCCGCCGCGAGCGGCGGGCCATCCGCACCGCCCCGGCCGACGGCATCAGCTGGCCGCACGCCACCCAGGTCATGCGCATCCGCCGCGACTCCGGCCCAACCCACGGCCCGTGGACGCACAAGGAGATCGCCTACGGCATCACCAGCTTGCCCGCAGACCTCGCCAGCCCCGCCACCTGGGCATCTACGCCCGCAACCACTGGGCCATAGAAAACCGCGAGCACTACGTGCGCGACAAGACATTCGGCGAAGACCTCCAGCAGGTCCGCACCGGGAGCCAGCCCAATGCCTATGCCGCCATCCGCAACCTCGTCACCGGCGCATTCCGCCGCGCCGGGTTCGCTAACACCGCCCACGCCCGCCGCTACTACGGCCGCGACGACAAGCGCATACTCGCGCTCTACGGATACGCGTAAACAGACATCAAGACCAGCGGGTCACATAACACAAACACGCCGGGGCCGTGGCTCCGTACGCGGCTCCAGCTGCAGCGCGGCCACTGTTTGCGCGATTCTGTCGGCGACAGTGGGCACGCCGAGCATTCTTGTGCCCCCGCCGTGCGGTTTCGGTATTTCGACTGCCCGCACCGGAGGAGGAAAGTACGTCCCCGAGGACATCCTGTTCCAGATCTTATAGAGATTGTTCCTCAGATCGGCTTCGAAGTCCTCAATCGACTGCCCGTCCACCCCGGCGGCACCCTTGTTCCGCTTGACGCTCTTATACGCCTCCCACACAAGCCACTTCGGTATCTGAAACGGTTTTCCTTCCGGACCTGACTTGCCCACTCGTCTCCTCCCAGAGCATCGCCTGGTTGCTCGCGCGAACGTAAGTATTCGGTGATTCCGGTGGGCTGAGCGTGGCTGGCCGGCGCGGGCGACACGCTGGCGGGGCGGGTGCGGCGGTGCTGGACACAGGGACTGGTGGTGGTGCAGCCTTGGCGTGATGGCTGCGCGTACTTGTTCCCGGCCCGCTGATGAGGCGGCGTTCTGGCGTGAGCGGGCGGAGCTGCTGGAGGCACAGAACACGCGGCTGGCCGGGGAGAACGTGCGGCTGGAGGCGGAGAACGCCACGCTGGCCGCGACGGTGGCCGCGCAGCAGGAGCAGCTGGCCGCGCTGAAGCAGCGGGTGGTGACGCTGAGCCGGATGCTGTTCGGCACCTCCAGCGAGAAAGACGGCGCCGGTAAGCGGCAGGCGGGCGGGCAAGCCGCCGACGCCGGCGGCGGGGATGACGCCCCGGCAGGGGATGGCGGCGCTGCGGGCGGGCGGCGCCGGGGTCAGCGGCCGGGATCGGCCGGGCATGGGCGGCGCCGGCATGAGCACCTGGAGACCGAGGAGCAGGTCCATGACATTCCGGAGGGCGAGCGGCGCTGCCCGCGGTGCGGCCGGGCCTATGAGCTGTTCGGGGAGGATGCCAGCGAGCAGGTATCGTGGCGGGTCCGGGTGTGGCGGGTGGTGCACCGGCGGCGCAAGTACGCCCGGTGCTGCCAGTGCCCGGTGCCGGCGGTGCGGACCGCGCCCGGCCCGGCGACGCTGATTCCCAGGGGCCTGTTCACGACGGAGTTCTGCGTGAACCTGCTTGTCGCCAAGTACGCGCTCGGGCTGCCGTTCAACCGGGTGATCGCGATGCTGGCGATGCAGGGCCTGGAGGTGGCGCCGGGCACGCTGGCCGGGGTGGCCCGGCGGCTGGAGGAGCTGCTTGCGCCGCTGGCGGCCGCGATCGCCGCGCGAAACGCCGCCGCCGGGCACGCGCACGTGGACGAGACGTCGTGGCGGGTATTCGGCCAGCCCGCCGATAACGGAGGCAGCCGCTGGTGGCTGTGGGTGTTCACTGCCGCGGACACGGTGGTGTACACGATCGCGGCGTCGCGGTCGCTGAAGGTGCTCGAAGACCATTACGGCGTGCAGGCCGGCCAGCTGCCGGAGGGCCGCAGGCCGCTGGTCATCAGCTCGGACTTCTACTCGGTGTACCGGTCGTTTTCCGAGCTGGACGGCGTCACCTCCCTCTGGTGCTGGGCCCATATCCGGCGGCGGTTCATCCGGGCCGGCGACGCCCACCGCAAGGAGCTGGGCAGCTGGGCTGATGCCTGGACCGGCCGGTTCGCCGCACTATACGCCGCGCACCGCGCCCTGGCCGCCGCCCCCGGGGGCACTGGCGAGCACGCCCGGGCGGCCGCCGCGTTCGATGCGGCGCTGGAGGAGATCGACGCCTACCGCCGTATTCAGGGTCGCCGCCCGGACCTGCTGCACCCGGCCGCGGCGAAGGCGCTGGCCACCTTGGACCGCGAATGGGGCGGGCTGGTGCGCCACCGGGACTTCCCGGACCTGCCGCTGGATAACAACACCGCCGAGCGGGCGATCCGCACCCCGGTCGTGGGCCGCAAGAACTACAACGGCTCCGGCGCGGAATGGTCCGCTGACCTGGCCGGCCACGCCTGGACCGTCCTGGGCACCGCCCGGATCACCGGGCACAACCCCCGCGCCTACCTGGACGCCTACCTGCAGGCCTGCGCCGCAAACGGCGGCAAGCCGCCGGCTGGGCAGGCCCTGGAAGCCCTGCTGCCCTGGAACATCACCCTGACCGGCCAGCCCGGCGAGCCAGACGGCAGGAAGGACCAGCCGCCGTGACCGTGACCGGCACGCCCGGCCAGTACCCGGCCCGCTACTGCGGCAGGGACTTCACCCTCGCCGAGCTGGAGGAGATCCGCTCCCTGGCGGCGACGCTGCCGACCCGCCGCGCGATCGCCGACGCGATCTGCGACGCGCTCGGCTGGCAGACCCCCGGCGGGCGGCGCAAGGACATGACCGCCCGCGTCGCCCTGGGCCGGATGGCCGCCGACGGCCTGATCACCCTGCCGCCGCCGCGCAACGGCAACGGCAACGGACGCCACCCCCGGCACGGGCACCCCGGCCAGCTCGCCCTGCCGCTGCCGGCGCACCCCGCCGCCACCTTGGCCGATCTCGGCCCGGTCACCATCAGCGTCGTCGACAGCCGCCAGGCCTCCCGGCAGTGGAACCAGCTCATCCGCGACCACCACTACCTCGGCTACACCCCGCTGGCCGGCGCCCAGATCCGCTACCTCGCCGCCGCCCCCGCCGCCGGCCCGATCGCCGCCTTCGCCTTCGCCGCCAGCGCCTGGAAATGCGCCCCCCGCGACGACTGGATCGGCTGGGACCCCGCCACCCGCCGCGCCAACCTGAACCTGATCTGCGGCAACGCCCGGTTCCTCATCCGCCCCGACCTGGCGGTCCCCAACCTCGCCTCCTCGCTGCTCGCCGCCGTCACCCGCCGGCTGCCCGCCGACTGGCGGGCCCGCTACGGCTACGCCCCGGTCCTGGCCGAGACCTTCATCGAAGGCCGGCCGGTTCACCGGCGCCAGCTACCGCGCCGCCAACTGGACCCGCATTGGCCAGACCAAGGGCAGGGGCAAGCTCGACCGCCGCCATGAACACGCCCTGCCGGTCAAGGACATCTACCTCTACCCGCTGCACCGGCGCTGGCGGCAGATCCTCACCACCCCGCCCGCTCAGTAACAGCCCACGGGATCACCGAATTCTTACGCGCGAACAAACCCCAGATGAGCCGGCCCCTTCGCTCCGCTCCCATTACAGGAGTTTCTTCACTACTACGAGCCGGTCCGCCAGCATGCGCCGCAACGGTACTCGGCGCCTCCCGGTTTCTGCCGCTCGGCGCACTCCCTCTCGCTCCTGCCACCTGAAGAACGGCGCAGGAGCCGTATCAGCGCATGCCTTCCCACGTTCCGTGCAGAAGCCGCAGACCAGACTCACGCCGCCTCCATACCGGACACCACCTGGCCAATAGACGGGCTCTCGCCAGGCTCATCTCGGGATCGCATTGACACCCCGGTTTCGATGTCGTTTCCTAAATCTCGGCACGTCATCAGCGGTTCACTTGCGTTCGTCTTCCTGGTCCCTACCTGACGGCTCTTACACCGCCTTTTCCTCAACGCTCACCACGACAGTCATTGGCTAACGCAGCTTGAGGTGGTTTGGCATCTCTCCCCGTAGAGCGACGCCGGAGGGCCACAAATCCTCCATCTTCTGCACAGCAACACATCAAGAAGCCGCTTTCCTACCTATAACGACTCCTTTCCGCGCGCGTGGCGCAACAATGCCGGGGAGTTAGGGTCCTTCAGCGTTTGTCACGGATTTCCGGCGGCGTGTCGCAGGCTGGTGATAGCTGGGGTCGACGTGGGCGGTGATGCTGGTTATGCGATGGTTTGCGCGGGGTTTGCCGTCGGGGTGCTTGTTTGGAGTGTTCCCGCTTTTTTGGACACCGAATTAGGCTGCCAACTGACTGAGTTTCTTATACCCTAGTTCGTATTCCTCGGGTGTCAAGTACCCAAGCGTTGAATGTCTCCGGACCGGATTGTAATAGTTGCCAATCCAGTCGGACGTCTCCCTTTCCAGGCTTGCGAGCGTCGGCCACGGACGGGTGTGGATCAGCTCTTTCTTGTACGTCGCGAAGAACGATTCCGATACGGCATTATCGTAACAGATTCCTGTCCTTCCCAGTGACCGCCTGATATTGTTCTCTGTGCAGTACCCGTCGAACATCGAGGACGTATACTGGGCGAATTCAACCGGTCGTCGCAACACCTTCAGGTGGAGGTGGGCGAATGGGACGGCCACAGGGATGGGCGGCTGCTCGGGCGGGGCGGCCGGCGATGCGTTCGGCGGGGCGGCCTCCGGTGGCCAGGCGAGAACACCGGCAGCGGTTCTGGGTGGCGATCGCCAGGGGAATGCCGAGTGAGGACGCCGGCATTGAGGCTGGTGTGTCCCCGGCAGTTGGTACGCGCTGGTTCCGTGACAGCGGCGGGATCCGGCCGGTCAGCCTGGCGCCGCCGTCGGGGCGGTACTTGTCGTTCGCGGAGCGGGAGGAGATCGCGATCTTGCGGGTCCGGGGGTGCGGAGTCCGTGAGATCGCGAGGCGTGCCGGCCGGTCGCCGTCGACGATCTCGCGGGAGCTGCGCCGGAACGCTGCGACCAGGGGCGGCCGGCTGGAGTGCCGGGCCATGGCCGCCCAGTGGCACGCGGACCGGCGGGCACGCCGCCCGAAGATCGCAAAACTGGCTGCGGACCAGGTCCTGCGGGAGTACGTGCAGGACCGGCTCGCCGGCTCGATCACCAGGCCAGGTGGCGCGGCTGTGCCGGGCCCGGATGTGCACTGGATCGGACGCCGGCACGGTCGCCGGGCGGATCGGTGCTGGGCGGCGTCGTGGAGCCCGGAGCAGATCGCGAACCGGCTGCGGGTCGATTTCCCTGATGATGAGTCCATGCGGGTCTCGCACGAGGCGATCTACCAGGCGCTGTATGTCCAGGGCCGCGGCGCGCTGCGGCGTGAGCTGACCGCCTGCCTGCGCACCGGCCGGGCGCTGCGCGTCCCCCGGGCGCGCACCCGCGGCCGCGGCAGGAAGTTCGTGACACCCGAGATCGTGATCAGCCAGCGGCCTGCGGAGGCCGCGGACCGGGCGGTGCCCGGGCACTGGGAGGGGGACCTGATCATGGGGCTGAACAGCTCGGCGATCGGCACCCTTGTCGAGCGCTCGACCCGGTTCACGATGCTGCTGCACCTGCCGCCGATGGAAGGCCACGGGACCAGCCCCCGGGCCAAGAACGGCCCCGCGCTGGCCGGCCATGGTGCCGAGGCGGTCCGGGACGCGATCGCCTCCGCGATCATCACCTTGCCCGCCCAGCTGCGCCGCTCGCTGACCTGGGACCAGGGCGCGGAGATGGCCGGCCACGCCCGGCTGCGCATCGACGCCGGCATCGAGATCTACTTCTGCGACCCGCACAGCCCCTGGCAGCGAGGCACCAACGAGAACACCAACGGCCTGCTGCGCCAGTACTTCCCCAAGGGCACCGACCTGAGCCGCCACAGCCCCGGCGACCTGGCCGCCGTCGCCGCCGCCCTCAACGGCCGCCCCCGCAAGACGCTTGGCTGGAAGACCCCGGCCGAGGCGCTGGATGAGTTCCTGGCCGCCCACGCAGCCTGAAAGGGCGAAGAAGGAGGCGGCTAGCGCCGCCGCTGAGTTCCCGGAGCCGGGTGCCGCAGCCTACGGGGCCGCCCCTCCGGCCTCAAGGCTGCCTGCGGCATCGCCACGCGACGGCCCTGCGGGCCGGCCTTGACCCCGGAGACCACTGCGGCCCCTGACGGCAGCACCAAGGGCCAGGCAGCAGCCTGCCCCCGGCGGCACGCAGCACCCGGCGCGAAACCGCTCACCGTGTATGGTTGGCGCGGAAAGGGTCATTTACCGGCACTGTTGCGACGATCCCTTGAACTCGGGCTGCGACCCCGCGTCGGAGTGGTGGACCGCCCCGCCGCCCAGCGGGTGTCCCTGCCGGGCCCGCAGCGCCGCGGCCTGCCGGACCGCCCGCTCCACGAACGCGGTCTCCTTCGACAGTGAGCATTCCCACCCGGCTATCAGCCCGGCGAACGCGTCGACAACCAGCGCGGTGTACCCGAACCCGCCGCCGTCCAGCGGCACGTAGGTGAAGTCCGCCACGTGCAGCTGCCCGGGCCGCTCCGCCTGGAAATGCCGCTTGACCAGGTCCGGGGCGCGGCTGTGCCCCGGGTCCGGGATCGTGGTGCGCACGGTGCGGGCGCGGGTGACGCCCCGCCACCCGCTGGCCCGCATCAGCCGCTCCACGGTGCACCGGGCGACCGTGATGCCCTGCCGCCTCAGGTGCTCCCACATCTTCAGGCTGCCATACAGGCACTCCGGCGAGCGCCGCCCGTCCGGGCCCGGCTCATAGATCCCGGCCAGGATCTCCGTCAGGGCCTCATCCTTCAGCGCCCGCCGCGACGGCGGCCGGGACCGGCGCGCCCAGTACGTCCGCGGGGCGATCTGCACGCCCTGGCCGGAAAGGGCACGGCAGATCGGCACGACCCCGAAGCGGTCGCGGTGCGCATCGATGAACGCGCAGATCAGCGGCGTAGCGGGTCGTGCTCCCGCGCGAAAAAACCCGCGGCCGCCGACAGGATCTCGATCGTGCGCTCCAGCTCGCTGACCTTGCGTTTGAGGTCGCGGATCTCCCTGGAGGCCTCGGTGGTCACCCCCGGGACCTGGCCCTCATCGACGGCGGCCTGCCGGATCCACTTGCGCAGCGTCTCCGGGGCCATCCCCAGCCGCCGCGCCACCGCGGTGATCGCCGCGTACTCCGACGGGTAATCACCAGCGTGCTCGCGCACCAGCCGGATCGCCCTGGCCTTAGTGTCCTGGTCATACCTGACCGGCATGAACGTGCCATCCTTCCCAACTAAGGAAGTATGCACGAAACCCGGGACGGTTCACAGGCACGGGCTGGCGCGCATGCCCGCCTGCGGGTGCACCCGCCGTGGGTCCTCGATCGTGGGCTCCACGCGCGCTCCCCGCAGCAGGCTAGGTTGAGACGCATAACCTCGCGCGATCAGCGTGCCACCGTGCACTAGACCGGCCGAATATCAGCCGCGCCGAATCGATCTGGCTCTGTTGAGGATGTGCGGCAACGATGTGGTGGAGTGCTGCCAATCAACTAAACCCGCCGGATGGGTATGCCAAACAACGCATAATTATCCGAATGGTCAACGCCCACTATTCGGCATGAGCGGTCGTTTACGCCATGTCGCCGGGAACATGGTGGGTCAAGATGACGCACAGTCGAGGTGCGAAGATTTCTCAACCGCCGCTTTCTTGGCAAATACGCAGTCAGTCTCGGCCAACGCAAAAACTAGGCCCGGGGCGGTGACTCAAAGGTGTTTTCGCAGTTCAACGGCTTATGTGTGAGGTGCCCCGAGGCTTCCGGACAGTCCATCCATTAGGATGGGCGTCTGGAAAGGTGAAGTATTTTGCCCCGGCCGAAGAAGAGCTTCTCACCGGAATTCAAGGATGAAGCCGTGAAGATGGTGATCGAGACGTCGCGCCCGATAGCCAGAGTGGCAAAGGAGCTCGGGATTAACGAAGGCACCCTCGGCAACTGGGTCGCTTCCTATCGCCGTGAGCATGCCGGCGAGGAACCGCCGCTGACCGTGAATGAGCGGGCGCGGCTGCGCGAGCTTGAGCGGGAAACCCGGGAACTGAAGATGGAAAACGAGTTTTTGAAAAAAGCCGCGGCGTACTTCGCCCGCGACCATCGGTGACCGATAAATTCGAGTTCATCGACGCGGAGTACGCGGCTTACCAGGAATCGAGTGATGAGTACGTGCCGTCGATCGTGATGATGTGCCGGTGGATGGAGGTATCGCGGTCCGGGTTTTACGAATGGCGGAGCGCGCCGGAATCGGCGACGGCGAAAAGGCGCGGGATGCTTGCTTTGATCGTGCGGAAGTCATTCGATGAATCGGATGAGACATACGGGTACCGCCGGGTGCATGCGGACCTGGTGGCCTGGGGCGTGCCCGCGGGGCCGGAGCTGGTGCGGTCCATCATGCGTGAGCTGGGCCTGGAGCCCTGCCAGCCGCGGCCGTGGCGGGTCAGCCTGACCGAGGGCGACGGCCAGGAGCACGACATTCCCGACCTTGTGAAACGCGATTTCACCGCGGCCGCGCCGGGCGAGAAAATGGTCGGCGACATCACTTACATTCCGACGTGGGAGGGGTGGCTTTACCTGGCGACGGTTATTGACTGCCATACAAAGGAGGTGATCGGCTGGGCGACGGACGATAACTACAAGACGCCGCTCATCGAGAAGGCCATCGAGATCGCCGCCCGTAATTTTCCTCTCGCCGCTAATGCGATTTTCCACTCCGACCGCGGCAGCAATTACACATCCCGGCAGTTTGCGGAGACGCTCAAGAAGCATAATCTCCGGCAGTCCGTCGGCCGCACCGGTATCTGTTACGATAATGCAATGGCCGAATCGTTCTTCGCCGCGCTGAAGAACGAGCGTGTTCACCGCACTCAGTATCCGACCCGCGAGCACGCGCGCCGCGACGTTGTGAGGTACATCGAATTCTGGTACAATTCCAGACGTCGGCACTCCGGGCTTCAGTACCGGACCCCGCAGCAAGTCCGCAATGAGTACCTGGAACGGCAGTCCGCAGCGTGAATTAACCACAAATCCGCTGTCCGGAAAGCTCGGGGCAGATCAGTGTCACTGCAACCTGACCCCATCGTGCAAACGATAATCACACACTTGGGCAGTGTCAGTGTGCTGGCTGTTCATGCGGGACAGGCGGCCTGGTGACAGGAACGATGCGGATGAGGGCATCAAGGCCGGTGATGTCGGCGGGATTGGTCGTGTACATCGGCAGGTCCTCGGTAATGGCGGCGATCATCAGGTCGGCGGCCCGGCCTCGGGTTACGGCCTGCTGCGATGACGGCTGTGGTCACGCGGCCGTAGATGCGGGCTGCGGTCTTGCGGCCTTCCGGGAGCGACCTCCAGGTGCTCGCGTCTAGCGGTGACGAACTCTTCTATGTGACTATAAGTGACAACATGGCCACTCTCTCACCGTCCCTCTCCTAGTAGTACTTTGTTAGGTCGGAGTGAGGGCGGCGGCGAGCCGGTCGAGTGTGACGGGCTGCCGGCACAGGGGGCAGGCGCCGAGGATGAGGGCCAGGACGATCTGCAGTTCTCGCAGGGCCTGGTAGAGGGTCATCCCGGCGCAGCCACTTTTGGGTCGGTGCGGATCATGGTGATGAAGGCCTGGGCGAGGATGGCGAGGGTGACGTGGCGGTGCCAGCCGGTGAATGAGCGGCCCTCGAAGTGGTCCGGGCCCAGGCCGGTCTTCAGTTCGCGGTAGTCGTGCTCGATCCGCCAGCGGATCTTGGCCAGCCGGGCCAGCTCGGTGATGGGGGTGTCCTCCGGCAGGGTGGACAGCCAGTAATTGGTGGGCTCGTCGGCTTCGGGCGGCCATTCGGCCAGCAGCCAGCACTCCGGGAGGCTGCCGTCGCGGCTGCGGGGGATGTCCCGGTTGGCGGGGCGGACCCGGATCGCCACAAACCAGCTGGTCATGGCGGCGTCAGGGTTGCCGTTGGTGGCCTTGGTGCCCTGCCGCCAGGTCACCGGCCGGACCTGGTCCGCGCTGGCGATCGCGAGCTGGCGCAGGGTTGCCGGCGGGCGCGGGTAGGCGGGCCTGGGCGGGCGGCCGGGCCCGCCGCCCAGGGTCCGCGTCACCGGCTGCGCGTCGCCGGCGTAGCCGCTGGTGGTGCCCTTGACCGCGACCGCGTACCGCCAGCCCCGGGCATCCAGTTCCACCCGGAAGGTGGTGTTGTCCCCGTAGCCCGCATCGGTCACCACGACCGGCCGGGCGCCGCCGGCGGCGGTGATCTCCTCCAGCACGCCCCACCCGCCCGGCCCGGTCATCTCCTGGAGCATCTCCAGCGCCAGCCGCCACTTCTCGCGGTGCCGGATGCCGTCCGGGATGCGGGCCCGCGCACGGCGGCGCCGGGCCCGGGCCGCCGCCACCGGATCGGCCAGCGCCGTGTCGTCCCAGCTCTGCGGGCAGAACAGCCGCCAATCCGCCGCGGACGACGCGTGCTCGTTCACCAGGTGCACGCTGACGGCGATCTGGCAGTTGGCGACCTTGCCCAGCGTGCCGGAATACTGCCGGGCCACGCACGGCGAGGCCGCGCCGTCCTTGGGAAACCCGGTGTCATCGACCACCAGCGCCTCCACCGGCTGACTGGACGCGAACCACCGCGCCACATTCCGCCGCACCGCCACATAATCCCAGGTCGAGGACGTGATGAACTGCTGCAGCCGCTGATGATCTGTGCCCAGCCGCGCCGCCATCGGCTGCATCGACTTGCGCTGCCCGTCCGTCAGCAGCCCGCGCACATACAACTCACCCTTGGCGCGCTGATCCTTCCGCGGCAGCCCGCCGAGCATCTCCGCGGTGAAGTCCAGCAGCTGCGGCCGGACCTCCGCGATCTCCTGAGGGGTCATGCCGGTATAACACCGCAGAACCCGCCAGTCATACCAGACCTAACAAAGTACTACTAGGACGGCACTGAATAACTCGCGAACCCTGATGGGCGTGTTTTGCCGGCATCGTGTTCGATTCCCTGGGAGAATCGTGCCATGCAGGGGATGACGCGACCGGACCGGGACTTGTGGGACGCGGGCGAGGTCACCGGGCACTTGGTGCCGCCGGGCAGCGTGTTCGCGTTCCTGGCCGAGCACCGCACCGAGCTGTTCCCCGACAGCTTCACCGCGGACTTGTTCCCGTCGCGGACCGGGCGCCCGTCGCTGCCGGCGGACCTGGTCGGGTCGGTGCTAGTGCTCAAGGAGCTGTATGACCTGTCGGACACCCAGACCGCGGACGCGCTGAAGTTCGACATCCGGTGGAAGGTGGCCTGCGGCCGGTCGCTGCTGCAGATGAGCTTCGACCCGTCGGCGCTGGTGTACTGGCGCAAGCGCATCGCGAAGTCGAAGCGCCCGGACCGGGTGTTCGACGCGATGGCGGCGGTGATCGCGGAGACGGGGCTGCTGCGGGGCCGGCGGAAGCGGTGCGTGGACTCGACGGTTTTCGACGACGCGGTGGCCACGATGGATACTGTGTGCCAGCTGATGGCCGCGATGCGGAAAGTGGCGCGGGTGGTGCCCGGTGCCGCCGCGGTGATCGTCGGCGTGTGCCAGCTGGACTACTCCAGGCCGGGCAAGCCTGACATCGACTGGGACGACCCGGCTGCCAAGGAGCAGCTGGTATCGGATCTGGTGAATGACGCGCTGGCGGTGCTGGCGGAGCTCACCGGGGAGGGCGCGCCGGAGCGGGACGCCGCCGCGGCGGACGCGCTGGGCCTGCTGGCGCTGGTGGCGGGGCAGGACGTGGAGCCGGCTGGGGGGTCGGACGGGACGGACGGGCGGTGGCGGATCGCCCGGAAGGTCGCCCCGGACCGGGTGATCTCGACGGTGGACCGCGAGGCCCGGCACACCCGCAAGTGCAAGTCCAAGCGGCGCGACGGGTTCCGGGGGCATGTGGCCGCCGAGCCGGAGTCTGGGCTGATCACCGACTGCGAGATGACGATGGCCGCCGGGCCGGGCAGCACGGACGCGGAGAACGGCGTCAAGATGGCCTGCCGCGACCGGTTTCATGGTGACAGTGCGAGCGCCGGTGACGGCGGGGATGACGCTGCCAGCGCCGGGCAGGGCGCGGATGCCGGCCCTGCGGCGGCGCAGCCGGGGCCGGGCACGGCCGCCGGGCCGGAGCCTGAAGCGCATCCGGAACCGGGACCTGAGCCTCAGCCGGAACCGGAGCGGGAGGGCACGGGTGAGCAAGGCCGGGCGGATGACCTGGAGGTTTACGGCGATTCCGCCTACGGCAGCGGGGAGGCCCGCGCCGCCTACCGCGACGCCGGGCATGACACCGTCATCAAGCCGAAGCCGCTGCGGCCGGCCGTGCCCGGCGGGTTCACCCTCGACGACTTCACCATCAGCGAGGACGACGGCACGGTCACCTGCCCGGCCGGGATCACCCGGCCGATGAGCCCCGCCCGGACCGTGACCTTCGGCGCCGCGTGCGCGGGCTGCCCGCTGCGCGAGCGGTGCACCACCGCCAGGGATGGCCGCTCCATGACCATCCACCCGCACGAGGGCCTGCTGCGCGCCGCCCGCGCCCAGTCCCGGACGGCGGAATTCAGGCAGGCCTACCCCACCCGGTCAATGATCGAGCGGGTCATCGCCTGGACCGCCACCCAGAACGGCCGCCGGGTCAAGCTCCGCTACATCGGCACCGCCAAAAACGACGCCTGGCTGCACAACCGGTGCGCCGCACTCAACCTGCGCACCCTGCTGCGGCACGGCCTGACCCGCTCCGGCGGGGCGTGGGTGCTGACCTGACCAGCCAGCACACCCCGGCCCGCCCTGGCGGCAGCCCCTGCGGCCCCCTCCGCGGTTTCTGCTGCCGCGCCGCAGCCGCCCGGCCCGCCGCGCGGCGGGCCAGCGGAAGGTTGCGGGCACCGGAGCCCGGCCAGCCGGCCACCAGGCCGTCCGCCCGATCCGGGTTGTTCAGTGGCGTCC
>CAWDTK010000023.1:0-182379 GCA_963805255.1 uncultured Actinomycetes bacterium
CACCCTGCAAGTGCGATTGTTGCATAGCCTGGCGAAGACGCACGCATCGTTCGACGACCCTAATCTCGTGTCGCACTCCGGCCTGGTCCCGGTGATGGCCCTCGCTGAGCGCGCCGGGCTCGCCGGCCTGGTGGCGGAGCACGTCCGGCCGGGCGGGGACTGCGGGGTCAACGCGCACCTGAAGGTCGCGTGCCTGGCCGCCGGGATGGCCGCGGGCGCCGATTCGATCGATGACATGGACCTGCTGCGGCACGGCGCGATGGGCACACTGTTCGGCGGCATCCGGGCACCGTCCACGCTGGGCTCGCACCTGCGCTGCTATACCTGGGGAAACGTCAGCCAGCTGGACAAGGCGGGCCGGGAGTTCCTGATCGCGCTGGCCGGGCAGGCGCCGCTGCTGCCCGGCGCGGGCACCCTGGCGTTCATTGACATCGACTCGATGCAGAAACGGGTCTACGGGCACAAGAAGCAGGGGCGAAGTTCGGCCACACCAAAATCCAGGGCAAGTCGCTGCTGGTCCGGGGCCTGAACGCGCTGGCCGCGGTGGTCAGCACGCCGCTGTCGGCGCCGGTGATCGCCGCGACCAGGCTGCGCGGCGGCAGCGCCGCCTCCGCGCGGGGCGCGGCCAGCCTGGCCGCCCGCGCCATCGGCACTGCCCGGGACTGCGGGTGCACCGGGACGATCGTGGTCCGGATGGACTCGGCCTATTACAACGCCGCGGTGATCGGCGCGGTCCGCGCCCAGCGCGCCCGGTTCTCCGTCACCGTCCCCATGAATACGAGCATCCGCGCCGCGATCGCCGCCATCCCCGGCGACGCCTGGACCGCCATCAAGTACCCGCGCGCGGTCTGGGACGACCAGCTGGACGCCTGGATCTCAGACGCCGAGGTCGCCGAAGTCCCTTACACGGCGTTCGCGTCGAAGAAGGGCCAGGCGGTCACCGCCAGGCTGGTCGTCCGCCGGGTCCGGGACCTGAACAAGAAGGCGGCCGCCGGGCAGGACGAGCTGTTCCCGGTCTGGCGGTACCACGCGGTGTTCACCGATCCCCGTTCGAGCTCGTCCAGGCCGAGGGGCAGCACCGTGACCACGCGGTCGTGGAGCAGGTATTCGCCGACGTCACCAGCGGGCCGCTGGCTCACCTGCCATCGGGGAAGTTCGCCGCGAACGCCGCGTGGCTGGCGATCGCGGCCATGGCGCACAACCTGGTCCGCGCCGCCGGCGCCCTGGCATCCCTGCCCTTCGCGAAGGCCCGGGCCGCGACCATCCGCCGAGACCTGATCGCCGTCGCCGGCCGCACCGCCCGGCACGGACGCGGCCACCTCACGCTGCACCTGCCCGAAGGCTGGCACCGCGAGCAGGAATGGCGCAACCTGCTCGCCACCGCCTGCGGCCCGCCCGCCGCAGCGGCCTGACCAGCCCCGACCGGTCCGCACCCCGACGGCCGCAACGGCCACCCGAACCCCGGCCCCCAGCCAGGAACCCCGGACAAGCCGCAGGCAAGGCGAGCGGCAGGACACCCGCGCCCCGATTCACCCCGGAAAACTCCTCGCGCAGGAATCGAAGCGAAAACGATCTACCAGAATGGGTCGGTGGATCGAGGCTCAGCTTGGAAGTGGCGGCGGTCGCGGCCGCAATCGGCGAGGGCCTGGCGATAGTGGTCGGTATTGCCGCCGGCTACGCGGAGGGACTGCTTGGCGACGTCCTCAGCGCCGGTTACCCGGCTGTGGTGATCCGCGGTTGAGTGAAATTCGCGGCGGTGCGGGCCTGGCTGCTCGTCCGGCCTGCGCCCGAGGGTGCGAGCAGGCCCAGGGCGCGGGCGCGCTCGACGGCCTCGGCCCGGCGGTGCGTGCCGAGCTTGGCGTAGAGGTTGCGCATGTGGGTCTTGACGGTGTTGCGGGAGACGGACAGTTCGCCGGCGATTTCCGGTGCGGTCAGGTTGGTCGGCAGGTAGCGCAGCACGCGCAGCTCGCTCTCGCTCAGCGGCTCGTGCACCGGCGGCGGTCCGGCGGGCGGCGGCGCGGGCTGGGTTCCGGCGAGCAGGCTCTGGATCTCCGCGATCAGGGCGGCGTGGGCGGTGCGGTGCCGGGCGTGGCGCCCGAGCAGGCCCGGCGCGGGATACAGCAGGAACGGCGTCAGGTCGCCGTTGGGTTCGGCCAGGTCGAGTGCGCTTTCGAGGGCGCTTTCGGCGGCGACCTGGTCACTGAGCGCGTCCCTGGCGATCGCCTCCAGCATGTAAGCCTGAGCCAGCCAGAGCCATGTTCGCCAGACTACGGGAGCGGAGCCGTCCAGGACCGGGGCGAGTTCGGCGGTTGCGGCACGGGGGTCGCCCTGGGCGAGCCGCAGCGCGGCGGCGGCGATACGGATCTCCCCGTGCTCGCGCTCCTGCTCGCCGAGTCCGGCCAGGAACTGCCCTGCGCGCTCGGTCTGGCCGAGGCGTACCAGGGCCTGCAGCAGCGTTGCCCGTATCCGGGGGATGAGGTAGTGCGGGGGGGCGAGCCGCCGGGCCAGCGGCTCGGCGGCCTGGAAGGCGGCCAGCGCCTCAGCGTCACGGTTTCGCGCCTGGTCAAGCATCCCGCGGACGTAGCGGATCCCCGCAGACATGGCGGGCTGGGCCGCCTCGGCTGTGAGGGTGCGTTCGGCGCGCTGGACCCAGAGCTCGGCCTCGTCCGGCTGTCCCCGCCGCGTCAGCACGGTTCCGAGTACCATGCAGGCGACGCCGAAGGCCTGGTCGTCGGTCCAGCCGTGCCGCTGGGCCAGCTCTACCGCCTGCCTGCCGCGCTCGGCAGCCCGCGTGAACGACTGGTAGACCTCGGCCGCCGCCTGGTAGGCCAGGCCGGTGAACTCGAGATAGGGCCGCCCGATCCGGCGGGCCAGCGCGACGCCGCGTTCCAGGTCGCGCTCTGCGTCCTCGAACCTGGCCGTCCAGTACTCGGTGCTGCCGAGGCTGATCAGTGCCAGCGCGCGCAGGTCCTCGCCGAGGCCGGGCAGCGCCGCATCCGCAGCCTCGGCCATGGCCGGCAGCCGCTCCGCATCCTCTGTCACGGCGGGCAGGTTCCCCCGCTGGCGGGCCAGCAGCAGGCCGACAACGGCGAGCAGCAGCCGCAGCTGCCCGCGCCGGGCTTCCGGCACCGACGCCGATCCCCGCTCCGCCAGGCTCAAATACCGCTCCGCTGCCTCCAGCGACCCTTGAGCCAGCAGCAGCGTCTTGCCGCTGCCCGGCGGCGCCGACACCACGGTCACCCGCGACGCCGCCCCGAGCCGCTCAAACAGCACCGGACGGGACACCACCCCGCCCGCAACACGGTCAGCCCCGCCCCCGGCTGCGGAATCCGATCCCTCGGCAGGTCCCACAGCTACGATCATCCCACGGCCCCGGCCCGCGGCACAGACCGCCATCCGCCCCGGCCGCTCCATGTCCGGGAAGCGTTGCACACCGCGCACCCGCCCGAGGCCAGGGCGCGGCTGGGCGCGCACCGCCCGCAAGCCGGGTCCAATCACGCCGCCAGCCGCACCCAGGTGACCGTCGTGACGCTGTTTACCGAGGCCGGCCCGCCACGGTACACACTGTCAGCGCGGCGCTACCTGCGCCAGGTCGGGGCCCGCGATGCAAAGTCGCTGTACAGGGAGCGCCGTAGGGATGACAGCGCCGCCCTGGAACCGATGGGCGTCACCTGGGTCCATGCCGGGCTGACCGAGGCGCTGTACCGTCTCCGGCCGCACTCGCCAGGCCCGCCGCGATGGGCGCGCCTGCTGCCCGAACTCGCGCATATCTACCCGCTCTACCGGCGCGACATCATCTCCGGGCGCATCGCGCCCGCCGACGGTGGCACGCTCCACGGTGTACGGGAAGTCATCCAGCGGCTGGCGTACCCGGGCCCGGTGCTTGCTGGGGCTTCTGTACTCCGCAGCGGGGTGACGCTCGGCTAGGGTCTCGTCCTGGGAACCCTCGAGGAACAGGAACTGTACCTCCTGGTTGTCCCGAGCCTGTTCTACCAGCTGCCGCTGCCCTCAGGGCCTGCGCCGGGCGCCCACGAGAATGACCGGGAGGTCCGGCCACCGCCCTCGCAGAATCAGGGATTCGTCAAAGTCGGCGTAACAGCGCGTGACTAATGGGATGGGCTTGGGGTGGCCCGTCAGCGGGGTTCCGGGGGTTCTGCTACGAGGGTAGTCGTTACGTTGCGTGATCAGCGGTCGGGGCTGCGGGCGCGTGGTGCGTATGGCGCGGATGTGCCTGAAGCGGGGGCGCGGCCAGGCCGCCGCGGGTGATGATTCAGGTTCTCACGCCGTTAAACCGTCACCCGGGGACTGCCTTGACCGCGCCCGTGTCTTCATCATGGCTTGCCGGCTGCATCCGCCGCCACCTGCCTGCCGGGACAGTGCCTGACCCGGTGTCCGTACGGGCGGCGCTGGAGGGGCGGCTGACCGATACGCGGAAGCCGCGGGGGAAGCGGCATCCGCTGCCGTCGCTGGTCTCGGTGGTGGTCGCGGGCGTGGCGTCCGCGCGCGGCGGGCCGCTGGCGGTCGCGCAGGCGGCGGCGGGCTGGGACCAGGAGGTGCTGGCCGCGCACGGCTGCCGCGTCAGCCCGCGGACCGGGCTGCGGGTGGCGCCGTCCGCTTCCATGCTGGACCGGCTCGGGAAGCTGCTGGACGCGGACGAGCTCGAGGCCGCGCTGTCCGCGTGCGTGGCCGCCGCCGCGCTCGATCCCGCGATCCCGGCCGCGTATGCCGCGCACCGCGCGGACGAGCAGCGCGCGAGGGAAGAGAAGCGGAAGAAAAGGAAGCGGAAACCGCCGGCCGCGGCCAGCTTCCGCGAGGAACGCGGCGACGGCTGGTTCCGCCCGCACCCGCTCCACCCCTGGCTGGACGCGGCCGTGACCGGCGATCCCGGGCACGTGCCCGCCCGCCGCGCGGTCGCCGTGGACGGGAAGGAACGCAAGGGCGCCAAGGCCGGCGGGAAGAAGAAGGTGCACCTGCTCGCCGCCGTCACCCACGTCCCCGGCCTGGTCATCGCCCAGGACAAGGTCGCGAAATCAGGCAAGGCCAACGAGATCAGCCACTTCAAGCCGCTGCTGGCGCCCCTGCCCCTGGACGATGCCCTGATCACGGCGGACGCCATGCAGGCGAACAGGGACAACGCCCTGTTCCTGCGCAAGGCGAAGAAGGCGCACTACCTGTGGCCAGTTCTCGGCAACCAGCCCGGCCTGAACGCGCAGCTGAACGCCCTGCCCTGGGAAACGACCCCGGCCGCCGCCGCCACCAGCGAGATCAGCCGCAGCCGCATCGAGACCCGCACCATCCGCGTCCTGCCCGCCCCCGAGGGCACCGGCTTCGAGGACGCGCGCCAGGCCGTCCTCATCGAGCGCTACACCACGTACAAGAAGAAAGGCCAGTGGCTGACCCGGGCCGAGGCCGTCCTCTACATGACCAGCCTCGGCGCGGAAGAAACCACCCCCGAAGACCTGCTCGCCCACGTCCGCGGGCACTGGCGGGTTGAGCACGCGCACTGGCTACGCGACGTGATCTGGAAAGAAGACAAATCACTCATCCGCACGGGAAACGCACCCCAGATCTGGTCCGCCCTCACCAACCTCGTCATCACCCTTTTCCGCATACACGGAGTAACCAGCTACACCGCCGAAACCCGCCACTGCGCACAAGATCCCCGCCACGCTCTGCAATTCCTCGACCTGACAGGACTCTCACCAGGCTGAACACCGCCCGCGACTTTGACGAATCCCTGCTCGCAGAATCGATTGGTTCATCGCAGCACGGACGGCAGCGAGCCGCCGCGCCAAGCTCTATGCGGACAACACGGTTCGTGGCGGCAACAATGGCGACGGGATGCAGCTCGCCGTTGGCAACTACCCCATCTATAACCTGACAATTCGAAACAACAACTTCTACGGCTCACCGTTCGGCATACGTACCGGCTACTATGACAACGGCACTAGCCCTGATCTTTCATCGGGGTTGATGGCTGCCGCTGAGCGGCGTGCGGACCGTGTTCTGGGCTGGGATTTTAGCTTCGGTGTATGACGGTGGCCCGGCTGGCGGGCCGGGTGGCCGGGGTTCCACGGCCCCGGGTTCTCCTTCCTTGCTCGCAGGGATGGGTTAGCACTGGTCAGGGGCCTTGCGGGATCGCCTGGATGCGCTGCCAGGCGGCGGTTATGGCGTCGGCCCAGGGCCAGGTCGCGGCGATTTTCAGGCATCTTCGCCGCCCGCCGTGCACGAGGCGGCCGGCGGCGTGCAGGATCCGGTAGCGGAGCGTTTTCGGCTCGGCTTTCGCCAGGTCGCGGTCCAGGGCCAGCAGCTTCAGCCAGGCCAGCAGGATGCAGGCGATCATGGAGGCGGTCAGCCACGCCTGGTTGACCTTGTAGTCATGCGACGGGAAATGGCCCAGCCCGGTGTCCTTGCCGGTGCGGATCACGTCCTCCACCCGGGCGTGGACCCGGTGCGCCGCGTCGATGTAGGCGCACTGGCCCAGCCAGCCACGCGTGGTGGCGGGCCGGTTCGTTACCCACAGGCAGTACCGCCAGCCGTCCTCTGCCTCGAACAGGGTCAGCTGCGCGCCCGGGTGCGGGCGTTCCCGGCGGGCGAAGATCCGCATCGCCTTGGGCCAGCCCTTGAGCTGGTCCCCGGCCGGCCCTTCGCGCAGCAGCCTGGTCAGCTCGATGACGTGGGCTTCCTCGATCCAGCAGGCCCGGTGCGCGCACCGGAGATTACCGCAGGCATCGTCCGCGCGGCGCTCGCGGACTTTCCCGTGCGCGTCCACGGCGGCTTCCCAGGCGTCCTCGGGGACCTGGGCCAGCGCGGCCTTTTCCCGCTTGCCCAGCTCCCAGCCCACGGAGTAGATCACCTGGTACCCGGGGCGGGCCGCCAGCTTGTCCAGCTCCCTGATCAGGGCGTGGCTGGCGCCGGCCCCGTCGCAGGTGATCATCAGCTTCCGGCGGAACGCCGGCGGCAGCGCGGCGATCGCCTCGCCCAGGATCTGCAGGTGATCAGCGGCGGTATTCGACCCGGCCGAGCCGGGGCGCAGCATCCACGCCAGCGGCTCCCGCACGTTGTCGCATTCGGCGACCAGCGGGTGATGGCCGAATCCCTTGAAATTGGGCTCCGCCAGCTCCTTATCCGAGTGCGCGGGCACCACGGTCGCGTCCAGCCGGATACACGTCACCCCCTCCAGCGTCTTGTCCGCGACCCGCACCGGCGGCAGCGTGCCGGCCTGCGCCCACGCGTGCCGCCGCGCCTTGTTCACCGCGGCGGCGAGCTTGCGCTGCGCGCGGTCGCCGGCGCCGGCGATCTCCTTCAGCGCCCGCCACGCCGTCGGCACCGACGCCACCAGGCCGAACAGCTCCCGCTGATCGCCCATCACCCGGAAATCACTGATCACCCGGGCGCCGTCCGCGATCGCGCACGCCAGATCGCTGACGACCCGGCCCCGGTCATGCCCCCACAGCGGCGACGGCAGCGCCCGCGACAGCCCCGCCGTCAGCCCCGTCCGGTCCGCCAGCTGCCGCAGCAGAACCAGGCCCGCATGCGACACGATCCCCGTACCGCCGCCAGTGACTTCCAGACCCCGCGACCACCCTGTACCGTTCACGTAGAAAGTGCTCCTCGAACCCGGCGCGATAAGGACCCAAACACCCCTAATCGTCCCAGTTCAGGAGCACTTTTCCATTCAGGCGCGCCAGTCAGCCCACACGGCTCGGTGAAAAGACAGGGCTAGGGCGTGTTTAAAAAGTGGTGGGTGGGGCGTGGGTTACGAAATGGTGTCAGTGTGGGGGCTTTTGCTGTGACGTAGCAAGGCCTCCGGTATGCGTGTCAACGACCAAGAAGACATGCTCATACCGGAGGCCTCGTGCCTACCGTACCTGCGGCCGGGCGTCATGACCTGGCCAATTGCGAGTGGAGCGTGCTGGAGCCCCTGCTGCCGGCGGGGAAGAAGGCAGGGCGCCCGCCGAAGTGGGCCAGGCGGCAGCTCATCGACGGGATCCGCTGGCGGATCCGGCCGGCGCCCCGTGGCGGGACGTCCCGCCGTGCTATGGCCCCTGGCAGTCGGTGTACGGGCTGTTCCGCTGCTGGCAGCGCGACGGCACCTGGCGGAAGATCCTCGCGGCGCTGCAGGCCCTGGCCGACGCGGCCGGCCACGTGACCTGGGACGTCTCGGTGGACTCGGGCACCGCGCGGGCGCACCAGCATGCGGCCGGGGCCAGGAAGGACCCGGCGGCGCAGAAGGAGCCGCCTGGCGGGACGGGCGCCCCCGAACCCGCCGGCCACGCCCTGGGACGGTCCCGCGGTGGTCTGACCAGCAAGTTCCACCTGGCCTGCGAGCAGGGCCAGAAGCCCCTCGCGGTCATCGTCACCGCCGGCCACCGTCACGACAGCCCCCAGTTCACCGTCGTGCTGGACGCCATCCGCGTCGCCCGCCCCGCCAGCGGCCGGCCCCGCACCCGCCCGGACCGGGTCCTGGCGGACAAGGCCTACGGCTCCCGCGCCAACCGCGCTTGGCTCCGCCGCCGCGGCATCCGCTGCACCATCCCCGAAAAAGCCGACCAGGCCGCCAACCGGAAGAAGAAGGGCAGCTCAGGAGGCAGGCCGCCCGCCTTCGACCCCGAGCAGTACAAGCAGCGCCACGCCGTGGAGTGCGGCATCAACCGCCTCAAGCGCAACCGCGCCGTCGCCACCCGCTACGACAAGCTCGCCGTCCGCTACGAGGCAACCCTCCACATCGCCGCCATCGGCGAATGGCTCCGGCCCCTCACTTCTTAAACACGCCCTAATGGTGCCGTGCACAACACAACCATCAGCGGCAACCACATCCATGACCTCCACCCTGGTAAAGCCTTTCCCGATGGCGGGAACGCGATCGGCACCGGGGACTTTGGAGCAATTGCGCCAGTTGCCTACATCACGGTGACGAATAATTACACGTGCAATGCAGGGACCATCACGGGTAAACGTTCAGGTCCTTGCCCTGATCTTTCATCGGGGTTGATGGCTGCCGCTGAGCGGCGTGCGGACCGTGTTCTGGGCTGGGATTTTAGCTTCGGTGTATGACGGTGGCCCGGCTGGCGGGCCGGGTGGCCGGGGTTCCACGGCCCCGGGTTCTCCTTCCTTGCTCGCAGGGATGGGTTAGCACTGGTCAGGGGCCTTGCGGGATCGCCTGGATGCGCTGCCAGGCGGCGGTTATGGCGTCGGCCCAGGGCCAGGTCGCGGCGATTTTCAGGCATCTTCGCCGCCCGCCGTGCACGAGGCGGCCGGCGGCGTGCAGGATCCGGTAGCGGAGCGTTTTCGGCTCGGCTTTCGCCAGGTCGCGGTCCAGGGCCAGCAGCTTCAGCCAGGCCAGCAGGATGCAGGCGATCATGGAGGCGGTCAGCCACGCCTGGTTGACCTTGTAGTCATGCGACGGGAAATGGCCCAGCCCGGTGTCCTTGCCGGTGCGGATCACGTCCTCCACCCGGGCGTGGACCCGGTGCGCCGCGTCGATGTAGGCGCACTGGCCCAGCCAGCCACGCGTGGTGGCGGGCCGGTTCGTTACCCACAGGCAGTACCGCCAGCCGTCCTCTGCCTCGAACAGGGTCAGCTGCGCGCCCGGGTGCGGGCGTTCCCGGCGGGCGAAGATCCGCATCGCCTTGGGCCAGCCCTTGAGCTGGTCCCCGGCCGGCCCTTCGCGCAGCAGCCCGGTCAGCTCGATGACGTGGGCTTCCTCGATCCAGCAGGCCCGGTGCGCGCACCGGAGATTACCGCAGGCATCGTCCGCGCGGCGCTCGCGGACTTTCCCGTGCGCGTCCACGGCGGCTTCCCAGGCGTCCTCGGGGACCTGGGCCAGCGCGGCCTTTTCCCGCTTGCCCAGCTCCCAGCCCACGGAGTAGATCACCTGGTACCCGGGGCGGGCCGCCAGCTTGTCCAGCTCCCTGATCAGGGCGTGGCTGGCGCCGGCCCCGTCGCAGGTGATCATCAGCTTCCGGCGGAACGCCGGCGGCAGCGCGGCGATCGCCTCGCCCAGGATCTGCAGGTGATCAGCGGCGGTATTCGACCCGGCCGAGCCGGGGCGCAGCATCCACGCCAGCGGCTCCCGCACGTTGTCGCATTCGGCGACCAGCGGGTGATGGCCGAATCCCTTGAAATTGGGCTCCGCCAGCTCCTTATCCGAGTGCGCGGGCACCACGGTCGCGTCCAGCCGGATACACGTCACCCCCTCCAGCGTCTTGTCCGCGACCCGCACCGGCGGCAGCGTGCCGGCCTGCGCCCACGCGTGCCGCCGCGCCTTGTTCACCGCGGCGGCGAGCTTGCGCTGCGCGCGGTCGCCGGCGCCGGCGATCTCCTTCAGCGCCCGCCACGCCGTCGGCACCGACGCCACCAGGCCGAACAGCTCCCGCTGATCGCCCATCACCCGGAAATCACTGATCACCCGGGCGCCGTCCGCGATCGCGCACGCCAGATCGCTGACGACCCGGCCCCGGTCATGCCCCCACAGCGGCGACGGCAGCGCCCGCGACAGCCCCGCCGTCAGCCCCGTCCGGTCCGCCAGCTGCCGCAGCAGAACCAGGCCCGCATGCGACACGATCCCCGTACCGCCGCCAGTGACTTCCAGACCCCGCGACCACCCTGTACCGTTCACGTAGAAAGTGCTCCTCGAACCCGGCGCGATAAGGACCCAAACACCCCTAATCGTCCCAGTTCAGGAGCACTTTTCCATTCAGGCGCGCCAGTCAGCCCACACGGCTCGGTGAAAAGACAGGGCTTGGGCTTGCTGCTGCGGTGCGTGATCGACGGTTACGTTTTGGCGGCGGGCGTGGTGTTGCCGTGGTGGCTGAGCGTGGTTTCGGGGATGATCCGGGGCTGTGACCGATGTGCCGCCCGAGGATCCGCGTGATGCGCTGATCCGGGAGCAGGCGGAGCGGATTTCGGTGCTGGAGGCGGTGGTCGCTGACCTGCGGGAGCAGCTGGCCGCGGCGGAGCGGTCGGGGTCGCGGAACAGCGGGAACTCCTCGATGCCGCCGAGCTCGGATGACCTGCCCGGGAAGAAGCCGCCCCGGAAGCAGCGGCGGGCCGCGGAGCGGGCGGAGGCGAAGAAGCGGAAGCGGGGGAAGCAGCCGGGCAGCCCGGGGGCGTCCATGAGCTGGGAGGTCCCGGACCGGACCGAGGACCACTATCCGGAGGGTGCCTGCTCCTGCGGCCTTGATCTTTCGGAGGCCGCTGACCTGGGGGTTACCCGCTCGTTTCAGCAGGAGGAGATCCCGGCCGCGGCGGCGGAGCGGGTGCAGCACGACCTGCACGGCGGGAGGTGCGCCTGCGGGAAGGCGCACGTCGCGCCGCGCCCGGCGGGCGTGCCGGATTCCGCGCTGTCGATCGGCCCCAGGCTCCGGGCGCTGGCCGTGTACCTGGTGGTTTTTCAGCACGTTCCGGTGGAGCGGTGCCGGCAGCTGATCGCCGACGTGGCCGGCGCCGCCGTGTCAGAGGGGTTCATCCACTCGTGCCTGGCGAAGGCGGCGTCCCTGGCCGCGGAGGTGGTGGCGCTGATCCGCGCCCTGATCACCGCCGCGGGCGTGGCGGGGTTCGACGAGACGACGCTGCGGTCTGGGCAGGCCGGGGAGAAGAAATACGTCCACGGCGCCTTCACCGAGCGGTACTCCGCGTTCTGGCTGGGTGCCCGGAGCCTGGACTCGATGCAGGACGCCGGGATCCTGCCGGAATTCGCCGGGATCGTGGTCTCCGACCGGTACCAGAACTACTTCCACCCCCGGTGGGAGCACATCGCCGGGAACCAGGCGTGCCTGTCTCACCTGCTCAGGGACTACGAGGACTGTGCCGAGAGCTACCCGGGCGCGGTCTGGCCGGTGCAGGCGCAGCGGGCGCTGCGCGGCCTGATCTGTGCCTGGCACGCCACCCGCGAGCAGGGCCTGGACGCCATCCCCGCCGATGCGCGGAAACCGCTGGAGCACGAGTTCCGGCACGCCGTCCTCGCGGGCCTGGCCAGCGTGCCCCGCGTCCCCGGCCCGAAGAACAGCACGAAGCAGAAGCCAGGCCGCGAGCTGCTCGAATTTTGCCGCGACCGCCGCAGCGACGTGCTGCTGTTCACCGAGGACACCAGCGTGTGGCCCACGAACAACATCAGTGAGCGCGGCGTCCGCCCGCTGAAAACCCAGCAGAAGATCTCCGGCCGCCTGACCAGCGACGACGTCACCCAGGACCGGCTCGACATCCGCAGTTACATCGACACCGCACGCAAGCACGGCAAGCACGCCATGGACGTCCTGCACGACCTCATGCTCGGCAGGCCCTGGCGACCGCCCGCGCCAAGCATTCTCCCCGTAACCGGGCAATCGCAGCCCCCGCTACCCATCACCACGCGTGCATGGGCTGATTGTTTACGCCAGCTGCTCCCGCAGGTCAGCGACCACCGCCTCCAGCACCGAAATCCGCTCCGCCTGCTCCCGGATCAGCGCATCACGCGGATCCTCGGGCGGCACATCGGTCACAGCCCCGGATCATCCCCGAAACCACGCTCAGCCACCACGGCAACACCACGCCCGCCGCCAAAACGTAACCGTCGATCACGCACCGCAGCAGCAAGCCCAAGGACCTGAACGTTTACCATCACGGTTGTCAGCGGAGCTGCTCATACCGTTACCCACAACCACGCGTGCTCGTAGCAGGTTGCCAACCGCCTCGACGTTGGCTTCCAGCAGCTGCCGCAGCCTGCCGTTAGCGGCACGCAGCGCTGCCGGCCCGGGGGATAACCCGGAAACCGGACCCTGACTATGTCAGGGTCACCCGCAAACTGGTACGGGCGCGCAGGAGCGGGGACCGGGCGCAAGCCCGGGAACTGCTCCGGCAGCAGCGCAGCCTGCCTGCGGGCGATCCGCATGACCCCGGGTACCGGAGGCTTCGCTCCTCCAGGCACGCCGATGATCATCTGCTGGGTTTCACCGGGCCGGAGGCCGAGGTCGAGGCAGGCCCCCGCGTTATAATTGAGGCTATTGATGTTAGGTAAGTATTCGGTGATTCCGGTGGGCTGAGCGTGGCTGGCCGGCGCAGGCGACACGCTGGCGGGGCGGGTGCGGCGGTGCTGGACACAGGGACTGGTGGTGGTGCAGCCTTGGCGTGATGGCTGCGCGTACTTGTTCCCGGCCCGCTGATGAGGCGGCGTTCTGGCGTGAGCGGGCGGAGCTGCTGGAGGCACAGAACACGCGGCTGGCCGGGGAGAACGTGCGGCTGGAGGCGGAGAACGCCACGCTGGCCGCGACGGTGGCCGCGCAGCAGGAGCAGCTGGCCGCGCTGAAGCAGCGGGTGGTGACGCTGAGCCGGATGCTGTTCGGCACCTCCAGCGAGAAAGACGGCGCCGGTAAGCGGCAGGCGGGCGGGCAAGCCGCCGACGCCGGCGGCGGGGATGACGCCCCGGCAGGGGATGGCGGCGCTGCGGGCGGGCGGCGCCGGGGTCAGCGGCCGGGATCGGCCGGGCATGGGCGGCGCCGGCATGAGCACCTGGAGACCGAGGAGCAGGTCCATGACATTCCGGAGGGCGAGCGGCGCTGCCCGCGGTGCGGCCGGGCCTATGAGCTGTTCGGGGAGGATGCCAGCGAGCAGGTATCGTGGCGGGTCCGGGTGTGGCGGGTGGTGCACCGGCGGCGCAAGTACGCCCGGTGCTGCCAGTGCCCGGTGCCGGCGGTGCGGACCGCGCCCGGCCCGGCGACGCTGATTCCCAGGGGCCTGTTCACGACGGAGTTCTGCGTGAACCTGCTTGTCGCCAAGTACGCGCTCGGGCTGCCGTTCAACCGGGTGATCGCGATGCTGGCGATGCAGGGCCTGGAGGTGGCGCCGGGCACGCTGGCCGGGGTGGCCCGGCGGCTGGAGGAGCTGCTTGCGCCGCTGGCGGCCGCGATCGCCGCGCGAAACGCCGCCGCCGGGCACGCGCACGTGGACGAGACGTCGTGGCGGGTATTCGGCCAGCCCGCCGATAACGGAGGCAGCCGCTGGTGGCTGTGGGTGTTCACTGCCGCGGACACGGTGGTGTACACGATCGCGGCGTCGCGGTCGCTGAAGGTGCTCGAAGACCATTACGGCGTGCAGGCCGGCCAGCTGCCGGAGGGCCGCAGGCCGCTGGTCATCAGCTCGGACTTCTACTCGGTGTACCGGTCGTTTTCCGAGCTGGACGGCGTCACCTCCCTCTGGTGCTGGGCCCATATCCGGCGGCGGTTCATCCGGGCCGGCGACGCCCACCGCAAGGAGCTGGGCAGCTGGGCTGATGCCTGGACCGGCCGGTTCGCCGCACTATACGCCGCGCACCGCGCCCTGGCCGCCGCCCCCGGGGGCACTGGCGAGCACGCCCGGGCGGCCGCCGCGTTCGATGCGGCGCTGGAGGAGATCGACGCCTACCGCCGTATTCAGGGTCGCCGCCCGGACCTGCTGCACCCGGCCGCGGCGAAGGCGCTGGCCACCTTGGACCGCGAATGGGGCGGGCTGGTGCGCCACCGGGACTTCCCGGACCTGCCGCTGGATAACAACACCGCCGAGCGGGCGATCCGCACCCCGGTCGTGGGCCGCAAGAACTACAACGGCTCCGGCGCGGAATGGTCCGCTGACCTGGCCGGCCACGCCTGGACCGTCCTGGGCACCGCCCGGATCACCGGGCACAACCCCCGCGCCTACCTGGACGCCTACCTGCAGGCCTGCGCCGCAAACGGCGGCAAGCCGCCGGCTGGGCAGGCCCTGGAAGCCCTGCTGCCCTGGAACATCACCCTGACCGGCCAGCCCGGCGAGCCAGACGGCAGGAAGGACCAGCCGCCGTGACCGTGACCGGCACGCCCGGCCAGTACCCGGCCCGCTACTGCGGCAGGGACTTCACCCTCGCCGAGCTGGAGGAGATCCGCTCCCTGGCGGCGACGCTGCCGACCCGCCGCGCGATCGCCGACGCGATCTGCGACGCGCTCGGCTGGCAGACCCCCGGCGGGCGGCGCAAGGACATGACCGCCCGCGTCGCCCTGGGCCGGATGGCCGCCGACGGCCTGATCACCCTGCCGCCGCCGCGCAACGGCAACGGCAACGGACGCCACCCCCGGCACGGGCACCCCGGCCAGCTCGCCCTGCCGCTGCCGGCGCACCCCGCCGCCACCTTGGCCGATCTCGGCCCGGTCACCATCAGCGTCGTCGACAGCCGCCAGGCCTCCCGGCAGTGGAACCAGCTCATCCGCGACCACCACTACCTCGGCTACACCCCGCTGGCCGGCGCCCAGATCCGCTACCTCGCCGCCGCCCCCGCCGCCGGCCCGATCGCCGCCTTCGCCTTCGCCGCCAGCGCCTGGAAATGCGCCCCCCGCGACGACTGGATCGGCTGGGACCCCGCCACCCGCCGCGCCAACCTGAACCTGATCTGCGGCAACGCCCGGTTCCTCATCCGCCCCGACCTGGCGGTCCCCAACCTCGCCTCCTCGCTGCTCGCCGCCGTCACCCGCCGGCTGCCCGCCGACTGGCGGGCCCGCTACGGCTACGCCCCGGTCCTGGCCGAGACCTTCGTCAAGGCCGGCCGGTTCACCGGCGCCAGCTACCGCGCCGCCAACTGGACCCGCATTGGCCAGACCAAGGGCAGGGGCAAGCTCGACCGCCGCCATGAACACGCCCTGCCGGTCAAGGACATCTACCTCTACCCGCTGCACCGGCGCTGGCGGCAGATCCTCACCACCCCGCCCGCTCAGTAACAGCCCACGGGATCACCGAATTCTTACGATGTTAGAATAAAACCGATCGTGAGGCGGCTACCTCATAAACCGTCTGGCGGGACGTGGCCTGCATTTCACCGAGTGAGCGTTACAGATATGTTGCGAGTATGTTTCGGATTCGGACGCGCATATTACGAAAGCTCTCGACACGGCAGGTGCGTGTGACCGGGAGCCCGCACTAACGGGACCTTTGGCCCTGCGCCGGCCGTAGATCTGGCGGGAATGTAACGGCATGTGCTCTCACTTCCTGAATGCACAATGATTAATCTGCATTCTCATTCCGTCAAATCGTAAGGAGCCATATCATGACCAGGCCGACCCTCGTAGCTGCCCGAGTCCCGACAAGTGACGTCCAGCTGACCAGATGGGTGGGCGAAATCGCGGAGCTGACCAAGCCTGATCACATTGCGTGGTGCGACGGCTCGTATCCTGAATGGGAGCGGCTGACCAATCTCCTGGTCGAGCAGGGCACTTTTCAGCCGGCTCAACCCGCAGCTCCGGCCCAACAGCTTCCATTGTTCCTCCGATCCGGGCGACGTTGCGCGTGTCGAGGACAGGACCTTCATCTGCTCGGAGAAGCAAGAGGACGCCGGCCCGACGAACAACTGGATCGCCCCGGATGAGATGCGGAAGATTTTCGCCGGTCTCTTCAATGGCTGCATGAGGGGCCGCACCATGTATGTGGTTCCGTTCTGCATGGGGCCGCTGGACAGCAACTTCTCCCAGCTCGGTGTCGAGATAACCGACTCACCCTACGTGGCGGTATCGATGCGAATCATGACGAGAATGGGGACACCCGCGCTGCGGCTTATCGAGGAACACGGCTCGTTCGTCCGCGCAGTGCATTCCGTCGGCGCTCCGCTGCAGGCTGGCCAGGCTGATGTGCCTTGGCCGTGCAGCACGACCAAATACATCTCGCACTTCCCCGAGACGAGGGAGATATGGTCCTACGGTTCCGGCTATGGCGGCAACGCCCTGCTCGGTAAGAAATGCTACGCGCTGCGCGTGGCATCGGTGATGGCCCGCGACGAGGGATGGCTGGCAGAGCACATGCTCATCCTCAAGGTCACGCCGCCGGGCGGCGATGCGAAATACCTGGCGGCGGCCTTCCCTTCCGCATGCGGGAAGACCAATCTCGCTATGGTCCAGCCCACCATTCCTGGTTGGCGGGTTGAGACCGTAGGCGACGATATCGCGTGGATGCGATTCGGCGACGACGGCCGGCTATATGCCATCAATCCCGAGGCGGGATTCTTCGGCGTCGCACCCGGAACTAGTGAAGTCACGAACGCCAACGCGATCGCGACGCTGTGGGGCAACAGCATCTTCACAAATGTCGCGCTCACCGATAACGGCGACGTGTGGTGGGAGGACCTCACCGATCCGCCGCCTGCCCACCTGACCGACTGGAAGGGACGCGACTGGACGCCCGGCTCGCCGGAACCCTCCTCCCACCCCAATTCCCGGTTCACCGCCCCCGCCTCCCAGTGCCCGATCATCGCTCCCGAATGGGACGATCCCGCGGGCGTCCCGATTTCGGCGATCCTGTTCGGCGGGCGCCGCGCGACTGCCGTTCCGCTGGTCACCGAGTCCTTCGACTGGGCGCACGGCGTATTCCTCGGCGCCAACATAGCCTCAGAACGGACCGCGGCAGCCGACGGAAACGTCGGGGAGCTGCGCCGTGACCCATTTGCGATGCTGCCATTTTGCGGCTACAACATGGGTGACTACTTTGCCCACTGGCTAGATATCGGCAGTTCGGCGGACGCCGCCAAACTGCCGCGCATCTACTTCGTCAACTGGTTCCGTAAGGACGAGTCCGGCAGGTTCGTGTGGCCGGGCTTCGGCGAGAACAGCCGTGTCCTCAAGTGGATCACCGAACGGCTCTCCGGCGACGCCCGGGCCGTCGTCAGCCCGATCGGCAGCGTCCCGGCCCGGGGTGCCCTCGATACCGATGGACTGGACATTGATGAGGACGACCTCAACCTCCTGCTCTCCGTCGACACCGATACATGGAAGCGGGAGGCCGCGCTCATCTCCGAGCACCTCCGTACCTTCGGCAGCCACCTGCCCAGCCCGTTCTGGGACCAGTACAACGATCTGCTCCGCCGGCTCGGCTGAACGCAACGCAGGAGCCCTGGGACGGCTCAGCGCAAGCGGCCCGCCGCGGCCCGGGCCTGGACCGATGCCTGGACATCTCCCGTCCCCGGCTGCGAGCCGACCGCCACGTGCCGCCGTGGCCGGAAGGTCGCGGCCGGGACGGCGCCCGGCCCAGGCCGCGGTTCATGGCGGCGTGCCGATGCGGGGCGCGGTCAGGGGCGGGCTGATCGGAAGCGCCACCGCGGCTGCAAGTCGCGCGCCGCCGATGCGCAACCCCCAACTGAAATCGGTGCCTGAGCCCGGTGACCGGTTGCCTGCGCATCGCCGATGTGCCAGCATGTGCCCATGGCGGCGTCAACGCCGTCCGATCGCTGGTGGACGGACGAGTGGAAGCATACCTGGACGGAACTTCTCTCCTTGTCCGCAGCCGCAAGGGCATTGATGGGCATGCCCGCTGCCCAGACGCTGCCCGGGGACCCCTTCGGCGCGATCCTTGACGCCGTCCGTGCCCGGCTGATCGACAAGACCAGAATGTTCCGGGTCAAGGGGCGCGACCTGACGATGGTTCTCGATGACATCTCGGTCGTCGGTACCGATCTCGCCCGGTCGATGGGCCAGTACGGCGAGGTTCGCATCGCTGCGCGCGATATCGAATGGGAAGGTGGCCGGCTCGAGCGGATGGAAATCCAGGCCCGAAACGTTCACCTCCGGCCCGGCGCGTCACCGACGCTCGTCGCTGCACCCGTGCTGTGGGAAGTCAACATCCCGGCATCGTTCGCGTCGAGTTGGCTGGCTAGAGTGAGGCCCCGATTCGACCTGGCCATCGACGCCAGCAGCCCGCACATCGGTCTTGCAGGCAGGGCGCCCTGGGCGCGCGTGGAAGTCGAGGCGGCCGGCGAAGGACGGTCGGTCCTGCTACGGCCGCGTGCCCTACGTCTCGGCAGCCGTCGTCTGACGTTGCGGCTGCCCGCCTACCACGTGTCCCTGGGCTCGCTGCCCAGCGACGTCGTGCTGACGTCAGTTGAGCCCCATTCCGCGGGCGTCGTCATGCGAGGTACCGTCAGCGAGTGGCGGCGATCACTGTCCCAGGGCGATGTCGAGAGATTCGTCGCTGTGCTACGCGCTGGCCAGGGGCGCATCGACCTATGATCACGACCGCTCCAGCGCAGGGTTTCCTGGACGATTTCGGATGGCCCTCGACATTGATGGTGCGCTCCGTCGCCGCGGTCACCGGGCGTCCTGCGGCGGCCGTACCTCGCGCCGAAGGATCTTGCCGGTCGGGCCCTTGGGCAGGTCCGGCACGATCCAGATATGCCGCGGGCACTTGTACGGCGCTATCCGGTCTCCGGTGAATGCGATCAGTTCCCCAGCCGTGACGGTCTCGTCCGGCTTGAGTTCGACGGCGGCGCCGATCTCCTCGCCGAGTTCGTCGTTTGGGATCCCGACGACGGCAACCGCCGCCACGGCCGGGTGCTCGTATAGGACCTCTTCAACCTCGCGCGGGTAGACGTTGAACCCGCCGCGGATGATCATGTCCTTCTTCCTGTCCACGATGTAGAAGTAGCCGTCCTCGTCGGCCCTGGCCAGGTCACCAGTCCGGAACCAGCCATCGGTGATCGCCTCGGCGGTGGCCTCCGGCATGCGCCAATACCCCCTCATGATGTTGTGACCGGCGATGACGATCTCGCCGACCTCGCCGGCCGGCACCTCAGTGCCGTCGGCATCGACCACGCGCATGCGCACACCGGCGACCGGCGTGCCAATCGAGCCGGGCTTGCGGAACTTTGTCCGGGTGGTTGAAGGACGCTACCGGCGATGTCTCCGACAGCCCGTAGCCCTCGAGGATCATGCACTGGAAAGTTTCCTCGAACCCGCGCAGGATCTCCACCGGCAGGGCCGCGCCCCCTGAGACGCACAGCCGCAGGGACGAGACGTCCGCCTGCCCGCTGCCAGGATGGTGCAGCATCGCTGCGTACATGGTGGGCACGCCCTCGAAGATCGTCACCTTGTCCCGGCCGATGATCTGCAGGGCCTGGCCGGGGTCAAACCTGGGCAGCAGCGTGAGGCTGCAGCCGGCGAACACGGCCGCGTTCAGCGCGCAGGTCAGCCCGAAAACGTGAAAGAGCGGCAGGCAGCCCATCAGCACGTCACCGGGGCCGTTGTGCAGCAGCGTGAGCGCGGTCAGCTCGGCATTCCGGTACAGGTTCGCGTGGGTCAGTTCGGCGCCCTTGGGCTTGCCGGTGGTGCCGGAGGTGTACAGGATCACGGCGTCGTCCTCGCCCGCCGGTGCCGCGATCTGCGCCGCCGCCACCTGGTCGGCCAGCAGCGCGGCAAGGTCCGGCCCGGGCACCTCGATGACCTGCACGCCGGTCTCCGCGGCTCCCTTCGCCGCCTCGCCGGCCGCGGAAGGCCAGGTGAAGAGGACCTTCGCGCCCGAATCGCCGAGATAGTAGGCGATCTCGCGGCTCTTGAGCAGTGGGTTCATCGGCACCACGACCGCCCCGGCACCCAGAGCGCCGAAGAACATGATCGGCAAGGCCGGCACGTTGGGCAGCATGACGGCCACCCGATCGCCCGCCGATACCCCAAGGGATTTCAGCAAGGACGTCAGGCGGCTTGCGGCGTCTTGCAGCTGCGCGTAGGACAGGACGAGGCCGTCCAGGCGGATCGCCGGACGCTCACCGTGACCGGCCACCGTCCGCGCAAGCATGGAGTTCAGATCGGCCATCGTGTCCTCCGCGGTGTGCGTATCGGTACTGCTATATCTCTCTTGTGCATTGATCCTGCTGTGCCGGCAGTGCTGTTTCAACGCTGGGGCTGTTTCAACGCTGCATGCCGCCGCTCATTCCCGGCCACAATCTGCGGTACCGCAGGCCCGGCAGCATGCCGCGCGGACGATATGCGGGACTCGCCTGCAAGCCGGCGAGGGCCGCGACGCCGTCGCAGGTGCATGCGTGCCGCTGTGGTCGAGGTGCGGCAACAGGGTTTGCCCGGCATGCTAGAGATCGTGAGCGACCGGCATTCCCGCAACGGCGGACCCGGCCACAGCGGCCGCGGCCACGGGCATGAGCACGATGACCGGCCACGACCAGGGCTGGCGGCCCAGGTTCGGCACCTGCTGCGCCCGCATTCCCACGAGCCGGCCAACCAGGTCAACGCGGTCCTGGAAGCCAGCGCGGAGGGCATGCGGGTGCTGTGGATCTCGCTGGCAGTGCTCGGCGTCACCGCACTGATCCAGGCGGCGGTCGTGGCGGTGTCCGGCTCGGTCGCGCTGCTCGGCGACACTCTGCATAACGCGGCTGATGCGCTGACCGCGGTACCGCTCGGGATCGCGTTCGTCGTCGGCCGGCGCCCGCCGACCCGCCGGTACACCTACGGGTATGGCCGTGCGGAGGACCTCGCCGGAATCATGATCGTGCTGGCCATTGCCCTGTCCTCGGCCCTGGCCGGGTACGAGGCGATCAATCGCCTGATGCACCCCCGGCACGTGTCTAACCTGGTCGCGGTGGCCGCCGCGGCGCTGGTCGGATTCGCCGGCAACGAGCTGGTCGCCGGCTACCGCATCCGGACCGGGCGGAAGATCGGCTCGGCGGCGCTGGCCGCCGACGGGCTGCATGCCCGCACCGACGGGCTGACCTCGCTGGCAGTGCTGTTCGGTGCGGGCGGTGTCGCGCTGGGCTGGGACTGGGCGGACCCGGTCGTTGGGCTGCTGATCACGGTGGCGATCCTGGCCGTCCTGCGCCAGGCCGCCAGGGAGATCTACCGGCGGCTGATGGACGCTGTCGATCCCGCTCTGGTCGGCCAGGCCGAACAGGCCCTGCGGGCCACCCCTGGGGTGCTGGATACGGGGGAGGTCCGGATGCGCTGGATCGGGCACCAGATCCGGACGGAATGCGAAATCATCATCGACCCGGCCATTACCGCCGTGCAGGCTCACCAGGTCGCCGTCGCCGCGGAGCATGCCCTGCTGCATGCCATCCCGCGCCTGTCCGCCGCGCTCGTCCACGCCGACCCCCAGCCCCACGGCGGCACCGACCCGCACCAGATCCTTGCCCCCCACCGGCGGGCATCCGGCCCGGTTTCCGTCCCGGCTGGCCCGCAGCGAAGGCGCTAAGCCCTTCCTCGGAGCGGGCCATGCTCCAGCGCTGGACGACCTGCCCGCCGCGGTGAAGGTTACGCCATGCCGTCACGGCCCCGCGTCCGGCCTCGACCCGGCCATCTCGATCGCAACGCCGCCCTGCAGGCCCCGCGCGCCAGCGCGGGTTCGTCATCTGCCGGTGCCCACCGTCATGTCGCTGGTCAGGGCCGGCACCACCAGCAGCTGCTGGAACTTCCTCGGCGAGCCGGGTGTCAACGTGCTGGAGCTGAACCTTGCGCTGGACCGTCTGCCAGGCTGATCACCATGGTCACCGCACGCGGAAAGCTGCGTATCTACCTCGGGGCGGCCCCGGGGGTGGGCAAGACCTATACGATGCTGGAGGAGGGGTGCCGCCGCCGCGCCCGCGGCGGCGATGTGGCCATCGGATTCGTGGAGATCCACGGACGGCCCAACACCGCGGCGCAGATCCGCGATCTGCCGGTTATTCCCCGCCGCGCGCTCACCTACCGGGGGCGCGCGGTCGAGGAAATGGATGTCGACGCGGTGCTCGCCCGCCACCCGGCCGTGGCCCTGGTCGACGAGCTGGCGCACACGAACGTCCCCGGCAGCCGCAACGCCAAGCGCTGGCAGGACGTCGACGAGCTGTGCGAGGCCGGCGAGACCAAGGAACGCATCCTGGTCGCGCTGAGCGGGGGAGCCAACGGCGAGATGCTCGTCCGCCGCGGTGCCCGCATGGCCGCGCGCGGGCACGGCGAACTGCTCGCCGTGCATGTGCGCATTCCCGACGGCACCGTCCAGCCGTCTCCCGCGGCGCTTCCCGCGCAGCGCACGCTGGTTTCCGAGCTGAAGGGCACATACACCGAGATCACTGGCGCCGACGTGGCCACCGCCCTGCTCAACTTCGCGGCCGCCGAGAACGCGAGCCAGCTTCTCCTGGGCCGGAGCGGGCACCGCCGGCTGTACCAGCTCACCCATGGCTCGGTGATCAAGGAGGTGATACAGCGGGCCGGGCCTGTCGACGTCCATGTGATCTCCACCAGCCGCCCGTGGCCGCAGGGCCTGCCGAGATCACCGCGGCGGCGCCGGCCTGTCCCGGTGCCGCTGCGCCGGCGCCAGCTCGGCTGGCTGCTGGGCACCGCCGGCGTCGGGCTGCTGGCGACCGCCCTGTCGCCGCTGCGCGTTCCGCTGGGCCTGCCCGGCGCGCTGCTGTGCCTGCTGCTTGCCGTCGTCGCGGTCGCTTTCGTCGGCGGCCTGCGCCCCGCCGGAGCGGCGACGATCACCGCGTCGCTTACCGCCGACTTCTTCTTTGTGCAGCCCATCTACAGCCTGTACGTCGCTCATCCCGTGGATGTCGTAGCCCTGGTCGTGTTTTTCGCGGTCGCCGGTATCGTCAGCATCCTGATCGACCGGCTCGCCCGCCGCAGCATCCAGGTCGCCCGCGCCCGCGGCGAGGCCGAGGCGCTCGCCCGCCTGGCTGGCCGTTCCATCGTGGCGGGCGCGCAGAGCCTGCCTGCCCTTGTCGCGGAGCTGCGCCGCACCTTCGATCTCGACAGCGCGGCGATTCTGGTTCCCGACGGGCGCCAGTGGCAGTCACTAGCCGAGGCCGGCGGCCCGGCCCCCGCCCACCCCGAGGATGCCACGTTCGCCGCGGAACTGGATCAGGGCGCGGTGCTGACCTTGAGCGGTCGTTCGCTCAGCGGGGAAGACACTCGCTTGCTCGGTCCCTTCGTGACCCAGCTTCGCCTGGCCCAGGAGCGCGCGCGGCTGGAACGTGACGCTTCCGCGGCCGCGCAGCTGGCCGAGGCCGACACGGTCCGCACCGCCCTGCTCGAAGCGGTATCTCATGACCTGCGCGCTCCGCTGACCACCATCAAGGCCGCCGTCACCAGCCTGCTGTCGGCTGACACCGTCTGGAGCCGCGCCACGGCGCGGACCTTCTGCAAGACCATTGACTCCGAAACCGACCGGCTCACCGGGCTCGTCTCGAACCTGCTGGACATGAGCCGCCTGCGCGCCGGGGCCCTGCCCCTGGCCGCCCGCGATACCGACCTGGAAGAGGTCCTTTACGACGCCGTCAACAGCCTGTCCAGCAGCGGTTCCGCCGTCGCCATCGATCTGCCCGGCCAGCTGCCCGCCGTATGGGCCGACCCGGGGCTGCTGGAACGCGCGGTCGCCAACGTCATGGCCAACGCACAGGCCGCGTCACCGGCCGGGCTGGCCGTGCGGGTCCAGGCCGGTACCCTCGGCGGCCGCGCCGAAATCCGCGTTATCGATCAGGGCCCCGGTATTCCCGCCGGGCAGCGGGAGCACCTCTTCCAGCCCTTCCAGCGCCGCGGCGACAGCGCCGGGGGGCTCGGGCTCGGGCTCGCCATCGCGAAAGGCTTCACCGAGGCGATGGACGGTAATCTCACCGTCGAAGACACCCCCGGTGGAGGAGCCACCTTCGTCTTTTCTCTCCCGCGCGCGGACGGCCGCTACCGGGACGAGGAGCCTCAAATCCGGGCCGGATGACCATCACGCCCTCAGCTGGTCCGCAGTCTCCCCCGATGGGGACTTTTGTCCGCCCGCTGGTCACACGCGTCGTAATGACCGGATAGTTGCCAAGCCCGGCAGCCCTGAATATAGTTGCCAGGCCCGGCGGCCCTGAATCCAGTGACGGCACGGGAGGGCGATGAGCACGGTCCTCGTCATTGACGATGAAATCCCGCTCTTGCGTACCCTGGGCGAAAACCTGCGAAGACGCGGCTACGGCGTCCAGTTCGCCACCAGCGGCCATCAGGCGCTGGCGCGCGCGGCAGGCTGCCCGGACGACGCCATCATCCTTGATCTCGGCCTGCCCGACATCAACGGCATGGAAGTGCTCACCCGGATCCGCGGCTGGACTACCGTGCCGATCATCGTGCTGTCCGCGCGGACCGCAGAGATCCAGAAGGTGGCCGCGCTCGACGCCGGCGCCAACAACTACGTCACCAAGCCGTTCGGCATGGACGAGTTCATGGCCCGGCTGCGTGTCGCCCTCCGGGATGCACGTCAAGGCCCCGGCGATCCGGTGATCGAGACCCGGCATTTCACCGTCGACCTGGCCGCCCAGCGGGTGACGCGTGACGGTCGCGGAGTCCCGCTGACCCGCACCGAGTGGCAGATCGTCCAGCTGCTCGCGCGTAATCCCGGCCACCTGGTCACCCAGCGGCAGCTGCTCGCCGACGTCTGGGGCCTGAACGACATCACCAACAACTACGTGCGCGTCTTCCTGGTGGCCATCCGCCGCAAACTGGAGCCCGACCCCGCTCGCCCCCGCTATTTCATCACTGAGCCGGGCTGCGGCGTCCGCTTCCTGCCCGCGGGCCTGCCGCAGGACGGCGACGGCGAACCGGCCCCGGAGTCAGCCGCGGCCCTCACCGTCGGGTGAGCGCTTCTGATCTGTATCACCCGGAGGGGAACCACGCCCAGCGGACGCGGCCGCCCCGAATGCGTCGGCGCGGGGCAGCTCGCGGCGGGCGATGACGTGGACGTCGATGCCGAACGCGCCCGCCTCCCGGATGACCCGCTGCACGTTCGACCCGCCGCCGGTGAGCTGCTGCCACCGGCTGCGCCGGCTGGAGCCGATCACGATCTGAGTGATCTGATGCTGCCGCGCGAACCTGGCGATGGCCCGCGCGGGATCGTCATCTCTTATCTCATGCCAGCGGGCGCCGACGTCCGCCGCCAGCTCCCGCAGCCGGTCGATCAGCCGGGCGGTCCCCACGCCGGCTGCTGTCGCCGGCGATGACGTGGACCACGTCGAGTTCCCCCTTGACCCTGGACGCCATCCGGGCCGCACGCCGGATCAGCACGTCGGTCCCGGGCTCCGACGTGACGGCCACCATGATGCGCTCGGTCGTCTCCCATAGGACGGTGGGTTCGTGCTGGCGGAGGTGCTCGAGGAGTTCTTCATCGGCCTCGTCGGCCAGGAACCGGAGGGCCAGCTCCCGCAGGGCGATCAGGTTGTCGGTGCGGAAGAAGTGCGCGAGAGCCTGGGGGACACTTTCCTTCGGGTAGATGTTGCCGTGCAGCATCCGGCGGCGCAGTTGCGCCGGTGAGGAATCGACCAGCTCGATCTGGCTGGCCTTGCGCACCACCCAGTCCGGTACCCGTTCGCGGACCTTCGCCCCGGTCATCTGCTCGACCTCATCGGCGATGCTCTCGAGGTGCTGGATGTTGACCGTGGTGATGACCTTGATTCCCGCATCCAGGATCTCCAGGACGTCCTGCCAGCGTTTGCCGTGCCGGCCGGATCCCGGCACATTCGTGTGGGCCAGCTCGTCGACCAGGGCGATCTGGGGCCGTCTGCGCAGGACCGCGTCGAGGTCCATCTCCTCCAGGCGGCTCCCCCGGTATTCGACGGCCTTGCGGGGGATGACCTCGAGGCCATCGATGAGCTCCTCGGTGTGCAGCCGCTGGTGGCATTCGACGAAGGCGACGACGACGTCGGCACCCCGTTCCCGGCGGCGCTGGCCCTCGCAGAGCATGGCGTAGGTTTTGCCGACGCCTGCGGCCGCGCCCAGGTAGATGCGGAAACGGCCGGCCGCTTCAACCTCGTCGGCGGCGTCTGACTGCACTGCCACGGCCCTGGTCACGCCTTCGCCGGCGGACTGCATTGGCTGCCGGACATCGTCGGGGGCGCCGTCGTGGGGGGCGCTGTCGTCGGGGGCGCCCTGGTGGCACAATGGCGGCATGGCTGGCTTCGCTGCGGCCGGCCTCTGCGGGTCAGCGGTCGCCATGCCGGGCTTGATCTGGCTGCGGAGGTTGTATGAGCGTCGTTGAGGGCATCCTTCTCGCCGTCTCTGTCGTGGTGTTTCTGTACCTGGGCGTCGCCATGTTCAAGCCTGAGTGGTTCTAGGAGCCTGCTGAACAGGGCCTAAATCTGCGTAGTCACGTTCGTAAAGCAGCAGGTCAGTGACCTACGCCTGATCACGAACAGGGGTTACTCCAGCACCCTCCTAGTAGTACTTTGTTAGGTCGGAGTGAGGGCGGCGGCGAGCCGGTCGAGTGTGACGGGCTGCCGGCACAGGGGGCAGGCGCCGAGGATGAGGGCCAGGACGATCTGCAGTTCTCGCAGGGCCTGGTAGAGGGTCATCCCGGCGCAGCCACTTTTGGGTCGGTGCGGATCATGGTGATGAAGGCCTGGGCGAGGATGGCGAGGGTGACGTGGCGGTGCCAGCCGGTGAATGAGCGGCCCTCGAAGTGGTCCGGGCCCAGGCCGGTCTTCAGTTCGCGGTAGTCGTGCTCGATCCGCCAGCGGATCTTGGCCAGCCGCACCAGCTCGGTGATGGGGGTGTCCTCCGGCAGGGTGGACAGCCAGTAATCGGTGGGCTCGTCGGCTTCGGGCGGCCATTCGGCCAGCAGCCAGCACTCCGGGAGGCTGCCGTCGCGGCTGCGGGGGATGTCCCGGTTGGCGGGGCGGACCCGGATCGCCACAAACCAGCTGGTCATGGCGGCGTCAGGGTTGCCGTTGGTGGCCTTGGTGCCTTGCCGCCAGGTCACCGGCCGGAACCTGGTCCGCGCTGGCGATCGCGAGCTGGCGCAGGGTTGCCGGCGGGGCGGGGTAGGCGGGCCTGGGCGGCCGGCCGGGCCCGCCGCCCAGGGTCCGCGTCACCGGCTGCGCGTCGCCGGCGTAGCCGCTGGTGGTGCCCTTGACCGCGACCGCGTACCGCCAGCCCCGGGCATCCAGTTCCACCCGGAAGGTGGTGTTGTCCCCGTAGCCCGCATCGGTCACCACGACCGGCCGGGCGCCGCCGGCGGCGGTGATCTCCTCCAGCACGCCCCACCCGCCCGGGCCGGTCATCTCCTGGAGCATCTCCAGCGCCAGCCGCCACTTCTCGCGGTGCCGGATGCCGTCCGGGATGCGGGCCTGCGCACGGCGGCGCCGGGCCCGGGCCGCCGCCACCGGATCGGCCAGCGCCTGGTCATCCCAGCTTTCCGGGCAGAACAGCCGCCAGTCCGCCGCGCACGAGGCATGCTCGTTCACCAGGTGCACGCTGACGGCGATCTGGCAGTTGGCGACCTTGCCCAGCGTGCCGGAATACTGCCGGGCCACGCACGGCGAGGCCGTCCCGTCCTTGGGAAACCCGGTGTCATCGACCACCAGCGCCTCCACCGGCTGACTGGACGCGAACCACCGCGCCACGTTCCGCCGCACCGCCACATAATCCCAGGTCGAGGACGTGATGAACTGCTGCAGCCGCTGATGATCTGTGCCCAGCCGCGCCGCCATCGGCTGCATCGACTTGCGCTGCCCGTCCGTCAGCAGCCCGCGCACATACAACTCGCCCGCGGCCCGCTGATCCTTCCGCGGCAGCCCGCCGAGCATCTCCGCGGTGAAGTCCAGCAGCTGCGGCCGGACCTCCGCGATCTCCTGAGGGGTCATGCCGGTATAACACCGCAGAACCCGCCAGTCATACCAGACCTAACAAAGTACTACTAGACGGGTATTCCCGGGTCTTCCGCGATCAGGAGCCCGCATACCCGCTCCAGGCTCTGACGGCGGCGAAGCTCCAGTTCCCTTTCTCCGCGCCTGGTCGGCGAGACCGACGCCCGGGCGGCGCACCACTGTGACAGCAGCGGCAGGGACCGCTGATCCGCGCGCCCGAGGTCCATCAGCAGCGTCGCCGACCGCTCACGATGGGCAGGCCATTCGACGAGCACCAGAACCAGCGGCGATTCGCCGGGGATGTCCTGGGGGACGACCGCTCGCACATAAAGCTCCGGCCAGTCAAGCGCGGAGACGGGCCTGGGCGTGGCGACCTTGTCGGCTAGCGCCAGCGCGTCCAGGGTGCCGATATGCACCAGGCGCGCGGTCCAGGCCAACCCGGCGGCGATGACGAGCAGGCAGCCCCCTGCCAGCGCGGCAGCGGCTATCACACAATGACAGTAAGCCCGGCCGCCGCCGGAGGCCAGCCCCGGAGCCGCCGGCCCAGGCGTCCCCGCAGCGAGGCGCGTTAGGAAGCCGCTAAGAATACGGGGAAATCGGCGCCCAGCTGTTAGCGATGCGTTATGGGCTATGGCTGGTGGCGCGGCGGAGCGGTTGACTTCCGGCGGAAGGTCTGCTGATGATCCGGGACGACTTGACCCTGGTGTACGGTCTCTGGGGGACGGCTGTCCGGAGCCTGACGACGGGCGCATGCGATGACTGATGTTGTTCTGATCGCCACCATCGTGGTGTTTTTCGTGGCGGCCGCCTCCCTGGTCGGGGTCCTGGACCGGGTGATCGCCGATTCGGGCGACGACGCCGGTCCCGATCACGAGGAGCCGTCCGGGCCGGGACCCGAGCCGGGACGGCCGGCGTGAGCGAGCCAGCCGACCCAGCCCAGGCAGCGGTCGCCCCGCCGCCGGAAACCCGGCCGCCGAAGGTCCGCACGCGGCCCGCCAGCGCGTTGCTCGAGCCGTCGATCCTGCGCCGCGCCGTCCGTGCGGCGTTCGTGAAGCTCGATCCCCGCCACATGATTCGCGTCCCGGTCATGTTCGTGGTCGAGATCGGAAGCATCATCACCGCGATCCAGTTTTTCGCCCAGCCCGATCTGTTCGTCGGACTGATCACACTGTGGCTGTGGGCGACCGTGCTGTTCGCCAACTTCGCCGAGGCAGTCGCCGAGGGCCGGGGCAAGGCCCAGGCCGATACCCTGCGCCGCAGCCGCCAGGAGACGTCCGCCTTCCTCCTGCGGCCCGACGGAGGCGTTGCGGAGGTTCCGTCCGCCAGCCTGAAGGCCAGTGATCTGTGCGTCGTCACGGCCGGGCAGGTCATCCCCGGCGACGGCGACGTGGTGGAAGGGATGGCCACCGTCGATGAGGCGGCGGTCACGGGAGAGTCGGCCCCGGTCATACGGGAGTCGGGCGGCGACCGCTCGGCGGTGACGGGAGGTACCACGGTCCTGTCCGACCGGATCGTGGTCCGGGTCACGTCCAACCCGGGGGAGACGTTCCTGGACCGCATGATCGCCTTGGTCGAGGGGGCGAGCCGCCAGAAGACGCCCAACGAGGTCGCGCTCGACATCCTCATCGCCGGGCTGACGATGATCCTCCTCGTCGCGGTCGTCACGCTGCAGCCGATGGCGATCTACTCCAACGCCATCCAGTCCACGGCCGTGCTCGTCGCACTGTTCGTCTGCCTCGCCCCGACGACGATCGGCGGTCTGCTGTCGGCGATCGGCATCGCGGGGATGGACCGGATGGTGCAGCGGAACGTGCTGGCGATGTCGGGACGTGCGGTGGAGGCCGCCGGAGACTGCTCGACGCTCCTGCTCGACAAGACCGGCACCATCACCTACGGGAACCGGATGGCCGCCGAGTTCCTGCCCGCCGGAGGCGCGGCCGAGACCGAACTGGCCGAGGTGGCGCTCCTGTCGAGCCTGGCCGACGAGACGCCCGAGGGCCGCTCCATCGTCGAGTTCGCCGAGGCGCATTACGGGCTCACCCCTTCAGACCTGACCGGGGGCGAGCTCGTCCCATTCTCGGCTCAGACGCGGATGAGCGGTATCGACCTGGCCGGGCGGCAGATCCGCAAGGGGGCCGCCGACTCGGTGCGGCGATGGGCCCTGGAGCTTGGCGGCGAAGTCCCGGCCGACCTCGATCCCATCGTCGAGCGCATCGCCGGCAGTGGGGGGACGCCCCTGGTGGTGGCGGATGGGCCGCGGGTTCTTGGCGTCATCCACCTGAAGGACACAGTCAAGAAGGGCATGGCCGAACGTTTCGCAGAGCTGCGCGACATGGGCATCCGGACCGTGATGATCACCGGGGACAACCCGCTGACGGCGGCGGCCATTGCCCGGGAGTCCGGCGTCGACGATTTCCTGGCGGAAGCGACGCCGGAGGAGAAGGTGGCGCTGATCCGGCGTGAGCAGCGCGGCGGCCACATGGTGGCGATGACCGGCGACGGCACCAATGACGCGCCGGCGCTGGCGCAGGCCGACGTCGGCCTCGCGATGAACACGGGCACGCAGGCGGCCAAGGAAGCCGGCAACATGGTCGACCTCGACTCAAACCCCACCAAGCTCATCGAGGTGGTCGAGGTCGCCAAGCAGCTTCTTATCACCCGCGGATCGCTGACGACGTTCTCCATCGCGAACGACGTCGCCAAGTACTTCGCGATCATCCCGGCCATGTTCCTTGTCGCGTACCCCAAGCTCAAGGTCCTGAACGTGATGCACCTCGACGACCCGCACACGGCGATCCTCTCCGCCGTGATCTACAACGCCATCATCATCCCGGCGCTTATCCCGCTGGCCCTCCGCGGGGTGAGGTTCCGGCCGCTCGACGGCGCCGCCATCCTCCGGAGGAACAGCCTCATCTACGGCATCGGCGGGATCATCGCCCCGTTCGCCTTCATCAAGCTCATCGATCTCGTGCTGACCGCGATCGGATTCCACTGACATGCGACGCCACCTCCTCGTCAGCGTCATCATGCTCGTGGGCGCCACGCTGGTGCTCGGCTTCGGGTACCCGCTCGTCGTCACGGGTCTCTCGCTTCTCCTGTTCCGGCACCAGGCGGACGGCTCCCTGGTGTACCGCGGTGGCAAGCTCGCCGGATCGTCACTGCTCGGCCAGAGCTTTACCGGCAGCAAGGGCACTCCGCTGCCCGGGTACTTCCAGCCGCGCCCGTCGGCCGCCGGGTCCGGCTATGACGCGTCGGCGTCGGGCGCCTCCAACCTCGGCCCGTCGAACCCGCTGCTCGCCGGGTTCGTCCCGGGAGTAAACACGGTGGGGCTGGACGGCCGGCCGTCGCGGGCGAACCCCTTCGCGACCCGGGCAGACCCGGCGTGCGTGCCAACCGACCCGGAGGGGAACCCCGTGACCAGCCCGGCACCAGGCCAGAAATATGCCAGGAACCGTGACGGCTCCTATGTCTGCGACCCCGGCACCGTGCCCGAGCGCGCCATCGCCTACCGGGAGTTCAACGGGCTGCCGGCCAGCGCGTCCGTACCGGCCGACGCGGTCACGGCCTCCGGTTCGGGGCTCGACCCCGACATCTCCGCATCGAACGCCCTCGATCAGGCGCCGCGGGTCGCCCGGGCCCGGCACCTGCCCGCAGGGGAGGTGGTGAGCCTCGTGCACCAGCACACCCAGGGCCGGCCGTGGGGTTTCCTCGGCGAGGCAAGCGTCAACGTCCTCGAGCTCAACCTCGCACTGGACGGGCTCAGATGAGCGCCTCGGGATGGGAACAGCTCCTGTTCATCGTCGCCGTGACAGCGGTGACCGCGCCCTTGCTCGGCCGCTACCTGGCGGCGACGTTCCGGGGCGGCCGGGCGCCGGGGGATCGCGTGTTCCTGCCCGTCGAGCGCGGCGTGTACCGGGTTCTCGGCATCGACCCCGAAAGCAGCTGGACCTGGCGAGGCTACGCGCTGGCGGTGCTGGCGTTCGGGGTCACCTCCACCCTCCTGCTGTACCTCATCCTGCGGCTGCAGGGACACCTCCCGCTGAACCCGGCCCACGCCCCCGGCATGCCCCCGCTGCTGTCCTTCAATACCGCGGCCAGCTTCATCACCGGCACCAACTGGCAGGCTTACGAGGGCGAGACCCAGGCCAGCTACCTCGCGCAGATGGCCGGACTGGTCGTCGCGCAGTTCACCGCGGCCGCCGTCGGGCTGGCGGTGGCCCTGGCCGTCATCCGGGGGATCGCGGGCACGTCCCGCACGATCGGGAACTTCTGGGTGGATTTCACCCGGAGTCTGGTGCGCGTCTTCGTTCCCCTCTCCGTTCTCGGTGCGCTGGTGCTCGTGAGCCAGGGCGCCGTCCAGAACTTCAGCGGCTTCCGCACCGCCAGGACGCTTGCGGGCGGTACCCAGATGATCCCCGGCGGGCCCGTCACCTCAATGGAGGTCATCAAGCTGCTGGGCACCAACGGCGGCAGCTTCTACGGCGCGGGGGGTGCCCATCCGTTCGAGAACCCCACGGCGTTTACCAACATGTTCGACCTGCTTCTGGTCATCGTGCTGCCGTTCGCGATCGTGTTCATGTTCGGCCGGCTCATTGGCAGGCCACGGCAGGGGCTGGCCATCGTGGCGGTCATGGCCGTCATCTTCCTCGGCCACACGGTGATCTCGATGCAGGCCGAGGCGCGCGGCAACCACTTGCTCCCGGCGACCGTGTCCCAGGCGGAGAGCACCGAGAACCCGGGCGGCAGCATGGAAGGGAAGGAGACGAGGTTCGGTCCCGGGGCCTCTGCGCTCATGACCGTCGGGACCATGGGAACGACGGCGGGCGCGACCGATTCCGCCCTCGATAGCTACACTCCCGTGGGGGGCGCGGGGGCGTTCGTGGGCATTCTGCTCGGCGAGATCAGCCCGGGGGGTGACGGCGGCGGAATCTATGCCATGCTCGTGCTCGCGCTGCTGTCGGTGTTCGTGGCCGGGCTCATGGTCGGCCGCACCCCGGAATTCCTGGGCAAGAAGATCCGCGCACCGCAGATGAAGCTCGTCGTCGCCTACGTGCTGACGATCCCGATCGCGGTCCTGGCGTTCGGCAGCACGTCCCTGGTGCTCGGGGCCGGCAAGCGGTCGATCCTCAACCCCGGCATGCACGGCCTGACCGAGGTCACCTACGCCTACGCCTCGGTGGCTCAGAACAACGGGTCCGCGTTCGCCGGGCTGTCGGCCGACACGACGTGGTATAACACGACGCTCGGCCTGGTCATGCTGATCGGGCGCTTCGTGCCGATCGTGCTGGCGCTCGCCATCGCCGGCTCACTCGCCGGGGCACGCACCCACGCGCGCACGAGGGCCACCCTCGACACCTCCGGGCCGACGTTCGCCGTGTTCCTGATCGGGGTGATTGTGATCGTCGGCGGCCTCATCTACTTCCCCATGCTCATCCTGGGCCCGATCGGCGAGCAGATCGCCGGGTGAAAATCAGCGCCAAGTGCCGTCCGTGGATAACGAGGTGATGGCAATCCACGTGCCGATGAGCACGAATATCAGTCCCGTCGCCAGGAATGCCCGGTCCGCCAGCCGTCCCTCCCGGCCGTAGACCAGGATGTCCTGCGGGTCGCCGGGGTCGTACCAGACGAGCACCTTCTGGCCGGGACCCAGCGTCGCTGCTTTCCTGGCCGGCCCGGGGAGATCCGCTCCATGACCCGCCCATCCGTGAGCGTGTACCGGATCAGGGCCCGGCGAGATGAACCATCCGGCGGCTCGCCCCCGCGGGCCGGCGGCTCCACGATCGCGGCCCAGGTGGCCACGCCGTCCCGGCGCAGGCGCCGCACCCGGCGCAGTCCGGAAAGGCCGGCCAGCCCCGCCAGCCCTCCCGCTGCCGCGAACCAGACCCCGATCAGGATCGACATCTCCGGCCTGCCTTTGCGTCCGCCTGCTAGTTCGCCTGGGCAGGCAGGACGTGTACCTCGGCGTCGCCGGCCCGGCGGGTGAGTTCGAGCAAGACGCGGTGGCGGCCAGCCTTGGCCCCGGCGTCGCGGGCCAGCAGCATCTCGGTGACCCGGTGCTGATGCGCGAACGCCGCCAGGGCAGTGGCCGGGGCTCCCTTGAGCACGGCGAACTGGCCGCCGAGCTGCGATGTCAGCGCTGCGTAGCCTGCCAGCACCTGCTCCAGGTCAGCGGATGGCGGTGCGGGAGGGACGACAGCTACCAGGAAATCCCCGGCCAGCTGCCCCGCGAGCGCGGCCGAGCGCCTGATCAGGGGCTCCATGCCAGCCGTCGGCGCGGCGCAGCCCAGAATGCGGGGATGTGCCTCGCCGCTGGCGGTGACCGCGTCACCCCGGTAGGCGGCCAGCCGGCGGTCAGCATGCTCGGCCACGATGGTGAACGCCTGCTCTCGCTTCGCCCCGAGCGTCTCGGGCGCGTAGTCCGTCCGCATTGCCTGCCCGGCCCCGGCGACGGCGATGATCTCGCCCCGCCGCACCCGGTCGGCGAGTACCGAAGGGGGAGCGTCCACCAGTTCGATCTCATCGGCGAGCGCGAGGACGGCCGCCTCGTCCAGGATGTCACCGGCCGCTCGGCCGCCGTCCCGCAGGCTGTCCAGGTGCACCGTGGCCACGACGGTGATGCCCGCATCGGAGAGCCGCCGGGCGGCGGCGAAACGGCCGTCGCCGTCGACGTCGACGGCGGACAGGTCGTCGATGCAGGCCACCTCGGGATGGCGGGCCAGGACCGCGCCGGTATCGATGCTGGTGCCGTCGCCGATCAGTTCCAGGCCCTCGAGCGCGGCGCGCACTCCTTCCCGGCCACGGCAGTCGACCGCCGCCACGACCACGTCCGATCCGCGCGACCTGCGGCGCCGGGCCTCTTCGAGCATCGCGGTCGTGATGCCGCAGCCGACCGCATATCCCAGGTAGACCCGGACAGCACCGCGCGCCTGCCCCCGCACCGCAGCGGGCGCACCGTCCGGTGAGTCACCGCCGTCAGCGTGTCCGCCTGCCCCCGGGGGCAGGCCTGAGGTGATGTGCAGGTGGACATCCGGGAGCTGGCCGGCCAGGCGCTCGGCCAGGCTGGGCCGCCAGCGTTCGAGCAATGTGGCCGGAGGCGCGGCCATGACCAGGTGCCGGGCGCCGGTCTCACGGACCGCCCGGGTGATCGCCGCTGCGGTGTCGGTGCCCTCGCGCACGATGACCTGGGCGCCGGCATCCCGCGCCGCGGCCCGGATGGCGGCAGTCCCGTCTCCGGGGCGTCTCCCGGCGGGCAGGCCGAGCTCGAGCACTGTGCATTTCGCGTTGCCGCGCCTGGCCAGCCGCGCGCCGCGCGGTACGAGCGCCTCGGCCTGGGCCGGAGCGGCGACCACCACCAGTACGTCCAGGGGCTGGCGCTGCCGGGCGGTGCCGGGCGCGGTGAGCGTCTCTGCGACGACCTGCAGCCCGATCTCGCGCAGCTCAGCCAGGTTCGCGGTCTGGAACAGGCCGCCGAGCGCCTCGTGCGCCTGCCCGGGGGGGTAGATGTTCCCGTGCCCCAGCCGCTTGCGCAGTGCCTCCGGGGAACTGTCGAGGAACCGGATTTCACCGGCCTCCGCGAGGGCCGCGCCGGACACCCTGGCCGAAGGCGGCGATCCCGTGATCCGGCCTACGGCGCCGGCGGCGCGCTCCAGGTCGCACACGTCGACGGTGCTGATGACATCGATCCCCGCCTCCCGCAGCGACTCGATGGCCCGGGCATGATGGCCGAAATCATCGACGAGTACGACGGCGGGCCTGCGCGCGAGCACAGCGTCGAGGTCCATCTCCTCGCGGCCCAGCGGATCGCCGGCCACGCCGGGCCCGCCGCCGCTGACCCGGCGCGCCGGGACGATCTCCAGGCTGCCCATGGCCTCGGCTGTCCGGGGGCGTCCGTGTGCCTGCGCGAATCCGGCCACTACGTCCTCGCCCCGATCGCGCAGCGCGCGGCCGTCCCGCAGCATGGTGAAGGTCTTCCCGGACCCCGGCGCGGCGCCCAGGTACAGGTGCAGCGTGCCGCGCCGGGCCGGTCCCGGCGCCTCAGCCAGGGCGGCGCCGGTGCCGTGCTCTTCGCGGATGATCTGGCCGCGGGTCGCGTCATAGGCGTAAAGCTCCGCGTAGCGGCCCCAGTTCACGGCGACGTCGAGCTGCCTGGACGCCTCGTCCTCGCCGACGTGGGTACGCAGGATGTCGGTGAAGAAACCGGCCGGGAGGTTGCCGTCGAGGCTGCCGCGCAGGGCCCGGTAGATGGTGCGCACCAGCGGTGCCCGGTCCAGGGACGCCCGGGCGAACATCTCCTTGCTGTCCTGGATGCTCGCGCCCGCGAAGATCCTGCCGCCGCGGGACAGCGTCAGCCGCTCGCCACGGAGTTCCGCGAAGCCGAGCAGGACCAGCGCGTCAACGAGCGGAAGCAGGTCGTCGACCTCCAGGCCCAGGTTGCCGGCCAGGTCGGGCAGGTCGGCCGCGCCGTCATGCCGGCCCAGCAGGACCTCGGCCAGGCCGGACAGCCCGTCCACGGTGGCCTGCGGCAGCGGGGAATCGCCGAGCGTGCCGGCGTCCGCACCGCCCGGCTCGGCGGGCGTCGCAGCGGGAACGCCGTCGCGCTGGGTCATCATCCGGTAGATCTGGTCGACGAGCGCCTCGTAACCGGGAGTGCGCCGACGGCGCGGCCGGGCGAGCGGATTGCGCATGTCTGCCCGGATGCGGCCGGGATTCGTGCCCAGAACGAGGATCCGGTCGGCGAGCAGCACCGCCTCCTCGATGTTGTGCGTGACCATGACCATGGTCTTGGTCGGGAACCTCTTGCCCTCCCAGAGTTCCAGCAGCTCGCCGCGCAGGTTCTCCGAGGTGAGCACGTCCAGCGCGCTGAACGGCTCGTCCATCAGCAGCGCCGCCGGCTCCACGACGAGAGCGCGGGCGAAGCCGACGCGCTGGCGCATTCCGCCCGACAGTTCCTTGGGGTAGGCCGACTTATAGCCGTCCAGGCCCACCAGGTCGATCGCACGCAGCGCCCGCTCGGACCGCTGTGCTGGAGCCACCCCCCGCGCCTCCAGGCCGATCTCGACATTCTGCTGCACCGTGAGCCACGGCAGCAGCGCGAACGTCTGGAACACCATGGTGGTGTCCCGGTTGCAGCCCGCCAGCCGCTTCCCGCGGAACAGCACCTCGCCGTTGGTGGGCGCCATCAGGCCGGCGATGCACCGCAGCAGGGTTGACTTGCCGCTGCCGCTGCGGCCGAGCAGCGCGACGAACTCGCCCTCTTCCACGTCCAGCGTGATGCCGTCGAGCACGGGCACCTGGCGGCCATCCGGGCCGGAGAATGATTTGCTCAATGACCGGACGCTGATCAGCGGGCCGCTCATGCGAGTGCGTATTTCGACTCGGCGATGGCGTACAGCCGCCGCCACAGCAGCGCGTTCAGCCCGGTCACGTAGACGGACATGACCAGGATGCCCGCGATGATCTGGTGGAAGTCGTTACGCGCGGTCGCCTGGGTGATATAGCTGCCAAGGCCGCTGGCCGCGAGCACGTGCCCGTTGTAGATGACGATCTCGGCCACGATGGTGGCGTTCCACGCGCCGCCGGCCGCGGTGATCGCACCGGTGACGTAGGCGGGGAAAACGGCGGGGATGATCATCCGCCGCCAGCGCTCCCAGCCGTGCACGCCGAGGTTGTCCATGGCTTCCCGCAGGTCCGACGGCACCGCGCTCGCGCCCGCGATCACGTTGAACAGGATGTACCACTGCGTGCCCAGCGCCATCAGCAGGACGCTGCCGTAATTCAGGCTGAGCCCGATGGCCAGGAAGACAGCGATCGCGAACGGGAAGATGAAGTTCGCGGGGAAGCTGGCGAGCACCTGCACGACCGGCTGCATGTACTGGGCGACCCTGGGGTTGAAGCCGATCCACACGCCGGCCGGAACCCAGATCACCGACGCCACCGCGACCACCACGGCGACCCGCAGGAACGTCAGGAAACCGAGGCCGAACGCGTGCCCGAAGATGCCGAGGCCCTGCTGCCCCGCGGCGATATAGGCAAGCATGCTGTACAGGCCGTAGCCGAGCGCAGCGATGACCACCGCGGCGAAGGCCGTGTCACCGGCCCGCCGCCGCGCCGCGTGGCCGGCCAGGCTGCGGTCATCGACACCGGTGACCGCGCCCATCAGCTGGTTGACCGGCCGCGCGATGGCACGCCTCCCCCTCCCGGCGAGTCCCGGCCAGCTAGATCGCCGCAATGCGTCAAGGACAACCGAGCGGGGCCTGGCGCTCGCCTCCGTCTGCTCGAGGCGGAACCGCTCCGCGAACGCCACCAGCGGCCGCCAGAAAACGAAATTGACCGCCAGGATCATGATGATCATGGTGACGATGCCCCAGGCGACGTGCCCGAGCTGGCCCTGCGCGACGGCCAGGCCGACGTACGAGCCCACCCCCGGCAGCGTGTACCGGTGACCGCCGACGATAATCAGCTCGGACGCGGTGAGGAAGAACCAGCTGCCGCCGAAGCTCATCATCCCGTTCCACACCAGCCCGATCACCCCGCCGGGCACGTCCACGTTCCAGAACCGCTTCCACCGTGACAGTCCCATCAGCCGGCTCGCCTCATCCAGCTCGCCGGACTGGGTGACCAGTGAGTGATAGAAGGAGAACGTGATGTTCCACGCCTGGGAGGTGAAGACGGCGAAGACCGACGCCGCCTCCAGGCCGAGTTCGGATCCGGGGAACAGCGCCAGGAAGAACGTCACCGTCACGGCGAGGAAGCCCAGGACCGGCACGGACTGCAGGATGTCCAGGGCCGGGATCAGCACACGCCGGGCGCGCCTGCTCCGCGCGGCCGCGTAGGCATAGCCGAGGCTGAACGTGCAGGAGAAGAACAGGGCGACGAACATGCGCAGCAGGCTGCGGGCCGCGTAATAGGGCAGCCGGGACGGCGAGGTACTGATCGTGGCCGCCTGGCTGGCGCGGAACGGGACATGGGCGCTCGCGCCCACCCGGACGATGACGTAGAGCAGCAGGAACACGCCCGCGCCGACGACCGCGTCCACCGGCCGGAACCGCAGCCGCCGCAGCGAGTCCCGGCTGGGGAAGGTGGGCGTGACCGCCATACGGCCGCTCCGATCGGCGCACGATGGTGTGGCACCCATGATGCAGGACGGAGACCAGGATCAGCGCGTCCGCCTCGCCGCGATACGCCGGACGCGGACGGTCAGCCGACGTCGCGGCGCAGCATGTCCTCGTCGGTCTCGCGGCGGATCAGCGGCCAGGCCCGGCCCTCGCGGACGGCGATGACGGGCGGCCTGCCGAGGTGGTTGTAGTTGGATGCCATGGCGTGGTGGTAGGCGCCAGTGCAGGGGACGGTGAGCAGGTCGCCTGGGCGGATGTCGGCAGGCAAGCGCGCGTCGGGGACGAGCACGTCTCCGGCCTCGCAGTGCCGGCCGACCACGGTCATCGGCTCGGTCTCCGCAGCGATGCGGGTTCCGGCGCGCTCGATGTGGTAGCGGCTGCCGTACAGCATGGGCCGCGGGTTGTCGCTCATGCCGCCGTCCACGACGACGAAGGTGCGTGCGCCGTGCTTGACGGTGAGCACCCGGTACAGCGTCACGCCGGCGGGGCCGGCGATCGCGCGTCCCGGCTCGACGGTGAGGCGTGGCACCGGGATGCCGCGTGCGGCGCATTCCTGCTCGACGACGCCGATGATCCGGTCGGCGAAGGCGCCGATGTCCAGGCCGTTCTCGCCGGGCCGGTAGGGCACGGCGTGACCGCCGCCGAGGTTCAGCTCAGCCAGGCCACCGAGCCCGGCCATGAAGGCGATCAGGCGGCGGGCGGCCGCCTCGAAGCCGTCCAGGCCGGTGATCTGCGAGCCGATGTGGCAATGCACGCCCGCCAGTTCCAGGGAGGGCTGGCGGAGGATGCGGCGGGCAACGTCGGTGGCCGCCCCAGAGGCGATCGACAAGCCGAACTTCTGGTCCTCGGTGCCGGTGGTCACTGCCCTGTGCACGTGGGCGTCGATTCCCGGAGTGACCCGGACCAGAACCTTCTGCCGGCGGTCGGCCAGCGCCGCAAGCTGCCTGACCTCGTTCAGCGAGTCAATGACGATCCGGCCGACGCCGTAGTCGAGCGCGGCCGAAAGCTCGTTTGGCGTTTTGCCGTTGCCGTGCAGCAGGATGCGCCCGGCGGGGAAACCAGCCGCCCGTGCGACGGCAAGCTCCCCCTCGGAGCAGACGTCCAGCGATAGCCCCTCCTCGGCGATCCAGCGGGCCATCGCGCGGCAGCAGAACGCCTTGCTGGCGTAGGCGACCTCATGTCCGGCCATGGCCTTGGCGTACTCGCGGCAGCGGACCCGTACATGCTCCTCATCGACCACGTACGCGGGGGTGCCGAAACGCTCGGCGATCTCGGTCAGGCAGACACCGCCGACCGACAGCGCCGGCTCCGCGGTGAGCGGCCAGATGTTCATCACGCCTCCAGGCGGACGCGGTGCAGCACGAGAATGGTGGAGGTGATGCCGCCCGCGTCGCGGAGCTGCGCCACCAGAGCGTTCAGGTCGGCGAGAGTCCGGCAGGAGAGCCGTACCTCGAAGTCGCAGTCGCCGGCCAGCCGCCACGCCTCCGCGATGCCGGCCTCGGCGCGAAGGTGCGCCTCGAAGCAGTCCGGGTCGACGCCGGGGGTCATCTGCACCCGCACCAGCGCGTGCAGCGCGCCCGCATTTCCCGCGGCCCGGGAATCGCGAATCACGCCGGCACCGGGACCGGGAGGCTCGCGGTGATGAGGCCCGGGTCTACCTGGATCCGGGTCACGCCGAGCGGTGCGAGCATCTCTTCCATGGCCTGCTCGCTGATATGTATCCATGGCTGACCTGCTCCCATTACCGCGGCCAGGTTGGCTTCTGTGGTGAACGCGATCCCCACGCGTTCCCCGGTCGGCAGCCGTCCGCACCGAAGGCAGCAGACCATCCCTGATCCGGTTCGCACCGGCACGACCATCCGTTCCGCCGCGCTCATATTCATTGACGTTAGACCCGGGACCGGTCGGTGCAGGGACGCGCACGCAGAGTCCTAACGGCCCCGGGACCATCCCTAACGAAAGGCTCACGGCAGCGAGCTGCCGCACTACACACACGGGGATATCGCGGCCGCGTCCGCCCCTTAGGCTTCAGGCTCTGTGCCAGGACCGCGCGGCTCCACTGACCTCCCGGTGCGGGGCATGATCGTTCGTCACGAAGGGTGGCACTGGTGGTGACAAGAACGGTCAGGTTCGCTGGCGCGCTCACGTTGCTGCTCGCCGAAGGCTGGAGTGGTACCCGGCCAGCGCGGTCTTCAGCCAGCAGCCCCCCATGACCTCGGCCGCGGCCTCCGCCGGCCAGCTGCAGCTCGGCTTCACCAACCCGGCCGCGCCGGCCGAGGACGGCCAGCTGGCCTTCGCCGGCCTACCCGCCCAGGGGGCAAGCGCCAATGAGATCGTCACCTCGCTGCAGCAGGCCAGCGCGCCGAACGCCATCCCCGACTACGTGCTGCCCGGCGCCAGCGTCGGCTACCGGCCCGGCTACGGCGAGGCCTTCCAGACGACGCCGGACAGCGCCACCGGCGATCCGGTCAGGTTCGAGGTGGTGATCACCTGCGCTGTCCGGGACGACTACGCCATTTGCGCCTACGCGGTCGGCCCCCAGGTTGACCTCAACCGCGTGGTGAACCATCCCACGGAGGCCAAGCTCGCCCTGTCGCTGTGGGCCGACCCCGATCTGAACGGCGTCCGGTGGAAAGGCGAAAGCCAGCCCTGAATCACCCCGGCCCGCCGGACCAGCACGCCGGGAAGGCGATCGTGTCAGCAGTCGATCAGTTCCGGCCGCTGGTTGAGGATTTGCGACCGTGCGGTGATGAAATCAGCGTAGGCCCGGGCCGCCTCGGGGCGGAACACGGCGGCGCGGTGGCAGTTCTGGAACGCCAGCCGCACGCCATAGCGCCGCTCGATCGCGCCCCGCATCGCGTCGCTGGCCATCACCCGCAGCAGTTGCCCGCGGGCCGCTTCGTCCGGCGGCGGTACCTGGTTGTCGGCGAACTCGCCGCCGCTGATGTGCAGGTCCTCGATCAGGCCGCTGATCACCTGCCACGCGAACGGCAGGGACGTACGAATGCAGTCGGCGAACGCTGCGTCGTCCACCTCGCCATGGCGGGCCTGCTCTTGCAGATCCGGCGAAACCGCGAGCGACATGATTGGTCCTTCCGGTCGGCCGCCGTCTTTGCGGCGGGATGCCTGCCTCGTGCGGCCGAGGGCCATGACACCCGGCCCGCGAAGATGCCGGAACGGGTTGACCAGCGCACGCACAGTTGCCAGACTCATGCTGCATGAAAATGGTATTCATTCCTAGTAGGGTAAGGAAAGTTTCACCCCCGGGGAGAGGCCCGGGGAGAGGGCTGACGGCGGGCTCGATACGGGGGCCTCGATGGGGGGCACTGTCGATGCGGGGGGCACTGTGAAGGTCGCGTTCGTGGGCAAGGGCGGCAGCGGCAAGACGACGCTGGCGTCGCTGTTTGTGCGGCATCTGGCCGGCCAGGGACTGCCGGTGGTGGCCATCGACGCCGACATCAACCAGCATCTTGGCGAGGCGCTCGGCGCCAGCAGTGATCCGCCGGCGATGGGCGCGCATCTCGCCGAGATCAAGGAGTACCTGCGCGGTGACAACCCGCGGATCGCCTCGGCCGCGGCGATGGTCAAGACCACCCCGGCGGGCCGGGGTTCCCGGCTGCTGCGGCTCGGCGGGACCGACCCGGTTCATGGCCTGGGCGTGGGAACGCCGTGCGGGGCGAGGCTGATGGCCACCGGCCCGTTCAGCGGCGACGATCTCGGCGTGTCCTGCTACCACGCCAAGACCGGCGCGGTCGAGCTGTACCTCAACCACCTCGTCGACGGCCCCGGCGAGTACGTGGTGGTCGACTGCACGGCCGGTGCCGAGTCGTTCGCCTCGGGCATGTTCACCCGGTTCGACCTCACCTTCCTGGTCGCCGAACCGACCCGCAGGGGCGTGGGTGTCTACCGGCAGTGGAGCGAGTACGCGGACGGCTACGATGTCGCCCTCGCGGTTGCCGGCAACAAGGTCCAGCACCAGCAGGACACGGCTTTCCTGCGCGAGCACATCGGCGCCGGCCTGCTTACCTGCTTCGGCCATGAACCTGCGGTCCGGGCCATGGAACAGGGCCGCCCGTTCGATCTCGCCAGCCTCGGCGCGGACGCCCGCCAGGCCCTCCGGACGCTGCAGGACGCGGTAGACGCGCAGGTCAAGGACTGGGCCAGGTTCACCCGGCAGGCGGTGGAATTCCACCTGAAGAACGCCCGCGCGTGGGCGAACGCAGCTGCTGGCGCGGATCTGGCCCTTCAGGTCGACCCTGGCTTCGCCCTGAGCCCCGAGACCGCCCGCGCCTGACCCGAAGTTCCCCCCGCGTCAGCTGAGACCCCTGTTCACCAGGGGAAACGTGCGTTCCCATGACTACGGCAGGCATGCATGTCCCGCACTGAGGCTCTATGACCTGGGCGAACATGCCGGATCCTGCCGGCTTGGGCGAACTTCGGCCTAACCAGCCGCGCCGCCAGCCGGGCCGCGAGCCGCGCCGCGACCGAAGCGCTGGCGCAGCACGGGCAGGACTTCCGCGCCGAGACGGGCGATGTTCTCCCGGGTCCGGGCGGGGTCTCCGGCGCCTTCCACCATGCACAGCAGATGGCGGATACCGGTGCGCTCGATCGTGGCAGCCATGGAGCCGATACAGTCCGCCGCGGCGCCGACCGGGTGGATACCGCACAGCTGGCCGGCGTACGCCTCAGGATCGCGGGCCGGAGGCGGGCTACCGTCCACCGGACGGTAGCCCGCGAGCCCCGGGGCAAGCCAGCGCGGCAATTCGCGGCGCAGCAGCCGCTGCGCCTGCTCGCGGGTGTCGGCGACGTGGGCCACCACGGCGGCAATGTGCCCGGTGGCCGGCTGGGCTGACGGCGCGGCCGCCGCGTAGGAGGCGATCATTTCCCGCTTGCCGTCGTCGCCGGCGTGCAGGCCTAGCAGCATCGGCAGGCCGCAGGCGGCGGCCAGCGCCGCCGTCGCCGGCGACGTGCACGCCACCACCAGCGGCGGATGCGGACGGGTCCGCGGCCCGGGCACCACCGTCACCTCCCGGAACGTGAAAACGGGCCCTGTGCCGCGGACCCGGTCGCTGGTCAGGGCGGACAGCAGCAGGCCGAGGCCCTCGGCGAAGCCGGACTCATAGCGGCCCACCCCGGTGCCGAACACTTCCAGATCCACCCACGGGCCGCCACGCCCCACGCCCAGCCAGAACCGCCCGCCCGACACCTGGTCCAGCAGCGCGGCCTGCTCAGCGAGCGCCACCGGATGCTGAGTGGACAGCACACTCACCGCCGTGCCCACCGCGATGCGCTCCGTCTGCCCGAGTACATAGGCGGCCAGCGTCGCGGCCGAAGGGCAGACGCCGTAGGACATGAAGTGATGCTCGGCGAACCACACATCGTCGAACCCGGCGCGCTCCGCCGCGAGAGCTGCCTGCACCGTGGCATCCAGCACATCGCCAGGCGACTGCCCCGGGAACTGTGCCGCCAGCAGCAGCACTCCGGCCCGCAGCCCGCCAGTATCCGGCATGGACCTCAGCGCGTTCACTTCACGTTGCCGGCGGGCGTAACGGCCGGGGGCGGCTCGATTGGCTCGCTGAGGTAATGCGCACGGATGCCGTGGATGTAGTCGCGGCAACGCTGACTGAGGCCGCCGTCGGTCTGCATGCGGCATTTGGTGACGAGAATGCCGAGGTCCGCGCCCTTGAAGCGGTAGTCGCCCGGGGCGTAAACGCGCAGGTAAAAGCACTCGTCATCGCTGGTCACCGGGTGCCAGTCGTGGGAGGCCCGGAGAAAAGACAGCCGCCCATTCTCATCAAACCGGTAGGTTCCGGTGCGCGGGGCGCTGAGGATCCGCTCGACCGAGTCGTTTGGCTCTTTCATAATCAGCTGCGCCCAGACATCCTGCCCGGCCAGGTCGCGCCACCGCTCGTTGATCTCGGCTACGTCGATGATGTAGTCAACGTCCATGTATTCGAGCACGTGGAACAGGAAAAGCGGGATGTCCGCATACGCTCCCGCCGTGACGTTCGTCATCGAGGACACGCCGGAAAGGCGGGGGTTCAGCTCACCGAGGTAGACCTCGCCCGTGTCGAGATCGATGAGAATGTCGACCTCGAAGAAGCCGATATAGCCTTCCTGCCGGAGCCGGCCACCGAGCCGCTGGACAAGTTCGATCGCTTTGGCGCGGTGCTCATCGGACAGCGCCTCCGGATAGAGGTCATTGCCGCACCATCCCCCCGGGTAGGGCGTCAGCTCCGGGTAGCCGGTGAGGTCGGTCATGAACGGCCCCACAACCGTCCCGTGCCGGGTCAGCACGGCTTCGACCGCCACGGCCTTGTTGTTGATCCGCTTCATCACCTTGGCCTGCTGGCCGGTGATGTCACCGGCGTGGGCGGCCCAGTCAGACGCTGAGGCCACGAAGAAGGTGGTCTTGCCCGAGTCGCCGTAGGGGGTCTGCACGACGAGATCGGCGCCGAGCCCGGCATCGGCCGCGGCGCGGACCAGGGTGTCCCACGAGTCGACCGCCACGAGCACGTTCGGCACACTCAGGACGCCGGCCTCGTTGCCGAGAACCGTCGTCACGATCTTCGAATCCAGCCGCTGGCGCAGCGCATCGGGCGGCAGGATCAGTTCGTATCCCAGTTCCGCGCAGATGCGCTCCGTCTCCTCGTCGAAAAACACCATGGCCACTTTCGGGCGGCCGGGGCGGGCGGCGATGAAGGCCTGCACTTCCGGATCGCGGAGCAGGTAATTGTTTATCTCCTCACCGCTCTCGAACCTCACGTACGGCTTGTGCCGGGGACTGAATACCCGCGGGTGGCCGCCATCCCAGGAGTCGTAGTAGGCAATGTAGCTGAAGTTGCGGACCCACCGGTCGATACCGAGCAGGTTGAACGCGGTCGGCCCGAAGAAGTAAATGGGCGTGGTGTTGGTCCGGAAGAACGCGCGGATCTCAGAAATCCCGTTGATGGGGCGTAAGTATTCGGTGATTCCGGTGGGCTGAGCGTGGCTGGCCGGCGCAGGCGACACGCTGGCGGGGCGGGTGCGGCGGTGCTGGACACAGGGACTGGTGGTGGTGCAGCCTTGGCGTGATGGCTGCGCGTACTTGTTCCCGGCCCGCTGATGAGGCGGCGTTCTGGCGTGAGCGGGCGGAGCTGCTGGAGGCACAGAACACGCGGCTGGCCGGGGAGAACGTGCGGCTGGAGGCGGAGAACGCCACGCTGGCCGCGACGGTGGCCGCGCAGCAGGAGCAGCTGGCCGCGCTGAAGCAGCGGGTGGTGACGCTGAGCCGGATGCTGTTCGGCACCTCCAGCGAGAAAGACGGCGCCGGTAAGCGGCAGGCGGGCGGGCAAGCCGCCGACGCCGGCGGCGGGGATGACGCCCCGGCAGGGGATGGCGGCGCGGCGGGCGGGCGGCGCCGGGGTCAGCGGCCGGGATCGGCCGGGCATGGGCGGCGCCGGCATGAGCACCTGGAGACCGAGGAGCAGGTCCATGACATTCCGGAGGGCGAGCGGCGCTGCCCGCGGTGCGGCCGGGCCTATGAGCTGTTCGGGGAGGATGCCAGCGAGCAGGTATCGTGGCGGGTCCGGGTGTGGCGGGTGGTGCACCGGCGGCGCAAGTACGCCCGGTGCTGCCAGTGCCCGGTGCCGGCGGTGCGGACCGCGCCCGGCCCGGCGACGCTGATTCCCAGGGGCCTGTTCACGACGGAGTTCTGCGTGAACCTGCTTGTCGCCAAGTACGCGCTCGGGCTGCCGTTCAACCGGGTGATCGCGATGCTGGCGATGCAGGGCCTGGAGGTGGCGCCGGGCACGCTGGCCGGGGTGGCCCGGCGGCTGGAGGAGCTGCTTGCGCCGCTGGCGGCCGCGATCGCCGCGCGAAACGCCGCCGCCGGGCACGCGCACGTGGACGAGACGTCGTGGCGGGTATTCGGCCAGCCCGCCGATAACGGAGGCAGCCGCTGGTGGCTGTGGGTGTTCACTGCCGCGGACACGGTGGTGTACACGATCGCGGCGTCGCGGTCGCTGAAGGTGCTCGAAGACCATTACGGCGTGCAGGCCTGCCAGCTGCCGGAGGGCCGCAGGCCGCTGGTCATCAGCTCGGACTTCTACTCGGTGTACCGGTCGTTTTCCGAGCTGGACGGCGTTACCTCCCTCTGGTGCTGGGCCCATATCCGGCGGCGGTTCATCCGGGCCGGCGACGCCCACCGCAAGGAGCTGGGCAGCTGGGCTGATGCCTGGACCGGCCGGTTCGCCGCACTATACGCCGCGCACCGCGCCCTGGCCGCCGCCCCCGGGGGCACTGGCGAGCACGCCCGGGCGGCCGCCGCGTTCGATGCGGCGCTGGAGGAGATCGACGCCTACCGCCGTATTCAGGGTCGCCGCCCGGACCTGCTGCACCCGGCCGCGGCGAAGGCGCTGGCCACCTTGGACCGCGAATGGGGCGGGCTGGTGCGCCACCGGGACTTCCCGGACCTGCCGCTGGATAACAACACCGCCGAGCGGGCGATCCGCACCCCGGTCGTGGGCCGCAAGAACTACAACGGCTCCGGCGCGGAATGGTCCGCTGACCTGGCCGGCCACGCCTGGACCGTCCTGGGCACCGCCCGGATCACCGGGCACAACCCCCGCGCCTACCTGGACGCCTACCTGCAGGCCTGCGCCGCAAACGGCGGCAAGCCGCCGGCTGGGCAGGCCCTGGAAGCCCTGCTGCCCTGGAACATCACCCTGACCGGCCAGCCCGGCGAGCCAGACGGCAGGAAGGACCAGCCGCCGTGACCGTGACCGGCACGCCCGGCCAGTACCCGGCCCGCTACTGCGGCAGGGACTTCACCCTCGCCGAGCTGGAGGAGATCCGCTCCCTGGCGGCGACGCTGCCGACCCGCCGCGCGATCGCCGACGCGATCTGCGACGCGCTCGGCTGGCAGACCCCCGGCGGGCGGCGCAAGGACATGACCGCCCGCGTCGCCCTGGGCCGGATGGCCGCCGACGGCCTGATCACCCTGCCGCCGCCGCGCAACGGCAACGGCAACGGACGCCACCCCCGGCACGGGCACCCCGGCCAGCTCGCCCTGCCGCTGCCGGCGCACCCCGCCGCCACCTTGGCCGATCTCGGCCCGGTCACCATCAGCGTCGTCGACAGCCGCCAGGCCTCCCGGCAGTGGAACCAGCTCATCCGCGACCACCACTACCTCGGCTACACCCCGCTGGCCGGCGCCCAGATCCGCTACCTCGCCGCCGCCCCCGCCGCCTGCCTGATCGCCGCCTTCGCCTTCGCCGCCAGCGCCTGGAAATGCGCCCCCCGCGACGACTGGATCGGCTGGGACCCCGCCACCCGCCGCGCCAACCTGAACCTGATCTGCGGCAACGCCCGGTTCCTCATCCGCCCCGACCTGGCGGTCCCCAACCTCGCCTCCTCGCTGCTCGCCGCCGTCACCCGCCGGCTGCCCGCCGACTGGCGGGCCCGCTACGGCTACGCCCCGGTCCTGGCCGAGACCTTCGTCGAGGCCGGCCGGTTCACCGGCGCCAGCTACCGCGCCGCCAACTGGACCCGCATTGGCCAGACCAAGGGCAGGGGCAAGCTCGACCGCCGCCATGAACACGCCCTGCCGGTCAAGGACATCTACCTCTACCCGCTGCACCGGCGCTGGCGGCAGATCCTCACCACCCCGCCCGCTCAGTAACAGCCCACGGGATCACCGAATTCTTACGATGGGGCGGTGGGAGGGGGGCGGGGCATGCCGCGGCGGCTGGCTCATGATGTCCCCGGGTAAGCGTAAGGGCAGTGAGAAGAGCCTAACCGCGGTCCCCCCCGCCGATAAGAAGGGCAATCATCCCGTAACCGGGGCAATATCCACGTAACATGAACGGTTCCGGTAAACCGGGCACTTCCCGTAACCCGGGGGATTCTCCGTAACCGGGGCAATCCTCCGTCGATCCGGCCGCGGGACAGGCCCGCCGCCACTCCGGGGGGCCCGTGCCGCCCCGGATCATCGGCGGCGATGCCGGCGAGCGCCGCGCCGGCCGCGTCAAAGGCGCGGAGCGTATCCTCCAGCATCGCCGGCGACTGCGCGTCCGGCCACGAGGACAGCTTGGCGGCCACCGTGCCCGTGCCGGGGGCGACGTAGAGCAGCTGGCCGTTGATGCCCAGGCATAGCAGGACGTCGCCGTGCGCCCTCGGCACGAACCAGAACTTGTTGCGATACCACCCGCCGGGCAGGTACGGCTCGGACACGGACTGGGCGAAGGCGTCGCGGACGTCCGGGTCGACGGTCCACGACTCGCGCAGCCAGCTGCCCGGTACGACGTGGCGGCCCGGTACGTCGCCGCCCGCCAGCAGCATCGTGCCGAAACGCGCGAGGTCGCGGGCCGTGGCGCAGATCCCGCCGTCGTGAATCGCGGTGCCCACCCCGTCACAGGTGATCTCGGCGTCACGCTCAGCCCCGATCGGCGACCAGACGAGCTCGCTGATGAGGTCGGCCATCCTGGTCTTCGCGGCCCGCTCGCACACCCAGCCAAGGACGTCGGTCTCGCAGGAGCGGTAGTCGAAGACCCCGCCGTGCGTACCCGCGCCGCCGAGGGTGGTCAGGTAGGCGTACATCGACGGGGGCACCTGACGGGCCGACGGGGGGCTCCAGCCGATGGCCTCCTCGATGATGCGCACCTCGGCGTTCAGGTCCGTGTAATCCTCGCTGAAGTCCACCCCGGACCTCATGTCCAGGACGTTACGCAGGCTGGCGCCCCGGTAGCCGCTCGCCTCGAGCTCCGGCACGTGGTCGGTGATCAGCTGCCCGGGGGACAGCAGGCCGCGCCCGACCAGGTTGCCGACGACGCAGCTCACTACGGACTTGGAGATGGACATGAGCAGGTGGGGCGTGTCGGGAGCCGTCTGCCCGGCGTAACGCTCGAGGACCACCCGCCCGCCGTGGACGATGACGGCGGCATCGGTGTAGGTGTCGTCGAGCACCTCGTCCACGATCGCCTCCGTGCCGCTGGCGCGCAGCAGCGTGAGCTGGCCCAGCGGCTGGGGATCGGCCGGCAGCGGCGTCACCGGTCCGTGCCCCCGGGGAATCCGGTGGGTGGGCACGAGTTCGCGCAGGTGCGAAAACGACCACCGGTTGTACGGGGGGAGCTGCCAGTTTGCGAGCGTGACCTGACCATCGGCGGGCGGCGGGAATCCCTGCATCAGCATGGGTCGAGCCTAATGGGGCCCCCTGGCGGTGATGTGCTGACCGGGGCGCCGGCCGGGTGGCGTTATCGTTGGCCCACGATCAACGAGGAGCAGACCGCCATGAGCCTCTTCCAGCGGGCCCACGAAATAGTCCAGGCCAAGGCCAGCAAGGCGCTCGACGCCGCCGAAAATCCCAATGAAATGCTCGATCTGTCCTACGAGCAGATGCTCGACCAGATCACCAGGATCCGCCGGGCGCTGGTGGACATCGCCGCCTCGCGCAGGCGGATCGAATTGCAGGAGCAGCAGTTCCAGCACTCGGTGGACCACCTCCAGGATCAGGCCAGGGTGGCGTTGTCGCAGGGCCAGGAGGATCTGGCCCGGGAGGCCCTCTCCCGCAAGGCCGCCGCCCAGGCCCAGATCGACGGCATGGAGCCGCAGCATCAGCAGCTCACCGAGCAGGAGGAAAAGCTCGGGCAGACGCTGGCCGCCCTGCAGAAGAAGGTGAACGACTTCCGTACGCAGAAGGAGGTGATGAAGGCTCAGTACACGGCGGCGAGCGCGATGAGTTCTGCGGATGCGAGCGCCGCGGGGATCTCCAGCACCTTCGGCGACTCGGGCGCGGAGCTCCAGCGGGCCCAGGACAAGATCGCCGCGATGCAGGCCCGCGCCGGTGCCCTGGACGAGCTGCTCCAGTCGGGCGTACTCGAAGACGTCGGCGGAGACACCGACGACATCCAGAAAGAACTCGACGAAGCCGGGACGGCCGCCGAGGTGGACAAGGAGCTCGCCGGGCTGAAGGCCGGGCTCGGCCCGGGCGGCTCGGCGCCGCCGGAGCTGACCGCCGGCTAACGCGGTCGCGGGACTAAAGACCCTGACAGCGTCCGCGCCTGACCGGGTACTTGTAGCCATGTGACTTCCCGACCAGAGCGGCAGGACGTTGCCCCGCTGCCCGACCTGCTGCACGGACGCTCCCGCACCGGGCCGGTCCGGGAGCAGCGGCCCGTCTACCTTGACCTGCTGCCGCCATGTAATGCCGGATGCCCGGCGGGGGAGAACATCCAGGCGTGGCTGGCGCACGCCGAAGTCGGCCATCATGAAAAGGCCTGGCGGCAGCTGACCGCCGACAACCCGATGCCGGCCATCCACGGGCGGGTCTGCTACCACCCGTGCGAGAGCGTCTGCAACCGCGCCAACCTGGACAGCGCGGTCTCGATTCACTCGGTCGAGCGGTTCCTCGGCGACCTGGCGATCGAGCGGCAGTGGGCGTTCGATCCCCCCGCCGTCCGCAGCGGCAGGCGGGTGCTCATCATCGGTGCCGGGCCGAGCGGCCTGTCGGCCGCCTACCACCTGGCCAGGCTCGGCCACGAGGTCGAGGTCAGGGACGCGGGCGACGAGCCGGGCGGGATGATGCGCTACGGCATCCCGTCCTACCGGATGCCGCGTGACGTCCTCGACGCCGAGATCGGCCGGATCGCCGCGATGGGCGTGCGCTTCACCTGCGGCCACCGGGTGGAGGACCTGGACGCCGAACGGCGCGAAGGCGGCTTCGACGCCGCGTTCGTCGCGGTGGGCGCGCACCTGTCCAAGCGGGTCGACATCCCGGCCAAGGACGCCGGGCCGATCGTCGACGCCGTGTCGTTCCTGCGCAGCGTCGCCTCCGGAGAGCGGCCGGTGATCGGGCGCCGGGTGGCCGTCTACGGCGGCGGCAACACCGCGATGGACGCCGCCCGGGTGGCCCGCCGGCTGGGCGCCAACGACGCGCTCATCGTCTACCGCCGCACCCGCGCGCAGATGCCGGCCCACGAGATGGAAGCCGAGGAGGCCGAGCGCGAGGGCGTGCAGATCAACTGGCTGCGCACCATCACCGCCTTCGACGGCCCGGAACTGACCATCGAGGCCATGGAACTGGACGAGACCGGGTTCCCGCAGCCGACCGGGCGGTTCGAGACGCTGGCCGCCGACACCGTCATCCTCGCGCTCGGCCAGGAATCCGACACCGACTTCCTGCGCCGGGTGCCGGGGGTGGAGATCGCGCGGGACGGCGTCGTGCAGGTCTCCCCGGCCATGATGACCGGCTGCCCCGGCGTGTTCGCGGGCGGGGACATGGTGCCGGCCGAGCGGACCGTGACGGTCGGCGTGGGCCACGGCAAGAAGGCCGCCAGGAACATCGACGCCTGGCTGCGCGAGACCGCGCCGGTCAGCGCGCCCAAGCACGATCTGGTCTCGTTCGACATGCTGAACCTCTGGTACTTCGGCGACGCCGCCCGCCGCGAGCAGCCGGAAGCCCCGCCGGAGCAGCGGACCGCGGACTTCACCGAGGTGCTCGGCGGCCTGTCGGAGCAGGAGGCGACGTACGAGGCGCGCCGCTGCCTGTCCTGCGGCAACTGCTGCGAGTGCGACGGCTGCCTGGGCGCGTGCCCGGAGGACGCGGTGATCAAGCTCGGCGTCGGTTACCGGTACGAGTTCGACTACGACAAGTGCACCGGCTGCGGCGCGTGCTACGAGCAGTGCCCGGTGCATTCGATCGAGATGGTCCCGGAGGACAACAGATGACACGCGCCACGATCGACGGCAACGAGGCCGCGGTTTCGGTGGCCTACCGGCTCAACGAGGTCTGCTGCATCTACCCGATCACGCCGTCGTCGCCGATGGCCGAGCTCGCGGACGAGTGGTCCAGCAAGGGACGCCCCAACCTGCTGGGCGGCGTGCCCGCCGTGATGGAGATGCAGAGCGAGGGCGGCGCCGCCGGCGCCCTGCACGGCGCGCTGCAGGGCGGTGCGCTGGCCACCACGTTCACCGCCTCGCAGGGCCTGCTGCTGATGATCCCGAACATGTACAAGATCGCGGGCGAGCTGACCCCGTGCGTGATGCACGTGGCGGCCCGGTCGCTGGCCGCGCAGGGGCTGTCGATCTTCGGTGACCACTCCGACGTGATGGCGGTGCGGCAGACCGGTTTCGCGCTGCTGGCCTCCGCGTCGGTCCAGGAGGCACACGACCTCGCGCTGGTGGCGCAGGCCGCGACGCTTTCGACGCGGGTGCCGTTCGTGCATTTCTTCGACGGGTTCCGCACCTCGCACGAGCTGAACACGATCGAGCTGCTGTCCGACGACGACCTGCGCGCGCTCGTGCCCGAGGAACTGATCCGCGCGCACCGCGGCCGGGCGCTGACACCGGAGCACCCGTTCATCCGGGGCACCGCGCAGAACCCCGACGTGTACTTCCAGGCGCGGGAGACGGCCAACCCGTTCTACGCCGCCGTGCCGGCCGCGGTCGAAGACGCGATGGCCGCCCTCGCCGACCGCACCGGGCGCCGTTACCACACGGTGCAGTACACCGGTCACCCGGAAGCCGACCGGGTCATCGTCGTGATGGGCTCGGCGGCGGAGACCGTCGAGGAGACCGTGGCCTACCTGTGCGGCCGCGGCGAGCGGGTCGGCGTGCTGCAGGTCCGGCTGTTCCGGCCGTTCCCGGTCCGGGCGCTGCTCGACGCGCTGCCCGCGAGCGCGAGCCGGATCGCCGTGCTCGACCGCACCAAGGAGCCGGGCTCGAACGGCGAGCCGCTGTTCCTGGACGTGGTCGCCGCGCTGGCGGAGGCGCATACCGACGGCGAACGCGAGGTGATGCCCCTGGTGACCGGCGGCCGGTACGGCCTGTCGTCGAAGGAAGTCACCCCGGCGATGATCGCCGGGGTGTTCGCCGAGCTGGCGCGCGAGCGGCCGCGGCGCCGGTTCACGGTCGGCATCACCGACGACGTGTCCGGCCTGAGCCTGCCGTATGACCCGTCGCTGGACATCGAGCCGCCCGACACGGTGCGCGCGGTGTTCTTCGGCCTCGGCTCGGACGGAACGGTCGGCGCGAACAAGAACACGATCAAGATCCTCGGTGCCGAGGAGAAGCTGAACGCGCAGGGCTACTTCGTCTACGACTCGAAGAAGTCCGGCTCGCAGACGGTCTCGCACCTGCGCTTCGGGCCGCGGCCGATCCGCGCGCCCTACCTGGTGGAGCAGGCCAGCTTCGTCGGCTGCCATCACTTCGGGCTGCTGGACCGGGTTGACGTGCTCGGCCGGGCGGCGCCGGGCGCGACGCTGCTGCTGGACTGCGCGCTGCCGCCGGATGAGGTCTGGGACGCGCTGCCCCGCCCGGTCCAGGAGAAGATCGTCGCCAAGCACGTCAAGGTCTACGCCATCAACGCGGCCCGCATCGCCCGCGACGTCGGGCTGGCCGGGCGGACCAACACCATCCTGCAGACCTGCTTCTTCGCCATCTCCGGCGTGCTGCCCCGGGACGAGGCGATCGCCAGGATCAAGACGGCGATCGTCAAGACCTACGGCCGGCGCGGCCAGGAGGTGGTCGATAAGAACCAGGCCGGGGTCGACCGCGCCCTGGAAGGCCTGCACCAGATCGAGGTGCCCGGGCGGGCGACATCCACCCGGGAACTGCCCGCGATGGTGCCCGCGGGCGCGCCGGAGTTCGTCCGCACGGTCACCGCGGAGATGATGGCCGGCCGCGGCGACGAGCTGCCGGTCAGCGCGCTGCCGGTGGACGGCACCTACCCGAGCGGCACCGCCGCCTACGAGAAGCGCAACATCTCCGAGCTGGTCGCCGAATGGGACCAGGACCTGTGCATCCAGTGCGGCAACTGCAGCTTCGTCTGCCCGCACGGCGTGATCAGATCCACCTACTACGACGAGTCGCTGCTCGCCGGGGCACCAGCGGAGTTCCGTTCGGCTCCGCTGGACGCGCGCGGGCTGCCGGACACCCGCTTCACGTTGCAGGTGTACGCGGAGGACTGCACCGGATGCGAGCTCTGCGTCCAGGCCTGCCCGGTCGCGGCGCCCGACAACCCGGACCGCAAGGCGATCAACCTCGCGCCCCGCGAGCCGCTGATCGCCGCCGCACGCGAGAACGTCACCTTCTTCGAGACACTGCCGGTAGCCGAACGGTCCCGGGTGGACTTCGGCACGGTGCGCGGTGCGCAGTTCCTGCAGCCGCTGTTCGAGTTCTCCGGCGCCTGCGCGGGCTGCGGCGAGACGCCGTACGTCAAGCTGCTGTCGCAGCTGTTCGGCGACCGGCTGATGGTCGCCAACGCGACCGGCTGCTCCTCGATCTACGGCGGGAACCTGCCCACCACGCCGTGGACGACCAATGCCGAGGGACGCGGCCCGGCCTGGTCGAACTCCCTGTTCGAGGACAACGCCGAGTTCGGCCTCGGATTCCGGCTGACCGCCGACCGGCACGCCGAGCTGGCCCGCAGCCGCCTCACGCAGCTGCGTGACGTCGTCGGCGCCGAGCTGGCCGATGACATCCTCGCCGCGCCGCAGCTCCGCGAGTCCGAGCTGGGCGCGCAGCACGACCGGGTCACCGAGCTGAAACGGCGGCTCGACGAGCTGGACCTGGCCGGACGGGCCCGCGGCCGACCTGCGCAGCGTGGTGGATCACCTGCTCCGGCGCAGCATCTGGATCGTCGGCGGCGACGGCTGGGCCTACGACATCGGTTCCGGCGGCCTCGACCACGTTCTGGCCAGCGGCCGCGACGTGAACGTCCTGGTCCTCGACACCGAGGTCTACTCCAACACCGGCGGGCAGTCATCCAAGTCCACCCCGCTCGGTGCCGTCGCCAAGTTCGCCGCGGCCGGCAAGACCATGCCGAAGAAGGACCTCGCGCTGCAGGCGATCGCCTACGGCTACGTGTACGTCGCCCGGGTGGCGATGGGCGCCGACCCGCAGCAGACCCTGCGTGCCTTCCGCGAGGCGGAGGCCTACGACGGGCCGTCGCTGGTCATCGCCTACAGCCACTGCATCGCGCACGGCATCGAGATGCGCGACGGGCTCGCCCAGCAGTACCGCGCCGTGGCCAGCGGATACTGGCCGCTGGTCCGTTACGATCCGATGCTGCGCACGGCCGGCGGCAACCCGTTCATGCTCGACTCGCCGCGACCGCGCATCGCGCTGACCGATTACACCCAGCGGGAGCTGCGGTACCGCTCGCTCAGCCGCACCGACCCGGCCGAGGCCGAGCGGCTGGGGGCCCTGGCCCAGGAGGCCGTCGACCAGCGCTGGGACACCTACGAGGAGATGGCCACGCGCAGCGCCCAGCGGTTCCCGGCCGATGCGCGAAGGAACGCTGATGGAGCGGAAGGAACGCTGATGGACCTGTCGACCAGCTACCTCGGTCTGGCCCTGCCCAACCCGCTCGTGGCCTCCGCGTCGCCGCTGTCGAACTCGGTCGACGGCGTCCGGCGTCTCGCCGACGCCGGCGTCGGCGCGGTGGTGCTCTATTCCCTGTTCGAGGAGCAGGTGCGCCGGGAGGCCGCGGAGGACGCGCGGCTCGCCGAGGCGGGCACCGAGATCTTTTCCGAGGCGCTGTCCTACTTCCCGGCCGAGGCCGAGGAGGAGGCGGTGGAGGAGGGCGCCGCGGACGAACCCACCCCGCGGGGCTACCTCAGCCTGCTCGAGCGCGCCGCGGCGGCGGTCGAGATACCGGTCATCGGCAGCATCAACGGGGTGACGCCCGGCGGCTGGACCAGCTACGCGCGGGCCATGCAGGACGCCGGGGCCGCGGCGATCGAGCTGAACATCTACTACATCCCCGGCGATCCGCGCATCCCGGGCCGGGACGTCGAGCAGCGCCATGTCGACATCCTGCGCCGGGTCAAAGACGCCGTGACCGTGCCGGTGGCGGTCAAGCTGAGCCCGCACTTCAGCTCGACCGGCGAGATGGCGCTGCGGCTGGACGAGGCGGGCGCGGACGGCCTGGTGCTGTTCAACCGGTTCCTGCAGCCCGACATCGATCCGGAGAGCATGGCGGTCGTGCCCGCCGTGGACCTGTCCAGCCCGAGGGAGGGCCGGCTGCCGCGAACCTGGATCTCGATCCTGCGCCCGCACGTCCGCGGCTCGCTCGCGGGGACCACCGGCGTTGACGAGCCGTCTGACATGATCAAGTACCTGCTGGCGGGCGCCGACGTGGTGATGACCGCATCCGCGCTGCTCCGGCACGGCCCCGGGCACGCGGCGGTGCTGCTCGACGGCCTGTCCGAGTGGATGGATCCGAAAGGGATATAAGTCAGTCAGCGAACTGCGCGGGCTGCTCGCCGTGGACGCCGGAAGGGCCGACCGGGACGGAAGCGAGCGCGCCGGTTACGTCCGCGCCATGCGCTACGCCAACGTCAGCCGGGCCCCATGGTGACCGGGCCACGGTCATTGGTCATGGCCGCCGGAAACGGCCAGCTGCCACGCGATAATGGCCGCGATCAGTAATAGCAGGCCCGGAGCGCTTGTGCCGGGTTCGCGGGTGCCGTTAACTGGAGACACGGCCGATCGGTCCGGACTTGCGCTCATTCGCCGCTCATTCAGTGAGCAGGAAGAGCGTGCACGAGCGAATCGATGTCCGGGTGCAACGATGACCGCCCTGCAAGACGGACGCCCTGAAACGAGAACTGCAGCAAAGAGGCGCCTGGACAAAGAGGAACTGCAACACCAGAGCCTGGTCCGGTGTCCTCCGCTCCGCAGGCGCCGCGGGCCCGCGATCCGGGCGGCGCGAGCGTGCCGGACACGGCTGGCGGGCTGGGTTTTCCTGACCGTGCCCCGGCTCGAGCTGGATCAGCTGCTGGGACAGCTGGTGGACCGCGCCAACGATCTGCTGGCCACGCAGGGCCGCCTGCGCGGGCTGCTGCGCGCGAATGCCCTGGTGGCCGGTGACTTGAGGCTGCCGGTGGTGTTGCGTCACACCGTGGCGGCGGCCCGGGATCTTCTCGGTGCCCGGTATGCGGCGCTCGGTGTGCTTGGCGGTGACGGGGGTCTGGAGCAGTTCGTGCCCGCCGGCATGGACGATCGGGTGGTCAGCAGGGTTGGCGACCTTCCTCAGGGCCGGGGGATCCTGGGCCTGCCGATCAGCGAGCCGGTTCCGGTCAGGCTCGCTGATCTGGCCGCTCATCCCGCGTCGTCGGGGTTCCCGCCGGGAAATCCGCCGATGACCGGCTTCGTCGGTGTCCCGATCCGCATCGGTGCGGAGATTTTCGGGAACCTCTATCTCACCGAACGCTCGCGGGGGGGCGAGTTCACGGCAGAGGACGAGGAACTGGCGATCGCGCTGGCCGCGGCGGCCGGCGCGGCGATCGCGAACGCGCGGCGGTTCGCCGAATCCGAGCAGCGCCGGCGGTGGCTGGCCGCCTCCGGCGAGCTGACGACGGTTCTGCTGTCCGGCGAGTGGACGCAGCCGCCCACGCTGATCGCCCAGCACGCGGCGGCGGCCGCGGCGGCGGACTTCGCCATGCTGTGGGCCTCTCACGAGGCCGGTCAGGTGATCGTGACCGGCGCAAGCGGGGCGCTGGCGATGAATCTGATGAACCGGACAGCGCCGCTGGCGGACTCACCGGCCGGGCAGGTGATCCTCACCGGCAAGCCGAGTCTGGCCACCGGTGACGGCCTCGATGCGGCCGGCGCTTCGCTGGGCGCGGACATCGGCCCGCTGATCGTCGTGCCCCTGGCTGCGCGCGGAAAGGTCCGCGGCGCATTGATGCTGGGCCGGCTGGCCACGGCCGCGGAATTCACCGAAACGGACCTGGACATGGCCGCCTCCTTCGCCAGCCACGCCGCCGTGGCCATGGAACTCGCCCAGGCCCGCGCCGACCAGATCGCGCTGGCCCGGGTGGAGGACCACGACCGCATCGCCTCCGACCTGCACGACCACGTCATCCAGGAACTGTTCGCCCTCGGCATGAAACTCCAGGGCCACGCCAGCCGCAGCGATCCGGTCGCCGCGGAGCAAATCAACGGCTACGCCGGCACCCTCGACGAGATCATCGGCAAGATCCGCACCAGCATCTTCGGAATCCGTCAGTCCCGGCCCATCCCCGGCAGCCTGCACGCCGGGCTCCTGGAGATCATCGAAGAGCACGCACCGCAGCTCGGCTTCACCCCCGGCGTCCGGTTCGCCGGGCCACCGGACCTGACCGCGGACGCGGCCCTGAGCTACGACATCCTCGCCGTCACCCGCGAGGCGCTATCCAACTGCGCACGCCACGCTCACGCCAGCGCCGTCAGCGTCTGCCTGGCCCTGCAGGATGATGGGCTGATCACCCTGGACGTCACCGACAACGGCTGCGGTCTCGGTACACCCACCCGGTCCAGCGGCCTGACCAACATGCGCCACCGCGCCGAACGCAACGGCGGCACCCTCGAGCTCGCCCCCGCCCGCAGCGGCGGCACCCAGCTGATCTGGACTGGCCTCCAGCGCCCAGCGTCCAGGCGATAAAGGCAGGCAGGGCCTGGTTCAAGGCCGGGGACGTGCGCGGGGCCAGGCGTGCATGACAAGGACGCGGCTCTCGCTTTTTTCCAAGCCTGGGCAGGACTTCCGGACCTGCTGCAGCCGCGGCTTTCAGGCCACCGGCCTGTCGTCGTCGATGAGCAGGGTCAGGATGTCACCGACGGTGCGGTCCTGGCCGGCGACCTCGGGCAGCGGGAGGTGCGCCTGGATGTGGTAGCGGTTGCGGCGGCCGTCCTTCTCCTTGACCACGTAGCCGGCCTCAACCAGGTCCGTGATGATGCCGAAGGCGCTGCGTTCGGTGATGTCCAGGCTGGCCGCGATGTCGCGCAGGCGCACGCCCGGGTCGTGCGCGACGTACAGCAGCGCCCGCGCGTGGTTGGTCAGGAAGGTCCACCTAGGCATAATAACAGGGTATCATATTCCAGAAAAGACTTGCTAGTTTCCTGCTGCCTATATAGCCTGAAGTAAGGCACCGAGGACGCTGCGGCGCCGTTGACCTCTACGTGGCAAAGGAAGACATCATGCCCGAATCAGCCGCACCAGTTGCCGACCCGTTCCCTGCTACCACCCGGGCCGCCGGTTCCCCCGACCGCGCTGTCCCGCCCATGCCGTCAGAAGTCACGAATGTGCGCACGCACCGCCACGCCGGTGACAGCAGGCTGCGCCGGGCCACGATGCCGCTGCGCAGGATGATGCGCCGCGCCTGACGCCACCCGTAGCCTAGGCCTAGGCCTAGGACGGCACTGAATAACTCGCGAACCCTGATGGGCGTGTTTTGCCGGCATCGTGTTCGATTCCCTGGGAGAATCGTGCCATGCAGGGGATGACGCGACCGGACCGGGACTTGTGGGACGCGGGCGAGGTCACCGGGCACTTGGTGCCGCCGGGCAGCGTGTTCGCGTTCCTGGCCGAGCACCGCACCGAGCTGTTCCCCGACAGCTTCACCGCGGACTTGTTCCCGTCGCGGACCGGGCGCCCGTCGCTGCCGGCGGACCTGGTCGGGTCGGTGCTAGTGCTCAAGGAGCTGTATGACCTGTCGGACACCCAGACCGCGGACGCGCTGAAGTTCGACATCCGGTGGAAGGTGGCCTGCGGCCGGTCGCTGCTGCAGATGAGCTTCGACCCGTCGGCGCTGGTGTACTGGCGCAAGCGCATCGCGAAGTCGAAGCGCCCGGACCGGGTGTTCGACGCGATGGCGGCGGTGATCGCGGAGACGGGGCTGCTGCGGGGCCGGCGGAAGCGGTGCGTGGACTCGACGGTTTTCGACGACGCGGTGGCCACGATGGATACTGTGTGCCAGCTGATGGCCGCGATGCGGAAAGTGGCGCGGGTGGTGCCCGGTGCCGCCGCGGTGATCGTCGGCGTGTGCCAGCTGGACTACTCCAGGCCGGGCAAGCCTGACATCGACTGGGACGACCCGGCTGCCAAGGAGCAGCTGGTATCGGATCTGGTGAATGACGCGCTGGCGGTGCTGGCGGAGCTCACCGGGGAGGGCGCGCCGGAGCGGGACGCCGCCGCGGCGGACGCGCTGGGCCTGCTGGCGCTGGTGGCGGGGCAGGACGTGGAGCCGGCTGGGGGGTCGGACGGGACGGACGGGCGGTGGCGGATCGCCCGGAAGGTCGCCCCGGACCGGGTGATCTCGACGGTGGACCGCGAGGCCCGGCACACCCGCAAGTGCAAGTCCAAGCGGCGCGACGGGTTCCGGGGGCATGTGGCCGCCGAGCCGGAGTCTGGGCTGATCACCGACTGCGAGATGACGATGGCCGCCGGGCCGGGCAGCACGGACGCGGAGAACGGCGTCAAGATGGCCTGCCGCGACCGGTTTCATGGTGACAGTGCGAGCGCCGGTGACGGCGGGGATGACGCTGCCAGCGCCGGGCAGGGCGCGGATGCCGGCCCTGCGGCGGCGCAGCCGGGGCCGGGCACGGCCGCCGGGCCGGAGCCTGAAGCGCATCCGGAACCGGGACCTGAGCCTCAGCCGGAACCGGAGCGGGAGGGCACGGGTGAGCAAGGCCGGGCGGATGACCTGGAGGTTTACGGCGATTCCGCCTACGGCAGCGGGGAGGCCCGCGCCGCCTACCGCGACGCCGGGCATGACACCGTCATCAAGCCGAAGCCGCTGCGGCCGGCCGTGCCCGGCGGGTTCACCCTCGACGACTTCACCATCAGCGAGGACGACGGCACGGTCACCTGCCCGGCCGGGATCACCCGGCCGATGAGCCCCGCCCGGACCGTGACCTTCGGCGCCGCGTGCGCGGGCTGCCCGCTGCGCGAGCGGTGCACCACCGCCAGGGATGGCCGCTCCATGACCATCCACCCGCACGAGGGCCTGCTGCGCGCCGCCCGCGCCCAGTCCCGGACGGCGGAATTCAGGCAGGCCTACCCCACCCGGTCAATGATCGAGCGGGTCATCGCCTGGACCGCCACCCAGAACGGCCGCCGGGTCAAGCTCCGCTACATCGGCACCGCCAAAAACGACGCCTGGCTGCACAACCGGTGCGCCGCACTCAACCTGCGCACCCTGCTGCGGCACGGCCTGACCCGCTCCGGCGGGGCGTGGGTGCTGACCTGACCAGCCAGCACACCCCGGCCCGCCCTGGCGGCAGCCCCTGCGGCCCCCTCCGCGGTCTCTGCTGCCGCGCCGCAGCCGCCCGGCCCGCCGCGCGGCGGGCCAGCGGAAGGTTGCGGGCACCGGAGCCCGGCCAGCCGGCCACCAGGCCGTCCGCCCGATCCGGGTTGTTCAGTGGCGTCCTAGGCCTAGGCCGCCTCGCGCAGGAGAGCCCGGTGCAGCCAGGATTGGCGGAACGGGCCGCCGGCGTAAGCGGACGTGCCGCGGACGGCCACGGGCGGCCCGTGCTGGCGGCGGACCGCTCCGGAAAATGTCCAGCCGGGGTGGACGGCATCGGATAGCCGCCGGGTCACGTCGAGCACGAGGACATCACCGGGCTCGACGGCGACCGGCCGTTCAAGATCGAAGGGCAGCAGCACGGGCACCCAGTTCGTCACGGTAGCCAGGCTGTCGAGGACCTCCTGCCCGGGCGCGCACTGAAGTTCGAGCCAGAGCAGGCCGCTGTCGACCGCTCCGGGCCGGGTCACCTCAAGATGAACCTGCTGCGCGTGCTTCTGCACGTTCGCGCTGAGGTCCAGGTCCTCCAGCAGGCCGGTCGTGGTGAGCAGGTCCGCGGCCGTCAGCCCGGTCAGGCACATCCGCAGGTCAAACACCGAGCCGACGCTGCGCAGGACCTTCCCGACGTACGGCGCGACGTTGGGGTGCAAGGCGGGTGATCCGCCCAGCAGTTCGCCCGCGCCCAGCGCCGCGATCCGTGTCCTGACCCGATGGGGCACCACCACGGCTCCGGGCCCGAGGTGCCGCCGCCACGCATCGTCGACGACAGCAGCGATGCCCTCGGCCCCGCCGATCGCGCCGACCAGCTCCACGATGCACATGTCAGCCTGCACCGGCAGCGAAACCTCGGTCGCGGCACCGTGGAACACCTCGACATGTGATCCCAGCGACGCCGCCCTTTGCCTGGCCGCACGCGCGCTCGGCTCCAGGGCCTCTACCGCGAGGACCCAGCTCGCGCCGCTCCTGGCGGCCAGCGAGGCCCAGAGCAGGTCGGGGCCGGTACCCAGCTCGACGACAACACGGCCGCGGGCCTGGGCGGCGATAGCCTCCTCGAACAGATCGTTCCGTACCTCATCCTGCAGCATGACGAAGTAGAGGAAGTCGTCGTACACCGGATATTCCCCGAGGGACGGCCACAGGCGGCGATCGGGGCGGGCGGGTGCCGCATCGACCTTCACCTGGAGGCGGGCGTCGCCTACCTCCACCGGCTCCCAGCTGACCCCCGCGGGGTCTTTCGGCGTCACCCCGCAGGTCCGGTGGATGCCAGGGACGGCGGAGTGACCGGGGCCCGGTGGGTGAGCCGGCCGATCGTGTTCAGGTGGCGCAGGGCCTGGGCGTAGGAGCCGAGCAGGGTGGCCTCGGTGCAGGGCAGGCCGCGCTCGGCGCAGTACGCCGCGATGAGGGGCTGGGAGCGGCGCAGGCTGGGCCGGGGCATGGACGGGAACAGGTGGTGCTCGATCTGGTGGTGGCGGTTGTGCTTGCTCACCCACCACCCGTAGCTGAGGCCGACGCCGAGATTGCCGCACGCGGCGCCGAGCAGGTAGTTGGCCCGCGCGGAGCGGAAGACCTGCCGGTGGCCGGCGTCGTGGCCGAGGAAACCGAGCTGGGTGAAGACCACGGCCAGGAACACCGCAGTGCCCAGCTGCCACCACGAGTCGCCGGCCAGCGCGAAGGCCGTCCACCCGGCCGCCAGGGCCAGCGCGGTGAAGGTGATCTTCCAGATGTAGTAACGCAGCCGGCGATCCAGCAGGCCCGCCTGCCTGACCTGCTGGGACAACGCGGCGTACTCGCTGCCGCGCGATGCAGCGGGCGGGGTAGCCGGGCCGGTCTCAGCTCCGGATACGGGAGAGATGCGCACCGTCGGGGGGGCCTTGGGGTTGTCGCCGGTCAGTTGGGTCCCTGCTTCCGTGTCTGCTGGGTGGTATGAGTGCCTGCGAGGAGATTAAGCATCTCGCCGATGGCAGGTTGCCGGCTGCCGGGTTCGGGCAGGGGGAGGTCGGCCCGGATCTGATAGCGGTTGCGGCGCCCGTCCTTCGTCTTGACGACATAGCCATCCTGGATCAGGTCGGTCACGATGGCGTGGGCGCTGCGCTCGGTGATGCCCAGGCCTGCTGAGATGTCGCGCAGGCGGGCGCCAGGGTCGCGGGTGATCCACAGCAGCACCCGGGCGTGGTTGGTCAAGAACGTCCAGTTCCCCACCCAGTAAATATATCATCGATTCAGGAAAAGTATTGCTGGTTTCTAGCTGCGGGTATAGCGTGCGTGCGCGTGCGGGAAGGTGCACCCGCCCCAGCGGGCCGGACGCCCGGTCCCCGGACCGCCGCAGCTACGGGGCTTGACCCACAATGGAACGGCCACGGGCGATAGCGGACTGAGTGCCGCCGCGTTACCGCCCATGCGGGGCCTGCGGGGACGGAGTGACCGCCATCCAGCGTTCCGATGTGGGCGGCCCTTGAACTTGCTGGTTACTCGAAAACGCGGTCGACGACGGCGGCTTGTTCGGCGTTGCCGACGCGGAAGTGGCGGACGGCGGCCCGCCTCGATCCGGCGACTGATCTCACCCGCCCAACTTTGCCAGCCGTGTTCAGGAAACTGGACGCATAGCGGTGCTGACGGGTCCATTGTTACACGGGTCTATTGTTACCGGCACCCCGAGCACGATGAGAAGGCCGCGGCAACGGATGCCGACCTCATCGTGAGATAGCACGCCCGAGCTTCCCCGGTTCAGGCCCCGAATAGGAGAGCGGGACAAAGTGGGGGAGGCTATGCGGCGAGCGTCACAGGGTCCAGTGTCCGGCTGAGGCCGGGATACCAGCGATGAAAGTCGCCGGCGAGCTGGTCGTTAAGGACGCGGGTGCGGACCTGGAGCAGGAGGTGGGCGCCGCGGGGTGTCCAGCGCATCTGCTGCTTTTTGACCATGCGCTTGCTGATGACCTGGTTGACCGCGGATTCGGTGAACGCGGTGGAGATAGCCTCGCCAGCACGCTGGCGTTCCCCGTAGTTGGGGATCCGCTCGGCGTTGGCGCGGATGTAGCTGTCGAACTCGCCGACCGCTTTGAGCAGCCGGGCCTGCTCTGGGCTGGGCTCGGTGATGTCGAGATCGAAGAGGATGTCATCGATGGTTTGTAGGGCGCGGAAGACGTTGCCGTGCCAGCAGAACCACTTCAGCCGCTCCAGCTGGGCTGCGACCTGGCCGGCGGGGCCGGCCGACGGTGTGTCAGGCCGTTGCGGGTCCGGCGGGTGGTGGCTGCAAGGACTTGGCCATGTTCGCCATGACGGTGATCCGCATCGTCAGGTGGAACCAGTCGAGCAGATGCTCGGCCTGCGCGTTGAGGTAACACGGCAGGTCGCGTATGTCTTCGCCGCCGTCGGTAAGGAAGGTGACCTGCTGGTTGGCGGCCATCCCCTGGGCTTTGAGCACTTCGAACAGGCGTCGCTTGGGTTTGGTGTCGTAGGTCTGCACGTACCCGAAACAGGCGGGCCGCCCGTCTGCGGGGATGGCCTTGCCGGCGATGACCTCGAACCAGCCGTCGGTGCGGGACCGCTGCTGGCTGGAGTGGACATAGCCGCCGTCCAGCCCGACCACGATCGGCAGATCCGGGCGGGGTAGTTCCTCGCGGTCACGCTGGCAGGTGTCGATGAAGCTCGGCTGTTCCTCGCCGAGTTCGTCCTCCAGGCGCTGGGCCACGGCCTGAGTCTGGCGGCGGACCACGGCCGCGTGCAGGCGCCGGCCCAGCGGCAGCAGCTCACCCAGCAGGTCCGCGGTGATGCCGTAGGAGACCAGGGCGGCGAAGCGGGCCTGCAGGCAGGCCAGCTCCGGGGTGGTCCGCTCGGGCAGCAGCTCGGCCAGCGGCTGGAAGGTCCGGGCAGGCTGGTCGCGGCAGCCGCAGTGCCACCAGCGGGGACTCGCCAGCCGCAGCGCGCCGAACAAGCTGCGCACCACGATCGTGCGCGTGTCCTTGTGCCGGCGCGCCCGCCCGCAATCCGGGCAGGCCACCTGCTTGGTGATCGCGGCGTTAACCTGCTGTGCGACCACGGTATCCTGCACCGCCGCCAGCAGATCCTTTGCCTCCGCGAGCTGCAGGCCGAGGGTGTCCGGAGCCAGGTCGTCGCGGTCGGCGGCGAATACCTCCCGGACCACGGGCGAGGCCTCGGTGTCGGTGTCGGGGTGCACGATCACCTGCACGCTGAACTTCATGCCCGGTTCCCCTCAGCGACGGTCTGCACGCCCACGGCAAGGCCGCGGAGAACTTGATTGCAGGCCCGGCGGTCGACGCTCCAGGCCCAGCAGCGGCATCAAGGCGGCCAGTTCCTCGCGGTCCACGCCGACGTCGGCCGGGTCGCGATATTCGCCGGCATCGAGCAGCCGGCCAATGATCTCCGCGGCGCGTATGGTCGCCCCGAACACCAGGTGCGGCTGGGTCCGTTCCAGGAACACCCATGGGCTATCCCAGTCCTCGGGCGGGCCAGCGCGCCGGCCGCCGGTGCACCGCGGATAGGCCCGCCCCGGCTGGGCGCCGGTGATCTGCTCGACGCGCAGGTCGACGCGCCAGGCGGCGAAGAAGTTGTACTCGTAAGTGAATCGTTCGCCCTCGCGCAGGCCCAGATCGGCGAGGCTGACCTGCTGGGCGTTGTCGCGGAAGCCCGGCCCGCCGAGGTAGGAGATGCCGTACTCGGTGCCGCCGATGACGAACCGGTGCAGGTACTCGCCACTCCAGCCGAACACGGTCTGCACGATGGTGTGCAGCCCGGCGACCGTGGTGCCGGCGGCCACTTCCAATCGTCGCCAGATCAGCGGGCTGATCCCGGCGATCACCACCCGGAGCCGGTAGACGTTCACGTCGGGACAAGAAGAACAAGAAGAAGTCGGGACAAGAAGAACAAGAAGAAGTCGGGACAAGAAGAACAAGAAGAAGAGGTGTCAGCCATCACGCCATCCTGGCCGGGCCCCCCTCAGGCCGGGCGCGGTCTACGATGACGCCAACACGGACGCGGACAGGTACTGGTAGAGGGTCTGGCGGCTGATGCCGAACTCGCGGGCCAGGCCCGCCTTGGGTTCGCCCGCCGCTGCCCGGGCCTGCAGGGCCTCGGCCTGGCCGACAGTCAGCGATGGTTTCCTGCCCTTGTAGGCGCCGCGGGCCTTGGCCAAGGCGATGCCCTCCAGCTGACGTTCGCGGATCAGCGCCCGCTCGAACTCGGCGAAGGCACCCAGCACCGACAGCAGCAAGGTGGCCATGGGCGAGTCCTCGGCGGTGAAGGTCAGCTGCTCTTTGACGAACTGGACGGCCACCCCGCAGCCGGTCAGCTCGCGCACCAGGCGGCGCAGGTCATCGAGGTTGCGGGCGAGCCGGTCCATCGAGTGCACGATCACGGTGTCGCCGTCGCGGACGTAGGCCAGCATCGCCTGAAGCTGGGGTCGGGCCGCGGACTTGCCGGAGACGGTGTCGGTGAACACCCGGTCCAGCCCGGCGCCATCGAGTTGCCGGCCGGGGTTCTGCCCCACGCTGGACACCCGGATGTAACCCACGCGCTGCCCGCTCGCCATGGCCCTCCTCCACCCACCTTGATGTGTCAGGTTGGAATCTAGGACTCTGACAGGCGAGCGTCAACTAACTCGGACCAGGACCCTAACTAGACATGATCAGGGAGGGCGGCTGACGTCTGGCTGAGGTACACCCCAACGCGACACGCCCTGGACACCGGATCCCGGCCAGGCCGACCGGGACCTGGAGCGGGTCAAGCACTTCCTGTGGCACGGCAACACCTTCCGCGCCCTCCAGCTCCTGGCCGACCTTCACGACGACTTCGAGATCACCTGCGCCGGCGAGGACGCCGATGACAAGCAGCGCGCCTTCTACGACCGGCTCAGCGAGTTCTGCGTCTACATCGACCGCAACAGCGAGCAGATCCCCAACTACGGCGAGCGCCACCGCTGCGGCGAGCCGGTCTCTACCGCCACCGCCGAGGCCACCGTCAACCAGGTCATCAGCCGCCGCATGGTCAAGAAGCAGCAGATGCGATGGTCACCCCGCGGCGCCCGCCTGCTCCTGCAGGTCCGCACCCGCGTCCTCAACGACGACCTCGCCGGCGACTTCGCCCGCTGGTACCCCGGGCTCGCTAGCTCAGCTCAGCTCAGCTCAGCGAATGGACGTCGCTGCCTGACCTCCCACGGTTTCTCCCGGTCTCCGTCTCGTCCGGCTGGCCGACCGCGCCTCGGTCTCGGCGAGCCGGGCCCACCCGGTGGATCGAGGCTCAGAGGAAACGGATATCAAATCGACAGCACGCATGCAGCACAGCTACGTATCAAGGACGAGTGAGCAATCTTTGTGACAAGCAGTGACAAAGAGGGCGGCGCAACCCGACCAAGCGAGTATGGGGCCGGGCCGCCGGACGCCGATCTGGCGGGACTACAAGATCAGAGCGGTCTACAGCGCCGGCTCGGTCAGCTTCGGTGGTGCGCCGGGCCGCCGGATGATTCCCGGCCTGGGCATGAGCGTCCGCCCGCCGCTGCTGGACGAGTCCTATGTGGATGAGGTGGTGCGGGTCGAGGAGGCGGACACCATCCGCGCCTGCCATCGCCTCGCCCGGCGCGGGTTCTTGTTCGGCGGCTCTGCCGGCACGGTGGTCAGCGGCGCGATGGGCTGGCTGGAGCAGCATGACGCGCGTGACCTCACCGCGGTGGCCATCGCCCCGGACCTGGGCGAGCGCTACCTCGCGACCATCTACCAGACCAACTGGCTGCAGGATCTGTACGGCGAGGACGTGCTCGGCTCCGACGGGCTGACCGCCGGCTCCCGGCAGCCTGAACCCCGCGCCATCGGCGCGGCGACCGGCACGCATGTCGCGCCTGCCGGAACGGGTCACGAAATTGACGACTTCTGCTTTAAGGAGCTCACGTGGTGAGTGAATCGGCCGAGATCTTGACCGCCGGCCTGGCTCAATCTTCAGCCACCCAGCCTGGGTGCGCCGGCCTGACGGCCGGCACCGAGACGATCCTGGCCGGGGTGCTCGCGGATGTCATGCATGCCGAGCGGGTGCCGGCCGGCAGCAACTTCTTCGATGACCTGGGTGCTGACTCGATGCTGATGGCGCAGTTCTGTGCCCGGGTCAGGAAGCGGCCGGACCTGCCGCCGGTGTCGATCAAAGACGTTTACCAGCATCCGACGATCAAAAGCCTGGCGGCGGCGCTGGCGGGCACCGCGCCCGCCCCTCCTATCGAAAGGATCCTCGCCGAGGTGCTGGCCGACGTGGTGGGGGTCGAGCGGGTGCCGGCCGGCAGCAACTTCTTCGATGACCTGGGTGCTGACTCGATGCTGATGGCCCGGTTTTGCGCCCGGGTCAGGAAGCGGCCGGACCTGCCGCCGGTGTCGATCAGGGACGTTTACCGGCATCCGACGATCAATAGCCTGGCGACGGCGCTGGCGGACGCCGCGCCCGCCCCGGCCGGGGCACCGGTTCCGGCTGCCGAGCCGCCGGTTCCGGCACCGGCCGGGGTCGCGGAGCGGGCCAGCACGCTGGAGTATGTCTTGTGCGGGACGCTGCAGTTCCTGTTCTTCCTCGGATATTCCGGCGTTGCCGGACTTGTGGCCGGCCTAGGCTATGAGTGGATCTCGGCCGGCTCGGGTGTCATCGACATCTACCTGCGGTCGGTCCTGTTCAGCGGCGCGGGTTTTGGGGTCCTGTGCACCGTTCCGATCCTGGCGAAATGGGTGCTGATCGGCCGGTGGAAGCCGCGGCAGATCCGCATCTGGAGCCTGGCGTACGTGCGCTTCTGGATCGTCAAGACGCTGGTCCGGTTCAACCCGCTGGCCTTGTTCGTCGGTACGCCGCTGTATGTGCTGTATCTGCGGGCGCTGGGCGCCAAGGTCGGGCGCGGCGCCGCGATCTTCTCCCGGCACGTACCGGTGTGCACCGACCTGCTCACCATCGGCGCAGGCACGGTCATCCGCAAGGACGCTTTCTTCCAGTGTTACCGGGCGCTCGCGGGCCAGATCCAGACCGGCGCGGTCACCCTCGGCCGGGACGTTTTCATCGGCGAAAAAACCGTGCTCGACATCGGCACGTCGATGGGCGACGGGGCGCAGCTCGGTCACAGCTCCGCGCTGCACAGCGGCCAGGCGGTACCGGACGGCGAGCGGTGGCACGGGTCGCCGGCGCAGCGCACGGACCTGGACTACCTGAAGGTCGGGCCGGCCCGCTGCGGCACGCTGCGCCGGGCCAGCTTCTGCGCCGTCAGCTTGTTCTATGCGCTCTTCCTGATCCTGCCGCTGATCCAGGGGGGCCTGTACCTGCTGCTGCCCAGCGTGCCGTCGCTGGCCAACCGGCTGGGTCCGAGCATCGATGCGGTCACGTCGCCGGAGCTGTACATCGAGGCGCTGGTCGTCTCCGCTGTGCTGTTTTTCGGCGCCGTGCTCGCCGGCCTCCTCTTCATGGTCACTGTCCCTCGGGTGCTGAGCCGGTTCATCAGGCCGGGCAGGGTCTATCCCCTGTACGGTCTCCACGACCGGGTCCACCGGGCGATCGAGCGGATGACCAGCGTAAAGTTCTTCACCACGTTGTTCGGTGACAGCTCCTACATCGTCCACTACTTGCGCTGTGTCGGGTACGACCTTTCCCGGGTCGTGCAGACGGGGTCGAACTTCGGCAATGAGGTGACGCACGTAAGCCCGTACCTGACCTGCATCGGCAGCGGAACGATGGTCGCCGACGGGCTGTCGATCATCAATGCCGACGTCTCGAGCACGTCCTTCCGCCTGTCCCGGGCCTCGATCGGGCCGCGCAACTTCCTCGGGAACAGGATCGCCTATCCCTCGGGGGGCAGGACGGGCGGCAACTGCCTGCTCGCGACGAAGGTGATGGTCCCGCTGGACGGGGAGATCCGCGAGGGGGTGGGCCTGCTGGGCTCGCCGAGCTTTGAGATCCCGCGATCGGTTGCGCGGGACAGCCGGTTCGACCATCTGCGGACCGGGGAAGAGCTGCGCCGCCGCCTTGCCGCCAAGAACCGGTACAACCTGCGGACCATGGGCGTTTTCCTGTTCGCACGGTGGCTGTTCGTCTTCCTGGTGACGGTGCTCGGCTTGGCCGCCATCGATTTTCACGGTGCGTTCGTATACGCGGCGCTGGCCGCATTCTTCGCGCTCAGCGTCGTGGTCGGCGCGGCCTACTTCGTGCTGGTGGAGCGCGCCTTCACGGCATTCCGCTCGCTGCGGCCGAGATACTGCTCCATCTACGACCCGTACTTCTGGCGGCACGAACGCCTCTGGAAGGCGCTTATGCCGTACAGCGTCTTCGACGGCACCCCGTTCAAGAACCTGATCTGGCGGCTGCTGGGGGTGCGGATCGGCCGGAGGGTCTTCGACGACGGCTGCCATTTCCCGGAGAGGACTTTGGTCACCGTCGGGGACGGCTGCACGCTCAATGCGAGGAGCGAGGTCCAGTGCCACTCGCAGGAGGACGGCACCTTCAAGTCCGACCGGAGCACGCTCGGGGCCGGCTGCACCCTGGGGGTCGGCGCATTGGTTCATTACGGCGTGACGATGGGCGACGGCTCGGTGCTGGCCCCTGACTCTTTCCTGATGAAAGGCACGGACGTTCCGCCCGGGGCACGGTGGGGCGGAAACCCGGCCACGGAGATGTGAGATGACAACGATCAGCTCGCCGGATGCGGCGGCCACTTCGCAGACTGGCCGGCAGTTCTGGCGGGGTGTGCTCACCGCCGGCCGCTCCACCGTGATCCCGCGGTGGAGCCGGCACCCGGTGGCTGGTGCCGCCGGGCATGAGGCGGCGATCCCCGGCGATCTGGTGGCCACGCTGTCCCGGGCCGGGTGCGGGCTGGTACTGACCGAGCCCGGCAGCACCACCAACCCTCGACCAGGCCCTCGGCTCGCTGCCCGGCGTCCAGACGCTGCTGATCGACGCGGCCTGCCAGGACTCGCCCAGACCGCGCCGCAGTGCTTCAACATCTCGCTGTGGCAACTGGCTGTGGCAACTGGTTTCCGCGCTCCTTGGCCGGCGGGCGGACCTTGCTGGTCGAATAGGAGGTGATCCTGGATGTCCAGCGGTTCGTCGACACGATCGCTGACGGCCGGGTCAACGTCGTGCAGGTCGTGCCGTCCTACCTTGAAGCCGTCCTGTCCCATCTGGAGCAGCACCCGCGTGAGCTGCCGGACCAGCGGTGCGTGTCGGGGTCCGGCACCGTTGGGCTAGAGCGTGGCACCATGCAGCTGGCGCCGGGCAGCCTGGCACCGCTGGCTAGCTAGAGCGGCTGCCCGAACTCACCGGCCGCGACCCGCCGGATCGATCCCGCCCGCGGCAGGGTCATCGACGTCCCGGATCAGTTCGCCGCCGCCGACCTGGAAGCCGTGGCCCGCACCGGCGATCCGGTGCTGGCGGAAGCGGCTGCGGCGGCCGCGAGCGCCGGGCAGGACGGGCAGGTCACCCAGTACCTGGCCGGGGGTCCCGGAACTGCGGGACCGTAGTAGAGCGCCCTGGCGGCAGCGATGAAGTCTTCGGCGAACTCTGCGGTCGTCAGCCCTCGGGTCATGGCTGCGTGCAGTGCCACGCGCATGTTGGCCAGCGGAACGGACAATGGCTCCAGGGTTTCACCGTTGTACACCATCGCAACCTCGTCATCGGCGTCGATGACTCCCTCCGCGTATAGCCGGTAAGCGCGGTGGCCTGCTGCTGCGCGCCCGCCTCCCGCAGACTGTCCAGCAGCGTGGCCACGGCGGCCGGGTCGTCGAGGGGGGCGTGGGCGGCGGCGCGATCGGCTAGCGCGGTGGCCTGCTGCTGCGCGCCTGCTTCCCGCAGACTGTCCAGCAGCGTGGCCACGGCGACCGGGTCGTCGAGGGAGACGTGGGCGACAGCCCAGCGCACTGGGCGGACGTCATTGCGGAGGCAGTCCGGAGGGTTGATGAGGTAGAAAACAGCGGGGCGGTTGCCGCGGGCGGCAGCGTTTTTGTGAAGCCGGGCCGCAGCATCTCCCGCGCCCGGGCGGCGAACGGTCGCAGAGTGTTGCAGGACAGCGAGCAGAGGCCCCCCCTCCGCGTCGGCGAGCCCGATTCTTCCTCAGCGGTCAGGTGCTCGGTAGTCTTCGCATATGCGCCAGCCCTACCGGTGGCTGACCGCCGTGCTTGTGCTACTTGGCGTCGCCGCATTCGCCGTCGCCCTCGTTTTACTGAACAAATCCCGCACGGCCGATGTTAACGCCGAGCTTGGCAAATGGCTGCTCACCGTGGCGGCAGGGCTGCTGATAACCAGCGCGGTGAGTGTGGTCATGAAGCAGATCGATCAGAGCCGGAGTGTGCGGGAAGCGTGGCATGCCGTGCTGAACGACCTCGTCCGCGCTGACCTACCAGGAGCAGTTCAGCGAGCTCACGCGTGTGCGTGTGGAGCTTCGACGAATCAGCGCGATCGGCATCGTGGCTGAGGACCCGGCGCTGCCTGAGTACATTCAGGAGATGCGCAAGTACCTCACCGCGCTGTGGGAGGAGTACCAGGCTGGATATTTGCATGTGGCGAGATAGCAGCATCTCGACGAACTGCCGGGGGCAGACCAAGTAAGAATTCATTCGCCACTGCGTGGCGCTGCCGTGGGATGCGACAACTGGGTCCCCTGCGCCGTCGGCCGGTGCGGGTCGCGGGCGGCTGGGGTCTTTTGCCGTGGCCGGGCAATGGCCGGGCCGGGCGGAAAGTGCATAGTGGTGCTGGCGTGCCGCTCGTCGTCACCGGTTTGGCTTGGACCGTTCGAGGCCGTAAGTAAGTTTGGTGCCGGGGCCCCATGCCGGGTAACCCCCGTTGCTGCTGCGTGCGCGTGTGTCAGTCTCCTGTTCTGACCGGGGCCCTGGCGGGCGGCGTGCCTTGTCCCTGTCCGTGGGGGGTGCCGCTGCAGGAGGTGGCCGCGCAGATGAAGGTGTTGTATGAGCGCGTCGCGGGGATCGACGTGCACAAGGAGATGGTGAAGGTCGCGATCCGGTCCCCGGGGGATAAGCCGTGGACACGGAAGACCGAGGTGCTGGAGTTCCGGACGTTTTACGGGGTGCTCCAGGCGATGGGCCGCGAGCTGCGCCGCCGCGGGGTGACGCACGTGGTGATGGAGGCCAGCGGGATCTACACCGACCCGGTGTATTACGCGCTTGCCGAGCAGGACTTCACCGAGGTCGCGGTGATCAACCCGGCGCACGCCAAGGCGCTGAAGGGTCACAAGACCGACGCCAGGGACTGCGCCCGGGTGGCGGAGTTGTTCGAGTGCGGGCTGCTGCGCGGGTCGTATATCCCGCCGGCGGAGCTGAGGGAGGTGCGGGACCTGACCCGGTACAGGATGAAGACGGTGCAGGCCCGCACCTCGGAGATCCAGCGGCTGGGCAAGGCGCTGGAGTCGGCCGGGATCAAGCTCGGCTCGGTGGCCAGCAGCATAACCTGCCAGTCCGCCACGGTGATGATCGAATCGCTGATCGACGGGGAGCGCCGCGGCGGCGTGCTGGCGGACCTGGCGATCGGCCGGATGCGCACTGCGGGGAAGCTGGCCGACCTGTCCATGGCGTTGGCCGGCCGGTTCACCGGGCATCACGCGCTGCTGTGCCGCCTGCACCTGGACCGGATCGCCGTGTTCGATGACGCGGTCGACGGCCTGGACAAGCGGATCGCGGGCAAAGCCGCGCGCTGGCAGCGGGAGGCGGGCCTGCTCACCTCCGTTCCGGGCTTCGGCGACGTGGTGGCGCAGGCGTGGCTGGGCGAGATCGGCCCCGCCCCGCACCGGCACTTCGCCAGCCACGAGAAGCTGGCCTCCTGGGTCACGCTGTGCCCGGGGAACAACATCAGCGCCCGCAAGCGCAAGCACGGCCGGACCGGGGACGCCGGCACCTACATCAAGCCGATGCTGGTCCAGGCCGCCTGGGCCGCGATCCGGGTCCGGGGCCGGCTGCAGGCCCGGTACAACCGGCTGGTCCGCCGGTTCGGCGGGGCCAAGAACCCGGCGGCGAAGAAGAAGGCGATCACCGCGATCGCGCACACCCTGCTCAAGATCGCCTACCAGGTGCTCAAGAGCGGCACGCCCTACACCGAGCCCGGCGCGGACTTCTACACCCGGCGCGAATCACCACAGCAGAAGCAGGCCTGGCTGGAGCGCCAGCTGCAGAAGCTCCACCCCGGCTGCACCGTCACCATCACCATCACCCCGCCGGAGGCCGCCTTACTACCCGGCGCTTAACCAGCAGCCCTGATTCCAGCCAGCCCGGAGCCGCCGCCGATCCCGGCACCCCCGGCCCACCGCCGGACAAACCAGCGTCATCGCCACGCCCTCGCCACCGCACCGGCCAGGGTTTGCTGCCGCGCGCCACCGGGGACCCAGTTGTCGTGTCAGCCCGAAAGGGGCCGTGGGGGCGAAGAACACATGCAGCACCCGCGCCGAGATCAGCTACTTGAACTGCGGGTAGGCAGTGCGCTCGATCGACGTCACCCGCGAGGCCTCTCCAGTCAGCCCGACCCAGGATGCGCAAACCGTAACCGCAAGCGGCGATGTCCCTCACCAGCCCATTGCCCTTTTCGGGCTTACTTGGTCTGTCCCCGAACCGCATCTACCAGCGTGTGTTCGAATCCCTCGGCTCAAAGCCCGCCGAGCCGCTGGCGCGGTTCTTGTCCCGACATGATGCGAAGCGAGACGACGCGATCCGGCTGCTGACCCAGATGCGAGATTACCTGGCCCCGGCTGCGGAGACCTCCACCCGTGGCCCGCACTGACCGCAGCGCGGTTCCCGGCACCCTGTCGCCGCGAACCGCCCAGGACTCCCGAAACGGCGGCCAGGGGCAAGGTAGCCGGACACGCCTCGGACAAGCTCCAGCGGAAGGTCGCCGAGACCACGACGCGCGACTACGCCCTGGCCGTGCTCGCCGAGACGGGCAGGACGCACCGCATCCGCAACACGGCCACCTGTCACAACAGGCGGCGGTGGCCGAACCGCTCCAGCCGGACGGGCGCTCCAGCGGAGCAACGTTCCGGCCAGGAAAAGGCGGACCGGGTGATAACCCGCTTCTGGGGTATGCAGTTAAACGGAGTAGATCTGCGGGCGGCACTACAGAACCTGCAGGTCAGGCCGGGATCCGGCCCAGCTACGCCGACTCTCGCGGCAGGGCGCTGACCTGCGCAGCTCCGGTTAGGTGAATACCCCAACCCGCTTTATCACCCGGTCTCCTCGTCGCCCGTCGTTACCATCCCCGACATGGCAGGTGATCAGGCCCTGGGTGCCGAGCTGGTGCTACGGCCCGGCGGTCAGTCATCGCCGGACGCGACGACGATCGCCGCTGAGCTGCTCGCCACGCCCGAGCGCGGGCCGCGCCCGAGCGCGGGCCGCGCTGCCAGTGCTCGATGACGTTGAACCCGCGCCGCTGCGCCCGTGCCTGCGCGCTACGAGGTCTGATAGGCCGGATAGTTCTGCTAAGCCTGCTGGGCGGGAAGCGCTGACGGCCGCGCTGGCTCCGGCCGCGACGCCCGTGACGGATCGGCTCCAGGCCGTAAACGTAGCGGCCGGGCCACGGAGGGCGTCCGGAGAGGTGTCCTGGTCAGGCGAGGTAGGCCGCGACCGCGTAGGCGGCGTTCAGGGTCGCATCGATGCACGTCAATTCGGCGCTTGACCTTGGGCTGATTCGGTCTGGGCGGACATGGGATCTTGATCTGTCTGTCGGCGTACGGGTTAATGTGCAGAGCCAGGTACGGGTTGGAGTGCAGAGGCGGCTCGGTTTACCAGTCGTAGGGCCATCTGCTGTCGGCAACCGGGGAGTCGGGGCTGTAGCGGAGTTCGGCCTGCTCGGGGCTGGTAGCGAGGGCGGTGGCGATGTCGTGCCAGGTGGCGCCGTTGTCGAGGGCCAGCAGGACGTGCTCGGGGAGCATCCGTTCGGCCTGGTCGATGAGGCTGGCGATCAGGGTGATGGCAGCGACGGGGTCGCCGAGCCAGGCGCCGCGGCGCTGGGCGAGGGTGGCGAGGGCGTCGTCGATGAGGTCGTAGGTGTCGTCGCCGCTGCGCGGGCTGCTGGTGGTCACGGAAGGCGTGCCGGGCTGGCTGCGGGGTCAGGCGGTCGCGGTCTTGATGGTGGTCCCGACGGCGGCGAGGCGGTTCTTGAGCCGGTAGCTGGGGCCGTTGATGGCGATGACTTCGCAGTGGTGCAGAAGCCTGTCCAAGATCGCGGTGGCCAGGACCTCGTCGCCGAAGACGGAGCCCCATTCGCTGAAGGCCTTGTTGGAGGTCAGCACGATGGCGCCCTTTTCGTACCGTTTGGAGATCATCTGGAAGACGAGGCTGGCTTCGTCGCGGGCCAGTGGCAGGTAGCCCACCTCGTCCAGGACGAGCACGTGCGGGCGCAGGTAGGTGCGCAGTTTGCTGGCCAGCCCGGCCGATGGCGTCGGCGGCTTTGAGCTGGCGGACCATGTCATCGAGGGTGGTGAAGTAGACGGTGTACCCGGCCCGGCACGCCGCGACGGCCAGGGCGACGGCGATGTGCGTCTTGCCGACCCCGGGCGGGCCCAGCAGCGCCGCGTTGGCCTTGCCCTCGACGAACGCCAGGCTGGCCAGGTCCCGGACTTTGCGCGGGTCCAGCTCGGGCTGATAGGAGAAGTCGTAATCGTCGATCGTCTTGTGGTGGGGCATCTTGGACGCCCGCAGCGCGTGCCGCAGCCGGCGCTCCTCGCGGACGGCGAGTTCTTCTTCCAGGATCAGGTCGAGGAAGTCCAGGTAGCCCATCTGGGCGGCGTCGGCCCGTTCCACATGGCCGGTGAGCGTCTCGGTCAGGTGCGGCAGGCCGAGCCTGGCCGCCGTGACGCGGATCCGTGCGGTGACCAGCTCGCTCACGTATTGTCCTTCGGGTCGGTGGCGGGGACGGTGGTGAAGGGCCGGGTGCCGGTGATCTGGTCATAGACCGACAGTGGCCGGTGCCCGACGGTGACCTGGGCGGCGTCGGCCCGGGCCAGCAGGAACCGCAGCGTCCCGGCCGGCTCGCCGCGCCGCCCGGCCTGGCCGCCGCCCTGCCCGCCGCAGGCGGTGAAGACCTCGCCGCTGGTGGTGGTCGCGCGGGTGTGCCCGTCAGGCAGCGCCTTCCAGTGCCCCGGGTCAACGATGCGGGCGCCGCGGCCGACGGCCCGCGGGTGCACGGCCAGCAGCGTGACACCGTGCTCGTCGGGCACGGTGGCGTGCAGGCTGATGGTGGCGGCTGAGGCGCGGACCTCGACCAGCTGACGGTGGAACACCCTTTCCGCGGGGACCGAGTACAGGCTGGCCTCGAACGCGACCAGGCAGTCCTTGCCGACCTGCCGCAGGTGCCGGTCCGCGACCACGTACGGCCTGGCCGGGACCGGCCCCAGCGCGGCGTGATCACGGTGTGCCCGCACCCCGATCACCTCGCCGTGGGTGCGGTGGGTAGTGCGGCGGCGGACCGGCACCCAGGCCAGGAACGTGTTATCGAGCTCGCCGATGGAGGAGAAGGAGCGGCCCGCCAGCACGTGATCGCGCACGATGGTTACCTGCCGCTCGACCCGCCCCTTCCCGGTCGGCCGGTAGGCCGCCAGGACGTCGATGTCGAAGCCGTAGTGCCCGGCGAACGCCACCGCCTCGGGATGCAGCGGCACCGCCTGGCCGGGCGCGACGTGGCGTCGCACCACGGTCTTGGTGCGGTCATGGACGATCGAGCCGGGCACCCCGCCGAAATGCGCGAACGCCCGCCGGTGACATGCCCAGAACGCCGCCAGGTCCTGGCTGGTGGTGAAACAGCAGAACGGATCGCGGGAGTATGACAGCACCATGTGGAAGGAGTAAACCTTCGCGATCCCCGCATGGGCGAGGATACCGCCCTCATCGCCCCAGTCCACCTGGGCCTGCGCGCCGGGCATGACCTCGAACCGGCGGTGCAGCCGTGCCAGCTCACTGGGCGTATAGCCCAGTTCCGCCGCGATCCTGGGGCGGGCTTCCTGCAGGTACATCTTGACCCGCTGGTAGTTGCCGGTAAACCCGTATTCCCCGGCCAGCCGCTCATGGATGACGGTGCCCTTCAGCAGCAGCTCGGCGCGCAGCCACGCGTCGATCACCGGGGCATACGCGGCGATCATCTGCTTCCCCCGGTCCGCCCGCGGCGGTGGCTCCGGCGGAGCCACCGGGCCGTCAGCCTCCAGGTACTTCTTGACCGTCCGCCAGTTCAGCCCGGTCTCCCGGGCAATCTCCGAGATGCTCACCTCAGCCTGCCGCAGCGCCCGGAACCGGCGCAGCTCAAGCCACCGCTCCGCCTCCAGCACCAACAGCGGCCCCCGCCCCGTGAAGATCAACCGACCAAGGCCACAGGCTTCCAGCTGTCACGCTGTGTTACCAGCCAACACGCCGCAAACCTCTGCACGTTTGCCTGTACCTGGCTCTGCACGTCGGCTCGTACGCCGACATCTGTCGATCCTGACGGATGCAGGGATTGAGCTCGCCCGTCCAGTCTCACCGGAGCGGCGTGAGGAGATCGCCCGGGAGCGCCTGGCCGCAGAGCGAACCAGGTAGTCGCCGTCCTCTATGCGGGCACGCAGTATCCGCGCCGGTTATCCGCTGCCTGTCCTGCGCCAGTGATCTTCACCGGCGCCCCTGGCACGGCTGTCTGCGGGCCTGCCCGCGGCGGTGATCTTGCCGTCCGGGCCCGGCAGCCAGAGCCATGCGCGGCGTGGCCGGGTCAGCGTGTCGCGTCCCCCGGCGGTCACTTCGGCGCGGCGGGCGCGCAGCCGCCCGTATCCGTCGCCGATGCCGGCCCATTGCTGCCGGGTGACGTGCAGCCGCACCGGCGCGCCGTCCCACGTCCCGGCGACGATGAGCGCTGCGCCGCTTCTGCGTGCGGCGGTTTCCAGGCGCCGCCGGGCCTGGGCAGCGGCACGGCCTGGCGGCCCCAGCAGCACGGCCTCGCAGGCATCCAGCATGGTGGCGGCCACTTCCGGCCATTGCGGGCCCGGCTCGGGGACGAGCATCATGCGGCCCGGTTCGGCACCGGCCTCCGCCGCGGCGACGATTCCGAGGTGAGGCATCCCGGCTACGCCGCACCACATGCCTGCCTGCGACGCCCGCCATGAGTGCCAGGCATAGCGCCCCGGCGGATTCCACCGTCACGACAGAGCCTTTGGCCAGGCCGCCACCGGGCAGCAGCGGCGGCAGTGCCGGCAGCACTGGCAGCACGTCATAGGGGGCCCGCTGCGGGACGCCCGCCGTGACTCCCTCAGGCTTCGTCTCCCGGCCCGGGCGGCTGCCGCCGGTGACGGCGACCAGGATGTGTGACGGGGACCGGATCTCCGTCACCTGGTAGCCATCGTCTTCCATGCGGCCGCGCAGTATCCGCACCGGGCCCCAGCCGTAATCGCACGGGAGTTCAATGCATGCCCGCATATTTTCGATCATAGATTCGATCTTCTTCCCTGTGGAGTTATCGCTCCTCCGGGGACTGGCCGCCGGGCCCCCGGCGGCCAGTCCGGGCCGGGTGGGGGGGAGCGCCGTGTTCGTGATCGTCCCACCGAGCGCCAGCCACTGGCCTAGCGTTTGCCTATGTTGAAACGCTGGGCGACTTTGCCGCGGGGAGTCCGAAGGCTGGTCGGCGGGATCCCCGCTGTCGTTCTAGCCCTGGCAATCGCATGGGTGCTGTTCGTGCCTACGGCGGACTGGCTCGCGCACCATGACGTCGCCTCAGCCAAGGGACCGCTGCTCCAGACGGCCCGGGACGCCGCCCGGGGCCGGTTGCTGACACTCGGTGCCGGGCTGCTCGCCGCAGGCGCGCTCCTGTTCACCGCGCGGCACTTCACCTTGTCCCGCGAAGGGCAGGTGACCGACCGCTACACCAAGGCCATCGAGCAACTCGGATCCGAGAAGCTCGACGTGCGCATCGGCGGCATCTATGCCCTGGAGCGCGTCGCCCGCGACTCCACAACAGACCACCCGACCGTGATGGAAGTTCTCACCGCATTCATCCGCGAACACTCACACGAGCCATGGCCGCCATCAGATCCCGCCGGCCGGGAACGGGCACGATCGACACGGCCCGATGTCCAAGCCGCCGTAACCGTGGTCGGGCGCCGGGATGCAAAACGCGACATAGAACGAATTAACCTCGGCGGCGCGGACCTCACCCGCGCGGACCTCACCCGCGCGCACCTCGACGGCGCGCACCTTACCGGCGCGACCCTCACCGGCGCGACCCTCACCGGCGCGACCCTCACCGGCGCGCACCTCACCGGCGCGGACCTCACCGGCGCGGACCTCACCGTCGCGCACCTCGACGGCGCGAACCTCTACGGCGCGCACCTCACCGGCGCGACCCTCACCGTCGCGCACCTCGACGGCGCGAACCTCACCGACGCGGACCTCACCGTCGCGGGCCTCTACGGCGCGCACCTCACCGGCGCGGACCTCACCGGCGCGGACCTCACCGTCGCGCACCTCGACGGCGCGGACCTCACCCGCGCGGACCTCAGCCGCGCGGACCTCACCCGCGCGCACCTCACCTTCGCGCAGCTCGACGGCGCGCAGCTCGACGGCGCGCACCTTTTCGGCGCGACCCTCACCGGCGCGACCCTCACCCGCGCGCACCTCACCGGCGCGCACCTCACCGGCGCTAGGTGGCCCGTAGACGCGCCAGTTCCAGAGGGCTGGAAACTAGACAACGGCCTACTGGAGCGTGCGGCGGACACCGACTCTAGGCCAACAGAGGCGAACTAAGGGGAAACCGCAAAATTAAGTAGGTTTGTCCGAGACAGTTGTCCACGGTTGTGGTATGGACAACTGGTGGTGGATGAGGACCGGTTCGCGGTGATGCTGGCTGAGGTGCGCCCGCATCTGAACGAGCTGCAGTGGCGGCTGCTGCTGGGGGCGCAGGCGCGGTCGCTGGGCCGGGGCGGGATCAAGCGGGTGGCGGTGGTGGCCGGGTTCGCCCGGACACGGTGGGCCGGGGAGCCCGGGAGCTGGAGCAGGGCGCTGAGCCGGAGGGCAGGGTTCGCCGGGCCGGGGCGGGACGGCGCCGGGCCGGGGAAGTGGATGCGGGCTTGGTTCCGGCGCTGGACCGCCTGGTCGATCCGGCTACCCGCGGTGACCCGGAGTCGCCGCTGCGGTGGATGACCAAGTCGACGGAGAAGCTGGCCGGTGAGCTGACAGCCTGGGGCCGTCCGGTGTCCGCCGACACGGTGGGGCGGCTGCTGAAGGAGGATGGTTACAGCCTGCAGGGCAACGCCAAACGGTGGAAGGACACCAGCATCCGGACCGGGACGGCCAGTTCCGGTTCATCAATGAGCTGGTGCGGGAGTTCCAGGCCGCCGGGGAGCCAGTAATCAGCGTAGACACCAAGAAGAAGGAGCTGGCCGGCAACTACCGGAACGGCGGGCGGGAGTGGCAGCCGCGCGGTGAGCCCGAGCGGGTGGAGGTGCACGACTTCAAGGGCGACCTGGGCCGGGCCGTCCCGTACGGCGTCTATGACATGAGCGCCAACGCCGGCCGGGTGAACCTCGGCACCGACGCGGACACCGGGGCGTTCGCGGTCGAGTCGATCCGCCGCTGGTGGCAGAAAACCGGCCGGACCGCCTACCCGCACGCCACCAGGCTGCTCATCACCGCCGACGCGGGAGGCTCCAACGGCAGCCGGCTGCGGCTGTGGAAGGTGGAGCTGGCCCGGCTCGCGCACGAGCTCGGCCTGGAGATCAGCGTGTCCCACTTCCCGCCCGGCACGTCGAAATGGAACCGGATCGAGCACCGGCTCTTCGCCCAGATCTCCATGAACTGGCGCGGCAGGCCGCTGACCAGCCACGAAGTCATCGTCGAAACGATCGCCGCGACCACCACCACGACCGGGCTGACCGTCCAGGCCGCCCTGGACACCGGCACCTACGAGAAGGGCATCAAAATCTCCGACAAGGACATGAAGGCCCTGGAACAACGCTCGATCAGGCGCCACGACTTCCACGGCGAGTGGAACTACGCCCTCCTCAGCGATGAAAGGACACCCGATGACCCCGGCCAACCCGGTCAGCCCCGACCTCAAACGGCACCTGCGCACCCTCAAGCTCGGCCAGCTCCTGGCCACCCTCCCCGACCGGCTCACCCTCGCCCGGCAGAACAAACTCCCGCACGCCGACTTCCTCGAGCTGCTGCTGTCGGACGAAGTCACCCGCCGCGAGAACGGCTCGGCCGCCCGCCGCGCCCGCGCCGCCGGGCTGGACCCCGACATGCGGCTGGACACCTGGGACACCACCGCCGCCGTCTGCTACGACCAGCAGCTGTGGAACGAGCTGGTCAGCCTGCGGTTCGCCGAAGCCGCCCACGGGGCTTTGATGCTGGGTCCCGTCGGGGTCGGCAAGACCCACCTGGCCACCGCGCTGGGCCACATCGCCGTCCGCCGCCGCCTCACCGTGCACATGACCCGCGCCGGCCACCTGTTCAAGCGGCTCAAAGCCGCCCGGCTGGACAACAGCACCGAAGCCGAGCACCGCCGGCTCGCCGCGGTGAACCTGCTGATCATCGATGATTTCGCGCTCCAGCCACTGGACGAGACCGCCACCACCGACTTCTACGAGCTGACCGTCGCCCGGCACCGCCACAACGCCACCGTCGTCACCTCCAACCGGACCCCGGATGAATGGCTCGGCCTCATGCACGACCAGCTGCTGGCCCAGTCCGCCGTCGACCGGCTCACCTCCACCTGCCACGAGCTCGTCATCGAAGGCGACTCCTACCGCAAACGCCAGCGTCCCAGCCTGGGTTCCGGGGCTTGAGCAACAACGGAACGGCCAGTGGCGGACGGTAAGAAGCCTGTCACGGACTCCTGACGGGAGCCCCTGGCCGGCAGGCACCGTTGAGCGGGGCGGGCGCCTTCTGGGAACTGTCCGGGTTCCCTGGTGTGGCTGGTCAGCCGGTGGTCGTGATCGCGATCAGTCCGTCAGCATCCCGGCGCAGGGTCGCGGCCAGCTGATTGCGTGCCATCTCGGGAATCCCGTCCGGGAGCTTGCCGCCGTCCGCGGCCAGGCCGGCGGCGCCGCTGATGTACCTGGCCGCACGGCGCAGCAACGCCGGCGGGAACAGGATTTCTGCCGGGTTGCCGGCCTGCTCCGGCGCGGCGCCGGCGGTGACCTGCCCGAACCCGGACAGCGTCTGCGCATAGGTGGTGATGACGTCCCTGAGGTGGGCGGGCGGCTCGTTCGCCGCCCGTACCTGCATTGCCTCTGCCAGGGCCGCGACGGTGATCCCCACCAGGGCCAGCGGCAGCGGAACAGTCCGTGGCGCCTCTATCAGGTCGGCGCCGGGCCGTTCGCCGGCGACCTCGAACAGCATCCGCCGGGCCATGCCCTTGATGATCTCGTCACCGAGATAGGTGCGGGCGGTTGCCTCGGTGACTCTCATGAGGGTTGCTACGGCACGGACCTGCCCGGTGATCAGCTCACCGGCACGTTGCCGGTCGAGGTGCATGCCGGACGCAGCGAGCTCCTCCAGGAACACGTCGATCTTGCTGTCGAGCCACGTACGTCTAGGCACGTGGCAAGTCTTCCATCCTCCCGCCACGGAGCCCGGCCTGACATCCGAACGGCCGGTGGCGGTAACCAGCAGTCTTGAGCCGCTACCGCCTCTGGCCGTTCCGTTGCTGCTCAAGCCCGTTTCCCCTCCTAGCTAGCGCGGGCACATCGGCCCAGGGTGCCGCTGACGTCCCGGTGACCTGGGAACTGGCCTGCAGCACCAGACAGGAGGCCGCGTGAACGCCGGCCGGGGCTTCGGGAAGGAGACGGCTTCGCCGCCGCTCACCTTCAAGGAGGCTGCCGCGCCCGGCCCGCGGGGACGCGCAAGGATACGGGGCCCGCCCACTCAGCTTGACGGATCCCGCCGCACACCCCAAGATGACACAGCAGCCGCAAGGTGGTCCCTAGGTCGTGGCAACGCCCTGGTCCCATGATCCTGGCAAATGACACAAGTCCGGTCCGGGTAGTTGCCAGGGAGCCCGGTAGCAGGCTGGCGGCTTGGCCCCGAAACGGGCCGGGCCGGAGCCCAGCGTCGAAAGCCCTTTAAAAAGAGGGGAGCAACTGAGCGGTCCGTAGCATCAAGCGAAGCCTGCCGCGTCGTTAGGGGATAAGACAGTGCCGAGCCGCGGGAATCACGGTGAAGGCCATGGAAGCGGTGTAGATCCTCGAAGTGCAGCCGTCAGGGACCCCCCGGCGTATGGGGCGCGGAACGTTCAGATAGTGACGGCGGGAACTGGGGAGGCCCTCCCCGGCCCGGTGGCCTGCGGATTGCTGCTGCCGGAGCGTGGCGTCCTATAACCGGCCTGTGAGGTGCCAGAAGTCGGCCTGGCCTGTGAGCTACAGCGATGGGCCAGGCCAGCCGTGGGGCATGATGGTCATCCGTGTCCCTCCGCCTGCTCTACCTCATCTTCGTCCGGCTCTGCGGCTGGCTGGTCCTGCCGAACCAGATCGGGGTGGTCACCTTGTCGGGAATACCCAGGCCCTGCCGGGACTGGCGGGGAACGCCGAATGCGGCGGTGAACGGCGTCGGTAAGCCGTGTGCGGGAAAACCGCATGCACGGTTTGACGGGCGGGGGCTGGAAACGGAGCGACCTGACCACGGTCACCGCAGTGAAGCGGCCTGCAGGGGAAACCCGGGGAAAATTGGCTGCCGGACCTAACGCCAGGCAACGCCACCGCGCCAGCCCCCGACCCTACAACCCCCTGTAGCTTCCGGCGAACCGGCTGAGAGCCGCGGCGTGCGTGACGGTCACGGTCCGGCCGTGCACTTCGATCCAGCCGCGTCGCTCGAAGCCGCGCAGCGCGGCGTTGACGCTTTGCCGGGTGCCCGCGGCCTGATGCGCGAGCTGCTCCTGGCTCATCGTCAGCCGGATGATGCCGTCCTCGCCGCGGGGCTGGCTGAGCAGGACCTTCGCCACCCGGCGTGGCAGGTCCAGGAACACCAGGTCTGCCACCGCGTCGGTGAGCCGCCGCAGGGTGGCGGCGATGGATTTCGTGAGCGCCCGCGCCGCTGACGGCACGCGGGCGCAGACGTCCTGGACCAGCTCCCCCGGGATGAGTAGCAGATGGCAATCCTCCAGGGTTTCGGCGTCGGTGGAGCGAGGACCGCCGTCGGCGACGCCGAGCTCGCCGAACAGGCCGCCCGGCGGGACCACCGTCAGCGTCAGCTCGCCGCCGTCCGCGGAGCGGACCACGACCTTGACCCGGCCGGAGACCACCAGGATCACCGTGTCAGCCGGATCGCCGGTCGTGAACACGACCTGACCGCGGCGGTAGGTCCGCAGCCGGGAGGCCGCGGCGATGGCGCCGAGATCGCTGGCCGGCGCCGACCCGAGCAGGTCGGTCCCGCGCAACATCTCCGCCAGGTCGGTGGTCGTCGGCACGCAACTCTCATACGCGGGCGCGCCGGGCTCCGTCAAGTCCCCGGGACAGCTTGCAGCGGCCCGGTATGACGCAAGTGCTGCCTGCCCTGTCGCACGGCGGTTGCCGGTCACCTGGCCGACACCGTTGCTGGCCGGTGGCCGGCACGGTTACCGGTGCATGAGCAGGACAGACGTCCAGTCCGCACGGCGGAAGCGAGCCTGGCCGACGGGGCCACACGATGTTACTCTCGGCTCGATACCGGTGAAACGGAGCGAAGGCGGGGGGACGCAAACTCTTGTGCCTCACGTGCGCGCCTCGTAGCTTCCGTCTGGGCGAAGGGGGGTCTTCCGGTGGCGCTGCCGCAGGGGACCGTGACCTTTCTGTTCACCGACTTGGAGGGTTCGACGCGGCTGTGGGAGGCGCATCCGCGGGAGATGAGGGGCGCACTTGCGCGTCATAACACGATCGTGCGGGGGGCGGTCGAATCGCACGGCGGCGTGGTGTTCTCAAACACGGGCGACGGGATGGCCGCGGTGTTCGCGTCGGCCCGCGATGCGGTTCGTGCGGTGCTGGCCGCGCAAGCGGAGCTGACCGCCGAGGACTGGAGTAAGGTCACGGGGCCGCTGGCCGCCCGGATGGGCCTGCTCACCGATGAGGGCGTGCTGGGCGGTGAGCCTTACCTGAACCAGCCGCTGAATCGTTGTGCCCGGCTGATGGCCGCGGGGCATGGCGGGCAGGCGCTGCTGTCGGGGACGACTGAGCTGCTGGTGCGCGATGACCTGCCTGAGGGTTGTGGGCTGGTTGACCTGGGGGAACATCGCTTGCGGGATCTCACCCGGCCGGTGCGCATCTTTCAGCTAACCGCGCCCGGTCTTCGCCGTGAATTCCCGCCGCTACGCACGCTCGACTTGCTTGCGGCCGGGGAAGGCAGGACACCCAGGTGCCCCTACCGGGGGTTGTTGCCTTTCGGCGAGCCTGACGCAAAGGCGTTCTACGGGCGGGAGCTGCTGGCCGCCGAGCTGGCGGCCAAGCTGGCCTCCCGGGTGACCGGTGGCGGGCTCGGGATGGTGGTGGTCACCGGGGCGTCGGGGTCGGGGAAGTCGTCGCTGCTGCGGGCCGGGCTGCTGCCGATCTTGGCCGGGGGCCAGCAGGTCCCGGGATCGGACCGGTGGCCACATATTGTCATGACGCCGACTAAGGACCCGCTCACTGAGCTAGCTGCCCGGCTGGCTGCTGTTGGCGGGCCGGACGCTCTGGCGGTCCGCGATGGCCTGGCCCGGCACCCGGACCAGGCGCACCTGGCCATCCGGTCGGCGGTCCTGGCCGCCGCGGCCCGCCGCGATGAAGAGCCGCCGACGCCCAGTGACAGCGATGCGCGGCTGGTGCTGATCGTCGACCAGTTCGAGCAGGTCTTCACCCTGAACCCCAACCTCGGCGGGGAGGATACCCGGCAGGCGTTCATCACGGCGTTGTGCTCGGCTGCCGAGAACCCGGCCGGCCCGGGGCAGGTGCCGCCCGCGCTGGTGGTGATCGCGGTGCGCGGGGACTTCTGGGACCGATGCGCTGCCGTGCCCGAGTTGGTGGGCGCGCTGCAGGACGGCCAGTTCGTGGTCGGGCCGATGACTGAATCTGAGCTGTGGGTGGCGATCACCGGCCCGGCGGAGGCGGCGGGACTTCGCATCGACCCCGGGCTGACCGAGACCATCTTGGGGGATCTGCGCGTGGCGGGCGGGGATCGTTCGGCCGGGGTGCTGCCGCTGCTGTCCCAGGCCATGGCGCTGACCTGGGAGCACCGCGAGAGTGACCGGCTGACCAGCCGCGGCTACGCCCAGGCCGGGGGTGTCAGCCACGCCGTGCAGATCGGCGCCGACCGGGCCTACGACGCGCTCCCGGCCGGGCTGCAGGCGCTGGCCCCGGACGTGCTGCGCAGCATGACCGTGGCCAGCCGCGATGGCGGGCACGCCCGCCGGCCAGTTACCCGGGACGACCTGTATGCCGGGCTGCCGGGGGCGGCCCGGTCTGACATCGACGGGGTGCTGGACGCGTTTGCCGCCGAGCGGCTGGCCGTCCTGGATGAGGATAGGGCGCAGCTATCGCATGATGTCCTGCTGCGGGCCTGGCCCCGGCTGCGCGGGTGGCTGGAGGAGGACCAGGCCAGCTGGATCTTGTACGGCCAGGTTGCGGACGCCGCCGCCGCCTGGCACGACAGCCGCGAGGACGACTCGTTCCTGTACCGGGGAACTCAGCTGGCCGCGCTGCAGCAGGCCGTCACACGATGGTCAGCAAACCCGGCGGGTTCCCCTGCCCTCACCGACACCCAGCGCGGCTTTCTGCAGGAATCCCGGCGCCAGCAGGTCCGCTCCAGCCAGTTGCGGCGCGGTGCGGTGGTCGTGCTGGCCGTGGTGGCCCTGGTGGCCGCGAGCACGGCCTGGTACGCCTTAGCTCAGCGCGGCACCGCCCAGGCCAGCACCCGCGAGGCCATCCTCAATCAGGTCACCGCGGAGGCGGACCAGGTCAGCTCGACCGACACCTCCCTGGCCGCCGAGCTTGACGCCCTCGCCTACCGGATGAAGCCGACGTCCGCGTCCGCTACCTACACGAAGCTGATCAGCGACGCGGACATACCGCTTTCGACCGTCCTGGCCGTCCCGTCAGGCGCCGTCAACAGCGTCGCGTTCAGTCCGGACGGCCGCATTCTCGCCGGCGCGACCGGTTCTGGTCTCCTGCTCTGGGATGTCAGTGACCCGTCGGCGCCGCGGGCGCTGGGCGGCCCGCTGGCCGGCCGGTCAGCATTCAACAGTGTCGCGTTCAGCCCTGACGGCCGCACTCTCGTAGCCGCGACCCGTTCGGGTGTGATGTTGTGGAATGTCAGTGACACGGGGCACCCGCGGGCGCTGGGCGGCCCGCTGGCCGGCCGTTCAGCATTCGACAGTGTCGCGTTCAGCCCAAGCGGCGGGATTCTGGCCGGCGCGACCGGTTCCGGCGTGATCTTGTGGGACGTGAGCAATCCGTCGGATCCGCGGCTGCTGGGCCCGCCGCTGGCGGGCCGGTCGGCCTTTGCCAGCGTGGCGTTCGGTCCGGACGGCCGCATCCTCGCCGGCGCGACCGGCTCCAGCATCCTGCTGTGGGATGTCAGCGACCCGTCGCATGCTCGGCCGCTCGGCAGCCAGCTTGGGCCGCTTTCCTACGGCGACGGGCACCCGAGCTCCATCCTGTCGGTCGCCTTCAGCTCTGACGGCAGCACTCTCGCGGCTGGCGCTGCGGACAGCGATGCTCACCTGTGGCAGGTCACGAATCCAGCCGAGCCAGGTAATCTCGGCTCGATTCATGGTGACACCAACAGCGTCACCTCCGTGAGCTTCAGCCCCGGCGGGGACATGCTCGCCACCGGGAGCGCCGACGACACAGCCAACTTGTGGGACACCACCGATCCGGCCGATCCCCAGTTGCTTTACTCCGCGCTGACGGGGCACACCGGCGCGGTCCTTTCGGTGGTCATGAGCCCGGACGGAAGTACCCTGGCCACCGGGAGCGCCGATCACACCATCAGGCTGTGGAACATCCCGCGCACCGTCCTCACCGGCCACGCTAATTACGTTGACGCCCTCGCCCTCAGCCGGGCCCGCGGTGTCCTGGCCAGCGGGAGCGCCGACGGCACCGTGCGGCTATGGAACGTGGCCGACCCGGCCGACCCGGCGTTGCTCAGCGCCGTGATAAAGGACCCGGAGCAATACAACGCGCTGAGCTTCAGTCCCGACGGCCGTGTGCTCGCCGCCGCCACCTCCGGCCCGAATCCCAGCAGCGGCGGCGTCGTTCAGCTGTGGCAGACCACCGACCCCAGGCATCCCACGCTGCTCAGCCGCCCGCTGGCCGGCTTCGGCAAGTTCGTCGCAACGGTTCCCTCCGGGCGGTCGCACGCTGGCGAGCGGGGACGGCGACGGTACCGTCCGGCTCTGGAATGTCGCGGACCCGGCCAGTCCCGTACCGCTTGGCGCGCCCTGACCGGTTTTCCCGAGGGGGCCCAATCGGTGGCGTTCAGTCCCGACGGCCGCACCCTGGCCGCGGGCAGCCTGGACGGCACGATCCGGTTCTGGAATGTCACCAACCCCGCTGATCCCGCGCCGCTTGGAAAGCCGCTGGCCGGTAACAACGACGGCGTATACTCGGTGGCGTTCAGTCCCGATGGTCGCATGCTGGCGAGCGGGGACGGCGACGGTAGCGTCCAGCTGTGGAACGTGAGCGATCCCGCCCGTGCCGCAGCCGATGGCGCGCCGCTGACCGGCCACACCGACACCATTTACTCGATCGCGTTCAGTCCCGACGGCCGCACCCTGGCCAGCGGGAGCTTCGACAACACGGTCCGGCTCTGGAATGTCGCGAATCCGGCCCATCCGCGGGCCATCGGGGGCCCGGTGACGGGCGGCGAAAATTACATTAACGCCGTCGTCTTCGGCCCGGGCGGCCGCACGCTGATGGGCGCCGACGGCAACTTCACCGTCCGGATCTGGAACCTGGATGCCGCTGCCGCCATTCGGTACATCTGCGCCACCACCGGGAACGTCCTGACCGCAGCGCAGTGGCGCACGTACGTGCCCGAGCTTCCCTACGACCCGCCGTGCGACGCCAGCCGATTAACGTCCTGATCATGATCATCGGCCCCGGCCCGGATGAGCTGCGCGCCCTGCGCGCCTAGCTGACGCAGGAGGACCAGCTTCGCGGCCGGGTAGCCCTCGTCGAGGAAGCCCCGCATGGGCACTCCCGGCGCGGCCCTGGAGGCCCTCACGGTCAGTGTCAGTGGCGGCGGAGCCGTCAGCGTTCTCGTGGCCGGGATCATGTCGTGGATCCGCCAGCGCTACGGCCAGCGCAGCTCCGCGGGAACGGCTACCATCAAGCTTCGCTGTGCCAATGGGGCGTCGGTGGAGATCTCTGCCGACGCCGCCGCCCTGGGCGCACGCTCGCCCGCCGAGTTCACCGCGCAGCTCGCCCAGCTCGCCGAGATCTTGAACTCCGGCCAGGCCCCGCACGCCCCTGGCGGGTTATCAAGATCATTCAGCCGAACGGCCGTGCTGCGCGCACCCGGACCCGCTCTCCGCTGACCTGGCCGACGGGCGGTCATCTCTGAGTGCTGAGGGTCTCATCCAGCCAGTCGAACATGCGCTGTTCGAGCAGGGAGCGGACCATCGGCTCGCAGTGCATGTCCGCGCCCTCGGCGCTGGTGAACGGCATGAGTCTCCACCAAGCTCGGGTGTTCCAGTAAGACGCTGGCCGATGACGGGCCGACCCCGCTGGCCCTGGCCGGGGCCTGGCGCTGTGGCTGCTGCGACTGGTGCTGGATGTGCCGGGCACGCTACCCGGGTTCCGGGCCTGGGTTATCACCGACTGCCCGGTGGCGCCGGGCCTTCACCCGGGGCATGTGGCCCAGCTTGAAGCGGTCCGGCCGGCCGCCGAGGAGCAGGCTGCCCTGGCGGCCGCCCAGCGGGATGAGGCCGTCGGGCATGCTGCCGCGTAGGCGGAGCAGGCGCGCGGTGAGGCGGAGCGGGCGCGCTGCCGCGACCGAAGTCCGCGCCGAGCTTGACCGGGTGCGCCCCGGCCGATGCGTTGACAATCGCCAAAGACGCGAGCACCGCCGTCACGGTCGTGCCGACCTTCATCGACCGGCCCCTCTTCCGATGCCGCTCCGGCAGGCGCCAGGTCATGGCCGCTCTCCGGCAGGGCGAGTCAGATGGCAACCGAACGGCTCATTCCCCCCTCGCCGGACATACCACAAAGGTGACGCGCCAGCACGGCTTCCGGTGCACCTGCGTCCTTAATGCGCAGCGCCTGGGGTAGGCCCTTGGGCGCGAGGGTGTCGGCCAGGGCCGCCCGTCCGGGTCCAATCGGCGTAAGCATCGACCAACGTTGCCTGCTCAGGCACTGGGTGTCAGCAAGCTGACAGAGAAGTGTCAGCCAGCTGACTGAAATCCGCATCGCGCCTCGGCACAAGTCAATCCCATCGCCCCACTATCTGGAGGTTCCTCATGCGCACCCAGTCACCCGGCCGACTCCGCACGCTGGCCGTCGGCGGCGTCGCCCTTGGCGGCCTCGCCGTCGGGTTCTTGGGCGTGGCAGCGTCCAGCCCCGCCGTCCCGGCAGCAACGCCGGCGACACACCAGCCACCGCCGGCTTCGACGCCCCAGGCGGCACCGGCTTCGGCGCCCGAGGCGACACTGGCCGCGCAAACGGGCCCCAGCCCTCAGCAAGTGGCCCAGGATGTCGCGGAAATCGCAGTGGGTAATGGGCCGATTCCGGCGCTGCAGGGCGGCGACGGGCAGGCCACCAACGCCAACTGCGACCCGAGCACGGCATTGAATGCTCCGGACGCCATATCAGCCTCGTGCGATATCACTTACTCCGATGGATCGGTCGTGCAACAGACGGTTACCATTGCCTTCGACGGCCAGGGCAACCTGGTCGCCAACGCGGCCAACGTGGGCACCGAGCAGAGCGAAGTCAACCCGAACGCCGCACCCGACCTGAACGCATTGAATGTCCGAAGCGGGATCAGCACTTCGGTGTACCAAGACTCCGAAGACCAGCTGGCGGGGTAGGACCTGCAACGGAACCGTTTCGTACGTTAAGGCGGTTCGGCGAGGTCAGAACGGGCAGCGTGCGGGGGTCGTTAGCGTACATTCCGGTTCCGGTGCAGCCCGGGTGTGATCTTGATGTGGGGGCTGGATCGCCTGGCAGGGTGGCGCATGCCGCGGCGCTGGCAGCGCCGTCAGCGAGGTCATCCTGTGGGTTTCCTGTGGCCGGTCATGTGTGGTGATCACGCTTTCCCGTCAATATCGTAATGAATACAAGCGCCAGAAAAATCGGAAAGGAAGGTCTCTGATGTCTGGAGCATCGTTCGTCGTAAATCGCGCGACCCGTTCCTACCGCCGGAAGTTCGCGAACTGGGTATCTGACGTGGTGATGGATACATTCGACGTGGACGAAGCCAACCGTGCGAAAGTCGAGAAAGCTGTCCGCGCTACCGTGATGGTCGGGACTGGCATCGGTACCTCAATCCTCCTTGCCGATGCCGCAGGTTTTTTCGATCCAGCACATTTCGTGGATGCCGCCGATGCCGTAACCGCCCTGGACACGGCAGACGCTGCTAGTGCCGCGACATCGGTAACTGACCTGGATCCCAGCGCCGCTGCCCATGCGCTGAAGTTTGGCGAAACTGATCATAGTGTCGAGCCCGGCGACATAATTAGAGGACATATGCCAAACGGTGACCCAGTGATAGATTCTGGCCTGGGGTACATCGATTCGCGAACAGGGCAACCCGCAGTGCCGCATAATAGCTACTGAAAAGGGACGGGTAGCCAAGCCCACCGGCGGAGCCAGCACCGTCAGAGTACTTTCTGACCCGATTCCACGAGTAAGCCGGCGACACGGCACCGCTAAGCTTGTTGTTTAACCTCTGAGTTCCCTGTTCACGGTGTTCGCCCATGTGCGTGACGTGTCGCCGTGACAGTAGGCGGCCACCGCGACACTGTCGGTTCTGTCTGACGGAATCCGATGGTGGAGGCGGTGGCCGGTGGCGTTCAGTATCGCCTGGCTTGCGGCTCAGGTCGAGGGCAAGACCGGTGATGACCGTGCGCGCGGGCTGGCGGCGTTCCGCGGCGAGTCGTACCGGTGCTTCGCCACATACCGGGATGCCCTGCTGGAGCTGGCTGACGCGGTCCGGTCGGCGTTGACGGCGACGGTCCGCATCGAGGCCCGGGCAGCGTCGGCCTGGGTCGCTGCCTGCGGCCCGTAAGTTGTGCTCATCGGCCTGCCTCCGCCCAGTTTCCGGTTCACAACCCGGAGCGCTGCCCGGATGGCCTGGCAGTGTTCACCTCCTGCTCGACCAGCAGGGTCCGCCCGCCGGCCAGGAGCGCGGAAACCAGTTGCCACAGCGAGATGTCGAAGCACTGCGGCGCGGTCTGAGCGACCACCTGCCCCGCGCCGATGCCCAGGTCGCCGATCTTGGCGAACAGGTGGTTGAGCATGCCCGCGTGCTCGCACATCGCGCCCTTGGGCGCACCGGTGGAGCCGGAGGTGAAGTAGATGTAGGCGAGCTGGTCCGGCGCGACGCCGACGCCGAGATCCCCATCGGCATGGTCCTCCTCGCAGGCCGCGTCGATCAGCAGCGTCTGGACGCCGGGCAGCGAGCCGAGGGCCGCCTCCAGGGTGGTGGTGCTGCCGGGCTCGGTCAGCACCAGCCCGCACCCGGCCCGGGACAGCGTGGCCGCGATGCGGTCGGCCGGGAAATGCGGCTCGATGGGCAGGTACACGCCGCCGGCCTTGAAGACCGCAAGGACGGCGGCCATCCAGCCCAGGTTGCGCTCAGTCACCACCGCCACCACGCCTTCGCGGCCCAGCCCCCGCGCCAGCAGAGCCCGGCCCAGCCGGTTGGCCCGGGCGTTGAGCTCCCGGTAGGTCCACTGCCGGTCGCCGTGCACGGCCGCGACGGCGTCCGGATGGGCTGCCACCCGCTGCTCGAACAGCTCATGGAACCGGCGGTCCGGCAGCTCCCGGCGCGGCCCGGCCAGCCCCTCCAGCTGAAAGCGCACTTCCCCGGCCGACAGCAGGCTCTGCCGCCCGTGCTCGGCATCGGGACCGGCGGCGATCAGCGCGAGCGCGGTCAGGTGATAACCGGCGATCCTGGCCGCGCAGTCCGCGTCCAGCACGTCGGTCCGGTACCGCAGCCGCAGCACCAGCTGGCCGCCGCGCCGGCCGATCCCCACCCGCAGCACGGTGCCAGCGGCCAGCCCGCCGCCGTCGCCATGACCGCCGTCGCTCTGGCCGTCGCTGTGGCCGTCGCTGTCGCCGCCATCGTGGCCGGCCGGGTCGAACTCGGTCTCGAACGATGGCCCAGTGACGCCGAGCTCGCGGCGGAGATCACCCACCGGGAAGTCCTTGTGCGACAGCAGCTGCGCCTCGGCGCTGTGCGCCTCCAGCAGCAGCCTCCGCCACGAGCCGGGCCCGGTGGCCAGCCGGCACGGCAGCGGCGCGCCGCCCCCACCGGCGACATAGCCGGTCACCACCTCCGGCTCACCGGACAGCGCGGCCAGGACCTTGGCGTGCGCGGCCAGCAGCACCGAGCCGAGCGGCACCGCCAGCTCGTCCGCCAGCCGGCGCAGCGCCGCCACCAGATCGCCAGGGATCGCCGCCTCATGCCCGGCGACACCAGCCACCGGGTGCAGGCTCCACCGCGGGATCGCGGTGGAGCCGCTGGCGGTGAGCAGAGCGCGCCAGAACTCCCGGCCGGTCTTTGAAGTGGCCGCCGTGTCAGGCGAGCTGATCGTTGTCATGTCACATCTGCCTGGCCGGGTTTCCGCCCCACTGTGCGTGCGGCGGGACTTCCTCGCCTTTCATGAGGAAGGAGTCGGGGGCGAGCACGGAGCCATCGCCCATCGTCACGCCGTAGTGGACCATTGCGCCGACCCCGAGGGTGCAGCCGGCGCCGAGCGTGGTCCGGTCGGACTTGAAGGTGCCGTCCTCCTGGGAGTGGCACTGGATCTTGGTGTTCACGTTGAGTGTGCAGTCGTCCCCGATGGTGGTCAGGGTCCGCTCCGTCAGGTAACAGCCGTCGTCGAAGACCCGCCGGCCGGTCCGCACCCCCAGCCCCCGCCAGATCAGGTTCTTGAACGGGGTGCCGTCGAACAGGTGCAGGTACGCCTCCCCGGGTACCTTCCAGAGGCGTTCGTGGCGCCAGAAGTACGGGTCGTAGATGGAGCAGTACCTCGGCTGCAGCCGGCGGAATGCCTTGAGTGCCCGCTCCACCAGTATGAAGTAGACCGGGGTGATCAGGATGCTGAACACGAACAACGCGGCCATCCACAGCTGTGCGTATCCGCCGTAGGAATCGAAGGCGGCCAAGCCGAATACGGTGATCAGGAAGACCTCCAGCCACCGTCCGGCCAGGAACACACCCATGGTCCGGATGTTGTACCGGTTCTTGGCGGGCAGGCGGCGGCGCAGCTCGTCCTCGGTCCGCAGATGGTCGAACCGGCTGTCCCGCTCCACCGACCGGGGGATCTCAAAGCACGGCGAGCCCAGCAGGCCCACCCCTTCGCGGATCTCCCCGTCCAGCGGGATCATCGTCTTCGTCGCCAGCAGGCAGTTCTCGCCCGTCCTGCCTCCCGCGGGATAGGCGATGTTGTTCCCGATGAAGTTGCGCGGCCCGATCGACACCCGGGACAGGCGGAAGGACGTGCTGGAAAAGTCGGCGTTCATCATGGACAGCCCGTCGGCGACCATCGTTCCGCTGCCGATGGAGGTCAGGTACGGGGTCTCGTGCCCGACCTCCGTGCCGAAGTTCAACCCCGTCTGCTCGACCTGCGAAAGGTCGTACCCCAGCCAGCGCAGGTAGTGGACGATGTAGGAGCTGTCACCGAAGAAATGCGTGAAGAACTTTATGCCCGTCATCCGCGCGATCGCCCGGTGGACCCGGTCGTGGAAACCGTACAGGGGATAGACCCGGCCCGGCTGGATGAACAGGTTCAGCACCCGGGGGACGGTGACCACCAACAGCAGGCCGGCGAGCAGGGCACCGAAGAAGAACACGAGGGAGACGGCCGCCGCGTCGATGTAAAGCGCCCGCGACGTGATCGCATCGGTGCCCGGATTCAGCACCTTGCCCAGTGACGGCACCGCGGTCAGCAGCAGGAACACGCCCCCTTCGACCAGCGGCAGGTACAAGAAGAACACACACAGCAACGTGACGGCGCAGAACCTGACCCGGCGCAGCGTGCCGCAGCGAGCCGGGGCGACCCTCAGGTAGTTCACCTCGGTGCGCTGCGCCGGGGACCCGTGCCACCGCTCGCCGTCCGGCACCGCCTGACCGCTGTACAGCGCGGAGGCGTGCCCGAGCTGCGCCCCCTCGCCCATCGACGTGCCGATGTCGAGCACGCTCTTCTCGCCGACGAACACATCCTGGCCGAGGGTGACCGGACCGGTCTGGATCCAGCCCGCCTGCGCCCGGTAGCACTGGAAGAACGCGTCCTTGCGGATCACCGTGCCCGCGCCGATGGTCAGCAGGTCGGTGCACACCGGCACGTGCTGGGAGAAGATCGCGGCGCCCGCCCCGACCTTGGCGCCCAGCGCCCTCAGATAAAGCGCATACAGCGGCGAACCGTGGGTCAGGAAAGCCAGCGGGTTCGACCGGACCAGCGTCTTGACGATCCAGAAGCGGACATACGCCAGGCTCCAGATGCGGATCTGCTGGGGCTTCCACCGGCCGATCAGCACCCATTTCGCCAGGATCGGAAGGGTGCACACCACCACGAATCCCGCGCCGCCGAACAGCACCGCCCGCAGGTAGATGCTGGCAAAACCTGAGCCGGCCGAGATCCACGCATACGCCCGGGCACCGGCCAGTGCGGCCACCCAGGCATAGCCGAGGAAAAACAGGAACTGCAGCATCCCGCACAAGACGTACTGCCGCGTGCTGGCCGGTGCCGCCACCTCGGCCGGCGCCGGAACCGGCGACCCGGCCGGGGCGGGCGCGGCGTCCGCCAATGCCGCAGCGAGGCTCCTGATCGTCGGATGCCGGTAGATGTCCCTCATCGACACCGGCGGCAGGTCCCCCCGCTTCCTGACCCGGGCACAGAACTGCGCCATCAGCATCGAGTCAGCACCCAGGTCATCGAAGAAGTGGCTATCGGCCGGCACCTGCCCGGCATGCAAGACATCCGCCAGCACCCCAGCCAGGATCCTCTCGGCAGGAGTGGCCGCGGTGCCGGTCGTGAGGTCGGCGCACCCAGGCTGGGTGGCTGAAGATTGAGCCAGATCGGCGGTCAAGACCTCGGCCGTTTTGCTCACCATGTAAAGCTCCTTGAATCAAAAGTCGTCAATTTCGTGACCGGTTCCGGCAGGCACGTGACATGCGTGCCGGTCACCGGGCCGATGGCGCGGGCTCAGGCTGCCCGGAACCGGCGGTCAGCCCGGCAGAGCCGAGCACGTCATCGCCGTAGAGATCCTGCAGCCAGTTGGTCTGGTAGATGGTCTCGAGGTAGCGCCCGCCCAGGTCCGGTGCGATGGCCACCGCGGTGAGGTCACGCGCGTCATGCTCGGCCAGCCAGCCCATCGCGCCGCTGACCACCGTGCCGGTGGAGCCGCCGAACAAGAACCCGCGCCGGGCCAGGCGATAGCAGGCGCGGATGGTGTCCGCCTCCTCCACCCGCACCACCTCGTCCACATAGGACTCATCCAGCAGCGGCGGACGGACGCTCATGCCCAGGCCGGGAATCATCCGGCGACCCGGCGCACCACCGAAGCTGACCGAGCCGGCAGCGTCGACCGCGACAACCCGCACCGGCCGGCGCCACTCCCGGAAGTAACGCGCGCAGCCCATCAGGGTCCCGGTCGTGCCGGCCCCGACAAACAGCACGTCCAGCTGCGGGAACTGGCGGGCGATCGCCGGCGCCGTCGTCCGGTAGTGCGCCATCCAGTTGCCCGGATTGGCGTACTGGTTGAGCCACACGTACCGGTCGTCGGAGGCGCACAGCGCGCGGATGTAGTTCATCCGCGCGCCCAGCAGGCCGTCGACCGGATCCGGCTCGGTCATGACGTGCACCTGGCTGCCCAGCGCCTTCATCAGCAGCCTGGCCGGCAGGTTGCAGCGGCAGTCAGTCACGCACAAGAACCGGTAGCCCTTGCTCGCGGCGATCATGCTCAGCGCCACGCCCAGGTTCCCGGACGAGGACTCCACCAGCACCGATCCCGGCGTCAGCACCCCATCCCGCTCGGCGGCCTCCACCATCTCGGTCGCGGCCTTCACCTTGATCGAGCCGGCGAAGTTGAACCCCTCACACTTCAAGAACAGCGAGCGCCCGAAGACCGGCCGGACGTCAACGAAGAGCTCATCCTGATTGAATTCCTGCGGAACGGATATGACCGTCACGGTGACCCCTCACCGGCAGCACAGCACTCGGCTGCCCACCGTGACTGTTCCTCCCAGCCTCCGGAGCCGCTGTCCGGCCCGGCCGTGGTGAGCCACCGGCGCTTCAGGTCCTGGGTAACGGCGACGGCATGGCTGGCGACGGCCGGCTGACCCGGCAGCGCCGCTGCCATCCGTATGAGGTCCTGGATCGGGCTCCGGCCGGTCCACACGGCCAGAACGTCGCCACTGGTGGCAGGCATGCTCGTCACGACATATCTCCTTTTTGGGCGTACGGCAGCCCAATGCGTCCAGCCGGCATCTCATCCGGCAGGCAGCTGACGCGGTGCCGCCGCCTTCCCCGTGAGGTCCGCTGAGACGGGCCCCGCCCTGTTTGTCACTGCTTGTGACAAAAATTGCTCACTCGTCCTTGGATACGTGGCTCTGCTGCATGCGTGCTGTCGATCTGATGTGCGTTTCCTGAGCCTCGTGTCAGTGACGCCTGAAACCTGGATCTGACGCGGTCGGGAAGAACGCCACCAGCAATGCGCACACGCCGGCGAGCGAGGTGCACAGGTCCTGGAGTCTGCTCTCGCCCCGGTAGCCGATCAGGAAGACACCGAGCACGCCACCGACACCCACGGGGCTGTTGTTACATGGACACCTCTTGTCCCGCTTGCCCTACTGGTACCAGGATGCGACCAGTTGTACGGGGATCGGGCGGGCCGGATGCGGAGGTGTCTGTGCGGGTACGGCAGCAGCGCGGCGAGGAAGGCTCCCACCGGGTGGATCTGCTCGATGAGGGCGGTGAGCCGGTCGAGGTCGTCTCGGGGTTCCTGCGGTTCCTGGCGGCCCGGGATTGCTCGCCCAACACGCTGGTCTCCTACGCCTACGACCTTCGTCACCTGTGGCGGTTCTTCGACCGTGACGGCCTGAGCTGGCAGGAGTTCGCTCCGCGGCACTCGATCGGGCTGCTGGAATACCTTCGGTCGGTGCCCTCGCGCAGGCCTCGGCAGCGGATGACGTTGACGGTCGTCGTCGACGCGGATGGCCCGGCGGCCAAGCTGGCCGCGACCACGGTGAACCGGATTCTCGCCGCAGTCTCCTCCTTCTATGAGTACGTCATCCTGGCCGGGATGTTCGAGCGGCTGAACCCGATCGAGAAGCGCCCGGACCCTGCTCTGCAGCGGGTCTCCGAACGGCACCGCCCGTTCATGGGCGGCGCCAGCCGGCAACGGCCGATCCGGCGCGCGGTGCGGGTCAAGACGGTCCAGCGGGTTCCGCGGCCGCTCAGCGAAGCTCAGGTGCAGGCGCTGCTGGCGCAGCTGCGCAGCAGGCGGGACCGGGCGATCGTGCTGGTGATGCTGCAGGGCGGGCTACGGCCCGGAGAGGTCCTTGGCCTGCATCTGGAGGACATCGCCTACGGACGGCGCCGGGTGGTGGTGCGTCATCGCGACGACCACCCGAGGGGGGCCCGGTCCAAGTCCCGCTGCGAGCGGGTGGTCGACCTGCACGAGCCTGAGACGTTGGCCATGGTCAGCGCCTATGTGATGGACGAGCGGCCCGCCGGCGGCGACAGCCCGCTGGTGTTCCTGATCGGTGGCCGCGGGAAGCGGCGGCTGGAGGCGCTCAGCTACGACGGGTTGGTGAAGATGTTCACCCGGGCCACGACCCGGGCCGGGATCCGTACGCCGTGGGTGACCCCGCACGCCTGCCGGCATACCCATGCCACCGCGATGTGGGAGGGCGGCATGCGGGAGCTGACCTTGCAGAAGAGGCTTGGCCACGCCTCCCCGGAGTCCACCCGGATCTACACGCGGGTCTCCGATCCGGCCGTGGTGGCCGACTACAACCGGGCGCTGGGCAGCCGGGACACCAACGACGACGAGCAGTTCTGATGGCCGGGCCGATCTCGGCCGCCGCACTGGCGGCGACCTCGGTGACGCCGGCGGGACGCCCTCGCCGCCGCCACTGTCCCGAGTCCGAATACCTTGCCTACGTGCGCGGCCAGGACATCCACCCGGGTTACCGCAACCAGAAGATCCGCTGCTTCCGCGTGTTCAAGGCCGCGTGGCCGAAGATGGCGGGCTGGTTCGCTGCCCCGTTGGCCGAGCGGATCGGTCAGCTGCTGGAGGAGACGCCGAAGACCCCGTCCTACCCGATCTCCTTCAACGCCCGCCCCTACCTGCTGTTTCTTGGCTTGCGCGGCTACCTCACCTTCGACTACGCGTGGATGTTCGGCGCGGGCAGATCCGCGTCGACGACGCCGCCGCGGTGCTGGGCATCGACCTGGGCGCCGGCGAGCTGATCGAAGAAGCTGTCTCCCTCGGCTACAACTCCAGCTCAGCACGGCAGGCGATGAGATGGGCGGTCGGCCGGATCGCGCTGCACACCGGCATCCAGCACGCCAGTGAGATCACCGACGACCACATCACCGCGGCTCTGGAGGCCGTCCGGCTGTTCAGCGAACGCGATGACCTGCACCACTTCTATCCCTCGGCGCAGAACTTCCTCGATAATGCCGCCAAGCAGTGGATCACTCACCCCTGCATCAGCTGCAGGTGGTGCTGTTCCATCGAGGGCAGGTCGCCACCCAGCCGCGCAAGCTGATGCCGTCCTGGAAGCCGCCGCTGGTGCTGCCGGCACGGATGCAGGCGGTTGCGGACAAGTGGCTGGCGGCCCGCCGGCTGACCGACGCGCCAGCGACGGTGGAGAAGCTGGAGATCGCCGTCCGCAGGTTCGGCGAGTGGCTCGCCGACTACGACCCCCAGGTCGTCGTCTACGCCGACGTCACCCGCGACCATTGCCTGGCCTGGGCAGAGTCTCTTGCTGAGGCGCCGGCCGAGAAGACCGGCAAGCCGCTGGGCGCGGTCACCCGGATTCAGCGCATCTCTGGGCTGTCACAGATGTTCCGTGACACCGCGGCCTGGGAGTACGCCGACGTCCCCGGGTATGCGCCCATCACCTCCCGCGACGCACCCAAGTTGCCGCAGCGGATTCCCCGCTTCATCCCCGACCACGAGCTCGCCCTGGTGATGCCCATCATCAACGAGATCATCTGCCCGTTCCAACGGGCAGCGCTGCTGGTCGCCCGCTGGTCCGGGGCCCGCCGGGACGAGATCCGGCATCTGCCGCTGGACTGCCTGGACCACTACCCCGACGGGACACCGCGGCTTCGGCTGCCCGGCCGCAAGACCTGCAAAGAACGAATGGTCCCTCTCCACCAGGACGCCGGGGATGCCCTGCAGAAGCTCATCGACCTGCGCAAGGACGGACCGGAACGGCCGTTTACCGACGAGCGCACCGGCGAGCAGGTCCGCTACCTGTTCATGGACCACGGCAAGCTGTTGTCGCTGTTCTACCTGTTCAACACCCCGATCCAGCAGGCCTGCGAGGAGACCGGGCTGGTCGTCCCGGGCGGTAAGCGGGGCGGCACGGGCGTTCGCGGTACCATCTCAGCCCACAGATTCCGGCACACGGTCGGAACCCAGCTCGCCGAACGCGGCGCCAAGCTGCACACCATCATGAAGGTGCTGGGCCATTATGCGGGTGATCTTGTCAAGTTGATCATGCTAGGAGACTGCCTCGTCGAGGCGGGACAGCAGTCCGTCGAAGATTTTCTTGCGCCCGGCCTGGCCCTTGGCGGCGGCGTGGTCGCGCTGCTTTTCGAGGGTGGGGCGGAACTCGATGGTGGTCTGGAAGAACGTGCACGATTCGCAGATGGACTCGAAGTGGCAATCCAGGCCGACGGGGCGGGCGCAGTAGCCGTTGCCGAGCATGCGCTGGTGCATTTCGGCGCGGAGTTTGCGCATCTCAGTGCCCTCGGCGCCGGCGGGCAGGTTCTTCGGGGCGTCGTAGAGGGCCTCGACCTTCTCCGACACCGCGAAGTATTCCTCGGCCACGGTGCGGTTGGCGATGCGGGCATAGACCATGGTCATCCGCATCGATCGATGCCCGAGAAGGGCGGCTATCGCCTCGAGGCTCATGCCCCGGTTGATCGCCTGGGTGGCCAGCGTGTGGCGCAGGCGATGGGGGCTGACGTGGCCGATCCCGGCGGCGCGGGCAGTTTTGGCGACGGCCCGGTCGACGCGGCCCTGCCCGATCCGCTGGCCGTGCTCGGTGAACAGGTAGGGGGTGCGCTGGCTGGCGGGCCGTACGGCGAGCCAGGTGTCGAGGAGGTCTTTGAGCTGGGGGTGCAGCGGGATGTAACGGTCGGTGCGGAGCTTGCCGAGCGGCACGTGCAACCAGTAGGCGGCGCCGGTCTGCACGACCGAATCGACGGTGAGGTCCAGGAATTCGCCTTTGCGCAGGCCTCTCGGGCCAGGAACTCCACGGCCAGGCGGACGAACGGGTCGGGGTCGGCGCGGGTGGCCTGCAGCAGCTTGGTGAACGCGCCGTCGTCCAGGAACCGGGGCAGCGGCTCGTCGCGGAGCGGCAGGTCGCCGGAGAAGATCAGCACGGCGGCGGGGACGTCGCCGCCGTCCCACTCGGTGAGGCGCTCGAAGCAGGCGCGCAGGGCGCCGAGGTGCTCGGCGAGGCTGATCCGGGACAGTTTCCCGCCGCGGGCCGAGGGCCGGCCAGGTGCAGCTTGTAGGTCTCGATGTGGCGGCGGCGCAGGTCGGCGACGCAGGCGACCTCTGGGGCGTTGCCGGCCAGCCAGCAGGCGAACTCGCGCAGCACGCCCTCGACGCGCACCATGGCCGGGGCTCGCAGCGACAGCCGTACCTGGGCGATGTAGCCGGTCAGGGTGGACGCCAGCTGCGGCGGCGCCGATGCCCACTGCGCGGCCCGTTCCGCCGAGCGGTCAGGGCTGGTCTTGCGGGGAGCGGCGCCGAGCACGCCGAGGTGGAACAAGGTGGTCTGCAACCCGAACAGCGCCGCGCTCAGCGCCCCCGGGCCGTGGCTGCCGGGGTGGTGGCGGCCGATGGCGGCAGTCAGCGCCTGCCGGCCCTCGTCGATCACCGCCTGGGTCACCTGATCGGGGGCCAGCCCGGCCAGCGCCGTCACCTTGGCCAGCGCCGACCACTGCAGGCGGGTCACGGTCGCCCCGAAGCCGAGCCCGGCGGAGGTTTGCGCGAAGCGCGCATGGAACGCCCGGTGATGATGAGCGGCGACTTCCCCCAGGTAGGGCCGGCAGGCCACCAGGTAGTCGGGGCTCGGACGCAGCCGCCCGGTCACGATAAGCCATCGGCCACCCGCCGGTCTTTGAGCGGCAAGGCGCACTGGCCGGCCAGGGGCATCTGCGCCCACCCGGCGGCACCGACGCGGGTGAAGAACATGCGCGCGACCGAGGTAACCGGATGGCCGGCGAACATCCCGGCCGCCAGCAGGTCGGCGCGGTAGGCGCCGACCAGGTCCGCGACGCCGGGCCGCCGGGCCGGTGACCCGCTCATCCCACTGCCGTCGGGGTGACCGGCGCGACCTGGGCCTCGATCGCCTCCGCCGCCCGCAGGTACTCCTTCTCCAGCCAGTCGTTCGCCAGGTGCAGGTAGAGGCGGGCCGGCCTCGATCGAAGCGTGACCGGCCTGGGCCTGGATGGCCTCCAGGGCCATGCCCGCTTCCCGCAGCCGGGTGAAACACGTGTGGCGCAACTGGTGGCAGGTTGCCCGGTCCAGCCCGGCACGATCCCGGGCCCCGTCCAGGATCTCATCCAGCCCGGCCGCCGACAGCGGCTCGCCGCGGCGGGCGCCCTTCAGCACCACGAACACCTGCCTGGCCGAAGAGGCCCTGGGTCGTTCGGATTCCAGGTAGGCGCCCACTTCTGCGAAGAACCGCGCCGAGACCGGCACCACCCGCTGGCTGTTCGTGGCCGCCCTTGCCCTCGGCCACGAACAGCCGCCGCTCACCCGTGCTGAGATCCTCCAGGCGCAAGCCGAGCACCTCGCAGCGGCGCAGCCCGCCCAGCACCATCGCATCGACCATGGCCCGGTCGCGGTGAGTCCGCAACGCCGCCCGCAGCGCGTCGACCTCCCCAGGCGCCAGCACCCGCGGCAACGTCCGGGGCGTCCGGATCAGCGGCACCCCGCCCCGGCCACGCCGCGCACCCGGCCGCCGGGCAGCCAGGCTTCCTGGCACCGGGTTGCGGTGCACGCCGGTGTCCTCCCGGGCACACAAGTACACATACAGGCCCCGCACGCTCGACAGCCGCCGGGCGATCGTCCGGGCCGCCAGGCCCGCCTCACCATCCTCCAGCCGCACAACCCTCCCACCATGCCGGGAAGCGCGCTGAGCCGCCAGGAACCCGAACACGTCCGCAGCCGTGACCTCCGCCGGCGGCTTGGCCACCACCCCGAAGAAGATCTTCAGGTCGAAGGCCACGGCAAGCCACGTGTTGGCCCGGGCCCGGGCGGCCACGAACGCCAGATAGTCATCCAGCAGTGGATGCCCGAGCCTGATCACCGGGATGCCGTCGTCTCCTGTCGAGCGGACCAGGCATGGCATGAATTCCAACGGGTGGTTCCCTTCCGGTCGGGTGACACTCCGCGCCACGCGATCATGTCACTGCCTCTAGATCACCCGCATATCAAACACTCGTCGGTCTCCATGGCACTGGTCTACGCCCAGATCAGCGACCGCGAGGTCCTGCGCGACTACAAGTCCATCCTGGCCCCCGGCGCCGTCATCGCCGGCCCCGCCGCACTCGACCTGAAATCAGGCGTCCTGCCCGACGAGGCCGTGCACTGGCTGAAGACCAACTTCTTCAAGACCGAGCTCGAGCTCGGCCACTGCCTGCGCCTGCCCGCCGAGGGCCCATGTGAATGCGACCTCTACCTGACCTGCGCCAAGTTCGTCACCACCGGCGAGTACGCCCCACGGCTGCGAGCCCGCCTGGAGGTCGAGCAGCAGCTCGTCCACGACGCCGACGAACGCGGCTGGGCCCGTGAGGCCGAACGGCACACCGCCGTCGCCCGGCGACTCCAGGGCCTGCTCACCGACCTCGGCGAGACCACCGGCCACGCCACCTCCGAGAGAGGACTACGACCTTGCACGTCTACCGATTGAGCGAGCCGATCGACGACTTCGACGGCCTCACCCCGCTGAACGAGTGGCTCGACAGCGACGCCGAACGTCTCGCCTGGGCACTGCGGGCCGTCCTCGCGCTGGCCCAGGCGGCGTCCACGGTCGGGTGGAGAGGCGACATGCGGCACCTGCCGCTCGTCGGCCACCTCCCGACCAGCCCCTTGGTCACCCGCTACCTGGTGGTCAAGCAGGACAACAACGGCGACACGTTCCTCATCTCCCAGGCCGACCCTGCCGAACTGCTCGACCACGCCGCCACCGACGAGATCACCCCCGGCCCGATCGGAGCCTGGCTCCCGCCCAACGCCCGTGACCTGCGGCTGGACGAACCCGGACCCGACATCACGCCCACAGCCATCGACCCAACCGAACCCGCCTTCTGAATCGACGGAATCCCCCTTGACTTGTCCACATAATGACGCTGGTCAACTTCGCCCTATTCGACCTGCTGGGGTTGCAGCTTTCCCCGCGCATCCGGACCTGGGCAAGATCACCCTCTACCGGATGACACCGAAGGCGGAGGCGGCCTCAACGTTCCCGCTGGCCGGGCCGTTGTTGACCCGGCGCGCCAGCACCGCCTTGATCGCCGAGCACTGGGATGACCTGCTCAGGTTGGCCGGGTCGCTGAAGTTCGGGCACGCCACCGCGTCCCTGCTGGTCGGCAAGCTGTCGGCCTCCAGCCGGCCCTGGACGGCGAGACGCTGCGGGAACTGCTCACCACCAGCTAGGACGGCGCGGCGCCGGCGACGTGGAACCGGCACCTGGCCACCCTCGGCTCCTTCACCGCCTACGCCGTCCGCCAGCGATGGCTCGAGGCCGACCCGGCAACCGGGCTGCAGCGGCGCAAGGAGATCATCGACCGTACCCGCAGCATCGACCCGGCCGCGCTGCAGCGGCTATTCGACCTGCCCGGCGCCCGGCTACGGGAGCGCACCCTGTGGCGGATACTCTACGAGACCGCCGCCCGCGCTGAGGAGATCCTCACCCTGGACATCGGCGACCTGGACCTGGACGACAAGCCGGCCCGGATCCGCGCCAAGGGCGCCGCGATCAAGTACGTATTCTGGCAGGCCGGTACCGCCCGGCTCCTGCCCCGCCTGATCGACGGCCGCGGCGTCGGCCCGCTGTTCCTCGCCGACTGCAGCCGGCCCCGGCGCGCACGCCAGCGACCGCCGACACCTGCCCGGTCACCGGCCGGGGCCGACTGTCCTACCAGCGCGCGGAGTACCTGTTCAAGCAGGCCAGCCTGCGCGTGACCGGTTCCGGTCGGCCCGGCTGGTCCCTGCACCGGCTCCGGCACTCCGCCCTGACCCACCTCGGCGCCAGCGGCCGCACCGCCATCGAGCTACAGGCCAAGAGCCGCCACACCTCCCTGCGGTGCGCGCGGTGGCGATCGCCCCGGACGGGACCTGGCTGGCCACCGGCGGCAGCGACGGGACGGTGCGGATCTGGGCCGCCGCCGGGGCGCCCAGCTCAGGCGTTACAGCGATACGGGTCGACGGTGATGTCTCGGGCTGCGCCTGGTTTCCTGGAAGCACCGACCTGTGCATCGGCGGCAATCGCGGTCTCTACAGATTCTCGCTCCAGCCGCCGGTCACATGACCCCGGCCTCATGCAGGGCAACTCGTGGCAGCGTCCACCCCGAGTTCAAGGGATCGTCGCAACAGTGCCGGTAGATGCCGCTGTCTCGAGCACAATCCTCAGAGCGTTGACCCTGCTGGCTTATTCGGTCAGGCGGTGAGGGTGAAGTCGAGTCGGGCGAGGTGGCTTGATCTTGTGCGGTCCAGGGGGTGGCCGGTCCAGTAGGCATCCATCCGGATCATGTTGATCGCGGCAGCGGCGATGTTGTGTTCGAGCTGGGTCTTGGGTAGTCCGAGGTAGCGTGCCCGGCGGATCCCGGTGACATGGGTGGCCTGGCGCATGGTGCCCTCGACGCCGGCGCGGGCGGCGTAGCGGGCTTTCCACTGTGCCGAGGTCTGCTCAGTGCGGGCGCTGGCGAGCGCTTCGTGCAGTTCCCGGGAGCGCAGCGTGATCTGGCAGCGGCGGCCGCTGGTGCACAGCTGGCGTGCCGGGCAGGATATGCACGCGTTCTTCGGCCAGGACACCACGATGGCCTCGTCCTGGTGCTGCCGGCACGGGTTCCAGGAGCTGCTGGCGATTCCTTGCGGGCAGGTCGCCTGCTGCGCGTCGAAGTCGAAGGCGAACGAGGCCTTGTCATACCCTGCGCCGGCCCTGGCCTGGGCGGAGGTGTCCAGCAGCATCGGGCTGACCAGCGTGATCCCGAAGACGCGGGCAGCGTGGATGATCAGCTCGGCCGACGGGTAACCCGAATCGACCAGGTGCTCGCCGGGCAGCAGCTGCCTTTCCTCCAGCTGCTGATGGATCGGGGTGGTCATCGCGGCGTCGGGGACGGTCGCCTCGGTCGTGGCCACGCCGGTGATCAGGTTCGGCCGGTCGCCCCGCCCCGGGCCGGCAGCCGGTGCCGGGCCCGTGTCCGGGCTCGCGCCGGGTCGCGTTCCAGGGGCATCGCAGGTCTCGGTGAAGTGGACCTTGTACCCGCCCCAGCCGTGGTCCCGTTTGATGCTGTAGCGGGCATCGAGGTCATACGGGGAGATCAGGCGGTCTCTGCCCGGCGGGAGACCGTCCCCCTCAGGAAGCTTCTCCCGCCGCCGCACCTCCTGCCGGCCCTCGGTGACCTCCCGGCAGAATTGCTGGATCCAGATCCGCCGCAGCGCCTGCACGGCGGGCAGCTCCCGCAGCCACCCCGGCGCGCCCGGCCCGTGCACCTGCTCCAGCAGGTAGTAGCCGTCCGTGCCGTACCGGACCATCAGGTCCTGCCGCCGGGCCTGGCTTTCGGGCAGGTGCAGGTCATCGATCCGCGCGCCGTACACCTGCTGCCAGGACGGGCCGATCACCCCCGCCAGCCAGCCCGGTGCCGCGACCGCGAGCGCCTCCAGCGCCGCCCGCAGCGTCTCCCCGGCCAGCTCCAGCCGGTTCAGCTCGCGGATCGCGCCCAGCACGTGGGTGGAATCGGTGCGCTGCCGCCCGCCGGCTTTGACCAGGCCGAGGCCGGCCAGGCGCTCCAGCAGCGCATCCAGCGCCAGGCACGTCAGGTCACCGGCCACCAGCCGGGACCGGAACTCGCTCAGCACGCTGGCATCAAAGCCCGGATCCTCCAGCTCCAGGCCGAGCGCGTACTTCCACGTCATCCGGTCGCGGACCGCATCGGCGGCCTGCCGGTCGGTGAGGTTCTCAGAAAACTGCAGGACACTGGCCATCATCAGCTGGCCCGGGGAGATCCCCGGCCGGCCCCGGACCCCGAACGCGGCGGCGAACCGGGCATCGGCATACACCTCGCCCAGCTCATCGCGGATCCGCATCGCCAGGTTCCCCTGCCGGGACGACGAACGCGCCATCCTCGCCGTGAGCTCGGGAACATCTGGCCAGGGCCGCGGCTGCATCGACATGACCACACCATTCTGCGGCCAGGCAAGGGGCAACACCAGGGGCAAGGCGACCGCACAAAAGATCATGAACTACAGGCGCGCCGCTGCTCCGGAAGCGCCGCGGCGTGCCGCCGAATAAGCCAGCAGAGTCAGCGTTGAAGGCAAAACCCGTCACCGGTGATTGTCGGGGGAAGCAGGGACCGGGAAACGGAGGCGGCTGCGCCGCCGCTGGCCTCCTGATGCCCCAGCCGGTCGCAGTGTGCGGGAGGGTCGCGGCGGTTTCTACGAGGTGCAATTGTCGGGGAATGCTTGCGGCCCTGGTCATGTGGCCGACGGCCGGAGCGAGAATCGGAGCGAGCCGAAGCCTGCCGCGGATACGGCAGGGAAGCCCTGTGATCCCTGGAACGCTCGGGACACCCCGTCTCGGAAAGGAACCGACCCTATGACACCTCCGCTGAGCGTCAACGTTTTCACCGCACCGGAAAAGGCCGTGGTGGGCGAGCGGCCGCGGCCGTTCGGGCCGCCGATGGCGTTTGATCCGATGACGTCGACCCTGATCTTCGGCGAGAACGACGCCGTCCTCGTCGACACCCTCACCACCGCCGCTGAAGCCGAGGCGCTGGCCGACTGGGTTGCCCTGCACCACCGCAACCTCACCACGATCTACATCACCCACGGCCATATCGACCACTTCGCCGGGCTCAGCGTGCTGCTGCAACGGTTCCCCGACGCCCGGGCAATCGCCACGCCGAAGTCGGTGGAGCTGATGCGCAAGCAGTCCCCGCAGCTGCCGTTCTTCCGCAAGTGGTGGCCCGGGCAGCTGCCGTCGGCGATCACGCTGCCCGAGCCCTACGACGGCGATGCCTTCAGCCTCGAAGGCAACGAAGTGCGCATCATCGAGCAGGGCCGCACCGACGCCGTCGACAGCACCTCCCTGCACGTGCCATCGATCGACCTCGTGGTCGGCGGCGACGTCCTCTACAACCAGTGCCACATGTACGTCGGTGACACCACACCCGAGAGCCGCGAGAACTGGATTGCCGCGCTGGACCGCCTGGCGGCACTGAACCCGAAGATCGCCGTCGCCGGTCACAAGAAGACAGGCGCCCCGGACACGCCGGCGGCCATTGAGGCGTCCAAACGCTACCTCACCGACTTCGGCCGACTCCAGGAGACGGCATCCAGTGACCGCGAGCTCTACGACGCCATGACCGAGTTGTATCCCGACTGGGTCAGCCACCAGGCGTGGCTGATGTTCGGTCTGTGACCGCTGGAAACGGCTCTTTAGACACTGAGGGGCGCGTGACTGTCACCGCCGAGCCGCTGCCCTCAACCTGCTATCGCCACCGGCCGTTCCGTTGTTGCTCAACGCCGGAGCCAGACGGAACCCCATCGCAATCCAGGAACAGGCAAGAGCCTTAAGCCGACCGCAAACTGCCTGGGCAGGACCGGTATCGCGCATCTGCCTCCTGTCGCTGCCATGACAGGCCAGCGCGCTCGGTACTGCACGCTCATGCAGCGCAAACAGGTGCGGCTCATTTCCTCGCACTTATTTCCTCATTCCTCGACTACGCGCAGGGTAGCGTGCCCGTTAGGGGATCGCCCACCCGACACGCCGGAGCACCACCCAGCGCGCCACCCAGCCTGCGGGAACGCTGTCTCGTAAGACCAGGCCGCTCAATAGTCCGGTGACCGGAGGCTAAACGGTCCACTGCCGGGATGGGCGAACTCATCGGCTACGCCAGGTGCTCCGCCATCCTGCAGGATCTCACCGCCCAGCGCCAGGCCCTGGCCGCCCTGACCACCTGGCCCGAAGGCGGCAGTTCCGCTGTGTTCTCAGGAGTCATGCCGGGACTTTGCTCTTGAGGATGCCCTTTCTGGCCTGGGCAGCGCGGGCGCAGGCGCAGGTGAGCCGGCGGGAGAAGCGAGCCGCCAGTCCGCGCCGGCCAGGCGGATGGCACGGGCATGGCCGCGGCCGTCGCGGGCCCGGGCGAGCCGGGCGCTGACGAACTCGCCCGGACCCGGCCGGGGCAGGCCCAGGGCCGAGGCGAGCACCTAGTCGCCGGCGTAGTCCCCGAAGATCACGATGCCCTCCGCCTGCAGCTGGTCGCGCGCGCCGCCGTCGCCGCGGACCCGTTTCATGTAGTCGTCCTGCATCGCGACCGTGGCCACTGCGGTGCGGCTGACCCGCATCCGCTGCGCCCGCCGGAACAGCTCGCTGATTCCGTTGTTCCTCGGGGGCCGCCACCCAGTGAAGCAGCGGGCTGCTGATGACCGAACCACCGCAAGCCGGCGCCGCGTCTTTTCGCTGCCGCGGATGCGGGGCCGCGACCGAGTTTGCTCAGCGCGGACAGGCGTCCGGGCGCCTGGTTCGCAGCTTCCCCGGCCAGTGCGGACAGTGCGGCAGCGCCGTGGAAATCTCGGCGCATACCGTGCTGCGGGCGGCCCGGTTCATCACCTCCCGCTAATGTCTGACGGGTAAGCGGCTGAGGCTTCGGGTACGCGCGCCCTCCGGGACATGGTTAGATAGGGGACGGTCGTAGTTTTCTGTGTGGGTGGTTTGTGCCGCGCTCGCGGATTTACTGGCGGGCGCGGCAGGATGAGTACCGGAGATGGTGCGCAAACCGGTGCCCGAGGCCCGGTTCCCGTATTCCGCGGGAACATTCGCTCATCTCCAAAGGAGACACACCATGGCACAGGGGACTGTGAAGTGGTTCAACTCGGACAAAGGGTTCGGGTTCATCACCGTCGACGACGGCAGCAAGGACGTATTCGTCCACTTTTCCGCGATCGAATCCAGTGGCTTCCGCAGCCTGGACGAAAACCAGCGGGTTGAGTTCGACGTCACCCAGGGCCCCAAGGGCCCGCAAGCCGAGCGGGTCCGCCTGCTCTGAGCTTGATCACTGATCGCCGCCGCCCGCTCTGATGACTGGTGCGGCACAACGGTGTCCCCGGCCGGTCACACGGCCGGGGACACCTTGCCATATACCCGCGCCGCCCCCTGACCTGCCGCGCAGACGGCCCGTCCGCGCGGCGTTGCGGGGGCCGCATCCAGCGCCATGTGCACGGTGCGGTAGAGTGGTTACATACTGCATCGCAGTGAGGCGCAGCCATCGGAGCGCGCCGGTCGCACGCTGCTCGTAAGCGAGCTGGTTTCCACGGATGTGGTGGCCCTCAATGCGGCCACCCAATCCAGAGGAAACCCTGCTATGACTGCCGTGCCCACCGAACATGCCGCCGGCCCGCGGCGCAACCGCCGCAGCGTGCCCAAGGCTGCTGTGCGCAATGTCACCTTCGCCTCCGCGGGCGTGCCAGCGCCGCTGGTGACGGCCCTCGCTGAGGCGGGGATCAGCACGCCCTTCCCGATTCAGGCCGCCACGCTGCCGGACGCCCTGGCCGGCAACGACATACTCGGGCGCGGTCAGACCGGGTCAGGCAAGACGCTCGGCTTCGCCATCCCGCTCGCCGCCCGGCTCGCTGATGGCTACACCAGCGCGTGCCGCCCCCGCGGCCTCGTGCTCGTGCCCACCCGTGAGCTCGCCAGCCAGGTCCAGGCCGTCCTGGTCCCGCTGGCGCGGGCGGCCGGCCTCACCGTCGCGACGATCTTCGGCGGCGTGCCGCAGAACCCGCAGGTGAGCGCGCTGCGCAACCGTGCCGACATCATCGTCGCCTGTCCCGGCCGGCTGGCCGACCTCATCGAGCAGGGCCACTGCCACCTCGGCGACGTGGAAATCAGCGTGGTCGACGAAGCGGACCACATGGCCGATCTCGGGTTTCTGCCCGTCGTGCGGCGGCTGCTGGACATGACCCCGCCGGAGGGCCAGCGGATGCTGTTCTCCGCCACGCTCGACCACGCTGTCGACGTCCTCGTCCGGCGTTTCATGAACCACCCGGCCCAGCATGCCGTCGACCCGGCCGAAGCGCCGGCCGCGATGATCCATCACCTGCTCACCGTCGCACCGGCCGACCGGGCCGGCGTGGTGGCCGCGCTCACCAGCGGCAGCAACCGGGCACTGGTCTTCACCCGTACCAAGCACCGCGCCCATCAGCTGGCCCGTCAGCTGACCGCCGCCGGGATACCCGCCGCCGAGCTGCACGGAAATCTCGCGCAGCACGCCCGCGACCGCAACCTCGCCTCGTTCGCCGCCGGCGCGGTGCGCGTCATGGTCGCCACCGACATCGCCGCCCGCGGCATCCACGTGGACAGCATCGACCTGGTCATCCACGCCGACTCACCGGCCGAGCACAAGGCCTACCTGCACCGTTCGGGCCGCACCGCCCGGGCCGGCGCGGGCGGCATGGTGATCACCCTGCAGACCCCGGCCCAGGCCGGTGAGGTGCGCACCCTGATGCGAAAGGCACGCGTCATCCCGCTCGCCGCCACGGTCACCCCCGGCTCCGCGCTGCTGCGCTCGATCGCCGGTGAACCCGCCAAGCCGGTAGCGCCGGCCGTACGGCCCGCCGCACCCGCGGAGGCCGGCCCGACCGTCCAGGGCACCGGCCACGGCGCGGTGGCGCTTTCGGCCCGGTTCCGCGGCCGCCGCCGGTGACCGGAGGAGCCGCTGCCCCATCCCCGGAGGGGGAAAATGAGGCCTGGACGCCCCGGGGGGCGCATACTGGTAGTGATGAAGCCTGCCCGCGCCGCCTCCCGGCGCTACCTGTCCACCAGTCCCTTCGCGCCCAAACCCGCCGAGCCGCCGGCCGAGCAGTTCGCGGCCGAGGACCGGGTGACGCACGACAAGTATGGTCTCGGCCGGGTCGTCCTCGTCGAGGACGAGACGGCCCTGGTCGTCGACTTCGGTTCGCGTCAGGTCCGGATCCTGACGCCATGCGCCAAGCTGACCAAGCTCTGATATCGGTCCTGCTGGACACGGCCAGTCGCGCCCGGTCGGCTGGCTGTCAGCGGGCGCCGCTAAGCGGAAGACGCGACCTTCCAGAGATAGCCGTCCGGGTCGCTGAAGCACCCGAAGTACCCGCCCCATTGCGAAGCGGCCGCTTCCGTCACGCCGCCGCCCGCCGCCTTGCGCAGGGTCTCGTCCACGGTTTCGCTCGATGCGACGATGAAGCGGAACGAGATGCCCCGGAATCCAGGCGCATCGGGCCCATCGGGAGGGACCCCGGCGTCCTGGGCGGCGGCCTCCCATTCGTTAGCGGGCCGAGGGCGGCAATACACCGCCCAGGCTGAACGACACGAAGCTCGCCGGGTAGTCCTCGCCGATTTCGCAGCCCAGGCCCTCTCCGCAGAACTTCCTGGCAGGGACCCTATGCGCCTTCCGGCTGGCCGTCCTCGCCGAGCACCGCCTGAATGGCCCGTTCGTCGGTGCCGCGTATGACGGTCAGCTCGATGGTGCCGCCCCGCGAACTTTGAAGCGCGCCGGCCAGCTCATCGGTGGTGGTCACCGGCTGGCCCGCGGCCGCCACGATCAGGTCTCCCGGTGCGAGGCCGGCGCGTGCGGCCGGGCTGCCCTCGGTTACCGCATGGATAAGCAGGCCCTCGGTGTCGGGGAGGCCGACGGCGCGCCGCAGCCGCCTGGCGACGTGGCGGGGAGTGATGGCGACGCCGAGCTGCGGCGGCGCGGCGGATTCCCCGCGGGCGAGCGCGCCGGCCCGGGCGCGTAGCGCCTCGTCAGCTGGTATGGCCAGGTAGAAGCCCTCGCCGAGGCGGTTGGTGTTGATCCCGAGCAGCTGTCCCCCGGCATCCAGGACCGGGCCGCCCGAGGAACCGGGCAGCAGCGGGGCGGTGTGCTCCAGGCTGCCGGTGATGCGGAGGCCGCGCGGGCCGCGGAAGCTCCGGTCGGTGCCGGAGATGAACCCGAGCGTCACCCGCAGCCCGCGCCCGCCCGGGTTAGCCAGGGCGAAGACCGGCATCCCGATCCCGGCGGGCGCGCCGGTGGCCCACGGCAGCGCCGGAGCCTCACCGGTATCGGCCTCGATGACGGCGAGGTCGCCGTCGATGTCGTGTCCGGCCAGGCTCCCCTCGGCCGTGCGCCCGCCGGCGAACGTGACCGTCACCTGACCGCCGCGCACATTGTGCGCGTTGGTCAGCACCCGTCCCTGCCCGAGCACGATGCCCGAGCCGGCACCCCACCGCTGCCCGATGCCCACCACCGAGGAGCCGGCGCCCTCAGCCAGCCGCACGATGCTTGCCTGGATCTCGTCGAGGATCGCCATCGCTCCCACAGTCCTTCAGATCGATGTGACTTGTAACTTGCAAACTACTACTAACTATTCGGGTGTCAATGGGGCGGCTACGATTGGTTCGTGGCCGGACGGGAGAATGCCTCGACGCCGCTCGCCGGGGCGCTGGCCAGGGTCGGCGACCGGTGGACACTGCTGGTGGTGGAGGCACTGCTCACCGGGCCGCGCCGGTTCAACGACCTGCTCGACCAGGTCCCGGGTATCGCGGCGAACATCCTGTCCGAGCGGCTCAAGCGGCTGGAAAGGGAAGCGCTGCTGGTGGCCCGGCCCTACTCCGAGCGGCCGCCCCGGGCCGTCTACGAGCTGACCGCCGAGGGCAAGGAGCTCGCCGGGGCGCTCCGCCTGCTAGCGCACTGGGGAGCCAGGCACACCGACCCGGCGCAAGCACCCCGCCACCCTGCGTGCGGCACCCCGCTCGAGGCCCGCTGGTACTGCCCGACCTGCGACCGTCTCGCTGACGACGAGCCAGATCACGCCGAGGTGCGATTCGTGTAGCTGGCGGCGAGCACGGCCCGGGAAGCCGGCCGCACGGGTCATGGCGGCAGATTCCGTCCCGGGCGTTGTCCGCCGGAACCGCGGCATCGGGTCCGCGGATCCCGTCTCAGCGGCGCATATGGTGGACTGTCGACCCTGCGGACGAGCGAGGAGGATGCCGTGAGCGAACTCGACCGGCTGGAAGCAGCGGTTGGCGACTGCCGCGAGATGATCCGCGAAGCCCACGCCGCGACGAAGGACCTCCGGGCCACGGTGCGTGAGGCGAAGAAGGAGATGAGCGCCCTGGCGCAGGACGAGGTTGCCGCTCAGATCCAGGCCGAAGTGTCCCGGCAGCTGGCGGAGCTGGGCGAGCGGACCAGTACAGCCATCACCGCGGCAACGCAGAAGGTGCTCGCCGAGTTCGACCGGTTCGGTGAGTCGTTGCTGGGCAAGGAGACCTACTGGCAGAAGGCGAGCGGCCGGCGTGCGGCCACACGTCCCGGCACGGATGTGGTAACGCTCGAGGTCCAGCCCAGCGAAGACATCGGCTGATGCGCCGGCTGCCAGCTCAGCGGGGCGGCCGCCGGTTCGTACAGTAGGCGCATGAGTGCGCGCGTTCTGCTCGTCGACGACGATCCCACCATCGCCGAAGTCGTCGGCGACTATCTGCGGGACGCCGGGCTGGAACCGCGGCATGCGGCCGACGGGCCGTCTGCGCTGGCACTGGCCGAGGCGTGGCAGCCGGACATCGTCGTCCTGGATTTGATGCTCCCCGGCATCGACGGCCTGGAGGTGTGCCGCCGCCTGCGCAAAGCCCGGGACGGGCAGCACCCGCTGCCGGTGATCATGCTGACCGCCCTCGGCGAGGAAAGCGAGCGGGTACGCGGACTGGAGACCGGCGCCGACGACTACGTGACCAAGCCGTTCAGCCCACGGGAACTCGCCTTGCGCGTGCAGGCCGTTCTGCGGCGCGCGGGCGCGGCCGGGTCCGCGGCCGCCGCGCCGCCAGTGCCGTTCCGCGCGGGACGCTATGAGGTTGATGTGGCAGCCCGGCGGATCCGGCGGGATGGGCGCGAGCTGGCCCTGACCGTGCGCGAGTTCGACCTGCTCGCCTTCTTCATCGCCCATCCGGGTCGCGCGTTCACCCGCACTGAACTGCTGGAACAGGTGTGGGGCTGGTCGTTCGGCGACCTGTCGACCATCACCGTGTGCGTCCGCAGGATCCGCGAGAAGGTGGAGTACGATCCAACGGCACCGTCGCAGCTGCAGACCGTCTGGGGAATCGGCTACCGGTGGGAGGCGAGCCCGTCGTGAGCGCGCAGATCCAGGTCGTGCTGATCGCGGCGGGCTGCACCAGCGCCGTGGGCCTGCTGGGCATCGGCGTCATGCGGCTACTGCGCCGGGCCTCGCTGCGGCTGTCACTCCAGGCCGGGAGCGCCGTGGCGGTCCTGGCGATCATGGCCGGCACGCTCGGCACCGCCGAGACGATGTTCATCTCCCCGCACGACCTGGGCGTCGTGGTGATGGTCTGCGTGGTGGCCGGGATCGCGGCGTTCGGGTTCTGCTGGCTGCTCGGCCGGCAGGTGGAAACCAGCAGCACGGCGCTGCGGCACGCCGCCCGGTCGCTGGGCCATGAGGCGGGCGGGTTCCGCTCGCCGGCGGGCCCCATGGCGGCCGAGCTCGCGGCGCTGTCGCGGGAACTCGCCGCCACCGCCCAGAAGCTGGAGGAGTCACGTCAGCGTGAGCGTCGGCTGGAGCAGTCGCGCCGCCAGCTGGTGGCCTGGGTGTCCCATGACCTGCGCACGCCGCTGGCCCGGCTGAGTGCGATGGCCGAGGCGCTCCAGGACGGTATAGCCGCCAGCCCCGGCCGCTACCACGGGCAGATTTGCGCGGAGGTCGCCCGGCTCACCGGCATGGTGGACGATCTGTTCGAGCTGTCCCGTATTCAGGCGGGGACCTTCCAGCTGTCGCCGGACCGGATCGTGCTCAACGACCTGGTCAGCGACGCCGTAGCCAGCACGGAGGCGCTCGCGCGGGCCAAGGGTGTGCGGCTGGCCGGTGCGGCCAGCGGGCCGCTTGTCATCCACGCCGATCCGCGTGAGCTGGCACGCGTGCTGGCCAACCTGCTCACCAACGCCGTCCAGCACACGCCGGCCGGCGGCAGCGTGCACGTCGAGGCCAGGCAGGAGGCGGACCGCGCGCTGCTGGCGGTCACCGACGGCTGCGGCGGTATCCCGGAAGCCGAACTCGCCCGGATCTTCGACGCGGGCTGGCGCGGCACCCAGGCCCGCACCCCCGGCGCCGATGGCGGTGCGGGCCTCGGGCTCGCGATCGTGCGCGGCGTCATCGACGCACACGAGGGCCAGGTGAGGGTCGTCAACACCGGGCCGGGCTGCCGCTTTGAGGTCCGGCTGCCGGTGCTGGCCGCACGCGATGACACGGATCCCGATCGCGGCGCAGCCATCGATGACGAGCCCGGCCCCCGGCCGGCGGGCGTGCTTATCCCCGGTTTGTAAGATCCTGCCGCAGGCGGGCCTGCGCCCGCTGCGGGCGGCCGCCGTCACGGGCCGGCCCGTTTCCGGTCATAGCCGTGAATTCCTTGGTCAGAGGCATGACGGCCGACGGCGGGGGACGATTTCGCGGTTCTGGCGAACGTCTGGCGGCCGTCGCCTGGCGCCGGGAAAACGGGATATAATGGGACAAAACCCCCTCGCTTCATCGTTTGCCCGCGGGGGGGTGCGGGTGTGTGTAATACGCGCGTGCACAGCTATCGCGGGACCGCCGCCACCGGGGCCGGGGAGGGGGCGGCCCCGGCGCGGCTGGCCCGGGACGGGGCGCTCCCGGCACGGCTGGCCCGGGCCGGGGACGGGGCGGCCACCGCAGCGCGGCTGGCGGCCGCGCTGCTCGGGTTCGCGGTGATCGCCGTCTACCTGGCCATCGCCCTGCGCCGGCTGACCTATCCCTTCACCATCGAGTGGCTGGAGAGCAATTCCCTCGTCGAGGTGCACCGGATCCTGGCCGGCCAGCAGCTCTACGCCGCGCCTGCGGTCGGCTACGTGCCAGACGGCTACCCGCCGCTGTATTTCGCCGTCTCGGCCGCGGCCGCCGGTGTCCTCGGCCCGTCGTACCTGTCGCTGCGGCTGGTGTCGCTGGTGTCGTCGCTGGCCTGCTTCGCGCTGCTGGGCCGCCTGGTGCAGCGCGAGACGGGCAGCGCCGGCGCGGGGATCGCGGCGGCGGGCGTGCTGGCCGCGACCTACTTCGCCACGGGTACCTGGTTCGACGTCGGGCGGGTCGACTCGCTGTTTCTCGCGCTCAGCGCCGCAGGGCTTTACGCGGCGCGATGGATGCACCGCACGCGCGGCGCGGTCGCGGCCGGGGTGCTGCTCGCGGCTGCGTTCCTCACCAAGCAGAACGGCCTCGCGGAAGGTGCCGCGGTACTCGCGGCGCTGGCGGCCGGCCCGCGCCGCAGGCTGGGCGTGACTGCCGCCTTGGCCTACGGCACCGTCCTCGCCGTCAGCACGCTCGTGCTCGGCGTCAGCAGCCACGGCTGGTACCTGTACTACGTCTTCGAGCAGATGGGTGAGCAGCCGCTCAAATACGCCGCCATCGGGCAGTTCTGGACCGTCTCGCTGCTGCCGGTGCTCGGTATCGCCGTGTGCGCCGCGGTCCTGGGCGCACGGCGGACTCCGCTGGTGCTGCTCGCCGGATGCGCCGCCCTGGTCGTGGAGGGTTACGCCGCCCTCGTCCACGGCGGCGGGACCGCCAACGACCTCCTGCCCGCCTGTTTCGCGGTAGCGCTGCTCGCCGGGCTGGCGATGGGCGGTGCCCCCGGTGGCCTGGTCGCTGACGGCGCCGACCGGCTGGCCCGGGCCCGCATAAGGGACTGGCGCGCGGGCCAGGCTGGCTGGGTCGCCGCCGCGGCCAGCGGGCTGGTCGTCGCCCAGCTCGCCTTTCTCGTGAGCGGCTTCCGGCCGGGCCAGGCGATCCCCGGGACTGCGGACCGCGCCGTGGGGGCTCGCCTGACGGCCGGGGTGCGCGCGCTCGGCGGAACGGTCGCGGTGCCCGCCGATCCAGGTCTTGACCTCATCGCCGGGCGGCCCGCGGCAGCCCATCAAGGTGCCGTTGCCGACGTGCTCCGGGCCACGGACCGGGGTGCGATCGCCAGCTTCACGCGCAGCGCCGCGCGCGCGGTGGCCATGCAGCGGTTCAGCGCGATCATCATCGAGCAGAGCACCGACCTGGCCGGCTTCCCCCCGACCTGAACCGCTACTACCGGCGCTGCCCGCAGATGCTGCTTTCCGGTGTGCCACCGGCCTGGTTCCGGCCGGTCGCCGGCGCCCGGGCGCGGCCGGCCTGGGTGTGGCTTCCGGCCGGCCACGGGTCGTGTGCCGTCGCGGCCCGCGTCCTCGACGGTTCAGGTACCAGCCAGTTGACAGCGCAGCCCCGGTCGCCAGCCGGGTCAACTCGCCCGCCGGCCCGATCAAGAGGTGCGGAATCAGGAGGTGCGGCGTGACCGACGCCCGGAAAGTGGCCCCTTCCGCAAGCCCGCCACCCCGCAAACGGCGGGTTACGCGGAAGGTGCGCTCGCTGCCGCGGCTGGAGGAGCTGCCGGGCCCGTTCCGCCGCTCTTTCTGGCGCAGCCCTATCCGCGGCCCGTGGCTGACGTCGGTCTTCGGGCTGATCCTGCTGGGCGGCATATCGGTCCTGTTCGTGACCGGGCTGCTGTCCTATGCCGCCTACAACCCCGATCTCAGCCCCCTCAACGACCAGACGCCTGGCAAGGGCCTGCTCGGCTTCTACCTGTTCTCCTGGCCCACGCACCCCGTGTGGCTGTACCGGCTCAACCAGGGCGTGCACGTCACCCTGGGGCTGGTCCTCGTCCCGATCCTGCTGGCCAAGCTGTGGTCGGTGCTGCCGAAACTGTTCGAGCTGCCGCCGGTCCGCAGCGTCGCGCACGCCCTGGAGCGGCTGTCACTGTTGCTGCTCGCCGGCGGGGCGGTGTTCGAGTTCGCCACCGGGATCCTGAACATCCAGCAGTGGTACGTGTTCCCGGGATCGTTCTATCGGCTGCACTTCTACGGCGCCTGGGTCTTCATAGCCGGCTTCGTGGTCCACGTGGGCCTGAAGGCCCCCCGGATGGTCAGGTCACTGCGCAGCCGCAGCCTGCGGAGGGAACTGCGGACCGATACCGCCCACACCCGGCCGGAGCCGCCCGGCGACGGGCATCTGGTCAGCCCGGCCCCCGCGGCGCCGACGATCTCCCGGCGCGGTGCGCTCGCCTTCGCCGGCGGCGGCTCGCTCCTGCTGCTGGCCCTGTCGGTGGGCCAGTCGCTGGGCGGCCCGCTGCGCCGCACCGCCCTGCTCGCACCGCACGGCCAGGATCTCGGCGATGGTCCCGGCGACTTCCAGATCAACGTGACGGCGAACCAGGCGGGGATCAGGGCCGCGCAGACTGGCGCGAGCTGGCGGCTGGCCCTCGGCCGCGCCGGGCCGGGTGGCGGCGCGCCGGTCAGCCTGAGCCGGACCCAGCTGCTGGCGATGGCGCAGCACACCGCGCACCTTCCGATCGCCTGCGTCGAAGGCTGGTCCACCGGGAACCAGGCCTGGACCGGGGTCCGGCTGCGCGACCTGGCCCAGCTGGCCGGTGCCGCGCGGCCCGCGAGCGTCCTGGTGGAGTCGCTGGAACGCGGCGGCACGTTCCGCCAGGCGGTCCTGTCGTCCGGGCAGATCATGGACCCGGACTCGCTGCTCGCGCTGCGCGTCAACGGCGCGGACCTCTCACCCGACCACGGATATCCCGCGCGGGTCATCGTGCCCGCCAATCCGGGCGTCCACAACACCAAGTGGGTCGCCAGCCTGACCTTCCGGAGCTGAGATGAAACGCCTGCTGCGCTGGTACGGCGCCGGCCCGCTCCATCTGCTGTCCCTGCTCGCCTGCTTCGGCCTCGCGGGATATGCCGCCGCCCAGCTCGTCTCCGCGCGGCCGCTAAGTGTCGCCGTCTGGTTCCTCGGCGCGGTCATCGGCCATGACCTGCTGCTGGTGCCGCTGTATGCGCTCGCCGACCGGTCCGCCGTGGCGGTGATCCTGCACCGCGCCCCCGGTCTGCCCGCCGTCGCGTGGATCAACTATGTCCGGGTGCCCGCCGCGCTGTCCGGCCTGCTGCTGCTCGTCTGGTTCCCGCTGATCCTCCGCCTGACCGCCGCCTACCACGCGTCGACAACCTTGTCCCCCGATCCGTACCTGTGGCACTGGCTCGCGGTCACCGGCGCGCTGTTCCTGCTGTCCGCCGTCGCGTTCGCCGTTCGGCTGCGCGGCACCTCAGGGCACGTCCGTCCGGCCGAGGAGGAAGGCCAGCCGCGCCCGGCGGAAGGGGAGGGTGCAGAGGGAGACGGAATGCTACGCGACACGGGTCCCGCTGACGACGACGGCCCCCGTGACCAGGGTCCTCCTGACGAAAGGGGGCACATCGCCGATCATGGCCAGCCCGGCTCCGGCGAGGAGACGCCGCCCGCGGTCCCGGAACGCCGCGCCGGGGAAATCCCCGGAGAGCGCGCCGGGGAAATCCCCGGAGAGCGCGCCGGGGAAATTTCCGGAGAGATGGCTCCGGCGACGGCCGCTACCGTCCCCGAAACGGCCGCCTCGGTTGAGCCCGCACCGCAGGCGGCTGCCGCGGCAGATCCCGGCGCGGCCGGCCAAGCCCGCAATCAGCCGGATCAATCCGTCGATGGCGGCGACGGTGAACGCACGCATAGCCCAGCCGAGTAGACCCCGGCCACAGCCGCGCACTGGCCTCGTGGGCATCGGGGGATGCGCGAACTGTCCGCCGGCTGCGGCGCCCGGCCGCGCTGCCAGGGCTGGGTGACGTGGTTTACGATCGCCGCCCCGGCCGCATGCCCGTGATCAGCCTGGATACCGCCCTTGCGGTCGCACCCGGATGGGCGCCGGGCAGGAGTACCGGTCGCTTACTGGTGCCGCATCGTTACTTCTGCAGGATGTAGCTGCCCGGCGCGGGATCGAGCGGCGGGTGCTCGGCGCTGCCCAGCTCGCTGGGGGCGTCCTGCATGTCCCCGCTGCGGCTCTCCAGCCAGGTGGTGTAGTCCGGCCACCAGCTGCCCTGCACCGTCTCGGACTGGGCCAGCCAGTCGCGGTGATCGGGCGGGTTGCCGGGCGCGAGCCGGTAGGTCGCCTTCGGGTTCGATGGCGGGTTGACCATGGCAGCCACATGCCCGCTCGTGGACAGCACGAACCGGACGTTGCCGCCGAGCAGCTGAGTGCTCCGGTACGCCGACGGCCAGGGCACGATATGGTCATCGATGCCTGCCACGACGTAGCTGTCGACGTTGACCTTGGACAGATCGACGGGGGATCCCAGCATGCTGGCCGCACCCGGCTTGGTCAGCGCGTTGGCCATGGCAATCTCGATGAAATTGCGGTGCAGTCCCGCGGGCATCCGCGTGGTGTCAGCGTTCCAGTAGAGGATGTCGAACGACGGCGGCGTCTTACCCTGCAGGTAGTTGTTGACCCAGTAGTTCCAGATCAGGTCATCGGGCCGGAGCCAGGCGAACACCTCGGCGAGCGTGCGCCCGTCCATGTAGCCGCGGGTGCGGGAGGCGAGGGTGGACACTGCAGCGGTGCTCTGGTCCATCAGTGCGACCGTCGTGCCCGCATTCGACTGGTCCAGTACCGCTACGCCCAAGCTGAGGCTGTTGACCTGATCGAGTTGCCCGGTCGCGCTCAGATGCGCGCAGACCATCGTTGAGAGAATGCCGCCGGCGCACAGACCCATGAGGTTCACCTTGGGGGCCTTGGTGATTTCCCGTATCGCACTGAGCGCCTCCGTGACCGCAAGACCGTAGGTGTCCAGATCCCAGTGGCGATGCCTCTTCCCGGGATTGCGCCAGGAAGCCACGAATACCTGATATCCCTGCGCCACAAAGAACTCGAGCATGCTGCGGCCGGGCGCGAGATCGGTGATGTAGTACTTGTTGATCATTGGCGGGATCATCAGCAGCGGGTACTGGTACACGGTGGGCGTGGCCGGCTTGTACTGAACGAGCTCGAAGACCTCAGTGCGGGCCACCACCGCTCCCGGCGTGCAGGCGAGATCCTTGCCGACCTCGAATGCATCGGGTTCCACCATCGTCGGAACGCGCGGGGCAGAAGACATGTCCGAGATCAGCGCGCGGATGCCCCGGACGGCGCTCATGCCGCCGGTGTCGATGAACGCTTTCCGTGCGTCCGGGCTGATCAGCGGGTAGTTGCTCGGCGCGGACGCGGCGATGAGATTGGTCAGTATGAACTTCAGGCGCTCGTTGTCCCGCCAGTCCAATCCGGCGTCAGCGAGCAGCTCCTCGGCGGTTTGCCCGACCGCCAGATATGTCTGGACCGTGCGCTTGAGCAGCGGGTTCTTGCTCCACGCGGCATCGGCAAACCGGCGGTCGCGGCGCTGCGGAGCGATCGTCGAACTGCCTGTGGCAATGCTGACGAGATCCGCCGCCAGCTTACCGGTCCGCCGGGCCACCATCCCGGGACGGCGGGCCAGGTTGACTGCATAGTGCACGAGGCTGGTATCCGGCTGGAACCGGCGCAACGAGCCAAGGGCCTCGTCCAGCATGAAGAAATCCAGCGCGCCTGCCGCATCCAGTTCGCCGGCCGCGTCAGCGGCACCGGTGACGTCAAACTCTGCTGACTCGGCTGAGGCAACCTTCTTCTTCGCGCGCGCCTGGGGAGAGGTTTGAGCCGCCACGGTAATCACGTCCTTCGTCTGGCCACAATGTGGCAACAACCATGCTCTGTGGCATAGCCGTACTCTCGGCCATCGAAGGCGGCGGCCGAGCCGGCCACTACTACGTCATCCGCAGAGTACTGCTTTCCGAAGACCTGCAGGGTCGGCCGCCCCACAGGGCAGGACTTTCGTCCTGCCGACCAGATCCTCGGCAGCATCAAACGAGCAGGACTACGCCCGCCCGCTGGGGATGGCACGGCGTCCGCGCCAGTTGCGGGATAACCATGCCCACGCTGAGGCCGGCGCCGATATAACCTGATGCGATTGCGAAGCCGTTTAAGATCATTGCTGTCCCCGGGCCGGTCTTTATCGTTGAAGTGGCGCCTACTTGAACGATACAGTGACCGGCTCGGGTCTGTGAAGGGTGCCGTCATGGTGGACCGCCCGACGATGCAGACCGTGGCCGTGGCGGCCGGGGTCTCCCGGATGACGGTCTCGAACGCGTACAACCGCCCTGACCAGCTCACCGCGGACACCCGGGAGCGGGTGCTCCGGATCGCGCGCCAGCTCGGCTACCCGGGCCCGGACCCGGCCGCCCAGTCGCTGCGCCGCCGGAGCACGGCCGTGATCGCCGTGGTCCTCACCGCGCGCCTGACCGAGGCCTTCACCGACCCGGGCCTGGTGATGATCCTGCACGGCATCGCGGACCAGCTCAGCGACGCCGGGCGCGCGCTGCTGCTGGTGCCGACCAGCGCGGCGCAGACCACGTTCCCGGTGCGCCACGCCATCGCCGACGCGTTCATCCTCTGCAACCTGGTCGCCGACGACCCGGCGGTGACCGACGCCCTCGGCCGGCATATCCCGGTGGTGACGATCGGGCATCCCCGGATGCCCGGCGTGCCGATGGTGGGGATCGACAACCACCGGGCCGCCGCCCTGGCGGCCGAGCATCTGCTGGAGCTCGGGCACCGCAGATTCTGCCTGCTGACGCTTCAGGAAGACGACGACTCCGCCGGTCCTGGCCGTCACGTCACCCGGCCTAACGTCCCGCTCCGGTCCGCCGGATTCGTCGATACCCTCCGCCGGGCCGGGACCGGGCCCGGCGAGATCGTCCGCTGCGCGTCCGGCAACACGATCACCGCGGCGGCCACGGTCATGGCCCAGGTGCTGGCACAGCCGCCCCGGGACCGGCCCACGGCCGTCTTCGCGGTCACCGATGTGCTCGCGCTCGGCGTCCTGACCGCAGCTCGCACTGCGGGGATCGCGGTGCCGCAGGAGCTGTCCGTGGCCGGCTTCGACGACATCGCTGAGGCGGCCGGCAGCTCGCCGCCGCTGACCACGGTGGCGCAGCCCCTCTTCCAGATGGGGCAGGAGGCCGCGCGGATCGCGCTGCTGCAGATCGCCGGCCAGCGCGGGCGGTCCCGTGAGCTTACGACCGAGCTTGTCGTCCGCGGCAGCACCGGCCCGCCGCCGGAACGCCCAGCCGGCTCCGGGCCGTAGCGCCCAGCCGGCTCGGTGCTGGAGCCCCGAACGGCCCCGCCCCGGAGCAGTCAGCGGCTCATGGCGGTCACGCCCGCGCAATCAGGCGGCCGGCCTGTCCCGCGCGGCCGATTTCGGCGGTTTTCACGCCGGCCGTAGCCGCTCGCCGGATGTGCATCGCTTATCTCGCCCGCCGCTTCCAGGCCTTTCCCGCCTCGTCTGGTGTGGTGTAGCCCTAGTCGTCGCTGAGCGCGCGGATGATGTGCAGCCCGTGGCCGGTCTCGGCGGACCGGCCGCCCGGCCGTAACACCCACCCGCAGGCGGCCCTGACGGCATGGCCCCGGCGAGCGCATCCTCAGTCGGCGGCAGCGGGTGGCAATGGCTGCCGGGACTCGCCGGCCTGTAACTTGATCGGCTGGCTTTTTCTGCAAAGATGTCACCGTTTAGGCAGTAGGTGCCGATCCGGGGGACTGGCCTGTGCACAGGCGCGAGTGACGACCGGTGGGAGGGAGGAGCATGGGGGTGTGCCCGGGAGCCGGGGTGGCGCCGGCGCGGACCGGCTGGAGGGCCGGCGATGATGGCTGACGCTGGTGTGCCGGCGGGGTCATGCGCCATCTTGATCGGCGTGTCAGCGTACGAGTACGCCGAGTTGCCGCCGATCCGTGCGGCCCGCAACAGCCTGCAGGCCATGCGATCCTTGCTCGCCGACCCGGCATTGTGCGCGTGGCCGTCCGGGCAGACGATGGTCATCGCCAACCCGATTTCCGCTGCCGGCCTGTGCACTCACATCGGGGATCTGGCCACGGCCACGACCGGGGTCTTGCTCCTCTATTACGTTGGCCACGGCTTGCTGTCGCCGCGCGGGGAACTGTGCCTGACCGTGACCTCGACCCATCCGGATCGGCCCGAGATCAGTGGCCTGCCCTGGTCCACCCTCGCCGACGTGCTGCGCAGCAGTCCCGCTCATACCCGCCTGTCGATCCTGGACTGCTGTTTCGCCGGCCAGGCGACCGATACCCCAGCCGCAGACGGTGCCCCGGGCCTGGCTGACATCGCGCACGTTGAAGGCGGGTACACGCTCGCCGCGACGACCCGTGATCGCAGCGCCCATGTCCCGGGCCCGGAACAGCAGGACACCGCCTGCACCTCCTTCACTGGTGAACTGCGGGACCTGATCACCTGCGGCATTCCCGGCGGCGCGCCCTGGCTGACTTTCAGCGACATCAATCCGGTGTTGCGCGAGCGCCTGCTGGCCAGGGGTCTGCCCGCCCCGAGCGAGCGCGGCACCGGCACGGCTCGCCAGTTCGCGTTCACGGCGAACGCGGCGGTTCCCGGCCGGCCCCGTCCTCGCCGGATCCACGACGAGAGCCTCGGCGTCCGTGTGGCGCGGCCGCAGATTAATGAGCCTGTCCAGCAGAGCCCCTCACGGCATCAGCACATCGTCGCCGAGGCACTGCGCGTTGCCCAGTCGATCCCTGAAGGGAACCCGAAGGCGCGAGCGCTGGTCGCTGTCGCTGGGGCAATAGCTGCTACCGACCCTGACCGGGCTGCCCGGCTCGTGGCCGATGTCCAGCGCGTCGCTCAGTCAATCAGCGATGCTGGCCAGAAAGAGTCGGCGCTGGCTGCCATCGCCGGCCCGCTGGCCATCAGCGACGCCGATGCCGCCGAAACCGTCGCTCAGTCGATCCCCGAGGTGCCGTTGAGGGCGTCGGCGCTGGCCGCCGTCGCGCAGGCGCTGGCTTCCACCGATGCCGAACGGGCGGGGCGGCTGATCGCCGATGCTGAGCGCAGCGCGCAGTCGGTTGCCGACGCTGACGGGAAGGCGTCCGCGCTCGGCGCTGTCACCGAGGCGCTGGCCATTATCGATCCCGACCACGCCGAACAGGTCGCTCAGTCGATCTCCAGTGCGGACCGGAAGGCGTCGGCGCTTGCTGCCGTCGCGGAGGCGGTGGCCGCCACCGATCCCGACCGCGCCGGCCGGCTGATCGCCGACGCCGAGCGGGCCGTCCGGCTCATTGCCGGTGCGAGCGGGAGGGCGCCGGCGCTGGCCGCGGTCGCGCGGGCGCTCGCCGCTGCCGATCCCGGACGGGCGGGGCGGCTGATCGCCGACGCTGAGCGCAGCGCGCAGTCGATCCCCGGTGCGGACAGGAAAGCGTCGGCGCTGGCCGCGGTCGCGTTGGCGCTGGCCACCGTTGATCCCGGCCACGCCGAACAGATCGCCCAGTCCATCTCCGCGGCCAGCTGGCGGGCAACGGCCCTGGCCGCAGTCGCAAGGGCCGTCACCGCCGGCGATCCCGCCCGCGAACTCAGACGGCCTCTGTGAGCTGAGCTCGCCTTGGGCGGCGAAGGCGCCGCTGCCCGCTGCCGCGAAGATGGTCTCGTCCACGGGCCTCGCTGAAGTTAACGATGAAGTGGAACGAACACCAGCCAGGCTGGTGGTTCACCTGCGGTGTCAGCACCGGGTAAACGCCGCCCACACGACCTTTCCCGCCTCGTCTGGTGTGGTGTAGCCCCAGTCGTCGCTGAGCGCGCGGATGATGTGCAGCCCGCGGCCGGTCTCGGCGAAAGGACTGGGCGTCTGGGGCACCGGAACCGCTTTGCCCGGGTCGGCGACCGCGCACAGCACCCATGGCCCGGGCTGGAGCAGGCCGAGCCGGATCGGCCGCCGGGGCCGGGTATCGCCGGGCCCGGGCAGGGCGTGCCGCAGGGCGTTGGTCAGCATCTCGGACACGACGATCGCGATGTCCTCACAGCGTTCCGCGGCGCCCCACCGGTGCAAGGTGGCGACGGTGAAGGCGCGCGCCGCGCGGACCAGCCCGGTGCCCGTGCCGGGCGTGCCCACGGCGATCTCCGGCAGGAAAGCCCAGGCCATGGGGGCCAGATCCGGCGCTGGGCGCCAGTTGCCGACCGCCTTGCCGGCCATGGCTGCGACCAGCGTCAGCCCGGAGCAGTCGGTGCGTTCCTGGATCATCAGACGCTCATCTGCGCTCAGGCGGCTGCGTCGCTGGTACGCGGCCGCGCACGGCGGTAGTCCGGGCGTGCCGGCGCGCAGGCGGCTGTGCCGCGGGTGCGCGGCCGCGCATAGCGGTAGCCCGGGCGGCCATGGTCATGGCCGTGTACCGGTCCCACGGCACGAGCGGGAGGGAGGCCCGGAAGCTGACGGCGGTTTGCTGGCATCGGGGGCATGCCATCCGGCCGAGGGCGTCGATGCGCCAGCCGGCGCGGATCGCCCGGGCGCGGTTGTCAGCCTCGCCCAGCGCCGCCGGATCAGCATGCCAGGAGATGCAGGAACCCATCTCGCACCACATGATCGGCATCCGCAGCTGGTCGCCGATCACCGCCCGCACCAGAGCCCCGGCGGGGATTTCGGCCGGGCCACTGACCCTGGCCGGGCCACTGACCCTGGCTGGGCCACCGACCCTGGCTGGGCCACCGACCCTGGCTGGGCCACCGACCCTGGCTGGGCCACCGACCCTGGCCGGGCCACCGACCCTGGCCGGGCCACTGACTTGGGCGCGGGTGCCGGCCCCGGCGGGGAGAGGGCGCCTGCTCAACGCCGGCGCAGCGGCGGCCATCGCCCGGGCATCGCCGGCGCCGGGCGGCTCGATGTGGCGGTCGCTGCCCGGCCCGGCGCGGCCGTCGCTGGCCAGTCCGCCGTTGCCGTCGCCGGCTGGGCCGGCATCGTCGTCCTCCCGCAGCTCGGCGAGCCAGCCGCTCATCTCGGCCCATTCGTTCGTGCCGGGGGCGCCGACGTCACCTGGCCGGATCTTGATCTTCATGTCAGGCTCTCCACTTCAGTTAAGGTGAGCGGCGTTCCGCTCTTTGCCAACCTTTGCGCCGCTATTTGCGGTCGCCTTTCTAAGTGGGGCTCTCATCGGACTGTGCAGCTTTACGGTCCTGATCTCAGGTAACAGCGGAATAAAGTTACGGTAGATGTTCGGCTTATTTATGAGTCATTGCAGCGCGCCATGTGGACAGTTTTTATTTTTTCCTACCCACAGGATGTGGGTAGCGTTCTCGCAGGTGAGAGCCTTGCGGCGAGTGGCACCCGGCCCCGGAATCCCCAGCAATTTCGTGCCTGCGCACAGCTCCGGTGCCGTTGTGCACACCTCATCCACAGCCTTGTGCACAAAAGCGCGCCCGGCGGTAAAGCTCCGCCGGGCGCCGCGGCGCGCAGTTCGCTGGTCGTTAACCAGTTGCACTCCGTTATCGTCGTCACGTTGTGCGATATTGCCATCGCTGTAACGCTATGGACCGAAATCGATGAACATCACTAAGAGCTTGAAAGGCCAAGGTTTGCAATCTACGGCGGTTCGGGTTCGAGGCTGAGTCCGGTCTGGGCGAGGAATCCGTCGATGAGTCCGGGCCGGTACTGGATGCGCTTGAGCCGGTTCTTCAACGCCTGGAACCCGGAAGCCCGGTCACAACCGGCCACTCCCGCAGGAACTCGGCGCGTAATGAGCAGTCATTGCTCAGGCGCGGACGGCTTCGCCAGGAGGATTGTCGTGGTAGAGACCTCACCGAGGAGAGCTGCCATGACAATGACTACCTGCCCGGACTGCTGCTCCCCCGCCGAGGCGGGGGAAGCGATCAGCGTCTACGAGGAGATCGGCGGCCGGGCCGCCCTTGCCGCCACCGTCGACCGCTTCTACGGGCGGCTGCTGGCTGACCCTGCGCTCGGCCCGTTCTTCCCCGGTGGCGTCGGCGCCCGGCACCGGGCGTACGTGGTGACGATCCTGGGGGAGGCGCTGGGCGGCCCCGAGCGCTACCGGGGACCCATGGTCGGCGGCCACCGCGGCCTGGGCATCAGTAGTGCCCATTTCGAGCGCGCCGCTGCCCACCTGGCTTCCACCCTGGACGGGCTGGGCGTCCCCGGCCACCTGACCGATCGCATCGTCGGGATCGTGGCCGGGCTCGAGTCGGCCGTCGTGACCGCCTGACGCATGACAACGCGCCGGATGACCGCCGTCGGCGATTGTCTGCCCGGGCCCGGGCTGACATGCTGGCTGGCGTGGCGGTCACATTGCAGCGGTGGCCGATCATCGGCCGCCGGCCGGAGCTCGAGGTGTTCGAGCGAGCCCTGGGCTCGGGCGAGCTCGCGGGTCTTGTGATCTACGGCCGGGCTGGGGTCGGCAAGACCCGGCTAGCCGATGAGTGCCGGCAGCAGGCGGCGGCAGCGGGCTACCCGACCGAACGGGTGGCGGGCAGCCGGACCACCGCGCTGGTGCCGCTGGGCGCCGTGGTCGCTCTGCTGGCCGGCGGGTTAGGCCGCCTGGGCCCTGACGGGCAGGTCGACACGGTGGCGCTGTTCGAGCAGACCCGCCGGGCTCTGCACGAGCGCCACCACGGCCGCCGCCTGGTGACCGTCGCCGACGACGTGTCGCTGCTGGATGCCGTCTCGCTTGCGCTTGTCGGGTATCTGGCTGCGCAGGGGGTGATCTTCTTGATCGCCACTGTGCGTACCGGCGAGCCGGTCCCGGACCTGGTGACGAGCCTGTGGCGGGACGGCCGGCTTGAGCGGGTCGACCTGGAGGACCTCAGCCGCGCTCATCTCGATACCCTGCTGCACCTGGCGCTGGGCGGCCCGATGGGGGCTGGCGCCGGGCGGGAGTTCTGGGAAGTCACCAGAGGGAACCCCCTGTACGTGCGCGAACTCGTGCTGGGTGGCCTCGAATCCGGGGCGCTGGTCGAGCGGTCGGGGGTATGGCATCTGGAGGGCCGGCTGCCGAGTACGACCCGGTTGCTGGATCTGGTCGAGCAGCGAATCGGGCAGCTGCCCGCCGAGGCCCGTTCGGTCGTCGAGCTGCTGGCCCTGTGCCAGCCGCTGGAGCTCGGCTATCTCGAGGCGACCGCTCCCTTCGGGGTGCTGGAGTCGCTGGAACGGGCCGGGCTGGTGACGATCGCCGTCGCCGACCAAGAGGTGCACCTGGCCCACCCCATGCACGGCAAGGTGGTCCGCGCCGCCATGCCCCGGTCGCGGTCGCGGGCGATCTTGCTGGCCCAGGCCGAACGGCTGGAGGCCGCCCGCCCGGTCCCCGGTCCGGCCGCGCTGCGGATCGCGATATGGCGGCTCGACGCCGGCGGGCGGCCCGACCCGGCCGTCTTGGTCCGCGGCGCCCACCTGGCCCGCTACGCGCACGACTTCCGCGTCACGCGGCGCCTGATCGAGGCAGTGCCCGCCGAGCAACTGGATGCGGTCGGGGCGCTGCTGCTGGGCGAGGCGCTGTACGAGCTCGGCGTCTTCGACGCCGCCGAGCGGATCCTGGCGCGCGGGCAGCAGCTGCCCGCTGCAGTCCGGCTAACGTCATGCGGCCTGCGGCTGGTCCGGCGCCCGGGCGGGCGGGGATGGCACCGGCCGCGCGCGTGGGCCACACCTGGCGCCGGGTGACGATGGCATGCAGCCAGCGCAGCAGGGTCGCCGCGCACGCGGTTCGGGCCTGCGCGTCGCTGAGCCGGTTGCCCTCCGGCGGCCGGTCAGGTGCGCGTGCCGGGCGTGCAGCACCCGGTTATGGCGCATGCCGCCCCACACGGCGCGCCACGCAGCCGCGCGCAGCCCGGGCCAGCCGCGGCGGGAGATGCGGGTCTTGCCGGCCAGGGTGGCCGAGGTGTGCTCAGAAGGATTGAGCTCGGCGTGCTTGACCACCGACCGCGCCGAGGCGAACCGGGTCAGGTCCCCGGTCTCGGCCAAGATGACCGCGGCGCCGACCGCCGACAGGCCGTCGATGCTGGTCACCAGCTCCCTCAGCCCCAGCTCATCCAGCACGGCGGTCATCCGTCCCTCCGCATCGGCCACCCGGGCCAGAGCGAACGCCAGTCACCCACAGCTGGGGCACCTGTGCCAGCGCGAAGCGGCGCTGCGCGATACGCCGCCGGCATCGGCCAGCGCCTCCACAGCCCCTTCACGATCTTGTGGTAGATGTTCTTCGCGCCCAGCGGGGCAGCTCGCGGCGGACCGCGGCGACGAACTTCTCATACCCCATCGCGCGCAGCCGGGCCGGGTTCCCGTTGCACCGGTCAGCGATCCCCCATCGCGGCCAGCCACGTGGTGGCCTCCACCGGCGGGCCGCCACCCCCAGCGCCGCCGGCCACGCGCACGCCAGCAGGTCGCTGACCTGCTGCATGCACGAGACCACGTCGGCCACCAGGGCGAACCGCCGCGCCCCCAGGTGCCGCAGCCGCGCCCACACCTCATCAGCCCGCTCCGGCAGGTAGCAGTCCAGCCGGATCACCAGCTTGCCGATCAGGTACGCGTCCCGGTGATCGGTCTTGTCCCGGGTATAGTTATCATCAACGCCGCCGCCCGGGCTGTCATCACCTCATCCCCGCTGGCAGAGGAGCTCGTGGCCGACGAGGCTTCGGTGCTGACATTCTCCGGCCACCCCGGCCAGGCGCTGGCCGTGCTCGACCGCATCACCGGCGGCGACCTGCGCACCCGCGTCGTCCGGGCCATCGCCGGGGCGCCCGCCCTGGCGATGACCGGCCGGACCGCCGAAGCGGTGAGGGTGGCCGAGGCCGGCTACACCGACCACGTTGCTCTCGGCGACGAGCTGGCCATCGCCCACCCGGCCATGCACCTCGTCAACCAGGTATTCGCCCTGTCCGAGGCGGGCCGGCTCGCCGAGGCAGAGCAGCTGGCCCAAGCCGGCGCCGAGATCGTCGCCTCCAACCGCGTGCCCATCGCCCAGATCTTCTTCGCCGTCAACCTCGGGCGGGTAGCCACCTTGCAGGGCCGGATGGCGACCGCGCGCCGCTACTACGCCGAGGCCGCCGGACTCGCACAGGCCAGCCACTTCACCGGCCCGCGCCGCGTCGCCCTCTCGGGCCTGGCCCTGGCGCATGCCATGCTCGCCGACGCCGCCGCCGCCGCCCAGGCACTGGCCGAGCGCGCCACCGGGCCGGCGTTCGGCTTCCACGGACCCGAGCAGCAGCTCGCCGACGCGTGGACCGCCATCGCATCACGGCGGCCCGCCGAAGCGGCGCAGCAATTGCGGGACGCCGCCGCGCAGGCGGCGTCCACCGGGCACCGGACCGCTGAGTCGTGGCTGCTGCACGACATGATGCGCACCAGCGGGCAGGACACCTCCGCCCGGCTGCGCGGCTTGGCTGACGCGTGCGACTCCCCGCTGGTTTCCGCCCGTGCCCGCCATGGCGCCGCCGCCCGGGCCCGCGACGCCCGGGAGCTGGCCGCCGCCGCCGACGACTTCGAGGCCCTGGGCGCCATGCTGCTGGCGGCCGAGGCCGCAGCGGGCGCGGCCGAGGCCTTCCGCCGGGCCGGTGACCAGCGGGCCGCGACAGCGGCGCTGCGCCGTTCAAGCGTGCTGGCCGCCGCCTGCGAAGGCGCCGTCACCCCACGATTGTTCCGCGCCGACGCGGCAGTTCCGCTGTCCGGGCGCGAACGCGAGATCGTGATCCTCGCCGCCGCGGGCATGGCCAGCAAGGACATCGCCGAACGCCTCTACCTGTCCGTGCGGACGGTGAACAATCACCTGCAGCACGCCTACACCAAACTCGGCGTCAGCGGCCGCGCCGACCTGGCCCAAGCCCTGGGGAGCCCCTCATGACGCCAGAGCAGATCACCTTGGTGCAGTCGTCATTCGAGCGACTCGGCCCGCAACTGCCGGCCATGGCGACCCGCTTCTACCAGGAACTGTTCGCACGGGACCCGGCGCTGCGCCCCATGTTCACCACCCCCCTGGCCCAGCAGGAAGTCAAGTTCGCCGAGAAACTCACCGAGATCGTGCGGGCCATGCCCCGCCTCGACGAACTTCTTATCCACACCCGCGCCCTCGGAGCCCGGCACACCGGCTACGGGGTACGGGCCACGCACTACCAGACCCTCGGCGACGCCCTCCTCGCCGCGCTCGCAGCCATCCTTGGCAACAGCTTCGACGCCCCCACACGCGAGGCATGGACGCTCGCCTACAACCTTGTCGCCGAGACCATGCTCGAAGGCGCGGCCGCCGCCCGGCCCATCGGCAGCTGATGGCCATGAACCGGATTCTCAAGGCCCGGGGCCGCTAGCTCGGCCTGGCCCTGGCCCACGGGAAACACAACCCATTGGCTCCCCGCCCGCCCCCGGCCGGGGGCGGGCCCTGCGCAGACCCCGAGGCGTCCTGGGGCCACCGCAAGAACAACCTGCAGCGCAGCGAAAACGAGCTGTTCTTCGGCTACTACTTCTCCGCCGCCATCATGATGCCCGGCGAGCACGGCCCGGCCGTCCCCGAGTTCGCCCGCCGCGCCACGGCCGTACTTCCTCGCGCCTGGCCCGCCCAGCGGCGGTCAGGCCACCACATCTGGATACCTCATAACTCCGCAGTAGCCCTGGCAGCCCGTCCTGTCACCGCGACACGCAGAGCAACACCCACATCATCAAAATCCTGACAATTCAACGGTAAGAAAGGCGCGTTTACTGGGCCGCCGCCGGCGAAAGGAACGGTGGCCGGAAGGCGGCGAAGGGGTTGGTCACGATCAGCCTCCGGGTCGCGAACCGGTAGAGCGTGGCGGGCCAGCCGCCGGCGGACGTCGGCCGGGCCGCCGCCGGGGTGGCCTCGATGACCTCGCGCCGGGTCAGGATCCGCTGCAGGTTGGTCGCCGAGATCGGGTGGCCGACCGAGGCGGCGTAGATGTCCCGCAGCTGCGCGATCGTGAAGGTCTCCGGGGCCAGGGCGAAGCCGATGTTGGTGTAGGACAGCTTGGCGCGTAGCCGCTCCCGCCCCGATTCGGCGATCGAGCCGTGGTCGAACGCGGTCGGCGGAAGGTCCTGGACCGGGTGCCAGGCCGTGTCCGGGGGAACGCCTGGCTCGGCATCGGACGACACGAGGGCGAGGTAGGCCGTGGCCAGTACCCGGCCCCGGGGATCCCGGACCGGGTCGCTGCGGGTCTCCAGCTGCTCCATGTGCGCGATCTCGGTGAGGTCGACCTTGGCGGCCAGATGCCCTCCCAGCGACGTGCCCAGCCGCTCATCGGCGGCGAGCGGCCCGCCGGGCAGCGCCCACCGTCCCTCGAACGGCGGCTCGGCCCGCTGCCAGAGCAGGACGTGCAAGCTGGCCTGGCGGACCTGAAGGACCACGGCCAGCACCTCATGCGGGAACCGCGGCTCATTGTTCGGCACGCTCGCATGTTACCGATTCGCCGGGGGTTTTTGACTCCGAGGCTAAAACGGTTTTACACTCCGAGTCTAAAACCTCCCGGCGATAGGGGCAGATCATGACCAGCACTGAGGCGGCGGCCGATCGGGCCACCGGGGAGTGGGCGGCGGAGGTCCGGCGGCTGGCGGCGCGGCGCGACGCCGTGATCCTCGCGCACAACTACCAGGCGCCGGAGATCCAGGACGTCGCCAACCACGTCGGCGACTCGCTCGCGTTGTCGCGCCTGGCCGCGGCGAGCACGGCGAGCGTCATCGTGTTCGCCGGGGTGTACTTCATGGCGGAAACGGCCAAGATCCTCGCCCCGGACCGGACCGTGCTGATCCCGGAGCCGCGGGCGGGCTGCTCGCTGGCCGACACCATCACCGCGCCGCAGGTGCGGGAGTGGAAGGCCGGGCACCCCGGGGCCGCGGTCGTCGCGTACGTGAACACCAGCGCCGAGGTCAAGGCCGAATCCGACCTGTGCTGCACCTCGGCCAACGCGGCGCAGATCGTGGCGTCCCTCCCGGCGGACCGGGAGGTCCTCTTCCTGCCCGACCAGTTCCTCGGCGCCTACGTGAAGCGCGCGACCGGACGGGCCAACATGCACATCTGGATGGGCGAGTGCCACGTGCACGCCGGGATCAGCCCGGCCGAGCTGAGCCGTAAGGCCCGCGCCGAAGATCAGGCCGAGCTGTTCATCCATCCCGAATGCGGGTGCTCCACGGCCGCGCTGTGGCAGGCGCAGGAAGGAGACCTGCCGGCGGGCCGCACCCGTGTACTGTCCACCGGGGGCATGCTCGACGCCGCCCGCACGACCACCGCGCCGGTCGTGCTGGTCGCCACCGAGACCGGCATGCTGCACCAGCTGCGCCGGGCCAACCCGGCGGTGCGATGGGAGCCGGTCAACCCGGACGCCGTGTGCCGGTACATGAAGATGACGACACCGGCCGCCCTGCTGCGCTGCCTGCGCGAGGGAGTCCACGAAGTGAACGTGCCTGCCGATACGGCCGAACGGGCCAGGCAGGCCGTCCAGGCCATGATCGGGGCTGGCGCACCAGCGGGGGCGGCGCCGCCTTCAGCGGGGAGGGCGGCGGAGTGACCGGGCCGGTACTCCGCCGCCTGCCCCCGTCGCGGGCGCACTGGGAACTCGGCGCCGACGTGGTAGTGGCCGGATCGGGCGCCGCGGGGATGACCGCGGCCCTGACCGCCGCGCGGCACGGCCGCCGGGTGCTGCTGCTCAGCAAGGACGACCTCGGCGGCGGATCGACTCCCCTGGCCCAGGGCGGCCTGGCCGCGGCGATCGGCCCCGATGACGACCCGGCCCGGCACCAGCGGGACACGCTGACGGCGGGGGCCGGGCTCTGTGACCCGGCGTCCGTCGCGGCCCTGGCCACCGAAGCTCCCGGCGAGATCGCCCGGCTGACCGCTCAGGGCGCCCGGCTGAACCGGATGGCGCTGCACCTGGAGGGCGGGCACAGCCGCAACCGCATCGTGCATGCCGGCGGCGACGCGATCGGCGCAGAGGTCCACCAGGTGCTGCTGGCGGCCCTGCTCGCCAGCCCGGTCGAGATCCTCACCCGCTGCGTGGTGCTGGACGCCCTAACCGGCGACCGGGGCGTGGCCGGGGGGGTGCTGGCCGGGATGGTGGCGGACGATGGCGCGCTGTGGACCGGGGCGGTGACGGCGCGCGCCGTCGTCCTGGCGACCGGCGGCTTCGGCCAGGCGTACGCGACGACCACCAACCCGGCCGGGCTGACAGGCGACGGCCTGGCGCTGGCCGCGCGCGCCGGAGCCGAGCTGCGGGACGCGGAGTTCGTTCAGTTCCACCCGACGGTGCTGTGGCAGGAAGCGGCCCGCGGCCAGTGCCCCCTCATCACCGAGGCCCTGCGCGGGGCGGGCGCCGTGCTGGTGGACGCGGCGGGCGGGCCCGTCATGGCCGGGCGTCACCCGCTCGGCGACCTGGCCCCCCGGGACGTCGTATCGGCGGCCATGCAGCAGCGGATGGCACGCGGCGACGGCCCCGGCGATCACCTGTGGCTGGATGCCACCGCGCTGGGGCGCGCCACGCTGGAGCGGGATTTCCCCACCGTGACCGCCGCGTGCCGGGCCCGGGGAATCGATCCCGCGGCCGGGCCGATTCCGGTCGCGCCCGGCGCGCATTACGCCTGCGGCGGCATCCGGGCCGACATGGCCGGGCGGACCTCGGTCCCCGGGCTCTACGCCGTCGGGGAGGCTGCCTCGACCGGCGTGCACGGCGCCAACCGGCTCGCGTCCAACTCCCTTACCGAGGCCCTCACCACCGGACGGCGGGCCGGTGACCTCCTCGGCCGGGATCTGCCGGAGGCCGCTGCGGGCCTGCGGCCGCCTCCGGCCGGCCCGGGGGTAAGCCCCGCCGTCCGGCTGTCCCTGGCCGCGGCCATGTCCCGGCACGCGGGCGTGCTGCGCGACCGGGACGGCATGAAACGTCTCCAGCGGGCGCTGACCCAGGCTCCGCCCGCCGACCGCAAGCCCGCAGACCATGGGCCCGACCTGGCCACCGTCGAGGCCACCAACCTGCACACGGTGTCAGTCCTGGTCACCGCGGCCGCCCTGGCCCGGGCGGAAAGCCGGGGGTGCCACCGGTGGCGGGACACCCCGCCGGTCACGTCAGCCGAACGCGCCCGTCACACCGTCTTCCGGGTGGCGGGGAACCATCTCCGCGCCGCCGTCAATGCCGGGATGGAAGGAGTAGCCGTATGACACTGAACGCGCTGGTCGCCAGGCAACTGCTCGCCGCGGGCCTCGATCCCGCAGACACCGGGCGGGTCGTCCGCACCGCGCTGGAGGAGGACCTGCGGTACGGCCCCGACGTCACGTCGGCCGCCACCGCCGCGCCGGGCGCCCGCGCCGTGGCCGGGGTCGTGGCCCGCGAGCCGGGTGTGCTGGCCGGTCTCCCCGTCGCCCTCGCCGTGCTCGACGCCGCCGGGATCCCGCCTGGGGCCGCTGAGCCGCGACGCCAGGACGGCGACCGGATCGGCGCCGCCACTGAGGTCCTGCGCGTCACTGCCCCGCTGCGGGAACTTCTGGGTGCCGAACGGACCTTGCTCAACGTCCTCACCCATCTGTCGGGTATCGCCACCGCGACCCGGGCGTGGGCCGACGCCCTGGCCGGCACGGGCTGCGCCGTGCGCGACACCCGGAAGACCACCCCGGGGCTGCGTCAGCTCGAGAAGTACGCCGTCCGGTGCGGCGGCGGCCTGAACCACCGGATGGGTTTGGGCGACGCCGCGCTGATCAAGGACAACCACGTGGCCGCGGCCGGCGGCATCGCGAAAGCCATCGAAGCGGTGCGCGCGACCGCTCTGGGGCTTCCGCTGGAGGTGGAGTGCGACACCCTGGACCAGGTCCGGGACGCCCTGGCGGCCGGTGCGGAGCTCATCCTGCTCGACAACATGGGGCTGGCCGGCCTGCGCGCCGCCGTCGCCCTGGCGGCCCGGTACCCATCGGTCCGGCTCGAAGCCAGCGGCGGCCTCCATCTGGACAGCGCCAGAGCCGTAGCCGGAACCGGCGTCGATTTCGTTTCCGTCGGCGCCCTGACCCACTCCAGCCCCGCCCTCGACCTGGGGCTAGACGTACTGCAATGTAGCCAGGTCGAGGCTGGACGCCCCAGCCATCTTGGGGCGAGGCTGGTCAGAGGTACTCGCTGCGATGGAGGATCACGATGACACGCACGCCGGAGGAAGTGTTCGCCCACCACGCCAAGTCACTTGGCGCGGGGGACCTTGACGAGATCGTCGCCGATTACACCGGCGATGCCCGGTTCATCACGCCGGCCGGCGTCAGGCGCGGCAAGGAAGGGGTGCGCGCTGGCTTCGTCCAGCTGCTCGCCGACGTGCCGAACGCGGCCTGGGATCTGAAGACCCAGATCTACGTGGATGACGTGCTGTTCCTGGAGTGGGCCGCGCACGCCGCCGCGACCCGCGTCGAGGACGGCGTCGACACCTTCGTGTTCCGCGACGGCCTGATCCGCGTGCAGACCGTCCGCTATACCCTGCAGCTCAAGGGCTGACGGGGGCTTGGCCGATGACGGCAGCCACGCAGCCGGCCGGGGCCGCTCCGGGCAGCTGCAGGCCATCGACCTCGGCACGCTGCCGTGACGATGAGGCTCGCGGGCGTTACTGTTCCCGGTCGCGCCGCAGCCGGTCCAGGACCTCGCCCGGGTTCTCGGTGGTGACCCGGATCATGGCCCGCACCGCATCGGCGAGGGCCACGCGCGGCACGTCAAGCTCCACCGCGGCCGTGTCCACCCACTGCGTCAGCTGCCGGTAAAGCTCGGGGCTCAGGTCCAGGGTGATGCGGACCGGCTTCGACCGGATCGCGGTCCGCCCCGCCGGGTGCGCCTCGGGCTCGGCCCGCCGCGCTGCCGCCGCGGCCATCTGCGCCTTCCGCTGCTCCCGCTGGGAGGTCATGAGCGAACCGAGCAGAGCGGAGAGCAGCGCTCAACCAGGTTCTGCGCCACATGGCGCCACACGTCGTGCTCGGAAACCCTGATCGGCATGCCGAAGCTCTGCGCGTACGCCTCCAGCCGGGGCACCGCCGTCTGCAGCACGTCGTAGCCGAGCCCCTGCAGCGCCTCCCGTGCGTCGAGGGTGGAATGCGCGCGGGCGATGCAGCGGTTCAGCAGCACGGCCGAACGGGCCGGCGTGTCCCGCAGCGACGCTATCTCGGCGATCTCCTCCCGCACCGGCGTGGTCCGGTTGATCTCGATCGGGCTCGGCGCGCACGGCACCATGATCTCATCGACGTACCGCAACGCTGAACGGGCGATGCCGGCGTGGTCTTCGAGCTGCGGCGTGTCGATGATCACCACGTCATCGTCCTGGGCGATATCGGGGACGCGACGGTGCAGCTCGCGGGACGGCAGGGCAACGATCCGGAACGGGAACGCCGCCTGTGGCGCGACGCCCGGGTCCATGGCGGCAAGGTCGGACCATTCCAGCGCACTGCCCGAAGGGTCCGCGTCCACCAGCAGGACGCTGTTCCCGGCCCCTGCGAAAACGTGGGCCAGCCAGACCGCCGAGGTGGTCTTGCCCGTGCCCGGCTTAAGATTCGCCAGGGCAACGGTTAGGCCAGTCATCCCGGCATTATCGCAGCGTCTGCGGCCTTGCGTGGCAGAAAGCCACTGGTCTGACGCACAGTGTACGGACCAGAACCATGGGCGACGGCGCGCATCGGTGCGCTCCACGGCCGCGAACTCCCGCCGTGGTGCAGTGTTTACTGCGTTACGGCGGGCGATCAAGGTCGCTTTCCACAGGGATGCGGACATAACCACACGTACCGTCCGTGTCCCGGTGAGTCATCCACAAACTGTGGATGGCTCTGCAGCTGTGTAATTCGGTCCGCCGAACGGCAAGGCATGCGGCCTGCGCCTGACGGCCGTCGGGCATGATTTCGGGCATGACCGAGCTTCCGCCCGCCTACTACCTGCCGCTGGGCGACGGCTACTTCGAGCCCACCGAGGCCACGACCAGCCCCTGGGATACCGGGGCCCAGCACGGCGGGCCGCCCACCGCCCTGCTGGCCGGCTGCCTCGACGACGCCTTCGGGCGCCCGGACCTGCGGGTGGCCCGGATCAGCATGGACTTCCTCGGCCCGGTGCCGCGCACCCCGTCGCGCGTGCAGACCGAGCTGCTGCGGCCGGGCCGGCGGACGCAGCTGAGCGAGGCCAGCCTGTGGGCCGGTGACCGCCTGGTGGCGGTGGCGCGGGTCTGGCATCTCGCGACCGGTCCCGGGCCGGAGGCCCGCGAGACCGACCCCGTGCTGGGAGGTTTCGGCCTCGGCCCGGCCTACGGCGACGTCTCCGCCGGACCCGGCCCGACCGGCGACGCCGGGGTCCCCGAGGACGAGCCGGGCCCGCCCGCTGACCTCCCCGATCCCCAGCCGCAGCAGTTCTTCGATGGCAACGATGACTGGGGGTACGGCCGGGCCACCGAATGGCGGACCGTCTCCGGCGGCTACGCGAGCAGCACCGGCGCCGCCGACGTGTGGACGCGGGTGCGGATCCCGCTGGTGGCCGGGCGCCTGCTGAACGGGCTGGCGCGCTTCGCGATCGTGGCCGACTCCGCCAACGGGCTCAGCGCCCCGGTGAGCTTCCTGGAGTGGCTGTTCATCCCGCCGGGGGTGACCATGCACCTGCACCGCTACCCGGCCGGGCACTGGGTCCGCCTGACCGCGAACTCCGATCCCGGCCGCGACGGCATCGGCCTGACCGAGGGCACCCTGTCCGACGCCACCGGCCGCTGCGGGATCGTCACCCAGCCGTTGCTCGTCACGCCGCGCGCTCCCCGCTGACCGGTCGTTCCGGGCCAGGCCAGCGCGCTTCCCTGGTGCGTGCTGTCGAGGACGTGCTGTACGAGTACGAGGCGGTCCGCGAGGCGGCGGTGGTCGGCGTGCCCGATGCCGGCGACCCGCTTCCCGGAGCCCACGGGCACAGCCACGGCGGGCCCGGAGACTCCCCGTCCGCGCACGGGAAGGAGCCGCCGACTACGCTGTGATGCCGTGCCGGAGAAGGAAACGTGACTGGCTCATCCCGCCAGGACAGTGCAGGCCTGAGCGGGGCTGGCCTGAGCGGGCCTGGCCTGAGCGGGGCAGGCCTGAATGGGGCTGGCCTGAGCGGGGCGGGCCGGGCGCTCGCCGCTGACCTGGCCGCGCGGGTCCGGGGACAGGTCCGCTTCGATTCCGCCAGCCGGGCTGTGTTCGCCGCGGACGCGTCCAACTACCGGCACGTCCCTGTCGGGGTCGTTCAGCCGCTTGATACCGGCGATGTGCTGGCCGCGCTTGAAGTGTGCCGGCAGCACGACGTGCCGGTGCTGCCGCGCGGCGCCGCCACAAGCATCGGCGGGCAGGCGGTCAACGAGGCCGTGGTCATCGACTTCTCCCGGCACCTGCGGTCCGTGCTCAGCATCGACCCGGACCAGGCCACCGCGCGGGTCCAGCCCGGGGTGGTGCTGGACGACCTGCGCGCGGCGGCCGCCCCGTACGGCCTCACGTTCGGGCCCGATCCGTCCACGCACAATCGCTGCACGCTCGGCGGGATGATCGGCAACAACGCCTGCGGCTCGCACTCGGTGGCCTGGGGCAAGACGGTGGACAACGTCCGCGCCCTCACGGTCGTGACCTACGACGGCACGCAGCTCACCGTCGGGCCGGCCTCGCCGGAGGAGGCCGCCGCCCGCGCGCGGCAGCCTGGGGAAACGGGCCGGATCTACCGCGGCCTGGCCGGGCTCGCCGACACCCACGGCGCGCTCGTCCGCGCGCAGACGCCCGAGCTGACCCGGCGGGTGTCCGGTTACAACCTCGACCAGCTGCTGCCCGAGAACGAGTTCAACCTGGCACGGGCGCTGGTCGGCACCGAGGGCACCTGCGTCACCGTGCTGGAAGCCAGCGTCGGCCTGGTCCCGGTCCCGGCAGTCCGCGCCCTGACCGTGGCCGGTTTCGCCGACGCCTTCGTGGCCGCCGACGTCGCGCCCGAGTTCCTCGGCCTGGCCCCGCTGACCATCGAGGGGATGGACGTCGCGCTGATCGCCGCACTGCGCGCGGCCCGGCCCACCGACCAGCGGTACAGGCTGCTGCCGGACGGGGCCGGCTGGCTGTTCATCGAGACCGGCGGCGCCACCGCCGCCGAAGCCGGAGCCGCGGCGCGCGCGGTCGCCGCGCGCGCCGCGCAGCTCGGCGGCACCGCCACGATCGTCACCGACGGCGCGGCGCAGCGGACCCTGTGGGGCATCCGCGAGGCCGGCGCCGGGATCGTCACCCGCGGCGCGGACGGCAAGGAAGCCTGGCCCGGCTGGGAGGACGCCGCGGTCCCGCCCGCCCGGCTGGGCGCGTACCTGCGCCAGTTCCAGAAGCTGCTCGACGACCACGGCCGGCGCGGCGCCTACTACGGGCACTTCGGTGACGGCTGCGTGCACATCCGCATCGACTTCAACCTGGTCACCGCGCCCGGCATCGCCGGTTTCCGGCGCTTCATCGAAGCGGCCGCCGGCCTGGTCACCGCGCACGGGGGATCGCTGTCCGGCGAGCACGGCGACGGCCAGGCCCGTTCGGAGCTGCTGCCCCGCATGTACTCGCCGGAGATGATCGCCGCGTTCGGTGACTTCAAGAGCGTCTGGGACCCGTGGGACCGGATGAACCCGGGAGCGGTGGTCCGGCCCCGGCGGCTCGATGCCGACCTGCGCGTCTACGTGGCCGGACCGCGCCCGGCGACCCGCACCCAGCTCGCCTTCGCCCACGACGGCGGCAGCCTGGAGGCGGCCACCCGGCGCTGCGTCGGCGTCGGGGCGTGCCTGTCCGCCAGCGGGAACGTGATGTGCCCGAGCTACCGGGCCACCGGCGAGGAACAGCACTCGACCCGCGGCCGGGCCCGGCTGCTCTTCGAGTTCGCCAGCGGCCGGGCCGGCGTGGACGCGGCGCACGCCGACGACGTGGCCGGGGCCCTCGACCTCTGCCTGTCCTGCAAGGGCTGCAAACGCGACTGTCCCGTCGGCGTCGACATGGCCGCGTACAAGAGCGAATTCCTGGCCCAGCGGTACGCCGGGCGCCGCCGTCCCGCCGCGCACTACTCGCTGGGCTGGCTGCCGCGCTGGCTGCGCCTGGTCAGCCGGACCCGCAGCGCCGCGCTGCTCAATCGCGCCGCGAAGGTCCCGGCCCTGACCGCACCGGCGAAACGGCTCGGCGGCATCGCCCCCGAACGCGACATCCCGGTCCTGGCCGGCGAGTCGTTCCAGGCCTGGTTCGCGCGCCGCGCCCCCCGCCCCGGCTCCGCTGTGCCCTCCACTGGGCCCTCCACTGGGCCCGCCGCTGCGGCCTCCACTGTGCCCTCCGCTGTGCCCTCCGCTGTGCCCTCCGCTGGGCCCGCCGCTGTGCCCGCCGCGCGGCGCCTGCTGCTGTGGCCCGACACCTTCACCAACTACCTGGAGCCCAGCATCGGCCGCGCCGCCGTCACCGCCCTGGAGGCGCTGGGTTACCGCGTCGAGGTCCCGGCCCGGCCCGTCTGCTGCGGACTGACCTGGATCAGCACCGGCCAGCTGGAGCACGCCAAACGGGTCATGACCCGGACGCTGGCCACGCTGAAACCCTGGCTCGACGCCGGGGTGCCCATCGTCGGGCTCGAGCCCAGCTGCACCGCCGCGCTGAAATCCGAGGCCACCGAGCTGCTGCCGGACAGCGCCGCGGCGAAGCAGGCGAGCACGGCGGTCCGTTCGCTGGCCGAGATCCTCCGCCTGCACGCCGGCGTCCTGCGGGCCCGCGCCGCGGAACAGCAGACAACGGCGCAGGCGGCGCCCGGGCAGCAGGGAGCCGGGCAGCAGGGAGCCGGGCAGCAGGGAGCCGGGCAGCAGGGAGCCGGGCAGCAGGGAGCCGGGCAGCAGGGAGCCGGGCAGCAGGGAGCCGGGCAGCAGGGAGCCGGGCAGCAGGGAGCCGGGCAGCAGCCAGCCGGGCAGCGGAGGGCGCTGGTGCAGGTGCACTGTCACCAGCACGCCGACCTGGGCTTCGACGCCGACCGCGAGGTGATGGCGGCGCTCGGCGTCCAGGCCGAGGTGCTCGATTCGGGCTGCTGCGGGCTGGCCGGGAACTTCGGCTTCGAGCTCGGCCACTACGAGGTCTCGCAGGCATGCGGGGAGCGGGTCCTGTTCCCCGCCATCCGCGCCGACCGCGCAGCGTCCGTCGTCGCCGACGGCTACAGCTGCCGCACCCAGATCCGCCAGTCCACCGACGCGGCCCCGGTCCACCTGGCCCACCTGGCTGCCGCCGTCCTCGCCCCGCCCGGAGACAGCCCTCCCGGGTGACCCCACCGCCCGGCGAAGCGTCGCAACCTGCTGCATAGGTTCTCAGCGCGGATGGCATAAGAAGCTCTTGTGACCTGTGGTTCGCCAGGATTCTCACGCCGTGGCATAGGGGCTGCGTCTCAGTCTGGTGACATTTTCCTCAGCCCGATCGAGCAGCACGCAACGCCGGCAGATGTTCTCAGCTACCGGTGGCTGGCCAGCACGGCGCTGCTGCTGAACAGCCGTGGAGCGAGATACGGCGTTGTCGTCGCGACGTAGCTGCTGGTCAGATGGTGGGCGTCAAAGTAGACGAGGACGTTGCCGGCGACCGACGGGCAGATACCGTGCCCGCAGATGAACTGGTTCATGTCGATCACCTTCACCTTGCCCGCCATCAAACGCGCCGCCTGGACGGTCGGCGGATCCGGCGGGATCGTCTCGGCGGCCGGACGGTCACAGGCCGGCGAAGCGGCACCGTACTCGGAAACGCAATTGGCCGGATCGAAGTCCATCGCGGGGGTCTCCTGGATCGGGATCACGGAGATGCCATGATCTTGGAGTTGCTCCCAGTACCGTGCCATTCCCGCCGCGATGTCCGCGTAGGCCGCGGAGCCGGCCTGGGGGTGTGCCACGGACCCCATCTCGGCGAGGTCGGACGTGATCACGACGTCGGGGCGGATGCTGGTGAGCAGGTCGTGCTGCACCGTGACGTCCCACTCGTGACACGATCTGTACGGGGCACCGGGGACGTTGGTGTTCGGATCGGTCATCCAGGTGGCGGTCCACGGGCAGGTAGCGTGCAGGTCGGTGACAAGCCGCCAGTGATAACGCAAGGCAAGCTCGTCGAGTGCCGGGAACCAGTTGCCGGCGACAGAGTCACCGGCCAGAGCGACGGTGAGGGTGGGATCGGTCGTGTCGCCGTACGCGCACACCTTCGGCGCGACGGCGTACTCGCGGTCCAGGCAGCCTTGCCGCCAGTACTCGGGAATAGCCGCGAGCGCGTCGTCCGGCGGCGGCAGGACGGGCTTCGCCGGAACGCTGACAGCCTTGCCCGCGAGCGCCGCGGCACCGGGATAGCCCGGCCCTAGCTTGCCGTCCCACTGGCCAGGCACGCTCGCGATGTAAACCGACACCAGGGTTACCGGCAAGGCGGCCGCTAGCGCGGTCGACAGGGACCGCCAGCCGTGCCCGGTCAGCTTCGGCGAGAGCCGCACCTGGTCTTCGACGTAGACCTTGGTCCACCACGCCGCCGCTAGCGAAGCTGCGATCAGGGCCGGGCCGCTCAGGGCACCGGGGCTCTTGCGGCAGTGGGCGGTCCAAAGGTTGATCATGGGCCAGTGCCATAGGTAGAGCGAGTACGAGATGCCGCCGAGAAAGATCATCGGCCGCGCCGACATCAGCTGCGCCGGGCCGTGCCGTCCCAGGTCAGATCCTCCCGCGATGAGCATGACGGCACCGCTGACGGGCAGCAGTGCGAGGGCTCCCGGGAACGCGGATGTCCCGCGCAGCGCGAAGGCTGACGCGAGCACGGCAGCCAGCCCGGCCCATCCGAGCCAGCCTTGCCTGCGGAGCACGCGATCGACGCGTTCGGGGAGCATGGCGAGCACTCCGCCGGCGCCGAGCTCCCACATCCTGGTGGTCGTGAGGAAATAGGCGGCGGCGCGGTCAACCCGCGTCTCGTACACCGAGTACGCCAGGGAGGCGGCCACGAGCGTCACCACGAGTCCGGCGAGTACGACGCGGCGATGTCGGCGGCCCGCGAGAGCCGCGACGACGAAGAGCAGCGGCCAGACCAGGTAGAACTGCTCCTCTACCGACAGCGACCAGAAGTGCTGCACGGGTGTGGCCGCATCTTTGGACGTCAGGTAATCGACGGCCTGGTGTGCGAGTTGCCAGTTCTGGAAGTACAGCGCGCTGGCCCTAATCTGTCCGGCCGTATCGGCGAGCCGGCCCGGCGGCAGCATCAGACGCGCGACGACCCAGGTCACGCCCAGCACGAGAGCCGCCGCCGGCACGAGGCGCCTGGCCCGGCGGCCCCAGAAATCGAGTGGCCGGACTCGGCCGTCGCGCTGGTAACCGCGCCAGAGATGCCCGGTGATCAGGAAGCCCGAGATCACGAAGAAGACATCGACCCCCGCGAAACCGCCGGGCACGAGCGACGGGTAGAGGTGATAGATCACCACCATTGACACGGCGAGCGCCCGCAGGCCCTGGATGTCTGGACGGAAACCGCGACCGTTCGCGTCCGACCGGTCAGCGACGGGCGGTGCCGCCGCGGACAACACCTCGCTCACTTCTGTTCCGCCTTCGGCTCGCATAGGGGCGGGCACCAGGCTGCCATAGCGCAGAAGTCAGGGGAGGTGAGATCACTGAGAGGCAAGCAGATCGTAAGCGGGGCAAGGACGTCGCGCACGGCTGAAGCGACGGGAGGCGATCGCCCAGGAGGTTGCCGCGCTCGAGGCAGACGAGGCTGACCGTCAGGAGATGCTCGAAGTAGCAGCCATTATGGAGAGCTTGCGTGCTCCGGGGTGACATCCACGCGCTCCGAACGCCACGTCGTGCGGGACATGAGCAGAGCGGGCCACGCTTTGGTGTCGTCGTCCAGGCCAGCGAGTTCCTGCCGCGGTCCGTGGTGCTCGTAGCGCCGGCCTCCCGCAGCGCGAGACCGCATCGTTCCGCCCGGAAATGGACCTGCTCGGTGAAACCTCGCGCATTCTGGCCGAGCAGGCCCGGCGCGGTTGATTCGGGGCGGCTCGGCGATCTCGCCGGCCACGTGACCCCCGGACAGCAGTGGGGCATTGACGAAGTCCTCATGATCGTCCTCGGCCTGCGCCAGGCAGTACCGGAAGATCTGGCGGACTCCTTTGTGTGCTAACTGTCGTTGTTACTGCCTGGCGTGAGCCAGCGGACGGCATCGCCGGTAATGTTGCGCAGCCCGATCTGGGTCTCGCCTTGCCACGGCACGAGCTGCTTGCTGTGCACGTGGTAGACCAGCCCGATAGCTGTAACGTGAGCAAGTACGGCACGCTCGTCAGTCAGCAGAGTTTTAGCCGCAAACTCTTTAGCCTCTGCCTGCTCGCAAGCGAGCCCGTCAGCCACGGGAGGCGCAGCGAAATTATTAGACAGTGCGCACCATGTATAAACTTGCGGGTAACCGTCACTCATCTACCTGACCCATTTCCCGGCGCTAGGGTCGAACCATCTAAGATCACCTGAAATATCCCGCATACAGATAATGCCCGACTCAATAAAGAACGTTCCATGAGCCATGACGATAGGTGTTACCTGCGCAAGCGCAGCACACTTATCAATCATTGCGCTCTCGGCTCGTTCCTTCGCTTCCAGTAAAGTGGATGCCAGGCCCGACGAAGTCCCGTTACCGAGTAGCGAATAAAAGGTGCGCCAGCCGAATAGGGCTATTTCAGAATCAGGCTGTGAGGGCACGCGGACTCTCCAACTGGCGGACTCTCGACGTGGTGGCCCGGCCGGACAGCGAGTCCGCTCGACTGCCCGGCCGGACATCATCAGTCTACACCACAGTAGACAGTAGTCATCTGACTAGTTACTAAGCACTACAGTAGACAGTTTGCGCAGGTCAAAGCCGGTTTGCGATCATGGCTTAATGCCGCCTCCCGACCGTGGACCGGAGCTGCCGAGCCATCGAGTCGCGGCCGGTATCCGTCAGCGGTGCGAGGCTGGTGAGTGGAAGTCTGGCCAGCGCTTGCCGCCCGTCAGTGAACTAGCCACTGAATACGGCGTGGCGCGACGGACAGTGATGAAAGCGCTACGCGAGCTGGAAGCCGATGAGCTCATTACCATCGTCGCCAATTGGGGAACGTTCAGGAAATGAGCGAGGCCAGATGCCTGCTCGACTCCAGAACCTCATGCAGCTGACACGTGAAGATCGCCATCATCGGTGCTTCAGCCGGCTAGCTCCTGTTCCAGCCAGGTCATGCCGCGGGTGCGGGCGGTCAGCCGGACGCCCCCCAGGGTGCCGGCCAGCCGCTGCGCTACGGCGTCGGCCGCTTTGGCCGCGTCGGACCCGGCGTCCTCCAGGAACCGGCAGACGATCTGCCCGTCGCGGTCCTGCGCCCAGCCGCCGACGATCCGGCCATCCCACCACAGGGTCGGGCCGGCGTTGCCGGTCCGGTCGAACAGCCGGGCGGCGTGCTCGCCCAGGAACCACTCCCGTTGCTGCCAGCCCATGGGCGTGGAGTCCAGCGCGGGCAGCAGCGCCGCCCAGGGCGCCACCTCCGGCGCCGGCTCCAGGTCCCCGGCCAGCACGATGCCCGGCACGCCGTCCAGGTCCACGTCGGCCGGCTTCAGCTCGGTGAGCACCCGCCGGACCTGTGTCTTGGTCCAGCCCGCCCACCAGCGCAGGTCCTCGGCGGTCCCCGGGCCGTACGCCTCCAGCCAGCGGCGGGCCAGCTCGACCTCTGCGGCCTCGGTCGTCCAGCCGTCCAGGCCCTGCGGGCACCACGGCGCGAGCGGCGCCCACCGGTACTGGTGCGAGGTCCACGAGCCACGCGGACGGCCCCGCACCACCTGTCCCTGCGCGGCCAGCAGGAACAGCACCCGGCTCGCGATGTTCTGCCTGCCCTCGTAGCTCTTGCCCCGGGCCAGCGTTATCTGGACCTGCAGCCGCGGGTCGCTGGCCGCCAGTTCGGCCGCCGTCGCCTCGCCACGCGCGGTCAGAGCGTCGAGCGCGGACTGCTCGACCCCGGCCAGCCAGCCCGCCACGTCATCGCCCACGCCGGAATCGGCCAGCCAGCCGAGGAGCTTGCGGCGCTCGTTAGCGGCGACCGCCCGCGAGCACGCGGCCTGGATCACCGGCGCGATGTCCAGCGTGGTGACAAAGACGGTGCGGCGCATCCCCAGCAGCCGGATGAGCGTCTTGTCCGCATACAGCGCGCGCTGCACGTCCGCGATGCCGCCGCCCGTCATCCGGGCCAGCAGCGACAGATAGACCGACGACGGGTCCGTGCTCGGGCAACACCTTCAGGTGGAGGTGGGCGAATGGGACGGCCACAGGGATGGGCGGCTGCTCGGGCGGGGCGGCCGGCGATGTGTTCGGCGGGGCGGCCTCGGGTGGCCAGGCGAGAACACCGGCAGCGGTTCTGGGTGGCGATCGCCAGGGGAATGCCGAGTGAGGACGCCGGCATTGAGGCTGGTGTGTCCTCGGCAGTTGGTACGCGCTGGTTCCGTGACAGCGGTGGGATCCGGCCGGTCAGCCTGGCGCCGCCGTCGGGGCGTTACTTGTCGTTCGCGGAGCGGGAGGAGATCGCGATCTTGCGGGTCCGGGGGTGCGGAGTCCGTGAGATCGCGAGGCGTGCCGGCGGGTCGCCGTCGACGATCTCGCGGGAGCTGCGCCGGAACGCTGCGACGAGGGGCGGCCGGCTGGAGTACCGGGCCATGGCAGCCGAGTGGCACGCGGACCGGCGGGCACGCCGCCCGAAGATCGCGAAACTGGCTGCGGACCAGGTCTGCGGGAGTACGTGCAGGACCGGCTCGCCGGCTCGATCACCAGGCCAGGTGGCGCGGCTGTGCCGGGCCCGGATGTGCACTGGATCGGACGCCGGCACGGTCGCCGGGCGGATCGGTGCTGGGCGGCGTCGTGGAGCCCGGAGCAGATCGCGAACCGGCTGCGGATCGATTTCCCTGATGATGAGTCCATGCGGGTCTCGCACGAGGCGATCTACCAGGCGCTGTATGTCCAGGGCCGCGGCGCGCTGCGGCGTGAGCTGACCGCCTGCCTGCGCACCGGCCGGGCGCTGCGCGTCCGCCGGGCGCGCACCCGCGGCCGCGGCAGGAAGTTCGTGACACCCGAGATCATGATCAGCCAGCGGCCTGCGGAGGCCGCGGACCGGGCGGTGCCCGGGCACTGGGAGGGGGACCTGATCATGGGGCTGAACAGCTCGGCGATCGGCACCCTTGTCGAGCGCTCGACCCGGTTCACGATGCTGCTGCACCTGCCGCCGATGGAAGGCCACGGGACCAGCCCCCGGGCCAAGAACGGCCCCGCGCTGGCCGGCCATGGTGCCGAGGCGGTCCGGGACGCGATCGCCTCGGCGATCATCACGTTGCCCGCTCAGCTGCGCCGCTCGCTGACCTGGGACCAGGGCGCGGAGATGGCCGGCGACGCCCGGCTGCGCATCGATGCCGGCATCGAGATCTACTTCTGCGACCCGCACAGCCCCTGGCAGCGAGGCACCAACGAGAACACCAACGGCCTGCTGCGCCAGTACTTCCCCAAGGGCACCGACCTGAGCCGCCACAGCCCCGGCGACCTGGCCGCCGTCGCCGCCGCCCTCAACGGCCGCCCCGCGAGACGCTTGGCTGGAAGACCCCGGCCGAGGCGCTGGATGAGTTCTGGCCGCCCACGCAGCCTGAAAGGGCGAAGAAGGAGGCGGCTAGCGCCGCCGCTGAGTTCCCGGAGCCGGGTGCCGCAGCCTACGGGGCCGCCCCTCCGGCCTCAAGGCTGCCTGCGGCATCGCCACGCGACGGCCCTGCGGGCCGGCCTTGAGTACGCCCGGCATGGGCGATCGATTGGGGGTGAAAGTCCCCTGGAGGAAGAGGTGGTGCTAACTCCGAGCCGGAGGCAACTGCGTCGTCGTGAGGCGGGGTGGGAAGGAAGCCCGAGGCGAAACCCTGCACCGAGGAACACGAACCGCGTAGAAGGCTGGGCGATCTGGGTGAGCCTGCTCAAGAAGGTGAAGCCCGTCACCATCAACAGGGTCGTCACGTAGACGCGGCGGGCGTAGGGGGAAATTGATCGTTCTTATCCGGGGAGGTCTGCCTGGGTGTCGGTTGTGCTGTCGTTGCGCCGCGCCGACGGCCGCATCGCGAGGTGCGGGCTGACCGGGCAGAAGTCAGCAGAGGTCGTAGTACCGGCCGGGGATCAGGTGGTGGCCGGGAAGGACCGAACGTCGAGTGAGGCGGAGGAATCGGTGTTGCTCGTGCTGGTCGCGTTGATCGCAGCCATCCCGCGGACGCGGGACAGCTGCCGGGAGGAGACGGTGAGGCCCGTTGAGTCCAGCAGCTGAGCGTAGCGGCAGGCAGGCGCGCCCCGAGGATGCTGTCATCCCCGGCCTGGAGATTTCACTGTGGGAGCGGATGCTCTCGCGGGAGAATCTGGGCCGGGCGTGAGGCGTGTGGAGGCCAAGCGGGGTGCGCCTGGTGTGGATGGCGTGACCACGGGGCAGCTTCGTCCCGTGGCTGCGCGAGCACTGGGCGGCAGTCCGGGAGGCTCTGGACGCGGGCGCGTACCGGCCGTCGCCGGTCCGCGGGTGGTGATCCCCGAGCGCGGGGGCGGCGAGCGGTTGCTGGGGGTGCCTACCTGCCTGGACCGGCTGGTTCAGCAGGCTATCGCGCAGGTGCTCACGCCATCTTCGACCCGGGTTTCTCGGGGTCGTCGTTCGGGTTCCGTCCGGCCGGTCCGCCCACCAGGCGGTGCGGGTCGCGCGGCGGTGCATCGAGGACGGCCTGGAGTGGGTAGTGGACATCGACCTGGACCGGTTCTTTGACCGGGTTCAGTTCGATGTGCTGATGGCGCGGGTGGCGCGCAAGGTGGATGACCGCAAGGTCTGCGGCTGATCGGAGCTATCTGGAGGCGGGGTGATGGTGAACGGGGTGGCAGGCGACGGCGGAGGGGACCGCGCAGGGTTCGCGCTGTCGCCGATTTTGTCGAACATTATGCTGGATGATCTGGACCGGGAGCTGTGGGAGCGCGGTCACAGGTTCGTGAGGTACGCCGATGACCTGCGGGTTTCGTGCGTAGCGAGCGGGCTGCTCAGAGGGTGTTCGAGAGCGTCTGCGGCGTGATCGAGCAGCGGCTGAAGCTGAAGGTGAACGGGGAGAAGTCCTCGATCCGGCACGCCGCGCGAGGCGACGCTGCTGGGGTTCGGGTTTTTCTCACGGCGCGCAGGTCAGGATCGGGGTCGGCCCGAAGGCGGTCAAGCGGCTGAAGGACCGGCTGCGGATCTTGACAAGGCGGAGCTGGCGCGTGTCGATGGAGTACCGCATCGGCAGGCTCAACAGGTTCACCACCGGCTGGATGGCCTACTTCCGGCTTGCGGACGCCGAACGGGTGTTCCGCAGCCTGGACGGATGGCTGCGCCGCCGCCTGCGGCAGGTCCGCTGGAAGGAATGGAAGACCACCGCCGCCAAGCGGCACGACCTGCGGATAGCGGTATCTCTGAGAGTAACGCGCGGAAATGGGGCGGTAGCAGCAAGGGGTACTGGCGGGTTGCGGGCTCAAGGTCCTTCAGGTGTCCCTGCCCATCTACTGGGACCGCCTTGGCCTGAAGACATTGAGCTAGACCTGGCAGCGTTCAACGGAGGTTGAGAAGCTGTGCACCGCGACCAGCGACCGCGCCACCTCGACCGGGCCGCCGGCCAGCGCGCCGCCCGCCAGCCGGTGCCGCAGCCCCAGCCTGGCCCGCCGCTCCCGCACGCCGATCCGCCGCATTGTGCGAGATTATCCCGGTGGTGTGCCCGGCCAGACAGTGCCGCCCTTCGGGCGCGCGCCCAGGGCGGATCTCACTGCCGCCTTGAGGTCTAGTCTTCTGGCTGGCATCGGATTGAGGAGCAGGGAATCGACGAGCGTGGAGGAGTGCCGTGAAGCTGACTACCCCGAATGTCGAGACCATACTCGACGGCTACCGGATCGGCTCCGACCAGGGGTATATCGCCTTCTGCTCGGTCACCCTCGTCGAGGGAGTGGACGAGCAGGGGACGCTCAAGCGGATCCTGGTCGACACCGGCCACACCGGACGGCGGTCGGTACTCGATGCCGCCCTGCGCCAGCGGGGCCTTACGCGGGACAGTATCGACGTTGTGGTCTGCACGCACGCCCACTGGGACCACATCGAGAACCTCGACATCTTCGGGCGGGCCGAGGTGGTGATGCATACGGACGAGCGGCGTTACGTGCGCCGCCCGCACCGCAACGACTTCGCCTGCCCGGAATGGATCGACGCGGTCGTCGCCCGGTACGAGGACCGGATCCGGGTCGTGGAGGAAGGCACCCGGCTGCTGCCCGGCGTGGAGATCATCGCGGCGCCCGGGCACTCGGCCGGGACGATCGCGGTCGCCGCGGCCACCGCCGACGGGATCGCCCTGATCGCGGGTGACTCCATCCAGAACGCCACGGTGGCGCGGGAGCGCCGCAACGCCCTCGTGTTCTGGAACAGTGAGATGGCCTCGCGCACCATCGACAAGCTCCTCGCGATCGGCGATGTCATCTACCCGGGCCACGACCGGCCTTTCCGCGTGGGCGCCGACGGCCGGACCGAATACCTCCATGACTTTCAGCTCACCCTCACCGGCGTCACCGCCGGTCAGCCCGGCCTGGAACTACTCGAGGCGGAGTTCCAGCCGGTGGTCATGGCGGGCATCGAGACCCAGCGCCTGCCCGATTAGCGCGTGCCCGTCACCACTTGAGTCCGTAGCCCGGGCAGCGATGCGCCCCGGCCGCCACATGCCGTGGCGACCGGGGCGGGTATCGCGGCTGACCGGTTACGGCCGCAGGCCGCGGCTGGGACGGAAGATGCGGATGACCATGATGAGCACCTGCAGTGCCGTGATCGCGGCCAGCACGCTCCAGCCGACGGTGAGGGTCCGCTGCTGAACGAACAGCGGGGCGTGCAGCCAGCCGAAGACCGAGCCGGCCGCGAGCACCCCGACCAGCAGCAGGGCGCCGAGCATCTTCACCGGGCCGTTGGACGCGCCCCGTTCGGCCCGGGCCTGGTTGGCCCAGCCGTCCCGCTTGATGCCCGTGACGACGTTGGCCCAGGACGCGGTGGCGCAGGCGATCCGCACCACCAGGTAGATCTCGACCGGGACCAGCAGCACGGCCGCGATCAGGTCGCCCATGGTCCGGTTCGGCACGCGCCAGGCGAGCTTGAGGTTCAGCAGCGCGGCGACGCCCGGCGGAATGGCCCAGATCCAGCTCCACTTGTACTGGTGCACCATCAGGCCCGCGGTGAGCAGGAAGAGAAAGGCCGCCCTGGTCACGCCGTTGGACAGCAGGCTGAGCTGCTGCCGCCACAAGGTGGCCGTCCACTTGTTCAGAGTCGAGCCGACCAGCAGCCGGACCATGCCCTCGTCCCACTTGCGGCGCTGGGCCCACAGCGACCGGAGCGTGAACATCGGCCCGGCGTAGGCGCGGGCGGTGGCCGAGACGCTGGTGGCGTACCGCATGGCCTGCAGGTCGCCGGTCAGTTGCATGTCCTCGACCAGGGTGCTGGTGTCCCAGGGCGCCCGGGTGTGGTTGCGTTCGGCCACCGCGCGCAGGGCCGCCGCGTTGAACAGCGTGGCCTGCCCGCCCAGGACGTAGGTCTTGCGGTTGCGGCGCAGCGCGTCGGCGGTCCAGGAGGCGAACTCCAGCCGCTGCATCCGGATCAGCAGCCGGGCCATCGGGGAGGAGCCGAGCTTCTGCTCGAAGGTGTAACGAGCCATCACCCCGCCGGCCCGCGGGTTGGCGGCCATCTCCTCCTCGAGGCGCTGCAGGCAGTCCGGGGCAACGACGGTGTCGGCGTCGATGCCCGCGATGTAGTCGTAGCCGGCCTGCCAGCGGAGCCAGCCCTGGTTCAGCGCGCCGACCTTCCGCTCGGTGTTGCCGACGGTGCGCATGACCGTGACGCCCCGGTAGCGGCGGGCGATCTGCTCGGTCCGGTCGGTGCAGTTGTCGGCGATCACGACGATCCGGTCGGGGATCCGGGTCTGGGTCAGCAGCGTATGCAGGTTCTTGCCGATGGTGGCTTCCTCGTTGTGCGCCGGGATGAGGACCAGCATCTTGGCCGTCCGATGGCGCGGCGGCCGGTACCGCAGGTCGTGAACGAGGCGCGACACCGTGCGCCGCGCCTCGCCCGCCCGGGAGGCCGCGCGGATGAGCAGCACGCCCCGTTCCCCGGCCGGCCCGGGCACGGGCGGGTGATCGCGGACGGCCACCGCGCTGGACGCGACCACCAGGTCTGTGCTCCCCATGATTTCCTCCGTCGTTTGCTCTTGCCGTTAGCTTCCCGCCTGGCGGGAGGGCTGGCGGTGCGCCTCAGTTGCGCCGTGGTAGCAGCGGTACGGGTAGTTTTTTTTAACTGTGTGTAGTTAGATAGGAACGCACTGCTGTGCGTCGGCGAATCACGGGGGCAGGAGCATCGCGGGGTATGGGGGCATCTCCAGCTGAACTGGGCCCGGGCCTGGTGCCGGAGCGGGCACCGGCCGGCGCCTCATCCAGGTTTGGGCACGCCCAGGCGGCGCTCGTCTACCGGCCGGCGGCCGCATGACGGACCGGATCCTCGTCGTCGAAGACGACCCCGACATCGCGCTCAGCATCCGTACCGTGCTGATCCGGAGCGGGTTCGACGTGATCGCCGCCGCCGACGGGCGGCAGGGCCTGCGCGAGTTCCACGCCGGGCGGGCCGACCTGGTTGTGCTCGACATCGGGCTCCCGACCCTCGACGGCTGGCAGGTCCTCGAGCGGATCCGCGACATGAGTGACATCCCCGTCCTCCTGCTCACCGCGCACGGGCAGGAAAGGGACAAGGTCCGTGGCCTGAACGGCGGCGCCGACGACTACCTGACCAAGCCGTTCGGCAACAACGAGCTGGCCGCGCGTGTGCACGCGCTGCTGCGGCGGCCGCGGACGGGGCGGCAGCTGGCCGATGTCTACGACGACGGTCACCTGCTGGTGAAGTTCGGCGCGCACGAGGTCAGCGTCAACGGTGCCCCCGCCGACCTGACCCCGACCGAGTTCCGCTTGCTCGCGGCGCTGATCCGGCGGCCGGGGCAGACCCTGTCGGCGGAGCAGCTGCTCGAGCTGGCCTGGAACGACCCGTTCGGGGTGGGGCCGGACCGGGTGAAGTTCGGCATTATGAGGCTGCGCCGCAAGCTCGGCCAGCAGGCCAGCGCGACCCGGCCGATCGAGGCCGTCCGCGGGTTCGGCTACCGGTACTCGGTTCCTCCCGCCGGTGCGCCTCCCTCGCGTTGAGGTGCAACCGCCCTACACCCCCGCGGCAACGGATCCGGTGAACCAGCTAGGCCAGGCTGCAGTTATGAACACCGCAGATCCAGCCCGGCCCCGGGGGCGCATTCTCGTGGTCGAGGATGACCCCGAGGCCGCCTTTTATGCCGTCTACGTCCTGACCACGATGGGGAATTTCGATGTCGTGCACACCCCCGACCCGGCCGTTGCCCTGCAGCGGGCCACCTCCGAGCGCTGGGATCTGGTGCTGACCGACGTGGACCTGCCCGGGATGACCGGCCTGGAACTGCTCGGGGCGCTGCGGCACGCGGTCCCGGCGCTGCCCGTCGCCGTCATCACGGCACGCATCACCATCGGCGGGACCGCGGACGAGCTGCATCAGAACGCGGACGCGTTCCTGCAGAAGCCGGTGCCGCCCGCCCGGCTCGTGGCGGTCGCGACCGCGCTGATCGCCGGGGCGGCGCGGCCGTCAGCCTGACGAAGACGCGGCCGAGGACGCGGCTGTCAGTCTGACGAGGACGCGGCTGTCAGTCTGACGAGGACGCGGCTGTCAGTCTGACGAGGACGCGGCTGTCAGTCTGACGAGGACGCGGCTGTCAGTCTGACGAGGACGCGGCCGTCAGTCTGACGAGGACGCGGCCGTCAGTCCGACGGGGACGCGGGGGTCAGTCCGACGGGGACGCGGGACGCCGGGTCAGCCGGGCCTGGGCGTTGGGGTGCGCCCGCCAGCTGTTCGCCCCCGACGCGGCCGCCGTCTTAGCCTGCTCCCATTTCAGCTGCGCGAACTGACTGGGTGGTGTTTCCAGGTTATTCAGCCACTCCCGGGTGGCCGACACCACGTGCGACCCGGCCACGGCCAGGCCCACCGCCGCCACCGCGATGCCGATGCCGATCAACGATCCGCCGACGATGAGCGGCCCGGATTTCACCTCGGGCCAGGTCCCGTTCGGCTGGCTGTCTCCTGTGCCATTGGCCATAGCGCCCATCCCGATGTCGTCAGGTGATCGTGTGCGTGCCTGCCCGAGCGCGGCCGGGCATCGTTGCCCGGACCGAGACTATATCCCCTCACCCGGTATCCAACACGCGCTGACCGGGCCTGTCCACGACTGGCCGGGCTCGCGGGGCTCGCAGGCCCGGCCCCGCGCCGCCGGCAGGCGGTGAAACGCTCCGCCTCGTTCTGGGATCGCAATAACGTGACAGTGCCGGCCGCCGGGCTCAGTGGGGCGCGGCGGGGGTCACGGTAGACGGATGCTTCTTGGCGAAGGCCGCGACCGAGTCGGTCCTGACCGCCGCCCAGAGCTGATTGCTCAGGGCCGTGCACAGCACGACGATGCCGACCTCACCGGGCAATCCCGCTGCGCACGGACTGCCGGAAAAGGCCGGATGTCATTTATGTCGCTCATCGCGATATTACCGGTAAATTCTTTTCGTCCTTTTCCAATGAAAATCGTCGGCTGCCGTAGGTTCCCCGGATACGCCGCGCTTGAGAAATGCGCACAGTAAGGTACTCTACCGCTGTGCTTGTCGTACACTCATTCTACGCAGTGAATGCCAGGCGCCTACGTGCCTCGGGCGCCCTCCCGGTTTCTAGGGTATCGGTGGCTGCCGCATGCCGATCAGAGAGAACGTGATAATGACCGAATTCGGTACCGAGCCGTCATTTCGTACATAGCTACCGGCCGGAGGCGCACGCCGTAACGCAGGCAGGACATCCGAACGGGAGCAGCGTGATACAGGATCACAGCCCGCACTAGTATTTTCGGGGAAAAGTTCGTCTCCCGGCTCTGCGCTTGCTTCGCCGGGATGCCGGATCTGGCTTACCGCTGGAAATAGCCGAGGCTAGAGCAAATGCCGGGGAATTGACGGGTAATTCCTAGGGGGAAGGTATCGACGGCCTCATGTCCGGGGAATTCACTGATCTGTTCGCTGTGGCCGCGTGCGGTGCGTTGGTCGCCGTAGTAGAGGCCGTGACGATTCCCCTATTGCGCCGGGCGGCCATTATCGACGTGCCGGGTCACCGGTCTTCCCATACCGTCCCGACGCCCGCGGGCGGGGGAATCCCGATCGCTGCTGGATTGCTGGTGGCAGCCGTCCTGATCGGGGACGCGAACGCGGCTGTCTTCGCATTTGCCGTGGCCGCCTTCGGGTTGCTCGGCTTCGGCGACGACCTGCGCAGCCTGACGCGCGGCTGGCGGTTGATCGTGCAGCCGGTGGGCGGCACCATCGCCGACACCACATGGACGCTTCTGCGGCGCATCCGGGCCGGCGAGCGCTGGCTGGAAGCGCACCGCTCTCATGTCTACCAGCGGAGGTGCGGCGACGGTGCAGACAAGCAACGGCTGCGGCACCGGGTCGCCGAACACGGACTCCGGAACGTCATACTGCTCCCCGGGATTCCGCACGAGCAAGTCCCGACGCTGCTGGCGACCGCCGACATCTGCCTGGTCCCGCTGCGCGACGTGCCGCTGTTCTCGTCGTTCATCCCTTCGAAGATGTTCGAGTACCTCGCGGCCAGCAAGCCCGTCGTGGGAGCGCTGGCGGGCGAGGCCGCGCAGATCCTGCGCGAGGCAGGTGCCTGGGTGGTGCCACCGGCGGATAGCAAGACCCTCGCGGCCGCGATCCGGACGCTGGCCGCCGACCCGCAGCGGCGACAGGCGATGGGACAACAGGGGCACTACTACGTCGAGAAGTACTTCGACCGCGGGATGCTGGCACGGCTGTACCGCAAGTTCCCCGATTCACCAGGCGGACGGCGATGAGGCTCCTGGTCGTCGGCGGCAGCGGCTTTCTCGGCGGCTACGTGCTCCGCGAAGCGGCACTTCGCGGGTACCAAGCCCTGGCGCTGGCCCGGAGCCCGGAAGCTGCCCGCACGGTGGCGGGCCATGGCGCGCAACCGCTCGCAGGTGATCTCGATGACGCCTGCCATCTCGACGAGACGTTCGCCACGGCACGCTGTGATGCCCTGGTCTGCGTCGCGTCGCGTCGCTCGGCTTCGGCCACGGCCCGGGCATTGTCGCTGCCGCTGAGGAGGCGGGCATCCCGCGGGCCATCTTCGTCTCCACCACCGCGGTGACGACGACCCTTCACCCGCCGACGAAGCAGATCCGGCTGGCCGCGGAGCAGCAAATTCGCGGGTCCGCACTTGACTGGACGATCCTGCGGCCGACCATGATCTACGGTGCGGTCGGCGACCGCAACCTGTCCCGGCTCCTGCTGCGTCTGAGCCGGGCGGCGGTGCTGCCGGTACCTGGCACAGGCACATGCCTGCACCAGCCGGTTCACGTGGGCGACGTCGCTGCCGCCGTGCTGGCCGCACTGGAGCGGCCTGCGGCGATAGGCTCGCTGTACGACGTGGCCGGCCCGGAGCCGGTCCCGTTCACCGAACTGCTGCGGACCTGCGCCCGCGCGGTCGGAAGCCGGACCCGGCTGGTGCCCGTACCGCTCGCGCCGCTGGTGACGCTGGCGCGCGGCTACGAGCGGCTCAGCCGCCATCCCCGGATCCGCGCGGAGCAGTTGCTGCGGCTGGCTGAGGACAAGGCCTTCCCGATCGATGCGGCGATCCGCGATCTCGGCTACGCTCCGCGCCCGTTTGCCGACGGCATTACCGACGAGGCCCGCCTGCTGGGGCTTGCGGCATGACCTACGCCGACCTCGCCGTCCTCGGCCGCACCATGGTCCAGCTACGGCCCGCCCAGCTGGCGCACCGGGCGCGGCTGCGCACTCAGCAGGCTGGCCTGCGCAGGTTCCCGGAAGCGGGACGCCTGATCATGCCCGGCCCGGACCCGGGGGCCGCGGTCGGCTGGCCGGATGCGGCCCGCCCAGTGGACGCACTGACCCCTGGCTGCTGGCCCGGCCTGGCTGAACTGCGGACGGGCAAGATCAGGCTGCTTGGGCTGGCCCGCGAGCTCGGCTGGGGGCATTCCGACGCACCGCGGCTCTGGCGCTTTCACCTGCATTACTGGGACTGGGCGTGGGGGCTGGCCGCGGACCAGGACCGGCTGGCCGCCCGAGCCCTGTTCGCCCGGCTGTGGCGGTCCTGGCAGGAATCAGCCGAATTCGGCCGCGGCGATGCCTGGCACCCGTACCCCGCCGCCCTGCGCGCCTGGTCATGGTGCGGCCTGCACCGCGCCCTCGTGGCCGACAGCGATATCGAGCCTGATTTCGTCGCCGGGCTCGCGGCGCACGCCGGATTCCTGCGCCGCCACCTGGAATACGACGTCGGCGGTAACCACATGGTCAAGGGACTGAAGGCGCTCACCGGCCTGGCGGTCTTCTTCGCCGACGAGCGGCTGCTGCAGCTGGCGTTGCGGCGGCTGACCGGCCAGCTGGCCCGGCAGGTCCTGCCCGACGGCGGCCACTACGAGCGCGCGCCCGCCTATCACTGCCAGGTACTGGCCGACCTCGTTGACGTGGCGGACCTGCTGCGGGCCGCGGGGCGGACCCCGGCCAGGGACATAACCACGGCCATCGGCCGCATGCGGGGATGGCTGGGTGCAATACTTACCCCCGACGGCCGGGTACCGCTGCTCAATGACGGCTACCCGGTCGATCGCGAGCTCATCGCCGCGCTCCGGCCGGGACCGATCCCGGACAGCCCGCTGCTCGTGCTCCCAGCCACCGGCCTGGTGCGCGCCGTGGTCGGCGGCTGGCACCTGCTCGCTGACGTCGGCCCGCCGTGCCCGCCGTCACTGCCTGCGCACGCGCATGCCGACACCTTCGGCTTCCTGCTGCATGTAGACAAGGTCCCGCTGCTGGTCGATAGCGGCACATCGACCTACGAGCCGGGGCCTGTGCGCCAGCACGAGCGGTCCACCGCCGCGCACAGCACGGTGCAGGTGGACGGGACGGACTCGACGGAGGTGTGGGGCGTGTTCCGGGCCGGGCGGCGAGCCCGGGTCAGCGGCCTGGCCGTCCACGCTGACGTTGCCCGAATCACCTGCGAGGCGGTCCACGACGGGTTCAGGGGACTGCGCGGCCGCCCCCTGCATCATCGCCGCTGGTCGCTGACCAGTGGCGGACTGAAGGTCGAGGACACGGTGACCGGGCAAGGCCGGCACGAGATCGTCATCCGCTGGCAGCTGGCGGTCGGGTCGACTGTGCGGGTCACCGATCGTACCGCGCTTGTCGCCGGCCCAGCCGGCGATTTCTCGGTGACCGTCGCGGCTACCGCCCCGGTGCGGCTGGCCGCGGAGACCAGGGCAGTGGCTGCCGGGTTCGGGAGCACCGCCGACGCGCCCGTCCTGATCTGCCGGCTGGACGCGGCGCTCGCGGTAGGCGTCACCACGGTATGGAGTCGTGCCCGCGGCAGCGCGGGCGGAGAGAGAGCCACGTGAAGCAAGTCGTGCAGCCGGTCAGCGGCGGGCCAGTCGAGGTACTTGAGGTTCCCCGTCCCGCGATCAGCCCGACCGAGGTGCTGGTGCGTACGGTCGCCTCGGTGATCTCCCCGGGTACCGAACGGGCGGTCACCGCGCTCGCCAGGTCCAGCCTGCTCGCCAAGGCACGCGCACGGCCTGACCTTGTCCGCCAGGTCGTGCGCAAGGCCCAGGCCGAGGGCATCCCGGCCGCGACACGGGCGGTCCGGGGCCGGCTTGCCGGCGACGTGCCCCTCGGCTACTCCGGGGCCGGGGTGGTGGCCGAGGTCGGCGCCGCCGTCGCCGGGATCGGCGTCGGCCAACTAGTCGCGACAGGCGGCGCAGGCAAGGCCAACCACGCCGAATACCAGGCCGTACCTGGCCTGCTGTGCGCGGTCGTGCCCGACCCGGTGTCGGCGGAGGACGCGGCGTTCGCCACGCTCGCGTCCATACCACTGCACGGGCTGCGCCTGTCGGGGCTCGGCCCGGGCTCAAAGGTCGTGGTGCTCGGCCTGGGGCTAGTCGGCCAACTCGCGGCCCGGCTCGCAATGGCCTCCGGATGCGACGTCGCCGGGATCGACCCTAACGGGTTTGCCAGGGAGACCGCAGCCGGTGTCGGCGTCCTGGCCCTGGACGAGTCGGGTGACGCGACCACGGACCGGGTTCTCACCTGGTCCCGGGGGCGGGGCGCGGACGCCGTACTTGTGTGCGCCGCCGATCAATCATCCGGCCCGATGTCACGGGCGCCGGCGCTGTGCCGGGACCGGGCTGCCGTGGTGATGGTGGGCGACGTGGGCATGCCGCCGCGCCGCGCCCCTTTCTACGAACGGGAGATCTCGTTGCAGTTCGCCCGCTCTTACGGGCCGGGCCGGTATGAGCCGTCTTACGAAATGTGGGGGGTGGACTACCCAGTCGGCCAGGTGCGCTGGACCGAGGGCCGGAATCAGGAGGCAGTGCTCGATTTGCTCGCCGTCGGCCGACTCCGGGTGTCCGACCTGATCACCCAGTCTTTCGGCATCGGCAACGCGGACGAGGCGTTCCGTCTGCTCGAGGAGCGGAGCGAGCCGTGCCTGGCGATCAGGCTCACCTATCCGGCCGCGGCGGGGCCGGACGAACCAATCCGCCTCAAGCCATGCCCGGCCGACCGCTCTCTGCCCGGAGTCGGCTGGATCGGAGTCGGCGCCTTCTCTACCGGGACGCTGCTGCCCGCCTTCCAGGACGCTGGTTTCGAGCGTTTCGTGGCCGTGACCACGGCCAGCGGCGTATCCGCGCGGCGGGCCGCGGAGCGGCACGGCTTCGAGAAGGCGGTCTCGGGCGCCGCTGCCGTCATCGATGACCCGGACGTCAGCCTGGTCGTGATTGCCACCCCGCACGATGTCCACTCCGAATTCGCCAACCGGGCCCTGACCGCCGGGCGCGACGTGTGGTGCGAAAAGCCGTTGGCACTGACCTGCGCCGGCGTCGACGAAGTGGAGAAGGCCTGGCGGGAATCCGGACGCCAGCTCACGCTCGGCTTCAACCGCCGCTGGGCGCCGGCCGTGCTGGCCGCGCAGCAGGTGCTGGCGCAGGTGCAGACGCCGAAGCTGGTGGTCTACCGGATCGCCGCGGGCCGGGTGCCTGATGGCCACTGGTACCTGGACCGGCGCCAGGGCGGCCGCTCGCTCGGCGAGGTGTGCCATTTCGTCGACCTCGCGCAGGCCCTGGTGGGAGCCGACATCGACGATGCGGTGGGCGTGCTGGGCGGGGACGCGTCACAGGGGGACGACGCCATGGTGGTGGCGCTGCGGTTCGCGGACGGTTCGGTCGCCTCCATCGCCTACGGCAGCGCCCCGCCGACGGCGGGCAAGGAACGGATCGAGGTGCTCGCCGGATCACACCAGGTGATCATTGACGACTTCCGGTTTGTCCTTAGGAACGGCCGTCCGCTCTGGAAGGGCCGCCAGGACAAGGGTCATCGCGCTCACGCCAGTGCGTTCCGGCAGGCGGTGCAGGGCGGCACGGGTATGCCGACCGAGGCGATGCTCGGGACCATGCGCGCCACCATCCAGGCCGCCGAGCGGGCCCGGGCATCATGACGGCCGAACCGGGCGGCGGGGCCGGGGAAGTCCTGCGCCTTTTCGAGGCCAAGGCCGTGACCTGGCCCGCAAAGTACGCTCCGGACGGACCGCTGGCCGGCCGCCTGGCCAACCTGTCCGCCGCCGTGAGCCGGTATGCGCAGGCCGGGGACCGAGTCCTGGACCTGGGGTGCGGGACAGGGGAACTTACCCGGGCCCTGGCCGCGGCCGGGCTCCGGGTGGCCGGATGTGACATCTCCACGCAGATGCTGATGCGTGCCCCCCGCGATCGCGGCGGAGGCGCCGGTTGGGTACGGCTCGAGCTGGGCTGGCGCAGGCTGCCGTTCGCGTCCGCGGCGTTCGACGTGGTGGTGGCCGCGAGCGTGCTTGAGTACGTCGTTGATCCCGCCGCGGTGCTGCGCGAGTGCGCCCGGGTGCTGCGGCCAGGCGGTGTCGTCTTGTACACGGTGCCCGATCTGCGGCATCCAGTCCGGTGGGCGGAGTGGTGTGCCCAGCGGCTGGCCAAGGTGGGTGGCCGCCGGTCGCGATGGAAGGGGTACCAGGCCTACCTGCGAGCATCGCGGCAGCGCCATCGCCTCCGGTGGTGGCTGGCGGTTTCCAGGCTGGCCGACCTGCGGCCGGTGCCGTGCCAGGCGGACGGCGGCGTGTCACCGCTCCGACTGCTTGCGTCCTGCTGCGTTGGCGAATCACTCGCTGACGAAAGGAGTGTGCGGCAGTGACCGGCGCGGTGGGACTGATCCCGCAGCAGCAGACGTCTTCTGAGGAGAAAAATGCCTAGCCTGGCGAAGAGCCCCATCGCCCCTATTCTCGGTCAGCGCGTACCGCTGCGCGGGCCAGCCAGAATGTTGTTCCGTTCGTATGCCAGGACGTGCTACCAGCCAGGTATGTGTGTAGAACGGCTGACCACGAAGCTCGGCGACCTCTTCGATGCTGACCTCTCGAGTTTCCTCGAATGGCAGCTGTGGGCTTTCGGCTGCTATGAGGGGCACTTCCATGAGCTGTTCGGCTGCCTGGTCAGCCCCGATGACCGCTGCATAGACGTGGGGGCCAACGTCGGCGTGCATACCATCCGCCTCGCCAAGCTCGTCGGCTCGGGGGGGAAGTCATCGCCCTAGAACCCGACGAGGAAGTGGCTTACCGTGCCCACCGCAACATCATGCTAAACCGACTGTCCAATACACACGTTATCAACGCCGCCGCCAGCGATGAGGGCGGGGGCAAGCTTCCCCTCTACCGGCCCGACGCCGGGGACACGAACAGGGGCAGGGCGAGTCTACTGCGGCACTCCTACCTGACCGGCAGCGCGAGCACGGTGCCGGTCGTGACAATCGATGAGATCTGCCCCGGCCCAGTGACCCTGATCAAGATTGACGTGGAGGGGAACGAGGCCGCCGTGGTGCGCGGAGCCGCCGCCACTATCGACCGTTATTCCCCCGTCGTTGTCTTTGAGTACGCTCCGCAGTTTCTACGCGATGTCTCGCAGAGCCCGTTTGGATGGCTTGCTGACCGGGAGTATGAGCTGCTTCGGATCCGCCGCACGCGCAATTGTGTGACCGGTCGGGGACCACGGCCCCGGCGAGTTTGATGTCTGTGCCTGAGTGAGTCCGTCAGCGTGCTTCCGCACCGCTATGTCTGGTCTGGGGTTAATGCCCGGTTTGACAGGCGGGCACGGCTTTCCAAGATCAAAGGTGCCAACCTCAGACGACCTTCGGAAAGCCCGTGCCCGTGCTGCTATCTTCTCTGATCGACGTCCCGGCCGGGGAGCTGGCCGGGGTTCTTGCCGCTGATGAATCCCGCCGCTGCCTGCGCGAGTGGCTGGCCCGCGTCCCTGACCCGCGGTCGCGGCTGGGCCGGTGGCATCCGCTGGAGTTCGTGCTGGCCCTGGCGATCTGCGCGGTCACCGCCGCCGGGCACGACTCCCCGGCCGCGGTTGCCGAGTGGGCGGCCGGCTGCGCGCAGGACACGCTGGCCGTCCTGGGCGGGCGGCGCGACCCGTGGACCAGGCGGATCCGCCCGCCTAGTGTCCGTACCTTCTCCCGGGTCTTCAAGGACATCGACGCCGCGGCGTTCAACGCGGTGCTGTACGGGTACCTCGCCGCGAGGCCCGCCAGCCCGCCGGACGCCTTGCCTGCCGTGACCTGGCACGAGCGTGAGCAGCGCCGCGCCTCCGCGGCGACCGCCCGGCCAGGGCCGCCCGGCCTGCTGGAGCAGGCCGCCGCGGACGGCAAGACGGTCCGCGGCGCGGTCCGCGCTGATGGCAGCCAGGTCCACCTGCTGTCCGTGCTGGACGTAGCCACGGGGTGCGTGCGTGCCCAGCGGGAAATCGACGCCAAGACCAACGAGATCCCGGAACTGGCCCCGGCGATCGCGCACCTGGATCTCATCGGTACCGTCGTCACCCTGGACGCGCTGCACACTCAGGCCGAAACCGCCCGCCACCTGGCCGAAGACAAGCACGCACACTACCTGATGATCATCAAGGGCAACCAGCCTTCCCTGCTGCAGGCCGTCGCGAAGGCCCTGGCCGGCCCCGACGCCTGCTTCCCGGGCGCGTCCTGGGCCGAACAGGACACAGGGCACGGCCGCCGCGAGCGGCGGGCCATCCGCACCGCCCCGGCCGACGGCATCAGCTGGCCGCACGCCACCCAGGTCATGCGCATCCGCCGCGACTCCGGCCCAACCCACGGCCCGTGGACGCACAAGGAGATCGCCTACGGCATCACCAGCTTGCCCGCAGACCTGGCCGGCCCCCGCCACCTGGGCATCTACGCCCGCAACCACTGGGCCATAGAAAACCGCGAGCACTACGTGCGCGACAAGACATTCGGCGAAGACCTCCAGCAGGTCCGCACCGGGAGCCAGCCCAATGCCTATGCCGCCATCCGCAACCTCGTCACCGGCGCATTCCGCCGCGCCGGGTTCGCTAACACCGCCCACGCCGCCGCTACTACGGCCGCGACGACAAGCGCATACTCGCGCTCTACGGATACGCGTAAACAGACATCAAGACCAGCGGGTCACATAACACAAAACGCCGGGTCGGGGACGGCTTGTACTTGACCGCCTCCAGGAACTACCCGCTGAGGGCGCCGACATCCTGGCCGTTCCGATGCCCAGGGCTGAGCGCTTGAACGCCCTTGTGTTCTAGCGAGTGATTCTCAACCCACGCCAGTCCGGCGTGTCGGGTTGTTCGGGAAATGAGAGGAGGGCATCCATGATCGTTCGTGAGAACAGGGCTGGACACCCTACTGGTGGCATTATGCGTGCTGATCGACGATCGCGTGATCCCCTCGGCCAGCGTCTGCCCGGCCATCCCAAGAAGCTGTCCGATTCTGACCTGGTGCGCCTGGCGATTGCGCAAGTCGCCACCCCGCACGACGTGCACACTGAGCTCGCACGGGCGGACGGCCGTGCCCTCTGGAAGGGCCGGCCGGACAAGAGCCATCGCGCCCACGGCGCCGAGTTCCGGCAGGCTGTTCAGGGCGGCACGGGTATACCGACCGAGGCGATGCTGGGGACGATGCGCGCTACCATCCAGGCCGCCGACGGGGCCCGGGCATCATGACCGCCGGCCGCCTGCCTGCCGCCGCCTGCCCCGTCGGCCGGGACGACACGACCAGGCCGGAGGGCCAGGACCGGGGAGCCTTGCGCCTTTTCGATGCCAAGGCGGCGGGTTGGGCGGCGAAGTATGCTCCTGATGGACCGCTGGCCGGCCGCCTGGCCAGCCTGTCCGCTGCCGTCAACTGGTGCGCGCAGGCCGGGGACCGAGTCCTCGACCTGGGATGCGGCACCGGGGAGTTCGCACGGGCCCTAGCGGCTGCCGGGCTCCGGGTAGCGGGTTGTGCCATCTCACCGAAGATGCTGCTGCGTGGCGCCCGCGATAGTGGCGGTTGCGCCGGGTGGGTGCGGCTGGAGCCGGGCTGGCAGACCCTGCTGTTCGCGTCCGCGGCGTTCGACGTGGTGGTGGCTACGAGCGTGCTTGAATACGAGGCCGAGCCCGCCGCCCTGCTGCGCGAGTGCGCTCGGGTGCTGCGTCCGGGGGGTGTCGTGCTGTACACGGTGCCCGATCTGCGGCACCCCGTCCGGTCGGTGGAGTGGTTCGCCCAGCGACCGGCCAGGGTGACGGGACCGCCGTCCGGGAACGGCCCGCGACGGTGGAACAGTTACCAAGCCTATCTGCGGGCGTCGCTGCAGCGGCATCGTGCCCGCTGGTGGCTGGCTGCTTCCGGGTTGGCGGGCTTGCGCTCGGTGCCATGCCCGGCCGACGGTGCCCGGTCCGCGCTCCGGCTGCTGGCGTTCCGTTGTGCTGGCGAATCATTCGCTTCACTCGCTGACGAAGCGGCTGCGGGACAGTGACAGCCGCAGTGACGGTGGACGCGGCCGGGGCGCAGATGGGCGGTGCCGCTCGGTACCTGGAGGAGTTGCGTGGCTATCTTGTGCGCACCGGGCGGGAGGATATCGAGATCATCGGAGCGCGGCGCCGGGTCGGACCGGGCTGGCTGCTGCGGCGGGAGTTGACCAGCCATGGCCGGAGTCGGCGTGTGGCGCTCAACAACGTCGGGTTCGTCGCCCCCGGCGGGCAGCGGTGGACCCTGCTGCGCAATGCCCTGCACTTCTTGACCGAGAGCGAACAGGCCCGGCTCGACCCGGCCCTGCGCGCCCGCGTCCGGCGTGATGCGGCGGTGATTCATCAGGCTGCCCGACGTTCTGATGTGATCGTGGCGCCGTCCACGGCCATGACCGAGCGCATCGTGACGGTCAGGCCGGAACTTAGCAGCCGGGTCGTGACACGGCTGCACCCGGTCTCCGCCGCCCCGATCCCGCGGATGGCCGGTGATCCCGTCATCTTGTGCCCGGTGCTGTTCGCCCCCTACAAGCGGATGGCGCAGCGCCTCACCGAACTGGTCACCGCCGTCGGCGACCTTGAGGACCCGTCGGTCATGATGCGGGTGACGGCCGACCGGGCGGAAGTGCCCGCGGCCGTGGCCTACCATCCGCGGGTCGAGCTCGTGGGTCACCTGTCCTCCGGTGAGCTGCGGGAGATGCAGGCGCGGAGCCGCGCCATCTACTTCCCGACGGGCCTGGAGTCGTTCGGCTACCCCCTCGCGGAGGCGCGGGCCGCCGGGCAGCCGGCCATTGCCCGCGACACGGCCCAGAACCTGGAAATCGCCGGCCCCGCCCTGTGCGGGTACACACCCGGCGACCCTGACTCGCTGCAGCGTGCCGTCAAGGCAGCGCTGACGGCGGACATCGCCCCCGATCCAGGGCCATTCGACCCGGACCGGTATTTCGGGTGGCTGCTCGGGGCGCCCAGATGACCAGACTGGGCCTCCGGCCATATCAGGCCGGTGATGATCCGCCGCCGGGCAGCGTCCCGGTGAGCGTGGTCGTGCTCACGCTGAACGAGGAGCCGAACATCCGCCGGTGCCTCGCGTCGGTGGCGTGGGCCGACCAGGTAGTGGTGGTGGACTCCGGCTCGGTTGACCGCACGGTGCCGCTCGCGCGGGCGACCGGGGCAGAGGTGGTGGACCAGCCATGGCTGGGGTTCTCGGGACAACGCGAGTTTGCGCTCCGGCTACCGCTGCTTCGCCACGACTGGGTAAATTTCGTGGACGCGGACGAGTGGGTGTCTCCGCAGCTCGCTGCGGAGATCGCCACTCGGCTCGCTGACCCGCGGTGCGCAGGGTTTGCCCAACACTTCCGGCTGGTGTTCCTGGGCACCTGGATCCGCCATTGCGGCTGGTACCCCGGCTCCTGGATCATCCGGCTCGTCGACCGGCGTTACACCAAGTACGACGGGAGCCTGGTGGGCGAGCGGGCCTACGTGGACGGGCGGGTCCGGCGGCTGGACAACGACCTCGTGGATCAGGACCGTAAGGGCCTAGCCGCCTGGCTCCATAAGCACGTGCGCTACGCGCAACTGGAGTGCCAGCGGCGCGGCAGCACTGGCCGCCTGCGGGAACGGCTGCGCGCGCTGCGGCACAGCCACAGTACTCGTCCGCTCGCCCGCGGCATCCTCAAGGAGTTGGTCTTTCCCGCCATCCCGGCCAGGCCTGCTGCGCTCTTTCTTTACATGTACATCGCAAGGCTTGGCTTCCTCGACGGCATGGCCGGGTTCCGCTTCTGCTTTTACCATGCGTGGTTCGAGATGAACGTGACAGCGCTCCGGGCCGACGCCCGCGGCGGCAAGGGGAGATCCGATGAGTGAAACCCATACGGCCCGCAGGGCCATCGCCGACATCCGATCTGTGTGCCTGCGTGCCCGCCGTGCTTCGGCGGCGCGCTGGCTGACATCATTCGCGGTCCACCTGGCGGAGTGCGAGAGGACGCGGTCGTTTGTCCCCGCAGACCGGATCTGGGCACGCACTGGGGCGCGCTTCCGGTTGCCGGGCGGGGTGGTCATCTCGCTTCCCGGTTCCTACACCGCCGGGGCTCGCGAGATGTACTGCCGGAACGTGTACCTGCGCACCGGATTCGTTATGCCGCGCACGGGGTGGGTTCTCGACGTCGGCGCCAATCGCGGGCTCTTCTCTTGCTGGGCTGCGCTGGCGGGCGCGCAGGCCGTAGCGGTCGAGGCACAGCAGGGCTTCGAGCCGGAGATCCGGTGCCTTGCCGCGCACAACGGTGTCAGCGACCGGGTTCACGTGGAGATCGCTCTGGCCGGCGGCACTGTCATGGCGGGAGCCAACGCCGGAGTGTTGGCCGACGACCAGTGCTGGGCCGCCGCCTCGCACAGCGCGCCGCAGCGGCCTGTCGGCGTGTCGGTCCCGCAGCTCATGTCGGCTTACCAGATCGACACGATCGGGTTGCTGAAGGTGGATATCGAAGGCGGTGAATTCGCGCTGTTCGGCGGTGACGAGGATCTGCGCTGCCTTTACCGGGTGGATCAGATGGTGATGGAAGTCCATCCCGGTTTCGGCGATACCGCCGCCCTGGTCGGCCGACACCGCCAGCACGGCTTCGCCGTCGACCTGCGCGACAACACGGGCGGCCGGGTCGCCGCCAGCTCGGACCGGCTTGACTACGCTTACTGCCGACGGTCATGAACACCTCGTTCGTGGCGTGCCGGGCTCGCCGGTGAGCCGGCCTCGCGTGCGGACGAACCGCACGGGTAAAGATCAGGTCGGCAGCATAGCGGACCTCTCCACCGCCTCCCCCCTGAAGCTCCTGGTGTCCAGGGTCGTGGCCTGCGACCAGGCGGGTCGGCTCATAGGCGCGCTGTCGGGGAATTGGGTACGCCATCACGGACTCTGGTTCGACGTCCGCAGTAGCGACTTCTCCCCGCAGGTCCGGGCGCAAATGTTTTGGGGGGGATATGAAGGCGCCGAGACCCGGATGATCCGCGGCCTGCTGCGCGGAAGCACGACCGTAGTGGAACTCGGCAGCAGCCTCGGCGTCACTTCGGCCCATGTCGCGGCACTGATGGCTCCCGGCGGCCACCTGGTGTGCGTCGAGGCTAATCCGCAGCTGCTGCTAGGGCTCCGCGAAAGACTTGCCCGCCGCACCGCCTCGCTCCGGGTCGACGTTATGCATGCCGCGGTGACCGGCCACTGTGGCACCGCCATCCTCGCCCTCTCGCCGCAGACGGTGAGCTCCCGCCTCGGCACGGCCCGGCCGCACGAGGCCGCAGTAGAAGTGCCGGCGCTTACGCTGCGCGAGGTCCTGCGGCGAACCGGGATGAGCGATTTCGACCTGGTCTCGGACATCGAGGGAGCCGAGTCCGCCTTTCTCCTGGAGGACCCCGATGTGCTGCGCGGATGCAGGCGCGCAGTCATCGAGCTGCACGAGACTACCGTCCGCGGCCGCACCATACCGGTGTCCGAGCTCCTAGACGCGGCCGTCGCCGCGGGCCTGCGAGTCATCCGTCGTCATGGCCCGGTCGTTGCTCTTGCCCGGCCGTGACCATCGGCCGTCGGCGCTGGTGGCCGATCCGCTCACCGGCCGCTAGCGCTGATTCGCCCGCGCCTTTCAGACAGGCACATCTCGGCCGCGTCCCTCATCGTGCGCGCGAACGCGGCGGGCCCGAACCTTGCCGACCGCTCGACGCCACGGCGCTGGAGCCCGTCAAGTAGCGCTGGGTCATCAAGCAGGCGCCCTAGCTGCCGGGCGAGCATGGCCGGCTCGCCGGATCGGTAGACAAGCCCGGTTGTCCCATCCTCGATCAGGTCACCGGGACCCCACACTGCGGTGGCATCGCTGACGATCACCGCCGTGCCTGCGGCCATCGCCTCGATCGTGACGAGGATCCGCATGTCCAGCCGGGACGGGACGACCACCACATCGAAGCCCGCCAGCAGCTTCGGCATGTCGGTGGTGTTGGCGAACCCGTGGAAGGTGACCCGGTTGCCAAGGCCAAGCTCGTCGGTCAGCGCCCGCAGCTCCGCCAGCAGCGGTCCGTCCCCGATCACGGTGACAGACCAGGCACGCGCGTGCGGAAGCAGTGCTGCCGCCCGGATCAGCTCGTCGACGCCCTTGCGGGCGATCAGCTTGCCTGCGAAGCCGATCCGCAGCTCGCTGTCATCCGGGTCGGGCCTGCCGCGGCGCCCGGCCCGCGCCGCCCCGAACAGGTCGGTGTCCGCGGGACAGACGCCCGGCCAGATGCGGCGCGGGTCCATGCCGAACCGGATATAGAATTCGCGGTTGAATGTTCCGGTTGACACGGCTCCGGCGCATCGGCGCAGCAGCAAGCCCAGCGCTGCCCACCTGGCCATGTGGTGCCGCCCACTGGTCGAGTGCTGCCACGTGGTGTCCCCGTACATAACCAGCCGCGTGCGGGCCAGCAGGCAGTACATGATCGCCGCGCGTGAGATCGGTGCCGCCCACCCATAGCAGACCACAACGTCCGGCCGCGTCTTGCGGAGCTGCCGGACAAGCCAGCGCACCCGCCGAATCGCTGTCTGGCCAGGTACGGGCGCCGCCCAGGGATATCCCCCGAGCAGGTCGATGTCCCACGAGATCGGCCGGGCGAACTCCGTGTCGTAGCTGCGCTCGGGCGTGGACCAGTAATAGACGTGTACCCGCAGGCCGGGCTCGTTGGCGAGAAGGTGGAGCGCACGCGCGAAATGCTGGGCCGGATGGTCCATGACGAGCGCGATGCGGAGTGTCCCGCGAGTCATAGCGGCGTCGTGGCCCAGGTGTCCTGGTGACGCATTCGGAGTGCCTGGCGGGGTCACGAGAGCTGTTTCAGGATGGCGGTGACACGCAGATCGTAGGTGTGATCGCGCTGGGCTCGCTGAGCGGCGGCATCGCCGAGCCGTGCGGTCAGGCCGGGCTCGCTGAGTAGCCTGGTCGCCTGCTCGACGAGGTCGTCGAAGTCGTGAAATACCAACATCTCCTTTCCGACCGCGAACAGTTCGGGAACGGTGGGGCGGAACTCGGTGAGCACCGCGGCGCCGCAGCCTGCCGCCTCGAACAGGCGTAGGTTGACTCCGCTCACCTCGGCCGGGTGCATGGTGTTCAGCACGCCGACGGCCGACCGGAAGACCCTGGCCTTCTCCTCGCGGGTGACATAGCGGCCCGTATGCACGGCCCGGGCCGCCGTCTCACCGATCCAGCGGGGGAATCCGCCGCCGTACAGTCTGAGCGGGATTCCTTTCGCGATCAGCCGGTCGAGGAGCCGCACCCGGCTCGGGTACATGTTGCCCGCGATCACCAGGCAGGACTCGGTTCCTGCCGGGGTGACCGGCCGGTGCCAGCGGGGATTACAGGCCTGCGGCAGGTAGTAGACGGGCAGGTCCAGCATGGACCGCAGGCGGTCGATGAGGAACGGCTCCTTGAAGAAGATCGCGTCGTAGGGAGCCAGCAGCATGAGCTGCCGCCCTAGGTTCGATACAGCGTCAGGGAACCAGAACGCGACCCGGGCGCCGCTGCTCCTGAGCCGGGTCACCGCGTTGGGCACGAGGAACGAGTCCACGTTGATGATGATCTCGCAGTCGGCGGCGAGCGCGGCCCGTACGATCCGGTCTTGGGCACGTTCATCCAGGTGTGGCAGAGCCTGGCGGGCCAGCCCTGCTGCGCGGTCGACGAGCCGGCTATGGCCGCGGGGATGAGCCGCGCCAAGCTGGGTGACCTCGTGGCCCAGGCGCTGCAGCGCATCGCCCACATTCTCGGCGAAGTAGTCAGGACCCATTAGCCCGATGACTCCGATCCTAGACAATGGCCCTCCGCTTAGCCTCGATCCACCGACCCATTCTGGTAGATCGTTTTCGCTTCGATTCCTGCGCGAGGAGTTTTCCGGGGTGAATCGGGGCGCGGGTGTCCTGCCGCTCGCCTTGCCTGCGGCTTGTCCGGGGTTCCTGGCTGGGGGCCGGGGTTCGGGTGGCCGTTGCGGCCGTCGGGGTGCGGACCGGTCGGGGCTGGTCAGGCCGCTGCGGCGGGCGGGCCGCAGGCGGTGGCGAGCAGGTTGCGCCATTCCTGCTCGCGGTGCCAGCCTTCGGGCAGGTGCAGCGTGAGGTGGCCGCGTCCGTGCCGGGCGGTGCGGCCGGCGACGGCGATCAGGTCTCGGCGGATGGTCGCGGCCCGGGCCTTCGCGAAGGGCAGGGATGCCAGGGCGCCGGCGGCGCGGACCAGGTTGTGCGCCATGGCCGCGATCGCCAGCCACGCGGCGTTCGCGGCGAACTTCCCCGATGGCAGGTGAGCCAGCGGCCCGCTGGTGACGTCGGCGAATACCTGCTCCACGACCGCGTGGTCACGGTGCTGCCCCTCGGCCTGGACGAGCTCGAACGGGGAATCGGTGAACACCGCGTGGTACCGCCAGACCGGGAACAGCTCGTCCTGCCCGGCGGCCGCCTTCTTGTTCAGGTCCCGGACCCGGCGGACGACCAGCCTGGCGGTGACCGCCTGGCCCTTCTTCGACGCGAACGCCGTGTAAGGGACTTCGGCGACCTCGGCGTCTGAGATCCAGGCGTCCAGCTGGTCGTCCCAGACCGCGCGCGGGTACTTGATGGCGGTCCAGGCGTCGCCGGGGATGGCGGCGATCGCGGCGCGGATGCTCGTATTCATGGGGACGGTGACGGAGAACCGGGCGCGCTGGGCGCGGACCGCGCCGATCACCGCGGCGTTGTAATAGGCCGAGTCCATCCGGACCACGATCGTCCCGGTGCACCCGCAGTCCCGGGCAGTGCCGATGGCGCGGGCGGCCAGGCTGGCCGCGCCCCGCGCGGAGGCGGCGCTGCCGCCGCGCAGCCTGGTCGCGGCGATCACCGGCGCCGACAGCGGCGTGCTGACCACCGCGGCCAGCGCGTTCAGGCCCCGGACCAGCAGCGACTTGCCCTGGATTTTGGTGTGGCCGAACTTCGCGCCCTGCTTCTTGTGCCCGTAGACCCGTTTCTGCATCGAGTCGATGTCAATGAACGCCAGGGTGCCCGCGCCGGGCAGCAGCGGCGCCTGCCCGGCCAGCGCGATCAGGAACTCCCGGCCCGCCTTGTCCAGCTGGCTGACGTTTCCCCAGGTATAGCAGCGCAGGTGCGAGCCCAGCGTGGACGGTGCCCGGATGCCGCCGAACAGTGTGCCCATCGCGCCGTGCCGCAGCAGGTCCATGTCATCGATCGAATCGGCGCCCGCGGCCATCCCGGCGGCCAGGCACGCGACCTTCAGGTGCGCGTTGACCCCGCAGTCCCCGCCCGGCCGGACGTGCTCCGCCACCAGGCCGGCGAGCCCGGCGCGCTCAGCGAGGGCCATCACCGGGACCAGGCCGGAGTGCGACACGAGATTAGGGTCGTCGAACGATGCGTGCGTCTTCGCCAGGCTATGCAACAATCGCACTTGCAGGGTGTCCTCTCGAACCGGTACTGGAAGCTTCACTAACTCCCATTGTCCCAGTTCAGAGGGCACCTTTCATGTTGCCACGCCCGAAAACACCCTAATTTGGTCGGTGGATCGGGGCTTAGTCGCTATAAGAAATCATATTATGGCAGATAGTAACGGCCGGGGGCGGGCGCCAGCGCGCAACTCGTGGGCGGCGCGGACCTTCAGGCTGGTCCACGCCATGATCGGCTTGGCGACGACTGCTCTCTCTTTCTAAACGTGAGATAAATGGCGACGAACCAGACCAGAAGCGTCCCGGGAGTGCTGGCGAGCATCCCCACCCAGTCGTTCTCCTGCTTCACCAGGGTGGGAAACAGCAGCAGGAAGAGGAATATCGAATGTGGGTTGCCGCGGACGTCCATTACGTCGTCGAGGAGCCGTACCCCGCAGCCGAGTAGGAACATTCCGGCGATCACCGGGATCCAGCCGCCATGCTGATACAGGTCTCCCACCGGTGTTATCGCGGATGAGGTATATGCCGAGGCAGGCTGATCGTAATAGACCTGGTTGAATTCGTAGCCGGGGTCCAGGATTGGCTTGCCGGGCCAGGCCGCTCGGGGTACGAGAATAAGGATCGGTGCTTCGACAAGCTGTACGGGGCTCAGGAACTTGACCTCGTCCGGAGTACGCTGCATGATGATCGCGGGATTGTCGATCTCCCTAAATCTGGTCAGCAGGAAACTGGCCGAGGACGAAAGCACCCCGGCGGCATTCCCGGTGCCAATTGTCTGGGCCAGGATGCTTGGCGTCTCGGCCAGCGCCTCGCTAATGGAAAGCGTTCCTGACGCGCCGCGGGCGGCACTGCGATACGTCTGGTTGAACGGGATGACAATCAGCAGAAAGGCCAGCCCCGTGCAGGCCAGCCCCGTGAAGGCCAGCAAGCCCTTGTGCAACCGGCGCTGAGCAGTTGTGAAGGGGATGGCGACGGCCAGGATCGTGATGATGAAGCTCAGCCTTTGTCCGGCGGCAGCGCCGTACGCGATGTCGGCGAGGAAAAGAACGGCCAGGGTCACCCGGGCGCCTGGCACATGCTCTCGGAAGACCTGCAAGGCCGCGGCCGCGACGGCCAGCGGACCGCAGAGGCTGAGATCATTCAGCAACTGCTGATAGCTGGATGCCGTGGTGACGGCCGACTGGACGTTTCCGACGTAACCGAATAGCCCAGTCGTGCCCGCAACGGCGATCCTCGCTGCTGTGGCGATCGCGTAGAGGATCCACGGCGCCAGCGGGCTGCGCACCTCTGATGTGAACCGGAGGCTCAGCGCCGCCATCACCTTGTTCCCGATGCGCCGGGCCGACCGGCCCGGCCCTACGAAATAGCCGAGTACCCACAGCGTCATCCCCACCGTGACTAGCCATAGCGCCCGGAGCACGCTGCCCGCGATCTCTGCTGCCGTTCCCGTCTGCGGCTGAACCCAGGTCAGCGTGGCCAGGCCGTAACAGACGAAGTACCAGAGCAGGCCCCAGGGGCCGAACCACCAGTGACCAAGCCCCATAGACCTTCCCCGGCCGCCGCCGACCAGGCAAAGCAGGCTTGCCGCGTATGCCGCGAAGCCAATGCTTCCCCATACCACAGCACGCGTTGGCTGGCCCGCCATGGCCAGAGCCTGCCCGCACAGCCCGATCGCGGCGGTAAGCAGGATCGCAGCCGCGATCATCCAGCGGGGCGCGACCGCCGACCCAGGTGGGGCGTGCGCGGTGATGTCGGTCACGCGGCCTCCTCACTGCGCATCTGGGATACTCGTCTCATCCCGACTTCCACCAGGTCACCGCTGGCAGCAACGCGGCCGCTTCCGGATCGCAGGCCAGGTAGTTGCCTTCCACGAACGTTTCCAGGTCCGCATCCCAGCCCGGATAGAACTCCACACCTCGCGTCGTGAGCTTGCCGACCCGGTAGCCGAGCGCCAGCAGGAATTCGAACGCGTCGCGAAGGAAAACGCGGGCGAGGATCCAGCGATGGTTGTACTCGAACTGGGCCACTGCGATGCGGTGTTCGGCCAGCAGGGTGCGCGCCCCATGTAGGACGGCGAGGTCATGTCCCTCGGCGTCGATCTTGACTAGGGCGAAATGGGCCACGCCCGTCTGCCGCGCGTACAGATCCAAGGTGGTCGTGACCACGCTTTCCTGTGCCGTCTCTCCGGCACCTGGAATGGGGTACAGCGAGTTCCTTCCGGCTCCAGACGCGACGACGTAAAACGCCGAGGTCCCCTGCCGGTCGCTGAGCGCTGTCTTGCTGAGGCTGGCCGGCGTGCCTTCGAGTGCCGCCGCGAGCCGGGTGAAGGCCTGGGAATCCGGCTCGAAGGCGTGCAGCCTGAGGTCCGCCGCGCGGCCCGCCCTCGACGCGGCGGCCAGCATTGATCTCGACCACCTGCCGACGTTGGCGCCCACGTCCGCCACGTGAACCGGCTCTCCGGCTTGCGAGGACGGGAGTATCCAGCGCTGCAGGTCTGACTCACCATTGGTGCCGAGGTCGTTCGGGTAGTCGAGGCGCGCGCGCGAAAGGACGTAGCGCGCGGTCCGGACGACGGTGCGCCGCCCCACGACCTGGCAGGTGAGGTCCGTGGCGGTCGCCGCGACCCGGCGGACGGCCGACATCACTGCGCTCCCCGCGACGGGTCTTCGGCCGGCGGCCGTCTGGCGTGCGGGGGACTGGAGTTGTCTGATGACAGCCCCCGCAAGGACAGCAGCATCACGGCGAGCGCAACGCCGTAGGCCACCGCGGACGCTATCGCCGCACCGTAGACACCGAATACGGGCAGCAGGGCCGCTAGCAAGACCACCGTGAACACGGCCGCCAGCCCTTCGGCCCTGGCGACGATCAGCGGGCGCTTCCTGCCTCGCAGCACGTCCCCGGTGACCTGGTTGCAGGCCAGGAACACGCCCGCGGGAGTCAGGGTCCACAGCAGCGGTACCACGCCGACGTACCCGGGCCCGAAGACCCGCCGTATGAGCCAGGGTGCGACCAGGTCAAACGGCACTAGCGCGCCCGCCGCGGCGCAGGCACTGCCCAGGATGGCCAGCCATTGCATCCGGTGCGCCCGGCCGTCCACGCGGCGTCTCGACGCCAGTCGCGGGAAGGCGACGTTCCCGATCGCCGTCACTAGCGGGATCGGGAGCAGGGTGCACGAGACCGCGATCGCGTACCGGCCGAGGACGGCCGGGGGCACGGCCTGAGATAGGACGAGCTGGTCGAGCCGGGCGTTGAGGGCTGCCGGGGTCAGGGCCGCGATCTGGGCCATGCCGTACCCGGCCAGGGGTCGGACCAGCCGGGTTTGAGCCCGGCCCGGTGCCAGGCCGGCCGACCGGCAGCGGTAGTAGGCCCAGCCGAGCTGGACGAGCATGGTGAGTGCCAGGACGACCAGCGCGGCCGTCAGGGTGAGCAGCCGCAGCCGCCAAATCACGGCGAGGAGCGCCAGGCTCAGGACCGGCTGGATCATCCGCGTCGCGTTCCACCAGCGTAGATTCCTGGCCTGCAGCGAGAACGTGTAACTGGCCCCGACGAACGCCACGATCGAGGCGGTGAAGGCGATCCGGTAGGCAACGGTCAGGCCCGCGTTCCCCCGGGCGAGGAGCGGCGCCAGCAGGATCCCCCCGGTCAGCGCGACCGTGCCGGTCACCAGCATCATCGCCCGGGACGTCGCGACGTAACCCTGGGCATTGCCCGGATCGTGCGCGACGTGGTAGCACAGCGCCGCGGGCTGGCCCATGCCGCCCACCATGAGCGCCACCCCGAACCAGGCGGTGACCGCGGCGTATTCGCCTCGCATTTCCGGGCCCAGTGCGCGGGCGACGACGATGCCTCCCAAGCCGGCCGCCGCGGCCGACGTGACGTTGTAGCCAGCGGTTCGGGCTACAAGGCGCCCGATGGCGGGCCGCAGCGTCGTGGCGAGCTCTCGCAGCGGTCCGCCCACGGCATCGGCTGTGATCTGCCGGATCACAGCGGCCTGGACGGAGGCGCGTAGTGTTCCGGGGCGAATGCCTGCCGGGCCCACTGGGCTGGGTGACTGCCCATCCACGCCAGGCGGGCCGGATCTTCGAGCAGGCCATCCAGGGTCCTGGTCAGGGCTTCCGCCGACGTGTTCTTGTGGGGCAACCCCGGTAACTCCCTCGACGTACGCTTCGCGTGAGCCGCCATAAGCCGGCGCGATCACCGCCGTGCCCGCGGCCTGTG
>CAWDTK010000024.1:0-74089 GCA_963805255.1 uncultured Actinomycetes bacterium
CTAGCGATGCCCGGGATACGCCCGATGACTACCGATTCCCCTGGCCAGCCGCCGGCGATCGAAGGCGAGCGCGTCGCCAGGGCGGGCGCCCGGTGGACACGGGAGGAGGAGGAACAGCTGGTCGTTGAGGTCCGCGCGGGGACTGACGTGGCGGAAGTCGCCGGGCGGCACGGCCGGACCCGGGGCGGGATCAAGTCGCGGCTGGTCAGGATGATCCCTGACGGTGAGGATGTGCCCGACAGCGAGCAGCTGGCATGGATCACGGCAAGACTCCGGGGCGATCCCGGGTTCGACTGGCGCGCGCAGCTTGAGCGGGTATCGGATGACAGCCTGGCAGCCAGCGAGGCTGCCCGGAGCGTGCCGCGCGCCGGGCGCGTGACCGGTCCTGATGTCGTACTGGCCGTCTGGCAGCAGGTAAACGGCCGCGAGCTCAGCGATCAGCAGAAGGCTGAGTTCCTGGCGCACCCGGCCCTCGATGATCTGACGGCATTCTCCGCGGAGATCCTCGCGGAGACCGGCAGGCGCCTTCATGACGAGCACGGCGAGTTGCTGCTGACCGCCTGGGCGGCCGAGTGCGCCGAGCCCGGGCTCACCGGGCTGCCGCCTTCCGGGGAGCTCGGCCTGTCGCTGGCGAGAACCGCAGGGGTTGTCCGTGCCCTGGTCGCGGCGCTGGCGGGCGCGGTTCGCTCGGACAGCGACCGGGCTGTCTTGCAGCGCCGCCTAGGCATGCAGGGCGGCGCGCCGGAGACCCTGCGGCAGATAGGCGATGACCTGGGCCTGTCGCGTGAGCGGGTTCGGCAGCGGCAGGAAAGGGCCATCGGGCAGATGCGGTCTGCCGCCGTACTGCCAGGGCATAGGTCCGCTCGTGACCAGGCACGGGACCGGCTGACCGCGCTGGTTACCGGTGAAGACGGGACGCCGGATGGCACCTGGTCCGCGCGGTCGCGGCGCTGGGGTTGCCTCAGGCAGACCGCGCATTGGCCGCGCAGGTCATCGCCAGAGCCACCGGGGCCAGGCTCCATGAGCGTGACGCCGGGCGCGGCGCGGGAGAGGCAGGCTGACCGGCAGCCGACGCACCCGGGTGGTCTTGGTCAGCTCGGCAGGGTACCCTGCACGCCGAGGTCCTCGGCGCACTGAACTACCGGTCAGACAAACTTGGGCGGTACGACCGGCATACCCTCGCTTGAGGCTAAGCACCATAGCCCGGACAGCGGCATAACCATGATCCTCTCCTCCTTGCGGTAGGCGAGTTCCCCGAGGTTGAGCAGGAAGCCCGCGATGAACCGCTCACCTAGCCTGTCGCGGAGCAGCCGGAGGCCGCTCAGGTCAGCGTCCTGGACGCGGGACCCGGCCTTCACTTCGAACCCGGCGACGCGGCCGTCCCAGGTCTCCAGGACAAGATCAACCTCGTCCCCGCTCTGCGTCCGGAAGTACGCGGCCGTGACTGCCTCTTCGGACCAGCTCACCTGCTTGAGGATCTCCTCGACGGCGAACGTCTCCACGAGATGCCCGAACTCGGTCAGCACAGCGGGGTCGCGGCTGCTGACCTTCGCAGCGCTGAGCCCGAGCAGCCAGCCGGCCAGCCCCGAGTCGATGACGTGCACCTTGGGATACGCAGTGATCCGCTTGCCAAGGGTCGTGCCCCACGCGGGCAGCCGCTGGATCATAAAGGCCGCCTCCAGCAAAGTCGCGTAGCGGTTTGCGGTGCTGCTTTCCAGGCCGACGGCCTGCCCGGCTTTGGATATGTTGAGCATCTGGCCGGTCTGCGCCGCGAGCTGGCGGAGCAGCCGGGGCAGCGCTTCTCGTTGCCGTACTTTGGCGATGTCGAGCACGTCGCGCATCACGACGAGGTCCACGTAGTCGGCGAACCATGACGTGCGGGCCCTGGTCGTCAGGCGCTGCAAGATCATGGGGAAGCCGCCCGCCAGGATGCGATCGACGTACTCATCCCTGGTCACCGGGCGCGGCGGCATCTCCGGCAGCCCCGGGTCCGTCCAGAGCCGGTCGATGAAGCTCTCCCGGTGCCCGTGAAGTTCCCCCTGGGACAATGGCAGGACGTTGATGATGTGGGCCCGCCCGGTCAGCGACTGGGCCGCCTGCGGCAGTACCGAGTACCTGGTGGATCCGGTGAGCACGTAGCGTCCTGGCCTGGTGTCCGTGTTGAGCTCGGCCTTGATCGCGTCCAGGATCTCCGGGACGTGCTGGAACTCGTCGATGAGAACCGGCCCGGGACCGGAGACGATGAAGCTGGGGTCGCTGGCCGCTGCCGCCCGTGCGTCCGGGCGGTCAAGGTCGAGGACGGGCCGGTCGAACTCGGCCGCGAGCGCAGCGAGCAGGGTGCTCTTGCCCACCGTGCGCGGCCCGGTAAGGATCACGACGGGCTCTTCGCGCATGCGCTGAGGGACGACTTCGAGGAGCCGGCGAGGACGAAGCTCGTCAGTAGCCTTCATGCACTTCAGGATGCCACGCACGGCAGCCTGTGAACGAGTTTCTGGGCAAATTTACAGCTCTATACTGGGAAACATTACAGTCCCCGATCTGGGCAACCTTACGTTCATCAGCTGGGAAATCCAGACAGGCAAATCCGCAGCGTAGACCGTGCCGCCCCGAATGTGTGTATGAAGACAGCCCGTTGTGCCGGCGTCATCACAGACTCAAAGAGCGGCCAGAGTGGCGGCTCGAACAGCCAGAACCGGGAGTTCACGCCTGGGTGACTCCGTCGGGCTGGAAATACTTCACCGGCCCACAATGTACGCTGCCTGATCTAGAGTCATCGAACTATCCGGCGCGCAGCGGACCGGGGGGCAGACGATGAAGTTCCGCGGAGTCGTCGAACTGCACGGGAAGACAGCGACCGGGATCGCCGTCCCCGAGGACGTCGTCACCGACCTCGGCGGCGGTGAACGGCCGAAGGCCCGGATCACCATCAACGGCTACAGCTACCGGAGCAGCGTGGGCTCGATGGGCGGGAAGTTCCTGCTGCCGGTCAGTGCGCAGGCCCGCGAGAGAGCATTGCATTGAATTCTCCCGGTAGGATCTCCGCTCGCGCCGAACGAACAACTGCGGGGCTTGAAGCAACGCCATGTCGAACAGGTGTTTGACACGTGAGTTCAGATCCGACAGGGTTATGATCACGTCATCGAACGTTAGCCACACCGGGAGGAGCCGATCGTGGGCCAGAAGACCGTCCGATTCAGCGACCTGAGCGGGCAGCTCATCACCGAGGATGACGCGCTGGCGCGCATCGTCGTGCACGACCACCCTGAACTCGGGGGCAGCCCGGTTGAGATCGAGGTGCTGACCGACGAGGCCACGACCATTGAGAAGGCGGCGCTGCGGGTGGCCATCGTGGAGCTGCACCTCCCGGGTGAGGACGAGCCGCGCCGGGTCGTGATCGACGCGGAGGCGTTTGACCGGCTGGCGACCGACACGCCGATGAGCGAGCTGCTCATCACGGCCCGTCCGGCGCGCCCGGCGCGCCCGGCGCGGCGGCCCGCCAGGGCGGCGGCCACGACCGCCGGCAGCGGAAGCAGCGGCGGCGAACGGGTCAACTACGCGACGCTCGAGCACGCCGGCGAGCCGCACAAGGGCAAGACCACCGACGCGGAGAAGCAGCTCGTCCGCGACCACTTCGAAGAGATCAACGACCGGCTCGTCGCGCAGGGCCTCCGCACCATCAGCCTGGCGGACCCCGAGCACGTCGAGCGTTACGGCCTGCAGGACCTGGCCAGCGAGCTCGTGGCCGGCCAGGACGCACTGTCGCTCAAGGAGCTGACGAGCGAGCCCAGCGAGGAGCTGACGAGCGAGGAGCTGACGAGCGAACCCGGCGAGGAGCTGCTGACCGACGAGGAGGAAGAGACCGAGCTGGCCAGCTAGCGCGGCCAGCCAATCCGGCCCGCTGGGTGAGCGACGCGGCTGGGGCCGGCGCCCGGCTACGCTGAATCAGCAGCGGTGCTGCCCGCCATGGCCGGAGGAATCGTGGACCTGCCCGCCAGACTCGAACCCAGCCACCTCGAACCCAGCCGCCTCGAACCCGGCCACATCATCGAGCCTGGCGAGCTGACCTCGGTGCTGGACGGGCGGTGGGCCGGATTGCGCGGCGAGCTGCGGGCCCAGATGGCCCGCGCCGAGGTACGTGACGGCTCCGGCCTGCCCGCCGCGGAGTACCGCCGCCAGATCTTCGACGATCTGCGCCTGCTGGCGAAGGCCAGTTACTCCCGGCTCGGCTTCGACCGCGCGTACGGCGGCATGAGCGACCCGGCCGGGTCGGTCGTGGCCCACGAAATGCTCGGCTTCGGCGACCTGTCCCTCATGGTCAAGGCGGGCGTGCAGTGGGGGCTGTTCGGCGGCGCCGTGCAGCTCCTCGGCACGCGCCGGCACCATGAACGGTATCTGCGCGACATCATGGACCTGACCCTCCCCGGCTGCTTCGCGATGACCGAGACCGGCCACGGATCTGACGTTCAGCACCTGCGCACGACGGCCACCTACGACCCGGCCGCGGGTGAGTTCGTGATCAGCACGCCGGATGAGGCGGCGCGTAAGGACTACATCGGCAACGCGGCGCGCGATGGCCGGATGGCGGTGGTGTTCGCCCAGCTCATCGTGGACGGCGCGGGCCGGGGCGTGCATGCGCTGCTGGTGCCGATCCGGGACGGTGACGGCCATCCACTGCCCGGGGTGACCATCGGGGACTGCGGGCGCAAGGGCGGCCTCAACGGCGTCGACAACGGCCGGCTGACCTTCCGTGACGTGCGGGTGCCCCGGGAGGCGCTGCTCAACCGCTTCGGCGACGTCGCCGAAAACGGCACCTACAGCAGCCCGATCGCCAGCGACGGCCGCCGGTTCTTCACCATGATCGGCACGCTGATCCGCGGCCGGATCAGCGTGGCGGGCACCGCGGGCAGCGCGACGAAGCGGGCGCTGGCCATCGCGGTCCGGTACGCGAACACCCGGCGCCAGTTCAGCCGGCCGAACGGATCTGGCGAGGTGGTGCTCCTGAATTACCGGGCCCACCAGCGCAAGCTGCTCCCGGCCCTGGCCACCACGTACGCGCTGAGCTTCGCGCAGCATGAACTCGCCGGCGCGCTCGCCGAACAGCGGGGTACCGGACAGCGGAGCACCGGCCAGCAGGACGAGCGGCGGCAGCGGGAGCTCGAAGCACGCGTGGCGGGGATCAAGGCGGTGGCCACCTGGCACGCGACCGCTACCATCCAGGCGTGCCGCGAAGCCTGCGGGGGCGCGGGCTACCTGGCGGAGAACCTGCTGACCACGCTCAAGGCGGACACCGACGTGTTCACCACGTTCGAGGGGGACAACACCGTCCTGCTGCAGCTGGTGGCCAAGGGCCTGCTGACCAGCTACCGGAGCGACTTCGAGGATCTCGGCACGCTGGCCACCGTACGCGCCATCGCCGAGCAGTTCGCCGGCTCCGTCATGGAGCGGACCGCGGCACGCGGCGTCATCGAGCGTCTGCTGGCCGCGGGCCCGGGCCGCGACGGCGAGGCGGTGCTCTTCGACCGGGCCTGGCAGGTCCGGGCTCTGGAGGACCGGGAGCAGCACATGCTCGAGGGTCTCGCCCGCCGGCTACGGCGCGCCGCCGGCGCAAGCGATCCGTTCGCGTTGGTCAACGACGCCCAGGACCACCTGCTGGGCACGGCGCGGGCGCATGTCGACCGGATCGTGCTGGAGGCGTTTGTCGCGGGCCGTGGACCGCTGCCCCGGCCCGGACGCCCGGGCGCTGCTGGGCCGCGTCTGCGACCTGTACGTGCTGGCCACCATCGAGGCGGACCTGGCGTGGTTCCTGGCGCACGGCCGGCTGACCGCGACCCGGGCCAAGTCCGTGACCAGTGCCGTCAACGGCCTGTGCGAGCGGCTGCGCCCGCACGCCCAGACGCTGGTGGACGCGTTCGCGATCCCCGGCCAGTACCTGGGCGCGGTCATGCTGGGCGAAGAGCCCGGGCGCCACGGCGGCCCGTCACTCGACGGCGGCGAGGTCGCGGGCTGACGGCGGCTTTTCCGTGTCCGCGGTGGTGACGACGGCGAAGGACTCCGGCGGCATCTTCAGGATGTGCCCCGAGTGGGTCACCTCCGCCGAAGCCAGCAGGACGATGCCGACCGGGCGGTCCAGCCGGACGTTGTCGACCTCGCCGGCCAGGTTGCAGATCACCCGGAGGGTGCCCCGGTGCAGCACCAGCCATCGCCCGCCGGGGCCGGTCTGCACCGTGAACTCATCCAGCCGCGGGTCGGCGAGCTCCGGGTGCCGGTGCCGCAGCGCGATCAGCCCGCGGTACAGCTCCAGCATGAACCGGTGCTGCGGGGCGGACGGTTCCTTCCAGTCCAGCGTGCTCCGCTCGACGGTGGCCGGTGACAGCGGATCCGGGATCTCCTCCTCCCCCCAGCCGAAGGCCGCGAACTCCGACCGGCGCCCGTGGCGCACGGCCTCGGCCAGGCCGGGGTCCGGGAAGGAGGCGAAAAACTGCCACGGGGTGCTCGCGGCCCATTCCTCGCCCATGAAGATCATGGGCGTGTAGGGCAAGCAGAGCACGATGGCCGCGCCGCAGGCGAGCAGACCGGGGCGCACGGTCGCCGACAGCCGGTCGCCCAGCGCCCGGTTACCGACCTGATCATGGTCCTGCAGGTAGCACACGAACCGGCTGCCCGGAATCCGGCGGGCGTCCACCGGCCGCCCGTGGGTCCGGCCACGGAACGATGACCACGTGCCGGCGTGGAAATATGCCGAACGGAGCGTGGCCGCGAGCGCTCCCGGTGCGGCGAAGTCCCGGTAGTAACCGTGGGTCTCACCGGTCAGCGCCACGTGCAGCACGTGGTGGATGTCGTCGGACCACTGGGCGGTCAGCCCGTATCCGCCCGCCTCTCTGGAGGTGACCAGCCTGGGGTCGTTCAGATCCGATTCGGCGATCAGGCTCAGCGGCCGCCGCACTCCGGCGGACAGCGCGTCGGCCTCGGCGGCCAGTTCCTCCAGCAGCGGTATGGCGCGGCGGTCCACGATCGCGTGCACCGCATCCAGCCGGAGCCCGTCCAGGTGGAAATTCCGCAGCCAGCCGGCCGCGTTGTCGATCACGTAGCGCCGGACCTCATCAGAGCCGGGGCCGTCCACGTTGAGCGCGGCGCCCCACTGGTTCTGGCCGGCGAAGTACGGGCCGAAGCGGTCCAGGAACGCACCGGACGGGCCGATGTGGTTGTAGACCACATCCAGTAGCACGCCCATGCCGCGGACGTGGCAGGCGTCCACGAACCGCTTGAATCCGTCCGGGCCGCCGTACGGCTCGTGCACCGCGCCCCACAGCACGCCGTCGTAGCCCCATCCGGCCGTGCCGTCGAACGCGTTGACCGGCATCACCTCGACCAGGTCGACGCCCAGGCCAGCCAGGTAGTCCAGCCGCTCGATGGCCGCGTCGAACGTCCGGCCGGGGGTGAACGTCCCGATATGCAGCTCGTACAGGACCGATCCCGGCAGCGCGCGGCCCGTCCAGCCGGCGTCGGTCCAGTGGAACGCGGAGTGGTCGTAGGCCCGCGACGGCCCGAATACCCCGTACGGCTGCCACTGCGAGCGCGGATCCGCCAGCGGCGTGTCGTCATCGTCGAGCAGGTAGGCGTAGTCGGTGCCCGGAACGAGCGGCTCGGGCGCGTGCCACCGGCCGCGGTCGTCCCGCGACATCTCGAAGGTCTGATCACCGGCGCGCATCCGGACCCGCTGACGGTCCGGGGCCCACACTGCACCAGGGATCACTGGGCGCCTCCGACGAGCAGGGCGACGGGATAGCGGCCGAGCAGCCGATCCAGCGGAACGGTCCCGGCCGGGACGGTCTGCCCGGTGAGGACGTCCGTCCACGGCCCCGGGCCGCGGGGCAACGGCAGGGCGGTTCCCCGCCAGCCGCCCGTGCGCTGCAGGGTCAGCGGGAGGCGGGTGGCCACGGCCACCAGTGGGCCGCCGCCCCGGGCGAACGCGACCACGTGACCGGCGGCCGGGCCCTCGGCCCAAAGCGGGCGGTAGCCGTCGAACAGTTCGGGGCGATCCCGGCGCAGCCGCAGCGTCCGCGTCACCACCAGCAGCTTGACCGCGCCGGACTCGTCCACGTCAGGCCGCCAGCCCGCGTCGATGCGCGCCAGCAGGTCCCGGCGGTGCGCGAAGTCGACCGGACGGCGGTTGTCGGGGTCGACCAGCGACAGGTCCCACAGCTCGCTGCCCTGATAGAGGTCGGGCACGCCGGGCATGGCGAGCTGGACGAGCTTCTGGCCCAGCGAGTTCGACCAGCCGGGGGGGCGCACCAGCGCGACGAACTGCGCAACGTCCGCGGCCAGCCCGGCGTCGGCGAGAACCGCCTTCGGCCAGGCGGTCACCGCCGCGTCGAAGGCCGTGTTGGGCTCGGTCCAGCTGGTCGCGATCTTGGCCTCCCGCGACGCCTTCTCCAGGTACCGGCCCAGCCGTTCCGGGGTGATCGGCCACGCACCGACCAGCGACTGCCACGCGAGCAGGTTCAGCGTCGGCTCGGGGAGGCCGGCGCGGGCCGACCACCGTCGCACCGCGTCGGCGAATTCGCCGGGCAGCTCGGACAGCACCGCCAGCCGGGCCCGCACGTCCTCCGAGCGCTTGGTGTCGTGCGTGGACAGCGTAGTCATCGAGCGGGGGTGGTCGCCGGCGTCGGCCCGGCGGGCCCGGCGGTGGAACTCCTCCGGCGGTACACCGAACCGCCCAGGGTCACCGCCGACCTCGTTCAGCGCAATGAACCGGTTGTAGCGGTAGAAGACCGTGTCCTCCTCGCCCTTGGCCATCACCATCGCCGCGGTCTGCTGGACCCGCTCGGCCAGCTCGCCGTCCCGGTTGCTGGTCATCTGCCGCACCAGGGCCTCGATCGCCCCGGCCAGCCTGGGCTGGCGCCGGGACGACTCGGCGGCGGCGGCCCGCAGCGCGTCCGTCTCGCCGTCGGCCAGGTAGGAGCGGTAGACGGGGAAGCCGGCGAGCAGCTCGATCACCGCTTGCTCAGCCTGCCTGGGCTCGATCTGCTTAGTGGGGATGACCCGGCCGACGACCCGCGCGATCCGGCGGACCTCCGCGCGCAGGATATGTTCGGCCACCCAGCGTCTGGCGGAGTACTCCATCTCGCGCAGGTCCTGGTAGCCGCATTCCTCCGCGGCGAACGCGGTGAGCGCGGGTTCGCCGCCGCCGTCGACGAACAGCCCGCAGACCAGCCGGAGGGCGTCGTAGCCGGTGGTGCCGTCCACCGGCCACCGGGCCGGCAGCGCTTCGTCCGGGCCGAGGATCTTCTCCACCACCAGCCACACCGACGGCGCCTCCGCCGCCAGCCGCCGCAGGTAGGCGCCGGGGTCGGCCAGGCCGTCGGGATGATCGACGCGCAGTCCGGTGACCTGCCCCGCCGCCACCCAGCCCAGCACAGCGGCGTGCGTCGCCTCGAAGACCTCCGGGTCCTCGACCCGCACGGCCGCGAGCGTGGTGATGTCGAAGAACCGGCGGTAGTTCAGCTCGCTGTTCGCCCGGCGCCAGTCCGCGAGCCGGTAGTGCTGCCGCTCGTGCACCTGCTGCGGCGTGCCGCCTTCGGTGCCGGGGGCCATGGGGAACCGCAGGTCGTGGTAGGCGAGCTGGCCGCCGGTAATGGTCAGGTCGGCGACGGCGCCGGCATCGGCCAGGACCGGCACCATGATAGGCGCGCGATCCCAGTCGATGTCGAAGAACCGGGCGTACGGCGATTCGCGGCCCAGCCGGAGCACGTCCCACCACCACGGATTGGCCGCGGGTACCGCGATGCCCATGTGATTCGGCACGATGTCGACGACCAGCCCCAGGCCCGCGGCCTTGAGCTCCTCCGTGAGCTGCGCGAACGCGTCCTGGCCGCCCAGGGCCGGACTCGGAATGGTGGGATCAACCACGTCATAGCCATGGGTGGAACCGGGCGTGGCGGCCAGCACCGGGGAGGTGTACGTCGCGCCGACGCCCAGATCGCGCAGGTAGGGGATCAGCTCCGTAGCACCGGAGAAGGTGAGGTCCGGCCCGAGCTGGACCCGGTAGGTGGAGGCCGGGGATGTCACTCGGCCGGCTCGCTGCGCTGGAGCACGACCAGGGACCGCCCGGTGACCTTCAGCGTGGCCTTGGCTTCCACGGTCCGGGCCCCCTCCAGGAGGTCGTAGCCGGCGCCGGCCGTCACCGCGCCGATCGGCTGGGCCAGGGCCCCGGGACCGTGCAGGCCGGCTGGCACCTCACCGGTCGCGGTGTCCAGCACGACCGCCCACTTCTTACCGTAGTCGCCGCTGGGCAGCACCATGTCCACGTCCTCGGGGGCGGCGTTGAAGCAGAGCAGGAACGAGCCGTCGGTGACCCGCTCCCCGCGCGTGTCCACGTCCGTGATGGCCTGCCCGTTCAGGAAGACCATCAGGCAGCGGGCGATGTCGGTGTCCCAGTCCGCGTCCGACATCTCCGTCCCGCCGGCGCTGAACCAGGCGATGTCACCGAGGCTGTCGTCGTGCCGGCCGGGCCGCCCGGCGAAGAACCGCCGGCGCCGGAACACCGGGTGCGTCCGGCGGAAGTCCGACAGCGCCGCGGTGAACGCCGCCAGCCCGCCGTTCGGCTCGGCCAGCGACCAGTCGAACCAGGACGGCTCGTTGTCCTGGCAGTAGGCGTTGTTGTTGCCGTGCTGGGTGCGGCCGGTCTCGTCGCCGCCGAGGATCATCGGCACGCCCTGGGACAGCAGCAGGGTGCCTATCAGGTTCCGCTGCTGCCGGTGCCGCAGCTCGAGCACGGACGGGTCGTCGGCGTCGCCTTCCACCCCGCAGTTCCACGACCGGTTGTCGTCCGCGCCGTCCCGGTTGCCCTCGCCATTGGCGTCGTTGTGCTTGTGGTCGTAGGAGACGAGGTCGTACAGGGTGAAGCCGTCGTGCGCGGTGACGAAGTTGATCGACGCGTACGGCCGCCGGCCGTCGTGCTGGTACAGATCCGAGGAGCCGGTGATGCGGGACGCGAACTCGCCGAGGGTGGCGGTCTCGCCGCGCCAGAAGTCGCGGACCGTATCCCGGTACTTCCCGTTCCATTCGGTCCACAGCGGCGGGAACTGGCCGACCTGGTAACCACCGGGACCGACATCCCACGGCTCGGCGATGAGCTTGGACTGGCTGATCACGGGGTCCTGCTGGACCACGTCGAAGAACGCCGCCAGCCGGTCGACGTCGTAGAACTCCCGGGCCAGGGTCGCGGCGAGGTCGAAGCGGAAGCCGTCGACGTGCATCTCCGTCGCCCAGTAGCGCAGCGAGTCCATGATGAGCTGGAGCGAGTGCGGGTGCCGCACGTTCAGCGAGTTGCCGGTGCCGGTGTAGTCCGTGTAGTACCGCGGGTCGTCGTCCGCCAGCCGGTAGTACGCGGCGTTGTCGATGCCCCGGAAGGACAGGGTGGGCCCCAGGTGGTTGCCCTCGGCCGTGTGGTTGTAGACCACGTCGAGGATCACCTCGATGTTCGCCTCGTGCAGCGCGCGGACCATCGCCTTGAACTCCTGCACCTGGTTCCCGTCGCCGGCGGCGGCGTAGGCGGCGTGCGGGGCGAAGAAGCCGATGGTGTTGTAGCCCCAGTAGTTGCGCAGGCCGCGTTCGGCCAGGACCTTGTCGGTCAGGAACTGGTGGACCGGCATCAGTTCGACCGCGTTCACACCCAGCCGGGTCAGGTGGTCGATGATGACGGGGTGGGCGATGCCCGCGTAGGTACCGCGCAGATCCTTGGGCACGCCGGGGTGGCGGATGGTCAGCCCCTTGACGTGGGCCTCGTAGATGACCGTCTCGTTGTACGGGATGCGCGGCGGCCGGTCGTTGGCCCAGTCGAAGAACGGGTTGACCACGACGCCCTTGCACATATGCGGCGCGGAGTTGGCGTCGTTCCGCTCATCCGGCGCACCGAAACGGTAACCGAACAGCGACTCGTCCCAGTCCAGCTCGCCGGTGACCGCCTTGGCGTAGGGATCGAGCAGCAGCTTGGCCGGGTTGCAGCGCTGGCCCTGGCCGGGATCGTAAGGGCCGTGCACCCGGTAGCCGTAATACTGGCCGGGCCCGACACCGGGCAGGTAGCAGTGGTGCACGAAGCCGTCGACCTCGTTGAGCCGGACCGGGGTCTCCTTACCGCCACTGCCGAACAGGCACAGTTCGACGGACTCGGCCACCTCGGAGAACAGCGCGAAGTTGGTGCCCGCACCGTCGTAGACGGCTCCGAGGGGATATGACGTGCCAGGCCATGGCGGCATGGGTAACTCCTTTGACGTCAGGCCGCCCGGGCGGCCGGTACTGAGGGCAGCATAGGGCCGTCCGGCGGCCCGCACAGCACGGGTCAGCCGACGGCACACGGCACGCCGGCGGCGTCCACGCCCGGATGCACGGCCGAGCCGGCGTCCTCAGCCACGTCGCCTTCCCGGCCGGCCTGCAGGGACGGATCGCCGGTGAGGACCGTGTCGCTCATGATGCCGATGACCTTCCCGGCAGGCACCGAGACGACGGTGGTGCCCAGGCACACCCAGAATAGCCACCACAGGTGGTCCACGATGGCCAGCCCGCCGGCGGTGAAGGCGACGATGAGGACGCCCACCAGCACCCAGGACACGGGCCTGCCGTGCAGGTGGGGATGGCCGCCGGCCGGGCGCTCACCGGGCATGTGGTTACCCGGCGCCGTGCCGTGCCCGGTCGGTTCGGCAGAGTCGAAAACCATGTTGAGCGTCTGCCCGGTCACAGCCCGATCATGCCTCAACTTGATACAGGTCACAGTGCCCTGGCCCCGCCGCGCACTGTCCCCGCTGGTCAGGGAAACGGCGGCAGCGCCGCCCTGATCTTCTCGGCGTAGGCGCTGGCCGGGTGGCCGGCGTCGTACGGGTGACGCGGGCCGAGCCAGAAGCGCAGGCCGTCTTTGCGGTTTCGCGGGATGACATGCAGGTGCAGGTGCGGCACCGACTGGCTGATGACGTTGTTGATGAGGATCATCGACCCGTCGGCGCCCAGCCCGGTCTCCACGGCGCGCTCCAGCCGCTGCGCCTCCAGGAGAAACTCCCCGACCCGGTCGGCTGGCAGATCGCTGAGCAGCCGGACGTGAGCCTTCGGCACGAGCAACGTGTGCCCGCGGAACAGTGGCCGGTGGTCCAGGAACGAGATGAGGTGCTCGGTCTCGTGGATGATCTCCGCCTTCTTCTCGCCCCTGATGATGGCGCAGAACACGCACGTCGCGCTGTCTTCGGGCACTGGCCCATGGTAGGCGAGGCGACCGGCCCGGCGGGGGTCCGGCCCGGCGGGGGTCCGGCCCGGCGGGGGTCCGGCCCGGCGGGGGTAAGGTATCCGGTGTGCCGAGCCGCAGCGATGCCGGCACCGGGCCATGCAAACCGGCGGGTAAGGTATCCGGTGTGCCGAGCCGCAGCGATCTGGAGGCCATGTCCTCCCACGAGCTTCACGATCTGGCCATGCGCCGGGCCAAGCATCACATGGACGTCGGGTTCCTGTGGAGGCTGCTGCGCGAGATCCCGGCGGCCGAAGCGATCGAGGGCAACCCCGGACGCTCTGGCGCCGACATGTACCGCATATCCGCGCTGATCACCGACGCGCTGGGCTCCGGTGAGGGCAAGACCGCGGACGCGCTGCGCCCCCTGTACATCGACTATCTGGAAAAGCACGGCGCGGACGCCGGGGACACCCCGCCGGTTTCCTGAGCATGACCGTTTTCCTGAGCTTTACCGCGCCGTGCTCAGCGCGGGATCGAAGCGGTAGCCGACCCGGTATTCCGTCGTGAGGCACGGGCCGTAGGTCGGCCCGAGCTTGCGCCGCAGCCGGCTGACGTGCACGTCAACGGTCCGGGTGCGGGACTTCGGCAACTGGCCCCACACGCGGTGGAGCAGATCGGCGCGGCTGAAAACCTGGACCGGGTTGGCGCTCAGGAATGCCAGCAACTCGAACTCCTGGTAGGTGAGCTCAACTTCTTCCCCGCTCAGCCAGATGCAGCGCCGCGCGTGGTCGACGACCAGGCCCCCGTCCGGCCGCTGCGGAACGGCGGCGATGCCGGCGCCGGTGTTGCCGGCCGGCGTGGCGGGGACGGCGTAGCCGATGACCGCCAGCGAGCTGTCCGTGCCGGGGATCGGGACCACCGCCAGCAGCGTGCCCTCCGCGCCGCTGGTCCCGGCCGGCCTGATCAGCTGTTTCAGCTCGGCGGGCAGCAGGGCCGCCTCGGCGCCGGCCAGTTCCCCGGCCTCCGCCTCGGCGGGGGCCGGTTCCCCGGCCCGCAGGATTTCCCGGGAACGGACCCGCTCTGGCAGCGGTCCCGCGGCCGGCCGGTCCGGCTCGGGGGCGCGTCTCTGCGGGGCGGGAGCTGGCATCTGAATCACTCGCGCGGCGGCGAGCAGGTTGGACGGCATGTGTGACTCCTTCGCTTCGGGAGCGGCCTCTATATGTACGGGAAGCACCCGGTCCGGGATGTCCTTGCGGCCGCTCCGCGGGAAACGGCCGACGGTCAGCGCAGCGGCGGACACTGGGCGCTGGCGACACGGACGAAGTCCACGTGGCCGCGCCGCACCAAGCGGGTAGAGGTGGTCACGAAGGTATAGCCTACTAAATAGGTCGCCTTAATCAAGAAACAGCGCCTCCAGCTTCACCGCACCATAGAAGCCAGACCCCCAGTGACTTTCTACTTGAAGCCGGCCCCCAGCGTCTACCCCCGGCTGCCCCCGGACGGCGCCCGCTTCGAGGCGCGCCGCTACTCGAAGCGGGCGCCGTCCGGAAGCTCGCCGCCATACCAGGCCTCGATGATCTGGCGCGCGATCGAGACCGGCGGCGGCAGGGCCAGTTCGCACGCCTGCAGGCTCTTGAGCAGTTGCCCGCGGGTGTACCAGTGCGCTTCGCCGATCTCCTCGGCATCGACGCGGATGTCCTGGCCACTCTCGGCGAACGCATGGAAGCCGAGCATCAGGCTCCTCGGCATCGGCCACGGCTGACTGCCGAGATAGGTCACCCGGCCGACCGTGATACCGGTTTCCTCGCTGACCTCGCGGGCGACGGCGTGCTCAGCCGACTCCCCGGGATCGACGAAACCCGCCAGGATGGACACCCGCCGCTCCGGCCACGCCTTATTGCGGGCCAGCAGGCAGCGGTCGGCGGGATCGGTGACGAGCATGATGACCGCGGGATCGGTGCGCGGGAAATGCTCGGTGCCGTCGTTCGGGCAGGTGGTCGAGTGCCCGCCGGGGTTCACCGTGGTCGGCGTGCCGCAGATCGGGCAGTGCGTGTGCGTGTCATGCCAGTTCGCGAGGGCGATCGCGTGGGTAAGCAGCCCGGCGTCCCGGTCGCCGAGCAGCGATCCCACCTGGCGCAGCGAGGCCGGGCGCACGCCGGCGCCGTCGGGCGCGCGTTGCCCGTCCGGGATCCCGCGGTCCAGCGGGGCGTCCACGCCGAAGTACACGACGCCGGCGGCGTCGATCCCGAGCAGGAAGCGGACGCCCGGTGGCGCCTCGGCCGGGGAGACGAACACCAGATCCGCACCGCCCTCGGTGAACCGCACCAGCGCCGTCCCCGCGTCGACCACCAGCACGCGGGTGCGCGGGCCAGCGCACGCCGCGGCCAGCCAGGCCGGGTCGGCCCGGCGTTCCATCGCCCGGTCGACGCCCTCGCGGGCCAGCACCAGCCGGCCGAGTTCCCGGAAGCCCGTCACGGACACGGCTCGGCGCTGGATCCCAGCTCGGTGGCCGCGAGTTCGTCCCACAGGTACGCCGCCGCCTCGGCCCCCTTGAGCAGGAGGTCCATCTCCACCTTCTCGTTCGGCGCGTGGATGCGGTCGGAGTCGAGGCCGACCGCGATGAAGACGAGCGGCGCGCCGAGGATCTCCGCGAGATCGGCCTCGGGACCGCTGCCGCCTTCCCGGGTGAACAGGATGTCGCGGCCGAAAGCCCGGCCCATCGCGCGGCGCCCGGCGCGGACCGCGGGCGAGTCGATCGGCGAATGGGAGGCCCGCGCGCCCGGACCGGCGAAGGTCACCCTCGCCTCGATACCGGGCGGGGTGTGGCCGGACACGTACTCCCGCAGCGCCGCCGCCACGTCGGCCGGGTCCTGATCCGCGACGAGCCGGAACGAAAGCTTGGCGTGCGCCGCGTGCGGGATGATCGTCTTCGTGCCGGGCCCGGTGTGCCCGCCCAACATCCCGTTGATTTCGGCCGTCGGGCGGGCCCAGACCCGTTCCAGGGTCGTGAAGCCCTCCTCGCCGCGGGCGGCACGGCTGTCACCCGCCTCCGCGAGCCAGGTCTTCTCGTCGAACGGGAGCCGGGCGAACAGGTCGCGCTCGGCGTCGCCGAGCGGGAGCACGGAATCGTAGAAGCGCGGCAGCGTCACCCGCCCCGCCGCATCGTGCAATCCGGCCAGCAGCGCGGCGAGGGCGTGCAGCGGGTTGGGCACCGCTCCGCCGAACGATCCCGAATGCAGGTCGCGGTCCGGTCCGGTCAGGTCGATCTGGGCGTCAAGCAGCCCCCGCATCCCGGTGCACATCGACGGGACCTCTTCGGACCACATCGTGGTGTCACTGACCACGATGACGTCGCAGCCCAGCCGGGCCCGCTCCCGCCGCAGCAGGCCGGCGAAGTGCGGTGAGCCGGATTCCTCCTCGCCCTCGATCAGCAGCTTGAGGGTGACCGGCGGTGCCGCGCGGCCGGACGCGGCGAGGCCGGCGCGCAGCCCGAGCACGTGGAAAAGCACCTGTCCCTTGTCGTCGGAGGCGCCGCGCCCCAGCAGCCGCCCGCCGTCTTCGGCCGGCTCGAACGGGGGACTGCGCCATTCGTCCAGCGGCTCGACCGGCTGCACGTCGTGATGGCCGTAGACCAGCACGGCCGGGGCAGACGGGTCCCCGGCGGGCCACTCGGCGAAGACGGCCGGCTGCCCGGCGCCGGGGGCGGTGTCGCCTGTTTCCCAGATCTCGGTCACGGGGAACCCGGTCTCCCGGAGGCGAGCGGTGAGCCACTCGGCGGATTTCCGGACATCATCGCGGCGCGCGGGATCCGCCGAAATCGACGGGATGGCCAGCCACGCCTTGAGCTCCTCGAAGAAGCCGCTCGCGTTCGCCTCGACGTAGGTACGAGCATCCATAAGGCAACTCTAGCCAGATCGGCCTGGTCGCCCGCTGCCACGCCGGGCCCGTCACCGGACGGGCGGCGGGGAGTGGCCGGAAACGGCGAAGAGGGAACCATCGGCGCCAGCAGGCATGCCTCCATCATCAGCGGAATGAGGCTGGCGACGCGGTGACCATGACCCTGTTAACCAGCCAGCGGCGTTTCTACCGGCTCCGGAGCGAAAAACCCGGCCTGAATTGCCCCTCTGGCGTCATCGCCGGGCATTGACCACGCCGTGCACGGCGTGCAGGGACGCTTCCCCAGCCTGGCAGCCCTGCACCCAGGCGATCCCGCACGCGGCGCCGGCACTGCCCTTGGCCGGGCCGATGCGGCTCAGCACGGTGACCGAAATCAAGATCATGAACACCACGAACGCCGCCACGGCCACGGGGGCGAAGCGGACCACCCGGGACGGCGGATGCAGCAACCGCTCCCGCGGCGGCATCGCCTCGTGAAAGGTGAGATGGTTGAAGGTGGCGAGCTTGGCCGCCAGCTTCGGGTCCGAACCGCGGAGCGCCCGTTCGATCTGGCCCAGCAGGCGGTGCTCATTCGGTCCAAGGCCCATCGGCTACCTCCGGATAGATCCGGCTGGAGGTACCGCGGGCTGACGCGTCGTCAGCATGGTCCCCGTCCAGCACTATGAAACTGCCCGCCAACCAGGGGCCCCCACATTGCGGCCAGGACATCGTGCGGGGCTGCCGTCGCCGGGAACGAGGAAGTCGCCCGCCGCGATGATGTCCGTTTAGTGTACGGGCTGCCCGGCCCCGGCTGTGCCAGCGCACCGGATCGCGGTCAGGCGGACGCGGCCGCCCACGAGCGCGCGGCGGCCTCCGGCTGCAGGTCACGGCGGCGGCGGACCGCGGCCGCCAGCTGGTTGAGGACCTCCGCGGTGACGCCGATGTCCATGCACGCGTCGGTGATGCTCTGACCGTAGACCAGCCCGGACGGGTCGCCCGGCGCCTGGTTCCCGGCCTGGATGAAGCTCTCCAGCATCACGCCGACGATGCCCTGCTCGCCAGAGGCGATCTGGTCCGCCAGCGCGTCCGCCACCACGGGCTGGCGACGGTGATCCTTCTCACTGTTCCCGTGGCTGGCGTCAACCATCAGGCGCCGGGGCAGCTTCGCCCTGCTGACCGCGTCCAGCGCGGCCGATACGTCCTCAGAGTAGTAGTTGGGCCCGGAGCGGCCGCCGCGCAGGATGATGTGGCACTCGCTGTTCCCGGCCGTGGTCACCACGGCGGCGGCGCCGGCCGGCGTGACGCCAAAGAAGGTGTGCTGGGCCGCGGCCGCCCGGCACGCGTCGATCGCCACCTGAACGTCCCCGTCGGTGCCGTTCTTGAAGCCCACCGGCATCGACAGCCCGGAGGCGAGCTGACGGTGCACCTGGCTTTCCGTGGTCCGGGCGCCGATCGCACCCCAGGCCACGGCGTCCGCGATGTACTGCGGGGTGACCGGGTCCAGCCATTCACACCCGACCGGCAGGCCAAGCTCCACCACGTCCAGCAGCAGGCGCCGCGCGGTGCGCAAGCCGCGGTGCACGTCGTAGCTGCCGTTCAGGGCCGGATCGTTGATCAGGCCCTTCCATCCGGTCACCGTACGTGGCTTCTCGAAGTACACCCGCATCACGATGAGCAATTCGGCTTCCAGCGAGCGCCGCAGCCCGGCGAGCCGGCGCGCGTAGTCCATCGCGGCCACGGGGTCGTGGACCGAGCACGGGCCGACCACCACCAGCAGGCGGTCGTCGGCCATGTCCAGCACCGTACGGACATCCGCGCGGCCCTGCTCGATGGTGTTGGCCCGGGCCCGCCCCAGCGGAAGCTCCTGCAGCAGCGCCGCGGGCGCCAGCAAGGGTTCGTAGCCCAGGATGCGTGTATCGCTAGTGTGATGGGGCATCGCGCGTCTCCTTAATCACAGGGACCGACACCCGCGCCCCGGGAGCCAGCCTGCCCGTACATGACAAAGACAGAGGCAGTTGCCTCTGTCTTTCTGGCTCCAGGTGGTGGTCAGCGGTGGCGGACGCGGCCGGCTACACCTGGAGCCAGCGCAAAGCGCCAATACCATCGCGACATGTTAATCATGTTACACGCTCATACTCTGGCTCGCACGCTCCGCAACTTCCGGGTCGCCTCCCCTGTCGCGCCGGCCCAGCCCCCGTGGGGCCTGTGCCGTCGTCGGGCTAGCCTGCGAGTCAGCGCTAGCCCGCGGGTCAGCGGGTCAGCGGGTCACCTGACTTTCGTCAACCATTCTGGGGGCTCCCATGCTCGTCGCGTTTTCGATCACGCCGCTCGGTACCGGCGAAGGCGTCGGGGAAATCGTCGCGGAGGCGGTCCGGGTGGTCCGCGAGAGTGGCCTGCCCAACCGGACCGACGCGATGTTCACCACCGTCGAGGGCGACTGGGACGAGACCATAGCCGTGGTCAAGCGGGCGGTGGACGCGGTCGCGGCCCGGGCGCCCCGCGTCAGCCTGGTGCTCAAGGCCGACCTGCGGCCCGGCGTCACGGACAGCCTCACGTCCAAGGTCGAGACCGTCGAGCGGTACCTGCGTTCCTGAGCCGGTTGCTCGTCGCGTGGCTCGGCCGCCACCCGCCAGCGTGCGCTGATCAGGCCTCGGCCGGGACGGCCTCGATGAGGGCGGCGAGGCCCGCCTCGTCGAGCAGGTCGGCGGGGCGGACGGTCAGGCCGGGCCGGACGTAGTGGAAGGCGGCGCGGACCCGTTGCACCGGGACACCGGCCAGGGCGGCCCAGGCCAGCCGGTAGGCGGCGAGCTGGACCGCGACGGCGTGCTGTTCACCGGCCGAGCCGGGCGGCTGCCCCGTCTTCCAGTCCACCACGTCGAACGTGCCGTCGCCGGCGTCGTCGAAGACGGCGTCGATCCGCCCGCGGACCAGCCGGTCCCCGATCAGCGTCTCGAACGGCACCTCCACCTCGCGGGGCCACCGTCCGGACCAGGCGCTGACTTCGAACCGGTCGCGCAGGGCGGCGAGGTCGGCGCCGGTCCCGGTGGCCGCGTCGCCGTCGTCGTCCGCGCCGAACAGATCGTCGGCGTCGATCAGCCGCTGCTGGCCGAAGCGCTCCTCCAGCCACCGGTGGAAGGCCGTGCCGCGGCGCGCGTACGGGGCCGGCGGCCGGGGCATGGGCCGGCGGACCTGGCGGGCCAGCTCAGCCGGATCGCGGGCCAGCGTCACCAGCGCGGAGACCGACAGGTGGCCGGGCAGGGTGACGCGCAGGCCACCCTCGGCGCGCCGCCGCTCCCGCTCGGTGAGCAGCAGGTCCGCGTCCTGCCGCCACGCCGCGACCAGCGCCTGGTCGGCCGGGTCCATCGCGGCCAGATCCGCGTCGTCCCGCCCAGGTGCAGCGGCGTCCGCCCCGGGCGCAGCGGCGTCCGGCCGGGCGCCCCGTGCGTGGTCGTGCTCCTTGCCTGCGGCGCCCCGCATGGCGGCAGTGACCATCGCGGCCGCTTCGCACAACGCCTCGTAGCGTTCGCCGGCCGGGGTGACCGGCCATTCCGCGGCGGGGGGCTCGGCGAGCGCGGGGTTCTCGGCGTCCAGCGCGGGCGCCGGAGCCCAGAAGTCCACCCGCCCGGCGCCCCCTTCGCAGGCGATCCGCACCTCATCGAGGAACGGCGACGGCCCGAGCCGGCTGGCGCCCTCGCCCCACCAGTAGCCCGAGCAACCGAGCCAGAACGCCGCGCGGGTCGCGGCCACGTACATGAGCCGGCGCTCTTCGGCCAGGTCACGGTCGGCGCAGCGCTGGGTGAAGGCGTCGAGCGAGCCTGGGTCCAGGTCACGCAGGTCGGGCAGGTCGGTGGCGTCGCCGCGCAGGCCGAACGGCAGCAGCCGGGGGTTGTCCGTCCAGCGGGTCGACAGCCGCGGGCGCGCGGGAAAGACCTGCGCCCGCTCCCCGGCGGCGAGCCCGGGCACGAGGACGGCGGCCCACTGCAGGCCTTTGGCGGTATGCACGGTGGCCAGCTTGACCGAGTCCGTCTCGCCCACGCGCCCGGTCTCCAGGCCGAACTCCTCGGTCTCCGCGGCGGCCAGGTAGGCCAGGAACGCCCCGAGCGTCGGTTCCTCCCGCGACCCGGCGAACTTGTCGGCCGCGTCGGCGAACGCGTCAAGATCGGCGCGGGCGGACAGCGGGTCGACGCCCGGGCGGGAGGCGATCTCGATGTCGAGGCCCAGGGTGCGCTCCACCTCGCCGATCAGGTCCGGCAGCGGCCGGCTCAGCTGGCCGCGGAGCGCGCGGAGCTCGGCGGCCAGCGTGCGGAACCGGGCGTATCCGGGCGGCGAGTAGGGCGCCGCCTCGCCCAGATCGTCGAGCCCCTCGACGAGGCTGCCTGCCTCGGCGGTCAGGTCGGTCAGCGCCTCAGTCAGGGGGTCCTCGGAGTCCGGGACGGGCCGGGAGTCCGGGACGGGCCGGGAGTCCGGGACGGGCCGGGAGTCCGGGACGGGCCGGGAGTCCGGGACGGGCCGGGAGTCCGGGACGGGCCGGGAGTCCGGGACGGGCCGGGAGTCCGGGACGGGCCGGGAGTTCTGTGCAGCCTGGTCTGAGCGCGCGAGCGCGCGCGCCCGGCGGCCCAGCGCCACCAGGTCCCGCGGCCCGATCCGCCAGCGCGGCCCGGTGAGCAGGCGGACCAGCGCGTCGGAGGCGGCCGCGTCGTTCAGCACCCGCAGCGTCGCCACCACGTCCTGCACCTCGGGCACGGTCAGCAGGCCGCCGAGCCCGACGACCTCGACGGGTATGCCGCGCGTCTCGAGCGCGCGGCGCAGGGCGGGAAACTGCGACCGTTTGCGGCACAGCACGGCGATGTCGGACGGGCGGACCGGGGCGTCGCGCCCGTCCGGCCACGGGGCGCCGTCCGGCGCGGTTCCTGGCGGCAGGGCCAGCAGGCCAGCGATCCGCGCCGCGGCCCATTCGGCTTCGGCGGCGATGGTGCCGAGGAGGGCGCAGGCGACCTCACCGCGCCCGGTCCGGTCGGGGGCGGGCACCAGCCGGGGCACGTCCGGCGCCTCGGCCCGCAGCCTCTCCTGCAGGACCGCGGCGACCTCCAGCACCCGCCCGGCGTTGCGGAAGCTCGTCGACAGCAGCTTCACCGGCGCGGGATAGCCCGCCGCACCGGGCCGGAAAGGCCGCGGCAGCACCGGGAAGTCCTGGGCGAAGCGCCGCAGGTTTCCCGCGCTCGCGCCGCGCCAGCCGTAGATCGACTGGCACGGGTCGCCGACGGCCGTGACGGGATGGCCGCCGCTGAACAGCGCGCGCAGCAGTACCAGCTGCGCGTGGCTGGTGTCCTGGTACTCATCGAGCAGGACGACGTTGTAGCGGCCCCGTTCGGCCAGGCCGACCTGCGGATGGCGGGCGGCGATCCGGGCGGCGAGCGCCATCTGGTCGCCGTGGTCGAGCACCTCGCGGGCGGTCTTCGCCGCGGCGTACCGGGCCACCAGGGGCAGCAGCTGCTCGCGGGCGCGCTGGCTCTCCTGCATCTTCCGCACGTACGCCGGCAGGCGCCCGCCGAGAGCGGCACGGCGGGTTTCCAGCCACCCGCTCACCGCGCGCACGTCGTCCGGGTCGCGCAGATGCTCGCTCAGCTCGCCGGCCAGCGCGAGCACGGCCGCGGTCACGGTCGGCGGCCCCCAGCCGACGTCACCCATGGGGCCGTCGTAGGCGGCGACGATGCGCGCGCCCAGCTGCCAGGACTCGGCGGGGGTGATCAGCCGCATGGACGGCTCCAGGCCTTCCCGCAGTGCGTGGTCGCCGACCAGCCGGCCCGCGTAGGCGTGGTAGGTGCTGATGACCGGATCACCGATCGTGTCTTCGGTGTCCGCAAGACCTGAGCGGCGCAACCTATCCAATCGGGCGCGGAACCCGGTCGGCGAGCTCGGCGGCCGCCTTGCGGGTGAAGGTCAGTCCCAGCACCCGATCGGGCCGGACCAGGCCGTTGGCGACGAGCCACACCAGCCGGGCAGCCATGGTCTCGCTCTTGCCCGAGCCGGCCCCGGCGATCACCGCGAGGGGCTGGGCGGGCGCCGAGATCACTGCGGACTGCTCGGGCGTCGGCTCGGGCAGACCCAGGGCGCGCGCGAGCTGCTCCGGGGTGTAGCGGGCGGTCACGGCTGGACCTGCGTCCCGCTGTCGTTGACCGGACAGCAGGACGCCACCGGACAGGTCCGGCAGCCGGGATTCACCCGGGCCTGGAAGAATGGGCCCGCCATCCCGGCCGCGACGGTCTCGACCAGATCCTTGGCCCAGGCCGGATGGTCGTCGTCGCCGAGCGCCCGCTGCGGCTGGACCCTGACCCGCGCGGTGAGCGCCGCCTTGCCGACCTGGACGAGCTCGGCGCCGCCCGGGTCGGTGAGCCCGAACCGCTCGAACGCGCCGAGCAGCACCGCGAGCTGGTAGACGCCCAGCTGAGGGTGGCGGCCCAGGTCCTCCTCGCGGGGCGCGCTGCTGCCGGTCTTCAGGTCCACGACCACCGCCCGGCTGCGGTCGTCGCGCTCGAGCCGGTCGACCCGCCCGGTGATCTGCACCTGCCCGATCTGGACCTGGAGGGACTGCTCGACCGCGATGAGCTCCCGCGGGTTGGCGGCGTGCCAGTCGAGGAACTTGCGCACCATCCGCTCCGCCTGCTCGCGCTGCTTGGCGCTGTACCAGACGCTGCCGAAGTCGAGGTGGTGCCAGATGTCGTCGATCCGGCTGCCGATCTCGCCGTCGGAGGCGCCGCCCGCCGCGAGCACAGCGGCGGCGTGGATGACCGTGCCGAGGTGACGCAGCACATCGGACCGGCCCGCGCCGGCCGCCGATTCGAGCAGCCAGCGGAGCCCGCACCGGGTGAACGCCTCGACCTGGGAGGGCGACAGCCGGACCTGCTCACCGGCGGTGGCGATGGGCCCGGCGTCGGACAGCGGCATGAGCGCGTACCAGTGTCCCGGATGGGCGCCCCGGGCCCCGGCGCCGGCCAGCCGGGCGAGCTCGGCGGCCGCCGCGCGGCGGACCGGAAGCGGGCGGGAGCGGTCCGCCACGGCGCGGCGCAGATCGGCGGTGAGCGCGGCCAGGGACAGCCACCGGTGGCCGGGCGCGCACGCCCGTTCCACCTCGATGTCGTCGCCGGCCAGCTCGGCCAGGAACCGGGACGGCCGGGTGTCGGCGCCGTCGCCGCCGACCGCGGTGACGACGAGGGTGCGCTTGGCTCTGGTCACCGCGACGTAGAAGAGCCGGCGTTCCTCGGCCAGCAGCTTGGACGCCAGCGCCGCGGCGGCCGCGTCGGCGGCCCCGGAGTCGGCGGCCACGCCGGACGCCGCGTCGGCGAGCTCATCGGTTCCCAGCAGGGATCCGCGCAGGCGCAGGTCGGGCCAGGTTTCTTCCTGGACGCCGGCCACCACGACCAGGTCCCACTCCAGGCCCTTGGACCGGTGCGCGGTCAGGATGCGGACGGCCTCGTCCCGGGTGGCCTGCTCGGCCAGCGTGTCTCCGGCGATTTCCTGGCCGGCCAGGCTCTCGATGAACATGCCCGGCGCTCCGGGCGGCAGCGTGTCGGTGAACCGGGCGGCCGCGTCGAACAGGGCCAGTACGGCGTCGAGGTCCCGGTCGGCCGCCGCCCCCGCCGGGCCGCCCGCGGCGCTGGCGGCCTGCCAGGCCGGGGCGAGGCCGGACGCGTCCCAGACGGCCCAGAGAGCCTCCTCCGCGGTCTGGCCGGCCGCGATCGTGTCGCGCGCGATGGACAGCAGCCGCGCCAGCTTGTCCGCGGGCGCCGCGACCAGCCGCGGCACCATGATCAGCTCGCGCGGGTCCAGGATGGCGGTGGCCAGCAGATCGCCCTGAGCTGCGCTGGGCGGAGAACTGGCGGGCGGGGAACTGGCGGGCGGGGAACTGGCGGGCGGGGAACTGGCGGGCGGGGAACTGGCGGGCGGGGAACTGGCGGGCGGCGCGTCCGCTATGGTGCGCAGCCAGCGGCGCAGGCGGCGCAGCCCGAGCGCGTCGGTGCCGCCGAGCGATCCGGTGAGCAGCTCCGCGGCGGTCTGCTCGTCCAGCGTCTCGGGCCTCAGCGCGCAGCGCAGCAGGGTCAGCAGCGGCCTGGTCCCCGGTTCCTCGGGCAGCGGCAGCTCGTCCCCGGCCACGGCCACCGGGACCCCCGACGCGCTCAGGGCCCGCCGCAGCAGCGGGACCTGCCGGGTCGCCGAGCGCACCAGGATCGCCATCGACGACCACGGGATCCCGCCAGCCAGGTGCGCGCGGCGGAGCGTGTCCGCGATGAGCGCGGCTTCCTGGCTCGCGCTCTCCGCGACCGCGATCCGGATCTCGCCGGGCTCGGCGCCGGGCCGGGCCCGCAGTTCGCGGTGGCCGGCGTGCCCGCCCGGCAGGTGCCGGGCAATCCGGCGGGAGGCAGTGATGAGGGCTGGGCCACTGCGACGGCTGGTGCCGAGCGCGACGACCGGGGCGGGACGGCCATCGGCCGCGCGGAACCGGTCGGGAAACTCGGTGATGGCCCGGATGTCGGCGCCGCGGAAGGCGTAGATCGACTGGTCGGGATCCCCGACGGCGATCAGCTCGCGCCCGTCGCCGGCCAGCGCCCGCAGCAGCGATTCCTGGGCCGGGTCGCTGTCCTGGTACTCGTCCACCAGGACGAGGTCGTAGGCCTGGCGCTCACGCTGGCGGGTCGCGGCCCGGCTCAGCAGGGCGGCGGCGATCCGGACGATCTCCGCGTAGTCGTAGGCGGCGACGGGTGCGAGGTCGAAGCGCGCCGCGTAGCGGTCGAGGAATCGCCCGGCGGCCATCCAGTCCTCGCGCCTGCGCTGGCGGCCGAGGGCGGCGACGCGGCGCCCGTCCATCCCGCGTTCGGCGGCGCGGAGCAGGAAGTCACGCAGCTCCTCGGCGAACCCGCGGGTGGCGAGGGCCGGGCGGAGCGCCTCCGGCCAGTACGCGGCCCCGTCGGCGAGCTCGCCGCGCAGCAGCCGGCGGACCTCCAGCAGCTGCTCGGGCCCGGACAGCAGGCGGGGCGGCTCCTCCCCCAGCAGCGCGAACTCCCGGCGCACAAGGGCGTAGGCGTAGCTGTGGAAGGTGAGCGCGAGCGGCTCCCTGATCGTGCGGTGCAGCCGTCCCGCGATGCGCTCGCGCAGTTCACCGGCGGCCTTGCGGCTGAAGGTGAGCACCAGCACCCGGGCCGGGTCCAGGCCGCGGTCCTCGATCCGGTGCGCCACGGTCTCGACGATGGTGGCCGTCTTGCCGGTGCCCGGGCCGGCCAGCACGAGCAGCGGGCCGCCGGAATGGCTGACCACCCGCCGCTGCGCGGCGTCGAGGCTGAGCCGCGCGGCGGCCGCGGCCCGGTGGCGGACCAGCCGGTACGGGTGGGCGGCGTGCGCCGGGGGTGAGGTGCTTTCCATCTCAACGGCATTCCAGCAGAGCCCACTGACATTCCGAAGGATTTTCGGCTAGCGCCGCGCCGGGGGCAGCGGGCCGTGCCAGCGGGCGCGCCGCATATCGACCCGGATCATGTCAGCATTGACCATGCCGGTACCGACCATGCCGGTACTGCCTGGCGCGCCTCCGGCGGCGGAGCGGAGCGGGGTGCCCTCGGCACGGTAGTGGTCCAGCGCCGTACGCTCGTGCCCGGCCAGCAGCGAGCCGTCGGCGCGGATGACCCGCCACCAGGGGACCGCGCCGCCGCTGGTGGCCAGGACCCGGCCGACCTGGCGGGGCCCGCCGCGGCCCAGGTATTCGGCGATGTCGCCGTAGGACATCACGTGGCCGGGCGGGATCGCCTCCACCGTGTCGAGGACGTCGCTGGCGAGGTCGTCGAGCGGCGCAGGGCCCGCAGGGCCCGCGGGCGCGTCAGTCACGGGAGACCGGGTAGCCTGGCGGGCCCTGCGTGCTGGCTGCGCTGAACGGCACGGTGGCGGACGGCGGCGGCTGTTGCTGGCGGCGGCGCATCCGGCTCAGCACGGCGAGCCGGCTGACCGCCGCCACGACCAGCAGGAGCGCGGTCAGGGCCAGGACGGCGAAGAGGACGAGCTGCCCGCTGCCACGCGGCCGGACCGGCTCGGCGGGGACCGCGGACGGACCGCCGCCGAAGTCCATGGCCGACGTCGCCCCCACTCCGGCGGCCCGCTGCGTGGAGAGCTGGCCGGCGGCGGCCAGCGCGGCGGCCGCGTTCACCGTGCCGAAGCCGACCCGCTGGTCGTAACCGCCCGCGGGCCGGAACTGGGTGGTGGAGCTGAGCGCGCGGGCCAGCAGGTCCGGCGCGAGCCCGGGGTATCTCGACTTGATCAGGGCCGCGACGCCCGCGACCAGCGCGCACGCCGGGCTGGTCCCGGTCACCAGCCAGTACTGCCCGTCCCGGCCCTGGGCCGAGATGTTGACGCCCGGCGCGGCGACCTCGACGGAGAGGTTGTCGCTGGAAAATCCGGCCACCCTTCCGCTGCTGCTCACCGCCGCGACGCCGATCACGCCCGGGTAGTCGGCGGGGAACTTGAGCGGCGCGTACCCGTTCCGGCTGGCGGTCGACGTGTCACCGGAGTTGCCTGAGGAGGCCACCACCGCGACGCCGTGCCCGTACGCGTACTGCAGGGCCGAACGGACGCCGGCGCTGGGCGAGGCGTAGCCGATGGACATGCTGATAACGCCCGCGCCGTGATCGACGGCGTACCGTATCCCCTGGGCCAGTGAGTCCTGGACCCGGTCCTCCAGTTCGCGCTCGTAACTGCTGTAACCGGGATCGTCCCGGTCCGGGATGACCCGGACGGACAGGATCCTGGCCTCCGGGGCGATGCCGATAATGCCGTCCTGCGCGCCGAAGCCGTGACCGTGCCCGGCGATGATCGACGCCATCCAGGTGCCGTGCTGACCCCAGTCGGCGTTGCGCGGGGAGGTGCTGACCCCGGTCAGGTCCGGCCCGGCGACCACCGAGCCGGCCAGATCGGAGACCGTGGGCTGCACGCCGCTGTCCAGCACGGCCACGGTGACGCCCTGTCCGCGGCTCACAGCCCACGCGGCCGGGACGTTCAGCATGGCCAGGACGTCCCGCTGGCCGTCGCGGACGCTGTCTGCCGCCGCCGGCGGTGCGGTGCTCAGGGCGCCCAGCGCGCCGGCGCACATCGCGGCCAGGCTGAGCGCGGCGGCCACCCGGAGCCTCAGCATCCGGGGGCCCCGGGGCAGGACGGCAGCGGCGGCGGGGTGGCGAGGGTGCTGGCGACCGCCTGGGCCACGCCCTGCGCGGCGCTGGTCATCTCGCTCTCGGCGTACCGGTCGTGTGCGATCGCGACCCGGGGCCGGCCGTCCGCGTACCCGGCGGTGCACAGGATGACGTAGGGGCCGGCCGCGAGGCTCCTGGAGATCTGGCGCTGCGCGTCACCGAACAAGCCGGCCGGGGTCCCGCCGAACGCCACCGCGTGGACGCCGGGGGCCAGGGCGCCGCCATCCCCCGCGCGCGTGATCGCCGCCTGGGCGGCGGACGCCTGTTCCGCGCTGGACAGCACCGCGACCCCTACGGTCATGACATAGGTGGCGGACTCATCGGTGTAGCTCGCGCGCAGCAGCGCCTGGCAGCCGCCGGCGGCGAGCAGACGCGCCACGGCCGCGTCGGCCCCGTCGGCGCAGGAAGACTGCCGGGCGATGCCGACGCGGGCGGCCTCCAGGTTCACGCCGGTCAGGCCGGCGAGCGTCGCGGCGGGCAGCTGGTAGGGGACGGAGGCAGGAAAGATGTCTCCGGCCGGGAGGGACCGCCACCGCTCGCTGACCTGCCACGCCATGATCTGCCGCTGCTGGGCGGCGCTGAAGTGCCGTGGCAGCAGCTGGACGGCCAGCCCGGCCAGCGAGACGATCAGGCCGGCCCCGCCGAAGATGGCGGCGGCCAGCGCGGCGGTGGTGCCGGCGCCCCGGGGCCGGCGGCGCGCCGGGCGGACGGCACGGGAATGACGCAACGAATGCAGCTCGTTACCCCACGCATCCGGCTCGTTCGGCACAAGGGAATGGTACGGCCTGGTCTGGGCAGGCTGAGGCCTGTTTCATGCTGATCGTGCCTCCCGTCAGCCCCGCCCCGGTGTCCAGGCGGAGCTAATTGGCGCTCTCAGTAGGTCGGCAGGCTGGGGTCGATCTGGCTGACCCAGGCCAGGACGCCGCCGCCGACGTGCACGGCGTCGGAGAAACCGGCGTCCTTCACGATCGCGAGGGCCTCGGCGCTGCGCGCCCCGCTCTTGCAGTGCAGCACGATGCGCTTGTCGTTTGGCAGCCGCTCGAGGGCGGCGCCGGAGACGAACTCACCCTTGGGGATCAGGGTGGCGCCGGGGATGGACACGATCTCGTACTCGTTCGGCTCGCGGACGTCCACTACGAAGATGGGATCGCGCGCGTCCATCATGTTCTTCAGGTCGCGCGCGGTGATCGTCGAGCCCTGCGCCGCCTCCTGGGCTTCCTCGGAGACCGCGCCGCAGAACGCCTCGTAGTCGATCAGCTCGGTGATCGTCGGGTTCTTGCCGCACACGGGGCATTCCGGGTCCTTGCGGACCTGGACCGACCGGTAGGCCATCTCCAGTGCGTCGTAGATCATCAGGCGCCCGACGAGCGGCTCGCCGATCCCGGTGATGACCTTGATGGCCTCGTTGACCTGAATCGACCCGATCGACGCGCACAGCACGCCGAGCACGCCACCCTCGGCGCACGACGGCACCATCCCGGGCGGCGGCGGCTCGGGGTACAGGCAGCGGTAGCACGGGCCGTACTCGGCCCAGAACACGCTCGCCTGGCCGTCGAAGCGGTAGATCGAGCCCCACACGTAGGGCTTGCCGAGCAGGACCGCGGCGTCGTTGACGAGGTAACGGGTGGCGAAGTTGTCCGTGCCGTCGACGATGAGGTCGTAGGGCTCAAAGATCGACATGGCGTTGCCGGAGTCGAGCCGCTCCTTGTGCAGCACCACGTTCACGTAGGGGTTGATCTCGCGGATGCTGTCGCGGGCGGACTCCGCCTTGGGGCGGCCGACGTCCGACACTCCGTGGATGATCTGGCGCTGCAGGTTGGACTCGTCCACGACGTCGAAATCGACGATGCCGAGGGTCCCGGCGCCTGCGGCGGCCAGGTAGAGCAGAGCGGGTGAGCCGAGACCGCCGGCGCCGACGACCAGCACCTTGGCGTTCTTCAGCCGCTTCTGCCCGGTCATCCCCACGTCGGGGATGATGAGGTGGCGGGAGTAGCGCTTCACCTCGTCCACGGAGAGCTCGTCGGCCGGTGAGACCAGGGGTGGCAACGACACGGTGCTCTCCAGATCAGTGCGCTCTTAATGGGGGCTCGTTATGGCTGTGCGGCGCCTCTACGGGACACCTTGCCTACACAACCGCGACGGGCAGTTGCTCATTCCCGGTAAGCATCCGGCGGAACTCGGCCACCACGGCGGCCGGGCGCTCCATCTGGGCGACGTGCCCGGTCCGGGGCAGCACGACGACCCGGGCCCGGCGGAAGGTGCGCGCCGCGCGGCCGGCCATCCGGGGGTCAACGATCCGGTCGTGGCTGCCGTAGATGATCAGCGCGGGAGCGCTGACCCGCGCGGCGTCGCGCCACAGCGAGGCGCTGCCGCGGCGCAGGTATTCCGCGACGATGGACCGCGCGCAGCGGACCAGCACCGCGCCGCCGTATCCAAGCTGGTCTCGGCGCTCGATCTCGGCGATGTCCGCGGCGATACGGTCCGGATGCACGCCCGTGCCGTCGAAATAGATGGTCGCGATCGTCGCCTCGACCCGGGCCTGCGGGGACATCTTCTGCGCCCGGCTCAGCACCCAGCTGCCGAACTTGGGAACGCACAGGGCGGGAAAGCGGGCGGTGGCCGGGCGGAGCCACAGGTCCGGCATGGCGGGAGCGACGAGGGTGAGCGTCTTGACCAGGTCGGGGCGGGTCGCGGCGACGCGGGTGCAGACGGCGCCGCCCAGGGAGTTGCCGAACAGGTGGACCGGACCGCGGCCGCGCCGTTCGATCAGGGCGGCCGCCGTGGCCGCCTGGCCGCTCACCGAGCAGCTCGCCTCGGCGGGCGGGGAGTGCCCGAAGCCGGGCAGGTCGAGCGCGTCGCACGCGAAACCCGCGCCGTCGCCGGGCGTGCTCAGCAGGTGCATGAGGTCGGTCCAGTTGGCCGACGAGCCACCGAAACCGTGCACGAACAACGCCGGCTCGGCCTCGGCCCCGTACCCGGCGCCCGGGACCGCCGGCGCGGTCCGCACGAAGACCTCGCCGTCATCCAGGCTGACGAACTCCCCCGGCCACGCCGGAATGGGCTGTGCCATGGACCGCCTCCCGCCAGGTGAACACGCCGTTCACTGAGACTTCAGGTTAATAAACCAGCCGTTAACCTAAAACACCCATGTTGGATGGGGGGACGGTCAGATTGGATGGGGGGACGGTCAGACTGGCGCCCGGCGGGATCTGGCCGCAGCCAGGCTGGCCCGCAGCGCCCAGGCGAGGTCCGGCTCCAGGTTGCTGGGCGCGGAGGGCTCGCCGGGCTCGCCGGGCTCGTCGTCCGGGGCGACCTGTTCCGGTGTGCCCGAGACCTTCGTTCTGATCAGGGCCTCCAGTTCTGATCGGTAGCGGTCGTGCTGCGCGGCCGGGTCGAACTCCTCCGTCATCGCGTCGATCAGTGCCGTCGCCGTCGCCAGTTCCGGCAGGAAGAGCTCGGTGTCCTCGTCCAGGAAGGGGAAATCGGCGGCCCGGATCTCGCCGGGCCACAGCAGGGTCTGCAGCACGAGGACACCGTCCCGGACGCGCAGCCCGGCCAGGGCCTCCCGCTGCCGCAGCGTCACCGTGACGATGGCGATCTTGCCGGTGCGCTGCAGCGCCGCACGGAACACGAGGTACGCCCGGGTGGCCGATTCTTCCGGCTCAAGGTAGTAGCTGCGGGCCGTCAGGATCGGATCGATCTGGTGGGCCCGGATGAAGGAAAGCACCTCAATCCGGTGCGTGCGCTCCCGCGGCAGGCTGGCCAGCTCCTCGTCGCTCAGCATCACCACGTCGCCGCCGGGCCGCTCATAGCCCTTGGCCACGTCGGCGTAGGGCACGTCCCGGCCGCAGGCCGTGCAGACCCGGCGGAACGATATTTTCCCGCCGTCTTCCCGGTGGACCTGGCGGAAGGCCACGTCACGCTGCTCCGTCGCCGGATAGAGCCGGATGGGGATGTTCACCAGGCCGAACGAGATCACACCGGCCCACATACTGCGCATGGCCCGGGTAATACCCAGCCGGGGCGGACAGTAAAGAGCGGGCGAACCAGGGGCCTGGCTGAGATGATGGCCGGACCTGCGCAACCTGGGCACGGTCCCGGGGCGGGAGGAGGGGAAGGTGATCTTATGCCCGAGTTCGATGTCGTCGTGCTCGGCGGCGGGACCGCGGGCGTGCACGTCGCCGCCGAGGTCGCGCGGGCAGGCCGTTCGGTCGCGCTGGCCGAGGCCGGGCTGGTGGGCGGTGAGTCCCGCTACCTGGCGTGCCTGCCGGCCAAGGTCCTGCTGGAGGCGGTTGGCCGGGGGGAGGCCTGGGAAAACGCGGTCGCCCGGCGGGATGAGGCGGCCAGCCACCTGGACGACACCGCGGCGGCCTCGGGTCTGGCCGACGCGGGCGTCACGCTGTTCCGCGGCACCGGGAAGGTGACCCAGCCCGGAACGGTGGAGGTCCCGGAAAACGAGCAAGTGGGCTATACCAACCTCGTCATCACCACGGGCAGCGAGCCGGTCGCGCCGCCGATCGAGGGCCTGGCCGACATCCCCGCCTGGACCAGCGCCGAGGCCCTGAGCTGCCCGGACCTGCCGCGGCGGCTGGTGGTGCTCGGCGGCGGCTCCGCCGGGTGCGAGCTGGCGCAGATCTATGCGGCGTTCGGCTCTCAGGTGACGCTGGCCGAGACGGAAAACGTCCTGCTGCCGGCCGAGGCCGCCTTCACCGGCAAGATCCTGGCCGAGGCCCTGCGCCGGACCGGCGTCGACGTGCGCCTCGGGTCCGCGGCGGCCAAGGCCGAGCGGATGGACGAGGGACTGGCGCTCACGCTGGGGGACGGGACACGGATCGAGGCGGACCGGGTGCTGCTGGCGACCGGCCGGCGTCCCCGGCTCAGCGGCCTCGGCCTGGACAAGCTCGGGGTCGACGTCAAGCCCGGCGCGGCGATCCCGGTGGACGCCACCTGCCGGGTGGTCACGCCCGATCCCGCGGCGGGCGAAAAGCGGCCTGGCCTGTGGGCGGCGGGAGATGTCACCGGGCTCGGGACGCACACGCACACGGCGAGGTACCAGGGCGGCGTGGTCGCCGGGAACATCCTGGGCAACCGGCGGGAGGCGGACTACCGCGCCATCCCGCGCGCCGTGTACACCATGCCGTCGGTGTTCGCGGTCGGCGCCTCCCCGCAGGGCGCCGCCGAGGCGGGGATATCCGTGCTGACTGCGGGAGCTGATCTGCAGGGCACGGCGCGGGCCGCCGTGGCGGGTAAGGACGCCGGGCGCGTCGAGCTGTACGCTCATCCGGAATCGGGGCAGCTCCTGGGGGCCGCGGCGGTCGGGCCGCACGCGCCGGACTGGATGGGCGAGGTGACCGTGGCCATCCGGGCCGGACTCCCCCTGGCCATTCTGGCCGATACGGTGCACGCTTTCCCCACCTGGAGTGAGGCGCTTGAGCCGGCTATCAGGGACCTGGCCAGCCAGCTCTCGTGACCCCACCGACGCCGAACGAACGCAGGAGGAGTGGCTCGCAGTGAGCGAGATGGATATCGAGAAGCCGCTGGACGACGCCTTCGAGCAGGAGCGCGAGGTGGTCGAGACCGACGAGGAGGACACGCCGGAGCATTCGGACATACCGTTCGACGTGAACGAAGCCGACGCGGTGGAGCAGGAGCGGACGGTCACCACCGACGATGACGACTATCGCTGAGCAGCCCGCCCGGGCAGGGAAAGTGGCTGGTCGGCCTGCTTGGCCTTAACATGGCCGGGAACATGGAGAATAGCCCTCCGCCCCGCTCACGGATCCCGGAGACTCTGGTGACCGCAACGTCCGACGCACGGCCACGCGGCGCGCGGCTGCCGCGGCAGGCCCGCCGCCGCCAACTGCTCGGCGCGGCTCAGGAGGTGTTCGTCTCCCAGGGCTATCACGCCGCCGCGATGGACGAGATCGCGGAGCGGGCCGGGATCAGCAAGCCCGTGCTCTACCAGCACTTCCCGAGCAAGCTCGAGCTGTACCTCGCGCTGCTGGACGAAAGCGTGGACGCGCTCATCGCCACCGTGCGCAAGGCGCTGAGCTCGACGAACGACAACAAGCAGCGGGTCGCGGCGACATTCGGCGCCTACTTCGGCTTCGTGGCCAACCAGGGCGGGGCGTACCGGCTGGTCTTTGAGTCCGATCTGGGCAACGAGCCGGCCGTGCGGGCGCGGCTCGACCGGTCGGTCCAGGACTGCGCGAAGATGATCAGCGAGGTCATCAAGGAGGACACCCGCATTCCGGACGATGCCGCGCACCTGCTCAGCGTGGGCCTGGTGGGGACGGCTCAGGTCACCGCGCGATACTGGCTCGGCAGCGACGGCCGCATCCCGCAGCAGGAGGCCGAGCAGCTGATGGCCCGGCTGGCCTGGCGGGGAATCAGCGGCTGGCCCCTAAGCAGCTGACACTGAGGCTGACCCAGCTGACCCAGAACAGCTGACCCAGAGCAGCTGACCAGCGGCTAATCCCAACCAAAGGAGCCCGGTGGAAGTACGAATTGGAGTCCAGTCTGCCCCGCGTGAGCTGACCGTGGAGACCAGCACCACGGCTGACCAGATCGAGCGGGCCCTGACGGACGCCCTGGCCGGCGGCGGTGTCTTCACGCTCGCCGTGGAGAAAGGGGGCAAGGTGCTCGTGCCGGCGGACAAGATCGCCTACCTCGAGTTCATCGGTGCGGAGAGCCGCCCGATCGGCTTCGGCAACCTCTGAGCCGCCAGCTTGGGACGGGCCCCGGATAGGGCGGGAAGCTTACTGCTATACTTTGCGTTATCCGTGGTACGGATGCGGCGACCGCAGCCCGCCGAACGTGGCGCAGGCAGCGGGATACGCCCCCGTGAACGGAATAGGCACCGCGCATGGTCAAGGTCGCGGTGGCACACGACGGACCTTGGCCCGGCCGCCCCGAGGGTGGCGGGGCAAGGGGTAATTGATGGAGGCTGAAACCCCTGACCAGTGAGACATTGACCGGGCACAGTCCCGGCAGCGAGAGCGTGCTGGACGACGAGAGCGTGCTGGATGACGAGAGCGTGCTGGATGATGGGCCGACCGTGGCCGCGGACGCCACGCACGCGGTCCCGTTCCGCGAACTAGGCGTCTCCGGCACGATCTGCGCGGCCCTCGAGGCCGCAGGAATCTTCACCACCTTTCCCATTCAGGCCCTGACCCTGCCGATCGCGCTGGGCGGCCACGACATCATCGGCCAGGCGCGGACCGGCACCGGCAAGACGCTGGGGTTCGGCATCCCGCTGCTGCAGCGGCTGCAGGACAGCCCGCCGGCCGCCCCGAAAGCGCCGCGTGCTCTGGTGGTCGTGCCGACCCGGGAACTGGCGATCCAGGTCGCCGGCGACCTGCGGATGGCGGGCTCCGGCCTGGGCACCCGCGTCCTGACGCTCTACGGCGGCCGGGCGTATGAGCCGCAGATCGAGGCGCTCCGCGCGGGCGTCAACGTCGTCGTCAGCACGCCCGGGCGGCTGCTCGACCTGGCCGGGCAGCGGCACCTGGGGCTGGGCGACGTCCGGATCCTCGTCCTGGACGAGGCGGATAAGATGCTCGACCTCGGCTTCCTGCCGGACGTCGAGCGCATTCTGCAGCTCACCCCGGACGGCCGGCAGACCATGATGTTCTCGGCGACCATGCCCGGTGAGGTCGTCACCCTGGCCCGCCGGCACCTGCACCGGCCGACCCACGTGCGCGCCGAGACCATCGACGCCCCCGCGCCGGTCCCGACCACCCGGCAGCACGTCTTCCGCGTGCACCACATGGACAAGATCGAGGTGCTGGCGCGCGTCCTGCAGGCCGAGGGCCGCGGCCTGACGATGGTGTTCTGCCAGACCAAGCGCGCGGCGGACCAGGTCGCACACGCCCTGGCCACCCGGGGCTTCGCGGTCGCGACCGTGCACGGTGACCTCGGCCAGGGCCAGCGGGAACGCGCCCTGCGCGCGTTCCGCAGCGGCAAGGTCGACGTGCTCGTGGCCACCGAAGTGGCCGCGCGCGGGCTCGATGTCGAGGACGTCACGCACGTCGTGAACTTCGAATGCCCCGACGACGACAAGGCCTACCTGCACCGCATCGGGCGAACCGGGCGTGCGGGCCGGGACGGCGTCGCGGTGACGTTCGTCGACTGGCGCGACATGCACCGCTGGAAGCTCATCGACGAGGCCCTGGGCCTGGCCCGGGCCGAGCCGGCCGAGACGTACTCGACGTCCGGCAGCCTGTTCGCCGAGCTGGGCATCCCGCGGTCTGCGACCGGCACCCTGCCGAGGGCCAAGCGCAGCCGGGCCGGCCTGGACGCCGAGGACGTCGAGGACATCGGCGAGACCGGGCGGCAGGCCACGCCGGGCCCGCGGGGCCCGGAGGGCCGGAACGGCCACGGCCGGCGGCACGGGTCAGCCGCGGGGCCGGACGGCCGGACGGCGGGCGGGCGCCCGGCGGGCGGCCAAGGCACCGATGGCGGCGACGAGCACGATACCGCCAAGCCGCGGGAACGCACCCGGGCACGCCGGCGCACCCGCGGCGGCCGCGACACCGGGACCCCGGACGCGCAGGCACCGCACGAGCCGCGTGAGGGCGCCAGCCAGCCGGCCACGCACGGCGCCGAGCGCAGCCCCCGGCGGCGCCGGACGCGGGGCGGTCAGCCGGCCTCCTGAATCACCGCGCCGCCTGCTGGCCGCCGGAACGCACGGCCCGGCCAGCGGCGGCGTCAGCATGTGATCCCGGACACCCGTCCGCGTGATTCAATGGCAGCAACGACGTTCCCCCGTACGGCTATCAGCATGGGCATCAGCAGTGCTCGGTAAGGGTTCCCACGGTGAGCACCCCCACGTCCCTCATCCTGCCTGACGGCGTCCGGCGGACGGCCATCGAGACAAGCCGCGGGGCTTTCGCGGCGCTCGAGGCCATGCCCGGCTCAGGAATCTGCGAGCGGCAGCCCGCCATCCTGATTCCCGGTTACACCGGGAGCAAGGAAGATTTCCTGGCCATCCTGCTCCAGCTCGCCACGGCCGGGCGCCGGGTCCTCGCGCTCGACATGCGCGGGCAGTACCAGACGGCCGGCCCGGACGATCCCCAGGCCTACACGATCGCCGAGCTCGGTTTCGACATCGCCGCGGTCATCGACGCCGTGGCGGCCCGCGCGGCGGCCGCGGCCCCGGGCGGCAACGGCGGCGCGGGCCGCGGGCTGGTACACGTGGCCGGCCACTCCCTCGGCGGCCTGGTGGTACGGGAAACCGTCCTGGCCGGCGCCTCCGGCATCGGCTCGCTCACGTTCATGAGCTCCGGGCCGGGCCGCCTGACCGGAGTGGCGGCCGCCGACCTGGCCGGGCTGACCGCCAGCCTCGACGGCAGCAGCCCGGAAGTCATGGGGCGCACGATCCGGGACATCTGGGACACCACCCTGGCGCCCCAGGCCGCCGCCGCGGGCGTCGACGCCGGGATCGTGACCTTCCTGCGGGACCGGATGCTGCGCAACTCCCCGGTCGGCCTGCACGTCATGGGGCAGTACCTGCTCAGCGCCCCGGACCGCACGGCCGAGCTGGCCGGGTCCGCCGAGGCCCCCATCCTCGTCCTGTACGGCGAGGATGACGACAAGTGGGAGCCGGCCGCGCAGGAGGAGATGGCGGTCCGGCTGGCCGCCGAACGGGTCTGCATCCCGGCCGCGGCGCACTCCCCCGCCGTGGACGCGCCAGAGACGACCTCCAGCGCGCTCAACGCGTTCTGGCACGCGGCCGAGGCCGCGGCGGACGGGCGGTACCGCGCGGCCGGGCGCGCAGCCCGGCGGTACCGCGCGACCGGGCCCGACGCCCGGGCCCGCCAGTTTTTACCACTGCCGTGCCCAGGGGCATTTGCTGCTACGGGCTCTCACCGTCGGTAATGCCGTCCCAGGGACGGCGGGCCGGCGACGCGGCGGTTCCCTCCGGGCAATGCTGGCGGTAGTCACACCAGCCGCAGCCCGGCCCGGGCCGGGGCGGGAACACCTCGTCGTACCGTTCGGGCACCAGGCCGCCGCGGCAGGCCTCGTCGGCCCCCGCGCACTCGGCGGCGATCTCCTCGGCCCGGCGCACCTGCCGGGCCAGCGTGCCGCCGGTGTGCTCCCAGCCGAGGACGCTCCCGCTGGGCAGATGGTGCAGCTCCACCCGGTGGCAGGGCAGGCGCAGCGAACGCGCCGCCGCGACCGCGTACAGGGCGAGCGCGAGCGAGCTGCGCGCGTCGTCCGTGCTGAGCAGATGTCGCCCGGTCTTGTAGTCCACGACGACCAGCTCGGTACCGCGGTCGCTGCCAGCCTGGGGCGCCGGGCCCGCCGGCCGCTCGTCCAGCCGGTCGATGCGCCCGGACACCGCGATGCGGTCGGTGCGGGTCGCGACCGTCCGCTCCACGCCCAGCGGCTCGTCGGCCGGGTCCAGCGTCGCCACGTATGACTCCACCATGGCGCGGGCCCGCGAGCACTGCCGCGCGGACTGCCGTTCGTCCGCGAAGCCCTGGCCGATCCACCCGGCCCGCAGCAGGTCACCGGCCGCGGTCACGGTGCGCCCGGACAGCGGCAGCCGCCACCAGCCCGCCAGCGCGTTGTGCACGCTGGCGCCGAGGCTGTTGTGCGCCCAGGGTGGCCCCTTGGCCGGGGGCGGCCGGTCCAGGTAGGTCATCCGGTAACGGCGCGGGCAATCGAGCCAGGAGGTCAGCCGCGTCGGGGTGCACGCGTACAGCTTCTGCGGCATCCCGCCGAAGCTGAGCTGTTCCGCCGCCGCGCCCATGCGCCCTCCTTGCCGCCGTCCGCAAGCTATCAGCCGCCGCCGACAATCGTGGCCCTCAGTGCTGACGATCGCGCCGCTCAGTGCTGACGATCGCGCCGCTCAGTGCTGACGATCGCGCCGCTCAGTGCTGACGATCGCGCCGCTCAGTGCTGACGATCGCGCCGCTCAGTGCTGACGATCGCGCCGCTCAGTGCTGACGATCGCGGCGCTCAGTGCTGATGCGCGAAGGCGGGCACCGCGGCCGCGACCAGCTCGACGGCGATCGCCGGCAGCAGCAGGCCGGCTTCGCCTGAAGATCTGATCCATGGCCGTGCGCCCGCGATCATCGGCATTCGGGCATCAGGTGCGCGCTGGCCTCACCGAACAGCTGCGCCGGACGCCTGGCTGGCCAGGCGCTCCCAGGCCTCCGGCGGGGTGGTCTCGGCGCCGATCCGGTACCCGGTCAGCGCGCCGTGATCGTCGCTGCCGCCCGTCGCCACGAGGCCCAGTTCACCGGCCAGGGCTCCCACCCGGGACCGTTCGGCGGCGGGTTGCCCGGGATGCCAGACCTCCACGCCAGCCAGCCCCGCGGCGGCCAGCCGGCCGATGACCTCGTCCGGTACTTCGTAGCCGGCCGTGCCGGGGTGCGCCAGCACGCTGACCCCGCCCGCGTCGCGCACGAGGCCGATCGCCGCCGCCGGGTCGAGGGCGTACTTGTCCTCGTACGCGCGGCCGCCGTCACCGATCCAGTCCGCGGTGAACGCCTGGGCCGGGTCGCTGATCACGCCCGCGGCGGCCATCGCGCGGGCGATGTGCGGGCGGCCCACCACGCCGTCACCGGCGATCGCGGCCACCTGCTCCCAGGTGACGCCGGCGCCGAGGGCGGCCAGCCTGGCCACCATGGCGCGCGCCCGGCGCACCCGGTCACCCCGGATCTTCGCGCCTTCCGCGGCCAGGCCGGGATGGGCCGGGTCGAACAGGTAGGCCAGCAGGTGCAGGCTCCGCCCGTGCAGGCGGCAGGACAGTTCCATGCCGGGGACCAGGGTCAGGCTCGCGGGGCCCGGCGCGCCCGGCGGGCCCTGCGGCCCCGGCGAGAGCGAGCGGCGCGCCTCGGCATGACCCGCGACCGTGTCGTGGTCGGTCAGCGCCACCACGTCGACCCCGCGTTCCCGGGCACGCCGCATCACCCCGGCGGGCGGATCGGTCCCGTCGGAGGCGCTGCTGTGGGTGTGCAGATCGATGCGCACCGGCCCATCGTACGCAGGACCACGCGCTCAGGCCGCGGTGTGACGCCCGGGAAGACGCAACGGACGGGCGGCAGGCACGAGGCCTGCCGCCGGTTCAGGTGGCCGGTGACTATGCGGTCAGGCCCGATCCGTCAGGGAAGGACGCCGTACCGGTATTTCCACAGCTGATTGTCGTAAATCGAGCCATCGCTGTAGCTGTTCAGCGGCCGGACGTCCAGCCACGGGCGCGGGTGGCCGGTAGGGTTGCCCGCCGGGTAGTTCAGCACCAGCGGGTTGCTGAAGCTCTTGTCGGTCCCGGTGATGTACGGGTAGTACGGGCCCGAGGAGTCCTTTGTGTCCACGGCCCAGATCGTGCTGCTGGTCCGGCCGCAGCGCTCCAGGCGCACCTTGTACCCGGGCTTCGCGGGCACGCCCGGCCAGGTGCCGACGCAGAAGTGGCTGTTCCTCCCGTACGGCTCGTACTGGATCTCGACGGCCTCTTCGGCGTGGTAGGTGTGGTCGAAGCCGGGGGAGATCAGGCGGCGTTTGTCCTTGTAGAAGCTGCCCACCGTGCCCAGGTCGGTGGTGACGAAGTCCTCGGCCGGGTCGCTGTTGGACCGCTGGAAGAGGATGAGTCCGTTGCCCGCGAACGCCCAGCGGTGCAAGACGTCCAGGACGTAGGCCGAGTGGAACTTCTGCGTGTAGTAGCTGGTGCAGTTTTCTCCACACGGCGGGGTCGCCGCGCTGGCGCTCAGCGTGCTGACCATGCCAAGGCTACCGCCAGCCAGCGCGAACGTGGCGGCACCGGCCGCGATCTTTGCCTTGAGGGACATTCGGGTTCCTCCCAATGGAACGACGACCGTGCTCCGGGCACGGGTTAATGGGGACCACCCCCCAGCAGGCAGCAGCTCTTTGCACACAGATTCTTACGGTGCGTGCTGATGCCTGCCCGTGAGTGGTTCGGCCGGATGGAAGAAGGCGCCGGGCGCGCCGAGAGCGCGCGATGCCCGGAACGGGCAAGGCGCGGTCAGACGGGGCGCAAAACTGGCAAAGCCGATTCGCCGCCGGACACGCGGGGCCGCCACCGGCAAGGGAGCGGCCCCCGGCTAAACCCCTAGCCGGGGGCCGCTCCGTCCTCCACGCACGGTCAGTTAACGGACAGTTTACTGGCCGGTGGCATTCGTCCAGTACCACGAGTTATAGTCACCGGAGGCGTGGGTGGGGTCTCCGGTTTTGCCGGTAGCGGAAAGATGTCCCCGCGAGTGGCCGATGCCCTCGACAAACTTGCGGTTCGCCACGCTATACAGGCCGTAGTAGTTGGTGATGTTGTTGGTGCTGTCGATGAGTATCGACGCGGCCCAACTAGGCGTGGAACTAGGCGTGGGCGCCGACGGCAGGAGGTTGCTACCGGGGATCGCGACAGCCAGGAACGCCTGGTACTTATGCCGGTTGCAGGGCCGCAGGACCAGGTTTTTACCGTCCATGCCCGGGTAATCGGGGTTGGACACGCACATGGATGTCCACTTACCCCACGGCGTGTAGACGACCGAATACCAGGTTCCGTGCGACGCCGACGGTGATCCGGGGATCGGCCCGTAGTGTTCAACTTTCGTCAGGTCGGTACCCGGATCGTTGCCGGGGCTGTAGTTCTTGTACTCGATCAGCGGGGTGTCGGATGCACTGGACTGGCCCTTGACGCCCCATGACAGCCCGCCGCTGTCACCACCCGCGCTGTACGCAGATTCCGTGAATGTGCCGCACTGGGTGCCCTGCGCCGCGGCGCACGCGTTTGTGGAGGCCCCGGCGGGGACGGCGAACGCCGCCCCGATCCCGGGGGCCAGCCCGAGCATTGATATGGCGGCGGCGAACCGCCAGGTGATACGTCTGCGCATAGTGCCTCCAATGGAACGACGACCGTGCTTCGCGCACGGGTCAGGGGGACTACCCCCCAGCAGGCGGCAGCTTTCCGTACGCAGGTAACTACGGTACGTGCTGACGTCTGCTCGCGGGTGGTTCCGGTCGGTAAGGTGCGGAGGATCGGCCCGGGTCAGCGCGGCGGGCTGGGCACGCTGGGCACCCTGAACGGGCCGGGCGCGGTCAGGCGGACCGCAAAACGGGCAACGCCGACGAGTTCAGCGAGGCGTTACCCAAGCGACGCGATTTCGGTACACGCGCCGCTGCCGCGGCGTAGGCGGCATTGCTAGAGTTGCACACTGGTCTCCGTCCCTCCTGTGCAGGGCGAGATTCTAGGCTCTGCCCGGTGAATTGCGGTCACCGGGCAGAGCCGCCTTTTTGTGGCGGCCATCGCGTGCCGATTTATTGCGGTTAACCGGCCCTTCGACGCCTCGCATAAGCAAGACGCTGCAGAGCGTAACACGGTTGACACACCCGAAAGGTTATTGCTCTCTGTAACCAGATCTTTACCTTGTTGCATCTGATCACTAACCGAGTGTATCCACGGTACCAAGTGCAGAAACCACCCGCAACTGAACTGTGACCTATCTGTCCTGCGGATATTGCCGATTCCGGGCTAGATATGCACGCCGTGTCATAACCGGACAGACGACTCAGACCAGTTACCCTAAGTAGCCAAAATCGGGATAATCTGGCGGCCAGACCGGGGCCTAATTGCCCCGGCGGAACGCGCGGCGGTAGCGACGATTAGGCTATGTACATGCGCACGAAATATGCCGTAAATGGACAATGCGGGGAAACGGCGACGTGACAACACCGGCCCCCGAGTCGTGAATGCCACCCGCATTCCCTGCGTCGGCGCCGTCGTCCGGGACGGCGCCGGGCGGCTGCTGCTCATCAAGCGCGGGCACGACCCCGAGGCCGGGCGCTGGTCGCTGCCCGGCGGGAGGATCGAGCCCGGCGAGACCGACGCTCAGGCCCTGGTGCGCGAGATGCGCGAGGAAACCGGGCTGACCGTGCAGCCCGGGCCGCTGCTCGGTGCGGTGGAACGGCCCGGACTCGGCGGCAGCGTCATCGACATCCGCGACTACGCGGCCACTGTGACGAGCGGCACGCTGGCCGCCGGGGACGACGCCGCCGACGCCCGCTGGGTAGCCGCCGCGGACGTGCCGCGCCTGCCGCTGACATCCGGTCTGGCTGCGGCGCTGACTTCATGGGGTGTGCTGCCGGCACCGGTTTGATCGGGTGTACTGCTTTGATCGGGTGGGCGGCAGGAAACGGCCGCGGCGCCCACAGCCACGACGCCACGGTGGCCGGGGCCCGGGTTCCCGGCCACCGCAGCGCCACTCGCGGGACCCACCGGACCCGCGGGGCCCCCGCCGAGCTCGCGGGGCCCGCGGGGGGCGGGGGACCCGGGGGGCCCGGGGGGCCCGCGGGGACGGAACGGCTACCGGCGCAAACGTGGGAGCAGCGTCACATGAGCGGTGCTTGCTGGCGCGCCTCACATTTATGGTCACAAGGAGTACAGCGCCGGTGACGGTACGCGTGTTACACCAACTGCCGTTTCGCCGACCGCCCGCGGCTTCATAGGGGGAGCTTATGCCCCACGGGCCTCTGACCTGCGGCGATGCCGAACTGAGAGCACGACCTGGGCGCGACTGGCGCCCATCCGGCCAGCTCAGCGGCCCTGCGGCGCTGCGCGGGCCTGCGCCGCGCCGGGCCGCGAAACCGGCGCGACGTCGCCCGCGATCCGGCGTCGCGCTGCGCTGTGCGGCGCTGTGCAGCGCTGCCCATCCGGGGGTCATACCGGCCAGGTCCTGGGAGCGCGCCCAGCGCGCGCTGGGCGCTGCGGAGCGCCCAGCGCGACACTGGCGACATGAGCGACGAGGACGCGCGTGTCGGCGTCGACCTGACGCCTGAGCAGGCGCTGGCACTGGCCGCGCTGCTCTCCGTCACGCTGGCACGCCCGAGGCGCTGGCGATCTGCCCGCCAGTCCTGCGGCTGGCGCTGCCAGGCGCTGGGCAGGCGGTCCTGCGCACGCTGGACGCCATGTGCGCGGCCTGCCCCATCGCGCTGCCCGGCGTGGCGTGCTGCCACGCCGGCGCCCTGCGTCACAGCGCGCCTGCGAGGCGCTGACCTGCACCTCGGCGACACTGGCGCCATGACGCGCTACCGGCCCGAGTACCAGGACAGGCACGCGCCGGTCTCGGCGATGGAGCCTGAGGACCGGCGCGACCTGCCAGCGCGGCGCGAGTACGACGACCTGGCGACGCCTGCCCGGCGTGCACGCCCCATCTTCCGGGCCGGGCACTGGCAGCACGACCCGGCCTGCCCCCTGCGGCTGCGCGCCGAGCAAGACCGGCCCCTCAATCCGGAGCACGAGATGGACAACGTCCCCCCAGTCCGTCGGTACGCCCGGTACATGCCCCAGATCAAGCGACACCACCGACCCCGCGGCATAAAGGACGCACTGTCCGAAGCCTGGGGTCGCCCTAGGACGCCACTGAACAACCCGGATCGGGCGGACGGCCTGGTGGCCGGCTGGCCGGGCTCCGGTGCCCGCAACCTTCCGCTGGCCCGCCGCGCGGCGGGCCGGGCGGCTGCGGCGCGGCAGCAGAAACCGCGGAGGGGGCCGCAGGGGCTGCCGCCAGGGCGGGCCGGGGTGTGCTGGCTGGTCAGGTCAGCACCCACGCCCCGCCGGAGCGGGTCAGGCCGTGCCGCAGCAGGGTGCGCAGGTTGAGTGCGGCGCACCGGTTGTGCAGCCAGGCGTCGTTTTTGGCGGTGCCGATGTAGCGGAGCTTGACCCGGCGGCCGTTCTGGGTGGCGGTCCAGGCGATGACCCGCTCGATCATTGACCGGGTGGGGTAGGCCTGCCTGAATTCCGCCGTCCGGGACTGGGCGCGGGCGGCGCGCAGCAGGCCCTCGTGCGGGTGGATGGTCATGGAGCGGCCATCCCTGGCGGTGGTGCACCGCTCGCGCAGCGGGCAGCCCGCGCACGCGGCGCCGAAGGTCACGGTCCGGGCGGGGCTCATCGGCCGGGTGATCCCGGCCGGGCAGGTGACCGTGCCGTCGTCCTCGCTGATGGTGAAGTCGTCGAGGGTGAACCCGCCGGGCACGGCCGGCCGCAGCGGCTTCGGCTTGATGACGGTGTCATGCCCGGCGTCGCGGTAGGCGGCGCGGGCCTCCCCGCTGCCGTAGGCGGAATCGCCGTAAACCTCCAGGTCATCCGCCCGGCCTTGCTCACCCGTGCCCTCCCGCTCCGGTTCCGGCTGAGGCTCAGGTCCCGGTTCCGGATGCGCTTCAGGCTCCGGCCCGGCGGCCGTGCCCGGCCCCGGCTGCGCCGCCGCAGGGCCGGCATCCGCGCCCTGCCCGGCGCTGGCAGCGTCATCCCCGCCGTCACCGGCGCTCGCACTGTCACCATGAAACCGGTCGCGGCAGGCCATCTTGACGCCGTTCTCCGCGTCCGTGCTGCCCGGCCCGGCGGCCATCGTCATCTCGCAGTCGGTGATCAGCCCAGACTCCGGCTCGGCGGCCACATGCCCCCGGAACCCGTCGCGCCGCTTGGACTTGCACTTGCGGGTGTGCCGGGCCTCGCGGTCCACCGTCGAGATCACCCGGTCCGGGGCGACCTTCCGGGCGATCCGCCACCGCCCGTCCGTCCCGTCCGACCCCCCAGCCGGCTCCACGTCCTGCCCCGCCACCAGCGCCAGCAGGCCCAGCGCGTCCGCCGCGGCGGCGTCCCGCTCCGGCGCGCCCTCCCCGGTGAGCTCCGCCAGCACCGCCAGCGCGTCATTCACCAGATCCGATACCAGCTGCTCCTTGGCAGCCGGGTCGTCCCAGTCGATGTCAGGCTTGCCCGGCCTGGAGTAGTCCAGCTGGCACACGCCGACGATCACCGCGGCGGCACCGGGCACCACCCGCGCCACTTTCCGCATCGCGGCCATCAGCTGGCACACAGTATCCATCGTGGCCACCGCGTCGTCGAAAACCGTCGAGTCCACGCACCGCTTCCGCCGGCCCCGCAGCAGCCCCGTCTCCGCGATCACCGCCGCCATCGCGTCGAACACCCGGTCCGGGCGCTTCGACTTCGCGATGCGCTTGCGCCAGTACACCAGCGCCGACGGGTCGAAGCTCATCTGCAGCAGCGACCGGCCGCAGGCCACCTTCCACCGGATGTCGAACTTCAGCGCGTCCGCGGTCTGGGTGTCCGACAGGTCATACAGCTCCTTGAGCACTAGCACCGACCCGACCAGGTCGCCGGCAGCGACGGGCGCCCGGTCCGCGACGGGAACAAGTCCGCGGTGAAGCTGTCGGGGAACAGCTCGGTGCGGTGCTCGGCCAGGAACGCGAACACGCTGCCCGGCGGCACCAAGTGCCCGGTGACCTCGCCCGCGTCCCACAAGTCCCGGTCCGGTCGCGTCATCCCCTGCATGGCACGATTCTCCCAGGGAATCGAACACGATGCCGGCAAAACACGCCCATCAGGGTTCGCGAGTTATTCAGTGCCGTCCTAAGGAAACCCCGCGTGCCTCAGCACCACCGCAGCGACCAGGATGAGCCCCGCGAGCCCGGTCAGCGACCGGCTTGCCCGCAGGCCATAGCCGCTCACGAGCCAGTAGCCGCCAAAAAGCCATCGCTCACCGCATCTGACACTTCGCCGTGCAGCAGCCCGGCGCGTCTCCATCTCCCCGTAATACAAGTCCGCAGCGCCAGGTTCGTTCCTCACGTCCTCAAGTACCGCCCGCACCTGCCGGTACATCACCGCAAGGCGCTCCGGGCTGACGACCACTATCTCCTCATCCGTACCAGGAGCTGCCCAGCCCGCACCCCGCGCAGGTGCGCCAATACTGCGCCGCCGCAGATGCTTCTCGAACAGTGCCTCCCGCGCAGTCCACCGCCAAGGCAGCCAGCCCCATCGCAAACACCAGCCACGCGGCATGGGTGCAAATACGCAGCGTCCCACCAGTCTGAGGTGCCCCGAGGCTTCCGGACAGTCCATCCATTAGGATGGGCGTCTGGAAAGGTGAAGTATTTTGCCCCGGCCGAAGAAGAGCTTCTCACCGGAATTCAAGGATGAAGCCGTGAAGATGGTGATCGAGACGTCGCGCCCGATAGCCAGAGTGGCAAAGGAGCTCGGGATTAACGAAGGCACCCTCGGCAACTGGGTCGCTTCCTATCGCCGTGAGCATGCCGGCGAGGAACCGCCGCTGACCGTGAATGAGCGGGCGCGGCTGCGCGAGCTTGAGCGGGAAACCCGGGAACTGAAGATGGAAAACGAGTTTTTGAAAAAAGCCGCGGCGTACTTCGCCCGCGACCATCGGTGACCGATAAATTCGAGTTCATCGACGCGGAGTACGCGGCTTACCAGGAATCGAGTGATGAGTACGTGCCGTCGATCGTGATGATGTGCCGGTGGATGGAGGTATCGCGGTCCGGGTTTTACGAATGGCGGAGCGCGCCGGAATCGGCGACGGCGAAAAGGCGCGGGATGCTTGCTTTGATCGTGCGGAAGTCATTCGATGAATCGGATGAGACATACGGGTACCGCCGGGTGCATGCGGACCTGGTGGCCTGGGGGTGCCCGCGGGGCCGGAGCTGGTGCGGTCCATCATGCGTGAGCTGGGCCTGGAGCCCTGCCAGCCGCGGCCGTGGCGGGTCAGCCTGACCGAGGGCGACGGCCAGGAGCACGACATTCCCGACCTCGTGAAACGCGATTTCACCGCGGCCGCGCCGGGCGAGAAAATGGTCGGCGACATCACTTATTGGGTGCAGCCCGCCGTTATGTGCGGTCCGGCGGGGAGGTCCCCGTGTGGGCCAACGCCATCGCTTTTAGGTGTTAGGTGTTCTATGGGTTGTATCGGCCGTGTATGCCCGTATGGGTTTTCCTGGGCGTTTTGCTGTGGCGGTGGGCATGACAGTAGCCCGGATGTCGCTCCGGGGGGGGCGCCGGTTCCACGGGCCGGGACGGGGTTTCTCCTTCCGGGTCGTTTATGCAGGATGACCGGGTTAGGAAGTGTCGCCGGAGGCCGGGCTGGCTGCAGGAGCGGTGCGGGCGCCGGCGTAGATGATCTGCCCGGCGGGGTAGATGGTGATGGTGGCCTCGCCGGTGCTGGCGGGTACCCGCCCGGTGGCCGGCGAGGACGGGAACTGCTGGCGGCCCTTGGTGCACCGTTCGCGGTGGCGGGGCGGCCGGACGGGCAGCAGGGCGGCGAGGATCCGGGAGCTGGCCAGCGCGGCGGCGGCAGCGAGCACTGAGGCGGGGGCAGTCGCGGGCGCCAGGGTCTGGGTCATCGAGCGGACGGCCTCGCGGCGGGCGGTCGTGAACGACACCCGGGCGGGCGTGGCCGGCGCCTTCGGCTCGCTGCCGGGAGCGGCGGTGAGCTGGGCGGCCGTGCCGGCCTGGATGGCGTGGCAGCCGTGGATGCGGACCAGCTGGGTGGCGGTGATCCAGGCCCACATCTCCTGGGTGACCTGGTGCGGGGACGACGAGCGCAGGATCGGGCCGCGGGAGGGGCCCGCGCCGGTGATCGCGGACTTGTCCTCGCCGATGACGGTTTCCACCGCGGCCCACCGGTCCGGGTAGCAGGCGGCCAGTTCCGCGGCGGGGTATGCCTGCCAGTCCGTCAGCGTGGTGGCCAGAGCGTACAGCTCGTCCCCGGCGCCGCCCGGGCCGGGGACTTTCACGTCGTATTCCACGACGCGGACCGGGATGCGGTCGGCGCCGTCGGACAGGAAGGACTCATACGAGCCGTCCGGCAGTGCCTTGAGCAGCGGCAGGACGATATCGGACTTCATCCGCATCAGCAGGTGCGCGCCCTGGGCGCGGATCGCCTTGATCAGGGCGAATCCCGGGAAATTGCGGTCCATCAGGATCAGCCGGCCCGCCGCGAAGATCCCGGGACGGGATCTGGCCAGCCGCCGGGTCAGGGTCTGCTCCCCGTCGCAGGAGGGGCCGAACTCCATGCCGAGGGTGGCCTTGGCCCGTGCGGCAGTGAGTATGACGGCCCGGACCTGGGGAAACGGCGACGAGTTATCCGCGGTGCCGGACGAGCCGAAATACTTCCGGTTCGCCTTGGTGTCCGGGACCCGGACCTGGAACCCGTCCAGGGCGCATAGCAGCAGCCCCCGCCACCGCATCCCCGGCGCACCCGGATCGGCGATCGGCCCGGCGACCAGCCAGAACAGCGCCCCGGACAGCTCCGCGGGGATCATGTCCAGGCGGCGGGTGACCGCCTCGGTACCCGGCACGTGCCAGGGCCGCGCCCACGGCAGGCACGCCAGCAGCCCGGCCACCCGCAAGGTCACCTCCGGCACCGGCGCGTCCGGCATCAAGGTCATCGCCACCAGCAGCCGGACCGTCATCGCGGCCGGCAGCAGCCGCTGCCGTTCCTCTGCGCAGCCGAAATCCTCCACCAGCTCCTCGATCTCCCCGCCGGCAGGTATGCCTCAAGCAGGCCGAGGGTGACGTGACCGGGGAGCCAGCCGCCGGCCTGCACATCGCCGCTGCGCCGCACCACCGCTGGCGCGACCGTCACCTGATGGCAGAACACCAGATCCTCACCTGAAGTCACCGGCCGGCCCGCCGGGCCGGGCAGCAAAGCCGACACCCCGCCCCGGCCGGGACGGCGCAGGTCAGCGGGCCGCACCGCGACGATCCCCGGCCTCACGCCGCGAGCATCCATGCCACCGGCCACTGGGCTGGCGTCAGCAGGCAAAGTCGGGTAGAACTCCATGCACGGCTCCTGGGCTAGAACTGACTTCAGACATCAGTCCTCATACCAGGAGCCGCCGCTCATTCCAGCCGATCTACGCCCGCGACACGCCGGACAAGCGCGGGACACCGCCACCACGGGCTGACGCAGGCCGCACACGTAACATCCCAGTTCACCGGCCAAACCCCTTAAGTCAATGGCGTTGCCGTGTGGGCTGGCGGGTCGTCGCGGTAGCGCTGTTCATAATCAGAGGCTTTGGAGAAAGGCGAGGAGCTGGTCGCTGGGCCGGTATCGTGCGGGTGCGGGTGCAGAGAGGGGGTCGGCGAGCCGCTGTAGTGCTGCTTCTTTGGCGGCGAGGTCGGCCTCAAGGTAGTGGTGAGTCACGGATGGGCTGGAGTGGCCCATCCAGAGGGCGATGACCCAGACCTCCGGCAGTCGGGGGTCGTGACAACGCAATCACTGTGACTGCCGGAGGGTGTAGGTGATGGGCCGGCCGTCGCCGGGTAGCGCCGGCGGGCGGGTGTTGATCTCGGCGATGAGCAGGGTGAGGGCGCGCGTGACGCGCCCCTGGCCGGGCTGGTCGAGCGTTACGGTGATGTTCTTGGGCTTGTAGGTGATGGTGCCGGAGAGGCCGCGGATGATGCTTTCCCGGGTGATGGCCCGGTACTCGTCGTCATCTTGGAGGTAGGCGTTGAGGTGCCGGGCGAGGTAGTGCTCGGCGTTGGCGGCCAGGAGGCGCAGGACCAGTTGCAGGCAGCGCCGGTTGATGTGCAGGATTGCGCGGGTCGCGGCCGGGTCGATCTCGCTGGCGGGCAGCTTCGCGGGGTGCCTCTTGCGCTCGGCCTCGGCTTGCGCCAGCTCCTGCTTGCAGGCTGTGATCTTCTGCTGGGCGCGGGGGATCAGCTCGTCGTTCTTGGTCCTGGCCGCGATGGCGGGATCGGCGAGCAGTTTTGCCAGCGCGACCTCGGCATTGGCCAGTGCGGTCTTGGCCTTTGTCTCGGCTTTTTTAGCGGTGGCGAAGGCCGGGTTGGCTTTCAGCTTGGTGTTCACTACTTCATCGGCGTCATAGTCGGCGAGCGTGTCGAGGCCGTAGTTGATCATGTCGTATTTGAACATGTTCTCCTCGGCCCACCGGCCGCGCAGCCAGCCGGCCAGCTCGGCCGGGCACGCGCCGGGCCGCCCGCTGATCGCCTGGGCGACCATCTTGCCGTGCTCGAACAGGGACAGCTGCCGGACGGGCTTGCCGTAGTCGTTCAGGGTGACCTGCTCGTCGGTCCAGGCGACCTGGCGCTGGCGGCCGCCGCGCAGGGTGATGGTCTGCACGATGGGCAGCAGCGTGGTGGCCGCGAGGGGGGCGCGCCGCCAGGTCAGCCAGTCATACCCGGCCGCGTCTACCGCGGTGAAGGTGCCGGGGAACGCCGCCCCGCGGTCGAACACGATCAGCGGCCGGCGGGCCGCGCCGGGCTTGTCGCGCGCTGGGAGGGCGTCGGTGAGCGCCGCGAGCGCGGGCGGCAGGGTGGTGCACAGCGCGGAGGGCTCGCCGGTGGTGAACGAGATCGCCCGTCCGGCCAGGTCGCAGATATAGGTGTCGTCGTGGCCCTTGGTGGGCTTGCCGCGGCGCGGGTTGCGGCCGGGCGCGACCGCCCGGTGGCCGGTGTACTCAGCGATGTGGTCATCGGCCAGGTACACCTGCGACTCGGCGGGCTCGATGGCGAGCATCTGGCTGGCCAGGCGGCGCTGCAGCGCCAGCGGGTCGCATGTGCCGGCGAGCTCGCCCAGGCGTTCCCGCCAGGTCCGCAGGGAGGGCAGGGACGTGAGCCCGGCCAGCGCCCCGGCGTCGGCGGCGGTCAGGTGCTTAGCCTGCTCCAGGGTCAGCGCGCCGAGGGTGAACGACAACTGGGTGCACACCAGGATGCCCAGGTCGCCGGCCGGCGCGCCGGGCCCGGCGGCTGACGCGCCGGTCCCGGCGGTCAGCAGGGCCCGGGCGCCGATCCGGTCGGTGAAGGCGTGCACCAGCATCGCCCCGGCATAGCGGCAGGCGACAGTCCCGGTCTCGATCCTCTTCGCCACCCGCCAGGTCGCGCCCGAACCCTCGGCGTCCCCGTCGTCGTCGTCGGCCTCAGCGGCGGTCCGGCCATCGCGGCTTCCGCGGGTTTCCTGCCCGGTACCGGCATCCCCGCAGGTCTGCTGCCCGGCGTGCTGTCCGGGTGCGGGGCCATCGCCGGGACCGTCGCGGTCGCCGCTGGTGGTGCCGGCGTGCTGTCCGTGGGCGGTGTCCTCGCTGTCGCGGGCCGGCCGGGCCGGTTCGCCCGTGTCTCTGGCCCCGGTGTCCTCGCCGGTGTCGCCGGACAGGGAGCCGGGGGCGGGCAGCGTGCCGTGCTGCTTGATCAGCTCGGTGATCCGGGACCGGGACACGCCCAGCTTGCGGCCGATCTCGGCGTGGGTCAGGCCCTGGCCCGCCTGCAGGCGGGCCTGCCGCAGCCGGGCGGTGCTGAGGATCGTCGGGCGGCCCATCTGGTGCACCAGCCCCCGGGCGCCGTGCGCGCGGTAGCGGGACCGGATCCGCGACACCTGGGAGGGCTGGAGGCCGAACGCGGCGGCGACAGTCTTGCCCTGGAAGCGGCTGCCCTCGGTCAGCGAGCAGATGACCAGGTCCCGCATCTCCAGGTCAGCCGCGCCGAACGCTGACAGCAGCATCGGCCCGGCGTGCACGGCGACCGCGCGGCCGTCGTCGGTGCGGGTGACGGTGAGCGGCCAGGGAGGGGGCATGCCGGGGAGCTGCTGGTCGCCCATGCCGGCCAGCCTATCCATTCGAGGTCGCAATACGCTTACTTTTCGACCTCATGGGGGTGACAGTTTCCCCAGCTCACAGGCATTCCCGCACGGCCGGGCAAGCCACCAGCGGCACGGTCCGGCGGGGACGGGCAGAAGATGGGGCGGACGCCGATTGCGCGCGTGATGGATTGCCGGCATTTCGACATCGGTCGCCGGACGGCGAAACCCCAGGTCAGGCCCAGGACTCAATCAACGACTACCGGAGGTCTGTGACCGCTAGGTCTGTGCCGGATTGAAGCAGGTGCATTGCCGTTGAGTGACGGATCGTGTGCGGGGTGACGTGCTGGCTTTGCAGGGACGGGCAGTTTTGTGTGGCGATGGCGACGGCCCGGTCGAGCCGGTCTCGCAGGCCTGAGCGGGTCAGGGGTGCGCCGGCGCGGTTGGGGAAGAGCGGCGCACCGGGCTCTGAGCCGGTCTTGGGCAGCCAGGTGCGCAGCTGGGCGGCGGTGGTCTTCCACAGTGGCAGGACGCGCTGCTTGCGCCCCTTGCCGTGCAGGTGCACCGCGGCTTGAAGGTCGAGCAGGACGTCGCCGACGTGCAGGGCGGTGATCTCTGAGGCACGCGCACCGGTGTTGTAGGCGGTGGCGAGCATGACGCCGTCGCGGTGCCCGCTCCAGGTGCTGCGGTCAGGGGCGGCGAGGACCGCGGTGATCTGTTCGCGGGTGAGGTAGCCGAGGACCGGCTGGTCGAACCGTTTCGCCGGGATCGTCAGGACCTGCTGGGCGACCGGCAGCGAGGCGGGGTCTCGGATCTGGGCGTAGCGCATGAAGGAGTGGATCGCGGCTAGGCGGGCGTTGCGGGTGCGTGTGCTGTTGCCCCGCCCGGTTTCGAGATAGTCGAGGAAGTCCAGCACGAGCGGAGCGTCGATGCCGGCCAGTTCAAGCGCCGAGGCGGTGGTGCCGGTGTGCTGCTCGATGAAGGCGAATAGCAAGCTGAAGGTGTCACGGTAGCTTTCGGCGGTACGGGCGCTGGCACCGCGCTGGGTGATCAGGCGGCGCAGGAAGAAGTCCTGCACGAGCTGCGCGAACAGGGTCTGCGTGGCGCTCATCACGCACCTGCCGGGTCGTCGCGCGTGAAGGTTTCGAACCGCCCGGCGATGATGGTCATCAGCTCCGGCACGGCGGACAGGTACCAGTACAGGCCGCGCACTTCCACGTGGCCGATGTAAGTCGCCAGCGCGCTGATCTTGGCGTCCACGTCGACGCCAGCAGCATGCCAGGCCTGGATTCGCCGCACCACCATCCGGTGGCGCAGGTCATGAATACGGGGCGCGCGGCTGCCCCCGCGCGCGGTCCACCCCAGCTCCCGGCGCAGCATGACGAACGTGCCGTGCGCAGCGCTGTAGCTGACCCTGCCGCTTTCGTCGGTGCGGAAGAACGCTTCGCTGCCCGCTGGCGGGCCGTAACGACTGCGCCGGGCATCGTCATAGGCGCCAAGCGGCTCCACCGCGCTGGGATGCAGCGGCACCAGGCGGGTCCGGCCCCGCTTGCCGGTGACGGTGAGCATGGCGGCGGGCAGGTCGACGTCGCCGCAGGTCAGCGCCAGCGCTTCGGATATCCGCAGTCCCGTGCACGCCAGCAGGCCAAAGAGCGTCGCGTAACAGCATCCGCGCAGCCCTCCGGCCGGGGCCAGCGTTCGCGCGGCCTGCAGCAGGGCTGTGATCTCTTCGTCGGAGTAGATGTGCGGCGGTTTGCGGTGTCCCTGCGGCCCCAGCAGACCAGGCGGCGGTACTTCGGTGCGGGCGTCACGGGCGGCCAGGTGACGCAGAAATCCGCGCACCATCGCCAGCCGCCGGGCCGGGTTGCACGGATCGGCCGAGCTGGTGCAGGCCGCCCAGTCCAGGGTCACCTCCAGCGGGACCGGGCCGCTGTGGCCACGCTGGTCCAGGTAGCGGGCGAACGCCCGCAGCGCCCGTTCCTGGCTGGGCGAGTGATATCCCAGGTCACGGCGCAGATCAATGTAGGCGGCGGACGCCGCGCCGGCGGACCCGCCCATGACGTCACCAGCCAGGGCAGCGCGACCTCGCGCAAGGCCGCCACGTCGACCGCCGCGTAAATCCGGGTAGTGGCCAGCGACTGGTGCCCGAGGACGCCGGCGATCTGGTGCAGGCTCGCCCCGTGATCAAGGAGCTGGGTGGCAAGGGAATGGCGCAGCAGATTCGCCCTGCCCGCAGGCGCTGCCACACCTGCCCGCTGCAGTGCCCGGTCCACCGCCCGGCCAACGACCTGGTGGCTGACCGGCGCGCCAGGCCGCCACCGGACCAGGACGAACACCTCCCGCACATGCGCGCCGCGGCGGCCGTCCTGCAGCCAGGCGGCCAGCGCCGATCCCACCTCGGCCTGCAGGGGAAGCACCGCGCCGTGGCCCGTCTTCCGGGCGCGTACCCGTATCACGGCGCTCTGCCAGTCGATGTCTTCCAGCCGCAGCGCCGCGACCTCGCTGGCGCGCAGTCCCAGCCGCGCGATGCACAAGATGATGGCCCGGTCACGCAGGTCGCGGGGTGAAGACTTGGCCAGCGACGCGAGCAGCTGCTCGAACTGCTCTGGCTGCAGATGCCGCACCAGGCCTGTCCGGCGGCGTGGCACCATCGGGACCGCCTCGGCCAGATCGCCGCCGCACAGGCCTTCTATCTGCAAGAACCTGAAGAACGACCGCAGCGCCGAGGCGGCCAGGCACACCGTCCCCGTCTCATAGCGGCCGGTCAGGTCACGGACGAACTCCGCCACCTCCCGCGGGCCGATCTCACCGGCGGCCCCAGCAGCACCGGCGGTCACGGCCTCCAGGAAGACTCCAGCGTAGGCGATGCAGTTGTGCCGCGTTCCCGGGCACACACCACGGGTGCGGGCCAGATACTCCTCGAACGCCGCGAGGGGGTTTGCAAGCGCCGGCCGAACCGCCGTTGTGCTCATCAACTGCTCCTTGTCTCCCGAACCGACCGGACACAAGAAACATCCCGATTATGAGCAGCACCAACTCCCCTGCCAGCACCACAACATCAGCTCAGCACGACGGGCAACGCGCTCACGCCGCCGGACCGCACATAACGGCGGGCTGCACCCAATAAGTGTTATGTGCAGCTGCACATAACACTTACATTCCGACATGGGAGGGCTGGCTTTACCTGGCGACGGTTATCGACTGCCATACAAAGGAAGTCATCGGCTGGGCAGCGGGCGATAACTACAAGACGCCGCTCATCGAGAAGGCCATCGAGATCGCCGCCCGTAATTTTCCTCTCGCCGCTAATGCGATTTTCCACTCCGACCGCGGCAGCAATTACACATCCCGGCAGTTTGCGGAGACGCTCAAGAAGCATAATCTCCGGCAGTCCGTCGGCCGCACCGGTATCTGTTACGATAATGCAATGGCCGAATCGTTCTTCGCCGCGCTGAAGAACGAGCGTGTTCACCGCACTCAGTATCCGACCCGCGAGCACGCGCGCCGCGACGTTGTGAGGTACATCGAATTCTGGTACAATTCCAGACGTTGGCACTCCGGGCTTCAGTACCGGACCCCGCAGCAAGTCCGCAATGAGTACCTGGAACGGCAGTCCGCAGCGTGAATTAACCACAAATCCGCTGTCCGGAAAGCTCGGGGCAGATCAGTCGGAGCAATTCCGGCCGCCGCAATCCAGCCATCTCACAGCGGCTCAGGTCAACATCTACCAGCGTCAAATGCTCGGCATCGGTTCCCCGCAGCGACCGCAACAGCACACGCGTAAACGCAGGTGAGCTAGCCATGTCGGGAGAACGGCTCAAAGCCAACTTTACCGTAACCGATTCGGATAGATGCGCCCAGCACAGGTCCCGAGACCCGGCCCTAACGCGCGTGCAACCCTGCCCACCAGGCTCAGTGATCCGAGCACAGGTCGGCCAGCCTTACTTGACACACGATCTGTATCCGGCTCGTCACCCACACTCCCTTTTACACTTCTCTCCGCCTGCGCGCCTGGATCTGGGAGACGCTGAAACCAAACCCGTGCAACCTCGCCTCAGAGCGGCGGGCAGCAGGGCCGGCTGAGGGTGGTCCAGTTGGCTAATCAGCCCTGCTGCGGCTCAGCCAGCCGCCGGGCCGCGCCCGGCGCGTCTGCGGCTGGCCAGGTGGTCCCGCCGCCGTCGCCGTCGCGCCACCACAGCACCCGGCCATTGCTCCAGACGCTGACGGCAGGCAGTGACAAGACGCCGAGCCCGCCGTCTGCGACGACGTAGAACCGGCCGGGCCCGAGGATCTCGCGGGCCAGGGCGTTCAGTGCCTCGGCGGGGCGCTGGCGCGGCGGGAAGCCGGGCGGTACGGGGATTAAATGGGCTGGCGTCATCGTGGTCTCCGGGGATGCACCGGGCGCGCCGACCCAGGGGCTACCGGGGAAGGCGGCGCGCCCAGCGGACTGGAACCGGCCGCGCCACGGGCTGGCAGCGCGGCCGGGGTTTCAGTGGCCGCGCAGCTCGCGCCAGATCTCGCGGGCGTCGTCGCTGATCAGGCAGTACTCGTTGCCGCCATCGCGACTGATCAGCTCAAACCGTGGCTGTTCGCCCCGGCGCGCCAGCACGTTGACCACGTGCTGCGGGAACGCGACGCGCAACGCGGCGGCCTGGACGTGCGCGGGTGGTACGGACGGAAACCGGCCAGCCGCTCATGGCGCGGCGTCACGGGAGACCGGCTGCGCCGCGTAGTCCTCAATCATCAGCCCGCGCAGTTCTTCCGGGCCGCTGGCTGAAAGCGTCCGCCCGTCGTCCCGGCGCTGGGCCAGCCAGTGCCCGCTCATCCCGGTGATCAGGTACGCCGACCCCCAATTCCACTGGAGGTCTGCCAGCGCTTCCGCCGTCATCATCATCATCATCGTCTCTTCCGTGTGCCTGCGATCACAGAAAGCCAACTCCGCTCCGGGCGTAGCCTGAAGACGTTGCTTGTATGGCCCCACGCGGCAAACAGGCAACAGCCTTGCCCGCGACCCCGATCACGATGACGATGAGCGACTTCGCCGCCGAGCTGGCGCGCCTGATGACGGCGCGCGGTCTTGGCGTGCGCGAGCTGGCCCGGATGCTGCCGTGCAACCCCGGCCACATCTCGAACCTGCGCAGCGGGAGGGCGCGCCCGTCCCCGGAGCTGGCCGGGGCCCTGGACGACCGGCTGGGCGCGGGCGGGACGCTGGCCGCCCTGGCTCCCGCGCCTTCGCCGCGCAGGCAGCAGGGAACCGGCACCTGGGAGATCGCTGACGATGAGATTCTGGCCCTGGACCTGGCCCGCCGCGCCGAGGTGAGCGAGGTCGGGACCGGCACGGTCGAGCGGCTGGAGCTGGCCGTGGACGACCTGGCCATCGCCTACCCCGGCACACCGCCCGGCGAGCTGCTGGACCGGGTGCGCACCTACCTCGGGTACGTCGGCCGCCTGCTCGATGCCCGCATGACGCTGGCCGAGCAGCGCCGCCTGCTGGTCGTCGGCGGCTGGATGTCGCTGCTGGCGGCCACGACCCTGATTGACCTGCACCGCGACCACGCCGCCGCTGCCCATCTGCGCACCGCCGCACGGTTCTCCCAGGAGACCGGGCACGCCGAGATCGCCGCCTGGTGCCTGGAGACGCAAGCCTGGCAGGTGCTCACCGAAGGGGACTACCGGCGCGCCGTGGAGATCTCCCAGACCGCGCAGCGGATCGCCCCGAAGACCGGGAGTGCGTTCATCCAGGCCACCGCACAGGAAGGCCGGGCCTGGGCGCGGCTCGGTGATGCCGCCGAGACCCGTGCCGCGCTGGGCCGCGTCGAGTCGCTGGTGTCGCCGCTGCCAGTGCCCGACCGGCCCGAGCACCACTACAGGTATGACCCGGCCAAGTCCGAGGCGTACACAGCCACCACGCTGGCCTGGCTCGGTGACCCGGCCGCCGAGACCTACGCCCGGCACATCCTGGCCCGGCTCGAATCGGCCGCTGACGGGCCGCCGAGGCCGCGCCGGGCAGCATCGGCCCGCCTGGACCTGTCGCTGGCCCTGATCGCGTCGGACCGCCACGACGAAGCGGCCGGGACTGCGATGGAGGCCATTACCTCGGGCCGCGTCGTGCCGTCGAACTACTGGCGTGCTCGTGAGGTCATCCGCGCGGTCGCCAGGCGGGGAGTGCCCGAGGCCGCCGAGCTGGCCGAGGCGTACCGGGCAGCCTGCCGCGACGGCGAGGCCCCCGCGCTACCCTGACCCGCGCGTGTGCCAGCCGGGCGTCGTCACGCCGGGCGCTTCAGCCTGCCGCGAGGCCGCCGATGCCACTGGGCGTACAGCCGCCAGCTCCCAGGCTGGCGGGGCGCTGTGACGCGGGGCTTCAGCGGCGGCGGCGGTACCTGCCTTGTGTCATCATGGTGGTCCACGGGGGAGCAGAAGCTGGGAGCAATTAGCGGTGTACCACGGTGGTAGGCGGTAGTACGCGGTGGAGTATTTCCACAGGTGGGAGTAGACGCGGTGATACGCGGTGGACCGCTGCGGAGTACCTGGCCGTAGCATTAGGGCATGACGTCCCCCACCGTGTCATCCCCCACCACCGAGCAGGTGTCCCGCGCGCTCGCCGGCGTGAACGATCCGGAGATCCGCCGGCCGATCACGGACCTCGGCATGGTCAAGAACATCGACATCTCGCCGGACGGCTCGGTCCGGGTGGATGTCTGGCTCACAGTCGCCGGCTGCCCGCTGCGCGAAACGATCACCCGTGATGTGACCGCCGCGGTCAGCGCCGTCGGGGGCGTGTCCCGGGTACGGGTGGAGCTCGACGTGATGAGCGACGAGCAGCGGCGGGGGCTGCAGACGCAGCTGCGCGGCGGCCAGGAGGCCCCGGAGATCCCCTTCTCCCAGCCCACCTCGCTCACCCGGGTCTACGCGGTGGCCAGCGGCAAGGGCGGCGTCGGCAAGTCGTCGGTGACGGTGAACCTGGCCGTGGCCCTCGCCGCCTCCGGGGCGAAGGTCGGGGTCGCGGACGCCGACATCTACGGGCATTCGGTGCCCCGGATGCTCGGGGTCACCGGGACGCCGACCCAGGTGGAGAAGATGATCATGCCGCCGTCGGCGCATGGGGTGAAGGTCATCTCGATCGGGATGTTCACCAAGGGCAACGTGCCGGTGGTCTGGCGCGGCCCGATGCTGCACCGTGCCCTGCAGCAGTTCCTCGCCGACGTGTTCTGGGGAGACCTGGACGTCCTGCTGCTCGATCTGCCGCCCGGCACCGGGGACATCGCCATCTCGGTGGCCCAGCTGCTTCCCACCGCCGAACTGCTCGTGGTCACCACCCCGCAGCTCGCGGCGGCCGAGGTCGCCGAGCGGGCCGGCGCCGTGGCCACCCAGACCCATCAGCGCATCGCCGGGGTCATCGAGAACATGTCGTATCTGGTCTGCCCGCACTGCGGGGAGCACACCGACATCTTCGGCTCCGGCGGCGGCGCGGCGGTCGCAGGGGCGCTGACCCGGATCACCGGCGCGCCGGTCCCGCTGCTCGGCCAGGTGCCGATCGACACCCGGCTCCGCGAGGGCGGCGACGAGGGGCGGCCGCTGGTGCTCAGCGACCCGGCCTCGCCCGCGGCCGTGGAGCTGGCCAAGATCGCGGACGGCCTGGCCCGCCGTGCGCGCAGCCTGGCCGGCCGCTCCCTGCCGCTCACCCCGCGCTAGGCAGTATCTGACATTGGGTCGTCCCCCGGGATCTGACATTGGGTCGTCCCCCGGGCCGGGTACTGCTACGTCGCCTCGGTGTCGAAGGGGGGTTCTTCGCCGGGGAGAAGGGCGCTGGCCCGGGGTGGGTAAGCGGCCGGGGCCGCATTGCCGTCGTGCCCGTTCATCTCGCCGTTCAGGTCGCTGAGCAGATGCTTCTGCACGAAGTGGCGCGGGTTCAGGTCGTCGATGTCGAAATCGGCGAACTCCGGGCCGAGACCCTCCCGCAGGTCAGCCTTGGCGCCCTCGGCGATCTGCCGCAGTTCGCGCAGCGCCTTCCCGGCCTTGGCGGCCATCTTGGGCAGCTCGCTGGGACCGAACACCACCAGTGCGATCACGGCGAGCACCAGCAGCTTGGGCAGGGACAGGTCGAACACCGGGTCTCCAACGGCCGTTCACGCCAGCGGCGGTTTGCCGCCTAGAGTCCACTGTAATCCGTCCGGCCGACCGGCGGGCAGTGCCCGGCCGACCGGGGGCGGCCAGCCGGGCCCGTCCGCAAAGCGGATCAGCGGAACGGATTCACCGACGAGGCCAGCCGCCCGAATCCCCGGCACAGCCGTCCCCAGAAGCCCGGCGGCGCGTTGTACGGCAGCGTGTCCACGGCCTTGCCGAGGGTGGCCGCCGGCGCGTCGGCGATCACCGTGAAGACGAAACCACGGCCCGCCCAGGCGATGCTGCGCCGGTCGGGCTGGCCGGTGTACACGTCGCGGCCGTCCAGGGTGATCTGCTGCCAGCCGGCCAGCTTTGGCGGCAGGCCGCCGCGCTGCATGAACACCGACACCACGAACAGGCCGTCGGAATACCCCAGGTCGAGGACCTGGCCCGAGCGGGTGGCGGCCTCACCCGCCTCGAACATGGCCAGGCCGCCCGGCAGGGCGCCGGGAACCGGCCAGCCGCGGGCGCGCAGTTGCGTTACGTCCACGGCGGTGAGCTGCGTTCCGGGCGTCGCGTCCGTCACGGCAGACCCGGCGGCCCCTGCGCTCCCGCCGGGCCCGGCGGGCCCGGCGTCCGCGGCGAACGCGCCGACCTTGAGGTCGATGAAGACGTCCTCGCTGATCAGGTGCGCACCCGAGTCGAACACCTCGCGGCGCAGCGGCAGCTTGGTCGCCTGGTCCAGCCAGAACCGGGCCGCCAGCGAGCCGTTCTCGCGCCACGCCTCGACCACCTGCGCGGGCAGGCCGTCCGTCGAACCCGGGCCCAGGTAGGCCAGGTCGTAGTTGGCCCCCAGCAGCGAGACCAGCTGCCAGGTGACCCCGAGCACGCCTTCGGGGGCCTGGCTGTCGGTGTCGTCGGACACGCTCGTTCGCTGTCCCTGGCTGACCGTCCCGGCCGCGGCCGCCTGGACCAGCGTGTCTCCCCCACTGTGGTGCCAGACGTTCGCGATCACCGTGCTGTCACCGGTCACGCCCCACGCGGACACCATCTCCACACCCTGGTACGAGACGCGGCAACCGGCCTGCGCCGCCTGCCGCAGCAACTGCAGGCCGGGCCCGCCGTCCCGCGGCGGGCTGGGCTTGAGATCCGGCCGCCTGGGCGAGCCGGACGGCGATGACCCCCCGGAGCCCGCGGCCGGGGCCGACGGGCCGGCCGCGCGGCCGCAGGCGGCCACGAGCAGGCAGGGCGCCAGCAGCGCCAGCAGCGCGGCGACGGTGGCCAGTGAGCCGGTATGCCGGTATGCCGGGTCATGGAACTGGTTCACGGTTCCGGCCGCGAGCCGGTGATCGCCGGCACGGGGACGATGGACGATCCGCCGACGGGGATCTGGCCAGTTGTGATGGCGTGCTCGATGCTGTACATCTCGACGGGCGGGGTGATCCGCGGTCCGGGCGCCGGCTGGCCGCCGCCCATGGTGAACGCCGTCACGCCCAGGCCCGCCACGACGCACGACGCGACGCCGAGCGCCAGGTAGCGGGCGCGGTGCCGGCAGGCCCGGCCGCGGAGCGGAACGGGGTCGCAACCCGGCCCGGCGATGGCGCTGAGCCGCTCGGTCAGCGCGTCGCCGGCGGCCAGGTCCGGCAGCCCCCGCATCCTCTTCTTCAGCTCGCGCAGTTCCCTGGCCTCGGCCCGGCACGCCGCGCATCCGGCCAGGTGCGCGTGCACCCGGTCCCGTTCGGCGGTACTGAGCTCACCGTCGATGAGGGCCGTAAGGCGGCGTCCCAGGTGGCTCACGGGCGCCTCCCCTGTCCCGCCTCGGCCCGGCGCGGGCGGCGGTGCTCAAGAGCCGTCCGGAGCTGCGCGCGGCCGCGGTGGATCCGGCTCCGGACCGTCCCGAGTTTCACGCCGAGGGCGGCCGCGATCTCCTCGTACGACAGGCCCTCGATGTCGCACAGGACCACCGCCGCGCGGTACTCGGGCGGCAGATCCTTCAGCGCAGCCTGGATGTCGCCGTCCAGATGGCGCTCGTCGAACGCCTGGGCCGGGGTCGGGTCGCCGCCGGCCAGGCGCCCCTCGGCGTCCTGGCCGAGGCCCTCGAACCGGATCCGCTGCCGGCGGCGGGCCGTGTCCAGGAACAGGTTGGTGGTGATCCGGTGCAGCCAGCCCTCGAACGTCCCGGGGGTGTAGGTCGCCAGGGAGCGGAACACGCGCACGAAGACCTCCTGGGTGAGGTCCTCGGCGTCGTGCGGATCGCCGGTCAGGCGGTAGGCCAGGCGGTACACCCGGGCCGAATGCGCGCGGACGACTTCCTCCCAGCTCGGGGTGGGCCACGGGGACCCTGGGGTGGCCTGCGGGCCGGTCTCCGCCACCGCGTACCCCCTCGCGTCGTTCCGCGCCTCGGTCAGAACCATCGTGCCCGCGATTCCCTGCTCGTGCCAGCCGCCTGCCGACATGGCTAACGGCTCAACGGGGCGAATTGGTTCCCGCGCCGGTCAACGGGGCACTAGGCTCCGTTCCGGAGTCTTTTTCTTCCCGGGGAGGAAACTATCGCGAACCTGCTCGCGGCACTCGGCTACGCGGACGGCTACCTTCCCGAGGATGAGCCGCTGCTGGCGGCGCGCGCCAATGCCGAGGATCTGGGCGGCAGCGAGCCGATCAGGCCGGCCGGCGGGGCCGTGCTCCGTTTCCTCGCGGCGGCGATCGGCGCGCGCACGGTGGTGGACATCGGCACCGGCTGCGGGTCGTCGGGCATCTGGCTGCTGCGCGGCATGCGGCCGGACGCCGTGCTGACCAGCGTCGACGTGGAACCTGAGTACCAGCGGATGGCCCGCAAGGCGCTGGCCCAGGCCGGGTTCGCCGCGAACCGGTACCGGCTGATCCTGGGCCGCGCGCTGGACGTGCTGCCCCGGCTGTCCGACAGCTCCTACGACATGGTGTTCTGCGACGCGGACAGCCGCGAGTACCCCGACTATCTGGAGGCCGCGCTGCGGCTGCTGCGGGTCGGCGGCATCGTGGCGTTCGATGACGTGGTCGTGCCGCCGGAGCTGGCCGGCTCATCCGCGGCTGACACCGAGGCCGTGGGCTGGGCGGGTCCCGGCGCCGCGCAGGTGCGTGAACTCGCCGAGGTGATGCGCGGCGACGACCGGCTCATCCCGCTGTTCCTGCCGGCCGGCGAGGGCATCCTCGCGGCCGTGAAACGCTCCTGAGCCCGATCCGGTGAGCCGCCGGCACCGGCGGGCGCCCACCAGGGCCCGTTCGGCGGAAAAATCCGGCTAGGAGGGCGCTGAATATTCCCTGTTCGTGATCAAGGCGCAGAGCACTGACCTGCAGTTTTGCGAACCTGACCACGCAGATTTAGGTCTTGTTCAGCAGGCTCGCAGATTTAGGTCTTGTTCAGCAGGCTCCTAGCCTAGTGACGGTGCTTGCCGGTGCGGCGTGGCGAGCGGGTGGGGTGTCTGGTTGCGGTGTCGCTCGCCCACAGCGAGGAGCACGTAAACCCGCCAGTAACCACCGGCGAACCTACGGGCACGTGCACTACAAAGGGCCAGCGGTCAGCCAGTGCAGCAGCAGGCGGGTGCCGAAGCCGGTGCCGCCCTTGGTGAGCTCGCCATCGTCGCCGCCAGCCCGCGCGGGACCGGCGATGTCCAGGTGCGCCCACCGGCGGCCGCCGGTGAACTCGCGCAGGAACATCGCCGCCACGATGGACCCGGCCTGCCCGTTCCGCGCGCCGTTCATCATGCTCGGAATGTGCGCGAGGTCGGCGGTCGCCGAGGTGAGGGCGCTGGCGTAGTCGGCGGGCATGGGCATCCGCCACAACGGCTCCGCGGCGGCCGTGCCGGCCGCGGTCAGCGCCTCGGCCAGCGCGTCCTCACTGGCGTAGAGGGCACCGGTCGAGGCTCCCAGCGCGATCCGGGCCGCCCCGGTCAGGGTGGCGAGGTCGATGAGGACGCCGGGATCGAGCGTGGCCTGCGCGTAGGCGAGGAGATCGGCCAGCACCAGGCGGCCCTCGGCGTCGGTGTTCAGCACCTCCACCGTCCGGCCGCCGAAGGTGGTGATGATGTCGCCTGGGCGCATCGCGGATCCGGACGGCATGTTTTCGGCCGCGGCGACCAGCCCAGTCACACGGGCGCGCACGCCCAGCGCAGCGAGCGCGGACATCACGGCGATCACCGCGGCGCCGCCGGCCATGCCCGTCTTCATCAGCCGCATGCCGTCGTTGGGCTTCAGGGACAGCCCGCCACTGTCGAAGGTGATCCCCTTGCCGACGAGGACGACGTGCGAATCCGCGCCGTCCGGCGTGTCCGGCGTGTCCGGCGTGTCCGGCCTGTCCGGGTGCCGGCCTGTCCGGCCTGTCCGGCGTGTCCGGCGTGTCCTGCGTGTGCGGCGTGTAGCTCAGCTCGATCATGCGCGGCGGATGCACCGATCCGGCCCCGACGGCCACGATGCCGCCGAATCCGTCCCGGGCGAGCTCCGCCTCGTCGCGGACCCGCACGCCGAGGCCGTGGCGCCCGGCGACGGCCACCGCGCGGGCGGCCAGCCAGCTGGGGCTCTTGATGTCCGACGGCATGTTGATCAGGTCGCGGGCCAGCCCCATGGCGGCCGCGATCACGGTGGCCCGGCCCGGCTCCCGGTTTTCGGCGCCGTCCCGGGCCGGCCCGAGCAGGTGGACGGCGCGTCCGTCGCCATCGGGGCTCCCGCCGGGCCCGCCGGATTGGGTGGGGCCGCCGGATGGTGCGGGGCCGGCTGTCCCGGCACGCATCGAGAACTTGTAGCCGCCCAGGAGCAGGCCCTCGGTGAACGCGTCCGTGCCGGCATCCGTGGCATCGGACGGCAGCGCGGCCACGGCCTTCTGGCCACGCTCCACCTGCCGGGCCAGCGCCGCGCCGGCCCGGCGGAAATCCGCCGGGGAGCCGTCGCCCACGCCCAGCAGAATCAGCCGGACCACGCCGCCGGGTGTCCTGGCCGCCACCCGGGCCACCTCACCCGCCTTGCCGGACAGGTCGTACGCGGAGATCGCCTCGGCCGCGCTCAGGCCGGTGGCCGAGGCCAGCGCCGCGGTGTCGACACCGGTCACGGCGGGCCAGCCGCCACGATCCCCGTCGCCGGGCACGCCGGAGGCGCCGGGCTCGGTGGCCACGCGGACCTGCTGGCGCCGGATGGGTACCGCGAGGAGGGATGCGCCGCCGGTACCGCCCGGGCCGGCGAGATAGTCATCGAGCGGCGGCCGCCCCGCCGCGGCCACCGTGCAGACGTCGATCTCGACCGGCAAGAGTCAGCCGACGACAGTCTTCAGGGCGTCGCCGAGCTTGGCAGCCTCATCAGCGGACAACTCGACAACCAGGCGGCCGCCGCCTTCCAGGGGGACGCGCATCACGATGCCGCGTCCCTCTTTGGTGACCTCCAGCGGACCGTCGCCCGTCCGCGGCTTCATCGCCGCCATCCTGCACCCCTTCTTCCCTGGATCCGCGCCGGACTCTTCTGGCTCCACGTATCCGCGGTCCCGGCGCCTGCGGCGGAACCGGCCAGCCTCAACCGTCTCTGTCAGTCGCCCTATTATCCCGTGTTCGGACGCAGAATGGTAATGATCGCGTTCGCGCGCCGTACGAGCTGAGGGGACAGCAATGACGGACACCGTTCTCTACGAGACGGCCGGCACCGTCGCCGTCATCAGGCTGAACCGGCCTGGATCGATGAACGCGCTGACCGCCGAGATGAAGACGGGCCTGCTGGCCGCGCGCCGCGCGGACCCGGTCCGCGCGGTCCTGGTCACCGGCAACGGCCCGGGCTTCTGCGCCGGCCAGGATCTGGTCGAACACGCGGACCTGCTCGAATCGGGAGCCAGGGCACTCAACACGGTCCGGGAGCACTACAACCCGATCGTCACCGAGATCATGACCCACGATGGCGTTCGTCCGCAAGGAGCGGCCCCGCTACACCGGCCACCGGGCCTCGCCACTGACCCTCGCCACTGACCCTCGCCACCGGGCCTCGCCACTGGGCCTCGCCACTGACCCTCGCCACCGGGCCTCGCCACTGGGCCTCAGCCGCGCAGGTGTTCTCCGAAGAACGCGAGAATGCGCCGCCAGGAGTCCTCCGCGGCGTTCTCCTGGTAGCCCATCCGGGCCGCGCTGGCCAGCGGCGCGAGGCCGGGACGGGTCTGGCTCATGAAGCGGTGCCCGGCTTCGGGGTACACCTTGATGTCGTGCGGCACGCCCAGCGCGGTCAGCACCTTCTCCAGCCGGTCGGGCGGCCTGAGTCCCATCGGGTCGCGCGCGCCGAAGCTGGCCACCACCGGGCACGCACCCTCCAGGGCGGTCTCGGCGTCGGCGGGCACATCCCCATAGTTGACGCTCACGGCGGTGAAACCGTCCCGCGGCGCGCACAGCAGCGCGAAACCACCGCCCATGCAGAAGCCGATCACCCCGGTCTTCCCGGAGCAGTCCGGCCGCGAGGCCAGCCACGCCCGGGCCGCCTCCAGCGTGGTGAAGGCCGGCCCCGATTCCGCCCGAAGCTGATGGATCGTGGCGCGGATGCAGCGCACCCACGACTTGCCGAGGTACAGGTCGGGCGCGAACGCGAGGTACCCGGCACGGGCGAGCCGGTCCGCGTGCTGCCTGATGCCGTCGGTGAGGCCGAACACCTCGTGGATGACCACGACGCCGGGCCATCGCCCGGGGGGCGGGACCGTCCGCGGCCCCCCGGGCACGGACAGATAGCCGTGGGTTACGCCGCCGTCAGCGGGATAGGGGAGATCAGGCATGCGCACAATGTCTCATACCGTCCTGACCTGATTACCGCTCGCCCTTGCTAACCGCCCCTGCAGGCCCTGCGACCCGGCCAGCCACAGGGCCCCCGCCGGGCCCGGCACGTCAGCCGGCGAAAGTGACGTAGACGAGATAGACGTTCAGGCCGATGATGACCGACGCGATGCCGGCGGTCACGGCGGTGGTCGGGCGCCGGTTCACCAGCGCGCCCATGACGTCGGCGCGGCGGGTCAGCATGACCAGTGGCACCAGCGCGAACGGGATCCCGAACGAGAGCACGACCTGGGAGATCACCAGGCTCGCGGTGGCCGGGAGGTTGAGGCCCAAGACCATCAGCGCGGGCAGCATGGTGAGCGCGCGCCGGGCGAACAGCGGGATCCGCCGGTGGATGAAGCCCTGCATGACGACCTGGCCCGCGTAGGTGCCGACGCTGGAGGACGACAGCCCGGACGCGAGCAGCGCGACCGCGAACGCGAGCGCGGCACCGCCGCCGATGAGGTGCCCGAGCCCGGCGTGCGCAGCCTCGAGCGAGTTGGCCGCCTGGCCGCCGGTCCGGCGGAACAAAGCGGCGGCGACGAAGAGCATGGCCAGGTTGATCAGCCCGGCGGCACCGAGCGCGACGACCACATCGAGACGCTGGAACCTCAGCAGTTCGCGGCGCTCCGCGTCATCGCGGCACGGCACCCGGGACTTCGTCAGCGCCGAATGCAGGTAGATGACGTGCGGCATCACCGTGGCCCCGATGATGCCGGAGGCCAGCAGCAGGCTGCTCGGCGGCAGGTGCGGGACGAAGCCGGGGGCCATGGCACCCGGGGCGGCGTGCACCGCGACCAGGTCGTAGGCGAAGCCTAGCGACACGATGCCGAGCAGGGCGGTGATGGCCAGCTCGAAGCGGCGGTACCCGCGCTGCTGGAGGGCCAGGATGCCGAACGCGACAACTGCGGTCATCAACCCGGCCACCAGGGGCCTGACGTGGAAGAGCAGGTTCAGCCCGATCGCGGCGCCGACGAACTCGGCCAGGTCGGTCGCGATCGCGATGAGCTCGGCCTGCGCCCACAGCACCCGGGTGACGGCGCGCGGGAACAGCTCCCGGCACAGTTCGGGCAGGTCACGGCCGGTGGCCACGCCCACCTTGGCCGACAGGTACTGCACCATCATGGCCATCAGGTTGGCCAGCGCGACGACCTAGGCCAGGCCGTAGCCGAACTGGGCGCCCGCGGAGAAGTTCGTCGCGAAGTTGCCGGGGTCCACGTAGGCGACCGCCGCGACGAACGCGGGACCGAGCAGCGCGACCACCCCGCGAATCCGGCCGCGCGAGCGGAGCAGGCGGAGCCCGCTTCGGTCGACTAGACCGCGCCCGGCGGCCGGAAAGGCGGAATCGGTGGTCAGCGGGACCAATTATTCAGCCGACAGACGGCCCGAGTCCGAGCGACTGCGGGGTGCTGGAGTCCGGTGACGGCTGGTTCAGGCCCCCGTCGAGGGGGCCGAACTCGGTCATCAGCGCCGGGCTGCCGCCCCACCGCGTCTGCTCCTCGGCCACCAGGGTGTTCGTCGTCAGCAGCAGACCGGCCACCGAGGCGCCGTTCTGCAAAGCCGACCGGGCCACCCGCAGCGGGTCGACGATGCCCATCTCGATCATGTTCCCGTAGCGGCCCTCGAGGGCGTCGAAGCCCTCGTCCGTTCCCATGGGCTTGATTTTGGCCACCACCTCGTCACCAGAGTACCCGGCGTTGGCCGCGATCAGGTGGGCGGGCGCGGTGAGCACGTGCCGGACGATGTCCACGCCGACGGCGTAGTCGCCGCTCACGCCGAGGTCATCCAGCGCGCCCTCGGCGTGCAGCAGCGCGGCGCCACCGCCGGCGACGATGCCCTCCGCCATGGCCGCCCGCGTGGCGGACAGCGCGTCCTCGACGCGGTGCTGCAGTTCCTTCAGCTCGGCGCTGGTCGGCGCGCCGACGTTGATCACGGCCACCTTGCCCGACAGCGCGCCGATGCGCTCGCTCAGCACGTCCTCGTCGACCCCGAACGTGGCCCGTTCCAGCTCCGAGCGCATCTGGGCGAGCCGGAACTCCACCGCGTCGCGGGAGCCGTGGCCGCCGATGATGGTGGTGTTATCGGCAGTGACCCGCACCTGCGACGCCCGGCCGAGCTGCGCCACCGTCATCGTCTCCAGCGTGAACCCGGAGTGGCGGCTGTAGACCGCGCCGCCGGTCAGCGCGGCGATGTCGTCCAGCTTGTGCAGCCGCCGGTCACCGAAGCCGGGCGCCCGCACCGCGACGCACTGGAAGATCCGGTTGACGTGGTTGTGCACCAGCATGCTGAGCGCGGTGCCCTCGACGTTCTCAGCTAGGATCACCAGTGGCCGCGGGGCCCGCATGATCTTGTCCAGCAGCGGCATCAGTTCCTGGACCTTCGTGATCTTCTCGCTGCACAGCAGGACGTAGGGGTCCTCGACGATGGCTTCCAGGGCGGCCGGGTTGGTCACCATGTACGGCGACAGGTACCCGTTGCCGAACTCGAAACCCTCCACGAAGCCGACGCTCATCCCGGAGGTGGCCGACTCTTCCACCGTGACGACGCCGCCATCGCCGACGGTGCAGAGCGCCTTGGCGATCACGGCGCCGACCATGTCGTCGTCGTTCGCGGAGATCGCCGCCACCCGGGCGTAATCCTCCTCGGTCTTGACCGGATGCGCGACGCTGCGCAGGTGCTCGACCAGGCGGCCGACGGCGAGGTCGATGCCGCGCTTCACCAGCACGGGGTTGCCGCCCTTGCCGATCGCCTTCATGCCCTCGCGGACGATCGCCTGGGCGATCACCGTCGCCGTCGTGGTGCCGTCCCCCACGATGTCGTTGGTCTTGATCGCCGCTTCCTTGACCAGCTGAGCGCCCATGTTCTCGAACTGGTTCTTCAGGTGAATCTCGCGCGCGATCGTCACGCCGTCGTTGGTGACGACCGGCGACCCGGTGATCTTCTCCAGGATGACGTTGCGCCCCTTGGGGCCGAGCGTTGACTTCACGGCCTCGGCGAGCTGGTCGACGCCGGCCAGCAGCAGGCTCCGGGCTTCTTCACTGAAACGCAGTTCCTTGGCCATTGGTCCTCCTGGGACTTACGGATGCGGCAAGAAGATGGGCGATGGGCGGGCTAGGGGACGAGAATGGCCCGGCCGCGGACCCGCCCAGCGTCGAGATCGCTGAACGCGTCGACCGCGGCATCCAGGGGGTAGGTCCGGGTGTGCAGGGTGACCTTGCCGCCCTGGGCGAGGGCCATCAGCTCGGCGAGCTCGTTGTAGGTGCCGACGATGTTGCCGATGATGTTGCGCTCGGTGGAGATGATGTCCAGCGCCGGGATCTCCAGCGTGCCGCCGTAGCCGATCACGAAGTAGGACCCGGCGGGCGCGGTCATGTTCCAGCCGTCCATCTCGGCGCCCTGCTCGGCCACGAAGTCGAGCACCACCTCGGCTCCGGCGCCGCCGGTCAGGTCCTGCACGGCGTCGACCTGGCGGCCGTCGGCGACCACGGTTTGGTGCGCGCCGAGCTGCTCGGCCAGCTTCAGCGCGTCCGGGTTGCGGTCGACGACGATGATCCGGGTCGCGGTCAGCGCGGCCAGGCACTGGATGCCGATGTGGCCCAGGCCGCCGGCGCCGATGACCGCGCAGGTGCTGCCCGGGTACAGCAGCGGGAGAGCCTTGCGGACCGCGTGGTAGGCGGTGATGCCGGCGTCGGCGAGCGCGGCGACGTCCGCCGGCTTGGTCTGCGGGTCCAGCTTCACGCACGCCCGCGCCGAGGTCAGCAGGTACTCGGCCATGCCGCCGTCGGTGGACAGGCCGGGGAACGAGCTGTTGGCGCAGTGCATGTCGTCGCCGGCCCGGCAGGCGCGGCACAGTCCGCAGGTCGGCGTCGGGTGCAGGATGACCGTGTCCCCCACGGCCACGTTGGTGACGGCCGAGCCGGCCTCGTGCACCCAGCCGGCATTCTCGTGGCCGAGGATGTAAGGCAGCGGCGTGCCCGTCGCCGCGTCCCACTGACCCTCGATGATGTGCAGGTCGGTGCGGCAGACCCCGGCCCCGCCGATCTTCACGATGACGTCGAGCGGGCCGCCGATCTCTGGTTCGGTAACCTCGTCGATCACCGGCTGGTGGTGAAATTCGTGCAAGCGGACGGCCTTCACTGGTCCTCCTCGCCTTGTCCCTGCGTGCCCTGCGTGCCGTAGCGGTACTGGAGCATGCCGCGGCAGATGCTGCCGTTTGACTCGATGCTGATCCGCGTAGTCCTGGCCTTCCGCAGGTGCAGCGGCATCGCCTCGCTGCTGACCCGCGCCCCGGTCCCGGGGTCGATCAGCAGCGGCGCGTCGTCGCCGGCGGGCAGGCCCAGGTCAGCCCGGCGCTGCCGCAGCCGGTCCAGCTCGCGCGAGGCCGGCAGGTCACCCAGGACCATGCCCGGCAGCCGCGACGGGTCGGTCCCGGCCGCCATGAGCGGCCGGCACACGAGATCGGTGCCGGCCATGACCGCCTTGCGCAAGAAGCCGGCGCGCAACTCGTGCAGCTCGCCGACGGCCTTCCCGTCGAACGACTGCGCGAAGCCCGCGTGCGCGGCCACGCCGCCGTTGATCGCGTCCGAGGCGAAATGATCTTCCAGCACTATTTCGGTCCTGCGCACGCCCGGCATCGCCGCAACCGCGTCGTAGGCGTCCGCCACCATCAGGAAGGCGAAGTTGGGCGCGCAGAAGTACGTGGGGAGGCGCAGCCGGACCTGAGCATCCCCGTCCGGGGAGAGGGTGCACGAGGCGACGAACCCGAGCGAGGTGATCGGCTCGTCGAGTTCCGGGTCACGCACCGTCGCGAGCGCGTCGATTACCCGGGGGGGCTCGGGGGGTCGTTTCTCCGGGCTAGCACCGCGGGGGGGCTCGGGGGGTCGTCCCCCCGGGCTAGCACCGCTGAGGGGCTCGGGGGGTCGTTTCTCCGGGCTAGCACCGCTGAGGGGCTCGGGGGGTCGTCCCCCCGAAAGAGCACTGTCCGCCTGGGCCGGCCCGCCGGGTTCGCGGGGCCGGCCCGCCGGGCCCGGCGGGCCGGCGCCAGTGGCGGTGGTGGGAGCAGTCATGCCCCCGCGACCAGCTGGGCGTCATCCTGCTTGGCCGGGGTCCCGGCCTCGTCCGCAGGCAGCTGGCACTCCTTGGGCACCTCGATGCCGTAGAGCCTGGCGGCGTTCAGGCCGAGGATCTTCTTCTTGCCGGCCGTGCCCAGCCGCGGGTAGTCGGAGAACTCGTCACTGGGGTAGTCCCAGCCGACGAATCCCTCGATCTGCCACCTGGGCTCCCAGATGCCGTAGTCGCTGCCGAAGGTCATCTTGTCCTCGCCAACCCAGAACAGCAGTTCGCCCATGACCTTGGCGAAGAACTTGGGCCGCGCGTGCATGAGACCGCCGATGACCACGGACAGGCCCGCGTAGACGTTGGGCTCCTGCGTGGCCATGAAGCAGAAGTCCTCGATCCGCGGCAGGCCCACGTGCTCGACGATGAAGTTCAGGTCCGGGAAGTCGGTCGCGGCGTGGTCGACGTCGGACACGTCGAACGCGTCCTTGTCCAGCGGCCAGATCGTCGGGCCCTTGTGCACGTGGATGTTCTTGATGCCCATTTTCTGGGCCGCCTCGAGATACCGGTAGGCGCCCGGGTCGCTGAGCTTGTAGCCGCGCGAGCCGTTGTTCCACTCCGCCGTGTAGAGCTTGACGCCCTTGGACCCGAAGCGGTCAACGTTCTCCTGGAGCTTGTTCAGGCCCTCGTCACCGTCGCGGGGGTCGAATCGGGTGTTGCAGACGAACTTCCCAGGGTGCCTCTCCCCCATCAGGGCGTTGCGCTCGGTGGTGTTGAAGCCCTCCGCGTACCACTCCTTCAGGTACGTGGGCTGGAAGATGGCCACGTCCACGTACCCGTCCTCGAAGACGTCCTTCATCAGGTCATCCTCGGAGTACTTCTGGAAATGCCCGATGCTCCAGTGCGTCTCGGGCGGGCCGAGCGACTGGTACGCGTGGAAGCACTCGATCCAGCCCTTGGCGTACTGCTCGGCCCCTTTCACCCAGTTGTCCGGGGCCGCGTTCCAGTAGTGCATATGGCTGTCGACCACGAAGTACTTCTCGCCGTCCTTCTCGTACACCATGCCTCCTTGCCAAGCTGGATCGAGTGCGTCCGACGCCGGGCGCTAGCTGCGTGACGTGAGATCGAAGCCGATGTACTCGGCCGCGTCCTCGGGGTTGGAGAACATGATCGTCCGGTCGTCCAGGTGGACCATCCGGCCGTAGTGCGTCGACATGTTCTCCTCGAATTCCGCGGCGTCGAAGTAGCCGGGCTCTTCGCCGAGCGCCTCGGAGATCTCGTCATAGTCGAAATCCATCCGGCCCACCGCGTCAACCCTGATCATGGACGGGAGGTACGTCACGGTCACGTTCGGCTTTTCCTTCATGACCTTCGCGACGACCGCGCCGACCTGGTTGTTCATCAGGGTGACCCCGGCCCGGTTCGACGCCGTGCTGTCGGACTTGAACGGGCTTTCGGAGG
>CAWDTK010000025.1:0-359702 GCA_963805255.1 uncultured Actinomycetes bacterium
CTCGAATTTATCGGTCACCGATGGTCGCGGGCGAAGTACGCCGCGGCTTTTTTCAAAAACTCGTTTTCCATCTTCAGTTCCCGGGTTTCCCGCTCAAGCTCGCGCAGCCGCGCCCGCTCATTCACGGTCAGCGGCGGTTCCTCGCCGGCATGCTCACGGCGATAGGAAGCGACCCAGTTGCCGAGGGTGCCTTCGTTAATCCCGAGCTCCTTTGCCACTCTGGCTATCGGGCGCGACGTCTCGATCACCATCTTCACGGCTTCATCCTTGAATTCCGGTGAGAAGCTCTTCTTCGGCCGGGGCAAAATACTTCACCTTTCCAGACGCCCATCCTAATGGATGGACTGTCCGGAAGCCTCGGGGCACCTCAATCGCAGACCTCCTCTCCCAGGCACCATGCCTGCGGAAAGAAGCATCCGTCAGCCAGCCGCGATTATGCAGAACTCCTCCCGGCCGGCATCTCAGCCGGCCCCACCCCGGCAAGCAGCCCCGGCCACCCGGGCAAAGCCGTTCCGCATAATCCCCGGTTCCGCATACTGGGCCCAGCACCAGAGGGAGGTGACGCCGTCCAGCTCGGAAAACGACCGGTACACCGAGTAGAAGTCCGAGCTGATGACCAGCGGCCTGCGGCCCTCCGGCAGCTGGCCGGCCTGCACGCCGTAATGGTCTTCGAGCACCTTCAGCGACCGCGACGCCGCGATCGTGTACACCACCGTGTCCGCGGCAGTGAACACCCACAGCCACCAGCGGCTGCCTCCGTTATCGGCGGGCTGGCCGAATACCCGCCACGACGTCTCGTCCACGTGCGCGTGCCCGGCGGCGGCGTTTCGCGCGGCGATCGCGGCCGCCAGCGGCGCAAGCAGCTCCTCCAGCCGCCGGGCCACCCCGGCCAGCGTGCCCGGCGCCACCTCCAGGCCCTGCATCGCCAGCATCGCGATCACCCGGTTGAACGGCAGCCCGAGCGCGTACTTGGCGACAAGCAGGTTCACGCAGAACTCCGTCGTGAACAGGCCCCTGGGAATCAGCGTCGCCGGGCCGGGCGCGGTCCGCACCGCCGGCACCGGGCACTGGCAGCACCGGGCGTACTTGCGCCGCCGGTGCACCACCCGCCACACCCGGACCCGCCACGATACCTGCTCGCTGGCATCCTCCCCGAACAGCTCATAGGCCCGGCCGCACCGCGGGCAGCGCCGCTCGCCCTCCGGAATGTCATGGACCTGCTCCTCGGTCTCCAGGTGCTCATGCCGGCGCCGCCCATGCCCGGCCGATCCCGGCCGCTGACCCCGGCGCCGCCCGCCCGCAGCGCCGCCATCCCCTGCCGGGGCGTCATCCCCGCCGCCGGCGTCGGCGGCTTGCCCGCCCGCCTGCCGCTTACCGGCGCCGTCTTTCTCGCTGGAGGTGCCGAACAGCATCCGGCTCAGCGTCACCACCCGCTGCTTCAGCGCGGCCAGCTGCTCCTGCTGCGCGGCCACCGTCGCGGCCAGCGTGGCGTTCTCCGCCTCCAGCCGCACGTTCTCCCCGGCCAGCCGCGTGTTCTGTGCCTCCAGCAGCTCCGCCCGCTCACGCCAGAACGCCGCCTCATCAGCGGGCCGGGAACAAGTACGCGCAGCCATCACGCCAAGGCTGCACCACCACCAGTCCCTGTGTCCAGCACCGCCGCACCCGCCCCGCCAGCGTGTCGCCTGCGCCGGCCAGCCACGCTCAGCCCACCGGAATCACCGAATACTTACCACCAGACAATCAAGGGAATTAAGGCAATGAGCAAGCAGGCCGGCCCAGAGGCTGCGGTCTCGCAGATCTGGATGCCGGCCGCTGACCGCAACGACACGCCGAGCACGGCGCGCCCGGCCTCTGGTCAGGTGCTGCCCGGGGAGTTCTTCCTGCAAGACGGCACGCCTGCGCTGATCTGGCCGCTGCTGCCCACCGACGCCGAGACGCTACGCGACCTGTTCCGCCGCCTGTCGCCCGAATCGCGCCGGCGCCGATTCCTCCATGTGCTCAATCAACTCGACGACGCGATGATCGGGCGGCTTGTCGGCAGCGTTGACGGGGTGCATCACATTGCGCTCGTGCTTGTCGTGCTGCCGCCAGAGGGCAAGGAGAGCCGGCCGGGGTCGCTCATCTCCTGCAGTACCCCGATGATCCGGCCACCGCCGACATCGCGGTCACCGTCGTCGACTACTGGCAACGACGCGGCGCCGGCACAGCACTGGTCTCGGCGCTGATGCAGCGGCGCCCGGCGGCGGTCACCCGGCTGTGCACGCTCGTCGCAGCAGACAACCGCGCGTCGCTGGCGCAGCTCGCCGGAGCGGGGCGGGTGTCGTCGGGCCTGCCTGAGCAGGGCGTGCTCGATGTCACGGTTGCGCTCCCCGCGGCGAGCCACGCGCGCAGCGCGGTGGAGAAGGTCGCTGACGTCTGGTTGCAGGGCGTGCGGACGTTCATCGACAAGGCTTACGTGCTTCCCCAGCTGCCGCAGGCCGACATGATCCCGGCAGTTGAGGACTACGCCGAGTTCGTGCAGCGGATGGTAAAGATGAACCGCGACCTCACCGTCAAGTGGGCGGAAGCGGCGCGCGCGCTGACTGGTGTCGTCTGTAAGCAGGTCGAGTTGGCCAGTGACCTTGTGCGTGAGCAGGCCGCCATGGCCGGCGCTGAGCCGCCGTCATAACCGATGACGGAGATACCGCTCCTGATAGGTAACCGGGATCGAGTTCCAGCTTCCGTCGTCAATCGGCCATCGTCCAGGGCGGCGCATGAGCTCCCACGGGACATCTCGGCCGCCGCCAGAGCCCGGAACCGGAAGATCTGGCGCGACACCCATAGGGTTCAGGCCTCGATGCGGGCGGCGAGACGTTCGTCGAGCGGGTACCCGGCGGGCGTGCGGCGCGGGTAGATCGTCTTGCGGGACTTGCGGGACTTGCGGCACTTCGGCGCCTCGACGTACAGGTGCCCGGCGATCTCGACCACCTTGCGGTCCACCGTGATCATCCTGGCGGCGGTGCCGATCTGGCGGATGGTCAGGGCGGTCAGCTCACCCCACCGCAGCCCGCTGTAGGCGACGGTGCTGGCCATCAGCTCATCCCGCTCGCCGTGCCGGCCGCCGGCCAGTGCCTGGCCGAGCTTGGCGATGTCGTCGTCGGCCGGGATCTCGGCGGGGTCGACCCACAGCCCGGATTCCCCCGCCACGCTCACCCGCTGGGCGGGCAGCGGGCGGTCCCCGGCCTGCCAGTGCACCTTCGCCAGGCGCGGGCTGGCCAGGTACCCGCCCTCGATCCCCGCCGCGACGAGCGCGGAGAGCATCCCGTGGACCCGGTCGCCTTCCCCCGCGGTAGGGGCGGCGCTGACGATCTGCTGAGTGTGCCAGGTCGTGATGTCCTGGCAGGTGACCGCGCCGATGACCGGGGCGGCGAACCGCTCGCACAGCCACCGCTGGGTGTGGGCGTGCTTGCGGGACCAGCGGTCCTGCACCGGCAGCCGACCGGGCTCCAGATAGTGCGCGATCAGGTCCGCGCCCGTCCGCTCCATGTTCCCTGCGCCGGCGGCCAGCCGCCCGGTGACCTTTTCCAGCTTGGCGGCCAGCTTCTCCTCGGTCGCGCCCTGCCGGTACCGCCGCTGCCCGTTCTCGGTGAATACCGCCCGCCACGGCTCCCCGTCCGCCTCCGGCGGGTACACCAGAATCCCGCACTCCAGCTCAATCACCGGACGGTCGGGGTGCCGGGCGGACTCGCGGGCCTCGCCGCTCACGCGGGGGCCTCGCGGCGGGCGGCCTGCCCTCCGCGGTCCCGCGGCGGGCCGTGTCCCCGGCTGCGGGCCGGTTGTGTTACTTCTGTGTTGATCTTGGCCCGCGCCAGCGCTGCGTGCGCCATCGGGATTCCCTCTCTTCCTGCGTTGTCGCAGGTGAGAGAGCTGGAAACCGCACTAGAACTGGGCTCCCGCGATAGGACTCGAACCTATAACCTGCCGGTTAACAGGAGGTCTGTAGCGCCGGGAGCAATCTGCTCCTGCAAATCACCGTCGGCCCGCTCTATCTGCATAAAGGCTCGTCACGGGCTCACAGGACTAGGTTAGCAGATGTGCCGACGTGTGCCGGGGAATGCCATTTTGTATGTGGGAAACCTGTGGGGAACGCCGTCGCCGCCCGGACTTGTGGGATTTCTGTGGGGCGCGGACACGCAGGTAGCCGGGCGCTCGCCGACCTAGAGGCTTATGCAGAACGCGGCTTGTCGCAGGCGTCATCGCAGGTCAGGCGCTCGAGGCAGGGGTGTTTTGCATAACACTCCTAGTGTAGGTGCACTATGCGTGACGCTGATCCCGTTGATGCCGCGTTTGCCGCGAACGCCCATTCCACTGCCAGCCAGATCGAACAGCTGCCCGCCCGTGAGGGATGGCCACGCGGTGCGACCTCCAACGACACGGCCCTGACCCCGCTGGTCGCCCATCATCTGCCCGACCGGGATGGCGAGGGTGATCCGGCCGATTTCCTGGCCGACTGTTATTGGCCTATTTATCTGGGCACGGATCGATGATCAACGCAACGCTCTTTGGTGACGGCTACGCAGGTCGGCCGCCCGGCTTTCAGGATCACGAAGACATCCGAGGCAGTATGCATGCAGGACGCCGTCGGCGCGTGGCCAACGGCGGCTAGACGTCGGTTCCGTGGCGGCTATCACGGAGCGTGATTGCATCGGTCAGCCTGGCGGGCGCCGAGTTCGCACTCTCCCTGCCGATTACGGCTGTCGGGTTTGTTCCACTGGACCAGCGGGGCTCGCAACCCAGATCGTCCAGTTCTGCGCGTCCCGCCACGCGAGCAATCGCGCCGGATGCCGCCCAGGACGTTCGGGTTCTGGCAGAGCCGGACTTCATTGAGTGAACCTGGGAGCTGCCGGCAGTAACCTGGCCTCGGTTAGCTGCTGGCTGCACTTATGAGCCCGGATCGCGAAGGCCGCGCCGGTGGTGGCGATCTGGACCTAGGCGCGCTGGCGCTGGGCGGTTCAGTCGCTGGTGCTGGCCACTTCGATGCTGGCGTGCGGCCAGGCCAGCGTGGTGATCCGCTGGAGCGACCAGGGGGGGTTGTGGAGTATGACGCGCGCAGGACGAGGGAACTGGGTGAGCGCGACAAGCTCGCGGGTGCAGGACACGTCAATGAAGGTCAGTCTGGCCAGTTCGAGGTGGATCTCGCCGGGGCCGTCAGACGTCAGGGCGCGGAGGGCGCCTCGGAGGGCGTAGCGGCTGTTGAGGTCGGCCTCGCCGTCCAGGAGTAGCCCGCGGCGGCCTGCGAGCCGCCGGATAGTGAGCGTGCCAGCGGCCACGGTTGCGCCGGCCGCAGGCTGGTTCCGATCGATCATCCTCCTCAACCTCTCGCCAGTTCTCCTTCGAGCCTGCTACATTGGCCCATACCGTAACCCCTGACTGACCAGGTTGTGAAGAGGATATGCATAAGGCTTCTCACGGTTTCCCGGATTCCTGCTGCTGGGCCGGCCGGCTCTTCAGGTAGTGGCCGGGTAGGCGATTGGAGCAGGAACGCCCTATCTACAGCATCAGCGCGGTAGCGCGGATGCTGGATGTCCCTGTGGCGACGCTGCGCACGTGGGAGGACCGATACGGGCAGGTGGTACCGGGCCGGAGCCCCGGCGGCCAGCGTTTGTACACCCGGCTGCAGGTGGAGCAGCTGCAGTTCGTCAGGGCCCAGATGAGCGATGGCGCCAGCGCGGCCGACGCGCATCGTCTGCTGGCCGAGCGGACCGCGGCCGGGACGTCGCTGGCGGCGGCCCCGGCCGGGCCGGCGCCGCAGCTCCTCATCCTGCTGGCCGAGTCCGACCCGTACGCGGCGGAATTTCAGGAGTACTTCCTGAAGACGGAGGGATTTGATGTCGAGGTGACGCTCACTGAAAGCGCGGCCCGGGAAGCATTCGCCGCGGCTTCTCCTGCGGTCGCGATCGTCGAATTCCTCATCTCGGGCGGCGTCGGCCTGGAGCTGTGCCGTTCTTTCAAGCAGCGCAGCGGGGTGGCGGTCGTCGCCGTGTCGGTGGTGGAAGCGCAAGACGCGGCGATGGACGCCGGCGCTGACGCGTTCCTGCTCAAGCCCCTCGACCCGTTGCAGCTGGTCTCAACGGTCAAGGACCTGCTGGGGCGCAGCGCGTTCCTCGCCGGGTAAACGGCCAGCCGATGAGCGACATTCTGCGCAGCGGGAATGAGGAGCTGGACACCGTCCTCGGCGGCGGGCTGCCCGCCAACGCCATCAGCCTCATCATGGGCCTGCCCGGGACCGGTAAAACGATCGTCGCGCAGCAGTACACATTTCACGCCGGACATCCGGACCGCCCAGCGGTCTATTTCTCCACGGTGTCCGAGCCGCTGGAAAAGATTGTCCGGTTCGGGCAGACACTGGATTTCTTCGAGACCTCCGCGATCGGCACGTCCGTGTTCTACGAGGACCTGGGCAAGACGGTCAGCACGGACGGCCTGGCCGGGGTCGTCGCCCAGGTCATGGCGACGCTTAAGCAGCGCCGCCCAGGGCTGGTCGTGATCGACAGCTTCAAGGCCTTGCGCACCTTCGCCGCGGACGACGCCGAATTCAGGCGGTTCCTGCATCAGCTCGCCGGGCTGCTGACCGCATTTCCCGCCGCCTGCCTATGGATCGGCGAATACGGCGCATCGGAGATCGCGCTGCTGCCGGAGTTCGCCGTCGCTGATGCGATCGTGGACCTGGCCACCGTACGCAGCGGCGAGCGCGAGACGCGGTTCCTTCAGGTCAGGAAGCTGCGGGGCGGCGGCTTCCGGTCCGGCAGGCACGCCTATCGCCTGAGCCGCGAGGGCCTGCACCTGTTCCCCCGGCTGGCCGACATTCCCGCCGCAGGAGACTACCCGCTGGGCGACCAGCGGATTTCCACCGGCCTCGACGCCCTGGACGCGATGCTGGCCGACGGCTTCTGGCCCGGCGCCTCCACCCTCGTCACCGGCCCGACCGGCTCGGGAAAGACACTCATGGGGCTGCATTTCATCTTCGCCGGTGCCCGGCGGGGCGAACCCGGGGTGATCGCCACCCTCCAGGAGAACCCCACCCAGCTGCAGCGGATGCTCCGCGGCCTCGGCTGGCCAGCCGACGACCCGGCCATCGAGGTGATGTACCGCTCACCGGTCGACATCTACATCGATGAATGGGTGTATGACCTGCTGCGCACGGCAGAACGCACCGGAGCCCGCAGAATACTGCTGGACAGCCTGATGGACCTGCGGACAGCAGGCCCGGACGAGGCACGGTTCCGCGAGTTCATGTACTCACTGTCACAGCGGTTCTCCAGGCGGGGCGTCAGCTTGTTCATGACCTACGAAACGCCGGAACTGTTCGGCGCACGCACCTTGTCAGAGATCGCCGCCTCCCATCTGTCTGACAACGTGATAGCACTCAACTACTACAAAGACCATGGCTCCCTCAAGCGAGCGATAACCGTCATCAAGACCCGGGCGAGCCGCCACGACTCATCCACCCGCCAGTACGACATCGGCAGCCACGGCATCACCATCGGCGACATCGCCCAGCCGGAGGAGAAAACAAACCCCCTGCACACGCCGGCTCCACAGCCCCAGGCCGAAAACCTGCCCAAATGACCCCTGGACGGACTCCGCCCGCCCGCAAACCCCAGGGCTCCTGACATAGGGAGATCGTTTATGCAGTGTGTTCTTTGACTTCGTACCGCAGGGTGAGGCCGGTGCCGGGGTACTTGGTGGCGGTGGCGGTGAGCTGCTTGCAGAGGGCGGCGAGGGCGCGGGTGCGGCGGGGTGCGGAGAGCGGGTCCAGGCGGATGGTGAGGGTGGCGTCTGCGGGGATGATGTCGCCGCTGGTGGTGAGGGCTTCGCGGATCAGGGCGTACGCTTCGTCGTCTGCGCGGGCGTAGGCGCCGTTTAGCGCGCGGGCCAGGATCGTCTCGGCGTTGTAGGCGGACATCCGGATGGCGTGGGCGATCAGCTTGGTCTCGGTGTCCAGCCGGACCAGGTCCGGGTTGTGCTGCGACAGCGGGATTTTCGCGGGGATGGCCTTGGCGGCGGCCTGGGCGCCGGCGAGCCGCTGGCGGGCGGCGGTGACCGGGGCGCCAAGCTTTGCGAGCTGCTGGTTGGTGATGACGGTTTCCTGGCCGGGGGCTGGGGTGCGCATTCTGGTGAGCCTGGCGTCGCGGGCGGCTTCGGCGGCGGCCAGGTCCTTCTTCGCGGTCTTGACGGCGGCGGCTGCTTTCTTCTTGGCCGGGTTGGGGACCTTCCGGTCCGGGTCCTCGGCGGTGACGGCGTAGGTGTCCAGGGCGTCGAGGGCGAAGTGAGCCCGGCCGTAGCGGAAGTAGTTCTCCTCCCGCCACCGCGAGCCCATCCCGTAGACCGCGGCGGCGGGCGGCATGTCGGCGGCCTGGCGGGTGGCCAGGATCCGGATCTGCCGGCCTTTGTCCAGGCGGGTGACCTGCCGCAAGGTGAGCACGCGTCCTTTGTGCGTGCCGCTGGTGACGGTGATGTCGATGCTGCCGTCGGCCAGTGCGTAGCGGTGCTCGCGGCCGTCGTCGCCGGCGTGGACGGCGGTGGTGAATGCGTCCGCGGGCAGGTCGGGGATGTCTTCCCCGGCGCTGGCCTTGCGGTAGGTGAGCAGGTCGAACCTGGCGTCGATGATCTCGGCGAACAGGTCCGGGGACCAGCCGCCCCGGTCAAAGCACAATATGGGCTTGCGGTCTTCCCCGGCGATCTGGCGCAGCTTGGGCAGCAGCTCCTTGATCTGCCCGGCCAGCGAGGTGGACGGTTCGGCCATGACGACCAGCAGCGGGTCCCCGGCGCCGTCGGTGACCCAGGTCTCCTCCGTCGCCGGGCCGGGGAACTTCAGCCGGGCCACGTGCATCTTCTGTATCTCCCGCGTGCCGAAGTACGCCCGGGTGTGCCCATCGATGCAGAGGAACCCGAGGTCGTCCGGGCTGGCCGCCGCGCGGCGCCTGGCTATGGCCATCTGCAGGTCCGCGGCCTTGCCGGCGGCGGCGAGCCCGGCGAGCTTGCGGCGGATCGTCTTGGTTTCCGGTGCCCGGTCCAGGCCCAGGATGCGGCCCATCGCCGGCGGGGGGACGCGGGTGGTGCCCTCGGCGCGGGGCTCGCGCAGCAGCGCCTGCAGCACCTGGTGGACCAGGACCGTGTCCAGGCTGTAGTAGCCGTCGCGGATCCGGCCGTAGACCTGGCGGGCGCATTCCAGCAGGCCCGTGTCCGCCAGGGCGGGCAGAGCGATCAGCAGCCCGGCCAGCGGGTAGCGGCCGCCGGCGGCGAATACCGGGGCAGCGCCCTCGCCGAGCAGCCCGAACCGGGCCAGGACGCGTTCCCCGTCCCGCGGCACCGGGTCCGGCAGCACCGGCAGCAGCCCGCCGGCGGCCTCGGCAGCCTCGGCCCGGCCTGCGGTGCTGTCCTGACCTGCGGGCTCGTCCGCAGCGTCGGCGGCAGCATCGTCCTGGCCAGCGCCGCCGCCGCCGCCGGCGGCGGGCTGCTGCTCGTCTCGTGCGGCGGCGCCGTCCTCAGCGTCCTGGCGTGCGGCGCTGCCGTCCTGGCCTGCGGTGTCCTCGCCGGGCTGGCGTTCTTCCCGGGCCGGGACGGCGGCGCGGGGGCGGGCCGGGACGCGTCCCAGGGCGGTGCGGACCGCGAAGGTCGAGACACCGCACCGGCTGGCGATCGCCTCCAGGCCCAGGCCCCGCGCGTCCAGGTCGTTGATTTCCGCGGTCAGCTCCGGGGTGAGCTTGGTCGGCCCCTTGGGGCCCTTCCTGGCCGGCAGCAGCCCGGCCAGCCCGTTCTCGCGGTACGCCGAGACCCACCGCCATACCGTCGCCAGGTCAGTGCCGAGCGCGGCCGCGACCTGCTTCTGCGTCGCGGCTTTCAGCTTGGTCACCTGCACCGCGGCCAGCCGCCGCCCGGCCTCGTCGCCGGCTTCCCAGGTGAAGGTCGCCATGCCGTGCACCCATATCTGGCCGCCGCCGTCCGGCAAGGTGAGCAGCCCGACGCCCGGGGCGATCTCGGCAGCGCCGCCAGGCAGCCACGGCAGTACAGCCTGGGTCAGCCTGCTGCCTGCCACGAGGACCCTTCTCCCGATCTCGGATATGCATTTATTTTATCAAATCCGGGGCGATACGAGCAAGGGGCGCCGGCAGGAAATTACGGCGAATTCGCAGGTCAGGGTGCTTGTTACGATCGGTAAGCAGACCGCTATGTCAGGAGCCCTGAACCCTCAAGCCCGGCCAATCGGCCGGATACCAGGCGCACATCGGCACGACCGCGTATCGCAGCAATGTCAACCCACGCGCGCAGATCATCTCGTCCGGGCATGCCTCGCACGGCCAGGCCGACGACCGGGCTGCCGCCCATAAGGCCGATATCGCACATCGGTGCCGGTACTATCCCGTCCGTCACAACGCGTGACCGTGAGAGCCGTCACCGTGCAGTCCGTGATGCCGCGAATGTGCAGGTCGCGGTGACCGCCGACCAGGACGCAGTCAGGGCGCCGAAAGTAACAGCAGTGCTCATCGAGCGTTGCCGGACGGTGCTCACGGAGCACTGCCGCTACATCAGCAAACACCGTGGAATCGCTAACACCGACCTGGCCGAGAAGGAAGTGGCCATTAGTTAGAGGCTTCGGCCAGACCACGACAGAAGCGATCGGGCGATTCCACTGCGGCGACAAGGCTACCGACTCCCCCGGAATAGCCACGAACGGGGCGGCGATGCGCGCCCTGCCCATCGGCTGGGTGCTACCCCATGACCAGGCCGAACGACGCCGACAACTGACGTTCACGATGTCGCAGGCCGCCCACGCCGACCCTTCCGCGCTGGTCGCGACATGCGTGATCGCGACGTGCGCATAGTGGGCGCTGGGCGCCGGATGCCGGCCAGCCGCGCACGACCATGCACCGGCTGTGGCCGAACGACAGCATCCCGGGCGAGTCCGCTCAGCTGCTCCCGCTGCCATGGCACTTCGGGCAGCTCGCTGAGCTCGTGACTGAGGACATGGTCTCGGCCCGTGCAGGCCAGATCCCTGAGGCGTATATCAAGGCCATCCGGGCCTACGAGGAAGCCGGCTTCGACGAGGTGTACCTGGGCCAGGTCGGTGGCCGCCTCGAGGGCGCCGGAAGGGACTCCCCGGTCTGTGAGATTCGCAGGCAACCGCTGCGGGGCGGCCATGTTCATCTGCTGGACGCGGGTCGCCGGGCAGCGTGGAGCGCCTGCCACTTGGGCGCGACCGCCAGCGGCGACCTGGATGAGCACAGCGCGGTCCCGCTGCCGGCCTGCGGTCAGGCTAATGGGAGGCCTCCTGTTTCGGAGCCGACCGGCGGGAAAGGGGACCGGCGTGGGATCAGCGCCGCCGCCGGACGGGAGGGGCTGGCCGATGCCCGGAGCGCACACGATGCGGTTCGGCGTGGGCGACCTATGGCAGCTCCGTCAGGTGACGGCACGGTGGGCGGCGCAGGCCGGCCTGCCGCCAGACCGGGCGGAGGACTTCGTGATCGTGGTCAATGAAATCGCGACCAACGCGGTGAGGCACGGGTCGCCGACCGCGCGGCTGGACCTTCGGATCACCGCGGGGAACATGGCCGAAGCCGAAGTCCGCGACGAGGGTCGCTGGCGGCTGGGCGCCATGATGGCTCCCGTCGGCGAGGAACACGGGTGGATGGGCCTGGCGCTGGCCCGCAGGGTCTGCGACGCCGTGGACATCCGAGCCGGCGACGACGGCACCACGGTGATCACGCGAATGCGCCTGCCGATGCGGCCATTTGCGGGACGGCGGCCGATTCGGCCAGAATAATCTGCGGCGGTAACCCGTGACCGGGTCTCCGTCCAGAGTCCGGGATGCGGCCCGCTGTTCAGCGTGCATAGCTGGAGCTGGAGGCGTTCTGTGTCGGCGGATTATGATCCGGTGCGGCGGGCGAACCGCACGGTGATCGTCGCGCTGCCCGACGAAATCGACATCGCCGACGCGGACCAGGTCCGGGAGTTGCTGCTGCCCGCGCTGGCCGATGGGGTGACGGTGCTGGTCGCGGACATGACCTGGACCCGGTTCTGTGCGTGCCAGGGGTGCGGGCGCTGCTGCACGTAAGCGAGGCTGCGGGAGCGGTCGGGGCCGAGCCGCAGGTGGCGGTCACCCGGCCTATGGTGCGGCGGGAGCTGGAGCTGACCGGGTGCGGACCAGCTGCTCGCGACCTACCCCAGCCTGCCCTCCGCACCATCGAACAAGTAATCGACGCCCGTCTCGCGGCCACCCGGTTGCCTGCGGCAGGCTGACAAACTCCGCTCAACTGCCAAAGTCCTCGACCCATAGGATCGCTACGCTCCGTCCGGGACTCCGCCCGGAAGGAGTGGCGCTCCGCGCCGTTTGGCTGACCGGTAGTGCGCAAGCTGGCACGTTTGGTGCGTGGCTGATGACTTCTCCGCGCGCTATGGCGAGCTGATCAACGGCAGCTATGACTGCGTGGACCGGGTGGTGCTGAACGCCTGGTTCCCGATGGGGGTCAACCCGGGTGGGCTGCGGACCTGGTGGCGGCGGCTGCACGGCGGCGATGATCAGCTGGATAACACGCACCTGATGCGGATGGCCGGGCGGTTCGCCCGCCGGGTCAAGGCCTGGGCGGCCGCGAACGGCGTCCCGCTGATCTTCTGCAAGGCCGGGGAGCGTAAGCACCTGATCGCTGAGGAGTACCTGGAGACGCACGTGGTCACCACGGGGGTATTCCTCATCCTGGCGGCCAAGGCGCCGGCGGCGGTGTGGAAGGTGCACCGGTCCGCGCGCGGGGTCATCACCAACATCGAGAAGAAGCGGGAGTACGTCTATCACTACAGCTTCCACATCATGGACCCGGCGTTCGGGCACCTGACGGTCAAGATGTCCGGGCACCCGCCGTTCGGCGCGCAGGTGATGCTCAACGGGCACGAGTACGTCGCCATCGCCGCGCAGGGCGACGGCATCGGGTTCACCAAGGAGGGGAACTGTTTTACTGGAATCGCGGATCCGCAGCGCCTGGCCCGGGTCGCAGATGCCTGGCCGCGGCACGCGGCTATAGGGCGCCTGGGCCAGGTCTGCGACCGGTGGATCTATTCGGCCTGCCTGTGCTTCGGCCTGGACCTGGCCGAGCAGGAAGAGTGTGTCAGATATTTTGTGCGCGGGGGCTTTTCGCTGTCCGGTTCCGGGTGTTTATCCGTAACCATTTTCTCGCGCTATCTGATGCCGTGCTGCCCGGTTTATCCCGCGGTTCCGCGGAACCGGACTTTCCGTGCCGTTCCGGGGCTGATGCTGCGTGTCCCGGTTTTCCCGGCGTCTTGTGCTGTTGCGGGCGCCTGCCGCCTGATCCTCCGGGGATCGCATGGCGGGCCGTTCCCGTCTGTCATTGAATATAGCAGACGGTAATGACGCGGGCGGGGTGGCACGCGCGTACCTTTTCCTCTGTTGAGTTCTCAAGGTGCGTGCGGGCGGCGCCGCGTCCCGGGCGGGTGCCCGGGGTCAGGGGTGCAGGATGCCGGTGTGCTCGGTGATCGCGTCATCCAGGTCGGTGGCGGCGATGGCGAGCGCGGCGTGCAGGCCTTCCAGGTCCTGCCAGTCCCCGGCAAGGCCGGCGCAGGCGCCCTCGGCGGCCGGGTCACCGGCCAGGGCGCCGGCCACGGCAGCGGCGAAGCCGAGCAGGTCAGCGATCTCCTCGGCGTCCAGCGCGTCGAGCGGGACGCTCCCGGCGCGTGCCCCGTTGCCTGGTACCGGCATCCTGTACCCCCTGTGCTGCTTCAGGCCCGGTCGGCGAACCGTTCCGGCCAGCGGGCGACCATCTCGCCCCAGGCCTCGCGCCAGCCCTGGGTGACGTGCCCCTCGATCAGCCGCGGCACCGCATCCCGCTGCGCCTTCGGCTTGCCGGCCTGCCGGGCGCGCTGCTCGGCCCTTTTCTCCTCGGCATCGAGGATAGCCAGCCACAGCGTCTTGGCCACGGAATCATCGTTCGGGAACTGGGTGCGCGTTTTCAGCACTTTCCGCATCTCCCGGTTGAACGACTCGATCGCATTTGTCGTGTAAAGGACTTTCCGCAGCGCGGGGCCGTATTCCAGGAACGGGATGAACCGGTCCCACGCCCTTTCCCAGACCGCGACCGCGGCAGGGTACTTCTTCCCCAGCGGCGTCCCGGAGAAATCCGCCAGCGCGGCATAGGCCGCGTCCGCGTCGCACGCGGTATAGACGGCCCGCAGGCCCGCTGCCATCGCCTTCCGGTCACCGTAGGAGGCGTAGTTCAGGCTCCGCCGGATGAGGTGCACCACGCAGGTCTGCACCGTGGTCTCCGGCCACGTCGCCGTGATCTCCTCACCCAGCCCGGTCAGCCCGTCGCAGCACACGAACAGGGTCTCCTCCAGGCCCCGGTTCCGCAGCTGGGCCAGCGCCTGCGCCCACGCCTTCGCCGAAGCGCACATGTTCGCGTGATCATGTGGGCGGTGCTGCCTTAAGCTCACGGGTTCGGCAGGCGGGTGGGATCGATGCGGTCAGCGAGGTAGGGGGTGACCGCGTCGTAGGTCATGCCGAAGGCGGTCGCGACGAGTTTGGGGTCGGTTGTGCTGACGAGGGCAAGGAGCCGTGATGAGCGCAGGATCCTGGGTCTGATGCCGACGGCTTTGAGGGTGTTCTTGACGTACCCGTCGCCGGACGGTGCACGGGTGGCCTTGGTCTGCCGGGTGATGAGCAAGTAGGGGTTGGCGGAGTTGAGCGCCTGCCGGTGCGCCAGGCAGGCTTCGAGGGCGGCCCAGGTCCACGGGTCGAGCGGGGTCGGCTGGGGTCGTCCTCGCAGGGTGACGGCGTGGGTGGCCGGGTCAATGCCACCGACGGTCAGGTGCCGGATCTCCTGGGTGGTGGCTGCGTGGATCAAGGCGAGCAGCCCGGTCAGCGCCTCGTGCGGGTGGACGTTGTCCTGGCCGGCGGTCCAGCGCCGGAACAGCTCGCGCTGCTGGTCACGGGTGAGGCTGGGACCGCGGAACCCCCACGGCTGGGCGATGGTGACGGTCTTGGCCGGGTCGGCCAGGACCAGCCGCCGGCGGGTGGCGAAGCGGAAGAACCGGCGCAGCCCGGCCAGCCGGCTCTTGGCTGAGGAGGACTGGGTGGCCAGGAATGCCTCGATGTCGCCGGTGCTGACGGTCGCCCAGTCGGTGATTCCCCTGGTCACGGTGAGGAACAGGGCGAAGTCGCGCACCGCGGTGAGGTGTGATTCGACCGTGTTGTGACCGGGTGGCCTGGTCCCGGCTCGCTGGGCTCGCTGCCGGCCGGCCAGTTCGTGCTCGGCGAAGGTGATCGCGGCGGGCCGGAGGGCGGCTGGGATGGCGTCCAGGCGGCGTTGCCGGCGGGCGGCGGCCTTGTGCCCGGCGTGGTCGGGCGGCAGGGCGAGCCCGTGGCTGGTGAAGAAGTCCTCCAGCGCGCGGGCCAGCGGGCCGCCCCGGGCCGCGGCTCGCTCCAGCAGGGACTGCGGGTGGACGGGTTCGCCGTCGCGCAGGAGCCGCCCGGCATCTGTGATCATCTGGCAGGCGGCTGAGGCGTTGTGGCGGGACACGAGGTAGTCCGCGAAGCCGGGCAGCCAGGCGGGCGGGCCATCCAGCCGGGCGGCGAGGTTCTCAGCCCGGACCGTGATCCGGTGCGGGGACCTGGTATAGCAGGGAAAACAGAGCCCGTCGCCTTCCAGATGGGCGGTCAGGCCGCAAGCCCGGCAGGCAGCGTCGGGGCTTGGCGGCCTGCCGGGATGGGAGCAGTGCCCGCACCAGCCGGTCGCGGCGCGGATCCGGCCCGGCTTGCCGCAGCGGGGGCAGGGCTGCTGAGCAGCGGCCCGCCGGTCCTTGACCAGGCAAAGGCCGCAGATCTCGCGGCAGGCTCGCCCGATCTTCTGCCCGCAGCGGGCACAGGTCCGCGAGCACAGTACGCATTTGCCGGTCGTCTCGTCCAGTTTCCTGGTCTTGCCGCAGCCGGGGCACTCATGCCGGGCCGGGCGATGGGCCAGAACGTAATGGCAGCGGGAGCAATGCTCGCGACCTTTGACGGCTGGCCTTCCGCAGCGGGCGCATCCGGCGGCGTTCGCGGTCCTCACCTCACAGCGGCGGCATTGACCGGCCCTGCGCGGCCGGGACCGCGGAGCCGGCGACGGCGGGCCCGGCCGGAGCGGGTGCTGCGGAGGGCCGTTCAACGGGAGTGGTGTCGATGTCGAACAGGTCGTCCGGTGTGCACTGCAAGGCAGTGCACAACGCGGCGAGAGTGGAGAGCTTGAGCTGAGACGGCTGCCTGGTGAACAGTGCCGATACCGACGCCGCCGACATCTGCACGCCGGCCTTCTCGGCGAGCAGCCGGCGGAGCTGGCTGCCGGTCCAGACCTCCCGCTGGGCGGCGGCGATCCGCAGTTTCCACCTGATCTGCATGCTCACTGTCCTTCGGTCAGCTCGCCGACAGCGGCCGAGACCGCCTGCCGGTAGGCATCCTCGATGAAGGTTTCGGAGGGACGGACGTACCGCATCGTCGAGGCCACCGTCCAGTGCCCGAGCATCTGCTGGATCGCGACGAGGTCCATGCCGCGCTCGTAGTTGTGGGTCGCACACGCCCTGCGCAGCGAATGCGGGGTGAACCAGTCCGCGGCGGCAGGCCCTCGAGCATCATCAGGTGCCGCAGCCGGTTACGGACGGTCCCGGTGGCCAGCTGGCCACCGGATTCGTCGCAGAACAGCACAGCGGAGTCAGGGAACCGGCCGCGGACGTCGTCCAGGAACCAGCGCAGCTGCTGGTCCAGGCCGTCCAGCATCGGGACCCACCGCGGCCGGGGCCCCGACGTGCGGGCTGCCTTGCCGAAACGGACATGCAGCTTCCCGAACGGGCCGCGGCCGAAGTGGGCGTCCGGGACATCAAGAAGGACGGCTTCCTCGCAGCGCGTCCCGGCGTGATACAGCGTGCGGAACAGGGCGTAGTCGCGGGCAGCGGGAGCATACTTGCGGGCGGTGCCGATCCGGGCCTTCAGGAAGCCGAAGAACTCCGTCACCCGTTCCGGGCCGGCGGCGGGTCCTGGGCCGGGGAGTCGTTGCTGACATGGCGGGCGGAGTTGTGCTCATCCACCGGGCAGACCAGCCGGACCCCGAACGCGGCCTCGATCTCAACCGCCCTGCGGACCTCCAGGAACCGGTGGAAGCCCTTGAACACCTGCAGGTAATTCTGGCGGGTCGAGACCGCCCTGCCTGCGGCCGCCAGGCCACCCACGACCCGGTCGACATCGGCGGCGGTAACCTCCCACGCCGGACGGCCCAGCGCGGTCAGCATCCGCTCCAGCACCCCGATGTCGTTGTCGATCGTGCTGGCCGCGAACCCCCGGGCGGTCCACGAGGCGACGAACGCCTCCACGCACCCGGACTGGAACACCAGCGGGTCGGCCGGCACCACCACCGGGGAGAGATGGCCCTCGATAAGACGAAGCCCGGCATCTGCCACGCGCACACCTTCTTCGCACCAGCGATCTCAAGGTGGCACCTGGAAAATCAATGCCTCACCATGAATACCACAAGTCACACCAGACGCGCATAACCTCAGGCAGCAGCAGGAACAGGCCCAAACGAACCCGTGGGAGTCCCACAACCCTCCGCCGCCGCGACCCAGATGCCCAGCACCCGCTTGGCGCCCCCATCGTCGATCCCGACCGCGATGTTCACCGCCTTGTTCCGCACCGCTGCCCCGTCTCGCACCTTCGCGACCAGCGCGTCGATGTAGACCACCGGGTAGAACGGCTCCAGCGGCCGGTGCTGCCACTCCCGCATGCCCTCCAGCGCGCCGTCGGTCACCCGCGAGATCGTGTCCGCCGACAGGTCCACCCCCGCCGTCTGCCGCACGTGCCGGGCGATGTCCCGCACGCTCATCCCCTTCGCGTACAGCGAGATGATCACCGCGTTCAGCCCGTCGCTGCGCGTGGCCTGCTTCGGCACCAGCACCGGATCAAAACTCCCGCCCCGGTCCCGCGGCACGGCCAGCCGCACCGGGCCGACCTCCGTGTTCAGCGTCTTGGCGCTGGAACCGTTCCGCCGGTTCTCCCCGCCGTCCCCGCCCGGGCCGTCCAGGTGCGCGCCGAGCTCGGCCGCCAGGCCCGCCTGCAGCACCTGCCCGATCACCCCCGTCAGCAGCCCGCCCGGCCCCGTCAGCGTCACCGGCTCCCCGGACCTGGCCCGCTCCGCCAGCTGCCCCGCCAGCGACGTCACCACCTCCTCCGGCAGCACCAGCCCGGGCACATCACCCCGGTCCAGGTTCCCCAGCAGAACTTCCCCCGCCGGGTCCTCGACTTCGGCCCCCGCACTCTCTAGCATGGTCATCTTGCCCTCCCCGTGGTTCAAGCCACCCCCTGTGGCCTGCGGAAACGCTCCTGTCTACCACCCCTCCGCACAAAATTTCTGACAGACTCAGCAGGAACGTAGCGGGTTCGGCTACGCCTACTCGGTCTACCAGGCCGAATACTCCCGGAACCTGCTGTTTAAGTCCGGCGCGCAGATGGAGGCCCTGTTCGACCGGGTGCTGGACCGGACCCGGTCCCGGCTGGACATCCCCGCGATCCGGACGCTGTTCGGCCTCAAGGCACGGCCGCACCGCAACCGGAAAGCCGGCCTGCCCGCGCAGGAGATCGTGATCGAGAAACCACGGTACGGGCTCAGCTGGTTCCGGATCAGTTTCGGGCGGCTCCAGCTGAAGGCCTATACCAAGGGCGAGCACGTGCTGCGCTTCGAGGCCACCGTGCACAACACCAAAGAGCTGCGCTGCCGCCGCAGCCTGGAAAACTTCGCCGAGATCATCACCTTGCTGGCCGGCATGGCGGACCGGTTCGCCACCGCCCTGGACTGCGCCGACACCGGCTTCCTGCCCGACGGTGTCCTCGACCAGCTGCCGCTGCCCTCCCAGGCCGGCACCGGCAGGATCGCCGGCATCGACCTGAACAAGCCGAGGATCCGCGCCGCCCTCTCAGCCGCGCTCGCCCTGGCCCCGGCACCGGGCGGGTTCACCGTCGCCGGGCACGCCGCCCGGGTCCGCCAGATCACCGGCCACGACGGCTACACCACCCGGCAGGCCGCCTACGACCTGCGTAAGCTCCGCGGCAAGCAGCTCGTCGACAAACCCGGCAGGACCCGCCGCTACCACGTCCCGCCACCCGCCGCCCGCACCATCAGCGCCCTGCTCACCCTCCGCGATCACGTCATTGCCCCGATCCTCGCCGGGATCCGCAGCCCCCGCATGGGCCGCAAACCCAAGATCTGGACCGCCGCCGACCGCGACTACGAGACCCTGCGCATCGGCATGCACACCCTCTTCCAGCACGTCGGCATCGAGACGCAGCCAGCCGCCGCATAGACAACATTTTGTCGATCGGATGAATGCAAGCGCCTAGCCGGATCGGTGGGCGGTTCCGCAAACGAGACCGATGGGGGCCGTTCGGCCCGGCCAGACCTCGACTAGTCCCAATGCTGGGGAGTGATCTGCCCCGAGCTTTCCGGACAGCGGATTTGTGGTTAATTCACGCTGCGGACTGCCGTTCCAGGTACTCATTGCGGACTTGCTGCGGGGTCCGGTACTGAAGCCCGGAGTGCCGACGTCTGGAATTGTACCAGAATTCGATGTACCTCACAACGTCGCGGCGCGCGTGCTCGCGGGTCGGATACTGAGTGCGGTGAACACGCTCGTTCTTCAGCGCGGCGAAGAACGATTCGGCCATTGCATTATCGTAACAGATACCGGTGCGGCCGACGGACTGCCGGAGATTATGCTTCTTGAGCGTCTCCGCAAACTGCCGGGATGTGTAATTGCTGCCGCGGTCGGAGTGGAAAATCGCATTAGCGGCGAGAGGAAAATTACGGGCGGCGATCTCGATGGCCTTCTCGATGAGCGGCGTCTTGTAGTTATCGCCCGCTGCCCAGCCGATGACTTCCTTTGTATGGCAGTCGATAACCGTCGCCAGGTAAAGCCAGCCCTCCCATGCCGGAATGTAAGTGATGTCGCCGACCATTTTCTCGCCCGGCGCGGCCGCGGTGAAATCGCGTTTCACGAGGTCGGGAATGTCGTGCTCCTGGCCGTCGCCCTCGGTCAGGCTGACCCGCCACGGCCGCGGCTGGCAGGGCTCCAGGCCCAGCTCACGCATGATGGACCGCACCAGCTCCGGCCCCGCGGGCACGCCCCAGGCCACCAGGTCCGCATGCACCCGGCGGTACCCGTATGTCTCATCCGATTCATCGAATGACTTCCGCACGATCAAAGCAAGCATCCCGCGCCTTTTCGCCGTCGCCGATTCCGGCGCGCTCCGCCATTCGTAAAACCCGGACCGCGATACCTCCATCCACCGGCACATCATCACGATCGACGGCACGTACTCATCACTCGATTCCTGGTAAGCCGCGTACTCCGCGTCGATGAACTCGAATTTATCGGTCACCGATGGTCGCGGGCGAAGTACGCCGCGGCTTTTTTCAAAAACTCGTTTTCCATCTTCAGTTCCCGGGTTTCCCGCTCAAGCTCGCGCAGCCGCGCCCGCTCATTCACGGTCAGCGGCGGTTCCTCGCCGGCATGCTCACGGCGATAGGAAGCGACCCAGTTGCCGAGGGTGCCTTCGTTAATCCCGAGCTCCTTTGCCACTCTGGCTATCGGGCGCGACGTCTCGATCACCATCTTCACGGCTTCATCCTTGAATTCCGGTGAGAAGCTCTTCTTCGGTCGAGGCAATTAATTCACCTTTCCAGACGTCCATCCTATTGGACGGACTGTCCGGAAGCCTCGGGGCACCTCAGACCCGATTCCATGAGTGTAAGAATTCGGTGATCCCGTGGGCTGTTACTGAGCGGGCGGGGTGGTGAGGATCTGCCGCCAGCGCCGGTGCAGCGGGTAGAGGTAGATGTCCTTGACCGGCAGGGCGTGTTCATGGCGGCGGTCGAGCTTGCCCCTGCCCTTGGTCTGGCCAATGCGGGTCCAGTTGGCGGCGCGGTAGCTGGCGCCGGTGAACCGGCCGGCCTCGACGAAGGTCTCGGCCAGGACCGGGGCGTAGCCGTAGCGGGCCCGCCAGTCGGCGGGCAGCCGGCGGGTGACGGCGGCGAGCAGCGAGGAGGCGAGGTTGGGGACCGCCAGGTCGGGGCGGATGAGGAACCGGGCGTTGCCGCAGATCAGGTTCAGGTTGGCGCGGCGGGTGGCGGGGTCCCAGCCGATCCAGTCGTCGCGGGGGGCGCATTTCCAGGCGCTGGCGGCGAAGGCGAAGGCGGCGATCGGGCCGGCGGCGGGGGCGGCGGCGAGGTAGCGGATCTGGGCGCCGGCCAGCGGGGTGTAGCCGAGGTAGTGGTGGTCGCGGATGAGCTGGTTCCACTGCCGGGAGGCCTGGCGGCTGTCGACGACGCTGATGGTGACCGGGCCGAGATCGGCCAAGGTGGCGGCGGGGTGCGCCGGCAGCGGCAGGGCGAGCTGGCCGGGGTGCCCGTGCCGGGGGTGGCGTCCGTTGCCGTTGCCGTTGCGCGGCGGCGGCAGGGTGATCAGGCCGTCGGCGGCCATCCGGCCCAGGGCGACGCGGGCGGTCATGTCCTTGCGCCGCCCGCCGGGGGTCTGCCAGCCGAGCGCGTCGCAGATCGCGTCGGCGATCGCGCGGCGGGTCGGCAGCGTCGCCGCCAGGGAGCGGATCTCCTCCAGCTCGGCGAGGGTGAAGTCCCTGCCGCAGTAGCGGGCCGGGTACTGGCCGGGCGTGCCGGTCACGGTCACGGCGGCTGGTCCTTCCTGCCGTCTGGCTCGCCGGGCTGGCCGGTCAGGGTGATGTTCCAGGGCAGCAGGGCTTCCAGGGCCTGCCCAGCCGGCGGCTTGCCGCCGTTTGCGGCGCAGGCCTGCAGGTAGGCGTCCAGGTAGGCGCGGGGGTTGTGCCCGGTGATCCGGGCGGTGCCCAGGACGGTCCAGGCGTGGCCGGCCAGGTCAGCGGACCATTCCGCGCCGGAGCCGTTGTAGTTCTTGCGGCCCACGACCGGGGTGCGGATCGCCCGCTCGGCGGTGTTGTTATCCAGCGGCAGGTCCGGGAAGTCCCGGTGGCGCACCAGCCCGCCCCATTCGCGGTCCAAGGTGGCCAGCGCCTTCGCCGCGGCCGGGTGCAGCAGGTCCGGGCGGCGACCCTGAATACGGCGGTAGGCGTCGATCTCCTCCAGCGCCGCATCGAACGCGGCGGCCGCCCGGGCGTGCTCGCCAGTGCCCCCGGGGGCGGCGGCCAGGGCGCGGTGCGCGGCGTATAGTGCGGCGAACCGGCCGGTCCAGGCATCAGCCCAGCTGCCCAGCTCCTTGCGGTGGGCGTCGCCGGCCCGGATGAACCGCCGCCGGATATGGGCCCAGCACCAGAGGGAGGTGACGCCGTCCAGCTCGGAAAACGACCGGTACACCGAGTAGAAGTCCGAGCTGATGACCAGCGGCCTGCGGCCCTCCGGCAGCTGGCCGGCCTGCACGCCGTAATGGTCTTCGAGCACCTTCAGCGACCGCGACGCCGCGATCGTGTACACCACCGTGTCCGCGGCAGTGAACACCCACAGCCACCAGCGGCTGCCTCCGTTATCGGCGGGCTGGCCGAATACCCGCCACGACGTCTCGTCCACGTGCGCGTGCCCGGCGGCGGCGTTTCGCGCGGCGATCGCGGCCGCCAGCGGCGCAAGCAGCTCCTCCAGCCGCCGGGCCACCCCGGCCAGCGTGCCCGGCGCCACCTCCAGGCCCTGCATCGCCAGCATCGCGATCACCCGGTTGAACGGCAGCCCGAGCGCGTACTTGGCGACAAGCAGGTTCACGCAGAACTCCGTCGTGAACAGGCCCCTGGGAATCAGCGTCGCCGGGCCGGGCGCGGTCCGCACCGCCGGCACCGGGCACTGGCAGCACCGGGCGTACTTGCGCCGCCGGTGCACCACCCGCCACACCCGGACCCGCCACGATACCTGCTCGCTGGCATCCTCCCCGAACAGCTCATAGGCCCGGCCGCACCGCGGGCAGCGCCGCTCGCCCTCCGGAATGTCATGGACCTGCTCCTCGGTCTCCAGGTGCTCATGCCGGCGCCGCCCATGCCCGGCCGATCCCGGCCGCTGACCCCGGCGCCGCCCGCCCGCAGCGCCGCCATCCCCTGCCGGGGCGTCATCCCCGCCGCCGGCGTCGGCGGCTTGCCCGCCCGCCTGCCGCTTACCGGCGCCGTCTTTCTCGCTGGAGGTGCCGAACAGCATCCGGCTCAGCGTCACCACCCGCTGCTTCAGCGCGGCCAGCTGCTCCTGCTGCGCGGCCACCGTCGCGGCCAGCGTGGCGTTCTCCGCCTCCAGCCGCACGTTCTCCCCGGCCAGCCGCGTGTTCTGTGCCTCCAGCAGCTCCGCCCGCTCACGCCAGAACGCCGCCTCATCAGCGGGCCGGGAACAAGTACGCGCAGCCATCACGCCAAGGCTGCACCACCACCAGTCCCTGTGTCCAGCACCGCCGCACCCGCCCCGCCAGCGTGTCGCCTGCGCCGGCCAGCCACGCTCAGCCCACCGGAATCACCGAATACTTACCCATGAGTAAGCCGGTGACACGCTCGTGTAAATGCCGATAGGTGCCGCTCTGGCCTGGGATGATGATCGCTGCCAAGTGATGACCAGCCCAGCGGAGAGGACACCTATCTGGTGAGCAGGATACGTGCTGGTGGCAAGCGGCGTCAGCAGGTGCGGGCCGGCGCGCCGGATGCGGCGCTGACGCCGAACGCGGGGATGGCCGCGATCAGCGAGTTGTGTGACCGGCTGGACGTGACCGGGGCGCTGGATGCGGCGGTCGGCCCGATCAAGCAGCGGGATCGCGGGTTCGGGGCCGGGGAGCTGCTGGCCGGGCTCGCGGCGGCGCAGCTGGCCGGGGAGGACTTCCTGGCCGGGCTGGACCGCCAGCGCGGTGATGCGGCGGGCCAGCTGATCACCCCGGTGCCGGGGCTGGCGTCCACGACCGCGGCGGGCCTGGCCCGGCGGATCACTCCCGCCCAGTGGACAGCGGTTGAGCGTGGCCTGGCGGCGGTGACCGGGCGGATGCTGGACCTGCTGCCCGCGGAGCGGGCCGCGGCGCTGGCCGGCGGCCCGGTCACGATCGACCTGGACACCACCGACGTGGAGGTCTACGGCCGGAAGAAGCGCGGCGTGGCGTATAACCATCAGGGCCAGCGGGTGGGCCTGCCGCACGTGGCGGCCTGGGCCGAAGCCGAGATCGTGCTGGCCGCCGACTTGGGCGACGGCACCGATGACCCGCGCGCGACCGCGCCGGATCTGCTGCGCCGTGCGCTGGCCGCCCTGCCCGCGGCGGCGCGGGCTTCGGGCCGGGTGGCGATGCGCGCCGACGCCGGCTACTTCGCCGGGCAGCTGGCCCGCGCCGCCCACGACGCGAAGATCGCGTTCGCGATCGGCGCCAAGCGGATCGCGCCGTTGTGGCGGCTGCTGGCCGGGATCGCCGAGGACGACTGGCATGACGCCATTGACATGGACGGCGCGCAGGTCGCCGTCGCGGAGTACTGCCCGGACTGGTGGCCGGCCAGCACCCGGCTGCTGATCCGCCGGGTCCTGCTGGATCCGGAGCAGGTCTCCGCCGACCCCCGGTCCCGCCGCCGCCGCACCCTGCGCCCGGACCAGCGGGCCCTGCCGTTGCCTGAGCTGGCCGGTGCCGGGGCGATCTACGCTTACTCGTTCATCGTGACCAACCTGGACGTGACTGCCCCGGCCAAGGCGATAGCGGTGGAGCACTGGTACCGGCACCGCACCACGGTGGAGAACATCTTCCGCGACAGCAAGCTCGGCGCCGCCTTGCGGCACCTCCCCTCCGGATACCCCCAGGTCAACCTGGCCTGGATGTGGGGCGCGCTGCTCGCCGCGACCATGGCCGCCTGGCTGCACCAGCTCACCGCCATCACCGCCGGCGAGGACATCCTGGCCGGTCACGGCGTGCGCGGCGGCAAGGCCATGATCGCCACCCTGCGCTGGCGGCTGATCGCCGTCCCCGGCCGGCTGGTCCGCCACGCCCGCCACCTGATCCTGCGGCTGCCGCCCGGCCACAGCCTGCTCCCTGAGGTCCTGGCCCGGCTGCGGGAACTTCCCATCCCCGCCTGACCTGCACACCCTGAGCCCCGGCTCCCCGTCCTTATCCACGGCCTGCCAGCCCGACCCGAAGAAAGGCCCGCAGATCGCGAACCCGGCGCGGCTCCCGGGCCATTAGCATGCCCGCTACCGGGAATCCTGGCACACCAAGATCATTTAGGGGCAGGAATCAGCTCACAGCGCTATTCGCGGAATCGGGTCAGAGTTAAAAGAAGCCGCAGATTATTAACACGCTGTCTTGATCTGTGCCGGGGCGAGGATGCCCTCGGCGGCAGCCAGATTGGAGAGGTCTTCCAAGCTGGCGAGCCGGTGCGGGTCGGGCTGGATGGTGTATCCGGCCTGGTCCAGGAACTGGCGGATGTCGCGGATGCGCCTGTTGATCGTCTCGGGCCGGACGCCGGACAGGACGGCGATGGCGACCTGCGGCAGGGCCAGACGCTGGTGGAGGACGGTGGCCAGGAGCCGGTCGGCGAGGGTGAGGAGGGGCGGCGGCCGGTGTCCGGGGCGGTCAGCCGGGGACGGTGGCCGCGGCGCTTGTCCAGGCTGGTCTCCCGTTGCTAGTCATGCAGCCTTACCTTCTTGATGGAAGCCTGATGCTCCTGCTGCGGCGGGATGATCGGGTGGTGCGGGTGAGGCGGGGATGTTTTCATGCTGGCTGCCCTTGATGGCTCAGGACGCTGGGCCCCCTGCCTTGCCGCTTCTTCCCGACCGCTGATTAGGCATTGCGACTGATCGCTATGTAGGGCAAGGACGGCGGGAAGAGGCTGCACGCCAGGAACATCACCGGAAGGGAGCCATCTCATGTCCCTTGCGGTTGGGGTGGACGCGGCCGAGGAGGTCCACTGGGCCGAGATCAAGGTAGCCGGGACCGGGAAGGTGCTGGCCAGCCACGCCGTCGGCAACACCCCCGAAGCCATCGCCGCCTTGATCAGCGAGATCCGGGAAGCTGAGGCTGGTCACGGCGCGGCGGTCATGGGAATCGACATCTTGGGCGGGATCGCCGGCCTGCTGGAGGCGATGCTGCTGGAGGCTGGGCTTGCGCTGGTGTACGTGCGGGGGCTGGCGGTCAACTGGGCCCGCCGGGGCACCGCCGGCGGGGAGCATAAGAGCGCCCCAAAGACGCCAAGGTGATCGCCGACCGGGTACGGATGCGCAATAGCCGACGGCTTCAGACAACTCAAGCAGCAGCTCCGGCGCACCGGGCAGAGCCGGACCAGTACACCGAGTACAGCGCTGCGTGCGAGGTCTTGATGTGCTCATCCACCGCGGTGTCCCGGCCGGGGGCAGCAGCCGCTCAGCAGCTTGTCCGAGCCCATCCCGATGGCACGGTGAATCGGCGCCATCGGGATGTCATGGCCTGCCAGGGCGAATGCCTCCCACCAGGCGACGGTGTGCAGGTAGTTGGTATCGGCCAAGGTCCCATCCAAGTCTAACAGCACGGCCTTCACCGAAGTGCTCAGCCCCAGACCTCCGGAAGTTCGTGATGAGCGAGGCCACCACCTGCGGGAACGCGATCGGGGCTTTTGCGGAAACTTGTTAAATCGCCAGATCCTCTACCCGCGAGTAACATCAAGACACTCCATCCAGAGGCGCTTCATGGCGAACATTTTTCTGCTGAGTGGCTAAATCAGAAAACTTCCTTCGGAGGGAAGATCAACAACTCAAACGAACGGACCGACTGCTTCGCACAGCAGACTCCGGAGGTCTGAGCCCCGTCTGCTACCCGCCCGTCGGCCGCTAACCGCCGGCGAGCCATCGCCATGACCATCACCCGGGACGCCCCGACCGAGGGGTTTTCGAGCTCTAAGCCGGGCAGGTGCTGGCCCGGCTTCGCGGCGCCTGACCTGGCGGCCGGCCCGGTCCGGGCCGGCCGGGATCACCGGGCAGCCGGTGCTGCGCGGGCGGGCGCGTGTGTGAGCGGTCCCGTTCCGGGTAGCGGGGCTCCGCACCGCCGGGACCGGATCGGGAAGGGGACAACGCGTGGCGACCAGCCGCAGAACAGGCCACGGGACCGGAGTCAGTCATGGGACGAAAGCGGACCAGCCGATGCCGGACGGCCTGGCTCCCCCGCAGTTCCCGCTGCACGTGCTGTCGGAGTATGCGCTGCTGGCCGACGGCGAGTGGGGGATCCTGGCTGGGCCGCGCGGCGACTTCGTGTGGATGTGCGCGCCCCGCTGGGATTCCGATGCCGTGTTCTCCTCGCTGATCGGCGGGAAGGGCGTGTACGCCGTGACCCCGGCCGCATCCTCGTTCGTCTGGGGCGGTCACTACGAGCCCGGCACCCTGATCTGGCACAGCCGCTGGGTGACAACCGCGCAGGTCATCGAGTGCCGGGAGGGGCTGGCCCGGCCCGGCGACCCGCACACAGCGGTGGCGCTGCGCCGCATCCTGGCCGTGGACGGGGAGACCCGGGTGCACGTGCTGCTCGATCCGCACGCCGGGTTCGGCGCCCACCCGCTGCGGGACCTGCGCCGGCAAGACGGGATCTGGACCGCGCGATGCGGCCCGCTGTACCTGCGCTGGTCGGGTGCGGACAAGGCAGAGCGGCGGCCGGACGGCGCGCTGCACACGCTGATCACCGTGCCCGGTGGCGGCCATCACGATCTGGTGCTGGAGATCTCCGACCGGCCGCTCGGCGAGCATCCACGGGAACCGGGCCGGGCCTGGAAAGCGACGGGCGCGGCCTGGGACCAGGCCGTGCCGGAGCTGTCCGGCACCATCGCTGACCGCGACGCCCGGCACGCCTACGCGGTGATGACCGGCCTGACCAGTGCCAGCGGGGGGATGGCGGCCGCGGCGACGATGAGCCTGCCGGAGCGGGCCGAGGAGGGGCGCAACTACGACTACCGGTACGCCTGGATCCGGGACCAGTGCTTCGCCGGGCAGGCGGCGGCCGCTGCCGGCCCGCTCCCATTGCTCGACAACGCCATCCGGTTCGTCACCGAGCGAATTCTGGCCGACGGTCCGCAGCTCAAGCCCGCCTACACGGTCTCCGGCGGCCCGGTACCCGACGAGCGGCGGCTGCACCTGGCCGGGTATCCGGGCGGCTGGGACAAGGCCGGCAACCGGGTCAACCAGCAGTTCCAGCTCGACGTGTTCGGTGAGGCGCTCCTACTGCTGGCCGCGGCGGCCGGGCATGACCGGATCGACAGCGAGCACTGGCAGGGCGCCGAGGCCGCCGTCGGCGCGATCCGCAAGCGCGGCAGTGACCCGGACGCCGGGATCTGGGAACTTGACGACCGGCGCTGGGCCCATTCCCGTCTGACCTGCGCGGCCGGGTTGCGGGCCATCGCCGCCTCCGCACCCGCCGGGCAGGGCGCGGCGTGGACCGGGCTGGCTGACGCGCTGCTGGCCGACGTGACGGCCGACTGCCTGCACCCGTCGGGCCGCTGGCAGCGGGCCCCCGGGGATCCGCGGATCGACGCCGCGTTGCTGCTGCCCACGATCCGCGGCGCGACCCCGGCCGGGGACCCGCGGGCGCTGGCGGCGCTGGAGACCGCCCGCACCGAGCTGGGCCAGGACGGCTACATGTACCGCTACCGCCCGGACGAGCGGCCGCTGGGCGAGGCCGAGGGCGCGTTCCTGTTCTGCGGGTTCGCCACCGCGCTGGCCCTGCACCAGCAGGGCCAGGCCACCGAGGCCGCCCGCTGGTTCGAGCGCAACCGGGCCGCCTGCGGGCCACCAGGCCTGCTCACCGAGGAATACGACGTGACGCAGCGGCAGGTGCGCGGCAACGTACCGCAGGCTTTCGTGCACGCGCTGCTGCTCGAATCGGCTCAGCGGCTGGCCGCACCCTGGCCCGCCCGCCCGCAGCCGGCCCGCTGAGCCACCAGACATGCACCCGCGACGGAGAGGAAACCCATGAGCAGCAGACATGCCGGACAGGTCGTGGTGGTGACCGGCTCCAGCGGCGGCATCGGGCGCGCCAGCGCGCTGGCCTTCGCCGCACGCGGGGCCAAGGTGGCCCTGCTGGCCCGGGGCGAGGCCGGCCTGGCCGGCGCGGCCCGGGACGTCGAGCAGGCGGGCGGCGTGGCGCTGCCCATCCCCACCGACGTGGCCGACCCGGACCAGGTCGAAACGGCCGCGGCCAAGGCCGAGGAGACCCTCGGCCCCCTCGACGTCTGGGTCAACGTCGCCTTCACCTCGGTGTTCGCTCAGTTCCGTGACATCAAGCCCGCCGAGTACAAGCGGGTCACCGAGGTGAGCTACCTCGGCTACGTCTACGGCACGATGGCCGCGCTCAGCCGGATGCTGCCCCGGGACGCCGGCACCATCGTCCAGGTCGGCTCTGCGCTGGCCTACCGCGGCATCCCGCTGCAGAGCGCCTACTGCGGCGCCAAGCACGCCATCCAGGGCTTCCACGAGTCGCTGCGCTGCGAGCTGCTGCACGACAAGAGCAACGTCCGCGTGACCATGGTGCAGATGCCGGCGGTCAACACCCCGCAGTTCGACTGGGTGGTGTCCCGGCTGCCGAAACCGGCTCAGCCGGTGCCGCCGATATACCAGCCCGAGGTCGCCGCGCGCGGCGTCCTGTATGCGGCCGACCACCCGCGGCGCCGGGAATACTGGGTCGGCGGGACCACCGCGGGCACCCTGGCGGCCAACGCGATCGCGCCGGGCCTGCTGGATCGCTACCTGGGCCGTACAGGTTTCTCATCGCAGCAGGACAACCGGGCGGAGTCGCCGTCCCGGCCGGTCAACCTGTGGGAACCCGCGGACGGCCCCGGCGGGCATGACCACACCGCGCACGGCAGTTTCGACGACGAGGCCAAGCCGCGTAGCGCCCAGCTCTGGGCCTCCCAGCACCACGGCCTGCTCGGCGGCGGTGCAGCCGCCGCGGCCGGGGCCACCGTCACGGCGGTCTCCGCGCTGCGGCGGCGAGGCCGCCGGTGAGCGTGGCCCCGGAAACCGTACTGGCCGCGGTGCGGGCCGGCTACGGCGCGGTCCAGCTGGCCGTGCCCGGCTGGTCGGCCGAGCAGTTGCTGGGCGGCCCCATGGACCCGGCCGGCCGCGCTTCGTCCGGGTGCTGGGGGCCCGCCAGGCCGCGCAGGTGGGCCTGGCCGTATCGTTCCCGGACGAGCCGCTGCTCGGGGCTGGGCGCCGGGGTGGACGCCGCGCACGCGCTGAGCATGGCCGCACTCGCCGCGGGCGGCTCCCGCTGGCGCCGCCCGGCGCTGGTCAGCGGCTTGATCGCCATCGCTTTCGCAGCCGCCGGGGTACTGGCCGCCCGCCATACCGCGCCGTCGCACCCGATCGCGCGTCCCGCCCGGCCAGCTAACTAATTGGAGGAAACAGCCATGCCACCCACTGTCCTGCTGCGGGGCCGCCCGGAGCCGGCGCACGGCATCGACCGGCTGGTCCGCAACGTGCGGACCGGGCGCTTCGAGCGCAGCCTGTCCGCCCTGACCGCGGCCGGTGCGCTGGTCACCGCGGCGGAGATCTTCTTTGAGCACGACAGCGCCAGCTTCGGCAACAAGATGATGTGGCTCCCGGTCGCGCTTGGGCCGGTCGGTGCGGCGGCCGGGGTCGCCGGGTTCTTCAGCCGCCGGATGGCCAGGACCGCGCTGCCGGTCGCCTCGGCGGCGATCGTGGCCAACGGCCTGCAGGGCACCTACCTGCACGCCCGGGGCATCGCGCAGAAGCCCGGCGGCTGGTCGAACGCCCGGTACAACATCGAGATGGGGCCGCCGGTGCTGGCCCCCCTGCTGGTCACCATGGTCGGCGGGATGGGCCTGCTCGCCGCGATCCTGCGGCGGGAGCAGTGAACGCCCCCCGCCAGAGCGAACCCGCCCCGCCCGGTTCCGGCCCAGCCCACCGCCGCCGCCAGGTCGGCGTCACGGACCGGTTCCCCGGGTTCGACGTCATGAGCCAGGCCCGGCACTGGGACCGGGTCACCGCGGAGCTGGTCACGTCGCGGCTGGCCGCGCCACCGCCACTGGCGTTTTTCCATCCTGGCGAACAGGACTGTGCGGGGGCCCTCCTCAACCTGCTCGCGGGCCAGGAAGACGAGCCCAGCATCCCCGTCCTGGAGATGATCGACGCCCGGCTGGCGGCCGGGCAGACCGATGGCTGGCGCTATGCGGACATGCCCGAGGACGGCCAGGCCTGGCGGGACACCGTGGCCTATCTGGACGACGACGCCAGGCAGCGCTGCGGGACAACGTTCGCCGGCGCGCCGCGCACGGACCAGATGGCCCTGATCCAGGGCGTGCAGGACCTGAAGTCCGGCGACTGGCACGGGCTGAACGCGGCGCATGTGTGGAGCCTGTGGACCCGGTATGCCTGCACGGCGCTGTACGCCCACCCGCACGCCTGGGACGAGATTGGCTTCCCCGGCCCGGCCTACCCCCGTGGCTATAGGAACGCCGGTGTGGGGAAGCGCGAGCCGTTCGAGGTGCCGGACGCGCGCCCGGCCCGCGACCCGGTGCGGGAAGGAGCCTGATGCCCGGGGTGACCTCCGGCGCCCGGGCCCGCAACGAGTCGGCCTGGCTGCTGCCTAACGACGGCTCCCGTACCAGCCACCGGCTCCACGCCGGCATGCGGCGTTTCGCCGACGAGGACGAGATCGACCTGGTCATCGTGGGCTGTGGGGCGGGTGGCTCGGTGCTGGCGCAGCGGCTGGCCCGGGCTGGCTGGCGGGTGGCCGCGCTGGATGCCGGGCCGTTCTGGGATCCGGACGCCGACTGGGTCAGCGACGAGGCGGGCTCGCACCACCTGTACTGGACCGAGCCCCGGGTGATCACCGGCACCGACCCGGTGCCGCTGGGCTCGAACAACTCCGGCCGCGGCGTCGGCGGGTCGATGGTGCACTACGCGGGCTACACCCCGCGCTTCCACCCCAGCGACTTCGCCACCCGGACCCGGGACGGGGTGGGCGCCGACTGGCCGCTCAGCTATCCCGAGCTGCGGCCCTACTACGAGCAGATCGAGCAGGAACTGCCGGTCGCCGGGGAACACTGGCCCTGGGGTGACCCGCACGGCTACCCCTACCGGCCGCACCCGGTGGGCGGCAACGGGGAGATCTTCCTGCGCGGCGCCCGGGCACTGGGCATCACCGCCAAGGTGGGCCCGGTGGCCATCACCAACGGCCGGTTCGGTAACCGGCCGCACTGCATCTACCGCGGGTTCTGCCTGCAGGGCTGCAAGGTCAACGCCAAGGCCTCACCGCTGATCACCCACATTCCTGACGCGCTGGCGCACGGCGCCGAGGTACGGGCCGACGCCATGGTGACCCGCATCGCCATCGACGGCCAGACCGGCCGGGCCCTCGGCGTGCACTACGTCCGGGACGGCCGGGAACGCTTCCAGCGAGCGGCCATGGTCGCGGTGGCCGGATACTCGATCGAGACGCCCCGGCTGCTGCTCAACTCCGCCTGCGACGGTTCCCGGACGGCGTCGGCAACGACTTCGACCAGGTCGGCCGCTACCTCATGGTGCAGGGCGCGCCGCAGACCGCGGGCCGGTTCGACGCCGAGGTACGGATGTACAAGGCGCCGCCGCCCGAGGTCAGCACCGAACAGTTCTACGAGACCGACCCGGCCGCCGGCTACCAGCGCGGCTTCTCCATCCAGACCGTCTCCCCGCTGCCCATCACCTGGGCCGAGCACGTCGCCGCCCAGGGTCACTGGGGCGGCGCACTGCGCGAATACATGAGCGACTACGTGCACTGGGCCTGCCTGGGGGCACTGTGCGAGTTCCTGCCGCAGGCGCAGAACCGGGTCACCCTGGCCGGGGAAAAGGACCGCCACGGGCTGCCAGTGGCGCAGTTCTCCTACTCCCAGTGCGACAACGACCGGGCCCTGGCGAGGGCCGCCCAGACCGTCATGGAGGACATCCTGCACGCCGCCGGAGCCGATGAGGTGATCATTATTCAGCGGTATGCGCACCTGGTCGGCGGGGCACGGATGGCCCGGGACGAACGCAACGGCGTGGTCGACCGGTTCTGCCGCAGCTTCGCCGTGCCCAACCTGTACATCACCGACGGCAGCGTGCTGCCCACCCAGGGCAGCGCCAACCCGGCCCTGACCATCATGGCCGTCGCCGCGCGGGCCGCCGATCACCTGGCCGCCGGGGCCCGTTCCGGGACCGCGTCATGAACGATCTGGTGATCGGCTCGGTCGGCGCCGCGGCCTACACCGTGCCCACCGACGCGCCGGAGGCCGACGGCACGCTCAGCTGGGACGCCACGACGCTGGTGCTGGCCCGGGTGTGCGCGGGCGGGGAGGAAGGCATCGGCTGGACCTACGGGGCGGCCGCGTCCGCCGCGCTGATCAGCGGCCAGCTGGCCAGCGTGGTGCGCGGCCGGCCGGCCATGGACGTGGGCGGCTGCAGCGACGCGATGATCCGGGCCGTGCGCAACGTCACCCGGCCCGGGGTGGCCGGCTACGCGATCTCGGCGGTCGACGTGGCCCTGTGGGACCTGAAGGCGAAGCTGCTCGGGCTGCCGCTGTACCGGCTGCTCGGCGCGGTCCGCGCGGACGTGCCCGTCTACGGCAGTGGCGGCTTCACCGCCTACGGCGAGGGCGAGCTCCGCGAGCAGCTGAGCGGCTGGGTGTCCGGGCAGCGCATTCACGGGGTCAAAATCAAGATCGGTGAGTCGTGGGGCACCGGCGAGGCCCGCGACCTGGCCCGGATGCGCCAGGCCCGCGAGACGGTGGGCGGCAGCACCGAGCTGTTCGCCGACGCCAACGGCGGTTACGGCCGCAAGCAGGCCATCCGGATCATGGCCGCCGCCGCCGACTTGGACGTGCGCTGGTTCGAGGAGCCCGTTTCCTCCGATGACCTGGACGGGCTGCGCGAGGTCCGGGACGCCGTCGCCGCTGACGTCGCGGCCGGTGAGTACGGCTGGGACCTGCCCTACTTCCGCCGGATGTGCGCGGCCGGCGCCGTCGACTGCCTGCAGGCCGACGCGTCCCGGTGCGGGGGTATCACCGAGTGGCTGCGGGCCGCGGCCGTCGCCGCCTCCCACGGCCTGGAGCTGTCCGGTCACTGTGCCCCGCACCTGCACGTGCACGCCGCGGCGGCGATCCCCAATTTCCGGCACCTGGAGTGGTTCCACGACCACGTCCGGATCGAATCGATGTTCTTCGACGGCACCCTCGACCCGTCCGGTGGGTCCATCCGCCCCGATCCAGGCCGGCCGGGACTGGGCCTCACCTTCCGCTCCGCCGCCGCCGAGCCCTACCGCGCGGGCTGAGCCCGCACTGACCCGACAACGAACCTGAAGGAGAAACAATGGCGCAGATCGCATCCGACCTGCTGATCGAGCGGCTGGCCGACTGGGGGGTCGACACCGTTTTCGGCCTGCCCGGTGACGGCATCAACGGGATCATGGAAGGGCTGCGCCGTCACTCGGACCGGATCCGGTTCTTCCTGGTGCATCACGAAGAGGCCGCGGCCTTCATGGCTACCGCCTACGCCAAGGCGACCGGGAAGCTCGGCGTCTGCCTGGCCACGTCCGGTCCCGGAGCGATCCACCTGCTGAACGGCCTGTATGACGCGAAGCTGGACCACATGCCGGTGCTGGCCATCACCGGCATGCAGGAAACCTCCGTGCTCGGCACCGGCTACCAGCAGGAGGTGCACACCGACAAGTTGTACGCCGACGTGGCCGAGTACAACCTGGTGGTGGAGAATCCCGCGCAGCTGCCGGGCGTGGTCGACATCGCGATCAGGACCGCCCTGGCCCGGCGCGGCGTCGCGCATCTCAGCTTCCCCAACGACCTGCAGGTGGCCGACGCGAACGAGGACCCGTACCAGCATGTGGCGCCGGCCCGGCCACCGGCGACCTCGCCGATCTACCTGCCACCGCCCGGGCGGGCCCGGACGGAAGACCTCGAGTCCGCCGCGCGGGTGCTCAACGAGGGCGAGAAGATCGCCATCCTGGCCGGGGCCGGCGCCCTGCACGCCCGGGACGAGGTGCTCACGGTGGCCGACCGGCTCGCCGCCCCGGTGATCAAGACCCTGCCCGGCAAGGCCGTGATCCCGGACGACAGCGAGTATGCGGTCGGCGGCATCGGGCTGCTCGGCACCCGGCCCGGCGAGGACCTGGTGGAGGACTGCGACACGCTGTTCATGATCGGCACGAACTTCCCCTACACCCAGCACCTGCCCCAGCCGGGCAAGGTCCGGGTGGTCCAGATCGACGCCGACCCGACCCGGGCCGGTCTGCGGATGCCGACCGAGGTCCCGGTGATCGGGGATGCGAAGGAAAGCCTGCAGGCGCTGATCCCGCTGCTGACCCGCAAGTCCGACCGCAGCCACCTGGAGACCTACCAGAAGGCGATGGCCAAGTGGCGGTCGGACATGGACGACCTGGAGTCGCCCAAGCACAGCCCGATCACCCCGCAGTACCCGGTCGGCGTGCTAGATGAGCTCGCCGCTGACGACGCGATCCTGACCTGCGACAGCGGCACGATCGCGACCTGGGCGGCCCGGCACTGGACGATCCGCGGCGACCGGCAGTTCTACCTGTCGGGCAACCTGGCCACCATGGCCCCGGGGCTGCCGTACGCGATCGGCATCCAGCACGCCTTCCCCGGCCGGCAGGTGATCGCCTACGTCGGCGACGGCGGTTTCGCGATGCTGATGGCCGAGTTCCTGACCGCGGTGCGCAATGGCCTGCCGGTCAAGGTGATCATCAACAACAACGGCTCGCTCGGGCAGATCCTGTGGGAGCAGATGGTGCTGGGCTATCCCGAGTACGGCGTCCGGTTCCCGCAGCCGGTCGCGGACTTCGCGGCCTGGGCCACCGCGTGCGGCGGCTACGGCGCGAAGGTCGACAACCCCAAGAAGGTCGAATCGGCGATCGCGGAGGCGCTGGCGTTCGACGGCCCGGCGATCGTCGATATCGACGTCGACCCCAACGAGCCGCCGCTGCCCGGCAAGGTCGCCTACGACCAGGCCAAAAAGTTCGCCCAGGCCTTCCTCAAAGGCCAGCCGCACAAGGCCGCCATCGCCACCACGTTGTTCAAGGACAAGATCGAGCAGCTTGGCCGCTGACGGTGACCGGCCCGGGCCCGCTGGAGGGCGGCCGCCGGCTCCGGTTTGCCGGGGCCGGCCCCGGGAACAGACAGCGGGTGACAGCGGGTGACAGCGATGATCAAGGTCGTGCGGTGACGCACAGCAACGGGCTGCCCGCCGATGAGCCCCGCCGGCAGAGCCGGCCAGTTCCCGCCGCTCGCCGTGCCGGCACGTGGCTGGTGTGGTGGGTGCTGCTGATGGGCTTGTGGATCGCGGTCGATGATTCCGTTGGCCTGGCCGAGCTGGGCGCCGGGGCGGGCGCGGCTGCGCTGGGTGCCCTGCTGGCCGAGGTGGCCGGGTACCAGGCGTCCACCCGGTTCCGGATGCGGATCGGCTGGCTCGGCCCCGCGGCCCGGCTGCCGGGTCAGGTGGCCGGCGACACGCTGCTCGTGTTCGGTGCGCTGTGGCGGCTGTGCGTGCACGGTGAGCAGCCGGACAGCGGTTTCCGCGAGCGGCCGGTCCGCTACGGCGACGACAGCGACGAGGGGATCACCCGCCGGGTGCTGCTGGTGGCGGCGAACTCGCTGGCCCCCAACACCATCGTGGCCGGCATCGACCGGGACCGGGACGTGATGGTGGTGCACGAGCTGGTGCCGGCCCGCGGGAGGGCCGGGCGGTGACCGGCTTCGTCGTGACCGCCATCGTCATGCTGATCGGCGTGATCCCGTGCGGGATCGTGATGTGCCGCGGCACGATCGTGGAGGCCATAGTGGCTTACGAGGCGGTCAGCTCGATCGCGGTGCTGGTCCTGGTGCTGCTGGCCCAGGGATTCCGCCGTCCCGCCGAGTTCGAGCTGCCGGTCCTGCTCGCCGTGCTGCTCCTCGGCAGCGGGCTGGTCTTCGTCCGGGCGCTGGAGCGCTGGCTGTGATCAGGGAGGCCGTCGCGGACGTTCTCCTCGGCCTGGCCGCGGTGACCGTCCTGGCCTCCGCGCTCGGCATCTTGCTCATGCGCGGCGTGTACCGGAAGCTTCATTTCGTCACCCCGGTCGCGCTGGTCGCCCCGGTGCTGGTGGCCGGGGCGGTGTTCGTGCGGCAGGGCTTCGGCGAAAACACCGGGCAGACCCTGCTGGCTCTGCTGTTCGTGGTGTTCGCCGGTCCCTTCCTGACCCACGCGACCATCCGGGCGGCCCGGATCCGTGAGCAGGGGGACTGGCGGCCCCGCCGGGGCGGGCCGGGCTCACCGCGGCAGGAGGCACCATGACCCCGCACATCGCCGCGGTGACCACGCCGTACACGGTGGCGCCCGCCCTGATGGACACGCTGCAGGTCACGGTGCTGGTCCTGGTCGCGGCCGGGGCGACCGCGGTGGTGCTCACCCGGCAGCCGTTCCGCCAGGTCGTCGTGCTCAGTGGCTACGGCCTGCTGCTGGCCATCTTGTTCATGGTCTTCCAGGCACCCGACGTGACCTTGTCCGAGCTGACCGCCGGCGCGGTGGTGCTGCCGATCCTGCTGCTGCTCGCGCTGGCCAAGGTCCGGAGGCAGGAGGAATGACCCCGGCGGCGCGCCGGTACATCTTTCTCGTTGCGGGAGCCGGTTTTCTCGCCTTCTACCTGTGGGGCCTGGCGGGCCTGCCCGGCTTCGGCCGCTATCCCGGGCCCTACGGCACCGTCATCAACGGCATCGCGGTGGCCCAGACCAAGGCAACCGGCGTCGTTTCGGCCATCAACTTCTCCTACCGCGGGTTCGACACCGTTGGTGAGGAGTTCATCCTGTTCGCCGCGGCCACCGGGATGAGCATCGTGCTGCGGCACCTGCGCGGTGAGCGGGAGCGGCCCGCCCTGGACGAGGCCATGGGCCGCACCGTCCCGGCCACGAGCGACGCGGTCCGGATGGCGGCGCTGCTGCTGGCGGGGCCCACGGTGGTGGTCGGCTGGTATCTGGCCTCACACGCGCAGACCAGCCCGTCCGGCGGGTTCCAGGGCGGCGTGGTCCTGGCCACCGCGTTCATCCTCATCTATCTGGCCGGCCAGTTCCTGGTCTTCGAGCGGGTCAGCCCCACCGCCATCACCGACGCGACCGAGGCGGTCGGCGCGGCTGGCTTCGTCTGCATCGGGCTCAGCGCGGTGCCGCTCGGGCTGCCGTATCTCAGTAACGTGCTGCCCCTCGGCACCACCCCCGGCGCGGTCGACTCGTCCGGGACCATCGCCCTGATCAGCTTCTTCGTCGGGGTCGAGGTGGCGGCCGCGTTCGTGCTGATCGCCGGCGAGCTGCTGGAGCAGACCCTGCTGGTCCGGCAGGAGGGCCGCTGATGCACATCGTCCCGTTCGTGGTGGTGGCCTGGATCGCCGGAGTCGGCCTGTACGGGCTGGTCACCAGCCGCCATCTGATCCACCAGATCGTCTGCCTGATCGTGCTGCAGTCATCGACCTACGTGCTGCTGCTCGGGGTCGGCTACGTCACCGGCGCGGTCGCACCTTACTTCTACGACATCCCGGTACACACCCCGGCGGTGGACCCGGTGGTGCAGGCGCTGGCCCTGACCGACGTGGTGGTGGAAGCGGCGGTGACCGCGCTGCTGCTGTCTTTCGCCATCCAGGCGCACAAGCGGTTCGGCACGCTCGACCCGCAAGAGCTCGCCGAGCTCAGAGGCTGACGGGCCCGCTCGTGGACCAGTTGCTGGCCCTGGCCGTCACCGTCCCGCTCATCGTGGCGGCCGGGGTCTCCGCCGCCGGCCCGGCCTTCCGGAAACGGCGGCCGGTCCTGGACAGCATCGCCATCCTGACCGCCGCCTGCGTCACCGCCATGCTCGCCGTGGTCATGGCCCGGGCCGCGGGCCGCGGGCAGGTCTACTGGTTCGCCGGATTCCGGCCCGTGCACGGCGTCGCCATCGGCGTCGACTTCGCGGTGGGCCCGCTGAACGCCGGGCTGGCCTGCCTGGCCGCGCTGCTGGTCACCGCAGCCATGGTGTCCTCCTGGCGGTACTTCGAGCGGGTCGCCACTTACTACCACGCGCTGATGCTCGTGTTCCTGGCGGGTATGACAGGGTTCTGCCTGACCGGTGACATCTTCGACTTGTTCGTGTGGTTCGAGCTGATGGGCGTGGCGGCCTACGCGCTGACCGCGTACCGGCCGGAGGAACGCGGCCCGGTGCAGGGTGCGCTCAACTTCGCCCTCACCAACAGCGTGGGCGCCTACCTGTCGCTGTCCGGCATCGGGCTCCTCTACGGGCGGACCGGTGCCCTCAACATGGCCCAGATCGGCCGGGACCTCGCCCGGCACCGGCCGGACGGGCTGGTCGTGGTGGCGTTCGTGCTGATCCTGGCGGGGCTGCTGGTCAAGAGCGCCGTGGTGCCGTTCCACTTCTGGCTGGCCGATGCGCACGCGGTGGCGCCCACCCCGGTCTGCGTGCTGTTCTCCGGGGTCATGGTGGAGCTGGGCCTGTACGGCATCGCCCGGGTCTACTGGTCCATGTTCGGCGACGGCCTCGGCCACCGCGGCGCGATTTCCGCCGTGTTCCTGACCCTGGGCCTGCTCACCGCGGTCGTCGGGGCGCTGTTCTGCTTCCGCGAGCGGCACCTCAAACGGCTGCTGGCCTTCTCCACCATCAGCCACGCCGGGATGTTCCTGGCCGGATTGTCCTGGCTGACGCCGCTCGGCCTGACCGGCGCCGCCGTCTACGTGCTCGGGCACGGCCTGGTCAAGGCCGCGCTGTTCCTGTGCACCGGGATCGTGCTGCACCGGCTCGGGTCGGTCAACGAGACCTGGCTGCACGGCCGGGGCCGCCGCCTGCCGGTCACCGGGGCGGTCTTCACTCTGGCCGCGCTGGGCCTGGCCGACCTGCCGCCGTTCGGCACCTACCTGGGCAAGGGCTGGATCGAGGACACCGGCAGCGCCCGCGGCGCCCCGTGGGCAGCGGCGGTACTTATCGCCTGCTCGATCCTGGTCGGCGGGGCCGTGCTCCGGGTGGCGGGCGGCGTCTTCTACGGGCTGGGCGACCCCCCGGCCGAGGATCCCGACATGGCCCAGGCCGCCTCGGAGGAAACGAGCGAGACCGGTGAGGGCCGTCAGCGCACCCCGCTAACCATGATCATCCCGCCCGCCGTGCTGGTGGTAGCGGCGATCGCGGTGGGCCTGCTGCCGCACCTGGGAGCGGTGGTGCAGACCGCCGCCGTGCGGTTCCAGGACCAGCACGCCTACAACGCCGCCGTGCTCTCCGGCGTGGACCTGGCCCATCCGGCCGCGCCGCAGGCGGCGGAGAGCACCGCGGTCACGCTGGCCGACGTGCTCAGTGGCGCAGGCTCCGCGGCCGGTGGCCTGCTGCTGGCCGCCCTGGCCCTGTACTGGCGGCGCATCCCGCTGCTTCGCCGCGGCACCGGGCCCGACCTGGTGCTGGCCGGCCCAGTCCGGCGGTTCCAGAGCGGGGTCGTCAACGACTACATCACCTGGCTCGTGATCGGCCTGACCGGCCTGGGCGCCGCCCTCGCCCTCACCATCCACTGAGGCGCGTTATGTGGGTTGATCTACGGTGCGGCGAGGCAGGCCCGCATGAGGGTATGGGCGGCGATGGTCGCGGCTGTCCGGGCGAGCAGGCCCCAGAAGGTATGCGCGCCGTGGCGGGCCAGCTCCATCTGGTCGGTGATCTCCTTGAAGGTGGTCTCGATGCGGTTGCGCCACTGGGCGATGACCTTCTGCAGGATCGCCGGCATGGTCTTGCGCTGGTCCCTGGTGGGCGGGACCAGCACGGCGGTGCCGCGGGCAGCCTGGGACGCGGCGAACGCCTTGCCGTTGAACCCCTTGTCCGCGAGCAGGTCGCGGGGCGGCGGCCCGGCTTCCAGCAGGTCGGTGCCCACGTCACGCTCGCTGACGGCGGCGGGCACGATGCTCCAGGCCCGCACGATGCGGCTGCCCAGGTCGGTCTTGGCCGCCAGGCGGAAGCCGTAGAACCACTCGGCGTGCGCGGCGTCGCGGCCGAACCGGGCATGCAGGCCATTGGGGCCGGTCCAGCCGTCGGGGCCGCGGACCCGGGAGGCGTGCTTGACCGGCAGCGCGCTGGTGTCGATCTGCTGGCAGTCGTCTTCGGGCAGGCGGGCCGCCAGCGCCGCGCGGAACTGCTCGAACGCGCCCCACAGCCAGCGGGCCCGCCGGTTGAGCTCGCTTTGGTGCGGCAGTACCGGGAACAGGTGCGCCCAGTCGCGGGCCACCTCGGCGAGGAACCCGGCCTCGCTGCGGCGGCCCAGCAGCACGCGCACCTGGGTGATCGCCAGGATCTCCGCGTCGGAGCAGCCGGGCGCCGGCCCGGGCCGCGCCGGGATGACGATGGCCCTGGCCTTGATCGCATCATCGATCAGCACGTAGACGCAGACGAACAGGTCTTCGGTTGGCAGCATGGGGGTGGCCTCTGCGGGACAAGGGTTTCAGCTACCACTTGTCTGCCGCAGGGGCCATCTCATGATCAACGCGACGCGCCGTGATCAACCCACATAACTCGCCTGAGGCCCGGTGCGCGACGACGAAGCCGTGCCGTGTTTGACCAGGCACCAACGGGTAGCAGGGCCAGCCGGCGCGCGCACCGCGCACCAGTAACACGCAGCAGAGGCGGGGAGAGAACGTGGCTGAATCAGCGCTGCGCAGCCCCGGGCACCGAAAGGCACCGATGATAACGGCGCTGCTCCGGGCCTGATCCGGACGCTAGCAGACGGTGCGGTAGCCCATATAGGGAAGGCGGACCAGGTCGAGCACGGTGCCGGCCGGGGCTGCCGGATTCGGCGGTGAGGGTCAGGTCCTGGCGGTGGGCGCCCAGCCGGTCCCGGACCTGGAACAGGATCCGGACCCCGGCGCTGGCCAGTTGGGTGACGGCGGTGAGGTCGGCAGTCAGCGAGATGGTACCGCCCCGGCAGGCGGCCAGCAGCCGCCCGGCGGGCCGCTCCGCGGTACTGCTGTCGGCTGGCCCGCACACCACGGCATGGCCGGCGGCGGGGATGTCCGCCCTGAACTGCGGCCCGCCGTGGGCGGCGGCTCGGGCGCCGGGAGCCGGGCCGAGCAGGGCGGGCCGGACCAGGCGGCTCCACAGCGTGACCATGGTGCCGCGGGAGCCACTCGCTGCGGCGGCGAGCTGCGGCGGGTGGCTGACGACAAGCTCGTCGGCCATGTACGCGGCGAGCATCAGCCCGTTCCCGCGGTCCCGCCGGGCCGGGCTCTCGCCATCGGCCGTGGTCGGCGACCCGGCACTCCAGCAGCCCGTCCGGGCCGACCCCGCGTCAATCTCGATGGTGCCGCCCCTGGGGCGGGTGAGCATTCTCGATCGCGTTGCTGATTCGGCGGAAAGGAGCTGGGTTGCCCTGGCCGAAGGCGAAAAGCCGAGGGGCAGGCTGGCGGCCAGCGGCCGCAGCACGATCCGGGTCATCTGTTCGGGCATGAGGTGCGCCCGTCGGAATCCGGGCGTGGTGCCTGCCGTGTCGCGGGTCGGCCCTGCCCGTTACCAGCTCCCGCCATCGCGTCAGCCGGGGAGGGTTTCGCCGCCGATGGGCGCGAGGACCTCGCCGGAGTAGTAGCTGGACAGCCGTCCGCTGGCGAAGAAGACGTAGGACGGGGCGATCTCGTCCGGGTGGGCGGCCCGGCCCATGGGCACCTGCTCGCCGAACGAGCCGACCCGGGCCGCGTTGAAGGTGGCCGGGATCAGCGGCGTCCAGACCGGTCCGGGTGCCACGCTGTTCACCCGGATGCCCCGGTCCTGCAGGGCCTGGGCCAGCGAGTAGGTCAGGGCCAGGACCGCGCCCTTGGTCGCGGCGTAGTCGATCAGGGTCTTGTTGCCGCGCAGCCCGTTGATGGAGGCGGTGTTGATGATGGCGCCGCCGTCGGGCAGGTGCTTCAGCGCGGCCCGGGTGGTCCAGAAGTAGCTGAACACGTTGACCCGGAACGTCCGCTCCCACTGCTCCGTGCTGAGTTCGGCGAGGTCAGCGACCGGCTGCTGGGTCGCGACGTTATTGACCAGCACATCCAGGCCGCCGAGCTCGGCCGCGGTGTGATCCACGGCCCGGGCGCAGTTGGCTTCGTCGGCCAGGTCGCCGCGGATCGGCACGCACCGCCGCCCGGCCTGGCCGACCAGGTCCGCGGTGTGCGCGGCGTCGTCGCCTTCTTGTTCGGACAGGTGCGCGATCGCGACGTCCGCGCCCTCCTTGGCGAACGCCACCGCGACGGCCCGCCCGATGCCCGAATCGCCGCCGGTGATCAGCGCGCGCGCTCCCGCCAGCAGGCCCCGGCCCTCGTAGTCGCGCATCTCATCGCGTGGCCGGGGGTCCATCTCGGCGGTCCGGCCGGGATAGCCCTGCTCCTGCTCCGGCGGCGGCTGCTGTGTCGTTGGTGAGGTCATGATGTCTCCTCTTGTTCCGCGGGTGAAGCAGTACCGCTACCCGGGTCCTGGCGGTTAATCCCGGCGCGGCGTCGCCGCTGCGCTGGGTGAAATGCCAGCGGGTTTATCCGGGCAGGCCTGGGGGACTGGCATGGCGCAGGGCGCGTAGCATGGCCCGTTCGGGAAAAACTGACCGAGGTATAGTTCCCCGTCAACCAGCACGACGCAACGGCGACCCGCTCCGTGAGACGATCCCACGGCCAGGCCCGGCCGACCGGGACCGCATACGGAAGTGTTACGCGTTCTCCCCGTATGAGCGCCGAACGTCACTCCGGATGGACATGGGACGTCGGATGGGCTCATGCATACCGACAGAATCGCCGCCCCGGTTCAGCGGTATCCGGCCGGGTAGAAGCGACGCATCAGCGACAAGCGCAACCGATATGGGAGACCAACGATGCCACGCGGAGCAAGCCCCCAACGCGAACGGCAGTACGAGCACATCAGGGAGAGCGAGCTGGAGCGCGGGGAGAATCCGAAGCGGGCCACCGAGATCGCGGCCAGGACCGTGAATAAGGAACGGGCCAGGACCGGTGAGGCCCGCACTGCGAGCAAGACCTCGACGCAGGACATCTCGTCCAGCCGGCGGGGCGGGCTGCGATCGCACTCCGGCGCTGGCGGCCGGACCAAGGAGCAGCTGTACGCCGAAGCGAGGAAGCGCAACATCAAGGGCCGCTCCAACATGTCCAAGGCGCAGCTAGAGCGCGCGCTGGCCCGCTGATACTCCAAGCCTGACTAGGCGCCAGGCGACGCTGGCGCCCTACCTCCGCGACGGCCTGCCGGTGGTCGGGCTGGAACCGAGCTGCACCGCGGTCTCCGCTCCGACGCCCGGGAGCTCATGCCCGGCGACCGCGACGTCCAGCGGCTGCGGGAGCAGACCGTGACCCTGGCCGAACTGCTCCGCGACCACACCGGCGGCTGGCAGCCACCCCAGGCCGGCGGGCAGGCCATCGCCCAGACCCATTGCCACCAGCACGCCATCATGGGCTACGACGCCGACCGGGAGCTGCTCCGCGACGCCGGCGTCGACCTTCAGGTGCTCGATTCCGGCTGCTGTGGGCTGGCCGGCAACTTCGGCTTCGAAGCCGGCCACTACGACGTCTCGCTCGCCTGCGCCGAGCGGGTCCTGCTGCCCGCCGTCCGGGACGCCGCCCCGAAGACGCTGGTGCTGGCCGACGGCTTCGGCTGCCGCACCCAGATCGAGCAGGGCGGCACCGGCCGCATCCCGGTGCACCTAGGACGGCACTGAATAACTCGCGAACCCTGATGGGCGTGTTTTGCCGGCATCGTGTTCGATTCCCTGGGAGAATCGTGCCATGCAGGGGATGACGCGACCGGACCGGGACTTGTGGGACGCGGGCGAGGTCACCGGGCACTTGGTGCCGCCGGGCAGCGTGTTCGCGTTCCTGGCCGAGCACCGCACCGAGCTGTTCCCCGACAGCTTCACCGCGGACTTGTTCCCGTCGCGGACCGGGCGCCCGTCGCTGCCGGCGGACCTGGTCGGGTCGGTGCTAGTGCTCAAGGAGCTGTATGACCTGTCGGACACCCAGACCGCGGACGCGCTGAAGTTCGACATCCGGTGGAAGGTGGCCTGCGGCCGGTCGCTGCTGCAGATGAGCTTCGACCCGTCGGCGCTGGTGTACTGGCGCAAGCGCATCGCGAAGTCGAAGCGCCCGGACCGGGTGTTCGACGCGATGGCGGCGGTGATCGCGGAGACGGGGCTGCTGCGGGGCCGGCGGAAGCGGTGCGTGGACTCGACGGTTTTCGACGACGCGGTGGCCACGATGGATACTGTGTGCCAGCTGATGGCCGCGATGCGGAAAGTGGCGCGGGTGGTGCCCGGTGCCGCCGCGGTGATCGTCGGCGTGTGCCAGCTGGACTACTCCAGGCCGGGCAAGCCTGACATCGACTGGGACGACCCGGCTGCCAAGGAGCAGCTGGTATCGGATCTGGTGAATGACGCGCTGGCGGTGCTGGCGGAGCTCACCGGGGAGGGCGCGCCGGAGCGGGACGCCGCCGCGGCGGACGCGCTGGGCCTGCTGGCGCTGGTGGCGGGGCAGGACGTGGAGCCGGCTGGGGGGTCGGACGGGACGGACGGGCGGTGGCGGATCGCCCGGAAGGTCGCCCCGGACCGGGTGATCTCGACGGTGGACCGCGAGGCCCGGCACACCCGCAAGTGCAAGTCCAAGCGGCGCGACGGGTTCCGGGGGCATGTGGCCGCCGAGCCGGAGTCTGGGCTGATCACCGACTGCGAGATGACGATGGCCGCCGGGCCGGGCAGCACGGACGCGGAGAACGGCGTCAAGATGGCCTGCCGCGACCGGTTTCATGGTGACAGTGCGAGCGCCGGTGACGGCGGGGATGACGCTGCCAGCGCCGGGCAGGGCGCGGATGCCGGCCCTGCGGCGGCGCAGCCGGGGCCGGGCACGGCCGCCGGGCCGGAGCCTGAAGCGCATCCGGAACCGGGACCTGAGCCTCAGCCGGAACCGGAGCGGGAGGGCACGGGTGAGCAAGGCCGGGCGGATGACCTGGAGGTTTACGGCGATTCCGCCTACGGCAGCGGGGAGGCCCGCGCCGCCTACCGCGACGCCGGGCATGACACCGTCATCAAGCCGAAGCCGCTGCGGCCGGCCGTGCCCGGCGGGTTCACCCTCGACGACTTCACCATCAGCGAGGACGACGGCACGGTCACCTGCCCGGCCGGGATCACCCGGCCGATGAGCCCCGCCCGGACCGTGACCTTCGGCGCCGCGTGCGCGGGCTGCCCGCTGCGCGAGCGGTGCACCACCGCCAGGGATGGCCGCTCCATGACCATCCACCCGCACGAGGGCCTGCTGCGCGCCGCCCGCGCCCAGTCCCGGACGGCGGAATTCAGGCAGGCCTACCCCACCCGGTCAATGATCGAGCGGGTCATCGCCTGGACCGCCACCCAGAACGGCCGCCGGGTCAAGCTCCGCTACATCGGCACCGCCAAAAACGACGCCTGGCTGCACAACCGGTGCGCCGCACTCAACCTGCGCACCCTGCTGCGGCACGGCCTGACCCGCTCCGGCGGGGCGTGGGTGCTGACCTGACCAGCCAGCACACCCCGGCCCGCCCTGGCGGCAGCCCCTGCGGCCCCCTCCGCGGTTTCTGCTGCCGCGCCGCAGCCGCCCGGCCCGCCGCGCGGCGGGCCAGCGGAAGGTTGCGGGCACCGGAGCCCGGCCAGCCGGCCACCAGGCCGTCCGCCCGATCCGGGTTGTTCAGTGGCGTCCTAGCCGAGGTCCTCGCGGCCGGGCTGCACGGCCAGCCCGTGCAGCCATCCCGGCCCGTACCGCCCACCGCCGGTGACTACGCCCGCCTCGCCGGGCTGAGCGCCGCGGGGGCGGCTGCCATCACCGCCGCGCTCACGGCCGCCCGGAGGAAGCGCTAACCCGGCCTGGCTCAGCAAGGCCGCGAGTGAACACGCGATGAGCGGGCAGCAGGCGCCCATGAGCATTCACAGTGGAGAGCTGAGCGAGCACGGCACAGCACCCGGCGGCCATATGCCAGGTGAGCTGACGGCGGGTGGCCACCCGCACCTGCACGGCAGGCCGGTGTGCTGGGCGCTGGTCAGTATCGTCATCGCCGCGTTCACCGCCGGCGGCCTGGCCATTGTGGGCCATTGGTGGTGGCTGTTCTGGACGTGCCTGGGCCTGACGGTTCTCGCGGTGCCGGCCGGCAAGATCATCGGCATCACGCACGATACGGTGCTGGCCGGTGACCCGTCGCAGCAGGCCGGGCAGGACGGCGGCGTAGCCGAAGACACGGGCTCGGCCGTGCATCCCGGCGTCGAGGTCGGCACTCCTCGGGCGGTGGGCACCTAAGCGGCCGAGGGCGCCGTACTGGACTGAACCCACTTTGGGAACGCTCGCGGGCCTGCCGTGACTGGCCGGCGGTCGATGTGAGTACCTCGACGGCGGCTTCGCGATGCTGATGGCCGAGTTCCTCACCGCGGCCCGCACCGGCCTGCCCATCAAGGTCATCGTCAACAACAACAACTCCCTCGGGCAGATCCTGTGGGAGCAGATGGTGCTGGGCTACCCCGAGCACGGCGTCCGGTACCCGACCCCGCCCGCCGACTGGTTCGTACCGGGCCCGCGATCCATTGCCGCCAATGCGGGGATGACGGCATCTGCGTGATAACGGCGGGCTCGCGTGGCGGCGAATCCGGCGCCAGTGAGCATGGCAGCCCCGGCAGTGACCAGAGCCGACGACCGTGAGGCCGTGGCGAAGGTCTCCTTTCCCGGGGCAGTCGCGTTCTTAAGGAGGGTGACATGGAGGTGAACTTCGCCGTCGCGGCCGTCTCGCCCGCCGTGAACACGCTGAACGGCCAGGGCTGGCGGCAGGACAGTAGCCACCCGGCGGGCGGCCTGGCCACCGGTCAGCCGGTTTCCGCTGGACGCCGCTGGGTAGCTTGCAGCGATCCCGGGCGGCCCGCTCGCCCTGGGAGCTGAACGCATCGACGGACAGTGCTGGGTGCGTTATTGGCTGCGGGTTACAGGACAGGAGCATACCGGTGTCATCTTCCGACATGCCGAGAGCAGCTTCCACGGCGCCGGGGACCTCGTCTGGCGCTCCGCAGGTCTCTGCTGAGGCCACCCGCCCGGCTACCGGGGCGGCATCCCCGCCGATGAAGGGCACCATCTGGTCGGGGGTGCTGGCGGGCTTCGGCCTGGCGGCGTTTCTCGACGAGACGGTCTTTCATCAGATACTGCATTGGCATCACTTTTACGACAAGTCGACTATGGCCGTTGGCCTGCTGTCAGACGGGCTGTTTCATGCCTTCGGGTTCACCTCGCTGGTGGCCGGGCTGTTCTTGATGGCCGACTCGCTGCGCCGGGGCGGCTTCATCCCCAAACGCTGGTGGGGTGCGCTGCTGCTGGGAGCGGGGGGCTTTCAGCTTTATGACGGCACCATCCAGCACAAGCTCCTGGGACTGCACCAGATCCGTTACCACGTGGCCATCTGGCCCTACGACCTGATCTGGAACGTCCTTGCCGTTATCATGATCATCGCCGGCATCCTGCTGATGCGGGGCCGCGCGGAAGTGGCCCGGTCCGGGATCTTCCGCTCGGACGCCAATCCAGCCAGCTGAGCGATGCTGGAACTCGTTCCCGTTGTCCTGACCATCCTGGCCGCGGCGGGCTACGGCACGGCACTGGCACGGCTGCACCGGCGCGGCGACCGCTGGCCCGCCAGCCGGACCGCATGCCTGTCCGCGGGGTCAGTGTGCGTCTGCGCCGCGGTGCTGCCACTGGCCAGCAGCCACGATGAGTACTTCCCTGTTCATATCGTCCAGCACTTGCTGCTGGGCATGGCCGGGCCGGCTTTCCTGGCACTGTCGGCTCCAGTCACCCTCGCGCTGCGCGCGCTGCCCCGCAGGCCCCACCGGGCTGCCCTGCGGCTGCTGCACAGCAGGCCTATCGGGATCGTGTCTTCGCTGCCCGCCGCGATCGTCCTAGACCCCGGCGGACTGTACGTGCTGTATCTCACCGGGCTGTACCGGGCCGCCGAAAACGACGACCTCATCCATGCGGCCGTCCACCTGCACATGTTCCTGGCCGGCTGTCTGCTCAGCTGGGCGCTGATCGGCCTTGACCCGATCCGCCGCCGTCCCGGTATCAAGGCCAGGCTCGCCGCACTCGTCGTCGCGGGCGCCGCGCACGACACCCTCGCCAAGCTCATGTACGCGCACAGTCTCCCGGTCGGCGGGGGCTCGCTCACCAGCCGTCATACCGGCGCCGAGCTGATGTACTACGGCGGCACCGTCATCGACATTGCACTTGCGATCGTCCTGATGGCCCAGTGGTACCAAGCGAGTGGCCGGGCCCTTGCCCGTACCGCGCGCCGGAGGAATGCCCGAGCACAGCGCATCTGATCTCAGACCGGGCGAACGAGAAACCGCATCAGTCGGTAAAGCGGACAGGCCGGGCGGTTGATCTGCCTGACCGCGATCATTGGCAGGATCAACACGGTGCGTCCACACCGAGGGGAGACCAGCCTCCAGATGCGATCCGATGAGCTGCTGCGCGACGTTACGGGCCATGGCCCTGCGCTACCCTCCAGCCTGGTAACCACGGCCCAGCATGGCCGCGGGTTCCGCAGCGGTCCGGCCCTACCGGCCCTACCTTGGGTCAGGCCGGTCAGACCGCCGGCCGGGTCGCCGATGCCGTGTGCAGCGCGATGGCTGCGGCCTGGCATACGGCATCAACCGTGATCGCGCGAAGCGCTGGATCGATGCGCGGACCGTGCGGGTCGCCCCGGTAGCCGGGTGCGGCCCGCCACAGCGCCTGGTGCCGCGGATGCCGGGGCGGTCCCCATTCGGACGGCGGGACAGGACCGCAGAGGGTCACCGACGGCCTCGCGCAGGCGGACGCAAGATGCGCCATGCCGGTGTCGCCCGAGATCACCAGGCGGGCCGACGCGGTCAAGGCGGCCAGGCCGGCCAGTGAGGTCCGGCCGGCCAGGACATGCTCACCCGGCAGCCCGGCCAGATGCGCCACCCGTGACGCCAGATCACGTTCGGCCGTGGACCCGGTGATCCGGACAGCGTGGCCGCCGGCCGCGAGCCGCTGCCCGACGGCCGCGAAGCTGGCGGCCGGCCAGCGGCGGGCCGGTGCCGCCGCACCGGGATGCAGCAGCGTGAACGCTGGCGCCACCGGCTGCGGTGGCGTCAGCAGCAGGTCACTCGGGTCGGCGGGGATGTCCGACTCCTGGCACAGGCGGCACCAGCGGAAGACTTCATGTTCGTCCGGGCGCCAGATCGGGCCGGTGAAGCCGCCCGCGTGCTCGCCCCCGAACACGATGAGCCGTCGCGGGTGCAGCGCGGCCACCAGGTGATGGCTGGCCGGACCGCGCCCGTGGAGGTCGATGGCGATGTCGGGCGCCGGGCCTGTCCACCGTATGGGCTCCAATTCGCCGGTGGGCAGCAGTTCGTCAACCGCCTGGGTCAGCGGGACCAGCGGTGCCAGGCCGCCCGGTGCCGCGAGCACGAGCCGATGGGCGGGGAAGGCCCGGCGCATAGCGCGGTAGGCGGGCACCCCGGTCAGGAAGTCGCCGAGGCCGAGGGCGCGCAGGAGAAGGACGGCCGGTGGCATGGCTAGGCCCGGTCTGCCCCGTCCACCTGCGCCCCCTCCACCTGCGACACAGCCAGCCGCGTGGTCGACCGGCCGCTCAGATAGGGGACGGTGACGGCCACCCCGCCCCAGTTTTCCAGTAGCGCGGCTTCGGGCAGGTCCCGGCCGTCGTAGTCGCCTCCCTTGACCCAGATATGCGGCCGTATCCGGTCCAGGGCCGCGCAGGGGGTGTCATCGCTGAAGACGGTGATGGCGTCCACGCAGCCCAGGGCGGCCAGCACGGTGGCACGGTCGGCCGCGTGGTTCAGCGGGCGCCCGTCGCCCTTCAGCGCGCGTACCGACACGTCCGAGTTGAGGCAGACGATCAGGCAGTCGCCAAGCGACCGGGCCGCCTGCAGCAGGCTGACGTGACCGGCGTGCAGCAGGTCGAAGCAGCCGCCCGTGGCCACCACCGTCCCGCCCGCCGCCCGGACCTGGCGGGCCAGCTCCACCGCGTCCTGGTCTGGTGCTCGGGCGTCCCCGGCACCGGCCGCCTTTCCGGTACCGGCCTGGGGCGCCAAGGTCACCGCGGCGGGTCGGGTGGGCGACCTGTACGACCCGGCGCCGCCCGCCGCGAGATAGGACGATGCGGCCGCCGTCGCGGCGGTCACCGCTTCGGAGGTGAGGGCGCCCTGCCGGAGCACCGCTGCCGCCGCGGCGGCGAAGCGATCACCTGCCCCGCATGTGTCGGTGACGGCCAGCGGTTCGGCCGGCACGACCAGCGGTCCGGTGCTCCCCTGCACCAGAACCGATCCGCGCTCGCCGAGCGTGACAGCTACTGCGTCCGCCTGCCATGCCCGGCTCAGCTGGTGGGCCGCTGCGGCGGCCGACCGGAGCAGCTGGTGGCCCGGGACAGCTGGCTGACCGGCCGCGGCGACCGCCTCGGCGTAGTTCGGCGTGACCAGTCGGGCGCGCGGTACCGGTCTGGTGCCTTTGGGGTGGGGGTCCCAGACCAGCGGGACTCGTCTGGCCTGGCTGCTCAGCGCGGCCCGGATGCGTTCGTCGGCGCTGACGCCGCGGCCGTAGTCGGAGACCAGCACGGTCCCGGCCGCGGTGATCGCCTCAGCCGCAGGCGGCCCGGCCGGCCCGGCCGGGCCGCCTGCCCGGTCGGCCCGCAGCAGAGTCCGGCCGCAGGCGCGGAACCGGATCTTCTCCGCCAGCGGCCCGGTCAGCGGCAGGCCGACCACGGTCACGTGCGGCTCCAGCAGCGCCCGGACGGTGGCGCTTGCCTCGTCGTCGCCAAGCGGCGCGACCAGGACCACGGGGATTTCCTCGGTGGCGGCCAGCAGTGCGGCCAGGGCGGCGCCACCCGGGCGCCATGTCTGGGCAGTGTCTTCGAGCACCGGGGCGGGTGCGTCCGGGCACAGCCGGCTGACCTGCCCGTCAATATCACAGTCGAGAAGAGCATCACCCACGACGACCAGCGGGCCTGCCATGCTCATGGGGCCGTCACCTCCGATATCTGCGCGTCCAGCGCGTCGCAGAGCGCATGAATGGCGACCAGGTGAACTTCCTGGACCACCGCGGTGTCCGCCCCGGCCACGCAGATGGCGTCGTCGGCGAGGCCTGCCAGCGGGTTCGGCGCCGGACCGGTCATGGCCCATACCGTGAGGCCAAGTGCCCGGGCCCGCTCCGCGGCCGCGAGCACGTTCCCGCTGTGGCCACTGGCCGACAGGAGCAGGACGATGTCTCCCGCACGCCCGTGCGCCGCGACCTGGCGGGCGTAGGCTTCCGCCGCCCCGAAGTCGTTGCCGATGGCGGTCAGGCTCGAGGTCTCCGCGTGCAGCGCGATGGCGGACAGTGGCGGCCGGTCGGCGATATACCGGCCGACGAGCTCAGCGGTCAGGTGCTGGGCCTCGGCCGCGCTGCCACCGTTCCCGGCGACCAGCAGGCGGTGACCTGCCAGCAGCGGCATGGCCAGCCGCCTGCCCCACTGCCGCGCGGTCTCCAGCCTCGTCTGCGGGCTTCGCAACGCCTCGATCAGCTGCTCGATGTGCAGGGTCAGTTCGGAGTGGGCGACCTTGGCCGGAGCGCTCATCAGGCACCCGCCGCCAGTGAGCCGCCGACGGTCGTCAGGGTGACCCGGCGGGCATCTGTGGCCAGCCGCAGGTAGACCGCCTCGGTCCGGGCCGCGACGCGTCGCCACGAATACCGGCGGCGTGCTCGTTCCGCGCCTGCGGCACCGAACGCAGCCCGCTTCGCCGGGTCGGCCAGCAACTGGCCCAGTGCGCTGGCCAGGGCTTCCGGATCGCGCGCGGGCACGAGCCAGCCCGTCTGCTGGTCCACGATCGTGTCGGTGAGGCCGCCGGCCGCGCTGGCCACCACCGGGATGCCGCAGGCCATCGCCTCCAGTGGCACGATGCCGAACGGCTCGTACCACGGTACGCAGACCACTGCGTCCGCGGAGCGGATGAGAGCCGGCACATCAGCCCGGGCGACGCTGCCGGTGAAAATGACCCGGTCCGTGACGCCGTGCACGCGCGCTGCTTCGCGCAGCAGGCGGAAGTCGTCACTGGTGTGCAGGTGAGGGCGGTCCGGGCCACCGGCCACGACGAGTTCAGCGTCGGGCAGCCGGGCCAGGGCGCCAATGACGGTCGCCACGCCCTTCCGCTCGACGAGACGGCCGAGGGTCAGCAGCCGGGGCCGGCCATTCCGGCGCGCGGCCGGCCCGTCCGGGGTGAACACGCTCGTGTCCACGCCGCACGGCACGACGGAAATCTGCCACCAAGGGACGCCGAGCCCGGCCAGCTCGCTGGCTTCGTCGCGGCAGGTGGCGACGACCTGATCGCAGGCCAGGGCGATGCGCCGCTCGAGTTCGACGCGGCTCGCCGGGCTCGGGTCCGCGGCGCCCTGGTGGCGGGCCTTCACCACCCCCAGGGCGTGAAAGGTCTGCACGAGCGGAATGCGCAGGCCGACGGCGCCGCTCAGGGCGGCCAGGCCCGACATCCAGAAATGGGCGTGGGCGATGTCGGGCGGGTCCTGCTGCCACAGCCGGGCCAGCCTGCCCCCGAACTCCGGCATGTGCGGGAGCAGTTCGTCCTTCAGCAGCGGGGCGATCGGCCCGGCGGGCAAGCGCCGTACGGTGACGCGCGGGCTGAGCTTCGCGGTGCGCCGCGCCTCAGGGTCCGTGAGCCGGGTGTACACGGTCACGGAATGACCACGCTCCGCAAGGGCCGCGGCCAGCGAGCCGACGTGCACGTTCTGGCCACCCGCGTCGGTATCACCCAGGACAGCCGCCGGATCGGCGTGCTCGGACACCATGGCGATTCTCACGCGCACACCTCCTGCAGAACCTGGTCCCATTCGCGGAGGAACCGTTTGAGGCTGTACCGGGCGCATGCGGCCTCCCGGGCGGCCAGCCCGGCGGCACGCGCGGCCTCAGGGTCGCGGGCGAAGCGACTGACGGCCGTGTGCAGTTCGGTCAAGTCGGTGGAGATCGCCCCGGCCGCTGGCGGCACCGCCCGCGGGGCCTCGGTGGCGGCCAGCACCACTACCGGCATGGCCAGGTACATGGCCTCGATCAGGGACAGCCCCAGTGACGTCCAGCGGAACGGGTGCACGTAGACCCGTCGCTGGGGAAGTTGCTCATGCAGCTGGGCCTGGGGCAGATCCTCGTATTCGCGGCACTGCTCCGCCGTCATCCCCTGCGCGCGGCCCAGGCCGGTCACCCGCATGCCGAACACGTCCAGCGGTGCGTGCTGGGCGAAGCCGGCCAGCAGGTCGGTGCCCACCGTGCGGCCCCGGGTCAGCGGATCGTTGATGACCACCGCGGCCCGGGCCATCTCGCCGGTCCACCGGGCTCCTGGATCGGCGATGCCGTGCTCGATCACCGCGACCGGCGACCTGCCGCAGTCCCAGTAGCGGGCGTTGAACTGGGTGACGTGGACGATCGTGATGCCTTCGGTCCCGGCCATCGGGTGCGAGGTGCCCGCGGCCGGGCCGGCGGGCATGTCATGCTCGACGTACACCGCCGGCACGTCCCGTCCCGGCACCCGGCCCAGCCACGTAGCGGCCAGCGGCAGTTCCTCCGGGCGCTGCAGGACGACCAGGTCAATGGGCGTGTCGCGCAGCTGCGGCGGCGTGACCTCGACGACGCGGGCAGGCCAGTCCCAGGTCCGGGCCCGGCCCAGGCCGAACGGCCCGCGGTCCGGCGTGACCGGCACCAGGTAGTCGTGCGGGCCCTGCACGAAGCTGGTCATCCAGGACCCGTGCAGGTGCCAGATCAGAATCCTCATCCGCGCACCTCGGCGGGAGCTGGCCCGGTTGAGGGCCGTCCGGAGAGTCCGGCTACCGCGGCCACCACGTCGGCGGGGTCGATCAGGTCGAGGCACGGGTGGCCGGGGACCGGGCAGACGCGCGCCCGGCTGCCCGCGCAGGGAGCGTCCTGGTGGCCGAGCACGATCGTGGGTACGCGGTAGGGCGCCCACCGGGCGGCCGGGACGACCGGGGCGAACAGGCTTACCAGCGGCGTGCCCACCGTGGCGGCCAGATGAGCCGCGCCGGTGTTCGGCGCGACCACGACGCCGGCGCCCGCGAGCACGGCGGCCAGCATCGGCAGGGTGGTCCGCCCGCCCAGGTCCACCGGGGTCACCGGGCTGCGGCCCAGGGCCTCGGCGGCTGGCCGGCAGACCGCAGCGGTGAGCGCGGACTCGGCGGCCGACCCGGTGACCACAACCCGGTGCCCGGCGGCGGCCAGCGCGGCCACGACGGCCGCCACCTTCCCCGCGGACGGTGCCCGGGCCGGGACAGACGCGCTGGCGTGCACAGCCACATACGGGCCGTCGCCGGTCAGTTGCCGGCTGTCCGGCAGGGCGGCCGTGACGGCCAGCCGCCCATTGTCACCGGCTGGCAGCTCGAAGCCTGCCGCCCGGGCCAGCGAGAGGTTCCGCTCGGCCTCAGGTATGTCCCCCGTCGGGGGATGACGGACGTCGAGCAGCGAACCCGGGTAATCCGCACTGATTGCGGCGATCCGCGGAACGCCCGCCATGCGCAGGGCCAGCGCCATCGGCAGCGGCGACTGGTGGAAGGAGGTGAACACCACCGCGAGCGCGGGACCCAGCCGGCGCATCCGCAGCACCAGCGACCGCACGTGGCCGGGATCGAATTCGCCCGGCTCAGCAGCTATCCACGGGGCCCGCCACTCCAGGACCCGGTTCACCCCGGGCAGCAGCGCGGCGGCCCCGGTCCCTTGCGGCCCGGCCAGGAACGTCACGTCGGCGCCGCTCGCGGCGATGGCACGGACCGCGGGGCCCGTCAGCAGCACATCCCCCATGCCATCCGGGCGGACCGCCAGGATCCTCATGGCATGGTCCCCGGACGGCGCACCAGAAACGGCCCCAGGGCGAGCACATCCACGGGCGCGGAGCCGAAGCACTCCAGCGCGTCGCGCGGATCGTCCACCATCGGGCGCCCGGCCGTGTTGAGGCTGGTGTTCACGACCACCGGCAACCCGGTGAGCGCGGCGAAGTGCTCCAGCATCCCGGCCAGTAGCGGCTGCTCAGACCGGTCCACCGTCTGCACCCGCGCGGTGCCGTCCACGTGCACCACGGCCGGGATCTTCTCCCGCCAGGCCGGGTCCACCGTGTGCACGAACAGCATGTAGGGACTGGGCAGCGGGCCGTGGAAGATCCCGGCCGCGCGGTCGGCCAGCACCATGGGGGCGACCGGGCGGAACTCCTCCCGGCCCTTCACCGCGTTCAGCCGGTCGAGGTTGGCCTTCCGGCCCGGGTGAGCGAGCAGTGAGCGGCTGCCCAGCGCCCGGGGACCGAACTCGCTGCGGCCCTGGAACCAGGCCACGATGCGGTCGGCGGCCAGCTCAGCGGCGACTGCTCCGGCCACGCTGGCCGGGCGCTCGTAGGGCCAGCGTGCGGTCCTGAGCCAGGCTTCGAGTTCGTCGTCCGTCCAGCCGCGGCCCAGGTAAGCATCCGGCATGGGCAGTACCGTCTCCCCCGCCGAACTGGCCACCTGCAGCGCGGCGCCCAGCGCCGTGCCGGCGTCCCCGGCGGCCGGCTGGACCCAGATCCGGTCGAAGGGGCCTTCGCGGTGCAGCCGGGAATTGGCCACGCAGTTCAGCGCGACCCCGCCCGCCATGGCCAGGTCGCGTCCGCCGGTCCGGCCGTGCAGCCAGCGGGCCAGATCGAGCAGCACGTCCTCGGTCACCCGCTGCACGCTGGCCGCCAGGTCCGCGTGCTCGCTGGTCAGCGGCTCGCTGGCCGCCCGGCGTTTGACCAGGCTGTCCCAGTCCACCACCTCGGTACGGAAGCCGCCCGCACCATCGGGGTACACCCGGCGGCCAAGGTCGCGCGCGAACCGCGGAGTCCCGTAGGAGGCCAGCGCCATCACCTTGTATTCGTCGCTGGAATGAAGGAAACCCAGGTGAGAGGTGGCCTGCTCGTAGAACAGCCCGAGTGAGTGCGGCAGAGCCTGGCTGGCCAGGACCTCAAGCCCGCCGCCGGCGTAGTGCCCGGCCAGGTGGGAGGCGGCTTCGCCGCGCCCGTCACAGACCAGGACGCTGGCATCGCCGGACGGCGCGGCCAGGCCGGCGGAGGCGGCGTGAGCCTCGTGGTGGCGGACGTAACGGACGGCGGACGGATCAAGGCCGGGCAGTGCCTCCGCCAGGAACTGCGGGGCCTGCTCGGCGTAGCTGATCCGCAGAGGATCCCAGGGGTCGTCGAGGCCGAGCGTGACGGCCGGCCGGCACTGCGCAGGGTCATAGGAGTACGCGACCACGTTCAGGTCGGCGGGCTTCAGTCCCGCGGACTCCAGGCACCAGGCCGCGGACTTCTCCGGCAGCTCCCAGGCGGAAAACGGGACTGGGCGCTTGCCGTGCTTCCGGCGGCTGAACCGTTCTTCTTCGGCCGCGGCCACTATCCGCCCGTCCACGATCAGCGCGGCCGCGGGATCATGGAAGATCGCGTTGATGCCGAGGACCCGCATTACGCGTGCACCCGCTCCTGCGCACCGGTATCGAGCTGGGCGGAGAACCAGGCCAGGGTCTCGGCCAGGCCCTCGCGCCAGCAGATCTTGGGCTGCCAGCCGAGCTCGTTCCGGGCCAGCGTGATGTCGGGGCATCTGGTCGCCGGGTCGTCCTCCGGCAAGGGGATGTGCTCGATACCGGACCGGGATCCGGCGAGCTGGATGATCCGCTCGGCGATCTGCAGCACGGTGGCCTCGTCCGGGTTGCCGATGTTGAGCGGGCCGGCCAGATCACTGCCCGCGACGGCGAGGATTCCGTGTACCGTGTCGTCCACGTGGCACAGCGATCGTGTCTGGCTGCCGTCCCCGGTAACGGTCAGCGGCAGTCCGCGCAGCGCCTGGCAGGCAAACGTGGGGACGATCCGGCCGTCGTCCGGCCGCATGCCCGGCCCGTAAGCGTTGAAGATCCGGGCGATGCCGGCGTTCACGTGCCGGGCCCGGCGGTACGCGGCAGTCATGGCTTCGGCGAACCGCTTGGCCTCGTCGTAGACGCTGCGCGGTCCGACCGGGTTCACGTTTCCCCAGTAGGTCTCGGTCTGGGGGCTCACCGCGGGGTCACCGTATACCTCCGAGGTGGAGATGAGCACGAATCTGGCGCCGGTCCGGGCCGCCAGATCGAGGGCGTTCCGGGTTCCCCGGCTGCCCGCGTCGAGGGTGGCCAGCGGGTAGCGCTGGTAGTCGGCCGGCGACGCGGGGGAAGCGAGATGGACGATCAGGTCGATGTCGCCGTCGATCGCCAGTCCCTCCGCGACGTCGGCTTCCTGCAGCGTGAATCCCGGCTCGGCCCGCAGCGCGTGCAGGTTCCCGGGTGAGCTGGTGAGAAAGCTGTCGACGCACACCACCTCTGCCCCTGCGGCCAGCAGGCTGCGGCACAGGTGGGTGCCAAGAAAACCGGCGCCTCCGGTGATGACCGCCCTCATCCATACGGGCTTGCGTTCCGGCACTGCGTGTGCCTCCTTCTTCATGTGCTGACGACTTTGCAGTCAATGCAGAGCGCAGCGCTACCCCGGCGGCGGCCAGTCAAACGCAGCTTCTAAAAACCCCCGCACGGTGGGGCCGGGCAGTTACCGGACGTGAGATCGATACGGGCCGCTTCACCTCACTCAATTACAATTTGTAATTGAGTGAGATTGCGGGCGGCCCGCCGTGGTCGGTCGCTGGGCCTGGGCGGGCCGGCGGCTCAACGTAGCGTCCAGCAGGGCAGCGGGCGGCCCTCGAGGAGGGCCGCGGCCGCCTCGGCCAGCCCGGCCGCGGTCGGCACGCCGGCCGTCTCGCCGGGCCGGGTGGCGGGCGCGGGAACCAGGATGGCCCGCGCACCCGCCGCGTACGCCGCCGCGACATCCGATCCGATGTCGCCGATCACCACACAGTCCGCGGGATCTACGCCGAGCTCGGCCGCGGCCATCTGGACCAGAAACGGCTGAGGCTTGCGGCAGGCGCAGCCATCAGCCGGATCATGCGGGCAGACGGCCCAGCTGCCGAATGGCCCGAGCAACTCGTCCACGCGCTGGTTCACCGCCTCCATCTGGGCCCGGGTGATCAGACCGCGCCCTACGCCCGACTGGTTGGTCACGATGCCCAGCCCGATTCCCGCCGACCGCAGCCGGGCCGTGGCGGCCACGGCCCCGGGCAGTGGCTGGACCAGTTCGGGCCGGCCGTTGTACGGCACGTCGCGGATCAGGGTGCCGTCCCGGTCCAGGAGCACCGCCGCGGGCGGTGGCGGCCACGCCGTCAGGTGCCGGTGCGCCGACTGGGCCCGCAGCCAGTGCCCAACGGCCAGGGGCGGGATAAGGGCGCTGGTCACGGTCATGGTGGCGATCTCATCCGCGGTGCGGGGCCCGGGAAGCACCCGGGCGGCGGTGAACTCCGCGGTACTGGCCAGCCAGCCAGCGCCCGCCACAAGGGCAGCCCGGCGCAGCCTGGCCCGGCGCGGCCCGGCCGTCACGCTGCTCGCGCCCCAGGTCAGCATGGCCGACGCCAGCAGGCCGCTGGTGACCCAGTGCCCGGCCCGGCGCCCCGGCGCGGCTCCGGCCCGCTGGTGCCATCCGCGGCCGTGCAGCCGGCGCATCGCCGCGTCGTCGGCGTTGCCGGCCTGGGCTTTCAGGCTGGCCCAGCGGGAGGCGGCCCGGACCGGGTGCGTGGTCGTGCGGTCGCCGCGCCGCAGGTGCCAGCCCCGATCCAGCAGGCGCAGCGCGAGATCGGCGTCCTCACGGAACGCGCGCGGGAACCGCTCGTCGAACCCGCCCGCGGCGATCAGCGCACTGCGCCGGTAGGCCATATCGGCGGTAATCCAGCGCGCGGTGGCCAGGCCCGCCGTGCCGCGTTCCCAGTCGGTCGGCCGGCGGTCCGGCGGCAGCGGCACCTCGATCACCCCCTGCACCCCGGCCACGTGTGCGGGCTGCCGGATCAGGTCGGCCATCAGCTCGGCCCGCCAGCGGGGGCCGACCCGCACGTCGTCGTCGAGGAAGGCCACCCATTCGGTGGCCGCCGCCGCGCGCCAGCCGGCGTTACGCGCGGCCGCGGGCCCGCGTCCCTCCAGGGTCACGATCATCGTGCGGTCCGCGATGACATCCGGGACGCGGACCGGCAGCAGATCGGGGGTGTCCGGGCGGTCGTCGGCCAGCACGACCTGGTGCGGCAGCGGCCCGTCAGCTTCCGCCAGAGCATTGAGGCAGTCCTGCAGGCAGGGGCGGCCCAGCGTGGGAATCACGACGACGTAGCTGGGCGGCGGGGCAGCGGGATTCATCCGTACGGTGGTCATCGGGTCCTTGTCCGGTCAATGCGTCGGGGCGCTGGGGGGGGTACCCGTGGCGTGCCGGCGCAAACGGCGCGTTTGACATAGCGCCCGCCGGGCAGCGGGGCCGCATGCTGACCGGAACCGTGACGGTGGTGATCGCCACCCGCAACCGGCGTCCCGAGCTGTGCGCGACCCTGGAACGCCTCAGCATCCTGCCCGAGCGCCCGGCGATCGTCGTCGTCGATAACGGGTCGCGGGACGGTACCGCCCCTGCGGTCCGGCGCGCCTTCCGGCACGTCGAGCTGATCACCCTGCGGCGTAACCTGGGTGCCTGCGCGCGCAACGTCGGCGTGCGGCGGGCCCGGACGCCGTACCTGGCGCTGAGCGATGACGATTCGTGGTGGGAGCCGGGCGCGCTGGCCAGGGCCGTCACGGTCCTGGACGCCAGCCCGCGGGTCGGTGTCGTCGCCGCGGCCACGATGGTGGGCCCGGAGGCGGCACCGGACCCGATCAACGCGCTGATGGCGGCCAGCCCGCTGTCCCGGGGCCTCCTGCCGGGACCGCGTGTGCTCGGTTTCCTCGGCTGCGCCGCCGTCGCCCGGAGACAGGCGTACCTGGCAGCGGGCGGGTATTCACGCCTGCTGTTCATCGGCGGGGAGGAGGAGCTGCTGGCTTACGATCTGGCGGCGAAAGGCTGGCCGATCAGCTTCCGGGACGACGTCATCGTCCATCATTGGCCGTCGCCGGCCCGCGACGCGCGCCGCCGCCGCAGCCAGGAAACCCGTAACCGGGTCCTGGTGGCCTGGCTGCGCCGTCCCCTGCCGCGCGCGATCGGCGACACTGCCCGGCTGGCCCGTACCGCCGGCCGGGACCCGGCCGCGGGCCGGGCGCTAGCGGAAACAGTACTTAAGCTGCCGGCCGCCCTGCTCATGCGGCGGCGGCTGCCGGGCGGGGTGGAGGCCGACATCCAGCTGCTGGAGGCCAGCCATGCCGGATGACCCGCCGCCCGCCGCGCGGGCAAGCCGACCGGACCCGCGGGTCACCGTGGCGGTGATCACCCACAACCGGCGCGCGGAGCTGGCCCGCACCCTGGGCCAGCTCGCCGGCCTGCCGGAGAATCCGGCGATCGTCGTGGTGGACAATGGGTCGGACGACGGCTCGGCGGCCTACGTCCGGTGGTCGCATCCGGCGATCCGGCTGATCGCGGCACGCCGCAACCTCGGCGCGGCCGGGCGGAACCTGGCGCTGCGCCACGTGATGACCCCGTACGTGGCGTTCTGCGACGACGACACCTGGTGGGAGCCGGGCTCGCTGGCCCGGGCCGCGGACGCGCTCGACGCGCACCCGAACGTCGCGGCGGTCACGGCCAGGATCGTCGTCGAGCCATCGGGCGCGGATGATCCCATCGTGCCCGAGCTCGCCGGCTCGCCAGTGGCCTGCCGCCCGGGGCTGCCGGGGCCCGCGCTGCTCAGCATCATGGCGGGCGCGTCCGTTCTCCGCACCGAGACTTTCCGCGCGGCGGGCGGCTTCTCCGCACGGCTGTGGCTGGGCGGGGAGGAAGAGTTGCTCTGCACCGACCTGGTCACCGCCGGCTACTGGCTGTGTTACCTGCCCGCGGCAATCGTTCACCATCAGGCTTCCCTGGCCCGCGACGCGTCGCTGCGCCGCCGGGTGGGTATCAGGAACACGCTCTGGTTCACCTGGCTCCGGCGCCCGCCCCGGTCCGCCTGGCGGCGAACCGCCGAGCTGGCCGCTACCGTGCCCCGCGATGCGACGTCGGCGGCGGCGTTCGGCGCGGCGGTGCGCGGTCTGCCCTGGGTGCTGCGGGAACGCCGGCCGGTGCCGCCAGAGGTCGAAGCCCAGATCCAGCTGCTGGAAGAGCCGCGCCGCGTGTCACCCGCCCGGCGTTATGTCGGCTGACAGCCCGGCACCGGGGCCGCCGTGCCGCCCAGCGCGCGGTATTCCCAGCCCGCCGCGCGCCGGCGGTGCACGCGGCGCCGAGTACCCCCAGGCGACAGCCGGCCAGGTAGCCGCCGGCCAGTTCGGTGGCCAGGCTGACGGCCCGTCTGCGGCACCGGTCGTTGATCTCGTCCACACGCTGCAGGAAGGCCAGGGCCTTACCGGCACCCAGGTCGTCCGCTCGCGCCCGGAACGCGCGGGTGTCGGCGGGCAGGGATCCGCCGCCGAAGCCAAGGCCGGCCTGCAGGCCGCCGGCGCCGATGCGCGGATCATGCCCGAGAGCTTGCGCCAGTGCCTGCACGTCCGCCCCGGCGGCCTCGCAGACCTCCGCCATCGCGTTGATGAATGAGATCTTGGTAGCCAGGAACGCCTGTGCTGCCGCCGGGGCCAGTTCCGCGGTGGCCAGATCCGTCACGACCAGCGGAACGCCCTCCGCCAGGGGCCTTTCGTAAACCTCGCGGAGGATCGCCTCCGCCCGGGGCGATGCCACCCCGGCCACGATCCAGCCCGGGTGCAGCGCGTCGGCCACCGCGTGCCGCTCGCAGACAAACCCCGGATTCCAGGCCAGTTCCGCTTTCTTCCCGGCCACGCCGAGCCGGGCCAGGCGATCAGCGCACACGGCCGCGGTCCCCATCGGGAGGGCGGACCTGCCCACGACCAGGCACGGCCTGCTCAGCCGTGGGGCCAGTGCGTCTATGCTCGCCGCCAGGGCGGAGGCGCCGGCCCGGTGTGACCCGGCGTCCCGCAGCAGCCGGGCGCTTCGGGGTCCAGACTATCGACCCCGGCACCATCGGCGACACCGCGTCCACGCTGATCGAGCTGGCCGATGGCCGCGGCCCGGACGCCGTCATCGACGCGGTCGGGATGGAGGCGCACGGCCACGACGAGCCCCGCAGTACCAAACTCACCGAGATCGGGCAGAAGGCCACCGGGCTGCTGCCCGGCTCGCTGGCGGCCAAGGTGTCCGATCAGGCCGCGCTGGACCGGCTCGACGCCCTGCACACCGCCGTCAAGGCGGTGCGCCGTGGCGGCACGGTGTCGGTCAGCGGCGTCTACGGCGGCGAGATCGACCCGATGCCGCTGATGGAGATGTTCGACCGGGGCGTTCAGCTGCGCATGGGCCAGGCCCACGTGCGGCGCTGGACCGACGACCTCATGCCGATCGTCAGCGACGATCGCGACCCGCTGGGAGTCCGCCAGTTCGCGACCCATCACCTGCCGCTGGAAGAAGCCCCGCACGGATACGAAATCTTCCGCGGCAAGGCAGACTGCTGCCTCAAGGTCGTCCTCCAGCCCTGGCCACAACCCCCCGCCGCATCTGAATAGCCCGGCCAATTTGCCGGCCAGACCGGCGGGAGGGTGTGCAAGGTTGCCATCGGAGGCTGGCGGCGCTTCTCTGATCTGGATCGACAGCCACGCAGGCACCGGCCGAGCGCCAGTCAGCGGCACGTCCAGTCACGGCGGTCATTTCGGCGGCTCGCGTTGTCCTTCCGCTCGGTCAGCTCTCCCGCACGCGCGGGAGCACCTGGGTGGCGAAGAACTCGAACGCTCCCTCCAGCCGTCCGCCGACCTGGCCTAGGTACACCTCATTGAAGCCTGCCTGCTCGTAGGCCTTGATGGCTGCTCTCGGTCAGCAGGCTCGCGGTCGCCGCCGCCTGCGCGATGATCGCCGGTTGAATGCGTGTCGTTGGGCAGGTCACGGCCGTGGTGATCGGCAGGCTGGTCGCTTGCGAGATCGCGCCGATGACGGACCAGACAAAGCTTGACTGCCCCTGCTCGTCCAGCCACGGATGGAAATGATCGGAGATCCACAGCGCATCGAACCCGGCCTGCTCGGCCATCCTGGCCTGGCGGACCAGGCTGGCCGGCTCGTACTCCTCCGAGGACAGGAAATATCCGTAACGGGTCATGCCGGCGTGCTACCCGAGCGGCGGAGGCTTACTCAGTCCGCAGCAGTTCCGGCGCCGGCTACTTTTCGCCGAGCTTGCGGGCTAGTTCGTCACGTCCCATCGTGGAACGCCCGGGCAGGTCGCGTTGCTTGGCGATCTCGTAGAGTTCCGCCCGGGGCCTTCGGTGAATCGCCGCCGGTCCGCTTACGCTGTGCGACGGCCGCCCCCTGTTTGCCCCGTGCGGTCCGGGTCTGCTTCGGCATGTTCGCGATGGTCCGCTTGGAGGCGGCCGCCTCCCGCGCCTTGGTCACGTTTCGCCGTGCCGCCTTGGTCTGCTTGTTCGTCGCCATCTATGCCTCCGGGTTAAGGCGGGTTCCTGCTGACCGCATGATCCTGACGCCACCGGGCATTCCCGTTTCCGTGCTGTCTTGCCCGGGTAACCAGCCCGTCATGGCGCCAGGAGGTGGCTGAGGTGGGATCGGCGGAGGCGCCCGACCCGCGGGACGAGTCCGAAGCCCAGCGGGCCGACCGTAATCTCGGTGAGCTGCTGCAGGAACTGCGGGTGGCCGGGCTGGGCGTGCAGGTCCTGTTCGGCTTCCTGCTGTCGCTGCCGTTCACCAACCGGTTCACCCGGCTCAGCCCTGGCCAGCACAACCTGTACCTGGCTTGCCTGGTCCTCGCCGCGGTCGCGACCGCGCTGCTGCTGGGGCCGGTCGCCTACCACCGGCTGGTCTTCCGCCGCGGACTGAAGGAAAGCCTGGTGCGGGCGGCGAGCGTGATGGCGATTGCCGGGCTGGCCACGGTCGGCCTGGCCGTCTCGGCCGCCGTCCTGCTGGTCACCGGCTACGTCGCCAGCGGCCTGACCGCGGCGGTGATCAGCGTGCTGGTGTTCCTGGTGTTCGGGCTGCTGTGGTTCGCGTTCCCGCTCACCCGCCGCTAACGCGCTGTAGGCGGCCGAGGTATAGCAGGCTGTAGGCGGGTACCACAGCCCGCACAGGTGAGGCTGCTGGGCCTACCCGATTGGCTGGCACCAGGACGGAGCTGACATGCCTGCCCAGGGCGCAGATCAAGGAACGCCCGCGAACTCGGCTGCGGCACGACGCCGCCCATACTGACAGTGATGCGCGGAGCGTCCTTTTCTGTCCTCGTGGCTACCCCGCTCAGCCCGCCGCCGGACGCGGAGGACAAGCTCCGGGGCATCCGGTCGATCACCGATGCGGCCCTCTCCTACCTCGGCGCCGGTGAATTTCTCACCGAACTGCTTAGCCGGGTGAAGGAAAGCCTGGACGCGGACACCGCGGCGGTGCTGCTGCTGGACCGCTCCGCCCGGCAGCTCATCGCCACGGCGGCGAGCGGGCTGGAGGAGGAAGTCAGGCAGGGCGTGCGCTTCCCGGTCCGCTCTCCATGCCTGCGGTGACCAGGGCGGAGATCATCCCCTGGACCCGCGCGCCTTCCCCGGCGTGGGGGCGGCGTTGACGATCTTCTGCGTATGCGAGGTCTTGATGTCCTGGCACGTGACCGCCTCGATGACCGGGGCGGCGAACCGCTCGCACAGCCTGCGCTGGGTGTGCGCGTGCTTGCGGGACCACCGGTCATCCACCGGCAGCCGGTCAAGGTCCAGGTAGTGCGCGATCAGGTCAGCGCCGGGGCGCTTCATGTTCGGCGCGTCGGCTTCCAGCCGCTCGGTGACCTTCTCCAGCCTGGCGGCCAGCTTCTCCTCGGTCGGCGCCTCGCACTGCTGGCGTTCCCCCAGCCTCATACCAGACCGCCCGCCAGCAGCCCTGTTCTCCGCGGGCCGGGTACACCGTGATCCGGCATTCCAGCTCGATCACTTCGCCGCCGCCCCGGGTGGCCACGCGTCCGGTCCCGCCCGCGAGAACCCGGCCGCGCCCGTGCTGCCGGCCCTCTTCGCCCGTCCGGCGGCCCGCGCGGCCGCGCTGCGAGCCGGTTGTGGGGATTTTGTCGGGATCTTGGTCCGCTCGGGCGCTTCCTGCCCCATGGACTCCCTCTCTTCCTGCGTTGATGCAGGTGAGAGGGCTGACGGTTGAAGCCTAGCTGGGCGGGCTAACGACAGAACTCTGTGACCTGCGGCTACGTATGTTCTGCGGTGGGCTGTTCCCGGGTTAAGCGGGCTGATCTCCCGGCGTTTTGGGTGGTTTGGGGTAGTTCGGGTTCGGGCCGCGGACGGGGCGGGTGCGCGGCGGCGCCGGGGTGCCGGGGGTTATCGTGGCCCAGCCTTCGGCCCTGGCCATTTCTTTCAGGGAGAGGGCCTGCAGTTCGGTGGCCAGGGCGCGGAGCCGCCGGGCGTTGGCGAACCAGGGTGCGTAGGCCTGGTACTGGGCGGGGGTGAGGGTCCGGGTGACGGTCTTGCCGTTGACGGTGCGGGTCCACTGGATGTAGGGGCCGTGCAGGGCGGGCGGGCCGGCCGCGCAGGCACAGCGGGGCTTGCCGCACCGGGCGCGGCGGATGGTGATGGTGCCGGGCAGGCAGAAGCCGATCTGGCCGGGGGCCGCCTGGATAGCTGCCCTTGCCTGTACCGCGCTGCGGCCGTCGTCTGGTGCTGGCATCGCCCCTCCCGGGCCAGGATCCCGCAAACCCGCCGCGGGTGCCCGCCCGTGGCCGGCGTGTCTCCCGCATCTGGTGTCTGCAAATGTATACGTTTGATGTGGCTTCTGTGCGCACTGTGGCAGGAGGCAGGTATGGGTGAGCTGGTGCCGGCGCGGGCTGGCCGGGCGGCGGGCCCGCGGCGGGTGGTGACCGCCACCGCGGTGCGCGGGCTGTCCCGGTTCGCTGCGGCGCGGGGGATCCCGCCCGGGCGGGAGTTCCTGCTGGATTATGACGTGATCGAGGCGTTCTGCGTGACCGGCCTTCCCGGCCGGGCGTCCTCCACCCGGGGCACCTACCGGTCGGCGCTGTACCGGCTGGCGATGCCGGTGCACGGCGAGCCGGGACAGCGGGCAACGCCGTTCCCGGGCGCGAGGCCGCCGCCGCCGTACTCACCGGCGGAGCGGGCGGACCTGGCCGCCCTCGCGGCTGCGCAGCACGACCCGGCGAAGCGGGCCTCGGCGCTGGCCATGGTGGTGTTCGGCATCGGGGCCGGGCTGCGGCCCGGCGAGCTGGTGGCGCTGCGCGGCAGCGACGTCACCCGGCACGGCCGGCGGGTGGCAGTCCATGTCCGCGGGCCGGCCGCGCGGGTGGTGCCGGTCACCGCGGGATACGCCGGCCGCGCCTGGGAGCTGGCCCGCCTCGCGGGCGGCGATTTCGTGTTCCGCCCCGGCCCGGCCGACCGCTGCTATAAGAACTTCGTCACCAATTTCGCCCGGGGCCTGGCCGCTGACCCGGCCGCGCCGCAGCTGACCCTAAGCCGGTGCCGGTCCACCTTCATTTGCGGGAACCTGGCCGCGGGCACCCCGGTCGGCGTGCTGCTGACCATCACCGGGATCGCCGAGGCCGGGTCGCTGGCCCGCTACGCCCGCCACGTGACGGGCATCAGCTCCTCCGAGGGCGCCCTGCGGGCCCGCTGGCGCGCGGAGAACACGCGATGACCGGCGCCGGCCTGGCCCCGCCGCCTGCTAGCGGCGGAATCAGCGACCAGATGGTGGCCTTCGCAGCCGAGCTGACCGGCCGCTCCGGCAACGCCCCGGTCATCGAGGCCGCGCTGGCCCACCGCACCGGCCGGCCCCGCCCGCTGCCGGTCCGCGCGGTGCTCACCGCCCTGCTGTGCCTGGCCCTGGAGGACCGGCCGCTGTTCCTCACCGAGGCCACCCGGATCTTGTTCCAGCAGCTATCGCAGACCTCCCGCCGGCTGCTCGGCGTCGGCGGCACCGCCGCTACCGAACGGGCCTTCCAGAACGCCTACCGCCGGGTCCGCTACTGCTTCGGCGCCATCCGTTCGGTCATGGACCCCTCGGCGCTGCCGAAAAACCGGCGGCTGACCGAGCAGGACCTCAAGGCCCGCACCAAGCCGATGACCCCCGCCCAGGCCGAAGCGGCCCGCGGCCGGCTCGAAGCGGTCACCAACGCGCTGCTGGAAGCCAGCATCTCCGTCCTCACCGGCGAAGAACTCGCGGCATACGACGGCTCGGCCGGCCTGGACGCCACCCCGGTGCCGCTGTTTTCCCGCGGCCCGTCCAGGCACACCGGGCTGTGCGCCAGCGACCCCGACGGCGGCTGGTACGTCCGCGAGGGCGACCACCGCGAACGCGAGGACGACAAAGGCAAGCCGCTGCGCAAGATCTGCTGGGCGCTGGAAGCCACCATCGCGGCCACCGCCCGGCCCCCCGGCGCGCCGCCCGCAACCCCGAACCTCGCTTCCGGGATGGCCCTGACCCGGCCCGGCGAAGACCCCGGCGGCACCGGCGCCCGGGTCCTGGCCTCGGTGGCCGCCCGCGGCCACAAGACCGGCTGGCTCGGCTACAACCGCGCTTACACCGCCGCGCTCCCCGGACGCTTCCACCTCCCGGCCCGGGCGCTGGGCTACCAGCCCGTCATGGACTACCGCACCGACCAGCTCGGCATCCAGGCCAATACCGGCGGAGCCATCCTCGCCGGGGGCACCTGGTACTGCCCCGCCCTGCCCGAGCCGCTGATCACCGCCACCGCCGGACTGCGTGATCACCTCATCACCCGCGAGCTGTATGACCAGCAGATCGCCGCCCGCGCTTGCTACCAGCTCAAGCGCAAGGACGGCCCCGACGCCGACGGCTACCAGCGGCTGTCCTGCCCCGCCACCGGCCACCCCGGGCTGATCTGCCCGCTGCGCCGGGCATCACTGTCACCACGCGACGGACGGCCCAAGGTCCTCCAGCCACCGGCCGAACCACCCAGGCTCTGCCGCCAGACCGCGATCACCATCGCCCCCGACGTGGGCGCCCGCTACCGCCAGGACCTGCCCTACGCCAGCCCCGCCTGGCACGCCCGGTACGCCACCTTGCGCAACACCATCGAAGGCCTCAACGGATTCGTCAAAGACCCCGCTCACCAGGCCCTCGCCCAGCCCGGCCGCCGCCGGGTCCGCGGCATCGCCGCCCAGTCCCTGTTCACCGCGCTGCTGCTGATGGCCGCCAACATCCGCAAGATCCGCGCTTGGCGGGCGCTCACCACCCCCGGCAAGACCCGCATCACCCAGCGGGCACGCCGCCGCTCCAGCCTCCGCGACTACCTGCCCGACGGCTAGCAAGCCCGCAGCCCCGCGCCACCCACCGATCACCTTCACCAGGCCGGACAGCCACACCCAGACACGCCCCATAGCGGTACAACCCAGTCGGCGTCTGCAAAACCGGGCCCGCACAGCGACCAGCGCGACCGTCAGACCCGGTGCCATACTCAAAAACAGGTCACCGCCAAGAGTTCTGTGGTGGAGCCAACCGTGGCCGCGGCCCACCGGTAGCCGGACGTCCCGGCCTCCAACAGCCTGGCCAGCGTGGCGCTGATACTGGCCTGCCCGCCGAATCCGCCCCCGGCCCCGGCGGGCACGCGTGCGTCCGTTCCGCCCGGGAATCCGGACGGAGCGCCGGGGAAGTCACGGCCGAGCGCCCGGCCGCCGCCGGGGATGCCGAAGGACCCGGCCATCGTGGGCCCGGCGGACGGGACTGCCCCGGACTGGGTCGTCGCACTGGTGTCCATGCTGTAGGCCAGCGGGGCGCCCAGCCCGGCGATCAGGGCGAGCGGCGCCGGGGCTGCCGCTACGACGGTCCGGCGCCAGCCGGCGGTCGGGCGGATGACACACCGGGCCAGGATCATTCCAGCGGCGGCGACGCCCGCGATGACGATGATCACGCGCAGCCACGGGAACCAGCCCGGACTGCGGTCGAGCAGGACCCACGCCCAGATGGCGGTGATCACGAGCCCGGCGGCCAGGACGGCACAAGCGAACCAGGTGTGCCGCACCCGCCACAGCTCGACGGACCCGATGCCGACGAGCGCGCCGATCGCGGGGGCCAGGGCGATGGTGTAGTAGGGGTGGATGATTCCGGACATATAGCTGAAGACCAGCCCGGTCACCAGCAGCCAGCCGCCCCACACCAGGGCGGCGGCGCGGGTCCGGTCGGTCCGCGGCGCCCGCCGTGACAGCCAGAGCATGGCCGCCAGGGCAAGGAGGGTAGCTGGCAGCAGCCAGGCGATCTGCCCGCCGAAATCGGCCTGGAACAGCCGGATGATCCCGGTGGTGCCGCCGAACGCGCCACCGATGCCACCGCCAGGTCCCGGGTTCCCCCGCCCCGAGCCGGACAGTATCCGCTCGAAGTCGCGCGGGATCGTCCCGCCGAATCCGCCGCCTCCGTTTCCGGTGAGCCTGCCGAAACCGTTGTAGTTGAAGGTGAGGTTCAGGATGTTGTTGTCGGTGGAACCGCCGACGTAGGGGCGGTCGGAGATCGGGGTGAGCAGGACGATCGCCACCCACCAGCCCGCGGCGCCCACCATCGCGGCACCGCCGGCCAGCAGCTGCCATATCCGCTTCCCGATCTTCGGCGGACCTGCCCACAGGTAGCCGAGCGCCAAACCCGGCAGGACCGTGAACGCGGCAAGCTGTTTAGCCAGGAAGCCCAGCCCGACGAAGGCCCCGGCCAGCATGAGCCACCGGGTGCGGCCCGACTCGATGGCCCTGGTGGTCGCGTAGGCGGCCAGCGTGATGAGCAGCACCAGCAGCGCGTCGGGGTTGTCGAAACGGAACATGAGCGTTGCGGCCGGGGTGAGGGCCACGATGGCCCCGGCGATGAGCCCGGCCAGCGGCCCGAACCAGCGGCGCACAGTGGTGTACAGCACGCCGACGGTGGCCACGCCCTCCAGGGCCTGCGGTATCAGCAGGCTCCAGGAATTCAGCCCGAATATGCGCGCGGACAGCTCCATGGGCCACAGGAACCCGGCGGGCTTGTCTACGGTGATGAAGTTCGAGGAGTCCAGCGAGCCGAACAGGAACGCCTTCCAGCTCTTGGTGCCCGCCTGGACGGCGGCGGCGTAGAACTCGTTGCCCCAGCCGTTGCGGCTCAGGCCGGCCAGGTGGAGCAGGCCGGTGCCGACGAGCAGCCCGAGGAGCGCCGGGCGGGCCCACACCGGGTCGCCGGGGACGATGCCGCGCAAGTCGGCCAGGGCGGTGCGCAGCACACGCACCCGGGAGTCTGGGTCGTCGACCCAGTCCACCGGGACCTCGTGGATACGCAGCCCGGCCCGCTCGGCCAGCACGAGCAGCTCGGTATCGAAGAACCACCCGATGTCGGAGGTCAGCGGGAGCAGGGCCCGCGCCTGGTCCGCCCGGATCGCCTTGAAGCCGCACTGGGCATCCGAGAACCGGGTGCCCAGTGTCGCGTGCAGCAGCAGGTTGTAGCAGCGCGAGATGATCTCCCGGCGGGGACCGCGGACTACCCGGGCGCCGCGGGCCAGCCGGGTGCCGATCGCCACGTCGTTGTGCCCCGACACAAGCGGAGCGAGCAGCGGCAGCAGCGCGTTCAGATCCGTCGACAGGTCGACATCCATGTAGGCATAAATGTCGGCGTGGCTGGCCAGCCAGACCGAGCGCAGTGCCCCGCCCCGCCCGGGCTGCTCGATCCGTACCGCGCGCACCGAGCTGAACTCGGCCTCTAGCGCGCTGGCCACCGCCCATGTGCCGTCCCTACTGCCGTTGTCGGCGATCGTTATCCGCGCTGTGAACGGAAACCGGTCACGCAGGTAGGCAAGCAGGCGCCGCACGCTCGGGCCGAGGTCACGCTCCTCATTGCGGACCGGGATGACTATCTCCACCACTGCGTTCCGCGGTGGCTGAGACGGGCGTTCCCCGGACGTCCCGGCGGCGCGGAGCAGGGAATCAGACGCCATGCTCACCGTACCCACTGGCCTGTGGCCTGCGCATGAGTGCTCCTCCCGTACTGGTCGGCAAAGCCGCGTGCCGCAGCCCGCACGGGAAGCCATTTCACCGGGCGGCCCGTCAAATCAGCGTCAACCCCTCGCCGCGTGCCCGGCGCGACCACCGCTGAGCAAACCTGGGAGCAGTACTTGACGTGGATCTAACCGGTCGTGGTGAGACTGGCACCGGCGGGTCATGTACACAGGCCGGAGGTGTCGGTGCGGGTTCTGGTGGTGGAGGACGCGCGGCAGCTGGCAGGCGCGATCGCGGACGGGCTGCGGGGGCAGGCCATGGCCGTGGACGTGGTTTTCGACGGGCGGGCGGCGCAGGAGAGCCTGGCCGTCAACGATTACGACGTGGTCGTCCTCGACCGGGACCTGCCGATCGTCCACGGGGACGAGGTGTGCCGGTCACTGGCGGCTGGCGGCGCCACGGTCCGGATCCTCATGCTGACGGCCGCCGGGGACCTGTCCGAGCGGGTGACCGGGCTGAACCTCGGCGCCGATGACTACATGAGCAAGCCGTTCGCATTCGCCGAGCTGGTCGCGCGGGTCCGGGCCCTGGGACGGCGGGCGCGCCCGGCCGACCCGCCGGTCCTCGAACGCGCGGGAATCCGGCTCGATCCCGTCCGGCATCAGGCGTCACGGCACGGACGGCCGCTGTCACTGCGGCACAAGGAGTTCCTCGTCCTGGAAGAACTCCTGCGCGGCGGAGGCGCCGTGGTGTCCGCCGAGCAGCTCCTCGAGAAGGCGTGGGATGAGAATATCGACCCGTTCACGCACGTTGTCCGCGTCACGATCATGACCCTGCGCCGCAAGCTCGGCGAATCCTCACCGATCGAGACGATCCCCGGAGCGGGGTACCGGATCGCGTGAGGTATCTCACCGCATCCCTGAGACAGCCGCGGCTCAGCATGCGGAGCCGCCTCACCTTGCTCTATGGCGGGTTGTTCCTGATCGCCGGGGGCACTCTGATCGCCATCTTGTACATCATCTTCACGAGCAACTTCCCCGGCGGGCACCTCGCCGAGGGGATCTTCCCGCCGACCAGTCGCCGGCTCCCGCCACCGGGGCCTCCGCTCACCCAGGCCGAAGTGCGGGATCTCGCCCAGAAGCTGAATCAGCATCGCAGCGAAATCATCAACTCGCTGCTATGGGAATCCCTGCTGGCAATGGCCGTGGTAGCGGTAGCAGCCGTGGGCTTCGGCTGGCTGATGGCCGGCCGGGCGCTCCGCGCGATACGCCACATTACCGACACAGCACGGCGGGTCGCCGGGAGTAACCTGCACGAGCGCATCTCCCTGGTCGGTCCTCGGGATGAGCTCAAGGAACTCGCCGACACATTCGACGCGATGCTCGAGCGACTGGATGCCTCCTTCGACGGGCAGCGGCATTTCGCCGCCAACGCCTCGCATGAGCTGCGCACACCGCTGGCAACCAACAGGACCCTGCTGGAGGTTGCCGTGGCACAGCACCGCGTTCCCCCGGAACTCCGCCAGGTCATCGACAGCGTGCTCGCGGCCAGCGCCCGCAGCGAGCTGATCCTCGAGGGGCTGTTCACCCTGGCCCGCTGCGAGAACCAGGCCATCGATCGGCTGCCCGTCGACCTGTCCGACGTCGCCGCAGGCGCAGTGGAGGAGACAGCCGGGGAAGCCGCTGCCGCAGGGGTCACTGTCGACGCGACGCCCTATCCGGCACCCACAACCGGCGACCCCATCCTCTTGGAACGCCTCGCGCTCAACCTTGTCCGCAACGGCATCCAGCACAACCACCCCGGCGGCCGGGTCACGGTGATCACCCGAAGGGCCGCCACCCCCAGCATGGTCGAGCTCGAGGTAAGCAACTCCGGGCCGCCCGTCCCGCCTGAGCAGGTCGACATGTTGTTCGAGCCCTTTCGGCGGCTCGACAGCAACCGGACCAGCCACCCGCACGGCGCCGGGCTCGGCCTGTCCATCGTCCGGTCCATAGTCCAGACTCACGGGGGGGAGCTAACCGCGGCCGCCCGCGACGGCGGCGGCCTTATCGTCCAGATCCGGCTCGCGGCCACGTCAGCGGAGGTGAGCCGCTGACACTGTCAGGAGGCCGCTGCCCCGCGATCTCCATGTGCCCTGCCGGGGTGCCATGGTGCAGCCAGCCCAAGGCTCGCAGCGGCGCAGCTTGGCAGAGAGGGGAAGCTCAACCGCCGGGACCTGCGGAAACTGGTGGACTTTTCCCCCTTCGTTATGAGGGACAACCGCCAGCTCACCTACATGACAGTACGCTTCATGGGCCCACTCCAGCTAAGCGACCAGAAAGCGAGAACACAGCAGGCCTTCACCAGCGCGGCGCAAAAAGCGGGATTTGATACTAGGCACCACGCGCTGGTCTCCGCTAGCCTAGCGGACCTGCGCGGGCCCGCCAGCGGCACGGTCGAGTTGCCGCTACGGCTGTTCTGGAGCGACCCCGATCGCACGTTCGACCTGAGTAAGCCGTTCATGCTGCGGTCGATGTATGAGATCGTCCTTGAGGAAGCGAGCCGCCCGGAGGACCTCAGCTCCTACCTGAACGGTGACACCCTGATCGCTGTCTGGCCGGTTCTGTACCTGCCCAAGGGAGTGCGGCAGGCCTGGGAGGACCAGCACCCGGCCCTGCGCGCAGCCACGGCCGCCTGATGCCGGTCAGCAGACCGCACGGCCAAGTGGCCGCCATCGCCCTGCGCGCCGCTGCGCGGCACGGGTTCGCGGTCGGCGGGGACGGCGGACCCGGCCCGGTGACGTGGTAACGATCCGTTATCACTTCATCCGGCCATTGCTTGAGTGCTGCTCGCCAACGAAATCATGTGCACCCACCGTTGTGGCGGCACATGGGGTCCGGCGGTGAGCGTTTGGCACACACACTGGCGCAACAGAACGGCCGTTCGGGTACGGCCTGGACGACATGTCGGCCGACTGGGACATGCCGCCAGATCGGCGGATCTCGGACGCTAGCCCGACCAGCTCTGGTTACACAACGTGACTGTTATCTTGCTTGCGTCGCCCGGAGCGAATCTGCACCGCTCAAGGCCACAGCGACCGGAAGCCGCCCTGGCGGTCGCGCACAGCACGGCGGGCGGTTTACCAGGCCGCTACCAGGTCGGCTGGGGTGAAGGCGGCGTCTACGTGCGTGGTGGATGTTCCGGAGCGGGAGACAGCGATGAGCGGGACCGGGTCGGCGGTGACCCGGTCCCGGTGGCGCTGGAGCGCTACGAGGTCGTGGGCGTCGAACTGGCCCGTCTCCAGCCACTTGACTGAGCCGAGGAACAGCAACTGCTGGGCGACAGGTCTCCGGTCAGCGCCAACGATGTCGATCTCGACGTCTTTGCTGCGCGTCCAGTAACCGCCGATCACCGGCGCGGCGGGGATGTCCTGGGCGGGCAGCAGGCGCGCGAGCGCTTCGCGGACCAGTGGCTCGACGGCACGGCCACGCCAGTCAGTCCAGCTCCGCTCGATCCGGGCTAGTGTCAGGTCCGAGCGCATCCGGTCCACCTCGGCGAGGTGCGGGCCGAGGAAGGCGAGCCAGAACCGCAGGTAGGAGTCAGTGATCCGGTACCGGCGTTCCTTCGACGGGGAAAGACTGACCGGCAGTTCCCCTGCCACGACGCCTTTGCTGATCAGAAGCTCAGCAGCGCGGGTCAGGGTGGAATGGGCGATGCCCCCGGCGGCACGGGCGATGTTGGTGAAGGTCCGTTCTCCGCTGCCGATCGCGGCCAGGACCATCCGTGCCTGTGCCTGGTCCGGGAACTCCGCCGCGAGCGAGAGCTGGGCGGAAACCACGAGCGGGCTCACTGGGTTGGCCAGCTCTCGCGCTAGGAAGGACCGCGTGTCCTCGCCGTGCCGCCACCGGGCGCAAATGATCGGCAGGCCCCCGGTGACCAGGGCCGCGTCGAAAGCCTCGGCTGCGGATAGCCCGGCCATCGCCGCGACATCAGCCGGATTCAGCGGCCCTACCTTCAGCTGCGTGCCGCGCTGGTGGAACGGACGGCCATAGGAGGTGAGCGCCTCCATCATCGACAGGTCAGACCCCACCAGGATGAGCAGCACCGGCTTGCGGGACAGCTCCCGGTCCCATGAGCGCTGCAGCACGCTCTCGAACGCCCCATCTGGATCCATCAGATAGGGAAGCTCATCCAGGACGACGATGCTCGGCCCGTCGTCAGGGAGCACTCCCGCCAGCTGGCGGAGCGCCGCGGCCCAGTTCCCGGGCACCGCCTCCCCGAACACCTGCGCATCGCGCAGCCCCGAGATACGCACCGCCTCGCCGAACTCTCGCAGCGGCTCGCCGCCGAACCCGATCTCAGCGGTATAGAACACGCTCGGCACCCGCTGCTGATCGATGAACTCCTCAACGAGCGCGGACTTGCCAATCCGCCGACGCCCCCGGACAATGACACACCTGCCGGGCCGGGCAGAGCCAGCCAGTTCCCGGACCTCAGCGAGCATCCCGTCAAGCCGAGCCAGCTCGCGCCGCCGTCCCACGAAGCCTGCCATAACTGCCCTTTAAGACTAGTATCATGGATACTTCTTTACGCGATACTATCTTAATTGGAAGTATTCACCAGCCAAGTATTGCTCGCCAGCGAGGTTCCCCGCTGCACGGACACCTCGGTGCAGGGTCATCCGGCGGCGCAGTCTCCGTCTGCGGTTCCGTTGAGTCCCCCAAACGCGACCAGGCCGTGCATCCCGATGCAGGCATGTCCCCATCTCGGCCCGCTGTGACGTCCACGCCCAGGCCGACAACGCGCGTACGAGGTTCCGCCGTCAGCGTGCTCCCGCGAATTCACGGCCACCGCCCTGGCCGCAGGCGACGTTCGTGGGCATCTTCGGCGTCACCGATCCGGTGAGTTCTCTCCAGGGCCGGCGGCGCGGTTCCCGGTCGGCTCCGCTCCTGATGCGGGCGCCCCGGACGTGGCCGGGCGCTGCCGGCCGACCTTGATGGCACTGACCACTCCTCGCACGACGATGCCGATGATCACCAGATCCAGCATCATCTGGAATGTGACGATTATGCGAGCGGCCTGGCTCTTCGCCACGATGTCCCCGAATCCGACGGTGGTGAAGACCGTAGCCGAGAAGTACATGGCATCGGTGCGGCCCAGGGGCATACCGAATGCGGCGGATCGTGCGCGAGCCATGAGGAAGTAGGTGGTCGCGAACAAAGGCACATAAACAGGAATCGCGAAAGCAAGAGCTTCAACGGCGCGGATGCCCGGATGCCCGGATGCCCGGCCCGCATGATCTCCCGGATCTGCCACGCGATGATGGCGAAGAGCGCTAGCCCGCCGGTTACCAGTTCGATCACTGTCGCGGCGGTGATCAGGTGATCCATCGGGATCAGGAAGTAGATCGCCACCACCACGATGATCGTGGCGATGGTGCGCAATGATGCGCCGATGACGATCCGTCTCCGCTGGCCGGCAGGGAGCTCCTCATACGGGATAAACGGGTGAACCGCCGTCGCCGCCCCTTTTCCTGCGGGCATTACGTCCTGCTCCTTCTCCGCCGGCCACCGAAGAAGCGTCGTGACGGGCCCTGCGTCCGGGTACGGACCGGTCGCAGGGATTGTGCGAGGTCTGAGGGTCCTGCGTTATCGCTGCACGCTGACGGTATCGCCGAGCATGAAGAACGACGCGGCCGTGTAGTCGTCCGCCTCTTGCCACGTCACGGCTTTTCCGCGGTTCTCCTTGATGTAGACGGTGCCGCCGCAGATGATACGCGCCGTTCCCCGGACACGGTCACGCGCGGGGCGGGCAGCGGGCGGTCCCCGGCCTGCCAGTGCACCATGGCCAGGCGCGGGCTGGTCAGGTACCCGCCCTCGATCCCCGCCGCGACGAGCGCGGAGAGCATCCCGTGGACCCGGTCGCCTTCCCCCGCGGTAGGGGCGGCGCTGACGATCTGCTGAGTGTGCCAGGTCGTGATGTCCTGGCAGGTGACCGCGCCGATGACCGGGGCGGCGAACCGCTCGCACAGCCACCGCTGGGTGTGGGCGTGCTTGCGGGACCAGCGGTCCTGCACCGGCAGCCGGTCGGGGTCCAGATAGTGCGCGATCAGGTCCGCGCCCGTCCGCTCCATGTTCCCTGCGCCGGCGGCCAGCCGCCCGGTGACCTTTTCCAGCTTGGCGGCCAGCTTCTCCTCGGTCGCGCCCTGCCGGTACCGCCGCTGCCCGTTCTCGGTGAATACCGCCCGCCACGGCTCCCCGTCCGCCTCCGGCGGGTACACCAGAATCCCGCACTCCAGCTCAATCACCGGACGGTCGGGGTGCCGGGCGGACTCGCGGGCCTCGCCGCTCACGCGGGGGCCTCGCGGCGGGCGGCCTGCCCTCCGCGGTCCCGCGGCGGGCCGTGTCCCCCGGCTGCGGGCCGGTTGTGTTACTTCTGTGTTGATCTTGGCCCGCGCCAGCGCTGCGTGCGCCAACCACACTAGAACTGGGCTCCCGCGATAGGACTCGAACCTATAACCTGCCGGTTAACAGCCGGACGCTCTGCCGATTGAGCTACGCGGGATCGCGTGGCACCTGGGTCTGGGAGACGGCCAGCCCGGCTGCCCCACCGGGCAGCCCAGCCGATTCCTCCGCTGTGCCGGCGACCCATCCCATCCGTGCCGGGACCTAAGAGTAGCGTACCTGCGGAGTACCCGTGCGCGGCGTCCGGCCGAACCGCCTTCCGCCGGGAGGCGTCGGGGCGCGGGGCCGTCCTCGCGTGGCGGCGGTGGCACGGACGGAGGAGTACGAAGGCTGATAGCGGGGAAGTCAACTGTGCACGACCACATGGTTAAGAGAGGCACACAATGCGGTATCGAGTCACGTTCGTCGCCGGGTTCGCGGCCGGGTACGTCCTCGGCGCCCGTGCTGGCCGGGAACGTTATGAGCAGATTAGAAGGCTGAGCCAGCGCGCGACGGGAAACCCGGTCGTGCAGAAGGCCGCGGGCACGGTCAGCTCGAAGGCGACCGAGCTGGGCAAGACGGCCAAAGACAAGGCCAGCGAGAAGATGCCGAAGTTCACCGAGACGGCGATGAACAAGGCGAGCGCGATCCCGGGTCTCCGCGGTCGCGTGAACGGGTCGGCGGACTATCCGGCCAGCGACACGCCGGGGCCGGACGTGTACAACCCGCCGCCGTCGCCGGGGACAACCATGTACCCGGACGGCACCTGACGCACCATGAGTGAACGCCCGGCGGCCACTGGAGGTGGCCGCCGGGCGTGAGCCGCGCGAGGGTGGCTGCGGGCACGTCACGGCCTGGGCTGGCCGCCGGGCGTGAGCCGCGCGAGGGTGGCTGCGGGCACGTCACGGCCTGGGCTGGCCGCCGGGCGTGAGCCGCGCGAGGGTGGCTGCGGGCAGGTCACGGCCTGGGCTGGCCGCCGCTCCGCCGGCGCTCATCCCTAGCCGTCAGTCGGGTCCCTAGCCCTCAGTCGAGGTACTCCCGCAGCATCTGCGCGCGGCTCGGGTGACGGAGCTTGGCCAGCGTCTTGGACTCGATCTGGCGAATGCGCTCCCGGGTCACCCCGAATTCCCGGCCCACTTCCTCCAGCGTCCGGGGATGGCCGTCGGTCAGGCCGAACCGCAGCTGGATGATCCGCTGCTCCCGCCGGGACAGCTCATCCAGGACACGCTCCAGCTGGTCCTGCAGCATGATGAACGCCGCGGCCTCGATCGGCACCACGGCGTCCGCGTCCTCGATGAAGTCGCCCAGGTCGGACTCTTCCTCACCGATGGGCGACTGCAGGGATACGGGCTCCTGGGCGATGCGCTGAATGTCAGCCACCCGCTCCGGCTCGATCCCCATCTCCGCCGCGATCTCTTCCGGCGTCGCCTCCCGCCCTAGCTCCTGATGCAGCTGGCGCTGGACGCGGGCCAGTTTGTTGATGGTCTCCACCATGTGCACGGGCACCCGGATGGTGCGCGCCTGGTCGGCGATCGCCCGGGTAATGGCCTGCCGGATCCACCACGTCGCGTAGGTGGAGAACTTGTAGCCCCGCGTGTAGTCGAACTTCTCCACCGCGCGGATGAGCCCCAGGTTTCCCTCCTGGATCAGGTCCAGGAAGACGAGCCCGCGGCCGATGTAGCGCTTGGCGATGGACACCACCAGGCGCAGGTTGGCCTCGATCAGCCGCTGCTTGGACCGCTCCCCCTCGGCCACCAGAAACCCCAGGTCGGCCGCCTCAGCCCCCTGCAGTGAGAAGCCGCCTCGCAGCTTCTCGTCGGCGAACAGGCCCGCCTCAATCGACTTGGCCAGCTCCACCTCGTCTTCGGCGGTCAGCAGCGGTACCCGCCCGATCTCCCGCAGGTAGATCCGGACCAGGTCGCTGATGGCAGGTCTGCCCGGATCCGCCTCCCCCGCGGGTCTGGGGTCTTCCACTTCCTCCCGCGGAGCGTCGAGAAGCTCGATGCCCTCATCACCCAGCGTCCGCACGACATCGGCGAGCGCATCGGGTGAGAGTTCGTAGCGGTCGAGAGCGGAAGCGACATCCGCCATGGTGAGGGAACCCCGCTCCCTCCCAAGCGCCACGAGATGCGTCATCTGGTCGGCCAGCGAAGGCCCGCTTGTCAGTACGCTGAGGCTCACGTGAACCAGTGTGCGACACGAACCCCCGGTTACGGGGGACCTAATTTTGTCACCTTCCCGGTAGTTACGATGAGCCTGGCTGTCCGTAACCTGGGCCAGGTGGGCTATTGAGCCGTTATGCCCCCGCGGCACTGAGTCACTGCGCCCCGGGGACACCGAGCGGCTCCCCCCGGCGCCTGGGCATTAAGCGCGGGGGCGCCTGGCTGCTAAGCGCCTGCGGGGCCCAGTTGCTAAGCGTGCTAAGCGTGCTAAGCGCGGGGGCGCCTGGCTGCTAAGCGCCTGCGGGGCCCAGCTGGCAGGCGCCTGCGGGGCCCAGTTGTTAAGCGTGCTAAGCGTGCCAAGCGCCTGCGGCGCGGTCGAGCAGCGCTTTGCGCCGCTGCTCCAGGCCCACCAGGTCACCGAAGAGCTGGTTGTACGGGACCTGCTGCTGCACCGGGTTCATCCGCTGCAGCTTCGACTTGACCGAGGCGATCTCCCGGCTCACGGCGAGCTCTCCCACGCGGGCCAGGACCACGTCCACGTACCGGACATCCGGTTCGCCGGTGACCTGGGGCGGTTCCACGGCGAGCCGCGTGATGAACGCGCGGGCCCGGTCGTCCGGCGCATCATCGCGCAGCCGGGCCGCCCATTCGCGGCCGCTGCCGGCCATGCTGGTGCCGCCCGACTCGGCGATCAGCCGGAACACGGCCGCGTGCGCGGGAACGGTGAACGCCTCGGCCCCTAGCGCGTCAAACTCGGGCCCGCACAATCCCGGCCGCTGCACCGCGAGCTTCAGCGCCTCCCGCTCGACCTGCACCACGGGATCGGCTGGGTCATACCCGGCTTCTCCCTGGGCGCCGGACGGCAGCCGCCGGCCGTCCCGCTGCGCCTCGTGGCCGGCCGTCCCGTTCCCATTACCGCCCGGTCCGGCGGGCCCGGCAGGCTCGTGGCCTGCGGCGCCCGGGCGCGCCGCATCGCGCCGCCCGTAACGCGGACCGCCGCGCCCCGGATCGCCCGCGCCCGGCCCGCCGCCCGCGTGCTCCCTGACCCGGGCCAGCACAAAGGCCTCGTCCATCAGGCCGAGCCAGCGGTCGAGGTTGACGGCGTAGCGCGCCCGCAGCCCGGAGTTCTTGATCCGGGCCACGATCGGGGCGGCCTCGTCCAGCGCGGCGATCTGGCCCTCGGCCGTGTCCAGGTTGTGCCGGGCCGCCACGCTGCGGATGGCGAACTCGAACAGCGGCACGCGCCGGGCGATCAGGTCGCGGACCGCCGCATCACCGTGGGCGAGGCGGAGGTCGCACGGGTCGAGGCCGTCCGGCTGGACCGTCACGAACGTCTGCGTGACGAAGCGTTCCTCCATGCCAAACGCGCGCAGCGCCGCCTTCTGCCCGGCGGCGTCGCCGTCGAAGGTGAAGATCACCTCGCCGGTGGCGCCGTCGGTGTCCATCACCAGCCGGCGAAGCACCTTGATGTGCTCGTCGCCGAACGACGTGCCGCAGGTGGCCACGGCGGTCGGGACGCCGGCCAGGTGGCAGGCCATGACGTCGGTGTAGCCCTCGACGATGACCGCCTGGCGCCGGTGCGAGATCTCCCGCTTGGCCAGGTCGGCCCCGTAGAGCACCGTGCTCTTGCGGAACAGCGGTGTTTCGGGCGTATTAAGGTATTTCGGTCCGTCGTCGTCCGGGTCGAGTTTTCGCGCCCCGAACGCGATGACGTCTCCGGACAGGTCGCGGATGGGCCACATGAGGCGGCCACGGAACCGGTCCACCGGGCCCCGGCGGCCTTCCCGCGCCAGCCCCCCGGCGGTCAGTTCCTCGTCGGAGAACCCCCGCGCGCGCAGGTGCCGGGTGAGTTCCTCCCACGCCGCGGGCGCGTACCCGACGCCGAACCGCTCCGCGTCGGCGCGCTCGAAGCCGCGCTCGGACAGGAAGGCCCGCCCCGCCGCGGCGTCGGCGCCCTGCAGATGCTCCGCGTAAAACTCGGCCGCGGCCCGGTGCGCGTCCACCAGGCGCCGGCGCCGGCTCTGCTCCTGGCCGGGCACGTAGCCGCCCTGCTCGTACCGCAGGTCGATCCCGGCCCGTCCGGCCAGCCGCTCAACCGCCTCGATGAACGTGAGGCCGTCGATCTTCTGAACGAACTTGATGACGTCGCCACCCTCGCCGCAGGAGAAGCAATTGCCGGTGAGAATGTTGTCCTCGAGAGTAAATGCGTGGCCGTCATCAACCACGGCACAGAAAACCTCTTCGACCCGGCCTGTCTCCGCCACTTCCCTGACCACCCAGCCCCGGCGTTCGAAGGTAACGGGGGCGGCGTTAAAATGAAAGCGATGCCTGTCGAGCAGGAAAAACTGCTCGGTAAGATCAGAATTTACAAATGTGACCCGGAACGGAGAACTTGGTTCCCGGTCCTCGAAGCCACGCCCGGCCTGCTCAGTGATTCGATACGTGCCGATTCCCAGGCGGGTGCATATCGCCCGGACGTGCTCCAGGACCCTGCGGTCCGCGCAGTCAAGCATGACCGTCCCGGACGTCGAGACACTGCCGTCAGCAGCGAAGCAGCCCGCCAGCCACCCGTACAGGTACGGCACTGACTCACTGAGCGGCGGCACCTCCGTGAAGAACGCGGGAAGATGATGGACGAGCAACTGCCGGCCCTGCTGCGTGACCATACTGAGCGGGAACCATTTAAGCAGCTCAGCGTCTTTGGAGGCAGCAAGCTGCGCAATCGACCCGTTGCCATTTCGCGTTCCGGTACCGAACGTCAGCCCATGGGCAATGCCGAACGGTGAGGGCGTAGTGTTCCGTACCCTGGTCCCCGGGAACGCTGCGGCGAGCCGGTGACCGGGCCGCAGATCTTTGGTGACGACTTCGCGGTCAGACTTCCGCGTGCGCCCGGAGCGGACAAACCAGCGGTGCTCAGGGGTCGCATAGATACACTTGACCACACCATTGCGGCTCAGCGTCAATCGCAGCAGAGGCTGGACACCGAACGAATAAAACGGCGCCTCGATCCAGTCCGCGCTCTTCCCGAGCACACGGTGAGTCCCGCCGGCCAGCTCGCGAATAGGGCGGACGCCGTCCATGGTGAGGACGCGCGTTTCTCCCGCGAGGCAGTAGTACAGGCCGCGGGCGGGCGTGACGTTGAACGAGGGCGTCTTCTCGTCGTGGAACGGGCACAGCCCCTTGAGCGAGTCACCGCCGGCGCTGCGCAACTGCAGGTACTCCCCGATCACCTCGTCGATCCGCGACCGCTCGCGGACCGCTGCGATGTCCTCGTCGCGAATCCGGCCCGCCATGTTCCGCCTCCGCTCTGCGCCCGCCTGGAGGCACCTGTTGTGGTATCTCCGGTTAAATTATCGCTCCCGGGCACCCCAGCTTGGCGCATTCGCGGCCAGCGCGTCCCGGTTCTGCCGCGTCCGCCGGCTGAGCCTGACGGCCGTGCCGCCCACCCGGGCGCTCCCCCGGTCCCGCACCGTAGCCCTGGATGTCATGGTCACGCCCGAACTGCTGGTCCTGTGGGACGTGGACCACACCCGCCGCCACGCGGGCGGCCTGAGTAGGCACCTGTACGGGCTCGTGTTCGCCGGGCTGTTCGGGTGCGAGCTGCCGCAGGTCGCCCCATGGCGGTACGCCCGGACCCGGGCCGTCATCCTGGAGACGCTCACGATACGCAGCGCGGGGGCAATAACCCGATCATGACGGGGCGGCGGCGCGGCAGAGACGGCGGTGCCAGGCGATGGCCGAGGTGTCGGTCAGCGAGGCGATCTGGTCGATCAGCACGCGACGGCGCGCGCCGTCGGAGGCGGCCGCGTCCCAGGCCGGCCGGAACACCGGGTCGAGCGTCCACGGCGCGCCGGACCCGACCGCGGCCGCGAGCTCGGCGATCAGCTCACGTTCCCGTGCCTGCGCGGCGGCCGCGCCTTCCCTTGTCATCACATAGTGCGCCGCGACGGCCTTGAGCAGTGCGCACTCCAGCCGCTGGGTGCGCGGGACAACGAGGTCGCACGCGTACCGCGTCAGCCTCCGGCAGCTGTTGCGGGCGCCGGGGTCCTGGCCATGGGGGCGCGAGCCGCCCGCGTCGGAGCCGCCCGCGTAGGAGCCGCCCGAGTCCCAGCAGGATGCGCGGGTCGCGTCCTGGGCGGCGACGCAGAACCGGCCGACCAGCTCGCTGGTCAGGTTCTTCAGGGCGGCGAGGGCGTCCGGGCCGCCGTCGAAGCTTTTCGGCCAGCAGTCCAGTGCCATCAGGTCGTCGAACACCGCAGCGAGTTCGGCGACCGTGGTCTCCCCGGGCGCACCGTAAAAACGCTGGGCGACCAGGGCCACCAGGGACCGTTCGGCATGATCATGGAGTTGCGCGAAGGTGACAAGCCCGGCGTGCAGGCCGTCCTCCACGTCGTGCACGGAATAGGCCACGTCGTCGGCCCAGTCCATGACCTGCGCCTCCAGGCACCGGCGGCGGCCCGGCGCGCCGAGCCGGATCCAGCCGAACACGGTGGCGTCGTCGGCGTAGTAGTTGAACTTGGCTGCCGCCGGGACCTCGCCGATGGGAGGGGCCTTGCCCGCGCTGGGCCCGGCGGGCCCGGCGGACGGCGCGGGCCACGGGTACTTCAGGGTGGCGTCCAGGGACGCCCGGCTCAGGTTCAGGCCCGCCCCGGGCACCTTGTTCTCCAGCCGGGTGAGCAGGCGCAGGGTCTGCGCGTTGCCCTCGAACCCGCCGCAGCCCGCAGCGACATCCGCGAGAGCCATCTCGCCGTTGTGGCCGAACGGCGGGTGGCCGATGTCGTGCGCCAGGCAGGCGGTCTCCACCAGGTCGGGATCGCACCCGACCGCGGCGCCGATCCCCCGGCCGATCTGCGCGCACTCCAGCGTGTGGGTCAGCCGGGTCCGCGGGAAGTCCGCGTCGCCGACCGCCACCACCTGGGTCTTCGCCGCCAGCCGGCGCAACGACGCGCTGTGCAGGACACGCGCCCGGTCCCGCTCGAACGCGCTCCGCCCGGCCCGCTTGGGCGGTTCTGCTGCCCAGCGGGCCGTGGCGTGCGCGTCGTAACCAGTTTCGGTACGTGCTCCGGCCGTCAGCTCACCTGCTGTCGCTGCCGCCGGCGCCGCCGGACGCGACCCGCTCGGACTCGATCTGCGCGCGGCCGGCCTCCAGCCGGGCGACGGGCACCCGGAACGGCGAGCAGGACACGTAGTCCAGGCCCGCACCGTGGAAGAAGTGCACCGATTCCGGGTCGCCGCCGTGCTCGCCGCAGACGCCGACCTGCAGGTCGGGCCGGGTGGCCCGGCCCTCTTCGACGGCGAGGCGGACCAGCCGGCCGACCCCTTCCCGGTCGATCGTCTCGAACGGCGACTCCCCGAAGATGCCGAGCTGGATGTAGCGGCTGAAGAACGCGCCTTCCACATCGTCGCGGGAGAAGCCCCACGTCATCTGGGTCAGGTCGTTGGTGCCGAAGGAGAAGAACTCCGCCGACTGCGCGATCTGCCCGGCAGTCAGCGCGGCCCGGGGGACCTCGATCATGGTGCCGATGAGCGTGTGCACCTGCGTGCCGGTTTCCTCGGCGACCTGGGCGAGGGCCTTCGCGGTCCGCTCGCGGGCGATCTCCAGTTCCTGCACCGCGCCGACCAGCGGGATCATCACCTCGGGACGCGGGTTCCCGCCGGCCTGCTTGCGGTCGGCCGCGGCGTGCGCGATCGCCCGCACCTGCATGTCGAGCAGTCCCGGGATGACCAGGCTGAGCCGGACCCCGCGCAGGCCGAGCATGGGGTTCTGCTCGTGCAGCCGGCGGACCGCGTTCCAGCAGCTTCTTGTCCTTGTCGGTCACGTTGTCGCCAGCCAGGGCGATCTTGACCGACAGGTCGGTGAGGTCGGGCAGGAATTCGTGCAGCGGCGGGTCGATCAGCCGGATCGTCACCGGCAGGCCGTCCATCGCCGCCAGGATCTCCACGAAGTCCCCGCGCTGCAGCGGCTCGAGCGCGTCCAGGGCCGCCTGCTGCTCGGACGCGTTCTCGGCCAGGATGAGGTGCTCGACGAGCTGGCGGCGCTCGCCGAGGAACATGTGCTCGGTCCGCACCAGCCCGACGCCGCTGGCGCCGAACCGGCGGGCCCGCGCGCAGTCCGGGCCGGTGTCGGCGTTGGCCCACACCCCGAGCCGGCGCTTGGTGTCCGCGTGCGTCATCAGCGCGTGCACGGCCGCGACCAGCTCGTCGGACTCCGGGGCCAGGCCGCCTTCGAAGTACTGGACGACCGGTGACGGCACGACGGGCACCTCGCCGAGGTAGACGGCGCCGGACGTGCCGTCAATGGAGATCACGTCGCCGTCGGCGACGCGGACGTCGCCCGGGGCGGTGAAGTGGCCGCCTTCCGTGTCGACCTCCAGCTCGTCGGCGCCGCAGACGCAGGTCTTGCCCATGCCGCGGGCGACCACGGCGGCGTGGCTCGTCTTGCCGCCCCGGCTGGTGAGGATGCCGCGCGCGGCGATCATGCCGTGCAGGTCGTCGGGGTTGGTCTCGCGGCGGACGAGGATGACGTCCTCGCCCTGGCTGGCCAGTTCCACGGCGCGCGCGGAGTCGAAGACGGCCTTGCCGACCGCGGCGCCGGGCGATGCGCTGATCCCCTGGGCGATCTTCTCCGCACCCGTGCCGGTGTCGAACCGGGGGAACATCAGCCGGACCAGCTGTTCACCGCTGACCCGGGTGAGCGCCTCGTCCATGTCGATCAGGCCCTGCTCGACGAGCTGGATCGCGATCCGGAACGCGGCGGCGGCGGTGCGCTTGCCGACGCGGGTCTGCAGCATCCAGAGCTTGCCGCGCTCGATGGTGAACTCGATGTCGCACAGGTCGCGGTAGTGGTTCTCCAGCGTCCGCATGATCTGCATGAGCTGGTCGTAGGAGGCCTTGTCGATCCGTTCCAGGTCCTGCAGCGGGACGGTGTTGCGGATTCCGGCGACGACATCCTCGCCCTGGGCGTTCTGCAGGTAGTCGCCGTAGGTCCCCTGCTGGCCGGTCCCGGGGTCGCGGGTGAACGCGACGCCTGTACCCGAGTCCTCGCCGAGGTTGCCGAACACCATCGCGACTATGTTGACGGCCGTGCCGAGGTCGGCGGGAATCCGCTCCTGGCGCCGGTAGAGGATGGCGCGGTCGGAGTTCCAGGAGTTGAACACGGCGTTGACGGCCAGGTCCATCTGCTCCCTGGGCTCCTGGGGAAAGTCGCGCCCGGTGTGCTCGCGCACGATCTGCTTGAACGCGCCGACCAGCTCCTGCAGGTCGTCGGCGTCCAGGTCGAGGTCGTTCTTGATCCCCTTGGCCCGCTTGGCGTTGTCGATGGCCTGCTCGAAGGCCCCGCCCTCGATGTCCAGCACGGTCTTGCCGAACATCTGGATCAGGCGGCGGTAGGAGTCCCAGGCGAACCGCTCGTTGCCTGCCTGCTTGGCCAGGCCCTCCACCGACTTGTCCGACAGGCCGATGTTGAGGATCGTGTCCATCATGCCCGGCATCGAGAACTTCCCGCCGGACCGCACGCTGACCAGCAACGGGTCAGCCGGGTCACCGAGCTTGCGGCCCATCGCCGACTCAAGCTGGCGGAGGTGCTCAGTGATCTCGCCGTCCAGCTCGGCAGGCGTGGTCCCGTCGCGCAGGTAGGCGCGGCAGGCCTCGGTGGAGATAATGAACCCGGGCGGGACCGGAAGACCCAGGTTGGTCATTTCGGCCAGGTTGGCTCCCTTGCCACCCAGCAGGTCCTTCATGTCTTTGTTGCCTTCGGTGAAGTCATAAACGAGCTTCTGCACTGGACGCTCCTCGTGCGGCGTGGCTGATGTGCATCCTTATTTTGGTTCGGACTCTACCGGTCCCGGGGCAGGCGTGTAGTGGGGCGAAGGTCCCCACCCTGACCTCACGTCCTGCGGGCTTCACGTCCTGCGGCCTTCAACGTCCCGCGGGCCTCAGCAGAGCGGGAGCCGCTCCCCCAGGTACGCCTCGAGCTGGTCGATGCTGATCCGCTCCTGGCGCATCGAGTCGCGTTCCCGTACGGTCACGGCCTGGTCGTTGAGCGTGTCGAAGTCCACCGTGACGCAGTACGGGGTGCCGATCTCGTCCTGGCGCCGGTACCGGCGGCCGATGGCGCTGGCGTCGTCGAAGTCGGTGTTCCACCGCTTGCGCAGCGCCGCGGCCAGGTCGCGGGCCTTCGGTGAGAGGTCGGCGTTGCGGGACAGCGGGAGCACCGCCACCTTGACCGGCGCGATCCGCCGGTCAAGCCGCAGGACGGTCCGTTTCTCAAGATTTCCCTTCGCGTCCGGCGCCTCGTCCTCGGAGTAGCCATCCAGGAGGAACACCAGCGCGGCACGGTCCACGCCGGCCGCGGGCTCGATCACGTACGGGACGAACCGCTCGCCGGACTCCTGATCCAGGTAGGACATGTCGATCCCGGACGCGCGGCCGTGCGTGGTCAGGTCGTAGTCCGTGCGGTTGGCGATCCCCTCCAGCTCGCCCCACTCCGAACCCTGGAAGCCGAACCGGTACTCCACGTCGACGGTGCGCTTGGAGTAGTGCGCCAGCTTGTCCTTGGGGTGCTCGAACAGCCGCAGGTTCTCCGTGCGGATGCCGAGGTCGCTGTACCAGGCGAACCGGGTGTCGATCCAGGTCTGGTGCCATTCCTCGTCGGTGCCGGGCCGGACGAAGAACTCCATCTCCATCTGCTCGAACTCCCGCGTGCGGAAGATGAAGTTGCCCGGGGTGATCTCGTTACGGAACGACTTGCCGACCTGGCCGATGCCGAAGGGGAGCTTGCGGCGCGAGCTCTGCAGGACATTCTTGTAGTTGATGAAGATGCCCTGCGCCGTCTCCGGCCGCAGGTACGCCAGCCCGGATTCGTCCTCCACCGGGCCGAGATAGGTCCGCAGCAGGCCGCTGAACATGCGCGGCTCGGTGAACGTGCCCTTGTTGCCGCAGTTCGGGCAGGTCAGGTCGGCCAGGCCGGTCTCCGGCAGGTGGCCGTGCCTGGCCTCGTACGCCTCGATCAGGTGGTCGGTACGGAACCGCTTGTGGCAGGACATGCATTCGGTCAGCGGGTCCACGAACTCGGTGACGTGGCCGCTGGCCTCCCAGACCTCGCGGGCCAGGATGACGCTCGAGTCCAGGCCAACGATGTCGTCTCGTTCCTGGACCATCGAACGCCACCACAGGCGCTTGATGTTGTTCTTCAGCTCCACGCCGAGGGGACCGTAGTCCCAGGACGCCCGCAGTCCACCGTAGATCTCACTCGACGGGTAAACGAACCCCCGCCGCTTCGACAGGCTGACGATCGTATCCAAGCGGTCGCTGCGTGCTGCCATCAAGGTCTCCATCCGGCTGGCGGTCGGCGTCGTTGCTGCTGCGTGGGCCCGGCCTCCGCATCGCCCGCCAGCCCGGCCACGACGAGAGCGGCTGCAGGTCCCGTCCGCACGGCGCTAGGCAGGCCAGCTGGCCACGTAACGGACCGTCCCGGGTACCGGCGCCACAAGGACGCCCCGTTGACACGCGCGGGCAGGGGCAAAGCCGTGCGAGGGAGGCGCGGTGGCCCAAGCCTAGGGCCACCGGCCGCCCAATGCGAATCAATTCCGCCCGCTAACCCCGGTGCTCGCGGTCAGGGCCCTGAGACGGCTCCGCCGACCCGGTCGGCGTCAACGTTGAGGGTGTAGCCCCTGATTCGCCTGGTTATGTTGCCCGCGTACTGCTTGTCCCGGTCGGCGGCCCAGCGATTGGCGGGCAGATAAGGAGTGCCCGTCAGATTGTTCTCGTTGTCCCACAGGGCGAACCACATGGCGTCCGGCTTGGCCAGCGCGTGGCCACTGATGGTCGTGGTCGAGACGAGATCGGTCACACCGGATGCGGCACTGGAATAGACGCCGGATGTATAGCCGCGGGCGTGCAGTTCCCGGGTCCATGCATCGAGGAAGGCGAGCACCGTGGTGCGGCAGCGCGCTCTCGAATTGTCGTACGCCTCCATGTCGAAATAGATCGGCGTGCCCTGCCACATGCCGAAATTGCGCGCATCACCGACGGCGGTGTCCGCGGCGGACTTTCCCTGCCAGGCCGCGTCACTCTCGTTGATGCTGCCCGGGAAGGAGTTACAGGGCGCCTGAAGCCCGACGTACAGCGGCAGCAGGGACCAGCCCGTCGAGTGGACCGACCTGACCCAGGACGCGGACAGGTTCCCGTAGTCGCAGGCCATGTTCTCGCCACCGATATAGATACCGATAGCGGAGTACTCGTGCTTCCATGCCCGCATCGCCTTGACCGACGGCGCGGTGCAGGTGTCAAAGCCGTTCAAGGGCGACGAACGTACGTGTGCCTGCAGGTTCGCCGCCAGGGTGCTGGACGGGGACGCCGCGGCCTTGCGGGCCGTCCCGGCGCTGGTTACACGCGATCCGCCCGTGGGCACACTGTCGCCAGCCGTAGGCGAGCCGGCGCCGGACGGCTGGCCCGGCAGTTTCCGCATGCTCCGGATGATGGTCTCGACCTGGCCCGGATCACGCCCGTACGTGCCCATCACGGATACGTCCGAATGGGATACCGCGGCCTGGAACTCATGCTGCTGGCTGTACTGGTCCAGCGTGCTGAGCGTGGCCGGGACGGAGGCGACGCGACGGCCGGCGAAGCTGGCCGGGAGCGACGCCCCGAGGCCGCCGTGCGCGACCGCCGCCCGCTGGTACTGCGCCGGCGGTGCGCCCGGCACGCCGGCGGCGGTAATGGTGATGGTCTGGGCCCGGCCAATAAGATTCGGAGGACAGTTCTGGTTGGCGCCAGGGTTGCCGAGATAGACCGCATTGATGTCGTAACGAACGCACTGACCTGGATCGGTGTCGAGATGGAAGACCTGCCAGCTGGACCGGACCATGATCGAGTAGCCGTCGTACTCGACCGTTTTCAGCTTGCCGGTGGTCGCCGTCCTGGCTCCGCTGGATGGCGCGCCCCTCGTACGGTCAGCGGGCATGTGGTCAGCGGGCCTGCCCTCGGCTGCGTTGACCGGCGCCCCTGCGCCGGACACGCTGCCGCTGGCCTCATTCCGGTCGGCCGCACTCGCGCTGGCCGGGATCGTACCCGCCGCCGCGAACACCCCCATCGTGCACCCGAAGCCAATGACGGCCACTGCTGTACGACGCATCAATACCCCCATTGATGACTCAAGTGGCCGCCGGCGCCCATCCGGATTTCCCCGGCACAGCCCCGTCGGGTAATCACAGGCGGCGCCCGACAACGTTGTGCCCACCCATTTACGCAGCTAGTCATGCCGTTTTTACGCGTCCGGAATTTGAACCGGGGCAACTCCGGCAAGGGCATACACGACGTGGCATCGCGGGCGCGCCTAGCGGCATTTAGGGCAACCCAGAGATAATCTTCGGGCGGAAAGTGGATAAAGGGTTACTTTTTACGTCCGGCTTGCGGATGCTAAATGAGATAAATAAATCTGGCCAGAATTTGCCCTGCCATCGGACACGCCGGCCCACAAGGGGACGGCCCGGTCAATTGGTGTATTCCGGCGTTAACCCTGATGATTCATGCGGGCGGAGGGCTGGCCTGGGATCGCGGCTGAACCGCTGAACAGTTCGTGATTTTACGGTCGGGGTATGACGGTGGCCCGGCTGGCGGGCCGGTGGCCGGGGGTTCCACAGGCCCCGGGGGGACTCCTTCCGTATCGCAGGGATAGCTTTCGCTGGTCAGGGTGCGTGTGGCAGGGCGGTGATCCGGGCCCAGGCGGTGGCGATGGCCTCTGCCCAGGGCCAGGTGGCGGGGATTTTCAGCCGCCGGCGGCGGCCGCCGCGGACGAGCTTCCCGGCGGCATGCAGGATCCGGTAACGCAAAGTCTTTGGTTCTGCTTTGGCCAGGTCGCCGTCCAGGGCGAGCAGCCGCAGCCAGGACAGCAAGGCCGCGGCGATCAAGGCGGCGGCCAGCCACCCGGAATTCATCGCGAAATCGTGCGAGGGGAACCGGCCGATCCCGCAGTCCTTCCCGGTACGGATGCCGTCCTCAACCCTGGCGTGCACCCGGTGCGCAGCGTCGATATAGCCCAGCTGGGCCCGCCAGCCGCGCAGCCCGGCGGGCACGTTCGAGACCCACAGGGAGTAACGCCAGCCGTCCTGGTTCTCGAACAGGCTCAGCTGGGCGCCGGGGTGCGGCCGCTCCCGGCGGGCAAAGACGCGCATGCTGGCCGGCCAGCCGTCCAGCTGGTCCCCGTGAGGGCCTTCGCGCAGCAGCCCGGTCAGCTCGGTGACGTGGGCTTCTTCGATCCAGCACCGCGTATGCCCGCAAGACCGGTCCGCGCAGGCGCCAGGCGCACGGCGCTCGCGCACCTGGCCGCGCTGATCGATCGCGATCTGCCAGGCCTCCTGCGGGACCAGCCGGATCGCGGCCCGCTCACGGCCGCCCAGTTCCCAGCCGACGGAGTAGGTCAGCTGGTACCCGGGCCGGGACGCCAGCTGATCGAGGCGGGTGATCAGCCCGTGGCTGGCCCCGGCCCCATCCGCAGTGACCATCAGCCGCCGCCGGAACTTCGGCGGCAGCGCGGCGATCGCGTCACCGAGCACCTGCAGGTGATCGGCGGTGGTATTTGACCCGGCGCTGCCGCGGCGCATCATCCCGGCCAGCGGCTCACCGGTGTTGTCGCAGTACCCGAGCAAAGGGTGATGCCCGAAACCCTTGAAATTCGGTTCCGCCAGTTCCTTATCGGAATGCGCCGGGGTGACCGTGGCGTCCAGCCGGATGCAGGTCACGCCCTGCAGGACCTTATCCGCGACCCGCACGCCGGGCAGGGCGCCGTGCCGGGCTTCAACGGCGGCCCAGGCCTGGCGGCGGGCGCCGTTCACCGCCCTGGTGATCCGGGTCAGGGCCCGCGGGCCGCCCGCGGCGATCTCATCGAGCGTCCGCCACGTAGTCGGCACCGAGGCGACCAGACCGAACAGCTCTTTCTGGTCGCCCAGCACCCGGAAGTCGCTGATCACCTCGCTGCCGTCGGCGATCGCGCAGGCCAGGTCCGCCGTCACCCGGCCGCGGTCGTGGATCAGCAGCCGCGGCGAGGCCAGCGCCCGCGACAGCCCCCCGGTCAGCCCGGTCTTGTCGGCTAGCAGGCGCAGCAGGGCCAGCCCGGCATGCGACACGACGCCCTCGCCATCGGCGGTGACTTCCAGGCTCTTCGACCACCCGGTAAGGTTCACTTTTGAGGTGCTCCTCGAACTAGCGCTGATAAGGGCTTCAGCACTCTTATCGTCCCAGTTCAGGAGCACCTTTTACGGTCAACGCGCCGGTCAGCTGAACATCCGGATGAAAAGCCAGGGTTAAGGAGCCAGCAGGCTGCCCGGAGGTACGGCACCGGGAACGGCTCGGCGGGCCGGGACGGACGCCGGACTCAGCGGGCCGGGACGGACGCCGGGCTCAGCGGGCCCGGACGCCGGACTCAGCGGGCCGGGACGGACGCACTGGCCGGATCGGCCGGCGCCGGGGCCGGGGCTACGGCCGGGGCCGGGTCGCCCACCTGGTTAGGAATGGCGCCGCCATAGCGGCGGTCCCGGCTGGCGTAGATTTCGCACGCCTGCCATAGGTGCCGGCGATCGAAATCGGGCCAGAGCGTGTCCAGGAAGACAAGCTCGGCATAATGGGACTGCCAGATCAGGAAATTCGAGGTCCGGTGCTCACCCGACGATCGCACGAAAAGATCTACATCGGGCATTTCCGGCTCATCCAGGTACCGGGCGAGAAGCTTCTCGTCCACCTTGTCCGGCCGGACCTTTCCCGCGGCCACATCGGCGGCGATCGCGGCGGCCGCGTCGGCGATCTCGGCCCGCCCCCCGTAGTTCACGCAGAATTGAAGCGTGAGAACCGAGTTGCCGACCGACATCCGCTCGGCTTCCTCCAGTTCGCTGATGACGCTGCGCCACAGCCGCCGGCGGCGCCCCGCCCACCGGATCCGGACGCCCATCTCGCTGAGCAGGTCACGGCGCCGGTGGATCACGTCGCGGTTGAAGCCCATCAGGAAACGGACCTCGTCCGGGGACCGCCGCCAGTTCTCGGTGGAGAAGGCGTAGGCCGACAGGTAAGGAATCCCCAGCTCGATCGCACCCATGATCACGTCGAGCAGCGAGGATTCGCCTTGCTTGTGGCCCTCGGTCCGCGGCAGCCCACGCTGCTTGGCCCAGCGGCCGTCCCCGTCCATGACGATGGCCACGTGCCGGGGAACGAGATCGCGCGGAATCGCGGGCGGGCGGGCGCCACTCGGATGAGGATCGGGCGGGCGGACGGTCAAACACGCTCCACGTGACGCAGCGAACGGATTGAGTGCTCAAGGTGCCACTGCAGATAGGCGGCTACCAAGCCACTGCACTCTACCTGGTGCCGCCGCTCACTCCCATCCGCGTTGTCCCAGTCGCCCCGCAGCAGGGCGGTCATCAGGGCAACGGTCGCCGTGCCGGGAGCGGCGGCGCCGGGCGGGCGGCACGACGCGCACACCATGCCCCCGGAAGGGATCGCAAACGCAGGCAGCCGACCGGAGGCACCGCACCGGGCGCACTCCTCCAGCGCCGGCGCATATCCCGCCACCGCCAGCGACCGCAGCAGGTAGGCGTCGAGCACCAGCCGGGGATCGTGACCGGCCTCCTCTAGGGCCCTCAGCCCGCCGACGAGCAGCAGGAACTGGCGCAGCGACGGCTCCTTGTCCTCGGGGGTGAACCGCTCCGCCGTCTCCAGCATGGCGACGCCCGCCGTGTACCGCGGATAGTCGGCCGTCAGCGGCGCGCCGTACGGCCGGATCACCTCCGCCTGGGTGATCACGTCGAGCGAGCGCCCAGGGTACAGCATCAGGTCGACATGGGTGAACGGCTCGAGCCGCGCGCCGAACCGGGACTTGGTGCGCCGGACGCCCTTGGCCACAGCGCGGACGCGACCCGTCTTCCGCACCAGCACGGTGATGATCCGGTCGGCCTCGCCCAGCTTCTGCGTGCGCAGCACCACCCCGTCATCCCGGTACAGCTGCATGCATCCATTGTCCCGCACCGCTGTCCCGCACCGCACCGACAACCCGGGTCCAGCACGCCGGCACCGGAGTGTCCACGGTGGCGCCTCCGTGGACACTGGGGCGACCATGGAGGCGCCACCGTGGTCGTGAGGCTCATGGCGCTGGTGCTGGGAGGCGAAAGGGAACGTGCGATGGCGCCATTGCGGGTACTGGGTTAAACGGCAATGGCGCCATTGCGAGTGCTGGCCTCTAGCTCCGGCGGGCGCGGTTGACGGCGGAGAGGACGGCGCGCATGGAGGCGCCGGTGGTGTCGGCGTCTACGCCCACGCCCCACAGGGGGTGGCCGTCGATCTCGCATTCGACGTACGCGGCGGCCTGGGCGTCCGATCCGGCGGACAGGGCGTGCTCGGTGTAGTCGAGCACGCGGGTCTTGACGCCCACCGCGGTCAGCGCGTCGCAGAACGCCGAGATCGGGCCGTTGCCGGACCCTTCGATCTGCCGGGCCGCACCGTCCGCGTGCACCTCAGCGGTCAGCACGTGCTTGGACTCGACCACCGAGGAGGCACGGTGCCCGAGCAGGGCGACCGGGCCGTCCGACAGGTATTCGGCCGAGAAGAGCTGCCACATCTCGGCGGCCGTCACCTCGCCGCCGCCGGAGTCGGTACGCGCCTGGATGACCCGGGAGAACTCGATCTGCAGCCGCCGGGGCAGGTCCAGCTGGTGCTCGGTCTTCATCATGTACGCGACGCCGCCCTTGCCGGACTGGGAGTTCACCCGGATCACGGCCTCGTACGTGCGGCCCACATCCCGCGGGTCGATGGCCAGGTACGGCACGGCCCACGGGTAGTCCGCGAACGGAACGGCCGCCGCCTCGGCTTCGGCCTCGAGCGCCTCGAAGCCCTTCTTGATCGCGTCCTGGTGGGAGCCCGAGAACGCCGTGTAAACGAGGTCACCGGCGTACGGGTGGCGCGGGTGCACCGGCAGCTGGTTGCAGTACTCGACCGTCCGGCGGATCTCGTCGATGTCGGAGAAGTCGATCATGGGGTCGATGCCCTGGCTGAACAGGTTCATGCCCAGCGTGACCAGGCATACGTTGCCGGTCCGCTCGCCGTTGCCGAACAGGCAGCCCTCGACCCGGTTCGCGCCGGCCATGATCGCGAGCTCCGCGTCGGCGACAGCGGTCCCCCGGTCGTTGTGCGTGTGCACCGAGAGGCACACGTGCTCACGCCGCGACAGGTGGCGGCTCATCCACTCGATCTGGTCGGCGTAGACGTTCGGGGTGGACCGCTCGACGGTGCACGGCAGGTTGAAGATGATCTCCCGGCCCGCCTCGGGCTGCCATACGTCGGAGACCGCCTCGCACACCTCGGCGGCGAAGTCCAGCTCGGTGTCGACGAAGATTTCCGGGGAGTACTCATAGCCGAACGCGCAGTCCGGCAGGAGCCGTCCGGCGTGCCGGAGCACGGACCGGGTCCCGTCGACGGCCAGCGCCTTGCACTGCTCGCGGTCCACGCCGAATACCACCCGGCGGAACAGCGGCGCGGTCGCGTTGTACAGGTGCACCGTCGCCCGCGGCGCCCCGCACAGCGATTCCACGGTCCGCTCGATGAGGTCGTCGCGGGCCTGGGTCAGCACCGAGATCTGCACGTCGCCGGGGATGTGGCCACCCTTGATCAGCTCGCGGACGAAATCGAAGTCGGTCTGGCTGGCCGACGGGAAGCCGACCTCGATCTCCTTGTAACCCAGCTGGATCAGGAGGTCGAACATCTTGCGCTTGCGCGCCGGGCTCATCGGGTCGATCAGCGCCTGGTTGCCGTCGCGCAGGTCGGTGGACAGCCAGCGCGGCGCCTTCGTGACCGCCTTCGTGGGCCAGGTCCGGTCGGGCAGGTCGACGGCCCTGAAGGGCGCGTAGCGGTGACAGGGCATGCCGCTCGGCTGCGGCTGGATGGCGCCGGCGCCGATGGACCGCTGCCGTACGGAAGGTTTCGGTACCGGCTGTTCGCCCTGCTTACTGCCGGGCGCAGGCGGTTGCTGCGGAATCATGATGAATGCTGCTCCTCGTCGGGGCTGCGGAGGATCCGGCCGGGGGCCCGGCCGCGATCTGGCCAGCGGTCACGCGAAGACTCCGCGGCGAGGGAGCAGGCCGTTAACGGCCCCCGCCGCGGCTGCTAAGGAGGAGCAGCTCGCGCAGCATGATGACGCAACCCTATCAGCCGAACGGACCCGTGGCGGCGCTGTAGTGGCCCCGGGGCGCGGGCGGCGGCGGGGGCACAGGGGCGCGGGCGACGGGGGGCGCAGGCGGCGGATCAGTCGTAGAAGCCCAGGCGGCGGAGCTGCCTGGGGCTGCGCTGCCAGTCCTTGGCCACCTTGACGTGCAGGTCGAGGTAGACCCTGGTCCCCAGGAGCGCCTCGATCTGCTGGCGGGCGCGGCTGCCGACGTCCTTCAGCCGGGCTCCCTTCGCGCCGATGACGATGGCCTTCTGGCTGGGCCGCTCGACGTACATCTCCGCGTGCACGTCGGTGAGATCTTCCTGGCCGGGACGGGGCCCCATCTCCTCCACGACGACGGCGATCGAGTGCGGAAGCTCCTCCCGGACCCCCTCCAGTGCCGCCTCCCGGATCAGTTCGGCCACCAGGTCCCGTTCGGGCTCATCGGTCAGCTCGCCTTCCGGGTACAGCGGAGCCCCTTCGGGCAGGTGCGACACCAGCACGTCGGCCAGCACGCCGAGGTTGAACCCGGTGACGGCGGAGACCGGCACCACGTCCGCCCACCCGCCCAGCCCGGCCACGGCCGCGAGCTGCGCGACGACCCGGTCCTCAGTCACCTCGTCGGTCTTGGTCACGATCGCGACGATGGGCGTTCCCCTGATCCCGGCCAGCTCACGCGCGAGGTACCGGTCTCCCGGGCCGATCGGCTCGCCGGCCGGGAGACAGAAGCCGATCACGTCGACCTCGGTGAGCGTCGAGCGCACCAGGCTGTCCAGCCGCTCCCCCAGCAGCGTGCGTGGCTTGTGCAGGCCGGGCGTGTCCACCACGATCAGCTGGGCGTCCGGGCGGTGCACGATCCCCCGGATCACCCGGCGGGTGGTCTGCGGGCGGCTGCTGGTGATCGCCACCTTGGCCCCGACCAGCGCGTTCATCAGGGTCGACTTCCCGACGTTGGGCCGGCCGGCGAAACACGCGAAGCCCGAGCGGAAGCCCGCACGCGCCCCGGCGTCCGCGGCCTCCTGCGATGGCATCACCTCCCGATTCTCGCGCATCGGACGAGCGCGCTGGCGCGCCCTGGGCTGGGGATTCGGGGCGGGTATTCCGCACCATCTGCGCTTTTCCCGCCGCAGATACCCGGAGCGGGGGAGAGGGGCGGGGCCGCTGGGGGGCGGGGCCGCTGGGGCATGCGGTGGGGAAGAGGCGGGGCGGGGAAGAGGCGGGCGGGAAAGAGGCGGGCGGGAAAGAGGCGGGGCGGGAAAGAGGCGGGGCGGGAAAGAGGCGGGGCGGGAAAGAGGCGGGGCGGGAAAGAGGCGGGGCCGGGTTAGAGGTGCAGGGCGGCGCGGAGGGTGCCGTCGGGGGCGGCGTGGAACACGGTGGCGTCGGGGCCGATGTCGCGGACGGCCGCGAGGTCGCCGGGGTCGGGTTCTTCCGCGTCGCTGACCAGGGCCGCCGCCTCCAGTGTGGCCGCCCCGCTGGACACGGCCATCGCGACGGCCAGGCGCAGCGCGGACAGGTGCAGCGACGGGAGCGCCACGGCGGCCGCCGCGTACGTCCGGCCGGTCTCGTCCCGGACGGCCGCCCCTTCGGCGGCCGCCACCCGGGCCCGGGTCGATCGGGCCAGGGTAATGATCTTCTGGTCCTCTGGACCGGGTTGCGCGTCGCTCACGCGGTCGAGTGTAGGGGCCGCCGGCGTGGCCGGGCCGTCGCACGCGCCGGCGGCGCCTTCGGCGCAGCTGCGGGCAACGGGCGTGCGCGATGGCGCCTTTGGGCTCGCCAGGACGTGCGCGATGGCGCCACTGGGCACGTGCACCTGACCCGCGATTGCGGCATCGCGGGTAACGCGTTACCCGCGATGCCGCCTGATGAGTGCGAGAGGGGGATGCCGAGGGTGGGAGGCTCAGGAGGAGGCTGGTTCGGCTTGATCGGTCTGTTCGGCCTCCTGGGGAAGCCGTTCGACGAGGACGGTGCCGATCCGGTTCCGGCGGCCCGACAGGTTCTCGGCCGTCAGCCGCAGACCGCCCACGGTCTCCTGCGAGCCCGCGATCGGCACCCGTCCCAGGGCGTGAGCCAGCAGCCCCCCGACGGTCTCGACGTCCTCGGCCTCGATGGTGACGCCGAATAGTTCCGCCAGCTCGGTCACCGGCAGCCGGGCGGTGACCCGGGCCACGTCCGGGGACAGCCACTCGACCGGCGGCTGCTCCTGGTCGTACTCGTCGGTGATCTCCCCGACGATCTCCTCGAGGATGTCCTCGATGGTCGCCAGGCCCGCGGTGCCGCCGTACTCGTCGATCACGATCGCGACGTGGATCTGCAGCGCCTGCATCTGGCGGAGCAGCTCGTCGATGGGCTTGCTGTCCGGAACGTAGGTGGCCGGGCGCATCACCTGGTCGACCATGGCGCTTGATTCGGAGCCGGGATGCTCGTGGCTCCAGGCCACGATGTCCTTGAGGTAGGCGATGCCCACCACGTCGTCCTCGTTCTCACCCGCCACCGGAATGCGCGAGAACCCGCTGCGCAGGTGCAGCGACAGGGCCTGGCCGAGGGTCTTGTCCCGCTCGACGAAGACCATCTCCGTGCGGGGCACCATCACCTCACGGACGATCGTGTCCCCCAGCTCGAAGACCGACCGGACCATCTCACGTTCGCCCGGCTCGATGACGCTGCGCTGCTCGAGGTAGTCGACCAGGCCGCGCAGCTCGGACTTCCCGGCCAGCGGCCCTACCGTGGTGCCCTTGCCACGGGTGAGGACGCCGCCCGCGGCGACCACGATCCCCGGTATCGGGCCCAGCACTACGCCGAGCGGGTAGAGCACGGTGGCCGCGCCGAGCGCGATACGCTCCGCGCCGCGGCGCCCGAGCGGGACCGGGCTGATGCCCACCACGAGGTAGCCGACGAAGACCATGACGGCCAGCGCGAGCAGGAAGCCCTTCCAGTCCGCCCCGAACCAGTGCACGAACGCGGCCACCACCAGCACGGTCGCCGAGGTCTCACAGACGACGCGGAGCAGCAGCAGGATGTTGAGGTAGCGCGGCAGATCCGCGAAGACGGCGCGCAGCCGGCGCGAGGCCGGGCCGGCCGACGCGGCCAGTTGCTCCGCGCCGACGGCCGACAGGCGGGCCAGGGTCGCTTCCGCGCTCGCCCACCAGCCAGCCATGAGGACGAGCAGGATCGCAGCAGCTACCAGCCAGCCCTGGGGCGACATAACCCCGAACCTTCCTGCCCTCTGCGCCTTCCGGGATTGTCCGCGGCTGCGGGGTCCGCGCCGGGGGCCGCCCGGCTGGCGCGCCACGAGCTCAGTAGCCGGTTCTGCAGGCCGAACATCTCCGCGCGCTCGCCCGGTTCCGCGTGATCGTAGCCGAGCAGGTGCAAGATGCCGTGCACGGCGAGCAGTTCCAGCTCGTCCTGGGTGCGGTGGCCCGCGTCGCGGGCCTGGATCGCCGCGACCTGGGGGCACAGCACCACGTCCCCCAGCAGACCGGGATCGGGGCCCGGCTCCTCCGCGCCCGCGCGGCCCACGTTGACGCCGCCCAGGTGCGGCGGCCTCAGCTCGTCCATCGGGAAGGCGAGGACGTCGGTCGGCCCCGGCTCCCCCATCCAGCGCTCGTGCAGCTCCGCCATGGCCTTGTCGTCCACCACCAGCACGGAAAGCTCCGCGAGGGGATGGATGCGCATCTCGTCCAGGACGTAGCGGGCGATCGCGGCCAGGGCGACCTCGTCCACCCCCACGCCAGACTCGTTGGCGATGTCAATGCTCACCCGGTTCGCGCCGTCAGTGACCGCGCTTCCCCCCTCCGCGTGCCGCACCGGGCTGGCCTGCGGCCCGCCGCGCGGCGGAGGCGTTGGGCGCGCCGGACCCGCCGGACCTACCGGGCCCGGACAGTTCCTCGGCGTCACGCTGCCGGGCGTCGTACCGTTCGTAGGCGTCGACGATATCGCCCACGAGCCGGTGCCGGACGACATCGTGGCTGGTCAGGCGGGAGAAGTGAATGTCGGGTATGCCCTCCAGGATGTCCTGGACGACCCGCAGGCCGCTGACCTGCCCGGTCGGCAGGTCCACCTGTGTCACGTCGCCCGTCACCACCACCCGCGAGCCGAATCCGAGCCGGGTGAGGAACATCTTCATCTGCTCCGCCGAGGTGTTCTGCGCCTCGTCGAGGAGGATGAACGAGTCGTTCAGCGTGCGGCCCCGCATGTATGCCAGCGGCGCGACCTCGATGGTGCCCGCCGCGGTGAGCCGCGGGATCGAGTCCGGGTCGAGCATGTCGTGCAGCGCGTCGTACAGCGGGCGCAGGTACGGGTCGATCTTCTCGTACAGCGTCCCGGGCAGGAAGCCCAGCCGCTCCCCCGCCTCCACCGCGGGCCGGGTCAGGATGATCCGGTTGACCTCTTTGGCCTGCAGCGCCTTCACGGCCTTGGCCATGGCGAGGTAGGTCTTGCCGGTGCCCGCCGGCCCGATCGCGAACACGATCGTGTGCTTGTCGATCGCGTCCACGTAACGCTTCTGGTTGAGGGTCTTCGGCCGGATGGTGCGGCCCCGGGCGGACAGGATGTCGAGCGTCAGCACCTCGGCGGGGCGGATACCCCGCTCCCGGCGCAGCATGGCGGCGGCCCGCTCCACGGCGTCCGCGGACAGCTCGGCACCGTTCGCCAGCAGCTCGATGAGCTCCTCGAACAGCCCGGACACCAGGGCCGTCTCTTCCGGCCGGCCGGTTACGGTGATCTCGTTACCGCGGACGTGGATATCGGCGGCGAACTCCCGCTCGATGACCCGCAGCAGCTCGTCGCGCGAGCCGAGCAGGCTGACCATCGAGTGGTCGGCCGGAATCACGATCCTGACCTGGGATCGCCCGTTTCCTGACGGCCCGTCGCCGCGGAGATTAGCTGAGATATCTGTCAATTGGCCGCTCTCGAAGATCCGGCGGATCGCCCGCTGGACTGTTCTGCCAGGCTCCGCCCATGATATCCACCCCGCCTGAGACGCATCTCACGCCTATCCGGGCGGCCACTCCAGCCGCCTGCCGCCGATGACGTGCGCGTGAGCGTGCGGCACGTCCTGCCCGGCGTCTGGCCACTGCTGAGGACGACGCGGTAGCCTGAGCCGCCGATGCCTTCGGCCACCGCGACGCTGTGCGCCAGGCTGGCCATTTCCTCGAGCAGGCCGCTGCCCGCCTGGGCGACCGCCGCGATATTAGGGTAGTGTTTCTTCGGTATAACCAATACATGTGTGGGGGCTTGCGGATTAATATCGCGAAACGCGATAGTCCGTGCGTTATCTCGCACGGTTTTAGCCGGAATCTGGCCGGAAGCGATCCCGCAGAATAGGCAGTCAGGCACACGATGATCTTATCGGCCTTCGCCTTGACGCCTGGCCGCCCGCCGTCCGGCCGCCGTCCGCGCAGGTCGCGGCGCCGCCGGTCAGACCGCACTGGGACTCCTGGGCACTATGTCCAGTTTGGGACTAAAGTCCTGACTCCGGGTTCCAAAGGTGCTTGATCTGTTCTTGCTGTGTCTTATCCAGTGCTGCGCGGATAAGCTTACGCACAGAATCTGGGGCGTTTCGTGCGAGAGCCACCATAATGCCAGCTTCTGTGGCATGTTGATCTGGCACAGTACGCCTGCGGATTCTGGTCGTCCGGCGTCGGGGAGGCGCTGGGGGGCCGTGGATCGCCAACTCGGGTGGGGTGGGCAAGCTGGGCAGTGAGTGCTGTCTACGGATCGAAATGGTCAGGGCTTCGGCGGTGAAGATTACCTATGTCCGCGAGTGAACCAGCCGAGGGGCGTGCGCGTCCTACAACTGTGACCGAGACCCTTGTGGCCGGTGCCGGTATCGGGGCGGCATCTGCGGAGCTGGAGATGACCGCCGAACAGGCGGTCACCCAGCTTTACATGAGCCACTACCGTTCGCTGGTGCGGCTGGCGGTGCTGCTGGTCCGGGACGAGCCGACGGCGGAGGAAGTGGTACAGGAATGCTTCATCGCCATGCACGGTGGCTGGCACCGGCTGCGGGAAGAGGACAAGGCGCTTTCGTACCTGAAGCAGGCGGTCGTGAACCGGTCCCGGTCGGTGCTGCGGCACCGCAGCGTGGTGGACCGGAACGCGCCCAAGCCGGCTCCGGACATGCCCAGCGCCGAGCAGGGCGCCATTTCCCTGCTGGAGCGCAGCGCGGTCATCACCGCGCTGCGGGGGCTGCCGGACCGGCAGCGGCAGGCGCTCGTACTGCGGTACTACGCCGACATGTCCGAGGCGCAGATAGCCGAGATGATGGGGATCAGCAAGGGTGCGGTTAAAAGCCATACTGCAAGGGGAATGTCATCACTCCGTGCGGTTCTGGAGCAGACGGCATGAACCGGAGAACCAGCGACATGACCCGGTCTGACGACGACCTCGGAAGGCTGCTAGCTCGGGAACTACACGCCGAGGCAGCCAGGTTCAAGCCTGCCGAGGATGGCTTGAGCCGGATTCGCGGGCGCGTGAGGTCCCGGCCGTCATTCCCGCTGTGGGGTGGCCTCCGCGTGGACGCGGAGCGGTACGGCTACCGGGTCCGGTACGTGGCCGCGGAGGCCCTCGCGTGGCTTTTTAGCCAGGCCCGGCGGGTTCCGCAGGTGCCGTCCGGGCGATCGGTAACCACATCTGCCGCCCCAGCAGGCACCGCCCGGGCGGCTCATGCGGCACACCGCGCTCCCCCGGCACGCAGCGCTCCCGCCGCGGTGCGGCGCCTCGCGGCCGGGGTCGGCTCTGGCGCCCGGGCCGCTTGCCACGGGTTCGGCAGGGCCTCCCTGAGGCTCGTGCTGGCCGTGGCCGCCGTCTTCCTGTTCGCGGGGACCGCCCTGGCGGTCCCGGGTGTCCGGAACACGATCGTCAACATCGGCTCGTCCTCGCCCGGCAGCACCGGATCGGCGGGCGGGGCCGGCGGCAACGGCAGCAGCCGCAACGGCAACGGCAACGGCAGCGGTAGCAGCAACGGCAGCGGCTACGGCAGCAGCAACGGCAGCGGCTACCGCAGCGGCAACGGCAGCGGCCAGCGGATCCCCGGTGGTGGCCCAGGCACCGCCCCGGGTCCAAAAGGCAGCGGAAAGGTCACGGTGACCAGCCCGGCGCCGAGCGCGTCGTGCTCGGCGCCCGCCAAGACCCCGCCCAGGGCCGCCGTGACGACCCCGAGGCGGTCGGGCAGCACGCGGCCGAAACCGGTTGTTGTGCCGACGACGCCCTTGTCTCCGGCATCGACTTCGACGCCGGTGCCGACCCGGACGTTCAGCATCGCGCCGACCACGGCGCGGACGGCACCGGGACCCGCCCGGCGGCACCACCACCCGAAGCTGAAGCCCACCGGCGCCTCGGGCTCTGATTCGGGCGGCCCGGCAACGGAAAGCAACTACGTCGCCGGGGCCAAGATCTGCGCGACCCCGGGCCCGGCCGCGCCCTTGGCCTCATCGGGCCGGTCGGCGTCGTCCTCGGCGTCCAAGCTGCCGTCCGCGGCACCTTCCACGTCGCAGCCGACCAAAGGGACCGCCGTCCTGCCGAGCCCAGCGCGCACGAGCCCAGCGCGGACGAACCCAGCGCGCACGAGCCCAGCGCGGACGAGCCCAGCGCGCACGAGCCCAGCGCGCACGAACCCAGCGCGCACGAGCCCAGCGCGGACGAACCCAACCCGCACGAGCCCAGCGCGCACGAACCCAACCCGCACGAGCCCAGCGCGCACGAGCCCAACCCGCAGGAGCCGAACCCGCACGAGCCCAGCGCCCACGAGCCCAGCGCCCACGAGCCCAGCCCCCGCGGGGTCGACCGGCGCGCCGGCCCCCGCCAACAGCACCAGCTCCACGGCTGCCCCGGTGCCCGGAACGGCGGCCAGCGCCAGCAGGCCCGCTTCGCCCACGGCGGGCGACACCGGACTGCCCTGAACCTGGCACCACCACCTACCACCGCCAGCACGCGCACTGCTGACGGCCGTTACCGGCTGGCTGCTGGTCCCCGGAGCTGCTGGTAGCGGTCCGGCCGCTACCAGCGGCAGGCAGCGGTCACGAGGACGACGGTGGCCACCGCCCCGGCCGTCGAGGTGCGCAGCACGAAGTCCCCAAGCCGGGCCGGGACCGCACCGGCCGCAGTGAACGCGGCCATCTCCTGCGGGCTGATTCCCCCTTCCGGCCCGACGACCAGGACGATGTCCCCGCTCACCGGGACCGCCAGCCGGGACAGGGCCGCCGCGGCCCCCGGCTCGAGCACGATGGCGCAGGCCGCGTCCGCGAGCCGGGCCGCGACGTCAGCCGAGGAGGCCGCGCCGGTCACCTCGGGCACCCGGGCCCGCCTGGCCTGCTTGGAAGCCTCACGGGCGGCCGAACGCCACCGCCCGAGCGATCTGGCCGCGCGGTCGGCCGGCCAGCGGGCCACGCAGCGTTCCGCTTCCCACGGCACGATAACGTCGACACCGACCTCGGTCATCGTTTCCACGGCCAGCTCGGCGCGCTCGCCCTTGGCAATGGCCTGCACGACGGCGATCCGCGGGTCGGGGACGGGCACCTCATGCCGCGCCTGGACCCGCAGCTCGACCTGGCTGCCGCCCGCCGCCGTGACGACGCACTCGGCGAGCAGGCCCTTCCCGTCGGTCACGTCGGCGCGCTCCCCAGGACGGATCCGGCGGACCGTGGCGGCGTGCCGGCCCTCCGGGCAGGCCAGCACGATCACGTCCCCATCCAGGTCCGCGCCGTCGGCCAGGAATACCGGCGCGGTCACCTAGCCCGCCCTAGCGGCCGTTGAAGGCATCGCGCAGGCGGGAGAAGAAGCCGTGCTGGCCCGGGGAGAACCTGCCGGGGGGCGCTTCCTCGCCGCGCATCTTCGCCAGTTCGCGCAGCAGCTTTTCCTGCTCGGGGTCGAGCCGGGAGGGTGTCTCCACCGTCACGTGAATGATCAGGTCACCGCGGCCCGAGCTGTTGAGGTGCTGCACCCCGTGGTGGTACAGCGGGATCACCTGACCGGACTGGGTACCGGGCCGGATGTCGATGTCGACGGGACCGTCCAGGCTCTCCACCGACAGCGTCGCGCCCAGCGCGGCGGCCACCATCGGGATGGTCACGGTGCAGTGCAGGTCGTCGCCCTGGCGCTCGAAGATGGGATGCGGGCGCTGCGCGATCTCCAGGAACAGGTCACCAGGCGGGCCGCCGCCGGGGCCGACCTCGCCCTCCCCCGCCAGCTGGATGTGCGTCCCGTCCTCCACGCCGGCCGGAATGCGCACCTTGATGGTCCGGCGGGTGCGGACCCGCCCGTCGCCGTCACATTCCGGGCAGGGCCGGGGCAGCAGCGTGCCGAACCCACCGCACCGCGGGCACGGCCGGGTCGTCACGACCTGGCCGAGGAACGAGCGCGCGACCTGGCTCACCTCGCCGCGCCCGCCGCACACGTCGCAGGTCTCCGGGTGGGTGCCCGGCGCCGTGCCCTCGCCCGAGCAGGTCGGGCAGACCACGGCGGTATCGACGGTCAGCTCGCGGGTCGCGCCGAACGCGCACTCCGACAGGTCGAGCTCGACGCGGATCGTCGCGTTCCGGCCCCGGCGGGCGCGGCTGCGCGGGCCGCGGGCCGCGCTCCCGGCCCCCGCCGCCCCGAAGAACGCGTCCATGATGTCGCTGAACGGGAACCCGGGGCCGAACCCCCCGGCCCCGGCGGGCCCGGCGTCGGGCCGGCCGAACGGATCGCCGCCCATGTCGTACATCTGGCGCTTCTCCGGGTCGGAGAGCACCTCGTAGGCCTGCGTGATCTCCTTGAACCGCTCCTGGGTCTGCGGATCGGGGTTGACGTCGGGGTGAAGTTCCCGGGCAAGCCGCCGGTACGCCCTCTTGATCTCCTCCGGCCCCGCGTCGCGGCGGACTCCGAGGACGGAGTAGTACTCGGTAGCCACTAGCTCTCCATCAGGATTTCGCCGACATACCGTGCCACCGCGCTTACCGCTCCCATCGTCCCGGGGTAGTCCATCCGTGTCGGGCCGAGCACGGCCAGCCTGGCCAGTGTTTCCCCGCCCGAACGGTAACCACTGGTCACCAGGGACGTGGTCTGCAGTCCCTCGACCGGATTCTCCGTGCCGATCAGCACGGACAGCAGCGACTCGTCGGTCGCCTGGCCGAGCAGCCTCATCAGCACGACCTGTTCCTCCAGCGCCTGCAGGACGTCCCGGAGGCCCTGGGAGAAGTCCGGCGCGGCCAGGTTAGCCGTCCCGCCGAAGACGATCCGCTCCTCGTTCCGCTCCACCAGGTTCGCCATGATGACCGAGAACACCGCCGCCGCGTTCGGCCAGGCGGGCGGAACGCTCTCGGTCAGGCCGGCGACGATCTGCACCGCCTCGGTCAGCCTCCGCCCGCCCAGGCTGGCGTTCAGCAGCGCGCGCAGCTGGGCGACGTCCCCGTCCGCACACGAATTGGGCAGGTCCACCGTCCGCTGCTCCACCCGGCCCGTGTCGGTGATCAGCACGACCAGCAGCTTCTCCGCGGCCAGCCGGACCAGCTCGATATGCTGGACCACCGCGCGGGTCAGCGACGGGTACTGCACCACGGCCACCTGGCGGGTGAGCTGCGCGAGCAGCCGCACCGTCCGCATCACCACGTCATCGAGGCCGTAGGCCTGCGCGAGGTAGGTCTGGATGGCGCGCCGCTCGGCCGCGGACAGCGGCCTCATGTGGGACAGCCGGTCCACGAACAGGCGGTAGCCCTTGTCCGTCGGCACCCGGCCCGCGCTCGTGTGCGGCTGGGCGATGTAGCCCTGCTCCTCGAGCACCGCCATGTCATTACGGATGGTCGCCGGCGACACGTCGAGGCTGTGCCGGTCGACAAGCGATTTGGACCCCACCGGTTCGTGGGTGGACACGTAGTCCTCCACGATGGCGCGGAGAACGGCAAGCTTCCGCTCGTCTAGCACGTGTTCACCTCCCTGGCACTCAAGCTTCCCGAGTGCTAAGTGTATTGTCGCACGCGCGGTTTTGTGCCTGCACTTGTCCGGCCGGTGGCCCCGTGCGGTCCATGGTTATGCCGAACGGGCCCGTGTGGCTGGTGTTCCTGCGGCGTGGCGTTTCCGGTGGCGGGGGACGATCCGGTACGGTCCGGGCCTAGCGGAAGTGCTGGAGGAGGCGTCCCGTGCGAAGCCATGAGTACGGATCCGATGTTCTCGCCGCGGGCGGGCGGCGCCGGCGGCAGCCGGTCCCGCGGGTGGAAGCGGCGCGCGGGCTGGTGGTCGAGGACGCCGAGGGCAGGTTCTGCGGCGCGGTGGTGGGCTGCGACAAGGCCACAATCACGCTGGAGGACCGGCGCGGGAGACGGCGGGTGTTCCCGCTCACGCCCGCGGCTTTCCTATTCGAAGGCCAGCGCGTGACCCTGGTGCGGCCGGCCGCGGCGGCCGCGGCGGTGCCGTCCGCCCCCACCCGGACGGCCTCCGGGTCGGTGGCGGCGCCTGCGGCGCGGGCCCGGCTGGCCCGGGCCAGCCGCATCTATGTCGAGGGGCGGCACGACGCCGAGCTGGTGGAAAAGATCTGGGGCGACGACCTGCGTGACGTCGGCGTGGTCGTCGAGTATCTGGAGGGCGCCGATCATCTCCCACAGATCATGGCCGAGTTCGGGCCGGGGCCGGGGCGGCGGCTGGGCGTGCTCGTCGATCATCTGGTGCCGGGATCGAAGGAGAGCCGGATCGCCGCCGGGCTGCGCTCGCCCGGCGTGCTGATCGTCGGCCACCCGTTCATCGACATCTGGCAGGCCGTCAAGCCGTCGGCGATCGGGATCGCCCGCTGGCCGCAGGTCCCGCGCGGGCTACCGTGGAAGGAGGGAGTGCTCCGCGCCATCGGCTGGGACGATAGCACCGCCGCCGCGTGGCAGCGGATCCTGCGCTCGGTGCGCACCTTCGCCGACCTGGAACCGGAACTGCTCGGGCGGGTCGAGGAACTCATCGACTTCGTGACCGAACCCGGGACGGGCTGATCGTGGCCTGTAGCCCGCCTCGTGGCCTGGAGCCCGCCTCGTGGCCTGGAGCCCGCCTCGTGGCCTGGACCCGCAACCTGCCGTCAGCCTGCCGTGGCGGGCAACGAGTAACGTGACCAGAGCACGGGACACAACGCGAGGGACGATGACCGATCCAGCTCAGCCTTCGGCATGGGGGACCGAGGTACCGGCGTGGGACCCTGAGGTTCCGCCCTGGGCGCCCGGCACGCCGGCGGCGCCCGGGACTGGGGTTTCTCACGGCCTGCAGGAACACCACGAGGGCTGGGCACTGGGCCAGCCGCTCCCGGCCGAGCTCGCGCTCATGACGGATAGGACGCCCCCCAGCGTGTCCCCGGTGACCAGCGGCCCGGCGAACGGGAACCAGGCCGGCTCCACGGGCCACCGCCGGCTCCACGGGCCAGGCCAGCCCCGCGGGCCAGCGCCGGCTCCACGGGCCAGCGCCGGCCCCACGGGCCACCGCCGGCTCCACGGGCCAGGCGGATGCGGTCACCGCGGCGCCCGGTCCCAGCCGCGACGATCGGTGGGCCATGGCCTGCTACCTGGGCGCGATCTTCTTCTGGCTACCCGCCCCGCTGGCCATTTACCTGGCCAGGCGGAACAGCTCGATCTTCATCCGGTCACACGCGGCCCAGGCGTTCAACCTGACCCTCACGGCGACGCTGTTCGCCGTCTCCGGAGCGATCGCCTTCGGGCTGCTCGCCCTGGACAGCGTGAGGGCCGCGCTCATCATCATGGGCCCGGTGCTGCTGGTGTTCTGGATCGTGGTGCTGGCCCACCTCATCCGCGCGGCCAGTTCGGCCAGCCGCGACGACTTCTACGAGGTCCCCGGCTGGCTCTGCGTCCCCGTGCTGCAGTAGCCCCGGCCCCTAGGGCGAGTTATGTGGGTTGATCACGGCGCGTCGCGTTGATCATGGGATGGCCCCTGCGGCAGACAAGTGGTAGCTGAAACCCTTGTCCCGCAGAGGCCACCCCCATGCTGCCAACCGAAGACCTGTTCGTCTGCGTCTACGTGCTGATCGATGATGCGATCAAGGCCAGGGCCATCGTCATCCCGGCGCGGCCCGGGCCGGCGCCCGGCTGCTCCGACGCGGAGATCCTGGCGATCACCCAGGTGCGCGTGCTGCTGGGCCGCCGCAGCGAGGCCGGGTTCCTCGCCGAGGTGGCCCGCGACTGGGCGCACCTGTTCCCGGTACTGCCGCACCAAAGCGAGCTCAACCGGCGGGCCCGCTGGCTGTGGGGCGCGTTCGAGCAGTTCCGCGCGGCGCTGGCGGCCCGCCTGCCCGAAGACGACTGCCAGCAGATCGACACCAGCGCGCTGCCGGTCAAGCACGCCTCCCGGGTCCGCGGCCCCGACGGCTGGACCGGCCCCAATGGCCTGCATGCCCGGTTCGGCCGCGACGCCGCGCACGCCGAGTGGTTCTACGGCTTCCGCCTGGCGGCCAAGACCGACCTGGGCAGCCGCATCGTGCGGGCCTGGAGCATCGTGCCCGCCGCCGTCAGCGAGCGTGACGTGGGCACCGACCTGCTGGAAGCCGGGCCGCCGCCCCGCGACCTGCTCGCGGACAAGGGGTTCAACGGCAAGGCGTTCGCCGCGTCCCAGGCTGCCCGCGGCACCGCCGTGCTGGTCCCGCCCACCAGGGACCAGCGCAAGACCATGCCGGCGATCCTGCAGAAGGTCATCGCCCAGTGGCGCAACCGCATCGAGACCACCTTCAAGGAGATCACCGACCAGATGGAGCTGGCCCGCCACGGCGCGCATACCTTCTGGGGCCTGCTCGCCCGGACAGCCGCGACCATCGCCGCCCATACCCTCATGCGGGCCTGCCTCGCCGCACCGTAGATCAACCCACATAACGCGCCTAGGGGGTCAGATCGCGGATCACGGCGTCGGCCAGCAGGCGGCCGGGCCGGGTGAGCACGACGCGCCCCGCGGCCAGGGCGGACGCGTCGGCGAGCCCGTCCGCCACCGCCTTTTCGGCCACGGCCCGCCCGGCCGGTGCCAGCTCGCTGACCGGGCACCCGTCGGACAGCCGCGTCAGCAGCATGATCCGCTCCAGCTGGCGCTCGGCTGCGGTCAGCGTTTCACGCGCGTGCCCGGGGCTGGCGCCGGCGCTGAGCCGCCCGGCGTAGGCCGACGGGTGCTTGACGTTCCACCAGCGGGTGCCCCCGACGTGGCTGTGCGCGCCGGGGCCGACCCCCCACCAGTCGCCGCCCGTCCAGTAGAGCATGTTGTGCGCGCACCGGGCGGCCCCGGAAGCGGCCCAGTTGGACACCTCGTACCAGCCGAGCCCGTGCGCGGTGAGCACCTCCTCGGCGAGCAGGTAGCGGTCGGCCATCGCGTCGTCGTCCGGGGCCGGGAGCTCGCCGCGCCGGATCCGCGCCGCGAGCCGGGTGCCCTCCGCCACGATGAGGGCGTAGGCGGAGATGTGGTCCGGGGCCGCCGCCAGCGCCGTCTCCAGCGACCGGCGCCAGTCCGCGTCGGTCTCCCCCGGCGTGCCGTAGATGAGATCCAGGCTCACGTGCTCAAACCCGGCGGCGTGGGCCCACGCGACGCACTGGGCGGGCAGGCCGGGCTCGTGCACGCGGTCGAGGACGGCCAGCACGTGCGGGAGGGCTGATTGCATGCCGAACGAAAGCCGGCTCGCGCCGTTCGTGCGCAGGAGCGCCAGGGTCCGTTCGGTTACCGTTTCCGGATTGGCCTCGACGGTCACCTCCGCCCCCGGCGCGAGCCCGAACTGGCCGTCGATGACCCGCAGCAGCTCACCGAGCTGCTCCGGGGGCAGCACGGTCGGCGTGCCGCCCCCGAAGAAGACGCTGCTGACCGGGACGTCCGCGGCGCCGAGCACGCGGCGGGCCAGCCGGATCTCGGCGGCCGCCTGGCCCGGGTAGGCCGCGCGTGCGGCACCGCCGCCCAGCTCCGCGGCGGTGTAGGTGTTGAAGTCGCAGTAGCCGCACCGGGTGACGCAGAACGGGACGTGCACGTAGCAGCCGAACGGCCGGCGGCCAAGGCCGTCGAGGGCGGTGGCGGGCAGCGTGCCGTCCGCCGGGACGGGGTCGCCGTCGGGAAGCGCGCCGGGCACGGTCAGCTGGCCGCGCTGACCTGGCCGGTGCCCTGGCCGTGGCCCGGCCCGGGCGCAAGCTGTCCCTGGATGCCACGGGCGATCGTGTCCCATTTCGCGCTGCGCCCGGGCACGGCCGACAGGCGGCGCATCAGCTCCCGGTCACCGTAGTAGGCGCGCATCGACTCCGCGACCGTCACCCGGGCGCCGGGCCGGCCGAGCACGGTCACCGCATCGCCCGGCGTCACGGTGCCCTCCTCGAGCACGCGCAGGTACGCCCCGGGCCGTCCGGCGCGCGCGAACCGCTTCACCCAGCCGGTCTCGCCGGTCCACTGGCGGAACGTCACGCAGGGAATGCGGCAGGATGTGATCTGCGCGACAGCGGTGCCGAGCCGCCAGCGCTCGCCGATCAGCGCGCCGGTGACGTCCAGGCCGCGGGTCACGATGTTCTCGCCGAAGGCGCCGTTCCGCACGTCACGGCCCAGTTCCCGCGCCCACCAGTCGAGGTCTTCGCGGGCGTAGACGTAGATCGCCTGCTCCGGGCCGCCGTGGCTGGCCTGGTCGGCCTGTTCGTCGCCGTCAAGGCCGAGCCGGCCGACCCGCACGGGGCCCGTGACGGGGCGCTTGTCGATGGCGGTGCGGCCAAGCTCGCCCGCCCATTCCGCCGCCGCCGCGCGTCCCGTGTTGACCGAGACGACCTGCCCGTTGTTCATGTAGCGCAGGCTAACCGACCGCCAGAACCAGGTTGACCGGATTAAGCCGTTGGGGGTCTCCAGCCGACCGGAGCAGCACAGGTCAGCGCCGCGCCGGGAGCAACCGGATGAACGGGCACTCTGAGGCGTGGCCAGCACTAATGCCGGTTACCTCGCACGCGTTGGCCCGCTTGGATGCAGACCCCGGAAGCCCGTTATGCCATCGGGGGGACGACACGCGAGCGCAGCCGGGCACTGGCACGGCTGCTTATCCGTTACTCCGGCGAGAGTTAGGTAGAATCAGAGAGTCGTACCTGGCGGGAGGCTCTGGTGGCAGACCAACCGGCGTATCGTCCCCGGTCACAGTTCTTCGGGCCGCATGGCGTGGGCAACATGCATCCGTCGCTCCGCGCGTCGGACGCCGACCGCGAACAGCTGGTCGACGTGCTCAAGGAGGCTTTCGCCGAGGGCAGGCTGTCCCAGGACGAGTACACCGCCCGGATGGAGCGGGCCTACACCGCCAAGACCTACGGTGAGCTCGCGGCCCTGGCCGCCGATCTGCCGTCACAGCTGCCGCCCGCCTTCACCCCCTACCGGCCTGCGCCGGCCAACTCGCTGGCGATCGCGTCGCTGGTCTTCGGTCTGATGGAATTCTTCACGATGGGGCTGACGGCGATACCCGCGGTGGTCCTGGGCCACAAGGCGCGCCGGCAGATCCGGCTGACCGGGGAACGGGGAAGCGGGATGGCGACCGCCGGCCTCGTCCTCGGCTGGACCGCGATCGGCCTGTTCGTCGTGCTCGTCGCGGTGGCGGTGCTGGCGGCCACGACGATGAGCACGCGCAGCGGCGGTCCCGGGCCGGGCGGCCTGAACGTCCGCGGCGGCGGTTACAGCGCGGTGCTGGTGCCCCCCGTCATCAGGAAGATCGGGCATTAGGGCGCCGGGGTGGCCGCGCCCCGGCATCCGTAGCCGCTAGCGCTGCTTCTTCTCGCCGGCCTGCTGGGTGGTCAGCGCCGCCACGAAGGCTTCCTGCGGGACCTCGACGCGGCCGATCGTCTTCATCCGGCGCTTGCCCTCCTTCTGCCTTTCGAGGAGTTTGCGCTTCCGGGTGATGTCACCGCCGTAGCACTTGGCCAGCACGTCCTTGCGCAGCGCCCGGATGTTCTCGCGGGCGATGATCCGGGACCCGACGGCCGCCTGGATCGGCACCTCGAACTGCTGGCGCGGGATCAGTTCCTTCAGCTTCGACGTCATCGACAGCCCGTACTCGCGCGCGTTGCCGGTGTGCACGATCTGGCTGAACGCGTCGACCGGCTGTCCCTGCAGCAGGATGTCCACCTTGACCAGGTCGGCTTCCTGCTCCCCGGCCGGCTCGTAGTCGAGCGACGCGAACCCGCGGGTCCGCGACTTGAGCTGGTCGAAGAAGTCGAAGATGATCTCGGCCAGCGGCATCGTGTAGCGGATCTCGACCCGGTCGGACGACAGGTACTCCATGCCGTCCAGCGAGCCGCGCCGGCCCTGGCACAGATCCATGATGGTCCCGATGTAGTCGCTGGGCGAGATGACCGTGGCCCGGACGATCGGCTCGTACACGCATCCGATCTTCCCGCCGACGGCCTTGCCGTCCGGGCCCGTCGCGTTGCCCGGCACGATGGCGCTGGGGCCGCCCCCGCTGGGGAAGTCGCTCGGGTTGGTCACGGTCAGCTCGACCCCGGACTCCATGACCACGCGGTAGACGACGTTTGGCGCGGTGGAGATCAGTTCCAGGCCGAACTCCCGCTCCAGCCGCTCCCGCACGATCTCCATGTGCAGCAGGCCGAGAAAGCCGCACCGGAAGCCGAACCCCAGGGCCGCCGAGGTCTCCGGTTCATAGCCCAGCGCGGCGTCGTTCAGCCGCAGTTTGTCCAGCGCGTCCCGCAGTTCCGGGTAGTCGTCACCGTCCACCGGGTACAGGCCGGAGAACACCATCGGGCGCGGGTGGTCGTATCCGGGCAGGGGTTCGGTGGCCCCGTGCACGGCCGCGGTCACCGTGTCGCCGACCCGCGCCTGCCGGACGTCCTTCACGCCGGTGATAAGGTAGCCGACCTCGCCGGCGCCGAGGCCGTCGGACGGCTGCGGCTCCGGGGAGATCACCCCCACCTCGAGCGTCTCATGGGCGGAACCGGTCGACATCATCATGCTGCGCTCACGCTTGGACAGCAGCCCGTCGACGACCCGGACGTACGTGACGACGCCGCGGTAGGTGTCGTACACCGAGTCGAAGATCAGCGCGCGGGCCGGCGCCGACGGATCGCCGGCCGGCGCCGGAACCTGCTCGACGATCGCGTGCAGCAGCTCCCGCACGCCCTCCCCCGTCTTGGCCGAGACGCGCAGCACGTCGCCGGGGCCGCAGCCGATGATGCCGGCGATCTCCGCCGCGTACCGCTCCGGCTGGGCCGCGGGCAGGTCGATCTTGTTGAGGACCGGGATGATCTGCAGGTCCGCTTCGAGCGCCAGATATAGGTTGGCCAGCGTCTGCGCCTCGATGCCCTGCGCCGCGTCGACGAGCAGCACCGCACCCTCGCACGCCGCGAGCGAGCGCGACACCTCATAGGAGAAGTCGACATGGCCGGGGGTGTCGATGAGGTTCAGCACGTACCGCCGGCCGTCTTGGCCGGTCCACGGCAGCCGGACCGCCTGGCTCTTGATGGTGATGCCGCGTTCCCGCTCGATGTCCATCCGGTCCAGGTACTGGGCGCGCATGTTCCGGCCCGCGACCACGCCGGTGAGCTGCAGCATGCGGTCGGCGAGCGTCGACTTGCCGTGGTCGATGTGCGCGATGATGCAGAAATTGCGGATCACCGCGGGGTCGGTCCGGCCCGGCCCGGTGCGTTCGGCCTCAGCCGAACCCGTCATAGCTGACACTGGCATCCGTTTGGTGAGAGTACATTCCGCCGGTCTGGCTGTCCCATGGTCGCATGTGCGGGAGGGTGCCCTTGCCCGGTCCGGTTTGAGTATCGGCCGCTATCTCGGATATCCTTCGTCGTCGCCTAGTCGCGCCTGGCCGCATGCGGTCGCGCCGGACGCGGCGTTGTTTCCTCAGACCGTATGGACGACCTCAACAGATTCCGAGCGAGGCTTTCGCGTGGCGAATATCAAGAGCCAGATCAAGCGCAACAAGCAGAACGAGCAGCGCCGTCAGCGCAACAAGGCGGTCAAGTCGTCTCTCAAGACGTACGTGCGCAACTTCCGCGAGGCCGCGGACGCAGGCGACGTGGACAGCGCGACGACGGCGATGCGCACCGCCTGCCGCGAGCTCGACAAGGCGGCGAGCAAGGGCGTCATTCACAAGAAGCAGGCCGCCAACCGTAAGTCTGCGATCACCAGGCGCTCCGCCGAGCTGCAGGGCAGCTGAGCTTCCCCGCTCGGACTCCATGCCCGGGACGGGCGCCCCCCGCACAAACACCTGATCCCGGGCGTCAGTTGCGGCAGGCGACGATGCGGCGCACGGCGCGTTCGAGTGCGAAGCCGGGGCTGGCCGCTTCCCCCTTGATCTGCGCGTCGGCCTCGGCGACCACCTGCAGTGCCTGGGCGACGCCCTCCGGCGCCCAGCCCCGCAACTGCTGGCGGACCCGGTCGATCTTCCACGGCGGCGCGCCCACCTCGGCCGCGAGGGCGGCGCTGTTCTTGCCCCGCGGCGCGGCGCCAACCCGGCCGAGCAGCCGTACCCCCAGGGCGAGCGCGCTGGTGATGAGCACCGGCGGCACACCGGTGGCCAGTGCCCACCGGAGCTGCTCCAGCGCGTCGGCCAGCCGCCCCTCGACGGCGCGGTCGGACACTGTGAACCCGCTCGCCTCCGCCCGGCCGTGGTAGTAGCGGGCGACGGCCTCCTCGCCGATGTGGCCCTCCACGTCCGCCGCCAGCTGGCTGCACGCGGCGGCGATCTCCCTGAGGTCCGATCCCACGGCGTCGAGCAGGGCGCGCAGGCCCCCCTCATCCGCCACCCGTCCGGCGCGGCGGAACTCGCCGCGGGCGAAATCGAGCCGGTCGGAGAACCGGGTGATCGTCGGGTATTCGATCACCGCCACGGTCCCGGCCGCGCGACCGTCCCGTCCCCCGGCGCTGGCGCCACGCGCGCCGCGGTCACCGCCCCGGCCCGCGGAGCCGCCCCCGGCCAGGCCGGTGAGCGACGTCAGGAGGGCCTTTCCCTTGGCCCCGCCGGCGTGCGTGATGATCAGAACTATGTCGGGTGCCGGATCAGCCGCGTACCGCGTGATCTCGTCGGCGACCTCCTTGCGCGCGTCCTGGGCCGAGCGGATCACGACCACCCCTCCCCCGCCGAACAGCGATGGGGATGTCAGCGACGCCAGCTCGCCCGCGGCGAGGTCCGCCGCGGCCACATCGTGGATGTCACCTGACGCGGTGGCCGGGTCGCCCGGGCCCGTTCGGTCATCTGTGCCCGTCATTCCGGCTTCGGCGGCCAGGGCCAGCCCGGCGGTGATCAGGGCGCGGACGGACCGCTCGACGAGCAATTCCTCTTCGCCGACGATGACGTTGACGGGCGCGGGGCGTGCGGGGGCCGTGGAGGGCGCACCGGGAGCGCTCGCCGGGGCGTCTGAGCGTGCGGTCATGCCCCGCAGCATGCCATGAATTCAGCCGCCAGCGCACACCGCGGCCGGACGCGATCCGTCATCCGGAACGCGCCCCGCGTTCTGGTCAGATGGCGGCCGCGACGGGCTCGCCGCCACGCCAGATGCGGTACGGCGTGAGACCGTAGGCCCAGACGAACGCGCCCTCGTGGTCGGCATCCCACTGCACGATGTCTGCGTAGCGGCCGCGGGCCATGGCGCCGCGGTCGGGTGCCCGGAGGGCGTGCGCCCCGCCGATCGTCGCGGCCCGCAGCGCCTCCGTGACGCTCATCCCGAAGTGCCACACGGCCAGCGAGACGACGAGGGACATCGACGTGATCCCGTTCCCGCCCGGCGTGTGGTCAGACCCGAGCGCGACGGCCACGCCCTTGTCGAGCAGGGCCCGTACCGGCGGCGCGCCGTGGGTCTGCAGGGAGGTGGCCGGGCAGACGACCGCCGCCACTCCGGCCCGGGCGAGCGCGGCCACGTCGTCATCGTCGGCGGCGTGCAGCATGTCCGCGGACGCGCAGCCGATTTCGGCGGCCAGCCGGGCGGCGCCGATGCGGGACTGACCGCAGGCGTGGATCCGCGGCAGCAGCCCCGACCTGCGGCCGGCGCTCAGGATCCACCGGGCCTCGGCTTCGGTGAAACGGCCGTCCTCACAGTAGACGTCCACGCTGTCGGCCCCGGCCGCCGCCGCGTCGGGACACCAGGAACTCACGGCGTCGATGTAGTCGGCACGGCGCCCGAAGAACTCCGGCGGCACCGAGTGGGCGGCGAGGAAGGTCACGTGCATCCGCGGCATTCCGGGCTCGCTTTCGAGCGAGCGGAGCATGCGGACGTCGGCGAGTTCGCCGTCGCGGGTCAGGTGATAGCCGGTCTTCGCCTCGACCGTCGTGGTACCCGACATCAGCCAGCCGTTGAGGCGCTCGCGAACTCCGTTGCAGAGCGTCCAGGGGTCGGTTCCGCGGGTCACGGTGACGGTGGACGAGATCCCGCCGCCGGCGGAATTGATCTCGGCGGGGGTCGAACCGGCCGCCAGCATGGTCAGCTCCGCCCACCGGTTACCGGCGTACACGGGATGACTGTGCGCATCGATCAGGCCCGGCGTCACCAGGGCGCCGCCCAGGTTCTCAACGTGGTCGACATCAACGATGTCATCCACCACGCCGGGTATGCGCTGCGGCAACTCGGCCGCAGGGCCGACCCAGGCAATCCGCTCATCCTTGGTAAGGATGGCTGCGTTGCTCAGGATCTCTGACCCCGTCCACAGGCGACCGATGTTGGTCATCAAACGGACAGTCAACGGTAAACCCCTACACATCGGGAACCGGGGGTGATGGTTCCGTACGTCATGAGCGGTCACCTGCCGTGAGTCGTACGGCAGGCACAGATGCCGGAACGTACTCCTGGAAGCGGATCGCGCGGGCCTACGTTACAAGGCTGCACGCGCGCATGCGCCAGCCAGCATATCGTTTGCGTCACCGTATTGCACCGCAAGGACCTCGTACAAGGCTTTTGGCAAAAACACAGCCCTTTCTCGGCGGCCCGGGAGCTTCCGTTCATCATGAACCGCGGAGAGCGTCCCGGCAGGCCACTCACCTCTGCCTCCACTTACTTGTGCATCCAGGCCAATGCACGTGCCGACCGCCCGCACATGCAGGTGCACATGCAGGTGGCGGACCCGGGATCGCGCCGTAGTGACGCGCTCGGCCAGCCAGCCGGCAACTACCTGTGCGTAGCTAGAACAATACGCCTAAAGCATGCCGGAATAAGGCAAAAACGCCGGATCCGGCGAGGTTTGCTGAAGGTAGCCCGGCGGGCGCCAGCGCGCATGCATACCGGCAATGCGCAAGAAGACCGACAAACCCGATCTTGACGGCAATCGTCAGCATCCCACGCATCCCGCGCAGATCACAGAAGGAATAATATCCCGTTATCTGCCCGTTAGATCCGGCGATAATCTCCTCACTGAGAGTGACGACAGGCCGCGCTGATCTTCCGCCCCGGCCGCGTTAAGGCACGTGAACGAACCGTTAACAGCTGGTTTCCCGAACGGGCCGGCTGCGCACCGTCGCCCAGCACGCGCGGGGCGCTGACATGGTGCGCGGGCTCGCGCAGCTTCACTACGGGCGCGCCGGGCCGGGCGGGGGCCACCGGGCGGGCCGGGGCCCGGGTGCGGGCCCTTACCGGGCCACCGGGCCGGGCCGAACGCGGACCCTTACCGGGCCAGCGCGCCGAGGCCGGGCGCGACCGCGAAGCGCTCCAGTTCGGCCGCGAGCGCCGGGGGGACGCGGGCCTGCAGTTCCGTTCCGTCCGCACCGTGGCCGACGCGCAGGACCTCACCTTCGTCGTGAGCCCGGGCCACCAGGTCACCCCGGCTGTACGGCACCAGGGCCTGGACCTCACGGTCGCGCCGGGGCAGCGCCTCTTCCAGCGCGTCCCGCAGCTTCCCCAGCCCGGCGCCGGTCCGCGCGGACACCAGCACGCTGCCGCGCTCGCGCCGCCGGAGACCCGCCACCACGATCGGGTCGGCCGCGTCGGACTTGTTGATGACGACCAGTTCCGGCACGTTACCGGCGCCGATCTCGGCGAGAACCCCGCGGACCGCGGCGATCTGCGCCTCCGGTTCCGGGTCGGACCCGTCGACCACGTGCAGGATCAGGTCGGCGTCGGCAGTCTCCTCCAGCGTCGACCGGAACGCCTCCACCAGCTGGTGCGGCAGGTGCCGGACGAAGCCAACGGTGTCGGTGAGGGTGAGCGCCCGGCCGGATGGGGTCCGGGCCCGCCGGACGGCCGGGTCCAGCGTGGCGAACAGCGCGTCCTCGACCAGGACACCGGCTCCGGTGAGCCGGTTCAGCAGGCTCGACTTGCCGGCGTTGGTGTAGCCCGCGATGACGACCGAGGGAACGTCGCGGCGACGGCGCTGGCCGCGCTGGACCTCCCGGCCGGTGGCCATTCCGGAGATCTCCTGGCGGAGCCTGGCCAGCCGCGCACGGATCCGGCGCCGGTCGGTCTCGATCTTGGTCTCGCCGGGGCCGCGGGTCCCGATCCCGCCGCCGCCGCCCGCGACCCGGCCACCCGCCTGCCGGGACATCGACTCGCCCCAGCCGCGGAGCCGGGGCAGCAGGTACGCGAGCTGCGCCAGCTCGACCTGGGCCTTGCCCTCCCGGCTGCGGGCGTGCTGGGCAAAGATGTCGAGGATCAGCGCGGTGCGGTCGATCACCTTGACCTTGACGATGCTTTCCAGGCGCCGGAGCTGGCTGGGCGAGAGCTCGCCGTCGCAGATCAGCGTGTCCGCCCCGGCGGACGCCACGATGCCGGCCAGCTCGACGGCCTTGCCCGCTCCGACGTAGGTGGCGGAGTCTGGCCGTCCACGCCGCTGGATGAGGCCCTCCAGGACCTGCGACCCCGCCGTCTCGGCGAGACGGCTCAGTTCCCGCATCGAGTTCTCCGCGCTGGCGAGGCTGCCTTCCGTCCAGACGCCGATGAGGACCACCTGCTCCAGGCGGAACGAGCGGTACTCGACCTCGGTGATGTCCTGGAGCTCGGTCGACAGGCCCGCTACCCGGCGGAGCGACTGACGCTCTTCCCGGTCGAGTTCACCGGGACCGGCGGCCGGCTTCGGGAACCGGCGGTTTACGCGGTGCCCGCTGAGCCCATCGGCCCCGTCGCTCCCGCCGCGGCCGGCCAGCCCGTCGGCCGCAACGGGCCCGGTGAACACGTCCGCGTCGCCGGGCCTGGGATCGGTGCCGGTCGGGTCGGTGCCGGTCAGGTCGGTGCCGGTCAGGTCGGTGCCGGTCAGGTCGGTGCCGGTCAGGTCGGTGCCGGTCAGGTTTGGCCGCTCGCCGGAGAATGCTGTCATTGTCCTCCAAGGACAGGGCGCCCGGCCGGGCGCCAGCTAAGACCGTGATCCCGATAGTGCCACGGGCACGGCGGAATGTCGTTTGGTTAACAACCGCACGGCCCTCGTTGTGCCCGCCATCCCCGCCCGCGCGCCCGGTCAGCTCCCCACCTGCGGCAACCTTCCGGCCGGGAAAGAGAGCGGCAGCGCCGGCCGGTACGGATCGCGCGCTGGTACGTTGAGGTTCCGCGTCCGGACTGATGTGAGGAACCTGCGTTGCCACCGAGGGCTCATCCGCGCCGCGGGCAGCCTCGCAGTCCCTCCGGCGGAACGGCCGGTGACCGGCGCCGCCAGCTCAGCCAGAACTTCTTCAGGGTCGCCGGCGACGCCAGGGCGTTCGCCGGCCAGCTCAGCGTCCCCGCCGGCGCCCACGTCGTCGAGATCGGCGCCGGCTCGGGGCAGATCACGCAGGCGCTCACCGCGGCCGGGTATCCGGTGCTCGCGCTGGAGATCGACCCGTACTGGGCGGACCAGCTCGAGCAGCGCCGGCTCACCGGGGTCCGGGTCCGCAGGGCTGACGCTGCGACCTGGCGCCCAGAGGAACGTCCGGTCGTCCTCATCGGCAACCTGCCCTTCGGGACCGGCACCCAGATCCTGCGGCACGCACTCGAGCTTGGTCCCGAGACGGTCCGGGGAGCGGTGTTCCTGCTGCAGAGCGAGTACGTGGGGAAGCGGGCCGGCCGCTGGGGCGGGAACCTGTTCAACGTCCAGTGGTGGCCGTGGTATCAGTTCCGGCCAGGCCTGGCCTTTCGCCAGGATGCCTTCCGCCCCGTACCGCGTACCGACGCGGCCACCCTGATCGTGGAGCATCGTGACGTGCCGTTGCTGCCCTGGCCGGAGCGCAGGCAGTACCAGGATTTCGCGGCTCGCATCTTCAGCACTGGCCACCTGACGATCGGTGCAGCGGCGCGAACGGCCATGGGGCGCAGCGGAAAGGACGCGCTGCGGCGCGCCGGGATCCCTCCGGGCCAGCCCGTGCAGGCGCTGGAGGCCGCCGGGTGGGCCGGCCTGTACCGCGAACGCGCCGCCCGCCCGCCGGCCGGCTCCGCACGCCCGCTAACCCGTCACGCTCCCCGGCCCTCCGGGGATGGGCGCAGGGCGTCGAGAACCGGCGGCAGTTCGCCTTCGTAGACGACGGCGAGCCGGTGGGTGGCGCGGGTGATCGCCACGTAGAGGTCATGGCCGCCCTTGGGCGACTGGGCGAGGATCCCGGCCGGGTCGGCCAGCACAACCCGGTCGAACTCCAGGCCCTTGGCTTGCGTGACGGTCAGCAGGGCGACGGGTGAGTCCAGCGCCTCGGCGCGGTCGCCGGCCACCGCACCCGGGATAGCCGCGGCCAGCCCGGCCAGCCGCGTGGCGGGGGCGATCACCGCGAGGCGGCCCTCCTCCGCTGCCGTCAGCCCGGCGACCTCCTCCGTCACGACCTTCGCCACCCCGGTCCCGAACTCCCCGGCCGGGGAGACCCGGATGGCGCGGGGGCGGGCGCCTTCTTCGCGGACCGACTCGGGCGGGTGCTCGCCCGGGGCGAAGGCGGCGAGGACGTCCGTGGCCACGGTCATGATCTCGGCCGGGGTGCGGTAGTTCACGGTCAGCCGCTCCTCGCGCCAGCGGCCCCTGACGTAGCGGTCGAGCATCTCGCCCCAGGAGCGGGCGCCGGCGGCGTTCCCCGTCTGGGCCACGTCGCCGACGACGGTCAGCGAGCGGGTGGGGACCCGGCGCATGATCATCCGCCACGCCATCGCGGACAGCTCCTGGGCCTCATCCACGATGACGTGCCCGTAGGCCCAGGACCGGTCCGCGGCGGCACGTTCGGCGGTGGTCAGGCCGGGGCCTTCGCCGCGGTTGCGGCCGGCGATCGTCGCGGCGTCCAGCAGGCCCTGGCCGGCCAGGCCGGTGAGCTCCAGCACGCCCTGGGCGTACTCCTCTTCCTCGCGCCGCTGGCGTTCCGCGGCCCGGCGCATCGCCCTGTCCGCCGAGTCGTCGCCGCCGAGCAGTTCGGCGGCCTCGTCCAGCAACGGGACATCCGCCACGGTCCAGTCACCGCCGGCCGCCGGGGAACGCGGGGCCGCCGTCACCGTCCAGCGGCCGGCGGACCGGGAGCGCCGGGCGTCCGGGCCGGCCGGCTCCCGCGCCGGGGATCGGAGCAGCAGGGCCCGTTCGGCGTGGGAAAGACGGGGAGCAGCCCGGCGCAGGGCATCTTCCTCGCCGAACAGGCCGGCCAGCAGCTGCTGCGGGGTGAGGAACGGCCACAGCTCGTCCAGTGCCCGGCAGACCGGGCCCTCGTCCCATAGCCGCGCCCGGGTGCAGGGCCGGTCCTCATCATCCAGGGTGCGCCCGAGCACCACGGCCTCTTCGGCCGCGAGCGCGTCGAGCATCTCGGTGACGAACAGCTTGCGCGCCACGTTGTGCGGCTTGCGCAGCGCACGGGCCCGGTCGCGGGCGCGCTCGCAGACGGCGGCCGGCACCCGCAGCGTCACCCCGTCGATGACGATCTTCAGGTCGTGCCGCGGGACCCGCTGCCGGTCCCGGATCGCGGCCCGCAGGATCCCGGCCATCCGCAGATCGCCCTTGACCACGGTGGCCCCCGGCGTGTCCTCGCCCGTCGCGCGGACGCCGGGGAACAGTTCCCCCAGCGAGGACAGCACCACGTCGGTCTCGCCCAGGGACGGCAGCACCTGGCTGATGTAACGGAGAAAGGTCGCGTTCGGGCCGATGATCAGCACACCGCGCCGCTCCAGGGTCTTGCGGTGGGTGTAGATCAGGAACGCCGCGCGGTGCAGCGCCGCCACGGTCTTGCCCGTCCCCGGGCCGCCCTGGACCACCAGGACGCCGGCCAGGGCCGAACGGATCACCCGGTCCTGTTCGGCCTGGATGGTGGCGACCACGTCGCTCATCCGCCCCGTGCGGCCGCGCCGGACCGTCGCCAGCAGCATGGCCTCGCCGACCAGGCCGCGCCGGTCCGCCTCACTCATCTGGTCGAGGTCGAATACCTCATCGTCGACCCCGACCACGGTGCGGCCCCGGGTATAGAGATGACGCCTGCGGAGCAGGCCGGCCGGATCATTCGGCGTGGCCGCGTAAAAAGGGCGCGCCGCCGGTGCCCGCCAGTCAATAAGGACCGGCTCATACTCCTCATCGTGCAACCCGATACGGCCGATATAAAAGGTGTGGCCAGCGGTGTCGTCCATTCGCCCGAAGCAAAGGCCGCGTTCCACGCCGTTCAGCTGGGAAAGCCTCCTGGCCTGCTCGGCGGCCGAGACTTCGCGCTCCACGCGGGCCGCGAAGGTGCCGCCCGCACCGCCGCGCCCTTGCACCTCATGCAGGGCCGCCTCGCTCCGCTCCCGCGCCGCGTCCAGCAGCCGGTACAGCATGGAAACGTAGTCCTGCTCTGTCCGAATGGATTCGGAAAGAGCAGACTCAGTTTGACGATCGGGCATTTGATTTGCTATACTCCCCGCAGTCGGTTTTAATCACCCAAGCCTCATTAATTACCCAAGCCTCATTAATCACCCAAGCCTCATTAATTACCCAAGCCTCATTGTGCGGACCTACGAGCATAACAGATCAGGGCATTGGCTTCGTAATTAGCGCTGTTCGCCCGCGGCCTATTCCACGGGCGAGCCGGCGGCCGCGTGGGAGCGGGCCGCCGCCGCGCGGGGCCGCCCTTCGCCTGCGGGCCACCGCGTGAGCACCGCGTGAGCACCGCGGTCCGGCCGCAGGCGCCGCGGCCGGCCCCGGCTGTCAATCTGGCCAGCCCCTCACTGACTGGCCAGCCCCTTTGACCTCCGCGTATCCGCCCCGATAGCGTTACCGGGCCGATATCCGTTACTGGCAGGTAACAAAGCTTACTGTCCGCGATGTACGCGACGTACGGGCGCGCGGCGAGCCGGGCCACGGGTACCGGATGAGCGGGGCCGCAGGTACGGGGCTCGTACCACGGGACCCGATCTGCCTAGGATGTAAAGCAGACTGCGGAGGAGTTATTCATGCCGGGCACCGATGGCGTTGAGATCACCGGCCCTGCCGGGGATCGTTACGACGAGATTCTTACTCCCGAGGCGATCAGCCTGATCGCGACGCTGCACGGGGAACTGGCCGGCCGCCGGGCCGAACTGCTCGCCGCGCGCCAGCAGCGGCAGGCTGAGATCATCGCCGGCGGGAGTTTCGACTTCCTGCCCGAGACCAGGCACATCCGGGAGGACCCGACCTGGCAGGTCGCGCTGCCCGCCGTGGGCCTCGCCGACCGCCGAGTGGAGATCACCGGCCCCACCGAGAAGAAGATGGCGGTCAACGCGCTCAACTCGGGCGCCAAAGTGTGGCTAGCCGACTTCGAGGACGCCAATACCCCGCTGTGGGACAACATGATCACCGGCCAGCTGAACCTCAAGGACGCGCTGGACCGCACGATCGACTTCTTCGCCGAGGACAAGGAGTACGGGCTGCGGCCCGACGAGGAGCTGGCCACGATCGTGGTCCGGCCGCGCGGCTGGCACCTGGACGAGAAGCACATCCTGGTCAACGGCCGCCGCGCCGCGGGCAGCCTGACCGACTTCGCGCTCTACATGGCGACCAGCGCCCGCAAGCAGCTCGCCAAGGGCAAGGGCCCCTACTTCTACCTGGCCAAGACCGAGAGCCACCTCGAGGCGCGGCTGTGGAACGACGCCTTTACCATCGCGCAGGACGCGCTCGGCATCCCGCGCGGCACGATCCGCGCCACAGTGCTGATCGAGACCATCCCGGCGGCGTTCGAGATGGACGAGATCCTGTACGAGCTGCGGGAGCATTCGGCCGGGCTGAACGCGGGCCGCTGGGACTACCTGTTCAGCATCATCAAGAAGTTCCGCACCCGGGGCCGCGAGTTCGTCCTGCCGGAGCGGAACCAGGTGACGATGACCGCGCCGTTCATGCGGGCCTATACCGAGCTGCTGGTCAAGACGTGCCACCGCCGCGGCGCGCACGCGATCGGCGGGATGGCGGCGTTCATCCCGAGCAGGCGGGACGCGGAGGTCAACGAGAAGGCGCTGGCCAAGGTCCGTGAGGACAAGTCGCGGGAATCATCCGACGGCTTCGACGGGTCCTGGGTCGCGCACCCCGACCTGGTGCCGGTCTGCCGCGAGATCTTCGACGGCGTGCTGGGCAGCAAGCCGAACCAGCTGGACCGGCTGCGCAACGAGGTCAGCGTGAGCGCCGCGGATCTGCTCGCCGTGAGCAAGACGCCCGGCACGATCACCGAGGCGGGGCTGCGCAACGACATCAGCGTCGGCATCCAGTATCTCGCGTCCTGGCTGGGCGGGAACGGCGCGGTCGCCATCTACAACCTGATGGAGGACGCCGCCACCGCGGAGATCGCGCGTTCTCAGGTCTGGCAGTGGCTGCACAACGACGTCCTGCTCGAGGACGGGCCCAAGGTGACCCGGGAGCGGGTGGAGCAGATGATCGACGAGGAGCTGGCCAGCATCCGCGAGCAGCTGGGTGAGGCGTTCGACGCGGAACGCTTCGGCCAGGCCACCGCGCTGTTCACAGAGGTGGCGCTGGCCGGCAACTACGCCGAGTTCCTGACGATCCCCGCCTATGAGCGCATGCCCTGATGACGGCCCAGCCTCCGGATGCCCCGGCCGGCCGGGCAACGCGTGTCCCGGGGCTGGACGCGGCCGGGCTGCCGGTCGCTGCGTCCACAACCGCGTCGCTGATCCCGGTGATGACGCAGATCTGCGGGGCGGCCGGGGTGGTCTCGGACCCGCTCGACCTGGCCACATACGACTGCGACGGGCTCACCTCGCACCGGGCGGCGCCGGGGCTGGTCGTCCTGCCGGAAACGGCCGATCAGGTCGCCGCGGTGGTCCGGGCCTGCGCTGCGGCGGGTGTCCCGTTCGTCGCGCGCGGCTCGGGCACCGGCCTGTCCGGCGGGGCGCTGCCGCGTTCGGACGGTGTGCTCGTCGTCACCTCGCGGATGCGGAAGATCCTGGAGATCGACCCGGCCAGCCGGCGCGCCATCGTGGAGCCGGGGGTCACGAACCTTTCGGTCAGCCAGGCCGTCGAGCGGTTCGGGTTCTTCTACGCCCCGGACCCGTCCAGCCAGGTGATCTGCTCGGTCGGCGGCAACGTCGCGGAGAATTCCGGCGGGGCGCACTGCCTGAAGCACGGGTTCACCGTGCACCACGTGACCGGGCTGGAGATCGTCACCCCCGACGGTGAGCTGGTCTGGCTCGGCGACGGCACGGGCGCGTCGGCCGGGTACGACCTGCTCGGCGCGTTTACCGGGTCGGAGGGCACGCTCGGCATCGCCACCAAGATCGTGGTCAGGCTGACGCCGCTGCCCGAGGCGGTCACCTGCCTGCTGGCGGCGTTCGGCAGCACCAGCCAGGGCGGGACGGCCGTGTCCTCGATCATCGCGGCGGGCATCGTGCCGGCCGCGATCGAGATGATGGACGCGCTGTCGATCGAGGCCGCCGAGGCCGCCGTGCACTGCAATTACCCGGCCGGGGCCGGAGCGGTGCTTATCGTCGAGCTGGACGGCCCGGCGGCCGACGTGGAAACGGACCGCGCGGCCGTCCGTGAGCTGTGCGAGCAGGCGGGCGCGGGCGAGATCCGGGTGGCCGACGACCCGGCCAAACGCGCCCGGATCTGGGCCGGGCGCAAATCCGCGTTCGCCGCGGTGGGCCGGATCAGCCCCGCCTACATCGTCCAGGACGGGGTGGTGCCGCGCACCGCGCTGTCGAAGGTCCTGGCCAGGATCACGGAGCTGTCCGCCGGGGTGAAGGGCGTGCGGGTCGCCAACGTCTTCCACGCCGGCGACGGCAACCTGCACCCGCTGGTCCTGTTCGACGACAGCATCGCGGGCGCGGGCGAGGCGGCCGAGGAGGTGTCGGGCCAGATCCTGGACCTGTGCATCGAGGCGGGCGGGTCGATCACCGGGGAGCACGGCGTCGGTGTCGACAAGTCCCGCCACATGACCAAGATGTTCGGCGCGGACGACCTGGATACGATGCAACTGCTGCGTTGCGCGTTCAACCCGCGCAACTTGTGCAACCCGGGCAAGGTGTTCCCGACGCCGCGGCTGTGCGGGGAGGTCCCCGGCGTCCGCCGCGCGCCGCACCCCGCGGTCGCCGCCGGCGAAGTGGACCTCTTCTGATGCCCCGCTCCCGCATGCCCGCCGGTACCGCTCGCACCCCGCGCGCCTCACGGGCCCCGCGCACCTCACGCACGTCGCGCGCCTGTACACGCAATGGCGCCCTTGCGGGTGACGGGGGACATGCAATGACACCTTTGCGGGTAAAGACCGGCCCGGACGCGTGGGCGCGGGACGCGCTGGATCATGCCGAACGGGCCCGGGTGGGGCTGTGACCGCGGGTGCGGAGGTCGCCGTGGCGCTCGCCGGGACGGGCGCGGTCGTCAGCGAGGCCGGTCCCGCGGACGCGGTGGCCGGGGTCGCGCCCGCCTGCGTGGCCTACCCCGGCACGGTGGAGCAGGCCGCGAGGGTGATAAGCGCCGCCGCCTCCCTGGGCCTTACCGTCGTGCCGCGCGGCAGCGGGCGGACGATCTCCTGGGGACCGCCGCCGGCCCGCTGCAACGTGGTCGCGGACATGACCCGGATGAACCGCATCCTCGAGTACGCGGCCGGTGACCTGGTGGTGCGGGCCGAGGCGGGCGTCACCCTGGGGCAGCTCGGTGAGGTGCTCGCCGGGAAGGGACAGCGGCTCGCGCTGGAGGGCCCGGCGGCCGCGACAGCCGGCGGGATGATCGCCACCGGCGCGGCCGGCCCGCTGCGGCTGCGCTACGGCACGCCGCGCGACCTGCTGATCGGGATCACGGTGGTGCGGCCCGACGGCCACGTGGCCCATTCCGGCGGGAAGGTCGTCAAGAACGTGGCCGGCTACGACATCGGCAAGCTGTTCGCCGGGTCGTTCGGGACGCTGGGGCTGATCACCGGGGCCACTTTCCGCCTGCATCCGCTGGCGGCGCACACCACGTACGTGACCAGGGAGTACGACGACGCCGCCGCGGCAGCGGAGGCCGTGCTGACCGCGGCGGCCGCCCCGCTGCAGGCGTCGGCGGCCGAGATCGACCGGGCCGGGCCGGGCGCGCCGGTCCAGGTCGGCGTCCTGCTCGAGGGCAACGCGTCCGGGGTCAGCGAGCGCGCCAGCCGGATGGCCGGGGTGCTCGGGCACGGCGCGCTGACCTCGCTGGCGGCGCCCCCATGGTGGGGGCAATGGTGGGCGCGGCGGGGCGAGGCGGCCGCCGGACCCGTGCGCGGCACCCTGATCCGCGTCGCATTCTGGGCCGCGGAACTGCGCCGGGTTCTCGACGCGATCAACGCGGTCGCCGTCGACACGGGCGTGGCCCCGGCGGTGACCGGTTCGGCCGGGGCCGGGGTGATGTACGTGTCCCTGGACCCCGGCGAGGACACGGGCCAGGTGGCCGTGTTCGTCCGGGCGCTGCGCGCGGCCACCGGGCACGGCGGCGTCGGCCACCCCGGCGCGCTGGCGCGCGGGAGCGTCGTGGTGCTGACCGCGCCGGCGCCGGTGCGGGCGTCCGTCGACATGTGGGGCCCGGTTCCCGCGCTGGCCCTGATGCGCGCGGTCAAGCGCCAGTTCGACCCGGGTAACACGATGGCGCCGGGACGTTTCGCCGGACGGTTCTGAGGGATTGGATTGACCGGGGCGATCCGGTAGGCCGGAGGGATCTGATTGGACGGCAGCAAGCTGCGCGAGCTGGCCAGCGACTGTGTGCACTGCGGGTTCTGCCTGCCCGCCTGCCCCACCTACGCGCTGTGGGGCGAGGAGATGGACTCCCCCCGCGGGCGGATCCACCTGGTCACGCAGGTCCTTGACGGCGCCGGGCTCAGCTCCACAGCAGCCGGGCACTTCGACCGCTGCCTGGGCTGCATGGCGTGCGTGACCGCGTGCCCGTCCGGCGTCCAGTACGACCGGCTCATCGAGGCCGCGCGGTCGTGGACGGATGACCCAGCCCACGCGCCCGCCGTCGCGGCGGAAGCCGGCCCGGGGGTGTACGAGGTCGCCGGGGCGGACGGGCCGGAAGCCGGTCCCGGTGACGGTTCCGGCACGAATGTCGCGCCCGGCGGGGTTCCAGTCGGCGGGGGCCGGCACCGGCCGCTGCGCGACCGCGTCGCACGCTCGGCGATCTTCGCCGTGTTCCCCTACCCCCGCCGGCTCCGCGTGCTCGCGGGCCCGCTGCGGGCACTGCAGCGCACCGGCCTGAACCGGCTGGTGGCCCGCAGTGGGCTGCCGGGCCGCATCTCACCGGTCCTCGGCGCGGCGATGAGCCTGGCCCCGAAGCCGGGCGCGCCGGTGCCGGCTGGGCGGCTGCCCGAACGGGTCCCGGCGCGCGGGACACGCCGCGCGGTGGCCGGGATGCTCACCGGATGCGTGCAGTCCGTCTTCTTCCCGCAGGTCAACATCGCGACCGCGCGGGTCCTCGCGGCGGAGGGCTGCAACGTGGTCATCCCGCGCGGGCAGGCGTGCTGCGGGGCGCTGTCGCTGCACTCGGGCCGGACCGGGGAGGCGGCCGCCTTCGCGCGGCACGCCATCTCCACGTTCGAGCAGGCGGACGTGGACGCGATCGTGGTCAACTCCGCGGGCTGCGGGTCGGCGATGAAGGAGTACGCCGAACTGCTGGCCGGCGATCCGGCGTGGGCCGCGCGGGCCGCCGCGCTCAGCGCCAAGGTCCGCGACTTCGCCGAGTTCCTGGCCGGCCTGTTCGAGACCGCGGGCGGCCCGGCCGCGGCCCGGCACCCCCTGCCGGTCCGGGCCGCCTACCACGACGCCTGCCATCTCGCGCACGCCCAGCGGGTCACCGCGGCGCCGCGCGCCCTGCTGAACGGCATCCCGGAACTTGAGCTGACCGAGATCCCCGAGGGCGGGATGTGCTGCGGCTCGGCGGGCGTCTACAACCTGCTGCAGCCGGAGGCGGCGCGCGAGCTGGGCCAGCGGAAGGCCGCGTCGGTGCACAGCACCGGTGCGCGGCTGCTCATCTCCGGCAACCCGGGGTGCTCGCTGCAGATCGCGTCCGCGATGGGGGCGAGGGGCGAGAGCATCGCGATCGCGCACATCGCCGAGATCCTCGACGCGTCGATCCGGGGCGTTCCGGCCCCCGGGCCGGCCTAGGAGCGCGCTGAATAAGTCCCATTTTTCATGATCAATGTCGCAAAGCCGCAGGTCAGCTGCTAGCTCCTTGAGCGCAAACAGGGTTATTCAGTGTGGCCTCCTAGGGCGAACGGGCCCGAACCTCAGCGAGCCCGTACCGCCCCGTTTCGCTGACGGTGAGAACGCGGTGGGACCGGGCGTCGCCGCGGATCTCGCCGGCCTCACGGCCGGTCACGTCCGCGAGCCGGAAATGGAGCGAGCCGAGCATCTTCCTGGCCGGGTCCGGGGCCGGGGGGGTAGGGACGGCGCGGATCGCGGGGGAAGTCACGCCGCGCCGTCCCCGCCCCGCCAGCCTCGCTTGCCGGCATACCGGGGCTGCCGGGTGACCGTGAGGGCCTCTTGCATGACCGGGACGGGCCAGCAGGCTTCGGCCCACACGGTGCGGCCGGGCCCGGCGTTGCTGTAGCCCCAGCGGCTCGCGGCCTCGGCCACGAGGGCGAGACCGAGGCCGCACACGGGCAGGTCACCCACGTCCCCGTCGCTGGTCTCGTCGTTGACCGGGAGGCCGGCCGCGGGTTCGGTCGGGCCGCCCGCGTCGGTGACCGAGACCCGCGCGACGCCGCCCCGCCGGCACGCCACCTCGACGGTGAAGAAACCGCCGTCGCCCGACGCGGTATGGATCACCGCGTTCGCGGACAGTTCCGACGCGCACGACACCAGGGCATCCCGGGCCGGGCACCCTTCGAGCAGGCAGGCGACGAACCGGCGGACCTCCGCCACCTGCGCGGGAACACCCGCAAAGACCCGCAGCCATCGCATGCCCCGGTCAAGACCGGCCGGGCACACGTCGGCACCGGCCGGATTCGCCGCCATAGTCCGCCACCCCTCGGGTACTCAGCGTTCTTCCATAACCGCTACTTACCGCATGCTTTTAATGTCAAGCTGTGACTATACTCCCGCGCAGGCACGCTAGATGCAAGCTTGCGACTTACAAGTGCACATGACACAAGGATGCGTCTTGTAAGCGGGGATGAAAGGCAGCTGAGATGGCCGACCACATCCCGACCGTGCGGCAGCGCCGTCTGGCGCAGGCACTGCGGGAACTCCGGCACAACGCGGGGCTGACCCAGGATGCGGTCGCGGCCCGGATGGGCTGGCACTCCTCCAAGCTGTTCCGCCTGGAGAACGCGCGGAGCCCGCGGGTCGGCTGGCTCGACGTCCGCGAGCTGATGGACATGTACGGAGTGCCGAGCCCGCGCCGCGAAGCGCTTATCCAGCTGGCCCGCGACGCACGCCTGATGGGCTGGTGGACGTCCTACCGGGACGTGTTCACCGGTTCCTACGTCGCGCTGGAGGATGAGGCGTCTGCCATGCGGCGTTACTGCCCGGAACTCATCCCGGGGCTGCTGCAGACGGAGCACTACGCCCGCGCGGTGATCCGCGCGGTCCGCCCCGGCTACGACGAGGAAAGCGTGGAGCGCCGGGTCACCGCGCGGCTCGCCCGGCAGAAGGCGCTGCTGGACCGGGACGCCCCGCCGGAGCTCCGGTACGTTCTGAACGAGGCGGTGCTGCGACGGCAGGTCGGCGACGCGCACGTCCTGGGCGGGCAGCTGCGGGCGCTGGCGGACGCCGCTGAACGGCCCCAGCTGACGATCCAGATCCTGCCGTTCAGCGCCGGCGCGCACGCCGGACTCGAAGGCGGCTTCGTCCTGATCGAGTTCCCCAATGAACAGGATCCTGACGTCGTGTACGTCGAGGGCATCGTCGGCGACCTGTACCTGGAAAGCGTGGCGGAGGTAAAGGGGTATCAATCGGCATTTGAGCGTATTCAGACGGTTGCGCTCAGTCCTCAAGAAACTCTGACATTGTTTTCGGCGTTGGCGAGAGAACAAGGCTGAGCGGGGGAAAAATGCGGATAGCGGCACCGACAGCAAGAAGCCGCGCACGGCAGAGGCGATCAACGCCATGAGAGGCAAGGAGCAGCAGTGATGGGCGAAACCGGCACCGCTCGCACCTGGTGGCGCAAGACCAGCTACAGCGGGGGAGACAACGACTGTGTGGAGGTGGCCGCTACCGGCGCCACCATCAGCATCCGCGACTCGAAAAGCCCGCACGGGGGTGTGCTCAGCTTCAGCCCCGGCGCCTGGCGGGCCTTCACCACGGACGTTCGCCGGCAACCCGCCCGGCGTGATTCCGTGAGGTAGCGCCGCGGGGACGGCGGCGGGCGCGGCGCAATTCCAAAGCGTCATATCTGCGGAAATAACGCCCCGGGGCTAATCAATTTCGCAGCGTATTTACCGGAGCTGGTGTCGCGCCCGGCCGCCGTAATATGACCGGCGCCGTCCGGTGAAATGTGCGTTTCGGCGGCACCGGCAGCCCTCCCTGGCCCGCGCCGGGAGCGCAGACTACGGGAAGGAATCGGCCTGCCGGGCCCGTAGCGGGGAGGACCGATGCCGGGAACGTCGCCGCAGGGCACCGGGCTGAGGCGGTCGCTGTCCGGCTGGCAGGCCCCCTCCCTGCTGGGCGACCTCGGCACCAGCTACGCCGGGGCGTGGATAGGCGACATCATCACCCTGGGCACCACGATCAGCGCCTTCGGCTGCTGCCTGGCGTGCACGGTGGGCGCGTCCCGGCTGATGTACGCGCTGGCCCGGGACGCGGGCGGGTCCCGCGGTGCGGGCCGGGCGTCCCGCACCGGTGTGCCCGCGGCGCCGGTGCCCGCCGCCGGCGAGCCGTCCACGGGGCTTCGGGCCGGGGACGCGACGGGCGACCAGGCGCCGCGTGTCTGACGCGGCGGGTAACACGGCCGGACCGGGCGTCCCAGCCGGCCCGGCGGAGGCGGGGCACCGCTTCGGGGCGGGGGGCCTGCTCCCCTTCGTCCGGGACCTGCCGCTGGTGGACCATCATTGCCATGGCGTGATCCGCCGCGACCCAGACCGGCGCGACTTCGAGGCCATGCTCACCGAGGCCGGCCACCCGGACCAGGCCGGGCAGGAGGGGCTGCTGCTGGGACAGGAGGGGGCCCGCGGGCTATTGGGGCAGGAGGGACCGCACGGGCCACTAGGACAAGCAGAGCCGCACGGGCCACTGGGACGAACGGGGCTGAACGGGCCACTGGGGCAGGAGGGGCAGGATGGCGGGGCGGCTCCGGCGGGCGTGACGCCGTTCGACTCGCAGATCGGGCTGGCGGTGCGGCGCTGGTGCCCGCCCGTGCTCGGCCTGCCCGCGCACGCCGGGCCGGACGAGTACCTGGAGCAGCGGGCCAGCCTCGGCGCCAAAGAGGTCAGCCGCCGGTTCCTGCGGGCCGCGGGCCTGGCCGCGATGTGCGTCGACACCGGCTTCGAGCCCGAGCCGCTGCTGTCCCCGGCGGAGATGGCCAAGCTGGCCGGGGCCCGCGCCCGCGAAATCGTCCGGCTGGAGCAGGTCGCCGAGTCGGTCGCGGCCGGCGGCATCAGCGCGGCCGGGTTCGCGGACGCGTTCCGCGACGCACTCAGCGGCCGGGCCCGCAGCGCGGCCGGCCTCAAGTCGGTCGCGGCCTACCGGGTCGGCCTGGACCTGCCCGCCGCCCGGCCAGCCGGGACGCAGGTGGCGGCGGCCGCGGCGCGCTGGCTCGGCTCCCCCGGCGGCACACCGGGGCGCCTGGCCGACCCGGTGCTGCACCGCTTCCTGATCTGGTGCGGCGTCGATCTCGGGCTGCCCATCCAGTTCCACGTCGGGTACGGCGACCGCGACATCGACCTTCAGCGCTGTAATCCGCTGCTGCTGACCGGCCTGCTGCGCGCGATCGAGCCCACCGGGACGCCGGTCATGCTGCTGCACAACTACCCGTATCACCGCGAGGCCGGCTACCTCGCCCAGGTCTTCCCGCACGTGTACGTGGACGTCGGCCTGGCCACGCATAACCTCGGCCAGCGCGCGACCGCTCTCATCGCCGAAACGCTCGAGCTATGTCCGTTCGGGAAATTCCTCTACTCATCGGACGGATTCGGCCTGCCGGAGCTGCACTATCTCGGCGCGGTGCTGTTCCGCCGCGGCCTGTCGGACTTTCTCCGGGCCGGTCTCGGCGACGACGCGTGGACGCAGGACGACGCCGAGCGTATCGCCCTCCTGGCCGGGGCCGCCAACGCGCACCGCGTCTACGCCCGGCTCGGGGAGTGATCGAGCCGGGCGGGTCTGCCAGCCGGGCCGGCGCGTCAGCTGGAGGGCTTGGCCACCCAGACGGACTTGATGTTGCAGAACTCGCGGATGCCCTGGTAATACATCTCCCGGCCATGTCCGGAATTCCTGATCCCGCCGAACGGGAGCTGCGGGTAGGAGGTGACGTTGCCGTCGATGAACACCATGCCGGCTGCGAGGTCCCCGATGAACCTCTCCCGTTCCTGCTCGTCACTGGTCCAGGCGTTCGCGCCGAGGCCGAACTCCGTGCCGTTGGCGAGTTCGATCGCCGCGTCGATGTCGCTGACCCGGTACAGGGTGGCCACCGGGCCGAAGACCTCCTCGGTATGCACGCGCATCACGTCGGTGATGCCCGCCAGCACGGTCGGCGGGTAGTAGAAGCCGGGCCCCTCGGGCGCCGCTCCCCCGCACAGCACCTTCGCGCCGTTCGCCACCGCGTCGGCGACGAGGTGCTCGACGTCGTCGCGCTGCTGCTCGGAGGCCAGCGGGCCCACGTCGGTGCTGTCGAGCATGGGGTCGCCGACCGTCTTGCCGGACATCTGCTCGACGAACAGCCGCTCGAACTCGTCGTAGACCGCGTCGTGCACGATGAAGCGCTTGGCCGCGATGCAGGACTGGCCGTTGTTGAGGAGGCGCGCGAAGGCCGCGACCCGGGCGGCGGCCGGCAGATCGGCCGAGGGCATGACGATGAACGGATCGCTGCCGCCCAGTTCCAGCACGACCTTCTTGATTTCGCTGCCGGCGACGGAAGCTACCGACTGCCCGGCTGGCGTCGACCCGGTCAGGGTGGCCGCCACCACCCGGTCGTCGCGCAGGACGGCCTCGACCCGCGCGGAGCCGACGAGCAGGGTCTGGAAGGTACCGTCGGGGAAGCCCGCCCGGGCGAACAGGTCCTGCATGAACAACGCGGTCTGCGGCACGTTCGAGGCGTGCTTGAGCAGCCCGACATTGCCCGCCATCAGGGCGGGGGCGGCGAAACGCATGGCCTGCCAGAGCGGGAAGTTCCAGGGCATGACGGCCAGCACCGGCCCGAGGGGCTGGTATCTGACGTAGGCGCGCCCGGCCCCGACGGCTTCGGCGTCGGCCGGCTCGTCGGCGAGGAATCCCTCGGCGCGGTCGGCGTAGTACCGGCAGGCGGTGGCGCACTTGGCGACCTCCTGCTTGGCGGCGGCCAGCGTCTTGCCCATCTCGGTCGTCATCATCGCCGCGATCTGGTCCTGCTCGCCGTCGAGGATGGCGGCCGCCTGGCGCATCCACCGGGCGCGGTCGTCAAACCCGGTCAGGCGGTAGCTGGCGTACGCCGCCGCGGCCGCCGCCAGGCACCGCTCGACCTCCGCCTCGCTCATTTCCTCAAAGGTCTTCAACGTCGCCCCGGTAGCGGGGTTGACGGTTGCGATCGCCACGAGATCCTCCCTTGCCCGGCGCGGCAGCTTCGCCGTAGCCGCTGTAGGCGCCCTTGCCCGGATCGCGGCCGTCCCACACGTAACGGGTACTGGCTCTCAGCCGAAGAAGCGCGGTTCGGGGCCCACGATACGCTCAGCGGCCGCGAGCATTTGCTGCCCGGCGGGCTGCGGGCCGGCCTGGGTGCACAGCAGGCCGCGCAAGATGCCTGCAGGCCCATCATCGAGTTCTTCGCCGCGCACCTGAGCTGGCGCCGAGGACGCCAGCCGGTCTCAAGTGCCCCCGGTACGGTGAATGCTATCCGCTCGTGGCGTTATTTGCGTGAAAGAAGGGCACTAAAGGAGTTCGGCGGTCCGGCGGAATTCGGAATATGCGATCAGCAGGTACCGGCTAATGGCTGGGCTGCGGCACGGTCACGGTGCAGTTGATTTTCGGGTTGACGCCCACGTAGTTGAGGGGCCGGCGGTGATCGTCGCCGCGATCGTGCTGGTCTTGGTGCAGCTGCCGATGGTCCCGCTGTAATAACCGCGCTGCCCAGCGGCGACGGCGCCGATGATCAGCCAGAGCACAAGAAGTGCCGATCCGATGTGCATGTCGACCTCCGTCACAACATCTGTACAGAAATAGGGAGATGGCCGGGCAGGATTGCCCGGCGCCCTTCTTATCGCGGCACCTGGGTAAAGGATACCCGGGCACGCCGCCGCCACCGCGGACGCGCCGGTGGCCAGCACCTTTTCCGGAAAACTGGAAGTTGACGCCCGCGAGGAATAGACCGGGGAGCGTCTGGGCCGGCGAGGACGCCACTGAACAACCCGGATCGGGCGGACGGCCTGGTGGCCGGCTGGCCGGGCTCCGGTGCCCGCAACCTTCCGCTGGCCCGCCGCGCGGCGGGCCGGGCGGCTGCGGCGCGGCAGCAGAAACCGCGGAGGGGGCCGCAGGGGCTGCCGCCAGGGCGGGCCGGGGTGTGCTGGCTGGTCAGGTCAGCACCCACGCCCCGCCGGAGCGGGTCAGGCCGTGCCGCAGCAGGGTGCGCAGGTTGAGTGCGGCGCACCGGTTGTGCAGCCAGGCGTCGTTTTTGGCGGTGCCGATGTAGCGGAGCTTGACCCGGCGGCCGTTCTGGGTGGCGGTCCAGGCGATGACCCGCTCGATCATTGACCGGGTGGGGTAGGCCTGCCTGAATTCCGCCGTCCGGGACTGGGCGCGGGCGGCGCGCAGCAGGCCCTCGTGCGGGTGGATGGTCATGGAGCGGCCATCCCTGGCGGTGGTGCACCGCTCGCGCAGCGGGCAGCCCGCGCACGCGGCGCCGAAGGTCACGGTCCGGGCGGGGCTCATCGGCCGGGTGATCCCGGCCGGGCAGGTGACCGTGCCGTCGTCCTCGCTGATGGTGAAGTCGTCGAGGGTGAACCCGCCGGGCACGGCCGGCCGCAGCGGCTTCGGCTTGATGACGGTGTCATGCCCGGCGTCGCGGTAGGCGGCGCGGGCCTCCCCGCTGCCGTAGGCGGAATCGCCGTAAACCTCCAGGTCATCCGCCCGGCCTTGCTCACCCGTGCCCTCCCGCTCCGGTTCCGGCTGAGGCTCAGGTCCCGGTTCCGGATGCGCTTCAGGCTCCGGCCCGGCGGCCGTGCCCGGCCCCGGCTGCGCCGCCGCAGGGCCGGCATCCGCGCCCTGCCCGGCGCTGGCAGCGTCATCCCCGCCGTCACCGGCGCTCGCACTGTCACCATGAAACCGGTCGCGGCAGGCCATCTTGACGCCGTTCTCCGCGTCCGTGCTGCCCGGCCCGGCGGCCATCGTCATCTCGCAGTCGGTGATCAGCCCAGACTCCGGCTCGGCGGCCACATGCCCCCGGAACCCGTCGCGCCGCTTGGACTTGCACTTGCGGGTGTGCCGGGCCTCGCGGTCCACCGTCGAGATCACCCGGTCCGGGGCGACCTTCCGGGCGATCCGCCACCGCCCGTCCGTCCCGTCCGACCCCCCAGCCGGCTCCACGTCCTGCCCCGCCACCAGCGCCAGCAGGCCCAGCGCGTCCGCCGCGGCGGCGTCCCGCTCCGGCGCGCCCTCCCCGGTGAGCTCCGCCAGCACCGCCAGCGCGTCATTCACCAGATCCGATACCAGCTGCTCCTTGGCAGCCGGGTCGTCCCAGTCGATGTCAGGCTTGCCCGGCCTGGAGTAGTCCAGCTGGCACACGCCGACGATCACCGCGGCGGCACCGGGCACCACCCGCGCCACTTTCCGCATCGCGGCCATCAGCTGGCACACAGTATCCATCGTGGCCACCGCGTCGTCGAAAACCGTCGAGTCCACGCACCGCTTCCGCCGGCCCCGCAGCAGCCCCGTCTCCGCGATCACCGCCGCCATCGCGTCGAACACCCGGTCCGGGCGCTTCGACTTCGCGATGCGCTTGCGCCAGTACACCAGCGCCGACGGGTCGAAGCTCATCTGCAGCAGCGACCGGCCGCAGGCCACCTTCCACCGGATGTCGAACTTCAGCGCGTCCGCGGTCTGGGTGTCCGACAGGTCATACAGCTCCTTGAGCACTAGGGCGTGTCCCGTGGATCATGGGACGGGGTCGCGTAGCCAGATGCTGATCGAGGCGACGTCGATGGTGCCTTGGTAGATGCGCTCGCGCTTGTCGTAGCGGGTGGCCACGGCGCGGAACTGCTTGAGCTTGCTGAAGCAGCGTTCGACGGTGTTGCGCTTCTTGTACCACCCGTCGTCGAAGACCGGCGGCCGGCCGCCGGAGCGGCCGCGGTTGCGGCGGTGGGCTTTCTGGTCTTCCTTGACGGGGATAACCGCCTTGATACGGTGCTGCCGCAGGTAGGCGCGGTTGCCGGCGGAGGAGTAGGCCTTGTCCGCCATCGCGCGGCCGGGCCGGCTGCGGGGCCTGCCCAGGCCGCGCCGCTGGATGCGGACCGCGTCCATCAGCGGGATGAACCGGGGGGAGTCGCCGTGCTGGCCGGGGCTTGTCAGCCGGACGACGGGGCGGCAGCGCAGGTCAGCGGTCAGGTGAATCTTGGTGGTCAGCCCGCCGCGGGAGCGGCCAATCCCTTCCCGGCCAGATTTCTTGTCATTCGCTGGAGCCCCCTGTGCGGTCATCAGCAGCCGGTGCATGGCGGGCCCCGGCCGCGTGCTGATGGGCCCGGGTGACCGTCGAGTCGGCGCTGACCGTCCAGTCCTTGCCCTCGGCCTCGTCACACCCGGCCCGCAGCCCGTCCAGGGCCTTTTCCCAGGTTCCATCCAGTGACCAGCGGCGATGCCGGTTGTAGATGGTCTTCCAGTTCCCGAAGCCCTCCGGCAGGTCCCGCCACGGGCAGCCCGCCCGGGCACGGAAGAAGATCCCGTTGATCACCGTCCGGTGATCGGCCCACCGGCCGCCCTGCCGAGGATCGGCGGGCAAGAACGCCCGCAGCCGCTCCCACTCCTCATCAGTCAGGTCATGACGTTTCAGTCGCTCAAGCACCTTACTGATCTACAGCATCAGGCCTCGAAGATCCACGGGACACCAGCGTAAGAAGAAGTTGTCAAGCGGTACGGGGCGAGTCTTGCGTTGATGGTGGTGACGGTTCGCGGCCTTGGGGTTCTTACTACGGGTGACGCCGGCGTCGCGTACGCGTGGTACGGGAGCGCGAGTGAGCGCATGATGAAGTCCAGCAGCGGCGTGATGATCGCCGTGCCGCGGTTGCGGGGCCGCCCGTCACCTGGGTCTTCTCGCTCTACGTAGTGCAAGCGGGCTCGGCCTGCCCGCGGCGTGGCGGGCAGGCCTGCTCCTACAGCGTTCAACCGGGCTGGTGAGAAGCTCCAGGCGACCGGGGGAGAGCTGCCCAGGGTGTCGTACGGGGTGGTCCCCGACGCCGGGACGGGCTCGCTCTCCCCCTCGTCAGGGAGGAAGGTCTTCGGGGCGCCGATGCTGGATCGAGGCGGTATCGCTGGTCAGGCAGCCTCCGCCGGGCGGGGGGCGTGCTGGCGGGCGGTCTCGCCGGCGGCGACGGCAGCATCCCAGCTGGTGCCGTGGACGATCATGGAGTAGATCCAGCGCAGCAGCGAGGCGGCGCAGGCGACACGGGCCTTGGCGCGCCGCGCCCGTGCTGCGGCGGCCGCCGCGCTGGCCTGCCGGGTGCCGGCGGCGGCGTGCTCTGCGGGGTCGCCGGCGGCCTGGGTCATCGCCTGGTACTTGGCGGCCATCACGGGGTTGAACTGGAGCATCGGCCATACCATGCGCCAGACGGCCAGCCGCAGGCCCGGCCGTCCCCGGCGGGAGATGTGCGCCTCGCCCAGGAAGGTGCCGGACGCGTTGTCAGAGGGGGACAGCCCGGCGTGCTTGACCAGCGAGGATGAGCTGTCATACCGGTGCGGGTCACCGGTCTCGGCCAGGATCGCCGCCGCGCCGACCGCAGTCAAGGCGGGAATGCCCGCCAGCCGGGACAGGCCGAGCTCGTCGAGCACGGCCGCCATGTCAGCCTCCACGGCGCGCAGCTGGGCGCGGGTGCGCTGCAGGTCGCCCAGCTCGTCAGCGACCCGGCGCAGTAGCCCGCGCCGGGACCAGGCGACTACTCCCTCGGTGTCGGTCAGCGCGGCGAAGATCCGGCGGCAGATCGGGCCCCAGGCCTTGCAGGCGCCCCAGTCACCGGCCGCGCCGCGGACCAGGGCGGTGAACGCCTCCTCGCCCATCTCGGCCAGCCTGCCCGGCTGCCCGCCGCACCGGCTGGTGACCACCTGCAGGGCCGCCAGCCAGGTCCTGGACAGCAGCGGCTGGGCGCACGTCTCCATCACGGCAGGCCACGCGACGGACAAGAAGTCCTGGATCCGGTGCGCCGACGCGGTCGCTGCGGTGACCAGCTGCGCCCGGCGCCGGCCCAGCTGCCGCAGGTGCGCCCACGTCTCATCGAGCTCCTCCGGGATATAACAGTGCAGCTCGACCGCCAGCCGGGCGATCATCACGCAATCGGACTCATCAGTCTTGTGTGTCGTATAGTCCTGCTGCTCACGGGCAATATGGGACATCAGCGGCTGGATGCACACCAGCGGCAGGCCCCGCTCCGCGCACAGCCGCTGCACCTGCATCCAGCGCGGCCCGGTCGGCTCGCACGCCACCGTCACGTGCACGAACCCCTTCGCCCGCGCCTGCCCAGCTGCCCAGTCCAGTGCCTCACCCAGCCGGAACGCCTTCACCCGTACCGTCTTCCGCGCGATCACCCGGACATCATGATCGATCACCGCGATCGCCTGCTTATCCTCGGCCAGATCGATCCCGATCACCGCGCCGTCACGCGGCAGCAGCCCACGCAGCCGCTCCCGCCGGGCGTTCCGCCTCCGGTCACCCCGCGTCATGCCGCTGCCGCTACCCTTACCCACAGAACGTCCTCCTCGCTGCGTTTGGGACACCAAGCCCGTACTACCGCACCAGGAGGACGTTCCTGCATCAGCCACATCCCCGCTCCACAACGGCCTCTAGCGCGTTGTCCTATTACTACGCCCTAGCACCGACCCGACCAGGTCCGCCGGCAGCGACGGGCGCCCGGTCCGCGACGGGAACAAGTCCGCGGTGAAGCTGTCGGGGAACAGCTCGGTGCGGTGCTCGGCCAGGAACGCGAACACGCTGCCCGGCGGCACCAAGTGCCCGGTGACCTCGCCCGCGTCCCACAAGTCCCGGTCCGGTCGCGTCATCCCCTGCATGGCACGATTCTCCCAGGGAATCGAACACGATGCCGGCAAAACACGCCCATCAGGGTTCGCGAGTTATTCAGTGCCGTCCTAGTACCGCCAGCTGCCGTCGTCGTTACCGGCTCGCTCGGGTTCGTAGGCGAGCCGGTAACCGCGCTTCACCACGGTCTGGATGATGCGCGGGTCGCCGAGGGCGGTGCGGAGCCGGCCGACCGCGACCTCCACCGCGTGCTCGCCGCCGCCGTCACCGGGCGTGATCTTCAGCAGCCGGGCGCGGGAGACGACGTGGCCCGGCCTGGCGGTCAGTTCCCGCAGCAGGGCCATGCTCGCGCCGGTCAGCGGGATCAGCCTGCCGTCCACTACGACGGCGTGCCCGCGCACGTCCATCGTGTGGCCGGCCGCGGGCAGCAGGAGCCCGCGGCGCTGCGGGATCTGCTCGACGATCTCCCTGACCAGGGCGCCCAGGCGGCTCCGGTCGGGCCGGATCACCGGGATGCCTTCCTGCTGGAAGGGGCCGGCGGTCACGGGCCCGACGCAGGCGGGCACGACCGGGCCGCGCAGGGCAGCCCGCACGGCATCGCCGCAGCCCTGGTCGTCGGCGGCTCGCAGGAAGCTCGCCGCGGCCGGCGCGCTGGTGAACGCCACCGCGTCGAGCGCAGCGCCACTGACCGCCTGGATCAGGCGGTGCAGCGGCGCGGCGTCTTCCGGCAGCACCCAGCGGTAGACAGGCACCTCGATCACTTCGGCGCCCGCGAGGCGCAATGTCTCGACGACATCGGGCAGCGGCTCGCCGTGCAGCTGCACCGCGATCCGCTTGCCGTCCAGGTCGAAGGCGGTGATCAGGTGCGCGAGGACCTCACTTGAGGATTCCGACTCCGGTGACCAGGTTTCGCGCAGGCCGGAGGCGCGGATCGCACCGCGTGCCTTGGGCCCGCGGGCCAGCACCGTGGACTGGCCGACGGCCTCGGTCAGCTTCTCCGCCAGGCCCCAGGTGTCGGCGGCCTCCATCCAGCCACGGAACCCGATACCGGTGGTGGCGATGACGGCGTCGAGCGGCCCATCCAGGCAGCGCTGCGTGGCGGCCCGCAGTTCGCTGTCGTCGGCCAGCGGCACGATCCTGATCGCGGGCCCGGAGATCACCTTCGCGCCCCGGCGCTCCAGCGCGGCCGCGAACTCCTCCCGGCGGCGGGCGGCGGTGATGCCCACCGTGTACCCGGCCAGCGGCCCCACGTCGTCACTCACCCGGCTCAGCGCCCCGGTTTCGCCGCTCACCCGGCCGCCACCTCGACGAGGCCGCCGCGTACCCGGACACCGAAGACGCCCGCGGCCGCCGTCTCGTCGTCCAGGCAGATCCCGCTGCGAAGATCGAAGACCTGCTTGTACAGCGGGGACGCGACGGTGGGGATGCCGCCCCTGGTGCCCACGATCCCGCGGGACAGCACGAACGCCCCGGTGAACGGATCCCGGTTGCCGATCGCGTACAGCGTCCCGTCGAACGCGCGGAACAGCGCAACCTGCTCGCCGTTGATCAGCGCCGCCACGCCGCGCTCGGGCTGCAGATCGTCGTACCGGCAGACGGCGGTCCAGATATCACCGGTCACGGGGTCACCCCCGCGGGCCGTCGCCGCGGCAGCGGCAGGTCGGCCGGGCGCGGCTGGCCACGCTGCGGGACGAACGCGATGCTGGGGTCGGGAATTCCCGGTGCGTTGACGAAGGAAACAAAACGGCGCAGCCGCTGCGGATCGGCGAGCACCGCCGCCCACTCGTCCTGATAGCCCGCAACGTGCCGGGTCATCGCGGCATCCAGCTCCGCCCCGATGCCGAGGCTGTCCTCGACGATGACCGAACGCAGGTAGGCCAGCCCCCCATCCAGCGCCTCCAGCCAGCTCGCGGTCCGCTGCAGCCGGTCGGCGGTGCGGATGTAGAACATGATGAACCGGTCGATGGTCCGGATCAGCGTCGGGGTGTCCACGCCGGTCAGCAGCAGATCGGCGTGCCGCGGCCGGAAACCGCCGTTGCCGCCGATGTAGAGGTTCCACCCGTTGTCAGCGGCGATGACGCCAATGTGCTTGCTCTGCGCCTCGGCGCACTCGCGGGCGCAACCGGACACCCCGGCCTTGATCTTGTGCGGCGAGCGGATGCCCCGGTAGCGCAGCTCCAGCTCGACCGCCAGCGACACCGAGTCCTGCATGCCGTAGCGGCACCAGGTGGAGCCAATGCACGACTTCACCGTCCGCACAGCCTTCCCGTAGGCGTGACCGGACTCGAATCCGGCGTCCACCAGCCGCCGCCAGATCGCGGGCAACTGCTCGACCCTTGCGCCGAGCAGGTCGATCCGCTGCCCGCCGGTGATCTTGGTGTAGAGGCCGAAGTCGCGGGCCAGCTCGCCGAGGACGATGAGCTTTTCCGGCGTGACCTCCCCGCCGGGGATCCGCGGCACCACCGAGTAGCTGCCGTTGCGCTGGATGTTGGCGAGGAAGTGATCGTTGGTGTCCTGGAGCGCGGCCTGCTCGCCGTCGAGGATGTGCCCGCGGCCGAGGCTGGCCAGGATGGAGGCGGCCACCGGCTTGCAGATGTCACAGCCCCGGCCCTGCCCGTGCCGCTCGATCAGCTCGGTGAAGGTGGTGATCGCTCCGGTTCGCGCGATCTCGAACAGCTCGGCCCGGGTCATGCTGAAGTGCTCGCACAGCGCGGTGCTGACCGCGACGCCGCTGTCCGCGAGCAGCGTCTTGAGCGCTGGAACGCACGACCCGCAGCCCGTCCCGGCCTTCGTGGCGCCCTTGAGCCCGGTGACATCGGTCAGGCGGCGGCTGGCGATGGCGCCGCAGATCGCGTCCTTGCTGACGCCGTGGCAGGAGCAGATCTGCGCATCGCCGGGCAATGCCCCCGCGCCCGGCGGGCCGCCCGCTGGATCCGCCGGGGCGATCATCGTGACCGGATCACCGGGCAGCGGGCGGCCGGCCAGCGGCCGGAGCATGGCGTACCGGGACGCGTCGCCGACGAACACCCCGCCGAGCAGGGTCTTCGCGTCCCCGGAGACGACGAGCTTGGAGTAGCTCCGCTTCACCGGGTCGTTCACGGTCACCTCGAGCGCGCCGGCGGTGGTGGCGAGCGCGTCGCCGAAGCTCGCGACGTCGACCCCCAGCAGCTTGAGCTTGGTGGAGGTGTCGGCGGCGGTGAAGCTGGCGGCGCCGCCGGTGAGCCGGCCGGCGAGCACCTCGGCCATCGCGTAGCCCGGCGCGGCCAGGCCGTAGACCCGGCCGCCGATGCAGGCGCACTCCCCTACGGCGTAGACATCCGGGTCGCTCGTTCGGCACCCGTCATCGACCACGACGCCGCCGCGGGCGCCGACGGCGAGCCCCGCTTCGCGGGCCAGCTGGTCCCGCGGGCGCACGCCCGCGGCGAAGACGACAATGTCCAGATCAAGCTCGGTGCCGTCGGCCAGGGTGGCGAGCAGCCTGGACCCGTCGCGCTCGATCCGGCTGACCGACGTGCCGAGCCGGACGGTGACGTTCAGGTTCTGGATCATCTCCCGCAGCAGCGCGCCCCCGCCCGCATCGACCTGCTGCGGCATCAGCCGCGGGGCCATCTCCACGACGTGCGGGGACAGGCCGAGCAGGCGCAGCGCGCGGGCCGCCTCCAGGCCGAGCAGCCCGCCCCCGACCACCAGGCCCGCCCGCCTGCCCCTGGTGCGGGTGGCTGCCCGTCCGGCCGCGGCGCGGATCGCGTCCAGGTCGTCGAGGGTCCGGTAGACGAAACAGCCGGGCAGGTCGCGGCCGGGCACCGGGGGGACGAACGGGGCGGAGCCGGTGGCCAGCACGAGGGCGTCGTAGCCGAGCGCGGCGCCGCCGCTGGTGGTGACGGTGCGCGCCGCGCGGTCGATGCCGGTGACCGCCTCGCCCAGCCGCAGCTCGTAGCCCCCGTGGCCGTAGCAGCCGTCCGGGACGAGGTCCAGCTCGTCCGCCGTGACACCGTCGAAGTAGGACGAAAGGGCCACCCGGTCGTAGGCCCGGCGCGGCTCCTCCGACAGCACGGTGACCCGCCAGCGGCGCTCGGTGTCCCGGTCCTGCAGCGCCTCCACGAGCCGCTGGCCGGCCATCCCGTTTCCGGCGACAACAAGGTGAGCAGGCATCCTCCCATCGTCAGCGGCGCCCGTTAGCCGCAGCGTTCCGGCACGTTACATTCGCGAAACGCTCACCTCACGGCCGCGACTCAATGCCTGTGCGCTGGCCAGATGTCGCCGGGCCAGTTTGCCGAACGGGCCTGGTGCGGCGCTGGCCCGGTGGCACCGGCCGTGGCACCGGCTACACGGGCACGAGATCGGCGTCTGCCGCGGCGAGCCAGTCCGCGATCCCCTCGACCGCATCCCGGCAGGTCCCGCAGCCGGTGGTGGCCCGGGTCCGGGCCGCGATGTCGGCCGCGGCCCTGGCCCCGTCCTGCCAGGCGGCGCAGATGGCGGCCTTGGTGACCCCGTTGCACTGGCAGATGGTCGCCCGCCCGGGCAGCATGACCGGCGAGTCCGTGACGGAGGCGGGCGCGTTCCGGCGTGCGATGAGCAGCGACGACCTGTCCCCGGGCAGGATCGCCCCCCGGTCGAACAGCTGGGCGACCGTGCCCGCGGTGCGGGTGTCGCCGAGCAGGATCGCCCCGGCCAGCCGGCCGTCCCGCACCACCAGCTTCTGGTAGACGCCGCGCGCGGGGTCGGTGAATGTGATGACCTCGGCGCCGCGGCCCGCGTTCACCGAGCCCAGGGCGGCCAGCTCGATGCCCGCGGCCTTCAGCCGGATCACGGCGGACGAGCCCGCGTAACTCGGCGGCGGCCCTGAGCCGACGGCTGCCCGGCCGGCCACCTCGCCGGCGATGACCTGGGCGGCGACCCGCGCCTGCGCCCAGGACGGCGCGACGAGCCCGTGCGTCCGCCCGCGGTGCTCGGCACATTCCCCGACGGCGAAGACCGCCGGGTCGGTAACGCTGCGCAGCTGGTCATCGACGATGACCCCGGCGCCGGTGGCCAGGCCCGCGGTGCGGGCCAGCCCGGTGCGGGGCCTGGTCCCGCAGCACAGCACGAGCAGGTCGGCGTCGAGCACCCGGCCGTTGCCGAGCTCGATCCCGGTGAGCCGGTCCCCGCCGCGGACCGCCCGCACCGACGCCCCGGTGCGCACCGTCACGCCGAGGGATCGCACGGTGCGGGCCAGCACGCGGGAGGCGCCCGCGTCGAGCTGGCGTTCCATCAGCCGCCCGCGCTGGAGCAGCGTGACCGGCAGCCCGTGACCGGCCAGCCCGCGGGCCGTCTCCAGGCCAAGGACGCCGCCGCCGAGCACGGCGGCGCGCCGTGCCCGCCCAGCGAGCGCCTGGATCTCGGCGCAGTCGGCGAGCGTCCGGAACGCGACCGCGCCCGGCACCAGCCGGCCCCAGCCGCTGGCCAGCCCGGCGGCGGGCGGCAGCACCGCGCTGCTGCCCGTCGCGAGCACCAGCACGTCGTAGGGCACGGCGGGACCGCTGGACAGGTGCAGCAGCCGCCGCCGGCGGTCGATTCGGACGGCGGACACCGCGGCCCGCAGCGTCACACCGCGGGCCGCGTACCAGTCCTCGTCGGCCAGCTCGACGCTGGCCGGGCCGGCCAGGCCCGCCAGGACATTCGGCAGCTGCACGCGGTTGTAGGCACCGCCCGGCTCGTCGCCCACCACGGTGATGCTGACGCTGGCCGGGCCGGCGAGCAATTCCTGCACGAAACGGAAACCGGCCATGCCGTTCCCGGCCACGGCCACCCGCACGGTCACCTGACCGCCTCCAGCCGCACCGCGCACACCTTGAACTCCGGCATCTTCGAGACCGGGTCCAGCGCGGGGTTCGTGACCAGGTTGACCGAGGCCGCGCCGCCCCAGTGGAACGGCATGAACACGGTGTCGGCGCGGATCGTCTCCGTGATGTGCACCAGTCCCTCCGCCGCGCCCCGCCGGCTGACGACCCGGATCCGGTCCCCCTCTTCCAGCTCGTTCGCCAGCGCGAGGTCGGGGTGTATCTCCACGAACGCCTCCGGCTGCGCCTCGCGCAGGGCATGGACCCGCCGGGTCTGCGCGCCGGACTGGTAGTGCTGCAGCACCCGCCCGGTCGTCAGGTAGACCGGGTACTCCGCGTCGAGGTCTTCGGCCGCCGGGCGGTGCTCGACCGGGACGAACCGGGCCCGCCCGTCCGGCGTCGCGAACCGGTCCAGGAACATCCGCGGCGTGCCGGGATGGTCCGCCGCCGGGCACGGCCAGAAAACGCCGTCCTCGGCGGCGATCCGCCGGTAGCTGATGCCCGCGTAGTCAGCCGGGCCGCCCGCGCTGGCGCGGCGCAGCTCCGCGAACACCGCCTCGGGCTCGGTGTCCCAGTGTCCCGGCGCGTCCAGCAGCCGGGCCAGCGCGGCGATCACCTCCAGATCGGTCCGCACCCCGGGCGGCGGCGCGGCCGCGCGCTGCCGGAGCAGCACCCGGCCTTCGAGGTTGGTCATCGTGCCGGACTCCTCGGCCCACTGGGTGACCGGAAGCACCACGTCGGCGGAGGCGGCCGTCTCGGACAGCACCAGGTCGCACACGGCGAGGAAGTCCAGCGACTGCCAGCCTGCGCCCGATCCGGCCGGACGACGGCGCGGACACCGCGACATTGCTGCCCATCACCAGGAGCGCTCGCGGGCCACCGGGTGTCCCGAGCGCGTCCAGCAACTCGAACGCCGAGCGTCCCGGGCCCGGGAGCCGGGCCGGGTCGATGCCCCACACCCCGGCGACATGCCGGCGGGCCGCCGGATCGTCGATGCGGCGGTAGCCCGGCAGCTGATCGGCCTTCTGCCCGTGCTCACGGCCGCCCTGCCCGTTGCCCTGGCCGGTCAGGCAGCCGTACCCGCTGCCCACGGTGCCCGGCAGGCCCAGCGCGAGGGCCAGGTTGATCAGCGCGGAGACCGTGTCGGCGCCCTTGCTGTGCTGCTCGGCCCCGCGGGCGGTGAGCACGATCGCGCGCTCAGCCCCGGCGAGGAGGCGGACCGCGGACCGCTGCTCGGCGACCGTCACGCCGGTAATGCGCTCCACCCGCTCCGGCCAGTACGCGGCGGCGACCCGGCGCACCTCGTCGAATCCCGACGTCCGCGCGGCCACGAAGGACTCGTCGACGTGGCCCCCGGCGATCGCGATGTGCAGCAGGCCGTTCGCGAGCGCCAGGTCCGTCCCGGGCGTGACCTGCAGGTGCAGCGTGGCCCGCCGGGCGGTCGGGGTCTGCCGCGGATCGGCCACGATCAGCGCGCCGCCGCCCGCCTGCTGATCGGACAGCCACCGCATGAAGGGCGGCATGGTCTCGGCGGCGTTGCTGCCCACCAGCAGGATGACATCGGCGGCCGCGAGGTCTGGGAGCGGGAACGGCAGCCCGCGGTCGATGCCGAAAGCGCGTGTCCCGGCCGCCGCCGCCGACGACATGCAGAACCGGCCGTTGTAGTCGATGTTCGGCGTGCCCAGTGCGACCCGGGCGAATTTCCCCAGCGCATACGCCTTTTCGTTGGTCAGGCCGCCACCCCCGAAGACCCCGACCGCCGCCGGCCCGTACGCGGACTGGACGCGCCGGATCTCCGCCGTCACCCGCGCCAGCGCCGCGTCCCAGCCGGCAGGCTCCAGGGGTGCTCCGCTCCAGGGGTGCTCCACGGTGCGCCCGGACCAGCGGGGTCGTCAGCCGGTCCGGGGAAGTGAGCAGCTCGGCCGACGTCCAGCCCTTCTGGCACAGACCACCCCGGTTGGTCGGGAAATCACGGCTCCCCGGCTGCAGCCCCCCGCCCGCCTCCCGCAGCGACATGCCGCACTGCAAGGCGCAGTACGGGCAGTGCGTCAGGACTCCGGGCGCAGGCATGGCTGAACGCTACGTGGCTCCCGTTATCCGCAGTCTTCACGCGCGTTACACTCGCGAAACGACCATCTCTCTTGCGCCTCCTGGGCCCGGTGCGATCCCGGCCGGCGCGCGTCACCGAGTTCTGCGGGGCGCACCTCGGCCCTGGGTCAGCCGGTCAACCGGCGGCCAGCCACGCGGGGGTGAGCTGGCCTTCGGCGACGATGACGGCCGGGCCGGTCAGCGACGTGGCCGCCGGGCCTGCCAGGCCTGCCGGGCCGAGGGTGACGGTCAGGTCGCCGCCGGAGACCCGGATGGCCCAGGAGCCGCCGCCGGCCCCGGTGGCCTCCGCGGCGGCGACGGCGGCGGCGACCGCGCCGGTGCCGCAGGAGCGGGTCGGGCCGGAACCGCGCTCGTAGACGCGCATCTGGGCGCTGCGCTCTCCGGTCAGCCGGACCAGTTCGACGTTGGCCCCGTCGGGGAACAGCGCCGGATCGACGGTGGGCGGCGCGGAGAGGTCGTAGGTGTCCAGCGGCGCCGTGACCACGCAGGCGAGGTGCGGGTTGCCGACGGAGACCCGGAGGCCTTCGCAGTCGACGCTGCCGACCGAAGCCCGCCCGGTGCCGGGCACCGGCGCCGGACCCATGTCCACGGTGATCTGCCCGTCGGGCTCGACGCGGACGTGGCGGGTGCCGGCGCGGGTCTCGACGGCGAGCTCGGGACCGTGGGCGAGGCCATGGTCGACGAGGTAGCGGGTGAACACGCGGACGCCGTTACCGCACATCTCGGCCACGCTGCCGTCGGCGTTGCGGTAATCCATGAACCACCGGGCGGCGAGCCGGCCGGGCGGCTCGCCGACCGGGGCGCCCGCTTCGGCGATGGCGGCCGGGAAGGCGAGCGCGGACGCGGCGGCCGAGGTGAGCAGATCGCTGACCGGACCGGAGGCCCGGAACGCGCCGGGGCCGCTCTCGATCAGCGCGGCGGCGAGCACCTCGACCTCCACGATGCGGAGCACGCCGTCCGCGCCGATACCCGCGCGGCGGTCGCACAGCCGGCGCACCAGTGCGGGCGTCAGGTCGAGCTCGCCGTCGGGATCGGGCAGGATCACGAAGTCGTTCTCCGTGCCGTGTCCCTTCGCGAAGTGCATCCCCCGATGCTATCCGGCGTCCCCGCCCGGCTCGCAGTCAGAGAGCGCCGCCGGAAGGCTCGGCCATCGACGTGCGCTGTGGCCGCCTCTCGAAAGACGACGGTCAGGCTCACGCGATAGGCTCTGCGCCGATCCGATCAAGCGCGCCATCTAGCTCATCGAGGCCGGCACCAACTTCGGCGGCCAGACCGAGCGCCCCCGGCACTGGCTCTTTGCCGACGGGAAGATCAGAAGGCGGCGCTTCGCGTTCCATCCGCCGGTGAAAGGCGGGCATTTATCACGTCGAGGGCCCGGCCCGGCAGTTCGTCTTCGGCAGCACCAGCGTCGAGCCAGGTGATGCGGGGGTCACGGTGGAACCAGGATTCCTGGCGGCGGGCGAACCGGCGGGTGGCCCGGACGGTCTCGGCCCGCGCCTGCTCCAGGGTCCACTCCCCCGCCAGGTGCCGGAGCATCTGGGCGTAGCCGAGCGCGCGGCTCGCGGTCTTGCCGTCCCGCAGGCCGGCCCGTTCCAGCCGCCGGACTTCCCGCTCGAAGCCGGCCGCCCACATCTGCTCGACCCGGGCGGTGATCCGCCGGTCGAGCTCCTCGCGGGGGATCCGCACGCCGATCTGCACCGCGGGGCACGAGGACTCGTACGCCGGGAGCGCCGCAGTGAACGGGCCGCCGGAAAGCTCGATGACCTCAAGCGCGCGGACGATCCGGCGGCCGTTGCTGGGCAGAATCGACGCGGCGGCGGCCGGGTCCAGGCGGGCCAGCCTCGCATGCATGGCGGTGGGCCCGTCCCGGGCCAGTTCCGCCTCCAGGCGCTCGCGTACCTGCGGGTCGGTCCCCGGAAAGCTCAGGTCCTCCAGGGCCGCGCGGATGTAGAGCCCCGATCCGCCGGCCAGGATGGGCACCTGGCCGCGGGCGGTGACATCGTCGATGGCCGAACGGGCGAGGCGCTGGTAGTCCGCCACGTTAGCCGCCTGCCGCACGTCCCAGATGTCCAGCAGGTGGTGCGGTACGCCGTGGCGCTCGTCCGCCGTGAGCTTGGCGGTCCCGATGTCCATGCCCCGGTAGAGCTGCATCGAGTCGGCGTTGATCACCTCGCCGCCCAGGGCCAGCGCCAGCCGGACCGCGAGCGCCGATTTGCCCGCCGCGGTCGGGCCCACGACGGCGATGACCGGCGCCGCTCGGTCAGTCATGTCAGCCCGCCTGATCGTGTGCAGGATGCCGCGCATAAGGCCGCTGGTCAACTCTCAAGAAATCGGCCCCGGCCGCCGGCTGGTAATCGAGTGGACCTCCCGACTGTGACCACAACACACGAGGCTAGCGCAGCCATGCGGCAGCGATATTTGAGGGCAGTAGGGACCGAAGCCCTCCATCGCCACGGGCGGCAGACCTGACCGGCACAGGTCAGGGCGGCGGACAAGGCCTACGCCGGAGCCGCGTGAGCGGCACCGGCATCATGGACGCCACGTACCTCGGCGACTCCCAGGGTGTGCAGGCCGCCCACAAGGGCTGGCTTCATCGGCCCGCATGATCGAATGGGTGTGCGACAACTAGGACCAGCCCGACGAGCTGACGATTGGCTGGGCGTTCGTAAGAGGGAGGGTGAGGATCGCCACGCCATTGGCGTGCCGCGAGTACGAGCCGCCGGACAACGCTCGACGGCATTGTCGGGCAGCATTTTGCGCATTGTCAGCGCGGATGGCCGTGGGCACGTCCGCTTAGGGCTCCCGAAGAATCAGGCATGTTTGTCCGGGTCGTAGGCCTGGTAAGCGGCCGCGAGCGCGGTCACGGCCTTGCGCAGCGCCGGGTCGGCGATCTTGAGTTGCCGCAGCGGCAACACCTGCGCCCGCGCATAGCCGACCGAGTCCGCGTCGGGTCCGGGCCGTCGGACAGCACATCGGCGACCTGAGTGCAGTCCTGCTGCCTGACGGTACCGGCCAGTGCGGTCGATGAGGAGGAATAGGAACCACAGGGCCGCCAGGGACGCGGTGGCGAGCAGAACGGCCAGCGCGAGCAGCGCAGCCGTTCTCGCGGGCGGCCGCACCGGTCTGGGCTGGCGGGCGGGGCTGATAGGTGCAGGATGACCACTCACTCCTTATGAATGAACAGTGTTATCGGGTAATCTCCCCGCCCCGGGGCTGGAGCGGTCAGGACAGCAGCGTCCGGCCGACCCAGTCGCCGGGCCTGGCAGCGCCGGGCGGGACGGCGAACACGGCGCTGGCGGTGTGGGTGGTGAACTGATTCAGCGCGTCCAGCTCGGCCAGCCGGGTGAAGATCGGCACGAAGCCCGTGCGCGGATCCTTCTGGTAGGCGAGGAACAGCAGCCCGGCGTCGTACTCCAGGGCCTGCCGCCACGGCGGCACCGCTCGGTGAACGGGGTCGTCCCGTTGTTGTAGGAGAAGGCGCGGCGGACGATCACGGCGCCGCTATTGGACTGCGGCGCGGCGAGCCGGACGTGCGCGTTCACGGGAATGACCGGGCTGCCCTGAAGATTGTGCTTGCTCAGGTCGAGCGGGGAGAACTCGCTGCTCTCGCCGAACGGGGCGCCCGTCAGCTTGTGCCGGCCGATCACCTGCTCCTGCAGGCCCGGCGGGATCCGGTCCCAGTGCTCCAGGGTGATCCGGATCCTGCGGTAGACCAGGTAGCTCCCCCCATGCATCCATGCCGGGCCTTCCGGGCCTGCCCATACCGTGGCCTGCAGGTCGGCCGGGGGATGGACGTTGGAGTTCATCGTGCCGTCCTTGAAGCCCATCAGGTTCCGCGGCGTCCCGCCGGTGTTGTCGGGAGAGAACCCCAGCTGCGTCCAGCGCAGCGTGGCCACGTCCGGGGCGATCCGGGCGATGCTGCGCACGCCGTGAAACGCAACCTGCGGGTCGTCCGCGCAGGCCTGCAGGAACAGGTCACCGCCGCTATCAGCGGCCGCTAGCTCGTCCCCGGCGAAGTGCGGCAGGTCGATCAGCGCCCCGGGCAGCAACCCGGAGATGCCGAACCGGTCGGTGCCGCCGCCGGTGACGAACAGGGACCGGCCGAACCCGACCGTCAGGGTGAGCCGGTTCGGGCCCAGGCCGTAGGCCTCCAGAGAGTCGTCCGTGGTCGACCCGCCGGTCGCGTCGGCGTAGGCGTCGGCACCGCCGCCACCGGGCGGGGAGTAGATCGGCACGGTCGCCGACTGGCCGGCCACCAGCTCGCTGCCCAGGCTGGTCCAGGCCTTGAGCAGGGTCACCAGGTCAATGCGGTCATTGGTGGTGACGTCGAACGCAGCCAGCACGGTCTGCCGCTGCGTGTCCGTCACAATGCCGGCCTGGTGTCCGCCCCCGAACAGCTCCGCCTGGCCCGCCGCGCCGCCCGCTATCGCGTGCCCGGCGAACCCGCCGGCCAGCCCGCCGCCGACCGCGCCCGCGCCGGCCAGCCCGCCGCCGACCGCGCCCGCGCCGGCCAGCAGGCCGCCGCGCAGCAGCGACCGGCGGCACGGCCCGCGTCGGCGTTTGCCGGCAGCCTGGCCAGATTCCGGTGCGTCACCGGTCACCGCCGCAGCCGGGCTGCCCGGCCGCGCGGACTGCATTCCCGGCGCCTGCGGGGACCCGGCAGCCGACGCCGGCTGGGTACCGTCATGGCCGCCGGACGGCCCGGGAACCGGCGCATGCTGGTCGCTCATCAGTGCAGCAGCTGCAGGACGTTGGTGCCGTCGTTGACGAACAGCACGCCGGTGCCTGCCTGGTTGATGACCACGTTGAACAGGTCACCGTTGCCCGGCGGCTCCTGGCCGATGTCGTCGTCGGCGTAATACTCGCCGACCTGCCGGCCGGCCGGGCTGATCTCGACGATCTTCCCGTTCACGGAATTGGCCGCTAGCAGGTCTCCGTCCGGGGCGTTCACCAGGCCCAGCGGGTTTGCCAGCTGGCCAGCCTTGCTGAACGTGCTGCCGGTACCGTCTGACGTGCTGCGGGTCAGCGCGCCGGGGATCGAGTTGACCTCGTTCCCGAGGGTATTGGCGACGTACAGCGTCCCGGACGAGCCGAGCGCCAGGCCGGTCGGGCCTTTCACGAACGCCGAGGCGTCCGGCCGCTCGGGGAAGCCGCTGCCGATTACGGTCTCCGCGGTCACCTTCGGCGGCGCGGTCGCGCTCTCCGAGAGGGTGAGCCGGACGATGTCGCCTTTGTCGGTGTCCATGCTGTAGCTGCTGCTCGCGCTGATCCCGATCAGCGTGTTGGTCACGAACAGTGTCGCGCTCGTGCCGGTGTCGCTGACGGTCTCGTCCCACGGGCCGTCGATGTAGGACCCGGCGATGGTGCCTGCCAGCTTGCCGGTCGGGGACAGCACGATCAAGCAGCCGGCCCCGGCTGTGCTGATCTGGCCGTTGGTGCTCGGCAGGCTGCCGACGATGACGTACCCGCTCTTCAGCTGCACCATGGCCGTCGTCAGCCCGACGCCGCCGGGACAGCCAGAGATGCTGCTGGGCAGCTCGGCGAACACGCTGAGCTGGCCATTGCTGTGCAAGTCGACGATGGTGGTCCCGGTGCCCTGGTTGTTGGAGGCGTTGTTGAAGTTGTCGACCAGCACATCGCCGGCCTTGACCGAGCCAGTGGTCCTCGTGACCGGCCAGATCGCGTACGGGTTGATGTCCCCGTTGGCCGGCGTCGTGGAGCCGAGCAGCGTCACCGTCATTTTGCCGGCCAGGAACGATCCGGCAGCCGGAGGCAGGGAGGCGGCGGCGGCCGCGTTCTCGGCCGCGTACGGCGAATTGGCCGCGACGCCGGCTTCCGTACCGTTCAGGCCCGCCGGCTGGGCCTTGCTGCCGCTGCCGGAACTGCAGGCAGCCAGGGCGGCGCAGGCGACGGCCGTCAGCGCCGAGGCGACGACACCGGGTCGCCGGGACAGCGGCAGGGGGAAGCGCATACGAGGCTCCTTCAACCATCAGCCTGGTCTTGCCGAGCACATTCAGATTAGGTTTGCCTTGCCTGATGTAGGTTAGGCTAACCTAATGCTCTCGGGCGGCCGTTCGCAAGTGGGGTCCGGCTTCGCCCTGGGGGCGTTGCCGTCTCGCCGGGCCCCCACCGGTCGCTCCCGGTCTCGCCGTGATAGAGCGCTACCAGCGGCGGGCGGCGAGCCCGCATTCGGCCACTGACCCGGCACCGGGCAGCAGGACAGGCGGCCCCGCGGGGCCGCTCCGGCAGGCGGTGGTGCGGGCAACCAGGATCGGCCTCAGTCGCCGGGCTGCTCGATGAGCTGGGGGAGGTAGCGCTGCTCGATCAGCCGAGCTGGGTTTCGAGGTAGTCGACGTGGTGCACCTCCTCGGCGGGGACGGACTCGAAGATGTTCGCGCTGGCGATATCGGAGATGCCGCGCATGTAGTCAATGCCGCGGCGCGGCCGGTCGATCGCCTCGGTTCCATGGCCAGGTCCGACTGGAGCATCTCGGTGACCGTCTGGCCGATGCGGAGCCTGAACAGCCGCGGGTAGCTGGGCAGCCGGTCCAGGAACAGGATCCGGTCAGTGAGCAGCTCGGCGTGGCCTATCTCGTCGATCGACTCCGAGCGAGTGTGCCGCGCGAGCCTGACCCATCCCAGGTTCTCCTGCCTTGCGGCGCACCCGCCGGGCAGGTGCTAGCCCATGGCCGCGACCCTTACTTTCCGCCGTGGCCCGATGTCGTGCAGCTGGACGCGTTCTCCCCGGTTATGCGCGCCGCGACGGCGGACGTCCTGGGCGGTATCGCTGGCCAGTGCGACGGAATCCGCTGCGACATGGCCATGCTGATGATCAACCGCATCTTCGGCACGACCTGGGGCAGCCGGGCCGGGCCCGAGCCGCCCAGGAGTTCTGGCCGGGCGTGCTAGCCGGGCTGCGTGCCCGGCATCCGGACACGGTGGTGATCGCCGAAGCCTACTGGGACAAGGAGTGGGAGCTCCAGCAGCAGGGGTTCAACTTCTGCTACGACAAGCGGCTCTATGACCGGATCCTCGCCCAGGACGCGTCCGCGGTCCGCGACCACCTGCGCGGGGACCCGGGCTACCAGTCCAAGCTGGTGCGCTTCCTGGAGAACCATGACGAGCCCCGCGTCGCCAGCTGCCTTCCGGTCGGCGCCGAGCGGGCCGGGGCGGTGGCCGTCGCCCACGCTGCCCGGGGCGACTTTGTGGCATGAGGGACAGTTCGAGGGCCGCCGGGTGCGGCCACCGGTGTTCTTGTCCCGCCGCCCGGCTGAGGCGCCGGACCGTGACCTGGCCGACTGGTACCGGCACCTGCTGGCCGCCCTCGACAGCCACCAGGTGCGGGCCGGCGCCTGGCGGCCACTGCAGGCCAGCGGCTGGCCCGGCAACCAGTCCTGCGCCACCCTGATCGCCTGGTCCTGGGCCGGGAACCACACCGGTGACCGTCACCTGGTCGTGGTCAACCTGTCCGGGCAGCCGGCCCAGGCGCGCATCCCGCTGGACTGGCCGGACCTACCCGGCCGCAGGTGGCGGCTCACCGACATCCTCGGGCGGAGCGTGTTCGAACGGGACGGCACCGAACTGGCCAGCCCCGGGCTGTTCGTCGACCTGGGACCGTGGCAGTTTCACCTGCTCGCCCTGCAGTGATCGGTATCATGAAAAGATCACGGGCGGGGACAGGGTGGGCATGCCGAGCGCGACCGGTGCCGGGCGGGACGTTCCGGAGCTGGCAGGAGTCCCAGCCAAGTCCCGTTCGGCTGCTTGATCACTGCCCTGGCGGGCCGCCCAGGCGTCACCGGCACGCGTCTGCCGGACCGCGACCGGCGCGCCGTCGGCGACCAGGTAGTACGGCGCGGCGCGGGTGATGGTCACCGTGACCACGTCGCCCGGGCGCGGGGCGGTGTCCCGCGGCGTGAAGTGGACCAGCCGGTTGTCCCGCGCGCGGCCGGACATGCGGTGCGTCGCGGCGTCCTTGCGGCCTTCGCCCTCCGCGACCAGCACCTCGGCCGCCCGGCCGGCCAGCCGCTGGTTCTCGGCCAGGGTGATCTCGCCGACCAGGGCCACCAGCCGGTCGTAGCGCTCCTGCACGACCCCGGGCGGGACCTGCGCGTCCATCGTCGCGGCGGGCGTGCCGCGGCGGGGTGAGTACAGGAACGTGAACGCGCCCGCGAACCGGGCCGCGCGCACCACGTCGAGGGTGTCTTCGAAGTCGCGCTCGGTCTCACCGGGGAAGCCCACGATGATGTCGGTGGTGATCGCGGCGTCCGGGATGGCCGCGCGGACCCGGTCCAGGATCGACAGGTAACGGTCCCGCCGGTAGGCGCGGCGCATGGCCTTCAGCATCGTGTCCGAGCCGGACTGCAGCGGCATGTGCAGGTGCGGCATGACGTTCGGCGTCTGCGCCATCGCCTCGATGACGTCGCCGGTGAAGTCCCGCGGGTGCGGCGAGGTGAACCGGACCCGTTCCAGGCCGTCGATCTCCCCGCAGCTGCGCAGCAGCTTGCCGAACGCCGCATGGTCGCCGAACTCGGCGCCGTAGGAGTTCACGTTCTGGCCGAGCAGGGTGACCTCGATGACGCCCTCTTCCGCCAGCGCTCTCACCTCGGCGAGCACGTCGCCGGGGCGGCGGTCCTTCTCCTTGCCGCGCAGGCTCGGCACGATGCAGAACGTGCAGGTGTTGTTGCAGCCCACTGAGATGGCGACCCAGGCGGCGTAGGCCGACTCGCGCCGGGCAGGCAGCACCGAGGGGAACGTCTCCAGTACCTCGTCGAACTCCGCCTGCGCCTTTTCATTTATCCGGGCGCGTTCGAGCAGGGCGGGCAGCGAGCCGAGGTTGTGCGTGCCGAACACGACGTCGACCCAGGGCGCCCGCTGGGCGATGGCGGTGCGCTCCATCTGGGCCAGGCAGCCGCCCACCGCGATCTGCATGCCGGGCGCGGCCTTCTTCGCCGGGAGCAGGTGCCCGAGGTTGCCGTACAGCCGGTCGGCGGCGTTCTCGCGGACGGCGCAGGTGTTGAAAACGAGCACATCCGGCGTCGAGTCACCAGGCACGCGCTGGTAGCCCGCCTCCTCGAGCAGGCCGGCCAGCCGCTCGGAGTCGTGCGCGTTCATCTGGCACCCGTGGGTGCGGATCTCATACGTGCGAGGCGAGGCGTTCATGACGCTTAAAGGGTACGCGCCGCCACGGCCAGGTGCGGGCCATGACCGGCGCTGGTGTGTTCCGCGGATGCTGCGGAGCGGAAAAGCGGCGCCGATCATGAAGCGGGCACCCGGCGGACGCGGAACGTCAGCGGGCGAACTCCATGGCGCGGGACTCGCGGACCACGGTGACCCGGATCTGGCCCGGGTAGGTCAGCTCCTCCTCCACCTGCTTGGCGATGTCGCGCGCGATCACCTGGGCCTGGATGTCGTCCACGCTGTCCGGCTTGACCATGACCCGGATCTCCCGGCCGGCCTGCATCGCGAAGACCTTCTCGACGCCCTCGTGCGCGATCGCGATCTGCTCGAGCCGCTCCAGCCGGCGGACGTAGGACTCCAGCGACTCCCGCCGGGCCCCGGGACGGCTCCCGCTGATCGCGTCCGCTGCCTGGGTCAGCACCGCCTCCACGGTCCGCGCCTCGACCTCATTGTGGTGCGCCTCGATCGCGTGCACCACGTCGTCGGGCTCGCCGTACCGGCGAGCGATCTCGGCGCCGATCAGCGCGTGACTGCCCTCCACCTCGTGGGTGAGCGCCTTGCCGATGTCGTGCAGCACCGTGCAGCGCTTGAGCAGGCCCGCGTCCATGCCCAGTTCGCTGGCCATCATCCCGGCGATGTGCGCCGACTCGACCAGGTGCTTGAGCACGTTCTGCCCGTACGACGTGCGGTAACGCAGCCGTCCGAGCAGCGACACCAGCTCGCCGTGCATGCCGGTGATGCCCAGCTCGACCAGGGCGTCCTCGCCGGAGCGCACGCAGAGCTGCTCGATCTCAGTCTTGCCGCGCTCGTAGGCCTCCTCGATGCGCTGCGGGTGGATGCGGCCGTCAAGGACCAGCCGCTCCAGGGTCAGCCGGGCGATCTCCCGCCGGACCGGGTCGAAACAGGAGAGCAGGACCGCCTCGGGCGTGTCATCGATGATGAGGTTGACGCCGGTGACCGACTCGAAGGCCCGGATGTTCCGGCCCTCGCGGCCGATGATCCGGCCCTTCATCTCGTCGCCGGGCAGGTGGAGCACGGAGACGACGGACTCGCTGGTCTGCTCGGTGGCGACGCGCTGGATGGCGAGCGAGACGACTTTCCGCGCGCGCTTGTCCCCCTCCGAACGCGCCTGGTGCTCGATGTTCCTGATGATGAGGGCGGCTTCGCGCTTGGCCTGGTTCTCGATGACCGAGACGAGTTCGGTCTTGGCCTGGACGGACGTCAGCCCGGCCACCCGCTCCAGGGCGGCCGTCCGCTGCTCGTCCTGGCGGCCGATCTCGGCCGCCCGCCGGTCGAGCTCACGCTGGCGCTCGTCCAGCCCGGCGGAACGGTCTTCGAGCCGGTGCAGTTCCTTGTCGAGCCGCTGCTCCCGGTCGGCCAGCCGGTTCTCCCGGCGCTCAAGGTCGCTGCGCAGCTCGCGGATCTCGTCCTTGACCGCCCGGATCTCGCCTTCCACCTCACGGCGGCCCTCGGCGGCCTGTTCCGCGGCCTGCTGTGCACGGGTGACGATCGACGCCGCCTCGGATTCGGCCCGCACGCGGATCTGCTCGGCCGCACGGGCCGCTTCGTCCGTGCTGGCCGCATCGGGCACGCGGGCGGCGCTGACCGTGCTGGCCTCGCTGGCCACGCTGAGCGGAGCGGTGGCCGCCGGGGCTTTCAGGGTGCCCGTCTGGGACCGGCGAAATACGATGACGAGCGCAAACACCGTTGCGAGCAGCCCGATCACCATGAACGCGAGTGCAATTCCGCCGCTCACAGTCACCCCTTTCCGCTCATCAGGTCCCGTGTCTCCGGGCACTGCGCGTGCGATACCAGGGGTTATGCCCTGGCGCGAGGGGTACTGCACGCTGGCGCGTGCGGCCATTCATGCTGGGTCGCTGACATCGGCCGCTGGCAGCGGCCTGGGTGCTCTATGAAGTTCTGTCTATGATCATCCGCGCAGCGCGGAGTAACACCTCGCTGCCGCGAGGTTAAGCGCAGATAACGTTTTGAGCAAGCTACCGGCACTGAAGCCGCCGGCGTGGCGAGCGGACGGTATGCGGGGCATGAGGAGGTTCCCGCAGGTGGAGCGGCCTTCCCGGGTCACCACTGGGCATCTTCGGAGCTGATGTCAGAAGACGGTTAACCACGTTTCCGCAGGTCACAGCCGTCTGGTACATGATCATTCAGGCCGTGATACATCAGGCGATACTAGATTCTTAGTGAAAAGCTCCAGGTCAGGCGTCGATTCCCGGCATCCAGGGTTAGCGGGGGTGGAAGGATGCCAAGGTGCCCCTCTCCTGGCTCTGGCATCCCGTAGTCGTCGCGGGGGTGATCGCTTGCTTCGGCCTCGCCTTGAAAGCGCCAACGGCGGTCTATCTTGCGGAAATACAGGGAGCTGCCGAAGTGCGCCGGGAGTGCGGCAAGCGGGTGTTCGACATCCTGGCGCTGTGCGACAACCTTGAGAAAGTCCCGGCGGCGCCCACCGCTGTTCGTCCTTCGCTTCAAGGCGAACGGGAACGCTGGATCAGTCAGCTTGACGAGGCAACCCGCTGGCTCGCAGACAACTGGCAGTGGTACGCACTGACCTACGCGAGAGCCCTCAACCTGCGGGGTCTGATGCTCAATTACCCCGGAGAGGTCCGCGGGGTCTGGCTAAGCGTTCGTCCCCTGGAGCAGCGAGTTCGCAGGATCGAGGAACTCACGGCGCTAGTCCAGACGATCTACTTTGAAGGCCGCCTGCGATCAGCAGGACGCAGACGTGGCGCCATAGAGGAACTGCGGGAAATGATCAGCCCACCTCCCGGCAGCCCGTCCTAGCGGAAACCCCCGCCGTTGGCCATGGTGACGGCGACACCGCCGGCCATCCACCGTGAGGTTCGCCTTCCAGAACCACCGGGGTGCCGCGGTTGGTCTCATACGTGTAGACACCCCTGGTGCCAGGTTCGCGCCCGGGGGTGCCCGTTCGTCTCGCTCACGCGCCCGCCACCAGGCCGGCGAAACGGTCGGCTGCGCGGCGCTGATCGCCGGGCAGGACGTGTGAGTAGATCGAGAGCGTGATGTTCGGCCCGGCATGCCCGAGCCGCTTCGAGACGATGTGCACCGGCTCGCCATCCTTCAGGAGCAGGGTCGCGTGGGTGTGGCGGAGGTCGTGGTCGACAGCCGTTGGTCGACAGCCGTTGGTCGACAGCCGTTGGTCGACAGCCGTTGGTCGACAGCCGTTGGTCGACAGCCGTTGGTCGACAGCCGTTGGTCGACAGCCGTTGGTCGACGGCAATACGCGCGGGAGCATGGTCAATGAGCGGCCAGCACGCGGCAGTGGTTGCGCTCGCGGAAAAGCTAGCGCGCTATACAAAGGGCGGAGTCCCGTTTCCACCGGCTAAACCCCCATGGCTCTTCGGTGAAGAGACAACGCTTGTTACTGGAGTGACTAATGGGGCCCCATATTTCCCTGTACCGGGCTGGGTAATACGGGTGCACGTCAATAATGTAGGGTCCTCGGCGTTTTGGCTGGTAGGACGCTTTCTGCGGTTGTGATTGTTGCATCCAGACGCAAAAGCCCTGGTTAGGGCTGTCGGCGGACTGACGGGGTCGACGCCGATGGAACCGGGGCCCGTCACCAGCCGCGATGGCCTATGAGCGACCGTCTGGCTGGTACTTGCACAACCAGACGAGCGTCGCCTGACCAGCCGCGTCGTGAAAAGGATCTTGGTTACCTACAAAATTGTCGTGCACCCGGTCCGTTGGCCGACGGCGGAACGGCGGGCTCCATGGCAGCGCCACCAACGGGCAGTGGACCCCAGCAGGCCGAGACCGCTGCTCCCGCCGTTCACCGGCGGGCTCCATTGCGGCTCCCCGAGGGGTCCTCTCACAAACGGCCGTTTTCTTGCGCTTCACCTACCGTCGCGTGAGTGCCCCCATCAGCTTCCTCACGTGCGCGCGAGGCTTCGGCCTGACCGTAGGTCAACTCAGATAACTCGCCTGTAACTCAAATAACTCGCCTGTAACTTGCCTGAGGGGATTGCACATCCGCGAGATATCGGCAACCGTTATGCAGAAGAAACAGGCGTGAATGAAGTCACCCCTGAGGGGGGTTGTGCATCCGGGAGATACACGCAAGGTTGTCCAGAACGCCCGAAAACGGGCACGGGACCGGCGGTGTTGCAGCACCGCTCGGCCCCTCGGAGTACCTATCGATGGAGGTCGGAACCCCGTGAAGGCAAGTGTAGGGATCGGTGCGGCCACCGCGCTAGCTTTGGCAGCGCTAATTCCCCTAAATCAGGCATCAATTCAGCATCCAGCCCGAACAGCCCACCACCAGGCAGCGGCAGCGCCCGTCGATGCGCAGCTCACCGCATACTCCAGCATCACCGCCCAGAGCAGCTTCGCCTGGTGCGTGATCCAGCGGGAGTCCGGCGGCAACCCGCAAGCACTGAGTCCGGCCGGGTACTGGGGGCTCTACCAGTTCTCCCGGGCCACCTGGCAGGCCTACGGCGGCAACCCGGCCACCTACGGCCGCGCTTCGGCGGCCGAGCAGACCAGGGTGTTCAACAACGCGATCGCGCACGGGGGGAAGGGCAACTGGGCCCCCTACGATGGGTGCTGAGGCCACCACCGCCACCAGATAGCGCCCCGGCCAGTGGGACGTAGAACTGGCCGCGCCCCGCGGCCCTATTAGAACTCGAAAAGCCGGTCCGCTCAGGCCTGAGCGGACCGGCTTGGGATCTTGGTTACCTACAAATCTGACGTGCACCCGGGTAATACTTTGGGACTCCTGTCTGTCACTGGCCAGCGGTACGCTGCGGGCATGGAGGGACCGAACGCGGGCACCGCGGCGAACCTGGCCGAGCAGCGCACCACGTCCGCGGACACGTCCGGCAAGGTGGCGGTCCTGCAGGCCGGGAGCAACGCTGCGTCGCCGGCGCACGCGGCCGAGTCCCGCTCCGGCACGGCGAAGGAAACCGCGCACTGAGCGAGCTGTGGCTAGTGAAGGCCGCGCAGCCGGGTGAGAATGCCGGGATCCGCGGTGTGGCCGCCACGCAGGCGGCGGCGGTGGCCCGGGACCGATGCCCCGGCCGCGCCGGGACTTGCGGCCCTGCCTGCTTGCGGACCGCTCGGTCACGCTCACAGTGACCGGAGGCGCCGAGGCGGCCTCACGTGCGGAAGGGTCACCGACATGAGCGGATCGAGCCTGGTTCCCATCATTACGCCGATCGTGACGCTGCCCCTGATGGCGTTCTGGCTGATCATGGTGTTTCACGCGGACAGCCACCCTGGGTATCGCCACCGCCCGCCCCTGCCCGAGCCGGACGCCGTCGCGGGCGCGCTGCGTCCGCAGGTGACGCCGATGCAGCCCGGTGAACTGGCGCCGACCGGGGCGCCGGCCGTCAGCGAGCAGCCGGATGAGGGCCAGCGCAAGGTTCCCGCCGGGCTTTAGCCCAAAGACCATGAAGTTAGAAGTCGCAGATCATTAACCCGTCGCCTTGATCTTTGACATGACCACGATGCCTTCTGCGGTCGTGAGCCTGGTTAGATCGTCCCGGCTGGCGTGTGGTCCGGTCCCGGCCGGTGCGGCCTGCGGGGCGGGCGTGCTCGCGGCCGGGGTGGCCTTCTTCGCGGCCTTCTGCCAGCGCCGGCGCACCGCCACGGCCCCCCTGATCAAGCCCTCGCTGCTGCGCAACCGGGCGGGCAAAGCGGTATTTCCCCGCCGCAGATGGGGGCCTTTCGCCCCTGGCCAGGCCATTGCCGCAGGTCAACACTGGCCTGGCGGGCTGTGTCCCGCAGCGTCGCGCGCAGCCGCAACCCAGGGGAGGCGGGATGGATGAAATTGCGGTCCCGGCTCTCCCGCGGCGCGCTCGTCACCATAGCGCTGGCGGTGCTGACCGGCGTGGGGATCGTGGGCTACCTGAGCTTCGGCTACCCGCCGTGGGTGGCGGTGTCCATGACGCTGCTGACGCTGACCACGGTCGGCTTCCCGGGCGGCAGCCATCTGTCCACCGGCGAACTGGTGTTCACCGCCGGGCTGGCCTTCGTCGGCGTCGGCCTGTTCTTCGTCATCCTGGCGCTGGCGGCGGCCGCGATCGTGGAGGGCCGGGTCAGCCTGTTCTCGCGGAGCCGTCGCGTGCGCCGTCGTCTTGACGAACTGCACAGCCACTTCATCGTGTGCGCCTACGGGCGGGTCGGCCGGGCCATCGCCCATGAGCTGGACGCCGAGAATGTGCCGTTCGTCGTCGTGGACAGCCGGGCTGAGCTGCGGGCGGATCTGGAACACGACGACCGGTGTTACCTGACCGGCGACGCCTCGGACGAGGCGGTGCTGCGGCAGGCCGGGATCGAACGCGCCCAGGGGCTGATCTGCGCGGTCGACTCCGATGCCGAGAACGTCTTCATCACGATCGTCGCCCGCTCGCTCAGCCCGGACCTGCTCATCGTCGCCCGCGCCGCCCGGGAACAGTCGGCCGACCGGCTGTACCGGGCGGGCGCCACCCACGTGGTCTCGCCGTACGCCACCAGCGGCCGCCGGATGGCGAACCTGGCCATCCGGCCGCATGTGGTCGAGTTCTTCGACGTCGCCCGCGCGGGACAGCCCGATCTGCGGCTGGAGGAGCTGGCGATTACCGAGGGGTCCCCGCTGGCGGGCCGGGCGATCCGCGACCTGCGCGGGCCGGCCGTACCGCTGCTGGTCCGCCATTCCGACGGCCGGCTGGTCGCCAGCCCGGCCCGCGACCTGCGGCTGAAGGCCGGTGACGTGCTGGTCATCTTCGGTGAGGCCGCGGACCTGAACCCGCTCGACCGCGAACAGGGCACCGGCGCCAGGTAGCGGCCGGGCGCCGCTGAAGCACGGCAAGAGCCAGCCAGCACCACGCCCACCAGCATGATGCTGAAGCCCGCTGGCGGGCACTGGTGGCGGGCTGGCCCAGCCTGGATACTGGCGCGGCCACTGACGGTGCCCCGGTGCCGGTGTCCCGCGGCCCGGGCACCACGAAGGTGAAAATCCGCGGTGAGGCTGCATGAGTGACCACGCCGGCTGGTGCGAGTGCCCCGTCCTCCAGTTCGCCGCGCAGGTCGAGCGGATGGCTAAGCACGCGGGTCGTCTGCGAGCGACCGTCACATTCCCGGCCGACCAGCCGATCGGGCACGCGGCGGGCATGCGCCAGCGGCTCGTCAGCTGTCGTTGTATGGCCTTAGCCCTGATCTTTCATCGGGGTTGATGGCTGCCGCTGAGCGGCGTGCGGACCGTGTTCTGGGCTGGGATTTTAGCTTCGGTGTATGACGGTGGCCCGGCTGGCGGGCCGGGTGGCCGGGGTTCCACGGCCCCGGGTTCTCCTTCCTTGCTCGCAGGGATGGGTTAGCACTGGTCAGGGGCCTTGCGGGATCGCCTGGATGCGCTGCCAGGCGGCGGTTATGGCGTCGGCCCAGGGCCAGGTCGCGGCGATTTTCAGGCATCTTCGCCGCCCGCCGTGCACGAGGCGGCCGGCGGCGTGCAGGATCCGGTAGCGGAGCGTTTTCGGCTCGGCTTTCGCCAGGTCGCGGTCCAGGGCCAGCAGCTTCAGCCAGGCCAGCAGGATGCAGGCGATCATGGAGGCGGTCAGCCACGCCTGGTTGACCTTGTAGTCATGCGACGGGAAATGGCCCAGCCCGGTGTCCTTGCCGGTGCGGATCACGTCCTCCACCCGGGCGTGGACCCGGTGCGCCGCGTCGATGTAGGCGCACTGGCCCAGCCAGCCACGCGTGGTGGCGGGCCGGTTCGTTACCCACAGGCAGTACCGCCAGCCGTCCTCTGCCTCGAACAGGGTCAGCTGCGCGCCCGGGTGCGGGCGTTCCCGGCGGGCGAAGATCCGCATCGCCTTGGGCCAGCCCTTGAGCTGGTCCCCGGCCGGCCCTTCGCGCAGCAGCCCGGTCAGCTCGATGACGTGGGCTTCCTCGATCCAGCAGGCCCGGTGCGCGCACCGGAGATTACCGCAGGCATCGTCCGCGCGGCGCTCGCGGACTTTCCCGTGCGCGTCCACGGCGGCTTCCCAGGCGTCCTCGGGGACCTGGGCCAGCGCGGCCTTTTCCCGCTTGCCCAGCTCCCAGCCCACGGAGTAGATCACCTGGTACCCGGGGCGGGCCGCCAGCTTGTCCAGCTCCCTGATCAGGGCGTGGCTGGCGCCGGCCCCGTCGCAGGTGATCATCAGCTTCCGGCGGAACGCCGGCGGCAGCGCGGCGATCGCCTCGCCCAGGATCTGCAGGTGATCAGCGGCGGTATTCGACCCGGCCGAGCCGGGGCGCAGCATCCACGCCAGCGGCTCCCGCACGTTGTCGCATTCGGCGACCAGCGGGTGATGGCCGAATCCCTTGAAATTGGGCTCCGCCAGCTCCTTATCCGAGTGCGCGGGCACCACGGTCGCGTCCAGCCGGATACACGTCACCCCCTCCAGCGTCTTGTCCGCGACCCGCACCGGCGGCAGCGTGCCGGCCTGCGCCCACGCGTGCCGCCGCGCCTTGTTCACCGCGGCGGCGAGCTTGCGCTGCGCGCGGTCGCCGGCGCCGGCGATCTCCTTCAGCGCCCGCCACGCCGTCGGCACCGACGCCACCAGGCCGAACAGCTCCCGCTGATCGCCCATCACCCGGAAATCACTGATCACCCGGGCGCCGTCCGCGATCGCGCACGCCAGATCGCTGACGACCCGGCCCCGGTCATGCCCCCACAGCGGCGACGGCAGCGCCCGCGACAGCCCCGCCGTCAGCCCCGTCCGGTCCGCCAGCTGCCGCAGCAGAACCAGGCCCGCATGCGACACGATCCCCGTACCGCCGCCAGTGACTTCCAGACCCCGCGACCACCCTGTACCGTTCACGTAGAAAGTGCTCCTCGAACCCGGCGCGATAAGGACCCAAACACCCCTAATCGTCCCAGTTCAGGAGCACTTTTCCATTCAGGCGCGCCAGTCAGCCCACACGGCTCGGTGAAAAGACAGGGTTAGGAGGAGGATTAGGGTCATCCGCTGAGGGTTATTCAGCCGATCTTGTAGAAATGCAGGGCAATGACAGCTGAGATCGTAGTAGTGAACGTTGCGAGTGGGCGGCGGTAATCGGTGTGCATGATCCGCCAGGTCTTGAAGTTCGCGATCACTTGCTCGATTACATAGCGGATCTTGTTGACCTGCTTGTTAAATTCCTTCTGCCAGTCCAGGAGATCGCCGCCGGAAGGCTTCTTGAAGGGCGTGATCATGTTATTACCTACGTATCCCTTGTCACCCAACCAGGTTCCGGGGTCAAGTGTGAGGAGAACCCCGGATTCACCCAGGCAATAGGAGTCATGGCGGCTTCCGAAAATCGGGTCGGAGATCCACGAGAGGTACCCGGTACTCGTGCAGGCGACCTGCACATTCATTCCGGTGGTCTTATGTTTTCCGGAGTACAGTTCCGGGTGCGAGACCCATGACCAGCACGGGAGCAGGGTGCCGTCAACGATGTACTGCGTCCGCCCGTCAAGCTCGTCAGCCGTCGGAACATACTTCTTGAGAACCTTGCCCAGCAAAGGGGTCACGCCCGAGATCGCGCGGCTAATCGTCGGCTGGGACACCCCGAAAGTCTCGGCAAGTTCCGCCTGGACCCGATTACGGCGCATATATGTCAGTGCCACGCACATGGACCTGAACAATCCAAGGATAGGCGGCCAATAATAAATGCCGGGCTCCAGCTCTGCTGAGCGGACCATCGCGCACAGGTCAACGGTAAGAATTCGGTGATCCCGTGGGCTGTTACTGAGCGGGCGGGGTGGTGAGGATCTGCCGCCAGCGCCGGTGCAGCGGGTAGAGGTAGATGTCCTTGACCGGCAGGGCGTGTTCATGGCGGCGGTCGAGCTTGCCCCTGCCCTTGGTCTGGCCAATGCGGGTCCAGTTGGCGGCGCGGTAGCTGGCGCCGGTGAACCGGCCGGCCTCGACGAAGGTCTCGGCCAGGACCGGGGCGTAGCCGTAGCGGGCCCGCCAGTCGGCGGGCAGCCGGCGGGTGACGGCGGCGAGCAGCGAGGAGGCGAGGTTGGGGACCGCCAGGTCGGGGCGGATGAGGAACCGGGCGTTGCCGCAGATCAGGTTCAGGTTGGCGCGGCGGGTGGCGGGGTCCCAGCCGATCCAGTCGTCGCGGGGGGCGCATTTCCAGGCGCTGGCGGCGAAGGCGAAGGCGGCGATCGGGCCGGCGGCGGGGGCGGCGGCGAGGTAGCGGATCTGGGCGCCGGCCAGCGGGGTGTAGCCGAGGTAGTGGTGGTCGCGGATGAGCTGGTTCCACTGCCGGGAGGCCTGGCGGCTGTCGACGACGCTGATGGTGACCGGGCCGAGATCGGCCAAGGTGGCGGCGGGGTGCGCCGGCAGCGGCAGGGCGAGCTGGCCGGGGTGCCCGTGCCGGGGGTGGCGTCCGTTGCCGTTGCCGTTGCGCGGCGGCGGCAGGGTGATCAGGCCGTCGGCGGCCATCCGGCCCAGGGCGACGCGGGCGGTCATGTCCTTGCGCCGCCCGCCGGGGGTCTGCCAGCCGAGCGCGTCGCAGATCGCGTCGGCGATCGCGCGGCGGGTCGGCAGCGTCGCCGCCAGGGAGCGGATCTCCTCCAGCTCGGCGAGGGTGAAGTCCCTGCCGCAGTAGCGGGCCGGGTACTGGCCGGGCGTGCCGGTCACGGTCACGGCGGCTGGTCCTTCCTGCCGTCTGGCTCGCCGGGCTGGCCGGTCAGGGTGATGTTCCAGGGCAGCAGGGCTTCCAGGGCCTGCCCAGCCGGCGGCTTGCCGCCGTTTGCGGCGCAGGCCTGCAGGTAGGCGTCCAGGTAGGCGCGGGGGTTGTGCCCGGTGATCCGGGCGGTGCCCAGGACGGTCCAGGCGTGGCCGGCCAGGTCAGCGGACCATTCCGCGCCGGAGCCGTTGTAGTTCTTGCGGCCCACGACCGGGGTGCGGATCGCCCGCTCGGCGGTGTTGTTATCCAGCGGCAGGTCCGGGAAGTCCCGGTGGCGCACCAGCCCGCCCCATTCGCGGTCCAAGGTGGCCAGCGCCTTCGCCGCGGCCGGGTGCAGCAGGTCCGGGCGGCGACCCTGAATACGGCGGTAGGCGTCGATCTCCTCCAGCGCCGCATCGAACGCGGCGGCCGCCCGGGCGTGCTCGCCAGTGCCCCCGGGGGCGGCGGCCAGGGCGCGGTGCGCGGCGTATAGTGCGGCGAACCGGCCGGTCCAGGCATCAGCCCAGCTGCCCAGCTCCTTGCGGTGGGCGTCGCCGGCCCGGATGAACCGCCGCCGGATATGGGCCCAGCACCAGAGGGAGGTGACGCCGTCCAGCTCGGAAAACGACCGGTACACCGAGTAGAAGTCCGAGCTGATGACCAGCGGCCTGCGGCCCTCCGGCAGCTGGCCGGCCTGCACGCCGTAATGGTCTTCGAGCACCTTCAGCGACCGCGACGCCGCGATCGTGTACACCACCGTGTCCGCGGCAGTGAACACCCACAGCCACCAGCGGCTGCCTCCGTTATCGGCGGGCTGGCCGAATACCCGCCACGACGTCTCGTCCACGTGCGCGTGCCCGGCGGCGGCGTTTCGCGCGGCGATCGCGGCCGCCAGCGGCGCAAGCAGCTCCTCCAGCCGCCGGGCCACCCCGGCCAGCGTGCCCGGCGCCACCTCCAGGCCCTGCATCGCCAGCATCGCGATCACCCGGTTGAACGGCAGCCCGAGCGCGTACTTGGCGACAAGCAGGTTCACGCAGAACTCCGTCGTGAACAGGCCCCTGGGAATCAGCGTCGCCGGGCCGGGCGCGGTCCGCACCGCCGGCACCGGGCACTGGCAGCACCGGGCGTACTTGCGCCGCCGGTGCACCACCCGCCACACCCGGACCCGCCACGATACCTGCTCGCTGGCATCCTCCCCGAACAGCTCATAGGCCCGGCCGCACCGCGGGCAGCGCCGCTCGCCCTCCGGAATGTCATGGACCTGCTCCTCGGTCTCCAGGTGCTCATGCCGGCGCCGCCCATGCCCGGCCGATCCCGGCCGCTGACCCCGGCGCCGCCCGCCCGCAGCGCCGCCATCCCCTGCCGGGGCGTCATCCCCGCCGCCGGCGTCGGCGGCTTGCCCGCCCGCCTGCCGCTTACCGGCGCCGTCTTTCTCGCTGGAGGTGCCGAACAGCATCCGGCTCAGCGTCACCACCCGCTGCTTCAGCGCGGCCAGCTGCTCCTGCTGCGCGGCCACCGTCGCGGCCAGCGTGGCGTTCTCCGCCTCCAGCCGCACGTTCTCCCCGGCCAGCCGCGTGTTCTGTGCCTCCAGCAGCTCCGCCCGCTCACGCCAGAACGCCGCCTCATCAGCGGGCCGGGAACAAGTACGCGCAGCCATCACGCCAAGGCTGCACCACCACCAGTCCCTGTGTCCAGCACCGCCGCACCCGCCCCGCCAGCGTGTCGCCTGCGCCGGCCAGCCACGCTCAGCCCACCGGAATCACCGAATACTTACGGTCAACGATCTCATCTTTTGTGAATCCCGTGGTATGATACATTCTCAGCGGTCCGTTTCCCTCGAATTGAGTGTGGTAACCCAATTCTTTCGGGCAGCGGGCCGACTTTCATGCAGGCGCGCCGTGGATAGCCGATTCAGTTAATTCGCTCGTGCCGTGAATAACCCTCGCTGTTGTCCATAGCCGCACGTTTCGGGGTAGGTATCGCTGCCAATGAGTATGAGCAATAGCAGCAAAGATGCTACGGCGGTGTGCCCGATACGGTCGCAATCTCCAGTAAACTGGCTGAACCATCACTGGTCGATTCCTTTCTTATGAGCCACTGCAAGAAAATTGTCGTAACTTTCGACCAGCCTATCGCGCGCCTCGTCGATTTCATTTGTGGCATTATCAAAGCGTTTGTAGTCCCACTCTGGCGGCACACGCAGCCAGGGGCTTGGAGGATCTAGCCACATGTACATTAGGGTTGTATCTGCGAATGCTTGCAGAGCTGCAAGAAGCTGGTCGTAACTAGCGTTGACCTTTGAGTTATCGAACCCTAGCGATTGCAGACTCGCATTCCTAAGTACTGCCTCAATGCCATCGAAGTTCTCGTTCAAGAACGCCTTCGAGATAAAGTTTCCTTTAAGCCACTCCATAACAGGCCCGTCTGGTGGCAATCCATATATCAGGTTCTGAAAGAGCTTCCTATCATGTTCGGTTGGCTGCCGGTATTTTCTCCTGGTCTCAAAAGCATAATTGAACGACACCGCCGAGGTCATAAAGAAGAAGATAAGGCCAAGGAATATCGCTTCTGAATTGTTCTTTGCCCATTTTTCCAGCGACTTTGATGTTAGAATCCCTACAAAAGTGACAAGCGTTACGATTGCCCCGATGATGGCTAGCGTGTAGTTTGCGAGACGTCTCATTTCTTCCTTTCCGAAGGAGGCTGGACGACCACGACGAGCATCTGTGGCACCAGTAGTACAGTCGCGGTTTTACATTCGGTGATGTTGGTGTTGCGGCGAGGATTCGCCTGCAGTCGCAACGGTAACGCTGAGTGACTGGTTTCGGTCGCGTGGCGGAGTTACAGCCGTGAAATTCGGGGCGGCCGTGCCGGGTTGCCTGATGCGTGACCATAAGCAATAACGACACGGCCGTACAGGCCAGGATAGAGGATGCCTTCGATACCGTGGCGAGGGCAGATGCGCAGGTCAGGACGGTGCTGGGACGGGTTCTGGCGCAGCGCCGCAGCGCGGGGACCGCGCTGGATTACGTGCGGGGGCTGGCGCCGGGGGTGAGGGCGAACTGCTGGGGCCTGGCGGAGGCGGCCGGGCACGAGAACCCGCACCGGATGCAGGCCCTGCTGCGCGGCTACCGGTGGGACTGGACGCGCCTGCGGGCGGAGCTGGCGGGCCTTGCGCGTGCCTGGCTGCCGTGCGACCCGGGCGACCTGATCGGGCCGGGGATCGCGGTCGATGAGACCGCGCAGCTCAAGGACGGGGACGCGACCGCGTGCGTGGCGCCGCAGCACGCCGGATGCACCGGGCACGTGGAGAACTGTGTCACCACGGTGTTCTCCGCGTGGGTGACCACGTCCGGGCAGGCCTGGGCGGATTTCGATGTGTTCATGCCGCAGCGCTGGGAGAAGGACTGGCGGCGGCGCCGGGCCGCCCGGATCCCGGGCAAGCTGGAGCGCAAGACGAAACCGCAGCTGGCCATCGGCCAGCTGGAACGGCTGCTGGATGCGGGCCTGCCCGCGAAGTGGGCGGCGTATGACGAGGTGTACGGCCGCAGCGGCGAGCTGCGCCGGTTCTGCGAGTCCAGGGGCCTGCCGTATGTGGCAGTCATCCCGCGCGACTTCCGCATCACCCTCCCGTCCGGGGCCGTGATCAAGGCCGGGGACGCCGCCGGGGACGCGGTCTTCGAGCGGCGCTCGTGCGGGAATGGCGCCAAAGGCCCCCGGTTCGCGGACTGGGCGCTGCTGGCCACCAGCAGCCCCAGGCACTTCCTGCTGATCCGCCGCCTGCTGTCCCGCCCAGGCGACCTGGCCTTCTACCTGTGCTGGGCGCCGGAGGGCACCCCGGCGACCATGACGTTCTTCATCACCATCGCAGGCCGCAGATGGCCGGCTGAGGAGACGTTCAAGACCGGGAAGGACGTCCTGGGCTGGGACCAGGCCCAGGCCAGGACCTGGGACGCGGTTCTGCCGGCACACCGCCCTGGCCGCCCTCGCGCAGCTCCGCCACGCCGCCATCCGCAACGCGCTCTGCGGCGACATCACCCTCCCGGACGCCCCCGCCCGCGCAAGCCACGACGACGGCCGCGACGGCAAGGACGACGTCAGCGGCCCCGACCTGCGCATCCCACCCGGCGACGCGCCCGTCCCCGTCCGCAGCCGGCAGCCCTGCCCGCCGCGCATCGGCGCCGTCAAGCTCACCATCGCCGAGACCGCCCGCATCGAACGCCTGGCCAGGCAGTACGCCGCCGGGCTGATCACCCGCGCCCGCCTCGCCTTCCACCTGCGCTGGTCCCGCTGGCGGCGCTGCCACCAGGCCAGAGCCCGCTGGCACCACTACAGCATCCGGCTGCTGGCCGCGGCAGCCACCTGAACTGCGGCGACCGGAAGGAGGTGACTCGATGTAACCGCAAACCCAGGCGGATCACGTCACAATCCGCGACACGGCATCGCCGCACCGTGAAAACACGACTGTACTACCAGCACGCCGAGCACGGGACCGGCAAGTTGGTGTTATGTGACTGGGTGTGGCTACGAGTGCGTGGATGCCTGATTTGACTGCGGGGTGATTGACGGCTACCGGGGCATGAGGCTGGCCGTGATTCGCAGAAACGGCCTCCCGTCCGGTTTGATCACGGGTGTCTAAGCCAGATCGGACCGGAACGAAAGGCCGCCGATGCCAGTGTCGCATGCCCGCGCTACCGCCGTGACCAGCGCCGATGAACAGACATCCGGGGAAGTCCCCGGGCTGCTGGAGGTACTCGCGCGGGTCCCGGACCCGCGCAGGTTCCGGGGCCGCCGCTATCGGCTGGCGTTCGTGCTCGCGGTCGCGGTGGCGTGCGTGCTGGCCGGGGCGAAGACCTTCCGGGAGATCGGCGACCAGGCCGCTGACCTGCCGCAGGAGGTTCTGCGGAGGCTGGGCGGGACACGGCATCCGCTGCGCGGCAAGATCATCGCCCCGAGCGAGAAGCGGATCCGCACCCTGATCCAGGCCATCGGCGCGGATGTCCTCGATGACCTGACCGGCGGCTGGCTGCGCGCCCTGGCGGACGCAGGCCGGCTGGACGGGCTGCTGACCGCGATCGCGATCGACGGGAAATGGCTGCGCGGCGTCGCGGACGGCCAGGTCAAGCTGTTCGCAGCGATGCTCCAGGAAGAAAAGGTGATGATCGCCCAGCACCGCATCCCGGACGAGACCACCGAGACCACCCAGGTCAAGGCGCTGCTGGACATCGTGGACCTGGAAAATGCCGTGGTTACCGCCGACGCCGCCCACGCCCAGCGCGAGACCGCGGAGTACATCGCGGGCAAGATCGAAGACGGCGGCCGGGACTCCGACTACGCGGTCACGGTCAAGGGCAACCAGCCGGGGCTGCAGCGGGACATCTACGGCAAGGTCGCCGCGGACTGCGGCACCGAGCCCGGTCACATCGAGATCGACTACGGCCACGGCCGGATCGTCAAGCGGTCCATCTGGGTCACCGATGCTGAGGGCATCGACTTCCCGTACGCAGACCAGGTGTACCGGATCCGCCGCGACACCTACGACCTCGACGGCACCGCCCTGACCAAGGAAATCGTGCACGGCATCACCAGCCTCGACGCGGAACGCGGCACCCCCGGCGTTCTCGCGCATATCACCCGCGGGCAATGGGGTATTGAATCCGTGCACTGGCTGCGTGACACCGCATGGCGGGAAGACCAGAACACCGGCTACGCCGGGAACGGCCCCCAGGTCATGGCATCGCTCAGGAACATCGCGGTCAGCCTGCTCCATCTCGCCGGGATCACCGAGATCCTCCGCACCCTCCAGGCCATCTGCCGTGACCGGACCCGCATGCTCGCCTACCTCCCGCTATGAGACAAAGACCACATCAAGCTCGCTGACGACTTTGCCGATCCCGTGCACGCCGAGCTGGCCGACCGGGTGGCGAAGCTGGAGGGCCGCACCGCCGGCGGGCACCAGCCCGGCGGGTATCTCTGAGGCACCTGGCGCGCGACAATGGCAGTATGGCCGACCCTGAAGAGCTTTTTCTGGGCTACGTCCATGACCTCGTGTAGAAATCCTGCCAACAGGAGCCATCTGCTCGGCCATCAGCTGCAGGCCACCGGCCAGCCAGGCGGGTCGAGCGCTGACATGCTGGCGAACCCAGACACCCCGGGTGCCGCGCCCGCCCCGCGACGTGGCCGGGTGACACCGCCATCACGCCGGAACCGCTCCGGTGTCGGTGCCCTGCTCCGGGCGCAGCGGCGCAGCGCTGAGCTGAGACTCCGCGGATCATCCCGGTCCAGCCAGCCCGGCCCGGAAGGCGGCGGGTACGCGGGTGGCGGCGGCACGGGCGGCGATTAGGGTAACTCTGGTCTAGGCCGTGGATGATCCTTCACGACGGTGAAGGATACTGCCCTGGCATCGGCACTGACTAGGCTAAAAACGGTGGTAGTTGGTAGCCTCGCCCTCGTGGAGACGGTTGAAGCGGTTGGCATCGACCCCGACTCGGCCGACCCGTTGTGGCTCCAGCTGACGACCGCCATCCGCGACGCGATCGAGTCCGGCGAGCTCCACGGGCGGATCCCGAGCGCGGTGCAGCTCGGCCAGAGGTACGGCGTGAGCAGGGATACGGGCCTGCGCGCCCTGACGGAACTGCAAAGCGAGGGCCTGATCCGCAGCCACCGAGGCCGCGGATCCTTCACCGTGTAACGGCCGTATGCGACGATCGGCACCATGGTGGATGACGATGGCCCGCTGCTGATCACCCGTGAGGCCCTGGGCCGCGCCATCAAGGTGGCCGCGCACCATCACGACGACGACCCGGACCGGGCGAAAGCCGCCGCCGCGACGGCTATCGCCTACTACAGCGTGGACCGGCTCCGCAACAGCGAGTGGTTTGGTGACACTGAACCGCGCGGCCTGAACCATAGCCAGAGCTGGAGAATGGTTTTTGCCTTCGTTGCCGGCACGCTTGACAGTGCGTGCCACGCAGCCGGCCAGCCTGGCCACCAGCGGCAATACTGCCTGGCCTGCCATGAGTACGGCGAGCGTGCCGCAGCGCTCCGGGCGTCGATTGTGGAGGCACTGCGGACCGGCGAGCGGCCGCCGCCGGATGAGCGGATCGTCGCTGCGGTGCAGTCTGTAAGGGAGCCGCGCCGCAAGCCGAAGCCGGAGCAGCGGCGCTGCCGGGAGTGCGGGAAGCCGATCGGCCATATGCGATCCAACGCGGCCTTCTGTAACGACAACTGCCGCGCCAACTATGCGCATAAGAAGCGGCGCCGCGAGGCGAAGGTGACGGTACGCCGCGCCTGATCAAATAGTGGGGAAACCCCTACTATTGTGCTATGGCACGGGACGTCGCCCCGGCATTCCGGCCGCCCGGCAGCCCGGCCCCGCCGATTCCGTCCGTCGCGGCATCATTCCGGCTGCCTTCGCCCCTGCCGCTGTTCCTGGAGCCCCGGGAGCCGTCCCCGCCGCCTGTGCAGGACCGGGGCCTGGGCTGGTTCAGCAACCATCTGGCCGCGACCTGGGAGCTGCTAGCTACAGGATGCTATATAAGGCTTCTCAACCGCCACTGGCCACCCACTGAGGTGGGCTGGCTGTCGCTTGCCCGGCCGTCCGGCGTCCCGGATGACCGGATCGTCCCGGTTTCGGTGGGGCAATTTCAGGTCGGGCTGAGGAGCATTACAGCAATCGCCCGGCTGCCCGGCGAGTGCTGGCGCATTTCGTACGGAAGGTGCGGCATCGGCAAGAATGGCAGCAGCCGGTGGCCGGCGGGACAGGTCGTGGCGCACTTCCGGCACGCCCGCCCGGCTGAATATGCGGCCGTCGATCTCCCCGTCAGGATCCGCAAGCCGCACGGCAAGGGCCCCTACCAGATCGTTCTGCCGGAAACCGGAGGTGACGAGTGAGCGCGGGCGCGACGCAATACCAGCTGTTCATCGATGCCAAGCGGGCGCTGCGCCGGAACGCGTCGCTGACCGACGACCAGATCGCCGAGGCGTGCGGGTTCTCGCCGCGGATGCTCATGGTCGATGAGCGGATCCGTGACACGATCCGCGAGGCCCGCCGCGACCTGCGCAACGTGGGCGCGATCCCCGACGATACGGAAGGCAGCGGTCAGTGACATCAGGACGACCCGGCACCGGGGTGACCGGGCCGGACGGCAAGCCGCTCACCGGCCAGGACAAAATCCGGTATCAGGCCCGCAAGGCCGCGGCCCGGGGGGAGCGCATCGAGTCGGCCAACGTGGGCGTCGAGGCCGCCCGCCAGACGTCGGACTACGCGATGGCGGTCGCCCAGCAGGCGCAGCAGAAGCTCGCGGAGCTGGAGGCCCGGGAGGCGTTCCGGCGGCGCCAGGAGCACGAGGCCGAGGTCGCGCGGTACCGCCAGGAGCGTGCAGCGGAGGCGCTGCGGCCGGAGAACCGGCAGGTGTCCGGCACCAACTTGTGGGCGAGCAGCCCCGACCACGATCCCCGGGTGGACCAGGCGATGGCGGAAGTCCGGAACTGGGGCGACGACAACGCGGCCATGGCGCACGTTGCCACCGTCCGCCGTGAGGTGGCCGCCGAGTACACGCGCCGGCAGCACGATCGCCAGATGCGGATCGAGGAGGGCGGCACCGGGCTGGTTGCCCCGCCTGGCGCACACTCGTTCGCCTACGACGCCATCCCCGGCATCCCGTCGAGCGCGGGCGTGCCGGTGTCGGCCGCTGGCGCCAGCGCCACCCCCGGGCAGGACCGGTTTTCGCGGACCGTTGTGTCCACGGGCACGCCCCCGGTGCAGACCACGGAGCCCGCCCCGGAGCAGCCCGCTCCCGCTCCCCGGACCCCCGGCGCGGTCGCTGAGGAGATCGCGGCGGACTACGCCGACCGGGTAGCCAGGACGGCGCCATGGATGCGGGCCAGGGGCCAGCTCGTCCCGTCGGGGAACGCCGCCGCCCCCCCGGTGTCATCATCGCGGACCATCACCACCTACAACCCGGGCAGCGCGCCGCTGGGCAGCGAGCCGGTACCGCGACGGCAGGGCGAGCAGGCAGGCACCCAGCTGGACCGGGGGCTCGGCGCACTCGCGATGTCCGCAACCGGACCCGCCAACTGGACAGCCGAGGAGACCGCATGACCGTGCCCAGTTACACGGACGAGGAGATCAGGGCCGCCATGGCGGCCGACGACGCAGCGGCTGCAGCCTTCGAGGCCGACAACATCGCGATGCGCTCCGGTGGCCGCAAGATCAGCTATGACGGGCTGGCGCTGACCAATGACGGCGAGCCAGAGCGGCAGGGGCGGCGGCCCAGCTCGGCGACGGCCACCTCGGCGGAAATCCAGGACGCGCTGGACCGGACGGCGGGCAACATCGGTGAGTGCCTGGGCCTGACGGTGCCCGAGGTGTGGAACCAGGCCTATCAGGACATCTGGCCGGCGCGGGACGAGGAGTCGGTGGCCGGGTGGTTTGTCGAGATGGCGGGCAAGGTCGCCGAAGGCGGCCCCAGCAAGCCCTACGGGAATGTGACCTACGCGGATGCCGGCCTCCAGGCTGATGGTAAAAAGCGCTACCCGGTGGACACCGAGGCGCACGTCCGGGCCGCGTGGTCGTACATCAACCAGGGCAAGAACGCGTCGGCCTACAGCTCATCCCAGCTGGCCAGCATCAAGGCGAAGATCAAGGCCGCGGCGAAAAAGCTCGGCGTCTCCATCGGCGGCAGTGACAGTGACAGTGACGACAAGGTTGCGGCAGCGAAGCACGCCCGATCCGCCAGCGCTGGCACGCTCGGGCTGACCGGCACCCTGGACAGCCGGGACACACTCAGCCTGGCGGACCGGCAGCGGGAGGACGGCAACGACGAGGCGGCCCGTATCGTCGGGCGGCACGCTAAGAAAACCGGGCTGTTCTCGGACAAGGCGAAGGCGGACGCGAAAAAGCGCGGGTTCGACCCGGACCGGCCGGACGAGGTCACCACGGCCACCCGCGAGCACGCCCCCGATGAGGAGGACGTGTCGGTCGATCACCAGGCGCTCATCGATGGCTATCTGGCGAAGGCGCTGGAACGCCCGCACGGCGCCAACAGCATCGGGCAGAAGCTGACTCCCCGGGAGCGGCGGCAGGCCGAGACGCGGGCACTGGCCGGCGGACGGCCGTAGAGCTGGTGAGCAGCGACGACGAGGCCGGCCGCGCCCCGGTGAAAGCAAAGCCGCCGCGGCGGGCGGCGAGGTGCGCGGTCTGCGGCCAGCCGGCGGCAGCGGGCCGGGGGCTGATCGACTGCGACGGCGAATTCCTGTGCTCCGCGTGCATCACGAGCGGCGACGAACGCCGGGCCTGGGCGAAGCGGTACGGCACCTGACGCCGGGGCCGCCCCGGTCATAACTGAAGACCCTCCCCGGGGTCCGTGCCAGCTAGCGCCAAGTCCCTGGGGACGGAGCCCCGGGGCCGGGAGCCTGCACAACTCCGCCGGCCCCGGGGCCTTTTGCTGCCCGCTCATGTAACGGCTATCTGTTACACTCCAGGGTATGGGAGAGAAACACGTAGTCTGGCTGGCCGTCAGGGTCGAGGTAGAAGAGCTATTCACCGATTATGCCGAGGCCACCGGATTGCCGTGCACGGCCGAGTGCGTGACGGACTGCCCCGTCACCTGCGGCTGCGCCGATGACTTTCAATGCAGCTGCGAGGGTCCCTGTATCTGCACCGGCCACTGCACCGATGACTGCACCCAGGACGAGATTAACTGCCACGAGCACAAGCCCGACTGGGGCGCTACCTATTTCAGCGACGAGCGCCCGCTCATTGAGGACTTCACCGAGGCGCTGGCCGACTGCGATCACCACGGCACGCTGCCACTGGAAACCGCCGCCGTGCCCGTGGGCACCTGGGTTCCCCGCAGCCCGGACGGCTTCACGTGGAAAGCAGCCGGCGCGGAGTTCCTGACCATAGCCGGCGCCGAGGTGACCGTGAAGGCCAGCGGCACCAGCCTGGAACTGGATATGTTCCCGTGCTCGCTGGACGAGGCGTACCGGCGGGTGAAGGCACAGCACGGCGGGCAGCCTGTAACACCTACACCGCCAGCCGTTACAGCGAAGCTGTGCGCCTGCGGCTGCGGGAAGCCGGTCAGCGGAGCGCGGTCAGACGCGCAGTACGCCACGGGTGCCTGCCGGGTCCGGGCGCACCGCCGTAAGGCTGCTGGCTGATGCCTGCCTGATACTCCAGGCGATACTAAAGGCCGCGATCCGCGCATGTTCTTAGGCGCGTTATGTGGGTTGGCTTACGCCTCGGTGAGGCAGGTGAGCAGCAGGGTATGTGCGGCGATGGTCGCCGCGGTGCGGGTGATGAGGCCCCAGAAGCTGTGGGCGCCGTGGCGGGCGAGTTCCATCCGGTCGGTGATCTCGCTGAAGGTCGTCTCGATCCGGTTGCGCCATTCGGCGATGACTTTCTGCAGCACTGGCGGCATGCTGGCGCGCTGCTTCTTATCTGGCGGGACGAGCACGGCGGTGCCGCAGGCAGCCTGGGCGGCGGCGAAGGCCCGGCCGCTGAAGCCCTTGTCCGCGAGCAGGTCACGCGGGGCCGGGCCGGCTTCCAGCAGGTCTTCGGCGACCTCGCGCTCGTTCACGGCGGCAGGCACGATCGCCCAGGCGCGCACGATCCGGCTGCCCAGGTCCGTTTTCACGGCGAGCCGGAAGCCGTAGAACCACTCCGCGTGGGCGGCGTCGCGGCCGAACCGGGCGGCCAGGTCGTTGCCGGGCCCGGTCCACTGGTCCGGGCCGCGGACCCGGGATGCGTGCTTCACCGGCAGCGCGGACGTATCGACCTGCTGGCAGTCGTCTTCGGGCAGGCGGGCCGCGAGCGTGGCCCGGAGCTGCTCGAATGCGCCCCATAGCCAGCGGGTCCTGCGGTTGGCCTCGCTCTGGTGCGGCAGCGCCGGGAACAGGTGGCCCCAGTCCCGGGCCACCTCGGCCAGGAAGCCGGACTCGCTTCGCCGGCCCAGCAGGTGCCGGACCACGGCGATGGCCAGCAGCTCTGCGTCACTGCAGGCGGGAGCAGGTCCCGGCCGCGCCGGGACCGCGATCTTCCTGGCAATGACCAGGTCGTGGATCAGTACGTACACGTAGACGAACAGGTCTTCAGTTGGCAACATGAGGGACGGCCTCTGCGGACAAGGGACTTCGACAATCGCTTGTCTTCCGCAGAGGCCGCCTCATGATCAAGCCGACACGCCGGGATCAACCCACATAACCCGCCTTAGATGCTCTTCTTGTATCTATTCTCGGAGAATAGCCCTGAAAGCCCTGGTCAGGCGCGGTGTGCATGCACTCCGATGCTCTTACATGTCTTCCATGAATACGGAGCTGATGTCCGGATCCGGCTCGGTGACTTCCCCGGCGATCTCCACCCCGTCGGCCTCAAGGGCCTCGCGGACGACGCGGTAGGCCAGGGCGGCGCCGTACCCCTTGCGCGCGAGCACGCCCATGAGCTTGCGCACGCGGGCCGCGGACGGCTGGCCCCGGGTCGCCGCGACCCGGCCCGCGATGAGGTGCCGCGCGGTGGCCGCCTCCCGGTCGGGGCCGACCAGCTCGATCGCCTCGTGGACGTCCTCGTCCGCCACCCCCCGCCGTCGCAGCTCGGCGGACAGCGCCCGGCGGGAGAGGCCCCGGCCGTGGTGCCGTGACTCCACCCAGGCCCGGGCGAAGGCCGGATCGTCGATCACGCCCGCCTCCGTGAACCGGTCCAGGACGGCCCCGGCGGCCGGGCCCGGGATGTGCCGCCGCCGCAGCGCGCCCGCGAGCTGGGCCCGGGTCCGCGGCGCCAGGGTGAGCAGCCGCAGGCAGATCTGCCGGGCGGCGGCCTCCGGGTCCTCCGTGATCCCCGGGGCTGTCTCTGGGGCGTCCGCAGCGCCGGGGGCGATCCCCGGGTTGCCGGCGGCCCCGGCTCCCTGCCCGGACGTGGATCGCTGCCGTCTAGACGGCACCGCCCGCGCTCCCGCTGCCGCTCTGGAACCGGCCCGCGCCCGCGGCACCGGGCGCACCCGGCGCCCGGCCCGCGCCCGGGGTGCCCGGCGCCCGGCCCGCGCCCGAGGCGCCCGGCGCCCGGCCCGCACCGGCGGCGGCCTTGCCCGTGGCCCCCGCCGTGACCCCGGCCGGGCTGGGGGCTGCCCCGGCCCCCGGTGCGCCATTTGCCACGGCGTTGGGGTCGGCGTCAAGCCGCGGCCCGATGCCGAGCTTCTCCTTGATCTTCTTCTCGATCTCGTTGGCGAGGTCGGGGTTGTCCTTGAGGAACGTCCGCGCGTTCTCCTTGCCCTGGCCGAGCTGGTCGCCCTCGTAGGTGTACCAGGCCCCGGCCTTGCGGACGATGCCCTGCTCCACACCCAGGTCGATGAGGCTGCCCTCGCGGCTGATTCCGATGCCGTAGAGAATGTCGAACTCCGCGCTGCGGAAAGGAGGCGCGCAATTGTGGACAACCACATCCTCGGCGATCAGGTTATGCAGCTCTTCGACCTCCACGTCGAATGTGCGCACACGCCGACTCGGCAGGATCGCCGCGATGGCAGAAAACCACAGCTGATCGGCCAGAATCTCACGGAGGAATGCATCATCAAGCGCATCTGCCAGTCGCTGCAGCCGGTCGCGGCGTACCCGCGAAGCGCCGAGCACGACCTTCATCCCGCCCTGGGGATCCCCGGCACCCTCGCCAATTAGCTGCGCTGCAAGTGAGGCGGTTACCCCACGGTGTTCCAGGTAACCAAGAAGGGGCTTAACAAGTTCTTCGGGCAGGTAAATTCGCTGCGATCCCCGGTACCGGCCGTCGAGGGCGGCGAGTTCACGCACAACCGCCTGACCGCGCGGCCCCCATGTGGGAATTGCCTCAGCGAACGCCGAAACGTTCTCGACGCCGGATACCCGCACCTCCCACACGGGAAGCTTGCCGACGATCCGGCGTCCTTTTATCAGGCCTCCTCGCTGTGCGTGCGGGTCACGTCGCCGGGTGCCGCTTCCGATGCCCCAGCGAAGGAGCAGCCAGTGAATCTGCTGGGCAAGTTGCTCTGAGGTCGTCGTGAAGCCGATCCGGATCCCGCCTGTCTGCTCCCGAGAGACATGGCCGTCCGTCTCGAAGAGCCCGAAGACGAGATTACCTATTACTTCCGCCGAGACATCAGGTGCGAAGAACTCGGCGGGAAGCTTCTTATCGGGGGCCAGGCAGCCATAGATTCCCATCCGGCGGCAGAGTTCGAGGACGCCATTCTTCTCGCCGGGCCTATGCGAGAATGCAATCGAAAGGTCATGGCTCGTGGGCTTCGCCTCGCATCCAAGGGCACTGGCGATCCGGGCAGCGTCCCGATGCAGGGACTCGGCTACGTTGATGAAGTGGATCGGGGTCTTCCCGCCTACATAGCCATCCCCGATTAGATAACCGAGCAGCCTGGCATGGTCCGGTGACACTGGCTCGGCGGAACCGAATCCTATCCAGGTACGCGGCCGGGCCACTCGGCCACCACGGGTCAGTTCTCCTGCAGGGCGCCAGCCGTATTCGGTGAGAATCCTGTGATCTGGCGTCAGCCATAGCTCGGTGCTATCGCGCAGCTTAATGCCGATGACCTCCTGCTCGCCCTGGTCGAACCACGACCGGACCTCCCGTATACCCAGCTCACCGTTCTTATCAGTGGATACCACATGGACGGGCAGCCGCCCATTGACAATTTCCTCGATCCGGTGGGTCAGCCCGTTCGCCGGATCGAATACTCGCGTGCCCTCGGCGAGGCACTTGTTCTTCACGACTTTGACGCGAGTCCGGTTGCCCACGGCGTCCGTGCCGTCCTTGAGCGTCTCGATACGCCGTACATCGAGCCGGACGGAGGCATAGAACTTGAGCGCCTTCCCGCCGGTGGTCGTCTCGGGGCTGTTGTGGACCATGACGCCATCGACGAAGTAGTTATGCGATCCCTCTACCTCGATGTCGAAGCGGTTCATCGAGCGGGTCGGCGGCTTGACGTGAATGTCCAGGATCCGTGCCGGCACGGGCGTCAGCCTCGCGGGGACGAATTCCGGCTGAACACCGAACGCGCCCCGGAAGCGCGGCAGCAGCTTGTACTCCATGGATGGGTGGACGTAAGGCGCGATGAGCCTCTGGAACTTCTCCGACGCCGCAGTGGTGAACTGAAGGACGCTCACCTTCCTCGCGCCCCGGGAGAGGATCCTGACATCGATCCCGTGTGTGCCTCGCAGGTAAGCGGCGAGCCGCTCTCGCGAACCGGGGCTCATCGCCTCGACACAGATCTCGATCCGGCCCGTGCCTCCCCTGGTGCGCCCCTGGACGCCTTTCGACCGGACGGTGAAGCAACCGTCGTCCTCGTACCAGACCGCCAGGGCAAGCGGCGTGAGGCTCTTGAGGTAGTCCCAGGAAAGGTGCTTCTTCCCGTCGCTGAAATAGACTGCTTCCTGCAGTTCACCCAGCTCGGGCAGCGGAGTGAAATCGGCGAAGACGGCATCCTTGGCGTTCGACGTCTTCGAATGCGGGATGTTTGCCAGCAGCGACACCTTCCAGTCCAGGTAGGCCGCCTGCTTTGCGCCGTGTCCCATGCGGAAGCGGGCTCCGGACCGGCCGCGGCGATTCGGGGAAAGGTTCCCGTCCCCCATCAGCGACCCGAGAATGACCTGAACCTGCTGCGCGCCGAGGCGCTGCTGCTCCGCGACGATGACGCGATCGCCGGACATCAGCTCACCGGCGGGGCGCCAGCCGCCGGGCGTGCGGATGAGATGGTTCTCGGTCGCGGCGAACTGCGCCCGGCCGTTCTTGCCCGACTTGGCCACGGTGAACTGGAGGAAGCGCTCGGCCGGGCCGTTGTTGAACCAGTTCACGATCTTACGGGGGATGACGCGGTCGGTTTCCGGGTCGTAGGAAAGGACTTCGACATCCATCCGCTGGTTGACGATCTTGCCGATCTTTTCCTGGGTGCCGTCCGCCAGGGTGACTCTCGTCGCATAGGTCATGCAGCCGAACATGACTCCGACCTTTTCGCGGAGCTGGTTGATGAAGACCGCGGTGGTCTTGGCCTGGCTCAGCGCGCCGGTGAGCTTACGCAGGGCCTGGGACATCAGGCGCGCCTGGAGGCCGACGTGACTGTCGCCCATCTCGCCCTCGATCTCCGCCTTAGGTACGAGTGCGGCCACCGAGTCGATGACGATGATGTCGATGGCGCCCGACCGGATCAGCATGTCGGCGATTTCCAGCGCCTGCTCGCCGGTGTCCGGCTGGGAGACGAGCAGCGCGTCGGTGTCGACGCCCAGCTTCTTGGCGTAATCGGGGTCGAGCGCGTGCTCGGCGTCGATGAACGCGGCGATGCCGCCGCCCTTTTGCGCGTTCGCGACCGCGTGCAGCGCCACTGTCGTGTTGTGCGACAGCACGCCGTTCGCGAGAAAGCTGTGAGTCGATGGCATGACAACGTCGAAGGTCGGCTGAAGCCCACCATCCTCGACGGCGACGACATCCTCGTAGGTATATGGCGCCTTGGCGAGCACCCGGAGATACTGCACGATCAGCCGCGCACCCGCGGACAGCCGGTCCTGCCGGCGCTCGCACCACTCGACGATCTTGGTCAGTCGCTGCCGCGAGCAGGCCAGGTTCATCTCCTGACGGAAGAGATCTCCCGCTATACGGTCGAAGCTCCTGTCCCCCCCGCAGTCATCACGCAGGTCACGGAGCAGCCCGGCGAGGTGCGGGATATTTTCGAACTGGGGATCCCGGGGAGATACCTTGAAGCATTTTTCCACCTGCGCCCGGCGGCGGGCGGAACGGAAACCAACTTCTTTGAGGAACCGCCCGGCCACGGACGGGTTTACGGTCACCGTCCAGTAGTCCCGGTCATATTTCGGATTGTGCTTGGACGAGACGGTCGCCGGGACACCCAGGCCATAGAGCAGGAACTGCACCTGACGGGCAAGCTCCTCCAACGCGGTCCCCAACCCGATGGTCGAGGACGGATCGATCCACCCATCGCCTTCGAAGAGGGCCGACAGGAATGCCCGCTGCGCCTTGTGCCCTGCTGTACGGACGCAGGCGGGAACTTTCTTGCCCGCGGCGGTCACATATTCGAGACCGTACTCCTGCGCGAACCGCTCCCGGACGCTCTTGCCCTGTACTGCGAACTCTTTGCCGTAATAGCTGTGGACCTGGACCCCGAACAACCCTTCCATGATCCGGATGAACTCACCGCTCACTTCGGGATCCCAATTGGTGAACCGGATGGAATAATTGTACGAGAGCGTTCCTTCCGCGACGAGATAGCCGAGCAGGACGGCCTCGTCCTCACTGAGGCCGTCACCCTCCGCCGCTTCGGTGGCCCCGAACAGCGCAGAAACCAGGGTGTCTCCCGCCTGGATCCTCCCCGCCTCGCGCCAGACGATGAAGCCGCGCTCGCTGATCACGCGCAGCGGATGATTGTGCGTGACGCTGACCGTGCGGCCGGACCGCAACCGAAGCCGGAGAACGGGCTTCCGGTTGTTGTGCGTCAGCGCGGCCACACCCTCTAGCTCGCCGCGCTCGTTGACCATGCGAATACCGGCTTCGCTGATGTCGGTCACGCGTGACGTGCAGCTTATCTTCATCCCCGCATGCGCGAAGACCTCGGCGATCGTCTCCAGCCCACGGCTTGTCCATACGTAAGTGTCGGCCGTGAGGCACTTCCCGCTGCTCTCAGGTCCGTATATCTCGACGACACGGCCGCGCGGGAGGCCGCCGAGGCCGAGCGCGACGTCCAGCGCGATCGACCCGGTGGGGATGACCTCGACGGGCACGTGCCCTTCCTGGCCGAGCCGCATGACCGAGCCCTTGCCGAACTGCCGCTCAATCTGGACGAGCGCGGTCTCGAGGGCCTTATCCCTGTCTCCGGCCCGGTCGACGCTCGGCCTGGTGTTCGCTGCCATCGGAACTCCCTGTCGGGTTCGTTGCTCTCTGATCCGCCGGCGCCCGCCTGCGGTATCAGTGCCAGCGGTGCCAGTGCCAGACGCTACGCGCCCCCACTGACATTTTGCCGGGCATCCGCGCCTACTGTAGGCGAACTGCTGTTCGATCTGAACACGACGCGCCGGTCCGCGAAGAACGGGCAGACCGTACCTGGCCGGCCGGACCTGCCTGGGCCCTGGGCCGGTCAGCACCGCTCGGGGGCCGCACGGGGGGATCGCCGTACCCAGGCCCGTTCGGCATCAAGATCTCAGTGCAGATTTTCCGGCAGGCTGAACGAGTCGCACACCGCGTGCCACACCTTTTTCACATCCTCGCCGTCGGCGAGGGCGCGCTCGACGGTCCGGCCACCCAGGCCCGCCAGCACGTAGTCCTTGGCCACACTGTCCGCGTAGGCCCTTCCGAACTGCGCGTTCATCCGTTCCCAGAACATCGTGAGCCGCACCCGGCCAAGGCTACAGCGGCCCAGGGACGGGTTGTCCCGGCCAGGGCGGGCTTGATCACTTTGGGCTGCCCGCGAGCGGGTCGGTGACTGCGTTGACCTGATGCCGAACGGGGCTGTGGTGCACGTCGTCCCCTGTGCGGGCGCGCACGACGCGGAGGTGTTCGGCACGTTCCGCCTCGCGGGAAGTACGTGGCCCGGGACGGCGGCGGTTGAGCGGACGGCCGCGTCCGGCTGCGCCAGCCAGCTGACCGGCTACCTGAACCCGCAGCTCGCCGCCACGAACCTGGCGCAGTCGTACGTGTACCCGGGGCAGCAGGCGTGGCACACCGGCGAGCGGACCGTGGTCTGTGAGGTGCGTGCGACCAGCGGGACGCTGACCGGCTCGGTGCGCGGCGGCGTCTGACGGCCGCGTGCCCGGTGACGGCAGGCCTGTCAGCTGAGGGCTGACGGGAAGCGTACCGGACTGCGTGCAGGACTGCGTGCCGGACTGCGTGCCGGACTGTCAGTGGGGCGGGGCAAGATGGACGTATGCCTAAACGTCCCGACGCTGCCGCGTCGCTGGAGAGTTTCTCTCCGGCGACCCGTGCCTGGTTCTCGGGCGTCTTCGTGGCGCCGACCCAGGCCCAGGCGCAGGCGTGGACGGCGATCGGCAAGGGCGACGACACGCTGGTCATCGCGCCCACCGGCTCCGGTAAGACGCTCGCGGCCTTTTTGTGGGCACTCGACCGGCTCGCGGCGACGCCGCCGTCCACCGACCCGAAACGGCGGTGCCGGGTCCTGTACATCTCGCCGCTCAAGGCGCTGGCGACCGACATCGAGCGGAACCTGCGCGCGCCGCTGACCGGTATCCGGCACGCCGCCCGCAGGCTGGACCTGGCCGAGCCGGACATCCAGGTCGCGGTGCGCACCGGCGACACGGCCGCCGATGAACGCCGGAAGCTCGCCAGCAGGCCGCCGGACGTGCTGATCACCACGCCGGAGTCGCTGTTCCTGCTGCTCACGTCGAAGGCGCGGGAAACGCTCCGCGGCGTGCAGACCGTCATCGTCGACGAGGTGCACGCGCTGGCCGGCAACAAGCGCGGCGCCCATCTCGCCGTCTCCCTGGAGCGCCTCGACGCGCTGCGGATGGCCGGGCCGGATGCAGGAGGCGCGCCGGACGCCGCGCGCCGACCGGCGCAGCGGATCGGGCTGTCGGCGACGGTCCGGCCGGTGCAGGAGGTCGCGGGCTTCCTCGGCGGCGCGCGGCAGGTCACCGTGGTGCAGCCGCCGAGCGCCAAGCGGCTCGAGCTGAACGTGGTCGTCCCGGTCGAGGACATGACGGAGATCGGCGGCCCGCCGCCCGCACCCCGGCGCGACGGCGGGCCGCCTGGCCCGCCCGGTTCTCCCCGCCCGTCCGGCTCTGCCGGGCCGGGCGGCGACGAACCGGAGCGGCAGCGGTCCATCTGGCCGCACGTCGAGGAGCGGGTCCTCGACCTCATCGAGCAGCACCGCTCCACCATCGTGTTCGCCAACTCCCGGCGGCTGGCCGAGCGGCTGTGCGCCCGGCTCAACGAGCTCGCGGCCGAACGCGCGGCCGAGGCCGCCGAGGTGGCCGCGGGGCTGGATGGCGGCCTGGATGGTTCGGGCGTGCCCGCCGGCTCCGGCGGGCCCGGCGGTCTGCTGGCCCCGGCGGAGATCATGGCGCAGGCGGGGACCGGCTCGGGTGCGCCCGCGGAGATCGCACGGGCCCACCACGGATCGGTTTCGCGGCAGGAACGGACCCAGATCGAGGAAGCCCTCAAGCGGGGCTCACTGCGCGCGGTCGTCGCCACCTCCAGCCTCGAGCTGGGCATCGACATGGGCGCCGTGGACCTGGTCGTCCAGGTCGAGGCGCCGCCGTCGGTGGCGAGCGGGTTGCAGCGGATCGGCCGGGCCGGGCACAACGTCGGGGACATCTCGCGCGGCGTGATCTTCCCCAAGTACCAGGGTGACCTGGTACAGGCGGCCGTGGTGGCCGAGCGGATGCACGGCGGGAACATCGAGGAGCTGCGCGGGCCGCGAAATCCGCTCGACGTGCTGGCTCAGCAGATCGTGGCCATGACGTCGGTGGATGACTGGCCGGTGGACGAGCTGGAGCGCGTCGTCCGCCGCGCGGCCCCGTTCGCGGGGCTGACCAGGCCGGTGCTCGATGCGGTACTGGACATGCTGGCCGGCCGGTACCCGAGCGAGGAGTTCGCGGGGCTGCGGCCCCGGGTGGTGTGGGACCGGCTGACCGGCGTGGTGCACGGCAGGCCCGGCGGGCAGCGGCTGGCGGTGACGAGCGGCGGGACGATCCCCGACCGGGGGCTGTTCGGCGTGTTCCTGGCCGGTTCGGACGCGCCGGGCGCGTCGGGCGTACCCGGCGCGGGTGGCTCACGCCGGCATTCGCGGCGCGTCGGCGAGCTCGACGAGGAGATGGTGTACGAGTCGCGGGTCGGTGACGTGTTCGTGCTCGGCGCCAGCTCCTGGCGGATCGAGGACATCACGGCGGACAGCGTCCTGGTCACCCCGGCCCCGGGCCAGCCGGGCAAGCTGCCGTTCTGGCATGGTGACGCGCTCGGGCGGCCCGCCGAGCTGGGTGCCGCGATCGGCCGCAAATGCCGGGAGCTGGCCGAGGCCAGCCCGGACGACGCGGCCGCCCTGCTGCGCGAGGCGGGCCTGGATGAGCTGGCCGCCGGCAACCTGCTCCGCTACCTGGCCGGCCAGCGGGAGGCCACCGGCTCGGTGCCGGACGACCGGACCCTGGTCGTCGAGCGGTTCCGCGACGAGCTCGGTGACTGGCGCGTGGTGCTGCACAGCCCGTACGGCGCGCGCGTGCACGGCCCGTGGGCGCTGGCCATCGCGGCGCGGCTGCGCGAGCGGTACGGCGGGATGGACGTGCAGGCGCTGCACACCGACGACGGGATCATCGTCCGGGTGCCGGACGCCGACGAGCCGCCGCCGACCGGGGTCGCGCTCATCGAGCCGGACGAGATCAGCGAGATCGTCACGGCCGAGATCGGCGCGTCCGCGCTGTTCGCCTCGCGGTTCCGCGAGTGCGCGGCCCGGGCCATGCTGCTGCCGCGCCGCCAGCCCGGCCGGCGGTCGCCGCTCTGGCAGCAGCGGCAGCGTTCGGCCCAGCTGCTGGAGGTGGCGAGCCGGTACGCGTCGTTCCCGATCGTGCTTGAAACGGTCCGCGAATGCCTGCAGGACGTCTTCGACGTCCCGGCGCTGGTGAATCTGCTGCGCGACCTGGCCAGCCGCAAAATCCGCGTCGTCGAGGTGGAGACGGCCACCCCGTCACCGTTCAGCCGGTCGCTGCTCTTCCGGTACGTGGGCGCGTTCATGTACGAGGGTGACGCCCCGCTGGCCGAACGGCGGGCGCAGGCGCTGACCCTCGACGCCACGCTGCTGGCCGAGCTGCTCGGCCAGGCCGACCTGCGCGAGCTGCTGGATCCGGCCGTGGTGACCGAGACCGAGCGTGAGCTGCAACGGCTCGCCCCGGACCGCAGGTGCCGGGACATGGAGGGACTGGCCGACCTGCTGCGCACCATCGGGCCGCTGACGGCCGAGGAGGTGGCGGCGCGGTGCACGGCGCCGGACGCGGCGGCCGGCTGGCTGGCCGAGCTGGCGCACGCGCGCCGTGCCTTGGAGGTCCGGGCCGGCGGCCAGCCGCGGTGGGCGGCGATCGAGGACGCCGGCCGCTTGCAGGACGCACTCGGCGTGCCGCTGCCGCCCGGGGTCCCGGAGGCATTCACCGAGCCGCTGCCCGACCCGCTGGGCGATCTGGTCGCGCGGTACGCGCGGTCGCACGGGCCGTTCGCCGCGGATTCGGCCGCGTCGCGTTACGCGCTGGGCGTGGCGGTGGTCGCGGGCACCCTGCGCCGGCTCGCGGCGGCGGGCCGGGTCGTGGAGGGTGAGTTCATGCCCGGCGGGCGCGGCACCGAGTGGTGCGACGCGGAGGTGCTGCGGTTGCTGCGCCGCCGGTGCCTGGCGCGGCTCCGGAAGGAGGCCGAGCCGGCCCCGCCGGTCGCGCTGGCCCGGTTGTTGCCCGCCTGGCAGGGGGTCAGGCCCATCGAGGCGTTCACCGGCCGGGGCGGGCCCAGCGGGTATCCGGCCCGGCCGCGACTGCCCGCCAGCATGACCGGGCCCGGCGCGGTGCTGGACGTCATCGATCAGCTCGCCGGGGCTCCCCTGCCCGCGTCCGCGCTGGAGACGCTGGTGCTTCCCGGGCGCGTGCCCGGCTACTCCCCCGCCATGCTGGACGAGCTGACCACCGCGGGGGAAGTCGTCTGGACCGGAGCGGGCGGTCTGCCGGGCGGCGACGGGTGGCTCGTGCTCTCCTCCGCCGAGTCGGCGCCGCTGCTGCTCCCGGAGCCGCCGCAGATCACGATGACGCCGGTGCACGAGGCCGTGCTCGCCGCCCTCGCGGACGGCGGCGCGGTGTTCTTCCGGATGCTGCACGACCGGGTGGCGGCACAGCTTGCGGGTACGGCTGGATTCCGCGAAGGCGCCGTCCGCGAAGGCGCCGTCCGCGAAGGCGCCGTCCGACACGGACGTCGCCGCGGCGATCTGGGATCTGGTGTGGGCGGGTCGCCTGACCAACGACACGCTCGGCCCGTTGCGGACGGTTCTGGGCGGCGGGCAGCCGCGCCGCGCGGCCTCGCCCGGCGCGGCGGGCCCGTCGCCCGCCCGGGGCCGCGGGCTCCGCCACGGGGGCAGGCGGCCGGCCTATGGCCGCCCGGTCATGCCATCGCGGACCGGGCCGCCCAACGTGGGCGGCCGGTGGTCGCTGCTGCCGGAGGCCAGTGCCGACGCGACCACGCACGCGCACGCCCTGGCCCAGTCCCTGCTCGACCGGTACGGGATCCTGACCAAGGGCGCGGTCGCGGCGGAACGGATACCGGGCGGGTTCGCGGCGGTGTACCAGGTGCTGCGGGCCATGGAGGAAGCCGGCCGGGCCCGCCGGGGGTATTTCGTGCAGGGACTCGGCGCGGCCCAGTTCGCCATCCCCGGCGCGGTCGACCGGATGCGTGCCCTGGCGCAGCCGCTGTCCGGTGCCGACGACGCGCTGACCAGCATCACCCGCGGCCGCCCGGCTCCGTACGGCGGCGGGTCCTACGGCGGAGCGGGCCACAGCGGTGAAGGTCCGGGCTCCAGCGGCGCAGGTTACGGCGGCGCGGGTTACGGGGGCAGGGCGTCCGGAGGAGACGGGGCGTCCACCGAGATCTGGGAGTACGAACGGGACAGGGCGGGCGACACCGGCAGCGGAAACGAAACTGGCGGAGCGGATGCCGCCCGCGGGACGGCCCGCGGGACGGACGGTGCTGGCGGGACGGACGGTGCTGGCGGGACGGACGGTGCTGGCGGGACGGACGGTGCTGGCGGGACGGACGGTGCTGGCGGGACGGGGGCGAACGGGACCGGCGCTTACGGGACGGAGGCGAACGGGACCGGCGGGAACGGGATCGGGACTTACGGGACTGAGGCGAACGGGACCGGGACGAACGGGATCGGGGGGAACGGCGCCGGGGCGAACGGGATCGGGGGGAACGGCGGCAACGGGGCCGGGGGGAACGGGCGCGATGGGGCCGGTCGCCGCGCCCAGGTGATCGTGCTGGCGGCCGCCGACCCGGCCAACGCGTACGGCGCGTCGCTGCCGTGGCCCGTGCGCCCGGACGAGACGCCCGGCGGGCACCGGCCCGGCCGGAAGGCGGGAGCTCTGGTCGTGCTGGCCGACGGGGAACTGGTCCTGTACGTGGAGCGCGGCGGCCGCACCTTCCTGTCCTGGACCGATGATCCGGATCAGCTCGGGCCGGCCGCGGCGGCCCTGGCCGCCGCGGTCCGGGCCGGGGCGCTCGGGCGGCTCACCGTGGAGCGGGCCGACGGCGGCGGGGTCTACGACTCGCCGCTGGCCAAGGCGCTGGAGGAGGCCGGCTTCCGGCCGACTCCCAAGGGCCTGCGCCTGCGCGGCTAGACCTGCCATTCCGGCCCACTCGCGGCAGGCAGCACCGGCACGACTGAAGCCAAACTCCGGTCGCCGGTCGCCCGGCCGCAGGCGTGGGCGACGGGCGGACTAGAGCCGCTGGAGCAGTGCGGCAGCGTCGGGGCCGCGGGCCCAGTCCACGAACAGATGATCATGGCGGAAGGCGGCGATGACGTTGCAGCTGATGCCCGCGTCAGCCAGTACCCGGCTGACCTCGGCGGTCAGCCCGACCGCGCTGAGCGAGGAGCCGATCGTGACGGTGATGCGCGCGGCCACGTACTCGTAGGGCAGGGCGGCCCGGTCGGCCTGGTCCCGGGTGAGGACGAGGGTGAGGCCTTCATCTTCCCGGATGGCCGCGAACGGCTGGACGTCCGGTGGTGGCTCGCAGACCGTGACGAACACATAGGGCTCGATGTGCAGGGCCGGCTCGATGTCCGACCAGGCCGACGGGGAAGGCCGAGACGGCTGCGCCGACGCGGCGGGTTGCGATAGCGGCGCCGGCGCCGTGGACAGATCTGGGGGATCGGCGATCCACTTGTCCATGAAGGTCATGCTGCGGGGGTGGAAGCCGAGCCGCTCGTAGAAGGGGACGACGTCCGCGTTTTCGGGCTCGACCAGCAGGTTGATCTTGACGCACCCCTTGACCAGCAGGCGGCGCTCCAGCTCGCGCACCAGCGTGGTCGCGACTCCCTCTCCGCGCCGGTCCGGGCTCGTGGCCAGCCGGTTCAGCCAGCCCCGGCGCCCGTCGAAGGTACCGAAAACAGACCCAGCCAATCCGCCGGGCGATCCGGCGAGGGAACCGGGGGCTGATCCAGCGGGGAGACCCTCAGCCACGATAACGAGGTCGGAGTTGTGCGTCAGCGCCGACTGGAGTTCCCCTCCGACGTATTCGGCCCGGAAGTGCAGTCCCGCCGCCCTCCAAAGGGCGGTCAGCGCCGCGGCGTCCTCCGGGCGCCCCGATCTGAGCGCCATTCCCACGGTGTTATCACACCGGTAACAGGAAGCAGCGATCAGGGCGCTCACCTAATGGCACGCTGATGGCACGGCGATTTCCGGCGATCTGCTGGAAGCTGGAGCAAGGCCATCTTTTCGGCCATTGTTGCCGTTGCCGTTTGCCATCAGCGCCAGTTGCGGCGGCTTGCTGCTGGCCGAGGCGGGCCCGCCAGGGTTACTGGCCGGGCCGTGTGGTCAGTGCCGCCCCCGGGATCTTCCGGTCGATGATGTCGCTGGCGACCTGGGCGAGTTTGCGGTTGTGGTCGCGCGCGTAGTTCCGCAGCAGTGTGAATGCGTCGTCCACGTTCATGGTCAGGTACTCGGCGAGCATTCCCTTGGCCTGCTCGATGATCACCCGGCTGTTCAGCGCCGCCTGGAGCTGCTCGGTCAGCAGGCTGCGCTCCCTGAGCGCCCGTTCCTGGATCAGCCCGATCGCCGCCATCTCCGCCATGGCCTGCGCCAGGTCCATCTCGGCACCGGTGAACGGCTCGTCGCTGGCGCGGAACAGGTTCAGCGCGCCGATAACGTCCGTGCGCACCCGCAGCGGGACGGCGCACATCATCTGAAAGCCCGCATCGGACGCTTCCGGCGCGAAGACCGGCCAGCGGGCGCGGGCGTCGGCCGCGCTCGCCTGCACGGCCCGGCCGGATGAGAACGCGTCCAGGCACGGGCCCTGTGCGCCCTGCAGCTCGAAGAGCTCCAGCAGCCGCATCCGCTCGTCGGAGGATGCGATCAGCCGCAGCCCGCCGCGCGCATCGGCCAGCATGACCCCGGCCGCCTCGGCTCCCAGGATCTCAACCGAGTCGGCGGCCAGGCTATGCAAGAAATCGACGACGTCAAAGTCACTGGCCAGCGTATCCGCCAGGCGTACGAAGGCCCGGGCCAGCACGGCCTCGCGGGCCACATCACCCCTGCGCTCATCCGGGCCGGAGTCCCCGGGCCCGGCGACCCGGCCGCCGCCGATCTCACTCATCGAACCGCACCCGCCGTTCAACGACATCTTGCGCAATGTCGTACATTGAGCGCCCGCTCGCGAACGCCGCGGCACGCAGCCGGGCGAGCGCGTTGGACGTGGTGTCATCCAGCTGCACGGCGATCATCCCGGTCGCCTGATGAACCACGACCCGGTCCGTGCCGACCGTCGCCAGCAGCTCCGCCAGATCCGGGTCCCCCTGCGCGTACGGCTGGTACAGCACAGCATCACGGGCGATGTCCGCCGCAACCAGGGCATCCGCCAGGTGCTCCTCACTCAGCATCCCCGGCGTGTCACGACACAGATCCAGCGTGCCGATACCGCCCGGCCGCACGCTCAGCGGCAAGGAAAACTCGGCCCGCACGCCGACCGCCAGGGCCGCCGCCGCGAACGCCGGCCAGCGGTTCGCATTCGCCGCTGCCAGGTCCGGCAGCAACACCGGAACCCCGGCGGCACAGGCCTGCAGGCACGGGCCCTCACCCAGCTCCATCTGCAGCCCGGCGACCGTGCGCGCGTGCCGCCCGGCACCGGCCAGTACACTCGCCGACTCCGCCCCCGACATCAGCACCAGCGCGCACCCGGACAACGCCATCTCATCCACCGCGAACCGGCAGAGCCGCTGCATCAGCCCGCCCACACCGGCCGTGGCGTCCCGCACGGTGACCGCCGCCATGATGCGGGCCCGCCGTCCGTCGTCCCGCACACCGCCTCCTCGCCCCGGCCATACCGCAACCCCGGGGCATTTTCTTCACCGTACCCCCGAACCCCAGCCGGTGGCACGCGGCACCCGCACGAGGGCCCCGGGTCGCGCATCGCGGCGGCGGCCGCTCAGGCGGTCACCCCGAGCTGCCTCTCTTATTCCGAGGTGCTTCTGATAGGCGGCAAGGCCCGCGGCCATCGCGTAGCACCCGCGGATCTTCTGCAGGCGAGCCAAGACCTGGCAGTAATCCCGGTACGGATTGTCGCCGCAACTCCGGGCAGTGAGCCTCTGGCCGACTTCCTCCATGCGACCATTTGGACAGAGGCAGCGCCCCCCGACCCCGCTGGCGCCGAGTAGATCCAGTCCACAGGTGCCGGAATGCCTACCGTGCCAGGTCACGAGTGTGAAGCCTGAGAACCAAGATTCTCACCAGCTGGTCGCACCGCTGCTGCGCTGCCCCGGGATTCCTCGTCCGGGGACTGCCTCGTTCAGCGCAGCTCACGACACCATCCTCGGACACCTGGCCGATCGGAAACGCTGCCGCTGACGCACTCAACGCAGCGGCCATTTTCAAGGCTATCTGGTCAGGGGAAGGTGATGTTGCGAAGCCTGCCGGCACCGCAAACGCAGTCCCTGTCCCGGCCAGAAGCGCGCTGATCAGGTACGATGGACGCCTGCCTTGCTGTAGCAGGAAGCACGGGTATCCTCAGCCGCATGCCAGATGAGCCCGGGGCTCCGCCAGCCGACAACATGAGGCGGTGAGAGCAGCCCCATCGTCGCCGTCGGCGGCACTACTTTGCCAGCCATGCGGCTGTCCGGCACGCTCACGGTGGGTGACATTCGGGATGCGGCTCAGGAGCTGCGTGATTCCAGCCTTGAGGAACTGAGACGCCTGCTGGCCGGGTATTCCCGGGCGCATAGGGCGGGAGATACTACCGATACCGACATCCTGGCAGCCGAGGTCGAGACCATGACCAGGATGGGCAAAGTGGGCCATCTGCTGCGCGCGGGAGCTAAATGGGGCGTCGTGACGATTTATCGCGAGCCTGATCGGCGTTGCGGGCCACCGCCATCACCATGGTCCGGCAAATGTCACCATCTCAGATGGATGAGCTGAGCCATCAGATTCTTCAGCAACTTGAACAGATGCACCAGCGGCAAGAGCATGCTAGCCAGCGCTTGCTGTGAGATGGAGCGCGCTGCTCCTCCGCAAGGTACTCTGGCCGTTGCTCAACCTTCTCATCCGCAGAAAATTGCGGGAGCATCCGTCATCGGCCCGTATGCCAGTCTAGTCTGGCCTGCTGGAATGCTGATCATCATTTGGCAGTAAACGGTGGCGTTGAGCGCTGGTATGCGGCCAAAATACGGCCAGCCGGGGACCGATAGGCGCGTGAGGCTGGCTGAGGGGCTGAGGGGTAACCCTCAACGCACAGTTGACGCCAGCTCTGCCGCACGCCAGGGCGAAGGCTCACGGATCCGGGGGCGGGTAGGTTGTCAGCCTCGTGAACTGCGGAAACGTGGAAACGCCTGGTCGTGTGGACCACAAATGGACCGGTTCGTGAGCGGCTGCCTGAGCCGCGGAGCGGCAGCGATGTAACGTACAATGTACCTGCAATTTACGAAAAAATTCACGCTCGCTGCGCTTAAGCACTTTGAGTGGCCGGTGGTACTGCAGCCGAATTGCAGAATATGCCCATCCAGGCTACGGTGAAAATGCGGGAACCTCAGACCAGGAAAATCCTGGCTGAGCCGGTCAGAGATCTTGCAAGTCCGGCTGCGTGACGTGGAGATGGGGACCTATTACCAGGCCCGTCACCAAGGAAGGAAGATCAATAATGACCGAGATACTGGCTGAGGCCGGTCGGATAACCGGGCTCGGCCCGGAGACCGGCGGCAAGATAATTTTCGGCTTGCAGTCTGCTTACGCAAAGCAGGCTGGCCAGGAGCCGATGAGATTTGTCGCGCCGGCCAGTCAGCTGACGGACCTGGACGATCACGATCTGGTTATCGTGCGGTTCAGCCGCACTGATCACAGCACTATGGCGGGGCCGCTGCCGGTAGCCTCGATTTCGCTGGCGTAAGGGCTGGTAAATGGACGCGGCAACGCCCCTTGAGGTTGTCGCGTTCATGGCCCGGGCAAGACGATTCCAGTTAATTTGAGCGGAAAGCCGCGCACGTGCTCACCCTGACGGGCTGTCACATGCCCGGCGCCGTGGCACACGTGCAGCTACCGCCCAGACCTTGCAGGAGACAAAATCATGAGCACCCTCACGCGTGCCGCCGTTTATACCGTCCGGATAGCCGCCGTAACCGCCGCAACCCCCGTGCTGGCCGGCGCGGCCGCTTCAGCCGCGACCGCCAAGCTGGCCGGCTGGGAACTGCGCCAGCTCGCCAGCTCACCGCTGTCCGCCCAGGCCAGGCGGCTTAAGGCCGAAGTCCGCGAGCTGGCCACCGCCAGCGGCGCCAGCGCCAACACGTCAGCCCGGCAGCAGGGGCACGCCGGGGACGGCCGCGACGGGCACCGCCCCGATAGCACGCTTGTTGCGCTCCGGTAGGGCCCGTGCCCAGCTGGCTGCCGTGAACATGTTGCGCTAGGCACCCAGGCATACCGCGGGCTGACGGAGATCATCCCCTTGACACACCGGCCGGGGACGTTTGCCAGCCCCGCCCGGGAATCGCTCAAGCCGCTACCGGGCATGGGCGTCAGCTCCCGGGCGGCCGCCGCGGCGTCAGGTCCGGGTCGGCGCCTGCGCATCCGGTGCCCGGTCCGGGGACGTGCGGGGCCTACCCTGCCCTTCCGCGCATCCGGGTTGACCTCGATGCCCCGCACCCGCTTCAGGCCGCGGGGCCTGGCAGTGGGAGTCCCTCACCCGCCCAGCAGCAGAGCGCCGGACGACCACCCCGGGAGAGGCAGCCGCCCAGCTGCCCCTCCCGGCTCAGCCGCGCGGAACGGCGCACGCGGCGCGGCGGCATAGCCGCCGCCTTAACCCCGAAACAGCACCGGCCTGCCAGTAACGGCCACCAAAATCCGCTGCGTGTCGCGGCGATGGCCGATGCCAGGGCGCAGATGGCCGTCGATCGCGGCTTCGTGCCGGTGAGCTGGTCCGCGGTGAGGCCACCGGGGCCGCAGTCGACGGCGGGCTTGACGGACGGCTCGGCGTACAGCCGGTAGCTGCCTGAGCCCGGCTTGCCGGCGACGCCGGGCGCGTCCGGGAGGGAACAGGGACCGCGAGCCTCAGCGCAGATAGGACCGCGAGCCTCAGCGCAGATAGGACCGCGAGCCTCAGCGCAGATAAACGCCGTCCACGCCGATCCGGCCCGGCCCGTCCAGCACGTAGATGCCGGCCGAACTGTCCCGGACGTCGAACGCCAGCGTTCCGTCGTGGACCACGATCTCCCGGCCGGTGACGGCATCGCGGTAGGTGCCGTTGAGCACACCCTGCACAATGATGGTCTGGTCGGTGCCGATCGCGAGGCCGACGACGACGTAGCTGCGCCCGCCGTCGTGGCCGCGCACGAAGCTTAGCCCGCTGCCCCACTCGTTCAGATGGCTCATAGGTGCCTTTTGCAGGGCGGGGAGCGCCCGGCGGATCCGGTTGAGGCGCTTGATGTGCCCGTAGAGGGGGTGCGCCTGGGTCTCGCCGATTCGTTCGGGGGTCAGGTGGTCCCCGAAGTAGGCCCGCCCGGTCCGGGCCAGGGTGTCCCGCTCGCCCTCGACGTCCTGCGGAGCGCCCTTCATGAACTCAATCTCCTCGCCGTAGTAGAGGCAAGGGATGCCGCGGACTGTCCAGAGCACGTTGTAGGCGGCCGCCGCCATCCACTGTTCGCCCTTGAATCGGTACTTGAAGTCGTTGTCAGGGCCGACGTCGTGGTTCTGCAGAAACGTGATGAGCGTGGTCGGGTCACCGTAGATCCAGTCCATCGACATCGCCTGCGCGAGACCGCTGAAGGTGCCCCGGCTCAGGTTGTCCCTGAACGAGGAGAACAACCCGAAGTCGAGCACCGCGAAGCCGGAGTCGCCGCCGGAACGGGGATTGCGCGGGTCGTCGCCGAGCCGGGTGTACCACCAGGGCCGGATCGGAGACGGGCCGTTGTCGCCGCCGCCCATGTCTCCCCATCCGTAGCCCTTGACCAGGTTCTCCCCGAAGACGAAGAGGCCCGGCTTGCGGGCCTTCCAGGCGTTGACGTACTCGAGCAGGTTCCCCCGCTCCACGTGCTTGACAGTGTCGATCCGCAACGCGTCGACGCCCATGTCGAGGTAGCGGTTGATCGCGGTGATCAGGTAGTCCTTGACGCATCCGCGCTCGGTCGCCAGGTCGATGCAGTCGCCTGCGATGTGCTTGTGCTGCAGCGGATATGCGCTTTCCCAGTCGCCGCCTGCGATGAAACCGTCCTGGTGGTACCACTGCGGATCGAGTCGGCTGGGGTCCACCCCGAAGAACCGGCCGGGGTCGTACCCGGGTTCCGGGACGGCCTGGCCGGTCCGCGGATCGATCAGGGGTTCGCGGCCCTCCGGGTCGCGCTCGTGCCTTTCCCGGTACCACTGCGGCGCCACCGGGTTGTCCAGGTCGTCTCGGTTGGGCCAGGCGTAGTTGCCGAGGTTGCCCTGATAGGGCCCGTGGTTCACCTCACCCTGCCGGGACCCCTGCGGAACGTAGTACTTGATGGGCAGGTGGTCGATCCAGACCTTGCCCCGGATCCCGTACTGGCAGGAATGGTTGACGACGACGTCCTGAATGATCTTGATGCCTCGCTCGTGCGCCGCGTCGATGAGGTGCTGGTAGGTCGCGTCCGGCGACTCCAGCCGAGGATCGATCCGGGTCCAGTCGTAGCCGTGGTAACCGTGATAGTCCAGCCCGCTGCGGTTCTCGATCGGCGGGGTGATCCAGATAGCGGTGAAGCCCAGGTCCTTGAGGTAGTCCAGTTGCCCGATCAGCCCTTTGAAGTCGCCCCGCCAGTGCGGGTCCGCCGGACGGCCGCTGGGGTCGAAGGCGATCCGGTCCCGGCAGTAGAAGTTGTTCGCCGGATCGCCGTCGTAGAACCGGGTGGTGATGAGGAAGTAGATGGTCTCCGCACGAAAGTCCACCCCGGACGGTGGCGCCTGCGGGGCGGGTGCCCCCGTCGCCGCGGGTGCCGTGCCGGACGCCGCGGCGGTACCAGCGGTTCGGGGGTCGGCGTCCTGCCACTGGCCATCGCGATCCATCCAGCCGTCCCGCTCCCGGCGCAGGTCGGCCGTCTGCCGCCCGTGCTGGTCGTGGAACACCAGGCTTGCGGTGTCCACGCCCTCGATGCGGTAGACGTACCAGCCGTCCCCGTGCGCGTGCATCGGGACTCCCGGCCAGCCCGTGGCGGCCTTCCGAGGGTGGCTGCCCCAGACGTGAACATGAACGATATCGGCCCAACCGCGTGGCGGGTGGAACCAGACCGTTAGATCAGGCATACCAAGCATCATAGGAAAGCCGAACAGCGGCTGACCCCGCGTCACGAGGGAACGGTCATGGTTGTGCCATTCGAGCAGCTGAGACGCTTCCGGGTGGTGAGCAGCCGCTTGGGGTACCTGGCGCATCCAGGGCGAGCTGCTCGGCCCGAACCGCTCGGGTGGCCGGGTGGGTGCTGGGCTGGTCGCCGTCCCGGCTGCTGGCGTGCTCGGCGCCGGGCGGCAGCGCGTACTCGGGCAGCCAGGTCATGTGCGGTTTCGCCAAGGCGGCGACGGTCACTCAGATCTCACCGCTTAACGCCAGGAGCTGGGCTACGGCTGACACGACGGCCAGACATTTTTGCGATGATGAAGTCCGTTATGCGGGGAGCCAACTTGACCGCTACTGTCGATAGCGCCAGCACTCAGCTGCAGGACGTGCTCAACACCGGCTCGAAGAGCTGAGCACGCCGTATGGCTGACACTGTTGAGAGCCCCGGGCGCCGGCGACTATTCCCCCCCAGCCGCCGGCGTCCGGCCAGGACAGCGTGGCCGGCCAGGGCATCCCGCCCGGGCCGGCGCGCGCCGGGCGCCAACGGGCAGGCCGCCGCCGAAGTCCTCGGTCTCACCAGCCGGTAAGCCGCCGCGGGCGGGGTCAGCCGGCGGTCAGGCGCCCGCGTTCGGCGTCCCGGGCCAGCTTGCGGCTCTCCTTGAGGGAACGGCCGCGTGCCTCGGCCGGCAGGCGCCAGATCGTGTTTCCGCCCATGAAGTTGAAGCTCCGGATATGGACGACCGGCGCGCCCGGACGTGGCTCGTACGGGGCACCGCGCTCCTGGTTGCCGCCCATGATCGAAAAGCCGCTGATCTCCACGTCGACGGAGCTGGGCAGGTAGATGGTCGAGCCGCCCATGATCGCGTACATGTTCAGGGTGAGGCCGCTGGCGTCGATCTCCGCGTCGCGCAGGTCGATCTCGTCCCCGCCCATGATCGCCACCGTGTTCACCACCGAGGCGGGCCGCAGCCGCCCACGCCGGTGTGAGCCGCCCATGATGGCCACGAACCACCGGGTGGTCTTGGGGCGCTGGGCAGGTTCGGCCGCTACCGGCCGGGCGACCGGCGCAGCCTGGCCCAGGGCCGGCAGGTCACGCGTCACGGCCGCCAGGTCGGCCCGGGTCTTGGCCGAAAGCACCAGGGCGGCGCGTTCCTCATGCTCGTCCAGCGTCAGCCGGCCGCCGCGTGCTGGCCGATCACCTCGAGCATGCTGTCCCGGTCCTGATCCGAAACGCGTAGCTCTCCTTCTGGCACCGGGGGCTGTGCGGGTCCGGTCACGAGCTTCCCTCCGTCCGAACCAGTTCGGGTGGATTCACGGGCAGTTTCCCCCCAGATTGGCCCGCCGGACGCCAGCTGGCAAACCATTCGCGGCGCCAGCCGGGGCACTAGCGGCGCTCGCCCGCTGGAGCGGGCACCTGGGCCCCGGCGCGCAGGCCGTCCACGACGACGTCGAGCAGCAGGCTCGCCCGTGTCTCCCAGTCGGTGGAGTCGATGCGCCAGAGGAAGCCCATCAGGAGCAGCACGTCGTCCGGTTCGAGGCCGGGCCGGATGCGGCCGGCTTCCTCGCAGGCGCGCAGCAGCAGGGTGATGGCCCCGATGACCGGGCCGTAGGTCTCGCCAGCCAGGCCGTCGCTGGTCGCCGCGTGCAGCACCGCCCTCTTCGCGATCGAGTTCAGCGAGGCGTCGCCGGAGACGGCGAGGGCGTCGCGCGCGACCTCGATGATGCGGTCGCGATTGTGCAGCGCGTCCGCCCGCTGGGGTTCGTGCTGCCGCCGGGTCATGGTTCCTCCGCCGTCCCGCCCGTATTGCTGAACGGAGACCTCTCCGCTAAGTCGCATCAAACGGAGAGGTCTCCGATCCAGTACAGCACACCAGGAGAGCGTCATGCGCTACCAGCCCCGGCTGGACCGCCGCGATGCGGCCGGGTCGCGCGCCGATGCGGGTTTTGGCGCTGTGAGGCTGCATAATGCTGGTCATGCGGCTTTCAGCCCGCGCGGACTACGCGTTGCGCGCGGCAATCGAACTCGCCTCGGCTCCCGACAGCCACGTCACGGCGGATCGGATCGCCCGCGCGCAGCAGATTCCGGGAAAGTTCCTGGAGACGATCCTGACCCAGCTCCGGCGGGCCGGCCTGATCCGCAGCCAGCGAGGACCGGAGGGCGGCTTCTGGCTGGCCCGGCCCGCGACCGAGATCTCCCTCGCGGACATCATCCGTGCCATCGACGGGCCGCTGCTCGGCGTGCGCGGCGAGCGCCCAGAGAACATCGACTACCCCGGGGCGGCCGAGCCTCTTCAGCAGGTCTGGATCGCCCTGCGGGCCAACGAGCGCGCCATCCTCGAAGAGGTGACGCTCGGGCATATCGTCTCGGGTGACCTGCCGGCCCGGGTGCGGACGCTCGCCGACAACCCCAAGGCCTGGGTCTGACGCTGCGGACGCCCCGGACAGCGGGCGTTCCCCTGTCCGGGACCAGGCGGAACGAGCCCGCGCGGCGTCCCCCGGACACGCAAGCGGCGGGCCCGGCCTGGCCGCGCCCGCCGCCCCGCGGGTATCCGCATATCCGGGCCGGTTACACCGGCACCATGTCGGTCACTTCACGTACGTGGGACCCGACCGCGGCGAACCCGCCAGCGGGGCCGGAGGTCACGTCCCCGGAGCCGAATCCCGCGGTGCGCACGACGCCGATGGGGATCTCGCCGCCAGCGGGAAGCTTCGGCTCCCGCGGCGCCTCCAGCACCGGCTCGTTCTGCAGCTCGGCCAGCGCGAAGTTGTCGGCAACCTCGCGGAAGACCTGGGAGAGAGGTATCCCCAGCGCGTTGCAGATCGCCGCCAGCAGCTCGGAGGAAGCCTCTTTTTGCCCCCGCTCAACTTCAGACAGGTAACCCAGTGAGACCCGAGCCGAGGCAGATACCTCTCTCAGGGTCCGACCCTGCCGCAGGCGTAGCCGACGCAGCACGTCACCGAGCAAGTGACGAAGCAAAACCATCGTCGCTCTCCTTCCTGCGCAGAACCGTTACCCCTCCACGGTACCTGCCCTGATGGCCAGTCCGGGAGTCCGCAACGGTCCCTTTCGCTTCTGACGTAACGCTGTAATCAGCGGATGTCTTCCCGAAGCCGGCCGAGCAGGAGGGCAAGCGACCGCTCTACGGTCAGCCTACGGATCCGGTCTCGGTCCCCGTCAAGTACAAGGGTGCGAACCACCGTGTGGTTGTCCGCGCTGACCGCGATATGGACGGTCCCGACCGGCTGGCCGTCCTGCGGGTCCGGGCCGGCCACCCCGGTGGTGGCCACGCCGAACGTGGCGCTCAGCCGCTGGCGCACGCCGTCCGCCATGGCCGCGGCCACGCCCGGGTACACCGCGCCGTGCTGGTCCAGCATCGTCTGCGGAACGCCGAGCAGGGCGGCCTTCAGTTCGGTCGCGTAGGCCACGATGCCGCCGCGCACGGCGTAGGACGCCCCGGGGACCGTCGTCAGCCCCGCCACGACGAGGCCGCCGGTCAGTGATTCGGCGGCGGCGACGGTCCGCCCGGCGGCCCGCAGCAACGTGATCACCTGCTCGGCCAGCAGTCTCGTATCGTCGCTAACCGGTCCGTTGCCGGTCATTTTTCCCCGGTCCCGCGGTGGCTGCGGCGCCATGCCTCGCCGTGCCTACGATCCCGTGGTCGCGCGGCGCAGGCGGGCCGCGCGCAGCACATAATCGGCGCCCGTGACCAGTGTCACCGCGACCGCCAGGCCCATTACGATGGGACGGACCACGCCGAACGGTCCCGGCAGGACGCACAGGCTGATCGCCACCATCTGCAGCAGGGTCTTGAGCTTGCCGCCCCGGCTGGCCGCGATCACACCGCGCTTGATGACGGCGAAGCGCAGCAGCGTGACCCCGACCTCGCGCACCAGGATCACCGCCGTGACCCACCAGGACAGCCCGTGCAGCACCGACAGGCTGATCAGCGCCGCTCCGGTCAGCGCCTTGTCGGCGATCGGGTCGGCGACCTTGCCGAAGTCGGTGACCAGCCCGCGCCGGCGCGCCAGCCACCCGTCCAGGAAATCCGTCACGGACGCGATCCAGAACAGCACGAAGGCCGTGATCCGCCACGCGGTCCCCCCGGCGACCAGGCAGGCGACGAACGCGGGCACCAGGATGATGCGCAGCACGGTCAGCATGTTGGCCACGTTCACGAGGCCCGGGGCGGCGCCTGCGCCCGGCGCGGCACCTACCCCCGGCACAGCGCCCGTGTTCGCCGCGCGGCAGCTACCGGCGCAGGCCCGGGGAGCCGCTGAGCCGCCCCGGGCGGCCCGGGTGGCTGCGAAGCCGTCCCGGGGGAGGTCAACGCCGATCCGCCAGCGAGCGGGCCGCTGGGAGCCTCGAGGCCTGGCCCGGGGCGGAGGGGACCGCGGCCGCCTGCCCGGCCGGGGCGGGGACGGCCTGCCCGGCGTGCCCGGCGAGGGCCATGGCCGTGAGGTCGACCCCGTCGGAGGAGACGACCGTAGCCTGGACCAGCTGCCCGGGGACGAGATCCGCGCCGGCCTGGACGGTGGTCACCCCGTCGACTTCGGGGGCCTGGTGAGGGGCGCGGCCCTCGAACAGGCCGTCGGCGAGGCGCTCTTCGATGAGCACCTCGACGGTCTCCCCGATGCGGTCGGCGCCCCGCTGGGCCATCAGTTCCTCGGCGAGGCCGGCGATCTCCTCGACGCGGCGGGCCACCTCCGCCTCTTCGAGCTTGCCCGGCAGGGACGCGGCCCCGGTGCCGTCCTCGTCCGAGTAGCCGAACACACCGATCGCGTCCAGCCGCGCGCTGCTGAGGAACAGCTCAAGCTCGCGCAGGTCGTCGGCGGTCTCGCCGGGGAACCCGACGATGAAGTTGGACCGGATGCCGGCCTGCGGGCTGGCGGTCCTGATCCGGTCGATCAGGTCGAGGAAGCGCGTCCGGTCGCCGAACCTGCGCATCGCGCGCAGCAGCGGGCCGCTGGCGTGCTGGAAGGACAGGTCGAAGTACGGGGCCACGCCCGGCGTGCCGGCGATGACCTCGATGAGACCGGGTCGCAGCTCGGCCGGCTGCAGGTAACTGATCCGCACCCGCTCGATGCCGGGGGTCGCCGCCAGCAGCGGCAGCACCTCCTCCAGAAGGCGGAGGTTGCCCAGGTCCTTGCCGTAGGAGGTGGAGTTCTCGCTGACCAGGAAGAGCTCCTTGACGCCCTCGCCGGCCAGCCACCCGGCTTCGGCGAGCAGCTCGTCCGGGCGGCGCGACAGGTACGCCCCGCGGAAGGCGGGGATCGCGCAGAAGGAGCACCGCCGGTCACAGCCGGAAGCGATCTTCAACGGCGCCACGACACCGTGCGACAGGCGGCGGCGCATCGTCCGGGGGCCTGACGGCGGCGCGAGGCCGGCCGGCAGGCCGCCCGTCCCCGCCATGCCGCCCGTCCCGGCCATGCCGCCCGTCCCGGCCATGCGGCCCGTCCCGGCCATGCCGCCCGGGGCGGTCCCGGCGGCGGGGACGGCGACCGCGGTTGCGGCACGGGGGGCGGGACGGTCGGCGGGGCTGATCGGGAGCAGCTTGCGGCGGTCCCGTGGCGTGTGCGCGGCCTTGCGCCGGCCGGCCAGGACGTCATCGAGGCGGGCCGCGATATCGCCGTAATCGTCAAAGCTGAGGATCTGGGCCTCGGGCAGCGCATCGGCGAGCTCGCTGCCGTACCGTTCGGCCAGGCAGCCGACGGCCGCGACCTTGGCTCCGGATTCGGCCGCGCCGAGCAGCTCGTCGATCGATTCCTGCTTGGCCGCCTGGATGAAGCCGCAGGTGTTGACCATGACGACGCTCGCGTCCTCGCCCTCGGCGGCGAGGTCCCAGCCGCCCGCGGCCAGCCGGGCGGCCAGCTCTTCGGAGTCGACCTCGTTGCGGGCGCAGCCGAGCGTGACCAGGCTGACGGTGCGGCGCGCGCCGCGGCTGTTATCAGGATCAGATGAACCCGGAGCATCAGGATCAGATGAACCCGGAGCATGGGTGCCGGCAGGCTCGCGGGATGAGGAAGGCACACCGGAAGATTACGGCACGGCCGCTGGTGCGGCGTTCATCAACGCCCGCTGGGGCCGGCGCCGGGCGCGGATGTGCGCCCGCGGCGGGCCCGTTCGGAAAAACCCGCGCCCGGCGGCGGAAGCTAGCTGGGGTTTCCCGCCACCGGCGAGCCGGAAACCTGTCCGGAAACCTTCTGGACCGGCCCCAGGGTGAGCGTGACCGGCTGGCTGGTGCCCGGCGACTTCTTCTTCCCGTTGACGGTCAGGACGACACCGCTGGGGTTGCCGAGGCGCAGGTTCACCGCGTGGGTCTCCTTCCACGTCTGGGTGGAACCGGCCAGAACGAGCCCGCTGTAGATCGTGCTTCCCCGGTCGCTGGTCAGGTAGACCCAGCAGTCCTCGACCGCAGTCAGCCGGATGACCACGTCGTTGGCCGTGGCCGGGGCGGTGGGCGAGGCCGCCGGGGCGGTGGCGGGGGCGGTGGCGCTGTGCGCCGGGGCCGCGGCCGCCGTCCTCTTCCCGTGCGAGGGCGATGACGACGACACGAGGTGGTAGGCGCCGTAACCGATCACGACCAGCAGTGCGATGATCATGGCGACGCTCCAGTTCAGCGACCGCCGTTCCTTGATCCGCAGCGGCGTCGACGGCTCGAACACGTCGGCCGCCCGCATCGCCTCCAGTGCGCCGTGCGCCTCGTCGTACTCGCGGATCAGCGGTTCAGGATCGGTGCCGACCACGGCCGCGATACTGCGGATGTGTCCCCGGGCGTAGAAGTCGCCGCCACAGGCCGAGAAATCGTTCTGCTCGATGCCCCGGATGATCGTTTCCCTGATGCGGGTCCGCTCGCTGACCTGCGTCACGGTGAGACCGGACTGCCGGCGCGCCTCCCCCAGCGTGTCACCGATGCTCACGCTGCGCCTCCACTGGCTTTCGTCGTACGTATCGCTTTCGTCGTACGTATCGCTTTCGTCGTACGTATCGTCTCCGCGTACGGGAGCCATCACCAAGTGTAGGCATCCCGCCCGATCCCATGCGCGGAACGGACCCCCGGTAACCCTCCGCAGGCTACCCCCAAATGCTGCCGGTCAGTCGCCGCGAAGTGAGCTGAGCACCTCCCCCAGATCGTCGGGCTTGATGAGTACGTCCCGCGCCTTGGAGCCCTCGCTGGGCCCGACGATGCCCCGGCTTTCCAGCAGGTCCATCAGCCAGGCCTTGGCGAACCCGACGCGCAGCTTGCGCTGGAGCATGGATGTGGAGCCGAACTGGGTGCTGACGATCAGCTCCGCCGCCTGGACCACCAGTTCGAGATCGTCGCCGATGTCGGAATCGATTTCCCGGGACCGTTCGGGCGCGGCGGCGACGTCCTCACGGTACTCGGGCTCGGCCTGTTTCTTGCAGTGCGCGACGATATCGCGGATTTCCTTCTCCGAGACGAACGCATTCTGCAGCCGCATCGGCTTGCTGGCGCCCATCGGCAGGAACAGCGCGTCACCCTGCCCCACCAGTTTTTCGGCGCCGGGCTGGTCCAGGACGACCCGGCTGTCAGTCAGGCTGGAGGTGGCGAACGCGAGCCGGGACGGCACGTTCGCCTTGATCAGCCCGGTCACCACGTCCACGCTCGGCCGCTGGGTGGCCAGCACGAGGTGGATGCCGGCGGCCCGCGCGAGCTGGGTGATCCGGACGACGGAATCTTCCACGTCGCGCGGCGCGACCATCATCAGGTCGGCCAGCTCGTCCACGATGGCCAGCAGATAGGGGTAGGGCCGGTAGACGCGCTCGCTGCCGGGTGGCACGGTCAGCTTGCCGGCCCGCACCGCCTTGTTGAAGTCGTCCACGTGCCGGAACCCGGAGGCGGCGAGGTCATCGTAGCGCCGCTCCATCTCCCCCACGACCCAGTCCAGCGCCTCGGCCGCCTTCTTCGGATTGGTGATGATCGGGGTGATCAGGTGCGGGATGCCGTCGTAGATGCTCAGCTCGACCCGCTTGGGGTCGACCAGGATCATCCGGACCTCATCCGGGGTGGCGCGGGTCAGCACCGAGGTGATCAGGCCGTTGATGCACACCGAGTTGTGCGTGGGGATGCATGAACGGCTGGCCAGGTAGAGGCGGCTGGGACTGCTCACGGCGATACAGCGGACAGCGACGGACGGCACTGGGCGGATGTCTTTGATGTAGCGGCCGGCCTGCTCGCGCTTCCAGTCATCCCGGGCAGTCATCACCTTGCGGGGCAGGCGGGCCAGCGGCAGGCGGGACGGGATGATGATCTCCCAACTGTCCGCGCTGACGTTGCCAGCCCGTATGCGGCCGGTCCGCCGAGACACCTGGGCTACGCAGCCCAGACCGGCCACAAGTTCGCGGAAGCCATCGGCCAGTTCCTGGCTGGTGCTCGTGAACCGGTAACTGCCGTGCCCGTCAACGTAGCCGTCCGAATCAATCAGGCCCTGAGCCAACGCGAGCCGCTGACTAACGGAAGCGCGCTGATAAATGGCGGGGATATGTTTCCGGCCGGCCAAGCCGAGGAGCCGCCATGTCGGGCCGATTCCGCGCACCCCGAAGTGGCCGGGATCGGCATGTGGGTGGGCGTCGTACCCCGCGGCACGGAACTCGCTGATCAGCCACTTGCGGTCCTGCGGGTCGCAAGCGACCCGGCCGCTTCCGCTGCTGTCCCCGTCGCCGAGAAGGTAGCCAAGCACGTAGGGGTCGGTCGGCAGGTCCGACTCCGGACATTGCAATGGCCGGGCCGCCGGTATGGCGTGATTCTGGCAGTGCCGGGATTGGAAGCTTGCGGCAAGCTGGACCGTTGTACGTGGCGCAACGGCCTTGCCGGATGGTTCCGGACGGCTCCATTGCTGCTGGATCGCGCTGGCGGTGCGGCTCATCAGTGCGCCGATCTGGGCGGAGGTCATCCCATCCGCACGCAGGAGACGCATTCGGTCACGGTCACCAGCCGTGTACGGCTTGGCGCTTGACTGGGCAGGCTCCCATGTCGCCCAATCGACCGGGTACGAAGGGCCGCCAGGATTGGCGTAGTCGTATGCCTTGCAGGTATTCCGGTCCCAGGTCAGCCAGAGGTGCTCGGCATCCGCCACAATGACGGTCCCGTCGGAGAACTGGACCTCATAGCACGGCCGACCGTACATGACCGGAGTCGCAGCCGTGACTTTGCAGGGCCGACCATGCTCGTCAAAGACCTCCTCACCCACGTGAACGTCGCCCATTGTTGTCCAGCCGTGGGGGGTCGGAATCGGTGTATCCAGCGCGAGCGCCTTACCGCTGCCAGTGGCGCCGGCGATCAGCATATGCGGCATCTTGGCCACGTTGGCCACGACCGTGTGGCCCTCGACGTCTTTGCCCAGGCCGACCACCATCGGGTGCTGGTCGGTGATCGCCACCCGCGACTTCAGCACGTCACCGAGGCTGACGATCTCCTTGTCGCTGTTCGGGATCTCCACTCCGATCGCGGACTTGCCCGGGATCGGGGAGATGATCCGCACTTCCGCGCTCTTGACCGCGTAGGAGATGTTCCTGGACAGCGCGGTGACCCGCTCGACCTTGACCGCGGGCCCGAGCTCGATCTCGTACCGCGTCACCGTGGGGCCCCGGGCGAACCCGGTGACCTGCGCGTCGACGTTGAACTGCTCCAGGACCTCGGACAGCGCGGCCACCATGGTGTCGTTGGCCTTGGTCCGCGCCTTGGGGGCGGAGCCCGGACGCAGCAGCGCGGCCGGGGGCAGCGTGTAACTGCCGTCGGCCGCCCCGGTCAGCGTCAGCTGCTCGGGCCGCCGGAACGGCTCATGCGGGGCCGGCGGCCGGGCGGGCTGAGCCCCGGCCGAGGCGTTCCCGGGCCCTCCGGCCGCGGGCTCGCCGCCGGGATGGTCGCCGGTGGTCGTCCCCGGCAGGAAACCCAGCGCTTCGAGCAGCCCCTCGTCGTCGCGGCCGGCCGGTGAAGCCGGGCTCGCAGGGCCGGCAGGGCTCGCAGGGCCGGCGTCCCCGAGCCCGGCGGCGGGGTCTTCCATGGTCCCGCGCCGGGCCCGCGTTTCGGGGCCCACCAGCGGCGAGTCGTACGGCTTGACCCGGTCGCCGCCCTCGATCGCCGTGTGGGCGCCGCGGCCCCCGCGGGTGGCCCGGGCCAACTGGCCGCGGATCCGCTTGCCGCCGCCTTCGAGCTCGCCGCCCGCTGCGCCGTTCTCGCCGGGCTCCTCGCTGTAATCCTCTTCATCGCCGAAGACGCGGGTCCGGTGGCCGAAGAACACGCGCGCCTCTTCCAGGCGCTCGGGAATCCGGTGCACCGCGGTACCCGAGATGACCAGGATGCCGAAGCCCGCGATCAGCGCGAGGATGGGCACCGCCACCCACGCCGTCAGCACCTTGGCGAGCGGGGCGGACGCGGCGAATCCGACGAGGCCGCCGGCGTTCCGCATGGCCACGCCGCCGTCGGAGGGCGCCGGCGTGCCGTTGGCCATGTGCACCAGGCCGAGCACGCCGATGCTCAGCGCGGACCAGCCGATGACGACGCGGCCCGTCTCCGAGTTACGGCCGGGATGACGCAGGTACCGCCAGGAGAGCAGCGCGGCCAGCACGGGTGTCAGCCAGGCCGCCGACCCGGCGGCGCCGTACACGAACGCCGAGACGGACCGGCCGACCGGGTTGCCCATCCGCCACCAGATGCTGGCCGCGAGCACGATGGCGATGCCCAGCCACAGCAGCCCGACCCCGTCCCGGCGATGCTCGGGATCAAGGTCGCGCGCGCTGCGCCCGAACCGCCGCGCCACGAAGCCCACGGCGCCGGCCACCACCATCCACGCCGCCGCGAGCGCGTGGCCGATCCACTCGATCAGGATCAGGACGGGTTGGCGGGTCTTGGGCCGCGCCGGCCGCCGCCGCCCGTTGCCGGGGGGGCGGCGCCCGTTGCCTTTGCGCGAATTGCGGCTGGTGGACGAACTGCCCCGGCGCGCCGGCTTCGATCCCGGTGCCGAACGGGCCTGGCCGGGACGTCCCGGCGTGCCGGCTGCGCGCCGGGCAGGCCTATCCGGCTCCGCACGGGCGTTCTCGGAGCTGCCGCTGCGCGGGCGGGTGGAACCCTTGGGCGCACGGGTAGCCATGGTGACCACGTTAACGAACAACCCGTCCCCGCCGAAGAACCCGTGCAGGCGTGTCGCCCGATTCCCGGGTTGCTGGCCGTCGATCGAGATACGTACCCGATGGCGTCATTGCCCCGCAGAAGATCACCGTCAAAGCCGCCCGGATCTGACGGCTCACCCTCGAGGGGTGGTCCGGGCTGGCACAGCGCAGCGATACTTATCTTGTGGATCAGTTTGGGCGGCAGCGCCCGGTGGAGGGCCGGCTGGTCTCGCGCAGCGAGGCGTTGACACAGGCCGTGGCGGAGCGTGCGGTCGAACTTGTGGTTTCCGCGCTGGATGTGAATGCGCTGCTGGACGAGGTCGATCTGAATGCGGTGCTGGACCGGATCGACGTGGAGCGGGTGCTGGACCGGATCGACGTGGAGCGGGTGGTGGACCGGATCGACCTGGACCGCCTGCTCGAACGGGTGGACCTGAATGGCATCATCGCGCGCATCGACGTCGACGCACTGGTCGAGGAGACCGACCTCGGCGCCGTCATCGCCAGATCCTCCAGCGGGGTCGCGATCGAGGCGCTCAACGTGGTCCGCAGCCAGACCGTCGGGCTCGACGAGTTCATCGCCCGCTGGATAGGGTGGCTCCGCCGCCGCCCATACACCGGCCCGCCCGGCCCGCCTGACGGGCTGCGGGCCAAGGCAGGGTCATGACCGAGCGCACGGGCGATGCCTCGCCCGCCGGGCCCCCGGTCATCATCCGGGCGAGCCTGCAGGGCAAGTACTCCGGTTTCGCGTCGCGATTTGCCGCCTTCGCCGTGGACGTGGGGGTCAGTCTCGGCGTGTTCATGCTCGCCATTGCCGCCATCTCGTTCGCGGCGAGGGTGCTGACCGGCAACGGCATCGCCTGGCACCGGGACGACCTCTGGGTGATCATCGCGTATGCGGTCTGGGCGTTCATCTACTTCGCCCATTCCTGGGCCGCGAGCGGCAGGACCGCCGGCATGGCGCTGTTCGGCGTGCGGGTCGTGCGAGACGATGGCACCGGCGCAAGCGGGCGCCAGGCGGTCGTGCGCACGCTGGCCCTCCCGTTGAGCTTCCTGCTCTTGGGGCTGGGGTTCGTGGGCATCCTCCTGGGCGGCCGACGCCGGGCACTGCACGACGTCATCGCCGGGACGGCGGTCATCTATTCGTGGGACGCGCGGGCGGCGCGGCTGCGGTTCCTGACCCGGGGCTAATCCTGCAGCAGCATCCTGCGGGTGCCGGGGTTTCTGCCCGGACTCAGTCTGCTTTCTCGATCGCGACCCGGCTGCCGGCCGGCTTTACCTCGCGCAGCGGGACACTGACCTCGAGGACTCCCTTCTCGTAGCGGGCGGCGACGTCCTTGGCGTCCACCCTGGCGGGCAGCCTCAGTAGCCGGGTGAGCGAGCCGTAATGGAACTCTGAGCGAGAGGGCCCGCTGTCCTCCTGGCGACGCTCCGCCTGGATCGTCAGGGTCCTGCCCTCGACGCTGACCTCGATGTCCCGGTCCGGGTCCAGGCCGGGAAGCTCGGCCCGGATCACGTAGCGGTCGTCCTGGGCCACTTCCTCGACCCGGAACGTCTGGGCCGCCATAAACGGCGGCGGGCCCGTCCATGGCGACTCCAGCCAATCGGCCACGCCTGGGAACATGACGCGGAATATCGCGGGTGCCTGGGGGCGCGGCAGCTTTGCCATGATGTCCTCCCACTTCACGGTTTACCGTGTTGTCTGGTCTGGTCTGGCTGGCCGCGCAGACCGTACCGGCCGTGCCGATCTTACCCGCGGCGCCGATCTTGCTGGCTGGGCGGAGTTTGCCGGCCACGCCGGCCTGACCGGCCCGCGAGCCCGGCCGGCTGCATGGCCAGTTTCGCCGTGCAAGTGACAGCACTGCGGGACAGATGGCTCGTGATTTCTATTGTTCACTACCCAGGGCACCGGGGTTCCCCTGAAACCGTGGCGACTTTGTCATGCGAGCGGGACGGGGCCTCGGGGTCAGGTGCTGGCGGGGAGGGGGGTGCCGGGGCCGCGGCGGCGGACCTTGACCAGGTCGCGGCGGTGCTCGGGGAGGGTCGGCTCGGCGGCGCCCTCGACGGTGAAGCCCGCGTCGGCGATCATCTCCAGGTCCTGGCGGCCCGCCTGGCCCTCGCTGGTCAGGTAGTCACCCAGGAAGATCGAGTTGGCGATGTGCAGCGCGAGCGGCTGGAGACTGCGCAGGTGGATCTCCCGGCCGCCGGCCAGCCGGACCTCCGCGTCCGGGTGCACGAACCGGACCATGGCCAGGATCCGCAGGCAGCGCTGTGGCGTGAGGTTCCACTGCCCGGACAGCGGGGTCCCGTCGAACGGGATCAGGAAGTTGACCGGGACCGAGTCCGGGTTGAGGTCCCGCAGCGCAAAGGCGGCGTCCACCAGGTCGGCGTCGCTCTCCCCGAGCCCGGCGATCAGGCCGGAGCAGGCGGACAGGCCCGCCGCCGTGGCCTGGCGCACGGTGTCCACCCGGTCGCCGAAGCCGTGCGTGGTGCAGATGTCGCCGTAGTGCGCCTCGGCTGTATTCAGGTTGTGGTTGTACGCGTCTGCGCCCGCCCCCCGCAGGCGTTCCGCCTGGTCCTGGGTGAGCAGGCCCAGGCAGGCGCACACCTCGACGTCCGGGTGCTGCGCCTTGAACGCCCCGATCATCTCCGACACGCGGGTGATGTCGCGGTCGGCCGGGCCGCGGCCGCTGGCGACCAGGCAGACCCGCTTCGCGCCCGCCGTGACCCCCGCCCCGGCGGCGGCCAGCACGTCCTGCGGCCTGAGCCAGCTGTACTTCAGCACGCCGGCGTCCGATCCGAGCCGCTGGGAGCAGTAGAAGCAGTCCTCCGGGCACAGCCCGCTCTTGACGTTGACCAGGAAGTTGAGCTTCACCCGCCGGCCGAAGTACCGCTGCCGGACCCGGAACGCCGCCGCCACGACGTCGAGCAGGTCGTCGTCGCCGCTGGCCAGGACGGCGAGCGCCTCGTCCCGCGCTGGCAACTCGCGGTCGAGCGCCCGGGCCGTCAGCGCGTCAAGCCGCTGCATGAATCGCCTTCCTCTCGCTACAGGTCCGGAAAGTACCGGGGCAAGAACCGGGGCAAGTACCCGCGGCAAGTACCGGGGTACGCACCGGCGCAGGCCGCCCGGCACGAACCAGGTCAGCCGGCACGCACCAGGTCAGACGGTACCAGGACGGCGCCGCCGCCCCGGCGGGCTCCCGGGCGCGGAGGGCCTTCGGGACTCCGGGATAGGGCTGGTCGCGTGACGGCGAGTAAGGTCACCATCGGCCCGTTCGGGAAAAGAATGAGGGCCCCAGACCAGGACTGGTGGATACTACCGGGGTCTGGGGCAGCACTCTCATTTGAACTGTTCATAGCTGGCGGAACAGCTCGCGGAGCCCGTGCGGCCGGAGCCCCTGCCAGGGTAGGGCGCCGGGTGCGGGGAGCCGGGATCAGCGGGCGGTCCAGCCACCGTCGAGGACCCAGGACGAACCGTTGGCGAAGGACGTCCACGGCCCGCAGAGGAACGCCACGAGCTCGGCGACCTCGGCGGGCTCGATGAGCCGTTTGATGGCCGGCTCGGACAGCATGATGTCGGTCACGACCCGGTCGGCCGGGATGCCGTGCGTCCGCGCCTGCTCTTCGATCTGCTTCTCGACCAGGGGTGTCCGGACGTAGGCGGGGCAGACCGTGTTGGACGTGACACCCCGGGGGCCGCCCTCCAGCGCGATCACCTTGGACAGGCCCTCCAGGCCGTGCTTGGCCGCCACGTAGGCGGACTTGTACTCCGACGCGCGCAGGCCGTGCACGGACGAGATGTGGACGATCCGGCCGGACCGCTGGGAGTACATGTGCGGCAGCGCGGCCCGGCTGAGCCGGAACGGCGCCTCCAGCATCACGGCCAGCAGCAGCCTGAACGTCTCCGGCGGGAACTCGTGAACCGGCGAGACGAACTGCAGGCCGGCGCAGTTGACCAGGATGTCCGCCTGGCCGGCCAGGGCCTCGGCGTCGAAATCCGGGCTGGCCAGGTCGACTTCCCAGGGCCGGCCGCCGATGTCGGCGGCCACGGCCGAGGCCCCGTCCTTATTGAGGTCAGCCACGACCACGTTCGCCCCGGCCCGGGCCAGCCGCGCCGCGCAGGCCGCCCCGATGCCGTTGGCGCCGCCGGTGACGACGGCCAGGCGCCCGCTAAGATCGGCGCCCGGCCAGCCGCCGGGGCCCTGTGCAGCGTCGGACACGATCTAGACCTCCACGACCACCGGGATGATCATGGGCCGGCGCCGGTAGTGGTCGCTGACCCAGCGGCCCACGGTCCGGCGGACCAGCTGCTGGATCTGGTGGGAGTCGGTGATGCCTTCCGCCGCCGCCCGGGCCAGCGCCTCCTCGATCCGCGGCCGGACGTCATTGAACGCCGCCTCGTCGATACCCGAGCCGCGGGCGTGCATCTCCGGCGGCGCGACCATCTTGCCGGTGGTCGAGTCGAGCACGATCACGACGGAGACGAACCCCTCATCGCCCAGGATGCGCCGGTCCTTGAGCTGCTCGTCGGTGACCTCGCCGACCGACAGCCCGTCCACGTAGACGTAGCCGCAGGGCACGGCGCCGGTGATCCTGGCCTGCCCGTCGACCAGGTCGACGACGACGCCATCGTCGGCGATCACGATGTTGCCCTCGGGAACGCCGCTCAGCGCGGCCAGGCGCGCGTGCGCCCGCAGGTGGCGCCACTCGCCGTGGATGGGCATGAAGTTGCCCGGCCTGGTCACGTTGAGGACGAACAGCAGCTCGCCGGCGTGCGCGTGCCCGGACACGTGCACCAGGAAGCTGCCCTTGTGCACCACCCGGGCGCCGAGCCGGGTGAGGCCGTTGATCACCCGGTAGACGGCGGTCTCGTTGCCCGGGATCAGCGACGAGGCCAGGATGACGGTGTCGCCCTCGGCGACGCGGATCGGGTGGTCACGGCCCGCCATCCGGGACAGCGCGGACATCGGCTCACCCTGCGATCCGGTGGAGATCAGCACCACGTCCTGCGGGCGCATCTCCTCGGCCTCGCGCATGTCGACCAGCATGCCGCCGGGCACCTGCAGGTACCCGAGGTCGCGGGCGACGCCCATGTTGCGCACCATGGACCGGCCGACGAACGCGACCTTGCGGCCGTGCTCCGCGGCCGCGTCCAGGACCTGCTGGACGCGGTGCACGTGGCTGGCGAAGCAGGCGACGATGACGCGCTTGGCGGCGGAGGCGATGACCCGGTCGAGCACGGGCGCGATGTCCCGCTCGCTGACCACGAAGCCGGGCACTTCGGCGTTGGTGGAGTCCGACATGAGCAGGTCGACGCCGTCGGCGCCGAGCCGGGCGAACCCCCCGATGTCGGTGAGCCGGCGGTCCAGCGGAAGCTGGTCCATCTTGAAGTCGCCGGTGTGCAGGACCAGTCCGGCCGGGGTGCGGATGGCGACCGCGAGGGCGTCGGGGATCGAGTGGTTCACCGCGAAGAACTCGAGGTCGAACGGGCCGGCCTGCTGCCGGGCGCCCTCGGCGACCTCGTTCACGGCCGGGGTCAGGCGGTGCTCGGTGAGCTTGCTGCGCACCAGCGCCAGGGTCAGCCGGGACCCGATCAGCGGGATGTCGGCACGCTCGCGCAGCAGGTACGGCAGGGCGCCGATGTGGTCCTCGTGCGCGTGCGTCAGCACCACCGCGTCGATCTGGCCGAAGCGGCCCTCGAGGTAACGGAAGTCAGGCAGGATCAGGTCGACGCCCGGCTGGTCGGGCTCGGGGAACAGGACACCGCAGTCGACGATGAGAAGGCGGCCGTCGTACTCGAAGACGGTCATGTTCCGCCCGATCTCGCCGAGGCCGCCGAGGGCGACCGCTCGCAGGCCGCCTTCGGCCAGCCGCGGGGGCGGGGGAAGCTCGGGATGGGGATGGCTCACTGTGCTTTATTCCGCTCTGTTCCAGACGCTCCCGGCCGGTGTCAGTGTCAGGTCAGGGCCTCTGCAGGTCATGCTTTCGCTCACTCCTCTGCAACATCACGATTGGTCCAGGCCTTCCCCGCCACCGCCCCTGGAGAGCGGAACACCCAGGTCACCCGGCGGGGTCAGACCCTGCGGCGGCTACGGTGAGGCGCTTGGCACGATCCGGCCGCGCATCAGATCCCGCTTCGCGTCAGCTTCAGGCCGCCGAGCTCGAGGTCTTCACCGAGCCGCCGGACCTCGGCCGCGGTGGCGCTCTCCAGTGGCGGCCGGACCGGGCCGCCGGGCAGGCCGAGCAGGCCCAGGGCGGCCTTGGCCATCACCAGCCCCTGATTGCGGAACATCCCCGTGTACACGGGCAGCAGGGACAGGTGCAGTTCCCGGGCGCGGCCCGTCTGGCCGGCCCCGAATTCGTCGATCATCTCGTGCAGCCGGTCCCCGACGACGTGCCCGGCCACGCTGACGAAACCGACGGCACCGAGCGACAGCCACGGCAGGTTCAGCATGTCGGTGCCGCAGTAGTACACGAGGTCGGTGCGCGCCAGCACCTCGGACGTGGCGGCCACGTCGTCCTTGGCGTCCTTCACGGCGACGATCCGGGGGTGCTCGGCCAGCCGGACCAGCGTCTCCGTCGCGATCGGCGTCCCGGTTCGGCCGGGGATGTCATACAGCAGCACGGGCAGCGACGCCGCGTCCGCCACCGCCCGGAAGTGCCCGAGCAGCGCGTGCTGCGGCGGCTTGCTGTAGTACGGGGTGACGACGAGGAGGCCGTCCGCGCCGGCCCGTTCCGCCTGGCGGGCGAGTTCCCTGGTGTGGGCGGTGTCGTTAGTCCCGACGCCCGCGACGATCGAGGCCCGGTCCCCCACGGCCTCGACCACCGCCCGCAGCAGCCGGTCCTTCTCCTCGTCGCTGGTCACCGGCGCCTCACCGGTGGTCCCGCTCACGATCAGGCCGTCGTTGCGCATGTCGTCGACGAGGAACGACGCCAGGCGCGCCGCCCCGTCGTAGTCGACGGCGCCGTCCGGCGTCATCGGCGTGATCATCGCCGTCAGCATGCGGCCGAACGGTGCCGTGGCCGACGCCGCCGGCGCGCCGGCTGGCGTAGAAGTCGTCATGTTCAGACCGTACCCGCCTACGGCGCGAGTGCGTAGCCGACCTGCCGCCACATCCCGGCACGATCCTGCCAAACCCGCCCACCGCCGCCGCCCGGTCCGAGGCCGGCCAGGACCTCGGCCAGGGGGACCAGGCCGGAGAACGCGAAGCCGCCGTCGGCCCCGGGGGGCTGCAGCAGGACGTGGTCCGCACCGGCCCGGAGGTGCTGCCGGGTCCGTTCGGCAATGATCGAGGGGCCGTGCGGGATGATCGCGTCCGCTCAGAAGGCGCCGGTGATGGCCGCGACCTCGCCCTGGTCCAGCTTGATGCCGGCCGCGGCGATGTTGGCCTCGACGTGCTCCACGGATCCGGATCCGGGGATCGGCAGGATCTGCGGCGACCGCGCCAGCAGCCACGCGAGCACGATCTGCCGGGGCGTGAACCCGTGGTTGCGGGCGGCGTCGGTGATCACGTCGACCTCGTCGGCCTCCTGGATGGGCGCCCACGGCAGGAACACGAGTTGTTCCTGCTCACACAGGTCGACAATGGTTTCCGACGTCCGGTCAAGGACGTTGTACCGGTTCTGCACCGACACGATCGGGGTGACCTGCTCCGCCTTCCGGAGCTGATCCTCCGTCACGTTCGAGATGCCGATGTGCCGGATCTTCCCCTCGTCCTTGAGCTCCGCCAGGGCGCCGATCGACTCCTCGAACGGGACCTTCGGGTCGGGACGGTGGAACTGGTACAGGTCAATCCGGTCCAGCCGGAGCCGCCGCAGGCTGCCCTCGAGCGCCTCGCGCAGGTGCTCGGGGCTCCCGTCCGGGTCCCACCGGCCCGGGCCGGGGCGGACCAGGCCGCCCTTGGTGGCGATCACCAGGTCGTCCGGGTAGGGGTGCAACGCCTCGGCGATCAGCCTCTCGCTGACCTCGGGACCGTAGGAGTCCGCGGTGTCGATGAAGTTGACGCCCAGCTCAACCGCGTCCCTGACCACTGCCCTGGCCCTCCCGGGGTCCGGCGGCTCACCCCAGATGCCGTCACCTGTGATCCGCATCGCGCCGAACCCCAGCCGGTTGACCGTCAGGTCACCGCCGACGTCGATCGTTCCTGCTTCCGCCGCGTCCGGCTTGCCCGTCATTGAATACCTCCTCGGCTATGGCCCAAGCTTTCCAGGTGTTCCCGGGCGCGGTGCGCGCGGGGCCGTGCGGGGACCGCAGGGCGTTCGTGGGTGCGGGGCCGGGTTTCTGGCCGGCTTGCCCGGCTTGGCCGGTGCGGCTGCGGCGGCAGCCGGCGGGGGCGCGGCTGCTGTCAGGCAGCGCTGGGCTCCCGGAGATAGGTGGCCCACTGCGGGTCACCGTCGTGGGCGACGCCGATCAGCCGCCAGTGCGCGCCGCGCGGAACGGCCGGCGGCACCGGCAGCGTCCAGCCGAGTTCCTCGAGCAGCCGGTCGGCCTTCCGGTGGTTGCACGTTGTGCAGGAGGCGACGCAGTTCTCCCAGGAGTGCGGGCCGCCGCGGCTGCGCGGGATCACGTGATCGATGGTCTCGGCCTTCCGGTCGCAGTACGCGCACCGGTAGTTGTCCCGCCGCATCAGCGCCGCCCGGGTCAGCGGAACCCGGTTCCGGTATGGGATGCGCACGTAGCGACGGAGCCGGATGACCGAGGGTGTAACCAGCGTGACCGACGCGGAGTGCAGCGTTGCCCCGGCGGTGTCGTCGTGGACTATTTCGGCTTTCCCGCCGAGCACGAGGCACACGGCGCGGCGAAGCCCCACTGTGGTGAGCGGCTCATACGTGACGTTGAGCAGCAGGACTCGTCGCACTACCACCTCCGGCGGGCGGTTTCGCATCAGAAGAGCACCGTGTTCTTAGTGTGTCCGCTGAATCGGGCCGCCGCTACCACCTAAGAGTAAACACGCAGGAGAGTCCCCGTGCCGCCGCTACCTACCGCACGGCATATCGTGACCACTATATCACTCATCGTCAGCAGGCGGGCGGGTGGGCTGGCCGGGTGGGCAGCGGCCGCGGACGGCTATGGTGCCTGTCATGACCGCAGACGAGTACCCGGGCGCACCGCGGCTTGACCTGAGCGAGGATCTGTTCGGCCACCGGGTCAGCGATCCCTACCGGTGGCTCGAGGACCCGGACAGCGACGGGACGCGTGCCTGGCTGCGGGCCGAGGACGACCTGTTCCGCGGTTACGGGGAGGAGCTGCCGGGAGTCACCACACTGGCGGCACGGATCCAGGAACTGACCGGGACCGGGCACATCGGGGTTCCGGTGTGGCGGGGCGCCCGTCAGTTCTTCACCCGGCGCCTGCCCGGGCAGGAGCACGCCGTCCTGTGCACCCTTGACCCCGCCGATCCGGCCGGCCCGGCCGGCCCGGCCGGCGCCGGGGCCGGGCGGACGCTGATCGACCCGGTGGCCATCGACCCGAGCGGGCGGACCACGCTCGATAGCTGGCAGCCGGACAAGGAAGGCCGGTGCCTCGCCTATCAGCTGTCCGCGGGCGGCAGCGAGGAAGCGCTGCTCCGGGTGATGGACGTGCAGACCGGTGAGCTGGCGGACGGCCCGATCGACCGCTGCCGCTACTCCCGGATCGCGTGGCTGCCGGGCGGCAAGGCGTTCTACTACACCAGACGGCTGCCGCCGGACGAGGTGCCCGCCGGGGAAGAGCAGTATCATCGCCGCGTCTATCTGCATCGGGTGGGTTCACCCGCCGAGGACGACGTGCTGATCTTCGGCGCGGGGCGCGACAAGACCACGTACTTCTCGGCCGCGGTGAGCCGGGACGGCCGGTGGCTGACAATTAGCGCCGCGCGCGGCACTGAGCCCCGCAACGACCTGTGGATCGCCGACCTGACCGCGTCCGGCCTGCCGGCACCCGCCCTGAAGCCGGTGCAGGTCGGCGCGGACACGCGGACCGGCGTCCGGGTCGGGCGAAACGGCCGGCTGTACGTGTACACCGACGCCGGCGCGCCACGGGGCCGGATCGCGGTCGCGGACCCGGCGAACCCGGGTCCTGAAGGGTGGCGGGACCTCGTTCCCTCCGACCCCGAGGCTGTCCTGGAGGGTTACGCGATCCTTGACGGCGAGCAGGGGGCGCGGCCGGTGCTGCTCGTCGTCTGGTCCCGCCACGCCATCAGCGAGATCACCGTGCACGACCTGGCCACGGGCGAGCGGGCCGGGACGGTCCCGCTGCCGGGACCGGGCACCGTCGGCGGGCTCAGCGAACGGCCGGAAGGCGGCCACGAGGCCTGGTTCGCCTACACCGACAACACCACGCCCGCGACGATCCTGCGCTACGACGCGAGCACCGGCGAGACCCAGATCTGGGCCCGGCCGCCCGGCGCCGTGGCAGCCCCCGCGGTGACCGCCCGGCAGATCGCCTACCGCTCCAGCGACGGCACCGAGGTGCGGATGCTCGTCGTCAGCGGCGAGGACGCGTTCCGTGGCGCGGCTCCCGGCGACGGCCCGTTCGGTCAAGAGGGTGGCGGCGGACGGCCGTCGGCCCCGCGCCCGGCGATCCTGTACGGGTACGGCGGCTTCGGCATCAGCCTCACCCCCGGCTATTCCCCGACGGTCCTCGCGTGGGCAGAGGCGGGTGGCGTCTACGCCATTGCCGGGCTGCGCGGCGGCAGCGAGGAAGGCGAGGAATGGCACCGGGCCGGGATGCTGGACCGCCGGCAAGCCGTCTTCGACGACTTCCACGCCGCGGCGGAGAAACTTATCGCCGACGGCTGGACCACGCGGGAGCAACTGGGCATCTACGGCGGCTCGAACGGGGGGCTGCTGGTCGGCGCCGCGATCACCCAGCGGCCCGGCCTGTACGCCGCCGCGGTGTGTTCCGCGCCACTGCTCGACATGGTCCGGTACGAGCAGTTCGGCCTGGGGGAGACGTGGAACACCGAGTACGGCACCGCGGCCGACCCCGGGCAACTGGGCTGGCTGCTGTCCTATTCGCCGTATCACCACGTCACGGAGGGCGTGAACTACCCGAGCGTCCTGTTCACGGTGTTCGACAACGACACCCGGGTCGACCCCATGCACGCCCGCAAGATGTGCGCGGCACTGCAGTACGCGACGTCCGCCCCGCCGGCCGGACGGCCCGTCCTGCTGCGCCGCGAGGCTGACGTCGGCCATTCCAGCCGTGCGGTGAGCCGTTCGGTCGCGCTGTCGGCGGACATCCTCGCCTTTCTGGCCGCCCGCACCGGCCTGCTGCTCCCCTGAGCCGGCAGTCTCCGCTAAGCGGACAGCCTCCGGCGTGCTCCGTTCGGGCGGGTGTTCACCCATCAGGGGAGGCGGGGGCGCTTCATGACAGCGAACCTGAACTCGTCGCGAGTGATCCTCGTCTTGCGTCGATGTTCGCGATCTGCACTGCCCAGGCGCAGCGGGCATCACCCCGCCGGGGTGATTACGACGCTACGACAGGCCAGCACCTGGGCAATTTCCCGCAGGCATGCACGCACCTGGCGTTGATCGAGGCCGTGTCGCTGCTCATCGAGTCCGCGCCGGAAGGCAGGTCCGCCGCTATCCGGTAAGCGGACCACGCATGATCTGGCGAGGCGCCCCGCCGGCCATCAGGGGCGCCCGGGGGGAGGGCATGACCGACGGGGCGCGCTCTGAGGGCTCTTCCCGGGCTGGCGCTACAGCCATGGCCGGAAAGAGCCACCTGAAGAATCATGGATCAGCCTGACCGTTTGCTGTAAATTACCATACAGTAACCTTAGTCTCTGGTCTAGATATCGTCCAGACCGCAGAGCGCGGCGCGGCGATGTCAGGTGTTACCGGCGGCGGGCGCCGTCACCGGGCCGCTGGCTTCCTGGCCGCTGGCTTCCTGGCCGCTGGCTTCCTGGCCGCTGGCTTCCTGGCCGCTGGCTTCCTGGCCGCTGGCTTCCTCGGTGCGTTCGGGCAGGAGCAGCAGCGGCCCGGCGAGGAAACACGTTGTCCCTGCCGCCTGGGGGCCTGAATCACCCCTGCGGGGTGAACCGTGGCGACACGGGAGAGAGGAGTGTAGTGACCGGGCAAGGCCCCGGCACGCTATGGCCGGCCGTCGTGCCGGATGAAAGGTCAAGGCGAAGCGTGTCGCTGAATCCTCGGCTCAGCGGGAAGCCAGCAACCTGCATCGGCGCTTGGCATGTTCCTGGCCGGCCGATTGTGCACTCACCTGCTCGTGCAGGAGACGGGAGAGCGGGAGAGGAGTCAGGACGGACCCCAGCCGCCACGATAACTCAGCCGGCCCTCCGGCCCCCGCGGACGACGCCGAGCCGGACGCCCGGTTTACCTTCGCCAACGAGCGGACCTTCCTGGCCTGGAGCCGCACCGCGCTCGCGCTGGTGACCGCTGGGTTGGCGATCGTGCAATTGCTGCCGCCCTTCCCTGGTGTCCCCTGGGGCCGGCGCATCATCGGAACCCCCCTGATCCTTCTCGGCTCAGCCGTCGTCGTTATCAGCTACCTCGAATGGAATGGCAAGCAGCGTGCGCTCCGCCGCGGCGAGCCCGTGAGCCGCTCGCGGCTGCCCTGGATCCTGGCCGTGATCATCGCGGTCGTTGGGCTGATCGCGGTGGCGCTTACCCTGCTCTCGGGGGTGACCCCGCATTGACGACGCCCGCTGACGACATCGAGGACATGGACCCAGGCCTGGCGCGGGCGAGAACTGAGCTTTCCTGGACGCGGACGGCGATTTCGTTCGCGGCGCTGGGTGGCGCCATCCTCAGGAGCCGTCCTTATGCGGGAATCTCGATCCTGGTCCTCAGCGCGCTGATCTGGAAACTTGGTCAGGTGGCCCGCACGTCAGGTGCGGGACGTGCCCGGCCCCGGCAACTGCTGCTGATCGCCGTAGCCGTAACCGCCGTGTCGATCGTCGCGCTGGCGATTGCCCTCGTTGGTCCCGAGCCCAGCGGCCTCCGGCCCTGACCGAAATTCGCGAGCCGGCCACGCCGAACGGCATGCTGGCGGGGCCCTGGATCTGGTTGGCGCTGCCGGGGCATAGCACCATCAGGTCCTGGATCACCAGCACGGCCCCCAGCGCGACCAGGACCTCCTTTACCGTGCGCGCCGCGTTACGTGCGAGGAGTATGGTTCCGCTCCGGCTCGGCCTGCGCGGGCCAGAAGGACGGCGCGTCCCGGAGCTGCCGGTAGCGGCCGTGGGCGTGCATCAGCTGCGCGTGCGTGCCGCGCTGGGCAACCTTGCCGTGGTCCAGGACGATGATCTCGTCAACCTGGTCGAGTCCCGCCAGTTCGTGGGTGATGAGCAGGGTGGCGCGGTCCGCGGTGAGGGCCAGCACGTCGGCGGTCAGCGCGGCGCGCGCGCCGGGGTCCAGGTGGGCGGTCGGCTCGTCGAGGATCAGCACGGCCGGGTCGGCGAGCAGGGCCCTGGCCAGGGCGAGCCGCTGCCGTTCACCACCGGACATCGCCGCGCCATGCGTGCCGACCCGCGTGTCCCAGCGCAGCGGAAGGGAATTGATCCAGGGCAGCAGCCGGGCCCTCGCGGCCGCCGCCGTCAGCTCATCGTCGCTGGCACCCGCGCGGCCCAGGCGCAGGTTGTCGCGGATGGTGGCGTCGAAGATGTGCGGGTCCTGGGGACAGCCGCCGATTACCGTCCGCACGTCATCGGCGGCGTAGCTGGCCAGGTCTGCGCCGTTCAGGGTGACGGTGCCGCCGGCCGGGTCGCGGAACCGCAGCAGCACAGCGGCCGCGGTGGACTTGCCGGCACCGCTCGGGCCGATGAGCGCGACCCGCCGGCCGCCGGCAGGTCCAGATCGAGCCCGTCCAGCGCGAGCGGCCCGCCTGGTTCGTACCGGACCTGCACCCCGGTCAGCCGAACGTGCACCGGTCCGGCGGCCAGCGGCCGGGGAGTGGCCGGTTCGGCTACCGGGTCCGGCGCGTCCAGGATCGTGCCGACGCGACGGGCCGAGGCACGCGCCGCGCCGAGCTGCAGCGCGGCCGCCGGCATGACCGCGACCGCCTCGAAGGCGGCCAGCGCCGTGAGGGTCAGTACCGCCAGCGGCACCCGGGTGAGTGTGCCCTGCCCCGCAGCCGCTACCCCCAGGACGAGTACGGCCCATACGGTGAGCCCGGTGAGGCCACTGATCAGCCCGCTGCCCAGGCCGGCCGCGGCGGCGGAGCGCCTGGCCTGGGCGGTCAGCTTTGCGTCCGCCTCGGCAACGGCGGCGAGAGCGGCGTCCTGCGCGCCGAACGCGTGCAGGTCGGCCGCACCCGACAGCAGGTCAGTGAGGGTCGCGCTGAGTTCGCCGCGTCCCGGTGCGGTGGCCCTGGCCGCCCGCCGCGAGGCGGCGACGGCCAGCGGCGGCGCCGCGGCGCCGGCGGCCAGGAGCCCGAGGGCCAGCAGGCCGCCCGCCGGCGCGAGGATCAGCAGGCATACCGTCACTGCTCCCGCGCCGACCAGCGCCGCGGCCAGCGGCGGCCCGATTCCGCGGATGAACAGGTCCTGGGTCGCGTCCACGTCACTGATCAGCGCGGCCAGCAGATCACCGGACCGGAAGGCGGCCAGCCCGGCCGGCGCGAGCCGCTCCAGCCGCCGGTAGATGGTCACCCGGATGTCAGCCAGCACCCGGAACGCGACGTCGTGAGAGGTCAGGCGCTCGAGGTAGCGGGACACTCCGCGGCCGACGCTGAACGCGCGGACCGCCACGACCGCCACCGAGATGGCCAGAATGCCCGGATGCTCAGACGCGCGGGCCAGCATGAACCCCGATGTGGCCAGCAGCGCCACGCCGAAACCGGTGGCGGCCGCGCCGGCCAGGACCGAGAGCACCAGCCGGCCGCGCAGCGGCCGGGCCAGCCAGAGCAGGCGCAGCAGCGGCCGGCGCCCGGCGGGCACGCTCCCGGGCTCACCCACACTCACGGGCTCACTGGTCACGTGGTCACCGCCGCCCGGGCCGCCGGCCGCACGGAGCCGGCCCATGACACCAGCTTGCCATGGTCCAGGCTGATGACCCGGCAGCGGCCGCCGGCGGACCAGCCCTGGCCGTGGCTGATGAGGATGACGGTGCGATCGGCCAATTCCGTGTCGATGGCGGAGGCGATCAGGCGGGAACTGGCCGGATCCAGGTGAGCGGAGGGCTCATCGAGGAGCAGCAGGGGGGCGTCCCGCAGGAACGCGCGGGCCAGTGCGACCCGCTGACGCTGGCCCGCGGACAGCCGCAGGCCGCGCTCCCCGAGCGGCGTGTCATACCCGGCCGGCAGCGCCTCGATGAACCCGGCGGCCCCGGCCAGCCGGGCGGCCCGGCCGATGGCAGCGCGGCTTGCGCCGGGCTGGCCGAGCGCGATGTTGTCCGCCGCGCTTCCGGTGAACAGGTACGGCTGCTGCGGGACCCACGCGATCTGCCGGCGCCACTGCTGCAGATCCATCCTGGCCACGTCGCCGCCGCCCGCCCGGACGGTCCCAGCCGCCGGCGCCATGAAGCGGAGCAGCAGGGCCAGCAGCGTGCTCTTGCCCGCGCCGCTCGGCCCGGTGAGGACGATCCGCTCCCCCGGCGCGACGGTCAGGCTCACCCCGTCCAGAGCCGGGCGAGGCCGGCCTGGATAGGCCGTGGTGACCCTGTGCACCCGGATCTCGGCGATCCGCAGGTCCGCCGTCGCCCTGCTGCGGGCCGGCCCGGCATGCTGGGCCTGCTGCCCAGCCGGCACCGGGGTGTCCAGGATCCCGAAAACGCGCCCGGCCGCGGCGGCCCCCTCCATGCTCGCGTGGAACTGGGCGCCGACCGCCCGCAGCGGCAGGTATGCCTCCGGCGTGAGCAGCAGCACCAGCAGCGCCGTCTCATAGCCCAGGTGGCCGTACAGCAGCCGGAGCCCAACCTCGACCGCGACGAGCGCGGTAGCCACTGCGGCGGCTAGCTCCAGCACGAGCGCGGACAGAAACGCCACCCGCAGGGTCGACATGGTCGTAGCCCGGTAGTCCTCGGTGACCTTGGCGATCGCATCCTCCTGCGCCCTGGCGCGGCCGAACACCTTCAGCGTGGGCAGGCCCTCGACCACGTCGAGGAAGTGCCCGCCGAGCGTGGCCAGCAGCCGCCACTGCCGCCGTGTCTGCGCTTTGGTGTGCCAGCCGACCAGCACCGCGAATACCGGGATCAGCGGCAGCGTCACGGCGATAACCACCGCCGAGATCCAGTCCGCGGCCGCCACCCGGGCCACCACCGCGACGGGCACCAGGACCGCGAGAACGAGCTGCGGCAGATAGCGGGCGAAATAGGAATCCAGCCCGTCCAGGCCCCGGGTGCTCAGCGTGGCGATCTCGCCCGCTCGCTGACCACCCAGCCACACCGGGCCCAGCCGCAACGAACGGGCGGTGAGCGCGCGGCGCAGCTGCGACTTGACCGTCGCGGCCGCGCGCAGCGCTGTCACCTCCCCGCCATAGCTCACGGCCGCCCGCGCCGCCACCACGGCCAGCAGCGCCGCCAGCGTGCCCGCCAGGGCGGCCGCGACGTCGCCCCGGGCTGCGGTGGCCAGGGCGTGGGCGAGCAGGCCGGCCTGGGCCAGGATCAACCCGGTCCCGGCCAGTCCGAGGGCAACGGTAACCACCAGGTAACCGCGGGCGGCCCCGGCGTAACGCAGCAGCCGCGGATCAACCGGCCCACGGCCCCTCCTGGCCGGCGCCGGGTCCGCTGCTGCCTGCCCACCGGGCTGCCCCGCCGCGCGCGTCAACTGGGCGGCCCGGCGTAGCGGCGCTGCTCATGCACCTCGGTGGAAGCACGAGCCTGGCGGCGGATCATCACCAGGACACCCGGCACACAGAGAGCCGGCCTACTCGGCGGTTTTCTGGGGTTCGCCGGCCGCTTGGGCCCGGTCACCCGGCACGTTGGCATGCGCCTGCGGCGCCGCAGGCGTTGTGCCCTTTTCAGTTTCAGTTTCAGTTTCCGGGGTCGCGGCGGTGGGCCGTTCGGCCGCCGGTTCCAGCGCTGCGGTGCCCGTACCGGGGCCGAGGGGAAGCGTGTAGACGTCCCGCAAGGTCTCGATCTGCTGGGTGGTGAAGGTCCGCTCGCGGCGGATATCGCGGGTGAAGGCGAACCACCAGGTGAACACCGCGCCGATGCGGTTGCGGAAGCCGGTCAGGAAGGCGATGTGGATGAACAGCCAGATCCACCAGCCCAGGAAGCCGTTGACCTGCAGCGGCCCGGCTGAGACGACGGCCTTGCCGCGGGAGATGTAGGCCGCCGAGCCGAGGTCACGGTAACGGAACGGTTTCTCCTCCACATCTCCGGAGACCCGGTGCCGGATGCGGTGCCCGGCGTAGAGCCCGGACTGCATCGCCACCTCGGCGACCCCCGGGAGCTTGTCCAGGCTCATCATGTCGCCGAGGACGGAAATCTCGGGATGGTCAGGGATCGTGAGGTTCTTCTCGACGAGGATGCGCCCGGCCCTGTCCTGCTTGGCGCCGGTGGCTGTCGCGAGAACCTTGGCGATGGGCGGGGCTTCCACCCCGGCGGTCCACAGCGTGGTACCTACCTCGTAGCGAGTCTCCGCGCCGTCGTGGTCCCGGACCAGTATCCAGCCCTCGTCGACGTGGGTGACGATCGATCCCATGTGCTGCTCGACGCCCAGCGTGTCCAGGGCCTTGGCCGCCTTCTGCGACAGTTTCGGGCCGAACGAGGCCAGCGGCGCGCTGCCGCCGTCGAAGAGCAGTACCCGGGCATCCTCCGGTTCAATGTTCCGGAACTCGGCGCGGAGGGTTTTGGTGGCGACCTCCCGGAGCTGCCCGGCCAGTTCCACACCTGTCGGGCCCGCGCCGACCAAGGCGAAGGTGAGGTAGGTGCGGCGTTCCTCCGGGTCGGTGGCCGTGTCCGCCATCTCGAAAGCTCCGTATACCCGGCGCCGGATCGAGAGCGCATCGGAGATCGTCTTCATACCCGGTGCCCAGCGGGCGAACTCGGGATGGCCGAAATACGATTGCCGGACTCCGGCGGCGACGATGAGGTCGTCGTAACCGAACTCGATGCGGTCGCCGCCGATCCGCCTGGCGATGACGCGCCGGCCTTCGACATCAAAATCGGACACCTCGGCCATGACGCAGTTGACGTTCTTGTGTTTCCTGAGCAAGTCACGCAGCGGTGCGGCGATCTTCCCCTCGGACATGATGCCGGTAGAGCACTGGTAGAGCAGCGGCTGGAAGACGTGATGCTGAGCCCTGTCGATCAGCGTCACCGAGGCGCTGCGCCTGAGCGCGCGGACCGCGAACAAGCCGGCGAAGCCGCCGCCCACGATCACCACGCGACGCTGGCCAGATTGATCTGTCATCGCATACTCCGGTCGCTCGCTCAGCCTGCCGGGTCGTGCCAGGTGTCCCGGTCGGGCAGCAGCCGGTCGGCCTCCTTGGGACCCCAGCTGCCCCTGGCGTAGGGGTGCACGGGGACGACATCGCCGAGCACCGGGTCGACGATCTCCCACGCGGCTTCCACGGTGTCCTGCCGGGCGAACAGCCAGCGGTCCCCGTCCAGTGCCGCGCCGATGAGCCGGTCATAGGGGCGGATGTCCGACCCGGGCTGCTGCGCGAACCCAAGCTCCTCCGCCTGCGGCTCCCACTCGGCACCGGGCTTCTTTCCGTGCAGGGTCAGGCCGACCGCCGTCTCCGGCCAGATCCGGAACCTCAGCATGTCCTCGGGAACCATGGGCTCGATCCCGAACACGTCCTGCGGCGGCGGCTTGAACGTGATACTGATCTCGGTGGCGGTGACCGGCATGCACTTGCCCGCCCGGATCAGGATCGGCACCCCGGCCCAGCGCCAGTTATCGACGGTGAGCCTGACCGCGACGTACGTCTCCACGGTCGAATTCGGATCAACGCCCGCAACCTGGCGGTAGCCCTCGTACTGGCCGCGCACTGTGTTCTGCGGGGTCAGCGGGCTCACCGCGTTCACCACCTGCTGCTTGGCGTCCCGCCAGGATGCCAGGTGGGCCCCGGGCGGCGGTTCGGCCAGTACGGTCGCCAGCACCTGGAGCATGTGGTTCTGGAGCACGTCCCTGATGGCACCGGTCCGGTCGTAGAACCGGCCGCGGTCTGAGACGTCGAACGCCTCGGCCATGGTGATCTGGATGCTCTCCACGTAGGTCCGGTTGAGCAGCGGCTCAATCACCGAGTTGGCGAACCGGACGAACAGCACATTCTCCACCGGGTCGAAGGCCAGCCAGTCGTCGACCCGGAAGATGGCCTCTTCCGGGAAATACTGGTGCATCGTGTCGTTGAGCTGCCGCGAGCTGGCCAGGTCGGTGCCGAACGGCTTCTCCACCATCACCCGCGCGCCCTTCGTGCGGCCGGCCGAGGCGATACCCTGCGCGATCCGCCCGAACAGCTGGGCCGGCACCTCCATGTAGTACAGGATCCGCTGGCCCCCGCCGATCTGATCCGACATGGCCTGGTAGGTGGCGTCGTCGCCGAGGTCCCCGTCCACGTACCGCAGCAGGCTGACCATCTTGACGGCCGCTGGGTCGGCGGGGTCCATCCCGTTGAGCTTCAGCGACGCGGTGGCATAATCGCGGAACTGCTCAAGGCCCCACCCGCTCTTGGCCACCCCGATCACCGGGACGTCAAGCACGCCGCGTTTGACCAGCCCCACCAGCGCGGGGAAGGTCTCCAGCTTGGCCAGGTCCCCGGTGGCACCGAAGATCACCAGCGCGTCAACGTTGTCGGACATGTCATTTCTCCTGACCGGTTGTTACCATCAGATCGCGCTCGGGCCTGGGCAGCATCCCCCGCGGCGGGCGATCCGGCTCAGCTCCCAGGGCGCACTGGGGGAGCGGTGGGCTGGGGCGTCGGATCTGATGCGGCTCCGGGAGACGGCGCGGGCGGCTGGAATTCCTGCCGGCTGACGCGCCGCCGGAACACGTAGTAGGTCCAGGTCTGATAGGCGAGTACCACCGGCAGGAAGATTATGACGACGACGGTCATCACCTTGAGCGAGTACCCTCCGGAGGCTGTGTTGTGCACAGTGAGGTTGTAGGCCTTGCTGGTGCTGGAAACCATCACGTTGGGGTATAGGTCAACGAAGATCGACAGGATGCAGGCCGCGATGGTGACCGTGGTCGCGGCGAAGGCGAAGCCCTCGCGGTGGTCGTAGACCAGCCAGACGGCGGCGATGACGGCGAGCACGGCGAGCAGCTCGATCACGTTGAGGAAGAAGGTGGTGCTGGCAGTCACGTGGGTCCAGATGATGAAGCCGATGACGGCGGCGCCGGTGAAGGGGGCCACGCGCCGGGCCACCTGCCAGGACCGCTCGCGCATGTCGCCGGTGGTCTTCAGGCACAAGAACGTCGCGCCGTGCAGCAGGCAGATCAGGACCAGGGTGATGCCGGTGAACAGGGCGTAGGGCTGGAGCAGGTCCCAGAAGGAGCCGGTGAAGTTCTGGGCGGAGTTGATGGGCAGACCGTGCAGCAATCCGGCCAGGGCCACGCCGATCAGCAGCGGTGCCAGCACGCTGCCCGCGGTCAGCAGCACATCCCAGCTGCGGCGCCAGCGGGCCGCGTCGCGCTTGCCGCGGTACTCAAAGGCCACCCCGCGGACGATCAGGGAGGCCAGCAGCAGGACCAGCGCGAGATTGTAGGCCGAGAACATGGTGGCGTACCAGCCCGGGAACGCGGCGAACATGGCGGCCCCGGCCACGATCAGCCAGACTTCGTTGCCGTCCCACAGCGGCCCGATCGTGTTGATCGCCGCCCGGCGGCCGGCCTCATCGGTGCCGATCACGCTGTGCAGCATGCCTACGCCGAAGTCGAACCCCTCCAGGATGAAAAAGCCGGTCCACAGCACCGCGATGATGATGTACCAGAACGGGATGAGATTGCCCATCGTGACCTCAATACAGGACGGCCGGCACCGGCGCGTCCGCGTCGGTCTCGGTGCGCGGGGGCGGGAGCTGCTCGCGGGAGTACCGCAGCATCAAGATCAGGTCGACGGTGCCGAGCGTGCCATACAGCAGGATGAACGCGATTAGGCTGATCCACAGCCAGGTGACGCTGACGGTCGCCGAGATCCCGTTCTTGGTCAGCATGATGCCCTGCACGATCCACGGCTGCCGGCCGCTCTCGGTCAGGAACCAGCCCGCGGTATTCATCAGGAACGGCAGCACCGCCCCCCACACCGCCACCCAGAGGAACACCCGGGAGGTCGCGAGCTTTTTTCGCCGGATCAGCCACAGTCCCCACACTGATATGAGCAAGACCAGGACCCCCAGGTAGGCCATTGCCCGCATCGCCCAGTACTGGATGAACACGTTCGGCACGTAGTAGCCGGGCCCGAACTGCTTGGTGTATTGCGACTGCAGCGGGTTGAGCCCGACCACCTGGCCGTTCCAGTGGTTGGTGGCGAGGAGGGAGAGCAGGTGCGGGACCGCGATGATCTCGGTCGGGGTCTGGTCGTTGCTGCCGCCGCCGATCTGGAACAGCGAGAACGAGCACGGCTGGCAGGTGGTCCACTGCGCCTCGGCCGCTGCGATCTTCATCGGCTGGTACCTGGCCTCGATCACCCCGAGCTCATCGCCCACCAGCATGGTGAACAAGATCGCCGGGACCAGGATGATCAGTGCCAGCCGCGCCGACCGGGTGAACACATCGCGTTCCCCGCCGTGCCGCAGCTGCCACGCGGAGACGGCCAGCATGACCACGGTGCCGGTGACCAGCGACGCGAACAGCACCTTGGCGTATCCCCATACGAACACCGGGTTGGTGAACACCGCCCAGATATCGTTCAGCTGTGGCTTCCCGTTGACCATCGTGTAGCCGACCGGGTGCTGCATCCAGGAGTTGGCCGCCAAGATGAACGCCGCCGACAACGCGGAGCCGAACGAGACTGCCCAGATCGTCAGCAGGTGCAGCCGCCGCGGCAGCTTGTCCCAGCCGAACAGCCACAGTCCCAGGAACGTCGACTCCAGGAAGAACGCCGCCAGCCCCTCCATCGCCAGCGGCGCGCCGAAGATGTTGCCGACCAGCCGCGAGTACTGCCCCCAGTTCATCCCGAACTGGAACTCCTGCACAACGCCGGTCACCACGCCGATCGCGACGTTGATGACCAGCAGCGTGCCGAAGAACCGGGTCAGCCGCAGGTACTCATCCCGTTTGGTGCGAACCCACGCCGTCTGCAGCAACGCGGTCAGGAACGCCAGCCCGATCGTGATCGGCACGAAGAAAAAATGATTGATTGACACAAACGCGAACTCCACCCGCGCAAGATCGACGTTCGTCATCTACTCCCCCGGTTACAAGAGCCGCGGAGCGACTCGCCGGACGTGAAACGGTCAGGCAGCCCGCGAAGTCGACCCGGCGCCACCATGGCACGACCCGGCGCCACCATGGGCCGCCTGGAAACCCGATCATTCGTCGTCATGGTCATCGCCGCGAACTCGCCGGGCATCATCCTTTAGGGGTGATTGCCCTGTGCGCGGAGCAGTACGCGCTCATGGCCATGCTGGGTGCTGCAGGATGGATCCAGCCCTGAGCGCTCTGCTGCTCAGCCGAGTCGTTCGAGCAGGTGATCGCCGACCCGGACGGCGTTGGCCATCGCGGTCAGGGCGGGGTTGACCGCGCTGATGCTGGGGAAGAAGCTGGTGTCGACGACGTAGAGGTTGTCGAGTTCGTGGGCCCGGCAGTCGGCGTTGAGCACCGATGTGGCCGGGTCGGTGCCGAACCGCACGGTCCCGGCCTGGTGCGCGCAGCCGGCGACCGGGATGTCGGTTTTCATGTAACAGAACCGGTGAGCCAGGTGGCCGGGGTGCATGCCGAGCGCGCCCAGCATCGAATGGAGCTGGGCGTACAGCCGCTTGGCGGCGGTGGGGTTGCTGGGCGTGTACGCCAGGTGGACGGCGCCGTCCGGGCCGAGGGTGACCCGGTTGTCTGGCTGCGGCAGGTCCTCGGTGGACAGCCAGAAGTCCACGGCGTGGTCCGCGACGTCTCCGAGGGCCCAGGTCGGCGCGAACTTGGTCTCCAGCGGCTTCTCGCCGCGGAACATCGCCGCCTGCGACTTGCCGATCATCTGGATGTTGCCCATCGGGTAGTCGAAGTCCGGGCCGCGGAAGTAGAAGTCATTGACGCCGAGGGTCTTCTGGAACACGGTCGGGTTCGGTTCCCTGGACAGGGCGAGCACGGCCTGGCAGTCGTGGTACATGAAGTTGCGGCCGACCTGATCGGAGCCGTTGGCCAGCCCGTTCGGGTGCGTGCCGGTGGCGGAGGCCAGCAGCAGCTTGGCGGAGTTGGCCGCGCCGCAGGACACGACCACGATGTCGCCCTCATATCGCCCGGTTTCGCCGTCCCGCTCGGCTACCACCTGGGTGACGGCGGTGCCGGCCGGGTTGGTTTCCAGCCGCACCGCCCGCGCGTTCCGCAGCAGCGTGACGTTGGCGTGCTCGAGGGCGGGACGGACGCCGATCACCTCGGCGTCGGCCTTGGCGTGCAGCGGGCACGGGAAGCCGTCGCAGTCCGCGCAGCGCACGCAGGTGCTGTAGGGCAGGTTCGCCTCGTTGACCAAGATGCCGCACGGCGCGTGGAACGGGTGATAGCCGGCCGCGGCCAGGTCATCGGAGAGCTGCTGGATCCGCGGTTCGTGGGAGACCGCAGGGTACGGGTAGGGCGCACTGGCCGGCGGGTCGGTCGGATCCTCCCCCCGCGCCCCGTGCACCTGGTACAGCGTCTCGGCTGCGGTGTAGTACGGCTCCATGTCCTCATACGAGATGGGCCAGGCCGGCGAGAGGCCGTCATGGTGGCGCACCTCGCCGAAGTCCTGCTCGCGCATCCGGTACAGCGCGGCTCCGTACAGCTTGGTGGCGCCGCCGACGACGTAATGCACCTGCGGCTGGAAGAAGGACTTGGCCTCCGGGTCGTACCAGCTGTCGGGGGAGATGTAGCGGCCGTCCACGAACACGTCCACGGTGGACCAGTTCGCCGGCTCGCGGGGCAGCCAGTCGCCGCGCTCGAGCAGCAGGATGCGCTTACCCGAGGGGGCGAGGTGGCGGGCGAGCGTGCCGCCACCCGCCCCGGTTCCGATCACGATGACGTCGTAATGCTCGCCCATGCTGGGTTCCTTCCCGAGGCCAGAGGACAGGCGCCGTGACTGACTGCCACCGTAGCCATCACATCAGGCGCCGGGCATCGCCCTTATCGAGTGATCTGGCGGACCATCAGGAAGCCGGGAAATGCTCCCCGCCCCGGCTTATCTGGGCGCTGGTCAGTCCCGGCGCGGGCCGGAGAGCACCACGATGGACCGAGGGCCGACGGTGAAGTGATCACCGGCGGCTCGCGGTGCGGCTGCGGAATGGCCGGGTACCACCGGGTCGAAGGTGTCGATCTCGGCCTGCCACTGCGCGCCGGGACGGGTGGGGGGCAGCGTGAAGTCGAGGGGCTCCCACCAGGAGTTGACCAGGACCAGGAAGTCGTCGTCCAGCAGGGGCGTGCCGTCCTCGGCCCGGTCGGGGTCATCGGATCCGTCGAGGTAGATGGCCAGGGTCCGGGCGTTCGGGTCCGCCCAGTCGGCGCCGTTCATCGGCGTGCCCGCGGGGGTGAACCACTGCAGCTCGGAGGCTTCGGCGCCGGCCAGGAAGCGCCTGCGGCGGAAGACCGGGTGGGCCCGCCGGAACGCGATCAGGCGCTTGGTGAAGTCCTGTAGCCCGGTGTCGGCGCCGGCCCAGTCGAACCAGGTGATCTCGTTGTCCTGGCAGTAGGCGTTGTTGTTGCCGCCCTGGGTCCGGCCCATCTCGTCACCGCCGAGCAGCATCGGCACGCCGAAGGACAGCATCAGCGTGGTGAGCATCGCCCGGGACTGGCGGGCGCGCAGCGCGAGGATGCCGGGGTCGGTGGTGGGGCCCTCCGTCCCGCAGTTCCAGGAATTGTTGTCGCTGGTCCCGTCGCGGTTGTTCTCGCCGTTGGCCTCGTTGTGCTTGTCGTCGTACGAGACGAGGTCGCGGAGGGTGAAGCCGTCGTGGACGGTGATCAGGTTGACCGAGGCGGTGGGCCGGCGGCCGACGGTGGCGTAAAGATCGGAGGAGCCGGAGAAGCGGTTGGCGAACTCGCCGATCCCGACCGGGTGGCTGCGCCAGAAGTCACGCATCGTGTCCCGGTACTTGCCGTTCCACTCCCGCCACAGCGGCGGGAACCGGCCCAGATCGTAACTGTCCATCTGGCCGACGTCCCACGGCTCGGCGACCATCTTGGCCCGCGAGACCACCGGATCCTGGGACACCATGTCCAGGAAGGACGACACCTTGTCGAAGGCACCGTCCTGCCGGGCCAGCGTGGGCGCCAGGTCGAACCGGAACCCGTCGGCGTGCATCTCGGTCAGCCAGTAGCGCATCGAGTCCATCATCAGCTGCAGGGTGATCGGGTCACCCGCGTTGAGCGAGTTGCCGCAGCCGGTCGTGTCGTAGTAGTTGCCGGGGTTGCCGGGCTCGACCCGGTAGTAGGCCGTGTTGTCGATGCCGCGGAAGCACAGTGTGGGGCCGTCCGGGCCCGCCTCGGCGCTGTGGTTGAACACCACATCAAGCAAGACTTCGAGGCCGGCCCGGTGCAGCGCCTCCACCATCGTCTTGAACTCGCTGACCTGCCCGCCTTCCTGGCCGCTCCGCACGGCGGCGGAATAGCCATTGTGCGGGGCGAAGAAGCCGATCGTGTTGTAGCCCCAGTAGTTCGTCAGCCCCCGGCCGATGAGGAACGATTCGGGGACGTTCTGGTGCACGGGCAGGAGCTCGACGGTGGTGACGCCCAGATCCAGCAGGTGCGCGATTGCGGCCTCGTGACCCAGCCCGGCGTAGGTGCCCTGCAGCTCCGGCGGTATGCCGGGATGGCGCATGGTGAAGCCCTTGACGTGCACCTCGTAGATCACCGTGTCCGCATACCGGTACCAGGGCCGGTTGCCGTCCTGCCAGTTGAACGCCGGGTCCACGATCAGGCCCCTGGGCACGTGCGGCGCGGAGTCCAGGGTGCTCGGCGCGTTGGGGTCAGTTTCGGACTGGCCGAGCACCTCCGGCCCGAACGAGACCGTTCCGCTGACCGCCCGGGCGTAGGGGTCGAGCAGCAGCTTGGCCGGGTTGCAGCGCAGGCCCTGCGCCGGGTTCCAGGGTCCGCTGACCCGGTAGCCGTAGGTCTGGCCCGGCCCGACTCCGGGCACGAACGCATGCCAGATGTCGGCGTCGTTGTCCCGCAGCGGGATTTGCGTTTCCGTACTGGTCTCGTCGAACAGGCACAAGGTGACGCCGTCCGCGACGCTGGAGGCGATCGAGAAATTCGTTCCGGCCTTGCCGAATTGCTCACCGGGCGTGGCGCCCAGCGGGTGGATGTTGCCAGGGAGCGCGGCGGTAGGGCGGCCATCGGCGGCGGACCGGGCGGCCGGGACGGCCCCGGCCGCGGTGGTGGTCTGGCTGCTGGTCATGGCTGGGCCTTACTGCTCAGGTCACGCAGGACGTCTCCGAGTGCTCGGACCGCGCCGTGCCGGCGCAGGATCACGTCGGCGATCAGGCCGGTCCACCCGGTCTGGTGGAAGGCACCGATCGCGGCGCCGTTGTCGCCGTGGAAGTACTCGCTGAAGATCAGGTTGTCCTTCCAGGCCGGATCGGTCTGCATCTTCTCGGTCCCGCCGAAGCAGGCCCGGCGCCCGTTGCCGTCCCTGGTGAACAGCGAGATCAGCCGGTCCTGCAGGTCGGCGGCGATCAGGTCCAGGGTGAGCCGCTTGCCCGAGCCGGTCGGGTACTCCAGCTCCAGGTCATCGCCGTAGAACCGGTGGTAGCGCTCGAGCGACTCGACCACCAGGTAGTTGACCGGCATCCAGATCGGGCCGCGCCAGTTGGAGTTGCCGCCGAACATGGACGTGGTTGATTCGGACGGCTCATAGTCGATGGAGGACTGGTAGCCCTCCGCGTCGAACTGGTAGGGGTGATCGCGGTGGTAGGCCGAAAGGGCCCGCAGCCCGTGCGGGGACAGGAACTCGCTTTCATCGAACAGCTTGGCGAACAGCCGCTCCAGCTGGGCGGGCCGGGCCACCGACAGCAGCAGCCGCTGGCCGGCCCCTCACCGCGCAGTTGCGGGTGCTCGGCCAGCTTCTGGATATCCCCCCCGACCTCATGCTGCAGGAACCGCATAAACATCTTGTTCATGGTCAGGGCGTTCTGCAGCATGCCGCCGTCCAGGACCGCGGCGGCCAGCGCCGGGATGATCCCGACCATGGAGTGGGTCTTGACCGGGACACTGTAGCCCGAGGGGGTGACCAGCCGGTCGTAGAACAGCCCGTCGGTGTCGTCCCACAGGCCCTGCTGGTCCAGCGCGGTGCGGATGCCCGCGAAATGCTCCATGAACTTCAGCACCAGATCCTGGGCCTTGCGGTTGCCGGACCAGTTCAGCGCGGCGGCGATGGTGCCCAGTGCCAGCGCGTAGGAACCCATCCAGCCGGTGGCATCGGACTGCTCCAGGGTGTAGCCGGCCGGCAGGTGGGAGCGGTCGATCGGGCCGATGTTGTCCAGGCCGAGGAAGCCGCCCTCAAAGACGTTGTTGCCGTTGGCGTCCTCGCGGTTGACCCACCAGGTGAAGTTGACCAGCAGCTTGTCGAAGACCCGGGACAGGAAATCGATGTCGCGGGCGCCGTCGATCGCGAACACCTGCAGCGCCGCCCACGCGTGCACCGGCGGGTTGACGTCGCCGAAGTCCCACTCATAGGCCGGCAGCGCCCCCTGCGGGTGCTGGAACCACTCCCGGCAGATCAGGATCAGCTGGTACTTGGCGAACGCCGGGTCCAGGTGGGCCAGGGTAATGGTGTGGAAGGCCAGGTCCCAGGCGGCGAACCAGGGGTACTCCCACTTATCCGGCATCGAGATGATGTCGAACCCGTCGAAGTTGCGCCACCTGGAGTTCCGCCCGCTCTTGCGCACGGCCGGCGGTTCGGGCTGGGTCGGGTCCCCGTCCAGCCACCGGGCGACGTCATAGTAGAACAGCTGCTTGCTCCACAGCATCCCGGCGGAGGCCTGCCGCAGCACCAGCGCCTCATCCGCGCTCGCGCCCGCCGGCGTCAGCTCGGCGTAGAACTCATCCGCCTCGGCGCGACGCTGAGCCATCACCTGATCGAAGTCCTTGCCGAGCGCGGCCGCCGTCTTGGCCGCGGAGCTGCCACGCCCGCCTGCGGCCGGCCGGAGCCGGAGCCGCAGCTCGGCGGTCTGGCCGGGCGGGACAGTGACCTGGTACCAGAACGCGCATTTGGTCCCGGTGCCGACGGGGTTGACCGTGGCCGCGCCGTGGATCACGTGGTCGTTGATGCCGTCCTTGGGGTAGGGCGTGACCGGTTCGGCGCCGTACAGCTTGGCGAGGTTGGTCTCGTTCTCGCAGAACAGCAGCTGCGGGCCGGTACCGTCGGGGCCAGTCGCGGCGATCAGCTCCAGGGTGCCCGCGAACGGGTGGTCGATGGTGACGGACCGGTCACCGGATGCTTGCAGGGCCGGCCGGGGCTCATCGTCACCCCACGACCAGGTGTTGCGGAACCAGGCGGTGGGCAGTACATGGACGGTTTCGGCCTCCGGGCCGGCGTTGGTGAGCTGGATGGCCATCAGCAGGTCATCCGGGCTGGCCTTGGCGTAGTGCACCTCGGTGATCCAGTACCGGTCGCCGTCGAACGCGCCGGTGTCAAGCAGCTCGTACTCGGGCTCGTACCGGTTCCGGCGGGCATTGACATCGATCAGGTCCTGATAGGGATACGCGGCCTGGGGGTAGTGGTAACGCCACCGGTTCCAGGCGTGGCTGGGCACGGCGTCCAGGTACCACCAGTATTCCTTCACGTCCTCGCCGTGGTTGCCCTGCGGGCCGGTCAGCCCGAACGGGCGCTCCTTCAGGATCGGGTCGCGCCCGTTCCACAGGGCCAGCCCCAGGCACAGCCGCTGCGCGATATCACAGAATCCGGCCAGGCCGTCCTCCCCCCACCGGTAGGCCCGGGACCGTGCGTGATCGTGCGGCAGGTGATCCCAGGCGTTGCCGTCGGCGCTGTAGTCCTCACGGACCGTGCCCCACTGGCGCTCACTGACGTAGGGCCCCCACCGGTACCACTCGCCGCCCTGCCGCAGCCCGTCTTCCAGATGCCCGAACCCGGCCACCCGATCCCGTTCCGCACTCATTGCTGACCCCTCACTTCGCCGTACCACCATCCGTATGGTGCCGCCCCTCAGGACTGGACGTGATCGTGGCGTCAATCGGCATTCATGGCCGGCCCCTCGGCATTCATGGCCGGCCCCACTGTCTTTCTAGGCGGGTAGGCGGCGCCTGTCCATCACCTGCGGCGGGTGATGATTCCGGCCTCCGCCGCGGCCAATTTGGAAAGGGAGCTATCTATGAGCTAGCGGAATATGAACGGCTGGCGAACAAACGGCCAGCCGGCTACCGGAGGCTGGCGTGACGACAGCACAGATCCTGACCGGCGCCGGCCTGATTGTCCTGCTCGCGGTCGGCTGTCAGGTGCTGGCCAGCCGGCTGCGCATTCCGGCGCTGATCCTGCTGCTGCCGGCCGGTTTCATCGCGGGCGCACTGACCACCGACGTCAACCCGCAGCGGCTGCTCGGCCCGGCGTTCGAGCCGCTGGTGTCCTTGTCGGTGGCGGTCATCCTCTACGACGCGGGCCTGGGCCTCGATCTGCGCAAGCTCAAGGGCCATACCCGCACGGTGGTGATCCGCCTGATCGTCCTCGGGGTGCTGATCACCTGGGCGCTCGCCGCATCCGTGGCCGCGCCGCTGCTCGGCATGTCGCGCGGCGCGGCGGTCATGCTGGGGATCATTCTCGTCGTCTCGGGACCCACGGTCGTGGGTCCGCTGCTCAATTTCGTCCGGCCGGCGGAACGGCTGCAACGGGTGCTGATCTGGGAAGGGTCAATAATCGATCCGGTCGGCGGCGTACTCGGCGCGCTGGTTTTTCATGCCGTCGTCGCGAGCACCCACAAGGGCCTGGGCAGCCAGTTGGGGCAGTTTGCGGTGAGCGTCGGGGTCGGACTGGCCGGCGGCGTGCTCGGCACCGCGCTGCTCTGGCTGCTGTTGCGCAAGCTCCGGCTGGACGAGGCGCTCGGCACCAGGGCGCAGCTCGCCACCGTGATCGCGGTGGCGGCCGGCTGCGATATCGCCCGCGAGGACACCGGCCTCATCGCGGCGATCTTCATGGGACTCGCGCTGGCCAATCAGCGGGGCTTTGACATCCCGGCCCGCCGCCCATTTTTCGAAACCCTCGTGCAGCTCATTATCGGCGTCCTGTTCATTTCCATCTCGGCCACCGTGACCCCGCAGTCCCTCCGGCATCTGGTGCTGCCCACGCTCGCCCTGGTCGCTGTCCTGGTTTTCGTGGCCCGGCCCATCGTGGCTTTCGCGGCCACCTGGGGAACGGATCTGAAGAGGGGCGAGCGCGCGTTCATCGGCTGGATGGCCCCACGCGGAATCGTCGCCGCCGCCACCGCCTCGACGTTCACGGCGGGCCTGGTGACCAAGGGTGTCGGCGGCGCGGCCAAGATCCTGCCGGCCACCTTCGTCGTGATCGTGGCGACGGTGACCCTGTATGCCCTGACCGCAGCCCCCGTGGCCCGGCTATTGCGCGTCGGCCGGCCGGCCCGCACCCGGCCGCTGCTGGTCGGCGGCGATGCGTGGGTCATCGACCTCGGGCTGGCCCTGCGGTCCGCCGGCCTGGAGGTGCTGATGTGGGCGGGCCTGGATCAGCAGCGCGAGCAGATCAGGCGGGCCGGCCTGGAACTGGCGCCGGGCGAACTGCTGGCCGCCGCCACCGGCCGCGGCGCGCGGCTGGAGGGGATCACGGCCGTCCTCCTGCTGACGGACGAAGACGACTTCAACGCCCTCGCCGCGGTCCTGCTGGCAGCCAGCCCTGAGGGGCGCGTATACCGGCTCGCACCGCAATTGCGCAGCCACGGGGTGGTCGCTCCGTATACCGGTGGCGAGATCCTGTTCAGCGAGGGCCTGACCAGGCTGGCGGTCACCGGCGGGCATGCCGGCGGCGCGCGCATCATCACGCAGCGCGCCGACAGCGAGCCAGCCGCCGGGCACGACCTCCTGTTCCTGGTGCGCGCGGACGGACAGCTTACGGCCGTCACCCAGGCCGATACGCCGGTGCCGCAGGCCGGCGACACCATGGTGTGCCTGGGGCCAGTGCCGGTGGCGCAGGCTACGGACGGCCGGCTGCATCCCTAGGGCTCCGGTATCACCCGCCGCGGGTGATGTGGCCCGGCGGCTTCGGTGCCGCTCGGCCTACCGGCTGCGGCGCTTGGTGCTCTGCTGCGCCGGCGGGCTCCCACCGCGGAGACGGCGGACCTCCAGGACCTGTACGCCGAGCATCTCGAGCCTGGCCAGCAATCCGTGCAGCGCCGCCTGATCGGGCAGCTGACCATGCACGATGGTTCCCACTGGTTTTATCGAGGGGGCCAGGTCCTCGAAGTCACGCAAGGCCTCCGGCGGGAGGATTCCGGTGATGCGGATCTCGTAAGAGGGAGATGTCATTCCGGCTCACTCATGACTGCGCTGAGAGGTCTGGGGAACGGCCCGGGCCGGCTGACCCGGGTCCGGCGGGCTGACGGCCGGTTCGGCGGGCTGAGGGCTGGCCGCGGCCGCCGGATCAGCGGCCGGCTTCGGGGCGAGCCTCGCCGAGAGGACGTAGGCCACCACGACGGCCACGATGACCAGTGGCATGACGGCCAGGCCGTCCGAGGCCAGCAGCAAGGAGGCCAGCAAGACGGAGGTCAGGGGCAGCCGGAGCATCACGACGGACATCGCGCCAATGCCCATGGCGACGCCGCCGACCAGTGGCAGCCCCGGCAGATGCGACAGCGCGACACCGCCCGCCGCCCCGAGGAACAGGGCCGGGAACGTCGGGCCGCCGCGGAAGCTGCTCAGCGAGACTCCGTAGGCGATCCCCTTGCAGGCCAGCAGCAGCACCAGCGCCCCGACGGTGTAGCTGGCGCTGCCGGCAATGAACGGGCCAAGGGCGGACTGCCCGGAGAACAGCACCTCAGCGGAGCCTTTTCCGGTGGCTGCGGCGAACGCGATGGCCAGGCCCGCGACTGCGAGGCCCACCAGCGGGGTGATCAGCACCATCCGCCGCTCGACATGAGGCCGCAGGAACAGGCCGAGCCACCGGATTGCGAGGCCGAATGGGACAGCCAGCACGCCGATCGCCAGTGCCCACCCGAACTCGGCGCCGGTGGGCGCCCCGACGTGCGGAAGGCCGGGGATCGCCAGCGAAAACGTGCCGAGCCCCGTCCAGGCGTCCAGGCCGGTGAACACGAGCGAGCCGACACCAGCGGCCAGCAGGCCAGGCACCAGTACGAGCTCCATCATCGACCCGCCGAGGCCCGAGGCCTCCATCAGGAGGAACGCTCCGGTCAGGGGGGACCCAAGCAGCGTGCTGATGGCGGCGAAACTGCCCGCCGCGGCCACGACAGCCTGGGTTCTGGCCGGAGCGTCCCTCTTGACGAGCCGGACCGCCAGGACGCCGAGCCCGCCGCCAAGAGCGATCAGGGGCGCCTCGGGGCCGAGCACCACGCCCAGGCTCAACGTCGCGAGCGCCGCCAGCACGATGCCCGGAAGCTCCCTGAGGGACGGCGGCCCTTCGCCCGCCTTGAATCCGTCGGCGGGCGAGTGGCCGCCCTTGCCGGGCAGGTACCGGATGGTCAGGGCAACCAGCACCCCAGCCAGCAGCAGCGGCAGAATGGGCCACCACAGGGGTTCGGCGTGGAAGCCCACACCCTTGGGCAGATCGGTGAAGATCCATCCCTGCAGCTTGCTGACCAGCGCCAGAAAGAAGTAGGCCGCCACTGCGACGGGCACGCCGATGATCGCGGCAATGACCAGCAGGGCGATATAGCTCCGGGACCGCAACAGCGCCAGCGGATCAGACGGCATACTCACTGGGCTTCCTCCTGAACCCGCGGCGGGGACAGTGGCGGCGGCCGCTCAGCACACCGCTCATGGCCCGGGACTGGGCGGCCGCACGCGCCGCCTGAATCAGTTGCCCAGCAGCTTGGCTTTGGCGGCAGTGAATTCGTTGTCGGTCAGAGCGCCCTGCTGGTGCAGGGCGTCGAGCTGGTTCAGCTGGTCGAGCAGTGACGGCCCCGCCGCCGGGGCGGCCGGGGCGGCCGGGGCAGCCGCCTGCTGGCTGGGTGCCTGCTGCTCAAGATCGTCGATTCGGGCGTTCTGCTCATCCTCTTGCCGGGCCTGGTTCGCCGCTCTGTTTGCCGAGCTGCGGCCGACGGCATACGCGCCGCCACCTATGACCGCCGCGCGCATAAGCGGGCGCCGCCTCATCATCGCTGCCTCCTGGAAATCAATCGACCTGCGGTCCTGTGCGCTCGTCCTATGCGTCGGCTGGCAGCTCGAGGCCGAGGGCCAGCATGAGTTCGGGCGCTGCCGCCATCGCCCTGGGGCCGCCCACCTGCGGCAAGACCGCGCGCAGCACGCCGATCAGGTCCCGCGGCGTTGCGCCAGCCTCCAGCGCGTTGGCTACCTGCCACATATAGGAGGCTGGCGGGGCGTCGAGGGCGATGAGAGCGGCGATCTTGACGAGCGAGAAGGTGCGGCCGTCCAAGCCGGTGCTGGCCTGCTCGGCGTCCCGGTACGCCAGAATCTCCTCCAGGACTCCCTGGTCGCCGACGGCCAGGCCGGCCAGCACGTCGCGGGTCGCAGCATCAACGTCGGCATTAACGGGCGTTGTCATGATCAGACTCCTTGGGTCTCTGAGCTTGCTGAGCAGGTGTTCGCTCAGACCATCGGCACAGGGTAACTGTCGCGCTGCCCCGGGAGCAGCGCGTCACCCGCAGTGGATGATCCGGGCCATGCGTCAGCCGCCCGCGAGGCCGAAGATGCCGTTGCCGGCCACGATCACCCCGCCCACGATGAGTACGGCGATGAGTATCTTGTTCCCATTCGCGCGCAGCCAGCCGTTGAAAGCCGTCAGGTAACGTGTCGTCGCGCTGGGCGCGAACAGGTGCAGCAGCAGGGGCAGCCACACGAGGGCCACGTTGATCACGACGACAACGATGATGGCCACCGCAGTGAGTTCGAGGCTGGCTTTGGCCGTGGCGATCACCTGAACCGCGGCGATGAACGTGACGCCCGGCGCGAAAATCAGCAGGCCGACGGCAAACGCGCTGACCGGGGCGGGATCGGCGATCATCCTCGAGACGAGTCCCTGTTTTTTGCCCGGATCGGGCGGCTTCGGTTTCCGCCTGGCGAGCACGGCGCCCGCCGCGAGCATCAGCAGGCCGAGGCCGAGACGCAGGCCGTAGCGAGGCGTTCGCTGGCTGTGCTGGTCCAGGCCGGTGTGGCGCAGAATCGCGATCACCACCAGGCCCATCACCAGGCTCATGATGATCGCGCCGACTAGGTAGAGCGCGCCGATCAGTCTGGGCCTGGCGGAGCCGAGGTAAACGGCGGCCACCAGAAGTGCTGTCGGAGAAATCGCGGCCAGCAGCGCGAGCCCGGCCGCTTGCAGGATCATCGGACCCGCCCTTCCGGCAACTGAAGATCAACGGGCGCCCGGAGCGCCAGGCGCGCCGAAGGCCTCACGGATGGGCCGCCGTCTCCGGCTGAGCGGGCGGCCGGGTGCCGATCAGCTCGATCAGCCCGAGCACGACCAGCAGCAGGACGACGAGCACAATGACGAGGACGGCGCTGGGCTGTCCCCAGAACACGAAGATCAGCGCGGCAAGGGCCACGGCCGATATGCGGAGTCCCCTGCGATGCGCGTAGGTCCACGTGCCGACCGGGCCCGTTTGCACGCCCGCATGCTCGAACTTCTGCCGCAGCCAGGCGAGGCCGGACGCGATGGCACCCCGGATCTTGATCGCGCTGACCGAGGGTCCGGTCAGGAACGCGGCGGCGGCGACTACCAGGCCCACGACGAGGATCGCACGCAGCCCTTCCTTGATGAACCGGACGAGCGTATCGAACAGAGCGGCCGCCGCGTCGGAGGGAAGCACGTCGCTCGGCACACTGTTCAGGTAGATGCTGCGGAAGATCAGCAGCCCCGCGGCGAGCACCAGCATCGATGCGGCGAGGCCGAGACCCGCCCCGATCAGCGCGCGCCGGTGGCTGCGGGCCACGTACACGCCTGCAGCCAGCAGGAGCAGGGCCAGGATCGGCAGCACGATCTTCAGATCGTTGATCAGCCGGTAGCCCGTCTGCGCCTTGACCAGGTACTTATCCGAGAACAGGCTGAACGTCGGGTTGATGGACGGGATTTTGCTGACGATCGTGAAGCCGCGTTTGATCAGGTCCTGTTTGACGAGGTCGATGAACGGCCCGAGGTTGAGGACGACCTTGCCGTTGCTGGTGGTGATCGAGCCGCCACCCTGCCCGGAGAGCGCTTTCACCAGGGCCTGATGGACGCCGGTGTTGGCCTTGACCCACAGCTGAGCGAACTGCGGGCTCGCCACGATCGTGTGCACTTGGCCGTGGATGAATCCGTCCACCGCGCCGTTGATCTGCGGGGCGACTGACTTCAGGAGCGTCCCGGCGCGCGTCAGCCCTTTGCTGGAAAGGTCTCCGGCGGCCTGATCGGCGTACGCGGTCACGTTGAGGTGACCGGTAATCTGGGCCGTGATCTTGTCGGTCAGCGCATTCTGGATGGCCGGCTCATGGACGAGTGGCTCCATGTTGGCCACAAAACGACCGGTATCGGAGACCTGATTGGCGGTCCAGACCGCCAGTACCGAGATCGGAGCGAGCAGGCAGCCGAGGAAGATCAGAACAACGGCCACCGGAGCCCGCCAGCCAATGCGCCTCCGGCCCGCCGGTGGCGCCTGCTGGCTGCGCAGCTCACTTACCTCAGCGCGCAAGCGTTCAATTTCTATTTGCTCTTCCCCGCTGGGGCCTGAGCCTTCGGCTGCAGGACCTTCCGTGTGACCGACGTCAGACAACGGATACCTCCCGGCCGATGCGCCGCATCAGGCGCTTGACTACTCGATTCGTTCAGTGTCTCCCTGTTAGCAGTCTCTCCCTGTTAGGCCGGCGCGCACCTCACCCCGACGGGATGAGTCATCCGCGGCCGTATGGCCGCATCGTCGCCGCGATTCCCCGTTATGCAGCCAGGCGGGATGTACGAGCAGCGCCGCGCTCCACGCTCGGCAAACCGGTGAAGCGTGCCGAGCAGGCCCGTCAACGAGGCCCGGCCGGCCACTATAGGGAGGCCGGGAGCGCCTGGTAACGGCCGGATGGGCGCTCACGCCACAGGAAGGATCTCGTGTTTGCTCACGCGCACCTCAAGGGCCTTGACCTGTCCCAGGCGCCCGTCACGCTCACCGGCAGCTGCGGGCACGATCCGGGTATCGCGTGCCGCCTCGTCTGGGACGTGTCCCACAGCGGGACGGCCGCCCGGCTGACGGCCGTGTACCTGGCCGGCCCCGCCAACCTGGTGCTGCGGCTGGCGTGGCTGGTCTTTCTCGCGCTGCTGGCCCGCACGCTCGTGCACCGGCTGATCAACCGGGTCACGATCCGGGCGGCCGACGCCCCGCTGCACAGCCGGCTGCGGCAGAACTCCGGTATGCGGCCCCGCCGCCGGGCGTGGCGGCGCAGGCGGCACCGCGCGGCCATCGAGACGGTGCTCGCCGGGGCGGACGCGACCGCCACCGGCGCCGTCATGCCGGCCGATACGGCCGCCGTGCACGAGGCAGCTTCCGAGCGGCGGCACCAGCGGGCCCACGCCCTCGGGTCCATTCTCCGCAACGCCGCCTCGGTCACGATCTTCGCGATCGCCGCCGCGATCGGCCTCGGCGACCTGGGCGTGAACCTCGCTCCGGTTCTCGCCAGCGCGGGGGTGGTGGGCATCGCGGTCGGTTTCGGTGCGCAGAACCTCGTGCGGGACTTCCTGGCCGGCATCTTCATGCTGCTGGAGGACCAGTACGGCGTCGGCGACGTCATCAATATCGGTGACGCGACCGGAACCGTGGAGGCGGTGAGCCTGCGCACCACGCGGCTGCGCGATGTGAACGGAGTCGTCTGGCATCTCCGCAACGGGGCGCTGGAGAAGGTCGGGAACGAGTCGCAGGGCTGGGCGCGTGCCGTCGTCGATATGCCGGTGCCGCCGGGTCTGGATATCCCGGACACGCGCCAGATCATGGAGCAGGCGGCGGGCGCCATGTGGCGGGAACGGCGCTGGCGCAAGCTGATGCTGGAGAAGCCCGAGGTGTGGGGCGTGCAGGACATCTCGGACTGCCAGGTCGTGATGCGCGTGGCGGCCAAGACACTGCCGCTGCGGCAATGGGAGGTGGCTCGCGAGCTGCGCGAACGGGTCAAGTCCGCACTTGACACCGGCCTGTCCGCCCCGCAGGCCGGGCTCGCAGCGCCCGCCGGGCCCGCAGGCCGCACGCGCAACGCGGGCCAGCGCACCGCCGCCGCCCCGCTCGAAGCCGGGCCGGCGGGGCCAGCCGAGGGGCGGGGATGGGAGCCGGCCGAAAGGCCGGCCGAGAAGCGGGACCGGGAGCCGTTCGATGGGCGGGACCAGGAGCCGGCCGGGAGGCAGGGCAGGACATGAGGGAGCACGGGCCGCCCGCATCGTAGGCTGGGGACCGTCATGGACATTCAGCCAGCCGAATCCGCCGGCCGCGACCGCGCACCGTCCAGATCGACGGGGGCCGCACCGGCCGGGGAGCCACGCTCGTTCTTCGAAGCCGCCGGCGGTGAAGAGGCCTTCGGGCGCCTCGTGCACCGCTTTTACGAGCTTGCCGCCGACGACCCGGTACTGCGGCCGGTATACCCGGCCCAGGATCTGGGGCCCGCCGAGGACCACCTGCGGCTGTTCCTCATCCAGTACTGGGGCGGACCGCAGACGTACAACGAACTGCGGGGGCACCCGCGGCTGCGGATGCGGCACGCGCGGTTCGTGATCGGCGAGGCGGAACGGGACGCCTGGCTGCGCGACATGCGCATCGCGCTCGATGATCTTTCGCTCGATGCGGCGCTGGACGCCCGGCTGTGGGACTACCTCGTCATGGCCGCGCACAGCCTGGTCAACCGCCCGGCGAACCCCGCCGGCCCCGACCTCGGCCTCACACCGCGCTAGCTGTGCTGGCCCGGGTGGGATGACCCAGTGTGCCCGGTCAAATGGCTAACGTGATCTTGGGGGGCCGTCCCGGGGTCTGATGGGGGTGCGGTGTTGCGGCCGGCGCGGGGCCGGCTTGGTCGCCCAGCGCCGTAGGCCGTATCAATGACCGTTGTGCAACGGCCGCTCGACCGGGTCCGAATGGCCCGGGTTCGCGGCCGTTAGGTGCGGGTCAGGCGGCGGTAGGTGACGCGGTGCGGGCGGGCTGCTTCGGCACCGAGGCGCTCGATCTTGTTCTTCTCGTAGGCGTCGAAGTTGCCCTCGAACCAGAACCAGTTCGCCCCGCCCTCCCAGGCCAGGATGTGCGTGGCGATGCGGTCGAGGAACCACCGGTCGTGGCTCGTGATCACGGCGCAGCCGGGGAAGTCGACCAGCGCGTTCTCCAGTGAGGAGAGCGTCTCCACGTCCAGGTCGTTGGTCGGCTCGTCCAGGAGCAGCAGGTTGCCGCCCTTCTTGAGGGTGAGCGCCAGGTTGACCCGGTTCCGCTCACCGCCGGAGAGCACCCCGGCCGGCTTCTGCTGGTCCGGGCCCTTGAAGCCGAACGCCGCCACGTAGGCGCGGCTCGGGATCTCGGTGTGGCCGACGTTGATGTGCGTCTCCCCGTCGGAGATCGCTTGCCAGACGTTCTTGTCCGGGGCGATCCGCTCCCGGCTCTGGTCCACGTAGGAGATCTCCACCGTCTCGCCGATGCGGATGCTCCCGGCGTCGGGCTTCTCCTCGCCGACGATCATCTTGAACAGGGTCGTCTTGCCGACGCCGTTGGGACCGATGACGCCGACGATGCCGTTGCGGGGCAGCGAGAAACTCAGCCCGTCGAACAGCACCCGGTCACCGAAGCCCTTGACCAGGCCCTCGGTTTCCACCACGACGCTGCCCAGCCGCGGGCCCGGCGGGATCTGGATCTCCTCGAAGTCGATCTTGCGCCGCGCGTCGGCCTCGGCGGCCATCTCCTCGTAGCGCTGCAGCCGGGCCCGGCTCTTCGCCTGCCGCGCCCGCGGGTTGGACCGCACCCATTCCAGTTCGTCTTCGAGGCGCTTGCGCCGCTTGACGTCCTTGGCGCCCTCGACCTTGATCCGGGACGCCTTGGTGTCCAGGTAGGTGGAGTAGTTGCCCTGGTAGGGATAGGCGTGGCCGCGGTCGAGCTCGAGGATCCACTGCGCGGCGTGCTCGAGGAAGTACCGGTCGTGGGTGACGGCGACGACGGTCCCCGCATAGCTCTCCAGGTACTGCTCGAGCCACTGGACGCTTTCCGCGTCGAGATGGTTGGTCGGCTCGTCGAGCAGCAGCAGGTCCGGCTGTGAAAGCAGAAGCTGGCAGAGCGCGACCCGGCGGCGCTCACCACCGGACAGCGGCTTGACGCTGGCGTCCGGCGGCGGGCAGCGCAGTGCGTCCATCGCCTGCTCGAGCTGGCTGTCAAGGTCCCATGCGTCGCGGTGATCGAGCTGCTCCTGAAGCTGCCCCATTTCCTTCAGCAGCTCGTCGGAGTACTCGGTGGCCATCTTCTCGGCGATCTCGTTGTACCTGTCGAGCATCGCCTTGGTCTCGGCGACACCCTCCTCAACGTTGCCGAGGACCGTCTTGTCCTCGTTGAGCTGAGGCTCCTGGGAGAGCAGGCCCACGGTGAACCCGGGCATCAGCCGGGCCTCGCCGTTGGACGGCTGCTCAACACCAGCCATCAGCTTCAGCAGCGTGGACTTGCCGGTACCGTTCGGCCCCAGGACGCCGATCTTGGCTCCCGGCAGGAATGACAGCGTGACGTCGTTGAGGATTACCTTGTCTCCGTGCGCCTTGCGCACAGCACGCATCTGATAGATGAACTCCGGCATGGCACCTAGCGTATTCGGCCCGGCCGGCCAGCCGGGCCACCGGGCCGCCGGGCCGCCGGGCCGGGCCGCTGCGCCCCGTGGGGCCGACGGGCTACGCTGCGGAATCCCCGGCGTCCCGTCCGTCTCCCGCGGGCCGGGCCCTGCCTCCGGCGCCTGCTGCGCTAAGGCAGCCGGGTCTGAGGTCTCGTCTTCGTGACTGTCCCTACAGGACGGCCCGTCAGGTGTGTACACGCAGATCTGATCACGCCCGGCGTCCTTGGCCCGGTAGAGCGCGAGGTCAGCGGCGGCCAGCAGCTCGAACAGGTCGCGGCCGTGCACTCCGAGGACCGCGACGCCGATAGAGATCGTCACGCTGACGGCAAGGCTGTCCGCGTACACGCCCATCACGCTGGCCCGATGCCGCAGCCGTTCGGCGATCTTGCATGCCTCGCCGGCGTCGGCGCGCGGGAGCAGGACAACGAACTCCTCGCCCCCGAACCGGCCCACCACATCGGATCCGCGTACCTGCTGGCGTAGCTCGCTGGCCAGCCCCCGCAGCACGTCATCCCCGGTCAGGTGCCCGTAGGTGTCGTTGATCCGCTTGAAGTGGTCCACGTCGCAGAGCAGCAGCGCGAGGGTCTCCCGGGCCCGCCGCGCCCGCGCGATCTCCGTGTCGGCCTCGCGCTGCCACGCGGTCGCATTCAGCAGGCCGGTCTTGGCGTCGGTGCGCGCGGCGGCCTGAAGCTGCTGGTGCATCAGGCTGCGCTGCAGGACGATCACCGGAGGCAGCGCCACGCAGAGAAGCACCGGGCTCAGCGCGCAGGCGATCACCACGAGAACGCCCACGCAGATCTCGGTCAGGTCCAGCAGCAGGCTCTCCCGGTCCCACAGCACCTCCGCCCAGCGGGCCTGCGGCTGGGCCGCATGAGCGGCGACCGCCACCATGCCCGTGTTGAGCACGTCGAACAGCACCGCGCAGCCGATCGCGGTCAGCACGGCCGCGGGCCGCATGAACCAGGCGTGCCACGCGGGATCGGCGACCCAGGGCACCGACCGCGCCGCCGTGGCGGCCGGACCCACATGCCGGAAGACGGTCGAGGCCGACCCGCCGGCCAGCCCGAGCGCCGCGGAGCTGAACAGCCGCCGGTAGGCAGGCGTGCGCCGGACCCGCAGGTAGAGCAGTACGCCCAGGACGATCGGAGCGACCAGCGCGTACACCGGCGGCAGCAGCAGCGCGATCGGCAGCCACCACGCCGAGAGCAGGTCACGTGAGACGCCGGTCGGCTGGCCCAGGCGGCGGGTCGCCTCGATGCACACGGCTGCGCAGGCGAGCAGGGCCGCGAACAGGGCCAGGTCCGCCGCCCGCACCGGGGTGTGCAGGATTCCCCGCACGGTCAGACCGAGATCAGCGGCGATGACCGCGAAGACGTACCCGACCACAGGTGACGGCAACGCGAAGAGCTGCCAGCTCCGCGGCCGGCCGACGCGCCGTAGGATGCCGCGGGAAGGCACCTGCTGACTCGTAACCTGGTCGGCTGCTGACATGCCTCTCGCCCATCACTAATTGGGTCCGTATGGCAACTGTACGTGTCCAAGTGGCGGCCTGCATCACTTTCAGTAACATCCGAAAAACCGTACGTGTGTAAACCGCGGTGAAGCTGTATGTTGGGTCCGCACGGGGCGGTTACGCAGGCAGATTTGACGTCTGCGCAGCGTCACCCGCCCCGCGCGGCCGCTTGGCCGTGAGCCCGGAGAGACAGGTACTGGCTACGTGAGGAAAGTGGATTCCATGCGTGGGGTCATCTGGAGCTGACTCCGGTCGCGCTGACCGGAATCCGGCGCCATCAACCGGCGGCCAGCGGCCGGCGCTGGCACGGCCCGCTCCGCCCGCTAACTGCCAGCCGGCTCCGGCGCTGATTCATCGAGTTCGTGCTCCAGCTCGGCGATGGCCTGCTCGTCGAACATCTCGCTGCCGTGGCCGGCGTCCATTCCGGCCAGCTGGCCGTCCCCTGGCGCGCCCGGGCCGTCCTCACCTTCCAGGCCGGCCCGGATCGCCTCGCCGCGGGCCAGGGCGGAGATGTCGGCCGACGAACGCTGATTCCAGCTGAAATGCGCGACACCGCGGGCCAGGTCGAAGCCGATGGTGTCGGCGTAGACCTCGGCGTCGGACCGCTGCTGCCCGTTCCGGTCCTGGTAGTACCTGGTGTGCAGCTTCCCGGCGACGACGATCGGCTGCCCCTTGCGCAGGCAGATCTTCGCGTTCCGGGCCAGCGACTTCCTGCACCGCACCGAGTAGAACGAGATCTCACCGTCGCGCCACTCCCCCGTCGCACGGTCGATCTTGCGGCTGCTCGACCCGATGCGCAGGTTCGCGACCTCCGTGCCGTCGCTGAACTGATTGATTCTCGGCTCGCTAGCCACGAATCCGATCAGCGTCACATATCCGCCTTGACTCATCTCGATCCTCCTGCGGTCTGGCGGCATCGCGCCGCCGCTGCCATGGGCTGCCCGGCATCCGTTCCGCCGGGGCTACTTCCACGGTGGCTGACCGCCGGAGGCCGGCGGGAGCCCGGCCGCGTTCCTGTGGATAGCCGCGCCCGTTATCCACAAGCCGGTGAAGGGGGCTTCCGCCTGCGGCTCCGGCGGCCCATAATGCGCCACCAGTAATGCGCCACCAGCCAGCGTGCGCGGCAGGGACCCGCCACCAGCCGGCGCGCGCGACAGGGACCCGGCAGCGGTCAGCGGCGGGAGAGGCCATCCAGTTGCCTCATCTCATCCGCGCTCAGCGCGAAGCCGAACAGCGCGAAGTTGGACGCGATCCGCTCGGGCTGGGCCGATTTCGGGATCACCGGAATGCCGTGCTGGAGGTGCCAGCGCAGCACGATTTGTGCAGCGCTCACATGGTGCCGTTCGGCTATGCGCGTCAGCGTCTTGTCGCGGAGGTTCGTGCCCTTGAGCGGGCTGTAGCCCGCCACGACGACCCCGCGTTCCCGCATGGCCGCCAGCAGCTTCGGGTCGTGGCCGGGCAGGCTCCACGGGATCTGGTTGACCGGCGGGCCCTCGCCGCTGGTGCGGATCAGCTCGTCGATGCCCGCGACGTCGTAGTTGCTGACGCCCACGGCCCGGGCCAGCCCCTCGTTCCGCAGCGTGCGGAACTGTTCCCACACGCGCGGGGACGCCGGGCCCCGCGGCGGCCAGTGCACCAGCCACAGGTCCACGTGGTCGGTGCCCAGCGCCCGGAGGCTCGCGTTGATCGTCGGCCGCTCACGGCCGGCGTTTCCGGGCGGAAGCTTCGTCGTGATGAACACGTCGCGGCGGCCGAGGCCGCTGTCACGTACCGCGCGGCCCACCTCCGCCTCGTTCTGGTACATGGTCGCCGTGTCGAGGTGGCGGTATCCGGTCTCGAGCGCGTACCGGACCGCCTCATACGCGTGCTGCCCGCGCAGCCGCCACGTGCCGAACCCCACCATCGGCATCGTCACGCCGCGGCCCAGGTCCACCCGGCTGTCCGCACGTACGTCTGTCATCCGTCAATTGTCCCATCCGGCCGGCGCCGGGAATCCGGCAGGCAGGCGAGTTCGCGGACGGCTGATACGTTCACCGCTCGTGCGGCGGATCTCGGTGGCCGGCACCCCGGGAACGGCAAGGGCGACCGTCGCCCGGCAGTTCGCGCGCAACCTCGGCGTACCCTTCGCGGAACTCGACGCGATCTTCCACCAGCCGGGCTGGGTCAGGCTCCTCCTGAGGCCACAGGGCCGCGGGGGCACCCGCGAGGGACGGGCGGTAGCACCTATCAGATCAGGCGGCGACCAGTTCGGCCGGTTCGGCGATGACGTCCACGAGGGCGCCGTTCCGCATGACCGTGATCGCCAGGGGCTTGCCGATCGCCTCGGCGAACATCAGCCGCTGCAGGTCCTGGGCCGCGGCGACCGGGTTTCCCGCAGCCGACAGGAGCAGGTCACCGGGCCGCAGCCCGGCGCGGTCGGCCGGGCCACCGGGGACGACCTCCGCCACGCGGAGCCCGTTGGCGCGGCCGATGCGCTCGCGCCACGGTGCCGCCAGCGGCGCCGGCAGCGTGACCAGGCCCAGGTAGGCACGCCGCACGCGCCCGTCCCGCATCAGCGTGGACACGATCCGCCGCGTGGTGGTGTTGACGGGGACCGCCATGCCCAGCCCGACCCCGGCTACCGCGGTGTTGATGCCGACCACCCGCGCGCTGGCATCGGCCAGCGCGCCGCCGGAGTTGCCCGGGTTGAGCGCGGCATCGGTCTGGATGACGTCCTCGATGAGCCGCGTCCCGGCGCGGCCGCCCGCGGGCATCGACCGGCCCAGGGCGCTGACCACGCCGGCGGTCACCGAACCCGCCAGGCCCAGCGGGTTGCCGACCGCCACGACCAGCTGTCCCACGACGAGATCATCAGCCTCCCCCAGCTCGGCGGGCGGCGGGGTGGGGCCGGTCGCGCGGAGCACGGCCAGATCGGACAGCGGGTCGGCGCCGACCACGCGGAAGGGCGCCGTGGTCCCGTCGGAAAACGACGCCGTACCACCCTGCGCCCGCCCGACGACGTGCGCGTTGGTGAGCAGGAAGCCGTCGCCGGTAAAGACCACACCCGAACCGAGGCTCTCGCCGGGTGAGCCTCCGGGGCCCCCGCGGGGCACGCGCAGGCTGGCCACCTTGGGCGTGAGTTTCCCGGCCACGCCGGAAACAATGAGGGAGTACGCGTCCAGTGGACGGTCTGCAGCCATGACCGCCTCCATTTGCGGTGATTACAGTATTACAAGCCAACAGGCCCGCCCGTGCCTACCTTCCGGCCGCTGTTATGCCCTCGGCAGAATGCCGAAGAATGCCGAACGGGCCCTGGCGCTGCTGCCTCCCGGTGCGGAGCACGGCCGGTGGGGGGCGATGGGCAACGTGCGCGATGGCGGGGTCAGGGGTGGCCGGCGGCGGTGAGGGCGGTGCAGAAGCCCGCGTACTCGGTGAGCTCGGTGCCGGCCGGGATGACCACCAGATCACGGGCCACGGCGTCGATCCGCGCTCGCATGATGGCCGCCATATGCTCGCGTTCCCGCTCCGAGGCGAGCATCACCGCGTTCTGGCTGCCAGCCGCTGTCAGCCAGCCGAGCAGGAGAAACGCCACGACCATGACGGCCACCCACGGCAGCAGCGCGAGGCTGCCGATGAGTTCCGGCGGGTGCGGCCCCATCGCGTGGAAGGCCCCGGCCGCGATGATGACGCCCATCCAGGCGATACCGGCGATCACCACGGCGACCAGCAGCCACTGCCAGGCGCACACCACGCGCCACCAGGCGGGAATCCGCGCGCCCACCGGCATGCTCTCGCTGATCGCGGCGCTGAGTGCGCCGCCGACCTCCCCGGCGCGGGACCGGGCCGCGGCCCGCACCGTGTGCGGCCAGGGATCGGGCAGGGTCTCGCCGGCCGCGTCGGCGAAGGCGGTGATGGCGCTGTCTATGCCGGACTGCTGCGCGTCGGCGCCGGCGGTCAGCGCGACCCGGGCGTCGCCGCTGACCCGGCCCAGGCGGACCGGGTCACGACCCGGGAACCGTCCGGCAACACGGGCGAACGGCCAGCGGAGGTAGCGGGAGGCGTGGATCTCGCGGACGTCTTCCAGCGCGTCGGTGACCGCGGCGAGGCCGGCGGCGCGCGCGAAGGCGTCGGCCAGGTCGAGGGCGGGCCCGGCCGGGACGCTCTCGACCGCGGACTTGGTATGGCGGGACTGGACCGTACCGGCGGTCCAGGCGTCCTGGACGTCGTCCCACGGCGGCCGGGCGGGGTCCGCAGCGGACGAGGCCAGGCCGCCTGCTGGGGCATCCGGCCAGCTGGCTTCGGCTGCGGTCACGGCCGCCATCCCGGGGGCCGCGGCCCCGGGCACCCCGGCACTCCTGGACACCCCGGCGGCCCCGGACGCCCCGGCGGGCGCGAAAGGCGCGGCGGGGACGGCCCGGTCGGCTGCCCCGCCGAGGCTGCCCCCCGCCGCCCGGCGGCCGACTGCGGCGGGGTCGGTGGCGTAGACGGCGAACTTGGCGATGATGCTGTCGATGTCCGCCGCGATCCGCTCGGTCGCCGTCTGCCGGGCGGAGACCGCCCCGGCCAGGAGCCGGCGCAGGTTGTCCAGGCCCGCGCCGGTGGCGGCGGACACCAGCAGGACGCGCGTCTCGCCGTGCCCTTCGGAATCCAGCAGCCTGCGCAGGTCTTCCTCGCAGTCCTTGGCCTGCTGCGGTGTGAGCAGGTCGCACTGGTTGAGCGCGACCGTGGTCACGGTCGCGTGCCGCGCCAGCGGGGCCAGAAAGCGGTTGTGCACGGCGGCGTCCGCGTACTTCTGCGGATCGAGGACCCAGACCATCAGGTCGGCCTGCCTGATCAGGCGGTCCACGGCGGTGGCGGCCCCGGCCGCCACTGAGTCGTGGTCCGGCAGGTCGAGCAGCAGCAGGCCGCTGAGGGCCGCCTCGCCGGCGTCCAGCGCGCTGGCCCGCGCGTAGCGGTAGCGGCGCTCGATCCCCAGCCAGTCCAGCAGCGGCGCGGCGCCCTGCATCCCCCACACGCAGGCGTGCGCGTGGCGGGTCGCCGGCCGGGTCACGGCGGCCGGCGAAAAGGTGGCCCCAGCCAGGGCGTTGAACAGGGAGGACTTGCCGCTGCCGGTGCCGCCCGCGAGCGCCACCACGGTGTGCGCGGCGGACAGCTTGAGCCGCTCACCGGCGCGCTCCAGCAGGGCCTCGGCCTCGGCGAGCAACTCCGGGCTGAACCCGCCCGGCCCGCCGCGGCCGCTGGCGATCTGCACCAGGGAGGACAGCGCCGCCAGGCGGGCCGGCAGATGCGTGTTCGGCAGGCCTGCGAACGGCGGCGCGCTGGTCGTCACTGAAGCGCCTCGAGCATGAAAGCGGCCTGATAAAGCCGGACTCCCGCCACCTCATCGCAGGTGCCCGCGCCGTCGATGACCTCGGAGAAGCGACGGAGTTCCTCGTCGAGTAGCAAGCGCGCCCTCTCGTAAAGCTCAGCGCGGGCCGTCTGGAATATGCCGTGCATCGCCTGCTCGCCCAGCACGGCCAGCACGATACGCCGGGGAAGCGTCAGGATGTCGCTGTCGTCCGCGGCCACGGCCGCGTGGCTGCCGGTCGCGCTCTCGCCGAGAATAGCGAGCACGGCGACCAGCGCCAGCGTATCGTCGTCCAGCGGCGCGGACCGGGTGAGCGATCGTCTTTGCTGGCCAGTGTCCTGCACGAGCCGCATGACGTGATCCTGCCACGCGCTGATGGCCCGGGCCGCACGCAACGGCAGATCCGGGGCGGACTTGGCCAGATTCAGCTCCAGGGCGCCGGCGTCCCCGTCCCCGAAGACCGACGCGAACAGCCTGTCCGCCTGACGCCCGGACGCCCGTCCCTGCTCGGCGGCGGCGAGCATCGCGGACCCGGCGGTATCGGTGCGCCACCGGCTGTCGGCTTCCTCGGCCGCGCGGTCGGCGGCGGAGATCACCGCCCCCTCCAGCGCCGAGCGCAGCGCGGTCTTCATGGCAGCGCCGCGCTCCGGCGCCTGGCTGCGGGCCCGTTTACCCTGGCGCGGGACCTTGCGTGACCGCAGGGTCCGCATCAGGTCACCCGTCACCACGAAGTCCTGCCAGCGGGCCTGGACCTCACCGCGCAGCACCGTACCGTCCCGGGTTGCCTTCGCCACCTCGGCCAGGGCGCTCCGGTACGGCTCCTCAGCCTGCCTGCGCAGCCGGGAACGCACGGCCAGCTGCGCCTCCGCGTGCGCGGCCAGCGCGGGCACCCTGGTCCGGAACGTGTCGAGGACGCCCGACATCGTCTGGGTGAGGACCGCCACCCGGCGCTCATCACGTCTCGCGGTTTCCGTCAGCCAGGTACGGATCTGCCCGAACGCTTCTGGCGGGAGCATCCCGCCGGCGACCCGGGTTTCCGGGATGACGAAACGGTCGGCGCCCCTGATGCCGTTCGCGTCGAGCATCGCGGTGAAATGCCCGACGAGCTCGGCGCGGGACCCGGCCGGGACGCGGGACAGCACGATCCCCAGCGACGCCCCGCGGTCCCGGGCGTGCTGAAGCATCTGCCAGACCGGCGCGTCCGCGTACCGGCTGGCCGAGGTCACGAACAGCCAGAGGTCGGACGCATCAAGGAACTGGTAGGCGAATTCGTGGTGCGCCTTGACCACGGAGTCGATGTCCGGGGTGTCGAGCAGTGCGACCCCCCTGGGCATGCCCTCGGTCGCGGCGAGCACGAGCAGCCCGTCCCGGCCCGGCCGGGCCAGGCCCTCCTGGCGGACGCGGGGCAGGCTGGGCAGAAAGTTGTTCTCCGCGAACCAGTCGGCGTCGTCGGGATGACACGCGAGGACGGGGCTGTTCGTGGTGGGCCGGCGCACTCCCGTCGCGCTGACCTGCATACCGACAATGCTGTTGACCAGAGTGGACTTCCCGGAGCCGGTCGAGCCGACCAGCGATACCAGGACCGGGCCAGCGGACCGGCGCAGCCGCGGCAGCAGGTAGTCGTCGACCTGGCTGAGCAGCTTCAGCCGTTCGGCTTTGGCCTCCGCCACGTTCGGCGCCTCGAACACCAAGGGCACGGCGCCGATGCGCTTGCGCAGGTTGAGCAGGGCGCTCTCCAGGGCGCGCGCGTCCACCTGGACGTGCGGCCCCACCACGGCATCCGGCCCGGCCACCGGGGCGCCGGCGTCCTGGCCGGATGCGGCCGTGCCGCCGTCCACGTCACCGGAGGCACCGGAGGCACCGGAATCACCGGAGGCAGGGGCGGCGTCCGGTTCAGGCGCGGACTGCTCTGCCACGGGCCCCTGATCCGGGGTTGCGCCGGGTGGCTGGACGGCCGGGCCGCCCTGGCCTTCGGCCCGAGCGTCACCGAGGGCCTCGGTATCGGCCCCCGGCGGCTGTGCAGCGTCGCCGGGGGCGGCCGGGGTGACGCTGCCTTCGGGCGCGGAGCGCGGTCTCACGCCTGGTCCGTCCGCTGCGCCGCGCTGCCGGCCGGGCCAGTTCCCGCCGGACGGGGACCTGCCGAATGGGGACCTGCCAGCTGGGGATCCGCCGGATGAGGGGTCACCGGAGAAGGGGCCGCCGGACGGGCGCCAGCGGGACGGGCGTCGGCGCGGCCGGGCACGCCGGGCTGCATGCCCCGCATAAGCTCGGCAATCTCGGCTGCGACGTTCACGACCTCCCCTATCACAACTACGGCCGGCGGCCTGATCCCTTCTTTAAATACCCTAGGCGCGACTGTGTCCAGTGTTGCGGCAATTGTGCGCTGAGTGGGCAGGGTACCGTCAGCGATCACAGAAACGGGCGTCGTACCCGAACGGCCGTGACGGATCAGCGTTTCGGCCACGGCGGCCAGCCGCTCCACCGCCATGAGCAGCACAAGCGTGCCCCGGGCCGCCGCCAGGGCCGGCCAGTTCACCGTGGACCGCTCGTCGTCCGGCGGGACATGCACCGACACCACGCTGAACTCCTGCGCGACACCACGGTGCGTAACCGGTACCCCGGCGGCCGCGGGAACGGCGACCGCGCTCGTCACCCCCGGCACAACCGTCACCGGAATCCCGGCGCGCAGGCACGCGATGACCTCTTCCGCGCCGCGGCCGAAGACGTACGGATCGCCGCCCTTGAGCCGGACCACGAAACGGCCGGCCCGGGCGTGCCCGATGAGCGCGGCGTTGATGTGCTCCTGCGCGACGGAACGCCCGTAGGGAATCTTGGCCACGTCGATGACCTGTACGTCCGGCGGCAGTTCGTCCAGCACCGAACGCGGCGCGAGCCGGTCGGTCACGACCACGTCGGCTTCGGACAGCAACTGGCGCCCGCGCACGGTGAGCAGGCCGGGATCGCCGGGGCCGCCGCCGACCAGCGCGACGCCCGGCCGGCGGCCACGGCCACGGCGGGCGCCCAGCGTACCCGAATGAAGCCCGGAGACGATGGCGTCCCGGATGCCGGCGCTGCGGCGGGGGTCCCCGCTCAGCACGCCGACCCGGACGTCGCCGGCCAGGCCGGAGGCGGGCGTCCAGACGGCCGACTGGGCCGCATCGTCCGCGCGGACACACCAGATCCGCAGGGCCTCGGCTTCGGCGGCGATGGCGGCGTTCACGGCCGGGTCGCTGGTGCAGGCGCAGACCAGCCACGCCCCGTCGATATCGCCCGCGGCGTAGGGACGGCGGGCCCAGAGGATTCTGCCCGTCAGCGCGAGATCTTCCAGCGACCCGGTGACCTCCGGTGACACCAGTGACACGCCGGCACCCGCGTCGAGCAGGGCGGGCACCCGGCGCGCGGCCACGGCCCCGCCCCCGGCCACGACGACGTGCAGGCCGGCCAGGCGCAGCCCCAGCAGGTACGGCTGACCGTCAGCAGTGGCCATCGGGGCCGGTACCGCTCGGCACTGTATCCGTCAGCATGCTGGTCCAGGCTCCTTCATGCTTTCTTGTCGCTGACGCCGGCCGAGTCGAACGTCGCCACGTCGCGGAGCGCCCGCGCCGCGCTCTGGACGAGCGGCAGAGCCAGCAGGGCGCCGGTCCCCTCCCCCAGCCGCAAGTCAAGATCAACAAGCGGGCGCAGCTTCAGGTAACCAAGCGTAGCGGCATGCCCGGGCTCGGTGCTGCGGTGCCCGGCCAGGCACGCGGCGACCGCGTCCGGGGCGATGGCCACCGCCGCCAGCGCCGCGGCCCCGGCGATGACGCCGTCCAGGATGACCGGAACGCGCAGCGCCGCCGCGGCCAGGATGAAGCCGGCCAGCGCGGCGTGCTCGTAGCCGCCGAAGGCGGCCAGCACGCCGACCGGGTCGGCCGGGTCGGGCCGGTGCAGCGCCAGCCCCTGGCGGATGGCCGCTACCTTCCGGGCGCGGGCGGCCGCGTCGGCCCCGGCCCCCGGGCCGGTCACCACGACCGGGTTGCTGGCGGTGAAGGCGCAGACCAGCGCGGCCGAGGCGGTGGTGTTCGCGATGCCCATGTCCCCGGTGACCAGGCAGCGGTTCCCGGCCGCGACCAGGTCACGGGCGACCTCGATCCCAGCCGTCAGCGCGGTCACGGCCTGCTCGCGGGTCATCGCCGGGCCCCGGGTGAAGTCCGCCGTGCCCCGCGCGACCTTGCGGGGCAGCAGGCCCGGCGCCGGCTCCAGGTCGGCCGCGACCCCGGCGTCGACCACGACGACCTCGGCCCCGGCCTGCGCCGCGAACGCGTTGACGACGGCTCCCCCGGCCAGGAAGTTGGCGACCATCTGCGCGGTCACCTCCTGCGGCCACGGGCTGACGCCCTGGGCGTGCACCCCGTGGTCCCCGGCGAAGATCGCGACCGCGGCCGGCTCGGGCAGCGGCGGCGGGCACTCCCCGGCCAGCCCGGCGAGCGATGCGGACACGTCCTCGAGCACACCGAGGGAACCGGGCGGCTTCGTCATCCGGGCCTGGCGGTCACGCGCGGCGGCGACCGCCTCCGGATCGAGCGGGCGGATCGCCGCGGTGACTTCGGCCAGGGCATCCACTGGTTCCTCCCCCGGCAGGCCGCGCCGGCCGAACTGCCCGGCGTGCACCGCCCACGCGACCGGCCGGCGCCGCGCCCAGCCGGAGGCCTGCAGTTCCGGCCCCGGCCCGAACTCCCGCACGTACCCGGCACACAGGTACGCGACCACATCCAGGTGAGCGGGCAGGCCCAGCTCTGCGGCCAGCTCGCGCTCGTCGAAGAAGCTCACCCAGCCCACGCCGAGTCCCTCCGCGCGCGCGGCCAGCCACAGGTTGGAGACGGCCAGCACGCTGGAGAACGCGGCCGTCTGCGGCTGGCTGTGCCGGCCCAGGGTGTGCCGCCCGCCACGGGTGGCATCACAGGTCACGGCGATATTGACCGGCGTGTCCAGGATGGATTCCACCTTGAGCCGGCCGAACGCGCGGGACCGCGCCCCCGGCAGGCCGGCCGCATAACTGTCCCGGTTCCGCCGGGCGAGCTCGGCGATACGCTCCCGCTGGGCCCGTTCGGTGATCACAATGAAGTCCCACGGCTGGGAGAACCCGACGGACGGCGCCTGGTGGGCGGCGGCCAGCACGCGGCGGAGCACGTCGTCCGGCACCGGGTCGGGCCGGAACCCCTGCCGGACGTCACGGCGTTCCCCGATGACCCGGTAGACCGCCGCGCGCTGCTCCTCCGGGTACGGCTCGGCCCGCTGCGCTGCACCCGGGCTTACCGCCGGGCTCATCTCCTCCGGGTACGGCTCGGCCCGCTGCGCTGCACCCGGGCTTACCGCCGGGCTCATCGCCGGCCGCCTCCCCCGTAGGCCCTCGCACGATCGTGTGCTGAAGGCCGCGGACAGGGCGGGAAAGTGCGCATGATCATGGAACCTCCTGCAGAACCTGGCTGAGCGCGGCGGCGAAACGGTCATTGGTGGCGCGGTCACGGACTGCGATGCGGAATCCAGCCGGGGCCGAGCCCCGGGAAGGTGTCCCCCCGGCGCACGGCGAACCGGGCCGCGCGCAGCCGCTCCCGCACGCTGGCGACGGAGGGGACGTTCAGCAGCAGGAAGGACGCCCGGGCGTGCGGGGTCACCGCGACGCCGGGCACGTGGTTCAGGGACTGCCCCAGCCGGGACCGTTCGGCACTCATCGCGGTGGCCCAGGCGGCGGCCTCCGCAGTGGCGGGCGGCGCGCAGCAGGCCACGACCGCGGCCAGAGCCGGCCCGGACACGGCCCACGGCGGGCGCGGGCGGGCCAGCGCGCGGACCTGCGCCGGGCCGGCGAGCAGGTAGCCGGCCCGCAACCCGGCCAGGCCCCACGTCTTGGTCAGGCTGCGCACGACGATCAGCCCCGGGACGTCGCGCGCCCCGGCCAGGCTCTCCGGCTCACCGGGCACGCAGTCCGCGAACGCCTCGTCGAGGAGGAGCAGGCGGCCGGGCCGGGCCAGCGCCCGGATCGCCGCGGCGGGGTGCAGGACCGAGGTCGGGTTCGTCGGGTTGCCCACCACGACCAGGTCCGCATCCTGCGGCACGGCCCCGGGATCGAGCGTGAAGTCCCCGCCGAGGATGACCCGGTGCACCAGATGCCCGGCCGCCCGCAGCGCCGCCTCCGGCTCGGTGAACTGCGGGTGCACGATGACCGCGCGGCGCGGCCGGAAGGCCCGGGCGATCAGGGTGAACGCCTCCGCGGCCCCGGCCGTGACGAGGACCTCGGCCGGGGGCCGGGCGTGACGGCGGGCGGCCGCTTCGGTCGCGGCGCGCGGATCCGGGTAGGCGGCGAGGTCGCCGGCCGCCGCCCGGATCCGGTCCAGCAGCCACGGCGGCGGGGTGCCCGGGCGGACGTTCACGGCCAGGTCGGTCAGGCCGTCCGCGAGCTCGCGGTCCCCGTGGAAGGACAGATCCGGCTCCGCTGTGCCCGCCTCGATTGGGCCCGCCTCGATTGGGCCCGCCCCGATTGCGCCCGCCCCGATTGCGCCCACGTCGATGGCCGATTGGGTACCGGGCGGGCCAGGGACGCCGGGGCGGGTGTCAGCGCGCATCGATGTGGTACGGATGGTCGTGCGAATGGTCGTGCGGATGGTCGTGCGGCTGCTGGGGCGCGCCGACGCGGTGCGCGAGACCCGGCAGCGCGGCCCGGTACTGGCACATGTCGCAGTTCATCCTGATATCGCCGGTCAGCGCCTCGCGGTAGCGCTCGGCGACCAGCCCGGCGACCTCGTCGCAGTCGCCGAGAACGTCCGCGCACTGGATGTTCAGGCCGGGATGGGCGCGGGCGTAGCCGGCGGCCTGGGCGGCGACCCGGTCCGGCAGCACCCCGGGGAACAGGAAATAGCGCGCGACCACGATGCTGCGGGCCCCCAGCCGCCGGCACCGCTCCAGGCCTTCGGCCACGCTGGGGCCGGCGAGCGAGACGAACGCGGTCTCGGTGAACTCGTATTCGCGGCCCTCCCACAGCAGCCGCGCGTCCTTGCACACGTCCGCGTTGGCGTCCGGGTCGGTCGAGCCACGCCCGGCCACGAGCACCGCGTACGGCTCGGGCAGACGGTGGGCGGCCGCCGAGATGCGTTCGGCCAGCAGGCTCAGCAGTACCGGGTGCGGGCCGAGCGGGCGGCCGTACCGCACGGTGAGCCCGGGGTGGCGGGCCGTCTCCCGGGCCAGGGCCGCGGGCACGTCGCCCTTGGAATGGCCGGCCGCGGACAGCATCAGCGGAACGGCGACGAGGGTCCGGTTCCCCCGGTCCACCAGCCCGGACACGGCGTCGCGGAGCGGCGGTGCGGACAGCTCGATGAAGCCGCCGGCCACGTCCAGCGGCTGGCCGCCGGCCTCGGCCAGGGCGGTGAGCCGCTTGGTCAGCGCGGTGAAGCCAGCCACTCCTTCCGGGTCGCGGGTCCCGTGGCCCGCTACGAGAAGGGCCGGCTTCACTGGCTGTCCCCAGCCGATGCGGTGCGGCCCGGCGGCCTGGGCCGGGCCGACGCGGGCTGGCGGCCTGGGGAGGGCTGGCGGCCTGCGGGGGGCTGCCGGCTCGCGGGGGGCTGGGGAGCCTGTTCGCGGGCGATCCGCAGCAGCGCGTTGAACGCGGCCGCCGCGACCGCCGAACCGCCCTTCTCGGAGACGTTGCTGATCGCGGGCAGGCCACTGGCGCGGAGGGCTTCCTTGGCGGACGCCGCCCCGACGAACCCCACCGGCAGCCCGATCACCAGCGCGGGCACGACATCCCGGCGCAAGACCTCCTCCAGGGCGGTCGGCGCGCAGCCGACCACCCAGATCGCGCCGGGACCCGCCTCGCCGAACGCCAGCCGGGTCGCGGCGGCCGACACGGTGATGCCCACCGTCCGGGCCAGCCGGGCCGCGATCGAATCCCCGATCTTGCAGATCACCGGGTAGCCGGTGATGCCGGATGCCACCATCGCCACGTCGGCGACCACGAGTGCACCCCGGGTGATCGCCGCGACCCCGGCCATCAGCGCCGCCTCGTCGCAGATCAGGTCGGTGGCGTAGTCGAAGTCGGCGCTCGCGTGGATCACCCGCTCGGTCACCGCGCGGGTCAGCGGCGGCAGGTGACTCAGGTCGATCCGGGAACGGAGGATCCGGTAGGACTCGGTCTCGATCGGGTCTGGCCCGCTCGGCGCGCTGTCGAATTGGGTCACGTTTCCTCCCCGGTTTCCCCCGGAGCGCGGGCGAGATAGATCGCGTCGACGGGACAGACCTCGACGCACTCGCCGCATCCGGTACAGAGCTTCTCCAGGACGATAAGCCGCGCCGGCCCCCGCGTTGGGCGGATCGCGTTAGTTGGCGGGATCACCGGGGCCAGGCGAGCCGCGCTCGCCGCCGCGACGGCCAGCGCCGGAGTACTGGCCGGGCGGATCGCGCGTTCCGGGCAGGTCAGCAGGCAGGCGCCGCAGCCCTGGCACCGGCCGGTGACGACCGCGACCGGGGTCACGACGGCGCTGCCCAGCGGTACCCGCGCGGGGTGACCATCCGGCCGGCCACCATCGCTGAACGCGAGGAACCCACGATGACCAGGGTCCGCATGTCCACCCGGGCCGGATCGAACGCGGCGAGCGTGCTGACCGACACCGACTCGCCCGGCCGGGAGGCGTCCCGGACCCAGCCCACCGGGGTGCCCGGCGGGCGGCAGGCGGCCAGGATCGACAGCGCCTGCCGGAGCTGCCAGCCCCGATCGCGGCTGGCCGGGTTGTAGAAGCACACGACCAGGTCCGCCTCGGCGACGGCGGTGATCCGGCGCTCGATCGCCTCCCACGGGGTGTGCAGGTCGGACAGCGAGATCAGCGCGTGGTCGTGCCCGAGCGGCGCGCCGAGCAGCGCGGCGGCGGCCAGGCTGGCCGTCACACCCGGCACGCTGACCACATCGATCGTCTCGTCGGCCCGTTCCAGCGCGGGGCTGCCCATGGCGTAGACGCCGGCGTCGCCCGAGCCGATGAGCGCGACGGCCCGGCCCGCGGCCGCTTCGGATACGGCGGTCGCGGCGCGTTCCTGCTCGCGGCCGAGACCGGTGGCGAGAACGGTGGTCCCGGGGCGGAGCAGGTCCGCGACCTGCTCGATGTACTGGTCGAGGCCGACGACGACGGACGCCCGGCGCAGTTCGGCGGCGGCGCGCGGCGTCATGAGGTCCCGGGCGCCGGGCCCGATCCCGACGACGGCCAGCCGGCCCCGGGGACGCGCCCGCGCGATCGCCACCGTGGCGTGCGCGCTCACCCGTTTGGCCACCGCTAGCTCCGGGGCGCCGCGACCACTGGGGCCAGTGGAGCCATTGGGGCTGGCGTGGCTGGCGCGATCGCCGGGGGCATTCCCGCGCGCGGCGAGCAGGGCGGCGGCCTCGGCCACGCTGGGGGTGCCGACGGCCGAACGGACCGTTTCGCTCGGGTTCGGCACCGGAACGGCGGCCAGTTCGGCAGGCGGGAACACGGCCAGCGGCCAGCTCCGGTCGCGGACCGCCGCCCGCAGCCCCGGCTCGTCCGCCTTGAGGTCCACGGTCGCGGCCAGCCGGACCGAACGCGGCGAGAGCCCCGCGTCCGCAAGGGCCTCGCCGATCAGCGCGCTGACCTCGGCGGCCGGGACGCCCCGGCTCGCGCCGATCCCCACCACCAGCGAGGGGGGACGGCAGACGACGGACGGGCCGGACGGGCCGGACGGGCCGGTACGGTCGGACACGATGATGGCGGGCACGCCGGGCTCGGGCTCGCCGCAGACCACGTTGGGCGGGAGCGGCGGGAGCGGCCAGGTTGCGTGGGCGGTGAGCGTAACGCGCGCACCGGACAGGATCGCCGCCCCGACGGAGGCCAGGTCGCTGCCTGGCTCAAGGACGAACCCGAGGTCGGCGCCGAACTCATCGAGGGCCGCGCACCCGGCCGCGTCACTGGCCGTGGTGATCACCGCCTCGCCGCCGAGGACCAGCGCGACCCGGCGGGCCAGCTCGTTGGCCCCGCCCGCGTGCGCGCCGACAACCGGGACGGCGTGGCGCAGCGCCTCGTCGACGCAGACCACCCCGGGGTCGGAGCGCTTGCCGCCGAGCAGCGGCGCCAGCAGCCGAACGGTCGCGCCCACGGCCAGGAAGCACACGATGGCGTCGCACTCGGCGAAGGCGCGCGGCAGCGCGGCGGCGGCCGGCCCCTCATAGCGGCGGGTGCCCGGCCACGCCCCCGCGAGCCGTTCGGCGGCCCGGTGGCCCGCGGCCGTGGTCGCGATCAGCCCAATCATGACCCCGCCCCCGTCCCGGCGGCGCGGCGCTGGCCCGCTCCCGCTCCGGCGGAGCCGGGCTGGTCCGCCCAGATGATGAACACCGGGTTGGCCGCGGCGAGCCGGACCGATCCGCCCGGCAGCCCGGCCAGCCGGGACGCCTGAAGCTGAGTGCCGCCGGTCTCGTAACCGGATCCGGTCAGCAGCTCGCACGCACCGCGCACCCGGTCCACGGACGCGAGCGTCACGACCACGCGGGCGGGCTGGCCCGCCTTGACCGCCCCGGCCAGGGCGTCGTCGTCACCACCGCCGGCGAACACGGCGTCCGGAGCGGGCAGGTCCACCAGCGCGCCGGGCGCGCGACCGGCCACGACCTGCAGCAGGACACCGTGCGCGGCGGCGTTGCGGCGGATGCGGGCGCACTGCCGCTCGTCGGAATCAACCGCCACGGCCCACGCGCCGAACCGGGCGCACTCCACCGCGACCGAACCGGACCCGGCGCCGACGTCCCAGATCGTCCGGCCCGGGCCGGGACCGAGGCGGGCCAGCGCCAGCGCCCGGACCTCGGCCTTGGTGATCATGGAATCGCGGTGCTCGAAGGCGGCCTCGGGCAGCGCCCATCCCCGCGGGGCGCCCTGGTGCCCGGCCAGCCACCGAGTGGGGCTGGGGCCCGCGGCGGGATCGAGGACGACGAGCACGTGCGGGTCACTGACCCCGGCGGCGGACTCGGCGGCGAGGTCACGTACGCGCTCGTCCGGGGTGCCCAGGCGCTCGGCGACGTAGACCGTCCGGCCCGCGGCGAGCAGCCCGGACCTGAGCTGCCCGGTGGCGGCCTCGGGCGGCCCGGTCAGGATGGCCGCCTTCGGGTGCGCGAGGGCGGCGGAAAGCACCGGCCGCAGGTCGCGGCCGTGCGCGGACAGCACGAGGGCGTCGGCCCAGTCCAGGCCGAGCCGGGCGAACGCCAGGGCCACGGAGGAGACCGCAGGTATCACCGCCGGGGTGACACCCCTGGCCCGCAGCGCCCGCACGATACCGAAGAAGCCGGGATCACCCGAGGCCAGCACGGCGGCCGGCCCGCGGGCGGCGCAGATCGCGTCGAGCGCGGTGTCCAGGTGCTGGATCACGATGCGTTCGGCGGCGGGGGGAACGGCGGAGAGAACAGTGACCGCGGCGAAGTGCCGCCGGGCGCCCGCGACCACGGACGCGCCCGCCAGCGCGGCGGCCGCCGCGGGCGGGAGGGCGCTGCCGTCGCACCCGATCACCGTGACGGTCATGCCGGCGCCCCCGGCAAGCAGGCGGACGGGTAGGCCGCGAGCTGGGTTCGCCCGCTGAAATCGACCATGATCACCCGAACGGACACGGGTGCGGGTCCTCCCGCTGCGGGCCCGGGCGGGGCAGACGCCCCGGCGCAGAAGCGGGCCAGGACCTCGGCCACCCGGCGGCACAGTTCGGTCCCCGCGGCCGGGAGCAGTCCCGCCTCGTCCCACAGTTCCGCCGCGTGCCGCGCCGAGTTCGCCGCCTCGATCTGGGCGGCGAGGTCCGGGGCGCCCCCGGCGGCGCGGGTGATCTCCCCGAGCAGATCGTGCGGCACCCTGGACCGCGTGTAATGAGTCATCAGCACGCCGCCCGCGAGCTTGGAAAGCTTCCCGGCCATCCCGGCGAACACCACCCGGCCGACGCCGCAGGACACCACCCGGCGCAGTGCGGCGCCGGTGAAGTCGCCGACCTCGATGAAGCAGACCTCGGGCAGGCCGGGCAGCAGGGCCATGGCCGCCTTCTCGGTCCGCCCGCCGGTGCACAGCACGGCCGTCGTCTCGCCCTGCGCGGCCAGCACGGACACGGCCTGCTCGACGCTCGCCCGCCAGGACGCGGTGGAGAACGGGCGGACGATGCCGGTCGTGCCGAGGATCGAGATGCCGCCGATGATGCCCAGCCGCGCGTTGGTCGTCTTGCGCGCCATCCGCTCGCCTTCCGGCACCGAGATGACAACCCGGACGCCGGACGACCCCAGATCGACCGCCTCCCCGACGGCCTGGGTGATCATCGCGCGGGGCACCTGGTTGATGGCCGGCGCGCCCAGCTCCAGGCCGAGGCCGGGCCTGGTGACGACCCCGACGCCGACACCGCCGTCCAGCTCGATCCCCGGCGCCTCCCGCCAGGTCGCCGTCGCGGTGAGGTGGGCGCCGTGGGTGACGTCCGGGTCGTCGCCGGCGTCCTTGACCACGACCGCCTGGGCTCGCAGGGCGCGTTCGGCGGGCGGCGCGACCAGCTCGCAGGAGTCGACGGGGAAGCCGGCCCGGCGCCCGGAGGGGAGCGTGATCTCCACGGTGCGCTGGACTTCGCCGGTCCGCAGCGCCGTCGCCGCGGCCTTGGCGGCGGCCGCGGCGCAGGTCCCGGTGGTCCAGCCGGTGCGCAGCGCGCGGCCGCGCACCTTCGCCGTGCGGGGCAGGCCGGGCTCGCGCAGCTCGGGGCCGGTCATCGCCGCTCCCCGTCCTGGGCGCGGCGCTCCCCGTCCTGGGCGCGCCGGGCGCCGTCCTGGGCGCGCAGGGCGCGGCGCGCCCCGGACTCGGCCCGGCGGAAGCCGTGGAAGTGACCGGGGTGGTACAGGTGCGACCGGGTGCCCTCGGCGCTCAGGGCCGGGCCGACCAGGACCAGGGTGTGCTTCCAGAGCTTGCGCGCCCTGATGGTCGCGGCCAGGTCGGCCAGGGCGCAGCGCACGATCAGCTCGCCGGGCCAGGTCACCTGGTGGGCGATCACGCACGGCGTCCCGGCCGGGTAGCCGCCGGCCAGCAGTTCGTCCTGCAGCGGCCCGGACCGCGCGGCGGACAGGAACAGCGCCATCGTGGTCCCGTGCCGGGCGAATGCGGCCACCTGCTCCCCCGGCGGCATCGGGGTCTTCCCGCCGCCGAGCCGGGTCAGGATCACCGACTGGGCCACCTCGGGGATCGTCAGCTCCCGGCCGATCCGCGCGGCGACCGCGGTGAAGCTGGAGACGCCGGGCACGATCTCGGTGGCCAGGCCCAGCTCGGCACACCGGTCGAGCTGCTCCTGGATCGCGCCCCATAGCGCCGGGTCACCGGAATGGACCCGCACCACCCGCAGCCCGCCGGCGGCGGCGCGCCGGTAGTACGGGAGCACCCCTTCCATCGGCAGCTGCGCCGAGTCCACGATCTCCGCGCCGGGCCGGGCGTGCTCGAGGACGCCCGGATGGACCAGGCTGGACGCCCAGATCACGACGTCCGCGGCGGCGATGGCGGCGGCGCCGCGCAAGGTGATCAGGTCCGGCGCCCCGGGCCCGGCCCCGACGAACGTGACCTGCCCCGCGGTCACCCTATCGATCGCCCCATCGGTCACGGGGCACCCCGGCCGGAACGTCCCAGGCTGGCGCCCACCCCATCGCGCCGGGCCGGGACGATCAGCGTGCACAGGTACGGCACGGCGCGCAGCGCGGCGAGTTCGGCGGCGGGCCTGATGTCCTGGCCGGGCAGCCCGAGCCGGGCGCCGGCGATCGCCCCGTCGAGGCGGCCGGCCCCGGCGAGCAGGTCGCGTACCTCTCCGGGCGACGGCCCGGCGGCCGCGCCGAGCTTGTAGCCGACGACGGTGCCGGGCCGGGCCAGCGCGTCGCGCAGCGGCCCGGCGCCCGCGGTCAGCGGCAGCAGGGTCAGCGGCTCGTCTCCCTCGGCCAGCACGGTCCCGGCGCCGGTCACTGCGGCCGACCGCGCCGCCAGGTCCTGCATGGCCGTGATGCCGGGCACGGTCTCGATGAGCACGTCGCGGACCATATCGCGGACCGTCCGCGCGAGATAGCTGAACGTCGAGTACAGGTTGGGGTCGCCGATCGTGCCGAACGCGACCGTGCCGGCGCCCGCCTCGAACGCGCGCGCCACCGCACGGGCGGCCGCATGCCAGGCGGACGCGCGGCGGGGAGTGACCCCGCCGGGGTCGTTCAGCGCGAAGGCGACCGGGCGGATGGTCTCCGGGCCGATGTGGGCGCGGATCGTCGCCTCGGCCCGGCCCGGGCCGGGGGACGGCCCCCCCGGCCCGTCCGGCCCGGCAGGCCCGGCGCGTCCCGCGGGCCCGGCCATTACAGGGACGAACACCGCGTCGGCCTCGCGCAGCACCCGGACCGCCTTGACGGTGACCAGTTCCGGATCACCCGGCCCCACGCCCACGCCGATCAGCCGTTTCATGTCGCGCTCCTGGCCACGGCGCGGCTGGCGCCGGTGGCCGCCGTCCGGCAGGCGGCGGCGAAGCGGGCGGCGCAGCGAGGGTAGCCGGCCCAGTGCGCATGCAGGTAGGACGCGTGCACCGCGCCGGTCACGTGGCCTTCGCGGCGGAGCGCGGGAGCCCCGGGCGGAATGTCGCGGGATGGAAGCTGCCAGGCGGCCTGCCGGCCATGGTCCGGGGTGGCGGCCGTGCGGTGGAACTCGTGCGCGCGGACCACCTCGCCGGCGGCGGCGAGCACGGAAGCGGTCTCGGCGCGGGCCTGCCGGTAGCCGAGCGTCAGCCGGCCGGTCATGGCCGCGTCGGCCGGGAGAACTCCGCACATGGGCTGGCCGTCCAGGGACCGCGCCAGGTAGAGCAGCCCCGCGCACTCGGCGGCGATCGGTACGCCCCGGGCGGCGGCCGCGGCCACGTCCCGGCGCAGCGGCTCGTTGGCGGACAGTTCCGCGGCGTGGACCTCTGGGAAGCCGCCGCCCAGGATGACCCCGGCCGTGCCGTCGGGCAGGTGCTCGTCACGCACCGGGTCGAACACCGCCACGTCGAGGCCGGCCGCAGCGAGCAGTTCGGCGTGCTCGGTGTAGCTGAAGGTGAAGGCGGCGCCGCCGGCGATCGCGACCACCGGGTGCCCCGGGGTGACGCGGGCATCCCCGTGGCCGGCGGCTCCCGGCGGGCGGCCCGCACCGGGCCCCGGGGATACCGGGGGCGCCGGCGGCGCCCCGGACTCGGCGAGGGCCCCGGCGGGGTCCCAGGGCGGCCCGGGGAGCGGGGCGGCGCCGCTGGCAAGCGCGAGCAGGCCGCGCAGGTCGCAGGACTCGCGGACCAGGGCCGCGAGCCGGGCCATGGTGTCCGCCGCGGCCGCGGAACGTTCGGCGGCGGGGACCAGGCCCAGGTGCCGGGACGGCGCGGCCACCTGGGCCGAGCGGCGGACCGCGCCGTAGACCGCGATCCCGGCCGCGGCCAGGGCGTCGCGGAGCAGCCGCTCGTGCCGGTCCGACGCGACCCGGTTGAGGATCACCCCGGCCACCGTCGTACGCGGATCGAACCGGGCGAAGCCGGCCGCGACGGCGGCCACCGAGCGCCCCATCGCGGCGGCGTCGATGACCAGCACGACGGGCGCGCCCAGCAGCCGCCCGACGTGCGCCGTGGAGCCGAAGCCCGGATCCCCCGCGCCGTCGGCGGCGCCCGGGTCCGTACCGTCGAACAGGCCCATCACGCCCTCGACGACGGCGACGTCCGCGCCCTGTGCGGCGTGCGTGAACAGCGGGACGATCCGGTCCTCGCCGCACAGGAACGGGTCCAGGTTCCGGGCCGGGCGCCCGGCCGCCAGCGCGTGGTAACCGGGATCGATGTAATCCGGGCCGGTCTTGTGGCCGGAGACGGTGAGCCCGGCCGCGCGCAGCGCGGCCATCAGCCCGCAGGCGACCGTGGTCTTCCCGCTGCCCGAGGCCGGGGCCGCGATCACGAGCCGGGGGACGCGCCGGGCGGCTACCATTCGATGCCCTTCTGCCCCTTCTGGCCGCCGTCCATTGGGTGCTTGACCTTCGTCATGTCCGTCACCAGGTCGGCGTACGCAACCAGGTCCGGGTGCGCGTCGCGGCCGGTGATCACCACGTGCTGGCGGCCCGGCCGCACGTCCAGCACCGAGATCACCTCGGCCACGTCGACCCAGCCCCACTTGATCGGGTAGGTGAACTCGTCCAGAACGTAGAAACGGTAGGTCCCGGCGGTGAGATCACGGGCCACCTGCGCCCAGCCCTCGGCCGCCTGCTCGGCGTGGCCGCCCTGGTCCCGCTGGATCCACGACCAGCCCTCGCCCATCTTGTGCCAGGTGACCGCGCCGCCCTCGGCGCTGGCGCCGAGCGTCCGCAGCGCGTGCTCCTCCCCAACCCGCCACTTGGCCGACTTCACGAACTGGAAGACTCCCACCGGCCAGCCCTGGTTCCAGGCCCGCAGCGCCATGCCGAACGCGGCGGTGGACTTGCCCTTGCCGGTCCCGGTGTGCACGACGACCAGCGGCCGGCCGCGCCGGGCGCGCGTCGTGAGCCCGTCGTCCGGCACGCTGGCCGGCTGCCCCTTGGACATCAGGCGGCCATTCCGCGCGCGGCGCGCACGATCCCGGCCAGCGTCCCGCCCCCGGCCCCGGGCAGGTCCTCGAGGCTGACCAGCGCGGCGCCCAGCCGGCGGGCGAGCGCCCCGGCCAGGCCCAGCCGGATCGGCCCGGTCTCGCAGTCCACCACCACCGCCGCCACCCCGGCCAGCATGGCGGCGGCCCGGGCCAGGTCGGCGTCGCCACCGTGGGTGGCGCGGCCGTCGGTGACGATCACCAGCAGCGCGCGCCGGGCGGGGTCGCGGATCTTCTCGGCGGCCAGCACCCCGGCGGACCGGGCCAGGCCCGCCGCCAGCGGGGTCCGGCCGCCGGTGGCCAGCGTGGCCAGCCGCCGGGCGCCCGCCTCCACCGACGACGTGGGCGGCAGCACCAGCTCGGCGCGGTCGGCGCGGAAGGTGACCAGCCCGACCTTGTCCCGGCGCTGGTACGCGTCAACCAGCAGCGAGAGCACCGCGCCCTTGGCCGCGCGCATCCGCGGCCGCGCCGCCATCGAGCCGCTGGCGTCCACGGTGAACAGCACCAGGTTGCCCTCGCGCCCGACGTGGACGGCCTCGCGCAGGTCGTTCGGGGCCAGGATGAAGCCGGGCGGCCGGGCGGAGCCGGCCCGCCGCTTGCGTTCCGGCTGGGACGGGGCCGCGGCCCGGAGCGTGGCCGGAAGGTGCAGCGCGGTGAGCCGGCCGGACGGCTGCCGCGCCCCGGCGGCCCGGCCGTGCGGGGTGTACGCCGGCGACCGCCTGCCCAGCGCCCCGGCGCCCATCCCGGGCACGGTCAGCAGGCGGGCCCGGAACGGTGGCGGCGCCGGGACGGGATCGGGTCCTGTGCCCGGGCTCCCGGCATTGGCCCGTTCGGCATCCTGATCTGCGGCGGCACGCTGGTCCGCGGCGGTTTCCCGGCCCGCGGCGGATTCCGGCGCGGGACCCTGGCCGCCCGTCCCCCGATCCTGGCCCTGGTGCCCGGCCGGGCCAGGCGCGTGGCCGGAGGGGCGCTGCGTGCCCGGGCCTGCGGGGTCCGGCTGGTCGGGCGGCTCAGGGGGCTCAGGGGGCTCGGGCGGGCCCGGCGAGTCCGGCGAGTCCGGCGAGTCCGGCGGGCCGGGCGGCGGCTGGCTGAGCGCGTCCTCGAGCTCCTGCTCGTCCAGGCCGGGGGCGTCGAACGGGTCGCGGCGGCGGCGGTGCGGCAGGGCCAGCCGGGCCGCCTGGCGGATGTCGTCCACGGTCACCTCGTCGCGGCCGTGCCAGGCCGCCAGCGCGATGGCCGCGCGCGCAGTGACCAGGTTGGCGCGCATGCCGTCGACCCCGAACCGGCCGCACACGGCGCAGATCTGCCGCAGCGCGGCGTCGGGCAGCACGACGTGCGGCAGCCGGGCCCGCGCGGTGGCCACGGCGGCGGCGATCTCGCGGGAATCGGCGGCGAAGCGGGCCGCGAAACCGGCCGGGTCCGCCTCGTAGGCGAGCCGGCGGCGGACGACCTCGGCGCGCTCGCCGGGATCGCGGCTGGCCGCCACCTCCACGGTCAGCCCGAACCGGTCGAGCAGCTGCGGCCGCAGCTCGCCTTCCTCCGGGTTCATCGTGCCGACGAGCAGGAAACGCGCGGCGTGCCGGACCGAAATCCCCTCGCGCTCGACGTAGCTGACCCCGAGCGCCGCCGCATCGAGCAGCAGGTCGACGAGGTGGTCGTGCAGCAGGTTCACCTCGTCCACGTACAGCAGGCCGCGGTGCGCGGCGGCGAGCACACCCGGCTCGTAGGCGGTGACGCCCTCGGACAGCGCGCGCTCGATGTCCAGCGAGCCGACCAGGCGGTCCTCGGTGGCGCCGACGGGCAGCTCCGCGAGCGTGGCCGGCCGGGCCTGCTCCGGGGCACCGGGCGCGTGCGGGCCGTCCGGGCAGGCCGGGTCGGGTGCGGCCGGATCACAGGAGAACCGGCAGCCCCGCACGACACGCACCGGGGGCAGCAGCTCGCCGAGGCCGCGTACCACGGTCGACTTCGCGGTGCCCTTCTCGCCGCGCACCAGTACCCCGCCGATCGCGGCCGAGACCGCGTTGAGCAGCAGCGCGAGCTTCAGATCGGGCATGCCGACAATGGCGGCGAAGGGATACAGCGGCGCGTGCGTGCTGCTGCGCACCGCGTGACGCTGGTCGCCGGACGTTACGTCGCTGGCTGTCATGCGAGGTGTCCTTCCCGGGTGTCCGCGCCCGTAGCCGGCCTTGTCGGCGGCCAGAGTCTCCTGGCTCCCGGATCAACGCTCGCCCTCGCCTTCCCGTCACGCTGGTGACAGTGGCCCGAATCAAGGGTTACTTCCCGGTTACAGTTGCGCGACAGCCCCGGATTCACACCGGGTTCCTCCGCGTACCGCCTTAGCCAGCATGACACATTTGCCGGGGCGCCGGGACCCCAGCGGCCCGCACAGGTACACTGACCAGGCACATCTGGCCCGCCAACGCCGCGGTTGGCCGTCAATGCCGCCGTTTGGCCGGTTTGCCCGACGGGCACGGACCCGCAGCCTGCCTGCCTCCAGCTAATCCTTAGCTTGGCACGGTAGTGTGCCCGCCGATACGTAGCGCGCCGCGTTACAGAGTGAGCCTGACGATGACTGACGACACGCGAATGGAGCTTTGATGGGCAACGATTTCCGCTCCTGCATGCCGGTGACGGAGGGTCGTGTATTGGTCACGGGTGGTTCCGGGTTTATCGGCCGGCGGCTGGTGGCCGCGCTGGTGGCGGGCGGCGCCGAGGTGACGGTGGCCGACCTCAAGCCCTTCCCCGGCTCTCCCGGCGCCCCGGGTTCTTCCGGCTTGCCGGGCTCGCCGGGCGGCTCGGGCCCGCCGGGCTCGGGCCCGCCGGGCGGCGCGGTGCGGGTCATCGTCGGTGACCTGTACGACCCGGACGTCGCGGGCCGGGCGGTCCAGCCCGGGACGGACACGATCATCCACCTCGCGGCGCGTACCTCGGTCCTGGAGTCGATCAAGGATCCCGGGACCACGTACCGGAACAACGTCGCGGTGACGGCCAGCCTCCTCGAGCTGGCCCGGCAGCGCGGCGTGCGGACGTTCCTGTTCGCCTCCACCAACGCCGTTGTCGGCAACGTCGGCGGGGCGGTCATCACCGAGCAGGCCCCGTTGCGGCCGCTCACCCCGTACGGCGCGACCAAGGCCGCGTCCGAAATGCTGATCAACTGCTACGCGGCCGCCTACGGGGTCGGGGCTGTCTCGCTCCGGTTCTCCAACGTCTACGGGCCCGGGATGCAGCACAAGGACAGCTTCATCCCGCGGCTGATGCGCGCCGCCCGCGACGGCACGGGCGTCAAGGTCCGCGGCGACGGCACGATGATCCGCGACGTGATCCAGGTCGACGACGTCCTCAGCGGGATCTTCGCCGCGTGGCGCTCCGGCCACACCGGCCCGGTCATCCTGGGCTCCGGGCAGTCCGTCACGGTGAACGACATGGTGGAGACCGCGCGCCGGGTCACCGGCGTGGCGATCCGGGCCGAGAACGCCCCGATCGCCCAGGGTGAGATGCCTGCGGTCAAGCTGGACATCTCCACGGCGCGCGGGCTGGGTTACGCGCCGGCCTACGACCTCGAGCCGGGGATGGCGACGGTGTGGCCCGATTTCGCGCCCGAGGGCGCGCTGGCCACGGCGGGCCTGGGTTCGGCGGCGCTGGCTACGGAGGGCGTGCGATGAGCGCGGGCATTTCGGCGGAGTACGCCGGCAAGTACCCGGACGGGTACGCCGGGCCCGCCGGCGACGTGGCCGTCGATGACGCCGCGATCCGCGTCATGACCGGCCAGTACGGCGACCGGGTCCGGCAGCTGCCGCCGGTTGCGCTGGTGATCGCCGCCTACAACGAGGAGGGCGCGGTCGGGCCGGTCGTCTGGAGCCTTCCCGCGCGGGTGTGCGGGCTGGACGCCGCGACGATCGTCGTGGCGGACGGCTGCGCGGACGCCACCGCCAAGGAGGCGGACGCGGCCGGGGCGCTGGTCGCGGACGTCCCGGTCAACCGGGGCCAGGGGGCCGCGCTGCGGCTCGGTTACCGGATCGCCCGGGACGGCGGCGCGCAGTACATCGTGACGACGGACGCGGACGGCCAGTACAACCCGGCCGAGATCGAAGGGATGCTCGCGCCGGTCGTGGCCAGGGAAGCCGACTTCGTGACCGGCTCCCGGCGGCTGGGCAGCGAGGAGACCAAGGACCCGATCCGCCAGGCGGGGGTCCGCTTCTTCGCCGCGGCCATCAGCCTGCTGACCGGCCAGAAGATCACCGACACCACGTTCGGGCTGCGGGCCATGCGGGCGGAGGTCACCGGGGCGGTGCAGCTGTCGCAGCCGCAGTATCAGGCGTCAGAACTGCTGATCGGCGTCATCACCCACGGCTACAAGGTGGCCGAGGTTCCCGCCACCATCCACAGGCGCCGGGCCGGCGAGAGCAAGAAGGGGCAGAACCCCTTCTACAACCTGCACATCCCGGGCGTGAACAACCTCTTCTACGGCCTGCGCTTCAGCCGCGTAGTCTTCGGGACGTGGTGGCGCGAGCGTCAGCGGAGATCGGGGCCCGCGTCGGTGTCACCCCGGTCGGCGCAGGCCGGAACCGCGGAGTCCGCGGGGGCGCCGGGCCCGGCGGGCCCGGCGGCCATGGCGAACGGGTCGTCGTCGCCGGACGGGACCCGCGCCGCCCCGCCGGACGAACTGATGGGCGGACCGGACTCGCGCAGGGGCGGCCGGTCGGCGAAGAGGACGTAATGGAAGATTACGAAACGCCCCAGGAACGTCAGGCAGTTGGCGGCGAAATACGTGCCGTCGGTCAGCAGCACCCGCTTGATGCCGCCGACCCCGATCGCCTCGGCCAGGGCCACGCCCAGCTTCGCGGCCAGGCCAAGGATGACCCACGCAGCTATCGAGACCAGCCAGAACGGCAGCGTTTCCGTCAGCAGCTGCGGCTTACCCTTGCGCTCCCACGCCCAGCGGCTCAGCACGTAGCTGACCGCCGCGCCGATGATCGCCGCCAGGCCGCCGGAGATTCCAGCCGTCATGTTCGCCGGGCCGATGAAGATGCTCAGCGCCACCTGGCTGGCGACCACGGAGGCCACGGCCACCAGGGTGAACCGGGTGAAACGGACACCGACGTTGGTGCGTGCCTTGCGGATCAGCGCAGCGCCGATCCGGCTCGATGCGAGTGCCATTGATGTCCCAGGTTACGTGACCGACGATAAAGGGCTGCCGACGAGGCCCCGGAGAGCAGGCAAAAGTGCCGACGCCGCAGGCCACAGCGCCCGGGGTGACCGTATGTTGTATGTTCTCCCGGCGGTCTCCTAGCCGCACGGCAGCACGCTACCGTGTCGCAACACCGAGCGCAGCCAATGCGGACTCCAGATGAACTGGGAAAACGCTGAGTTAGGCAGGAAGGCGCGTCGCCGGGATCAGCGACCGGCCAAGGCAGACACATGACCGAAAACGACACTACGACCCCAAGGCAGGAAAACGGAGTATGAACATTTTGGTGTTGGGCGGGGACGGGTACCTCGGGTGGCCGACCGCGCTGCATTTGTCCGAGGCCGGGCACCAGGTGGCGGTGGCTGATAACTTCGTCCGCCGGCATTATGACAATGAGCTCGGGGTCGAGTCCCTGGTGCCGATCGAGCCGCTGCAGACGCGGATCGCGGTGTGGAAGGAGCTGACCGGGCAGAGCATCGGGTGTTATATCGGTGATCTGACCGATGCGATGTTCACCTATCACATCATCGAGGACTTCACCCCCGACGCCGTGGTGCACTTCGCCGAGCAGCGCGCCGCGCCGTATTCGATGATCGACCGGGCGCACGCGGTCTACACCCAGCAGAACAACGTGATCGGGAACTTGAACCTGCTGTTCGCGATCGCCGAGATCAACCCCGAGATTCACCTGGTCAAGCTGGGCACGATGGGCGAATACGGCACCCCCAACATCGACATCGAGGAAGGCTGGCTGGAAGTCGAGCACAACGGCCGCCGGGACCGGGTGCTATTCCCCAAGCGGCCGGGGTCGTTCTACCATCTGTCCAAGGTGCACGACAGCCACAACATCGAGTTCGCGTGCCGGATATGGAACCTGCGCGCCACCGACCTGAACCAGGGCGTGGTCTACGGCCAGCAAACCCCTGAGACCGCCCGCGACGAGCGCCTGTTCACCCGGTTCGACTACGACGCGGTGTTCGGCACCGTGCTGAACCGGTTCGTGATCCAGTCGGTCATCGGCCACCCGCTGACTGTCTACGGCACCGGCGGGCAGACCCGCGGCACGATCGACATCCGCGACACCGTCCGCTGCGTCCAGCTCGCGTGCGAAAACCCCGCCGACCGCGGCGAGTTCCGCGTGTTCAACCAGATCACCGAGTGGATGTCGGTGAAGCAGATCGCCGAGACCATCCAGGCCGCCAGCCCCGAAGACGTGCACATCGACTACCTCGACAACCCCCGGGTGGAGCTGGGCGAGCACTACTACAACGTCACCCACACCAGGCTCATCGAGCTCGGCCTGCAGCCCCACCTGCTGTCCGACACGCTGATCGAATCCCTGTTCGAAATCACCAAACGCTACGCCCACCGCGTCCGCCCCGGAGCACTCCTGCCCACCGTCAACTGGCGCACCCCCAAAACGTCAACCCGGCTCTCTGGGGCCTGACGCTTCTGCGCAGGTGTGAGCGCTGGCGACCGGGCGCCGGGCGGCGATGCCGCCCGGCGCCCGGTGCGACGCGGGTGCGACGCGCGGCCGGGCTGCCCGGAGCCGTCAGCCAGTACGTCTTGCACCACGCGCCGTGCCCCGTGCTCGTTGTGCCCGAGGCGAGTAAGGGACTATAGATACCGGAGGCGTCTTCGGGTAGGGCTAGGCACGAGGAGGTAACGGCCGATGTCAGTTGCGTCGCACATGGCCGCATCGCACATAGCCGCACCGCTGGCGGAGAAAAACATCACCAACATGCCGGAAAGCGGCCTGATCGTCCTGTCGATCGGCGCCGTGATCCTGTTGGGCGTGATGCTGATCCTGCCCGTGCTGGCCGGCCGGGCACCCCGCCGGACCGAGCCGGCCTCCACGCCACCGTGGAGCGGCCCCGTGCAGGGCGGGGTTCACCTCGGCGACAGACGGAGCGTGGCCCCGCACCGGGATGCGCCCGCCGAAGCATTCGGCCAGGAGAAGGTGGTCCCGGCCCAGGCCGCCCAGGACCGGGAAGCCGGCCCCGAAGAGGGGTAACCGACGAAGGGAACCGCCTGTGGCTGCCCGCCGCCACTACAACCGCTGCGACGAGCGGACGGCCACCATGCCCGGCGACGGGGCGGCCGTGCTGAACGAACGCTGGCAGGGGGATCCGCGTAAGCTCCGGGACGAGGCCAAGCGGCCAGCTGACCCCCATGCCCAGGCCCAGCATCCAGCACCTGCGGCGAACGCCCGCCATCGGGCCGACGATAGTTCTACCTCACAGAGACCAAGATTGTCCCGGATAATGAGACGCCGGCGGGCGACAGGGCCGGCGTCAGGGGGCGGACCAGCCGGGCATGGGGAAGGCGGCCAGCAGATCGCGGACCTCATGGGCGATCAGGTCCAGCGCCGCCTCGTCCTCCTTGGCCGCGGCGGTGATCGCGTCATCCAACCAGGCGGCGATCAGCGGCATGTGCTCCTCGCCGAGGCCACGCGTGGTGATCGCGGGCGTGCCGAGCCGGATACCGGACGGGTCGAACGGCTTGCGCGGGTCGTACGGCACGGTGTTGTAGTTGAGCTCGATGCCGGCCCGGTCCAGCGCCCGCGCCGCGGGCTTGCCTCCGACCCCCTGCCCGGTCAGGTCGACCAGGATCAGGTGGTTGTCGGTGCCACCGGACACGAGGTCGTAACCGCGCGCGATCAGCGCCCCGGCCAGCGCCCGCGCGTTGGTGACCACCCGGTGCGCGTAGTCGCGGAACTCGGGCTGCGCGGCCTCGTGCAGGGCCACGGCGATCGCGGCGGTGGTGTGGTCGTGCGGCCCGCCCTGCAGCCCGGGGAACACCGCCTTGTCCAGGGCCGGCGCATGCTCCGCGGTCGACATGACCATCGCGCCGCGCGGGCCGCGCAGCGTCTTGTGCGTGGTCGTGGTGATCACGCCGGCGTGGCCGGCCGGGGAGGGGTGGGCCCCGCCGGCGATCAGCCCGGCGATGTGCGCGATGTCCGCCACGAGCACCGCGCCGGCCTCGGCGGCGATCTCCGCGAACGCGGGGAAGTCGATGGTCCGCGGGATCGCCGTCCCGCCGCAGAAGATGAGCTTCGGCCGTTCCCGGCGGGCCAGGTCACGCACCTCGTCCAGGTCCAGGCGGCCCGTATCGGCGCGGACGCTGTACTGGACGCTGTGGAACCACCTGCCCGTCACCGACACCGGCCAGCCATGGGTAAGGTGACCGCCCATCGGCAGCGACATCCCCATGATCGTGTCGCCGGGCTGGGCGAAGGCCAGGTAGACGGCCAGGTTGGCCGGGGAGCCCGAGTACGGCTGAACATTGGCGTGCTCGACGCCGAACAGCGCCTGCGCCCGCTGCATGGCCATGGTCTCGATGATGTCGATGAACTGCTGGCCCTCGTAGTAGCGGCGGCCCGGGTATCCCTCCGAGTACTTGTTGGTCAGCACCGAGCCCGAGGCCTCGAGCACGGCCACCGACACGTAGTTCTCCGACGGGATCAGCCGGATCTTCTCGAACTGCCTGCGGGCCTCCTGCTCGATCAGGCTGGCGATCTCCGGGTCGGTCCTGGCGATGTGCGGGATGGGCGGCTGGTGCATATCGAACCTCCCTTGGCCTTGGCACGAGGCTAGTCGGTAGCGTCGTGGCAGGGCCGGCCTGCACGTCGCAGGGAAGGGAACCGCGGGTGGCTGAGAAGATCATTCTGGACTGCGATCCAGGCATCGACGACGCGCTGGCCATCACCTTCGCGGCCGGCAGCCCGGATCTTGATCTGCGCGGCATCACCACCGTGGCCGGCAACGTGGGCCTGGACCTCACCACGTCCAACGCGCAGCGGGTCTGCGAGTTCATCGGCGCGGCGGGCATCCCGGTCACCCCGGGCAGCCCCGCGCCGCTGCTCCGCCCGCCGGTGGATGCCCGGAACGTGCACGGGGATACCGGCCTCGGCGGTGCGGTGCTGCCGCCCCCGGAATCACGGCCCGCCGGCGGTCACGCCATCGATTTCCTGATCGAGACGATCGGCGCGGCCCCGGGTGAGATCACCCTCGTCGCCACCGGCCCGCTGACCAACATCGCCCTGGCCGTTCACCGGGAGCCGCAACTGGTCAGCCAGGTCAAGGACTTTGTGATCATGGGCGGTTCATCCGGCCGGGGAAACACCACGCCCGCGGCCGAGTTCAACATGGCCGTCGACCCGGAGGCCGCCGCCATCGTCTTCCACGCAGGCTGGACGGTCACCATGGTGGGGCTAGACGTCACCCTGCAGGCCCGGGCGACCGCAGCGGTACGGGACCGGATGCGGGGCCTGGGTGCGCTGGCCAGTGAACTGCTGCTGCCCGGCCTGGAGCACTACTCCTCGGACGAGGACCCGCTGTCCGCCCGGCCCGGTCCCGGCGGGAACCGCCAGCAAGATGAGGCGCTCGCGCCGGTCGCGGCCGACCCCGCCGTGCACGACGTGTGCGCGGTGGCCTACGTCGCCGACCACGGCCTGCTGGGCTGTCTGCCCGCCCGGGTGGAGGTCGAGACCACCGGCCGCTGGACCTCGGGCATGACGGTCACCGACTTCCGCGCGCCGGCCGCCGAGCGGAACGCCCTGGTCGCCACGGCCATCGACGTCCTGGGATTCTGGGACCGGGTGATCGGGGCGTACACGAACGTGGCCGCCACCATGAACGCGGGCCCCCGGCCCGCGGCCGGGCACTAACCGGGCCGGCCCGGTGCCCCTGGGCGCCTGCCTGGGGCACCGGGCCGCCGGGACGGCCGGCGTTTCGGCTATGGCAGCGGACAAATCGCCCGCGGACAGTCACAGTCGCGGCAGAAACCACATGGTGGAACGCCAGGCCTTGAGACAGGGCAGAAAAATGGGTGGATCCCCCGGGAATGCCCCCCGGGGGATCCACCACCCCCTACTACGACACCTCGATGTCGTAGCGCCCCCCCTTGACATCCGCCAGGAATCTGGCGAATGCAGTCCGGTCGATGACGTGCGCGCCGCCCTCCGGGAACTTGCTATCCCGTACGGCGGTCACGCCGGGGAGATTGGCCGCAATCTCCACGCAGCCGCCGTTGTGGGAACTTCGGCGCGCCTTGCGCCAGATGGCATGAGACAGATCGGTCATTGCTTACTCCAGTCGGTCATCGGTCATTGCTCACTCCAGTCGGCCGGCGAGACGCTCGAGATAGGCCACCGTGTCGCGCGGGTCGAGCGCTCCGTCGGAGGCACGGTCGAACGACTGCACGTAGCCGCGCACCGATTCCCGCTTGCTCACCTCCTCGATCATGTAGTCGGTCTCCACAAAGACGAAGCTCGGGTCCCCGCTGCCGAAGCCAAAGATGTTGACCATGGAATGCGCACCGCTCGGCGGCCCGTCCTCGAAGCGCTGAACGCGCAGCTCGACGTTGCGGCGGCCCGCCATGTCGGCGAGGTGGGCAATCTGCTCCCTGCGGTCGCCCTGGGTGCCCCACCGGTACAGCAGGGACGCCTCGGTGATCACGGCGCTCAGCATCGGGGCGGTCCCGTCGGAGCGGTCGAGAATCTCCTGCCGGCGCAGCCGCGCGGCCAGCGCGTCCCGCCGCCACTTCGGCGGCCGGGGACCCGTCCGCAGCAGCGACTCGATATAGGCCGGCGTCTGCAGCAACCCGGGCAGGACGAGCGGCATGAACGCGCGAATCGTGCTGGCGTCGTTCTCGTAGCCGGGGAACTCGCTGTCGAAGATCTCCGGGAAGTCGCGCCACCAGGGCCGGGCGCGGGCCCGGATGGCAAGCTCCTCGACCTGCTCGCCCTCGCTGCCCTCGACGCCGTAGATGCGGAGCAGGTCCCGGACGTCGCTCATCTCGGGACGCTTCCACTGATTGGCCTCAAAGCGGCCCACCTTGCCCCGGCCCCAGTTCAGGATGTCGCAGACATGGTTGGCGGTGTAACCGCTGACCACGCGAAGGTCGGCGAGGCGGTGAGACAGCCAGCGCTTGGCGATGGTGGCGCCGTACGCATCGTCGGTCACGCCGCTCTGCCTCCCTGACAAGTCCGCAACGTCAGCATAAGACTACCCAAGTTGCGATTCGCAAAGCGATACTTTTAATGAGCAGACCTCAGCCGGGACCGGCTCATTCCGGTGGCCCGCCGATGCCTGCTCACGCCTCGTTTCGCGGCATTTTACGAGGTCAAACCGCTCTGCCGACGGCTCGTGCGGGCGGTCCTTGGTAGCATTACCAGCCGCGTCGTCGAATTCGCCTTTTCGGGCACCGTCCAGAAAGCACTCCCACTCGTTCCGGTCGAACACGAGCACCCGGCGGTCTGGATCATCGGCGACCCGCATCAGAATCCAGTCCTCGTCGCGTGGTTTCGCCGCCCCCTGCGCGCCGTTATCCCCAGAAGCCCCGGACACACCAGAAGCCCCGGACACACCAGAAGCCCCGGACACACCAGAAGCCCCGGACACACCAGAAGCCCCGGACACACCAGAAGCCCCGGACACACTGGGCGCCCTGGACACACTGGGCATTCCGAACGCACTGAGCACCCCGGAAATGCCGGAGATCCCGAAAACACCGGAGGTCACGCGGGCAAAAGCAATCTCAATGGCACCGGCTCCCTCTCCCGAGCGCTGCCATTCCTGAGCGTCAGGGTCGATGCCGAGTTCCTCGATCGTGGGCTTGGCGATCACGGGCGCCTGGCAACCCCGCAGTAAAGCCAGCGCTGGCCCTCGCTGTCCGCGAGCACCGGATCCTCCGCGCCCCAGAGGCCGGTGAAGCTGAGGCCGGGGTCGGCGCCCTCGTACGGCGGAACCAGTTCCAGGCCGTCGAAGAACCGCGCGATATCGGCGCGCGACCGGAAGTGCATGCGCTCGCTGGCCTTGTCGAAGACGGCACGGAACCGCTCCACGGTGAGCGGCGGCTTGCACTCGTCGGTGAGGTGCGACAGCGACAGGTAACTTCCGGCAGCGATCGCATCCATGTACCGCGTCACCAGGCCCCACGGGTCCGAGTGGTCGGACACGAACATCAGCACGGCGGTCATCAGCACCCCGGCCGGTTCGCTGAAATCGATGAGCCGCCGAAGCTCGGGGTTGCTGAGAATCGCGTCCGGCTCGCGCAGGTCACCCCGGATCACGGCGGTCGTCCCGGCGCCGGCGAGCAGCACGCGGCCTTGCGCTTCCACCATCGGATCGTTGTCGATATAGACGACCCTGGCGTCCGGGATCACCCGCTGGACGACCTCGTGCGTGTTTCCGACGGTCGGCAGCCCGGAGCCGATGTCGATGAACTGCCGGATCCCGCGCTCGGCGATCCATTTCGCCGCCCGCTGGTGAAACCCGCGGTTGGACCACGCGCAGTCCCGGATCTCCGGTACGGCGCACAGGATTTGCTCGGCCGCGTGCGCGTCCACGTCAAGGTAGTGCTCGCCGCGCAGCATGTAATCATATATCCGCGCAGGAGTGGGCACGCTGGGATCCACCCCCACGGGGACCGGTGACGTCTGAGCCATCACTGCCTCCGCTGAACCATTACCTCACATTGTGTCACGGACGTGCGAATCGCGAACGCAACATCGCATAACTGTGCCGCATCCGGCCGTTACCCGCCTGCCTCGAGGTCGCCCTCCAAGTCGAGGAAGACCTGCCGGAGCTGGTCCAGCGTCTTGGGATCCGGCTCCGCCCACATGCCACGCTGGGCCGCCTCCAGGAGACGTTCCGTTATGCCGCGCAGGGCCCACGGGTTGGATTTTTCCATAAACGCCTGGTTCTCCGGGTCGAACACGTACGCGGCGGCGAGCCGCTCATACATCCAGTCCGCCACGACGTGCGCGGTCGCGTCGTACCCGAACAGGTAGTCCACCGTCGCGGCCAGCTCAAACGCGCCCTTGTAGCCGTGCCTGCGCATCGCCGCGATCCACCGGGGATTGACCACCCGGGAACGGAATACCCGGCGTGTCTCCTCCGCCAGCGTCCGGGTCCTGACCGCATCGGGAGTGGCCGAATCGCCGATGTAGGCGGCCGGGCTGCGCCCGGTCAGCGACCGGACCATGGCCACCATGCCGCCGTGGTACTGGAAGTAGTCATCGGAGTCGGCGATGTCGTGCTCGCGGGTATCGGCGTTCTTGGCCGCCACCGCGATTCGCGCGAACGCGGTCTCCATGTCGGTCCGCGCGGGGGCGCCGTCCAGGTCGCGGCCGTAGGCGTAGCCGCCCCAGACCGCGTAGACCTCGGCCAGGTCGGCGTCGTCACGCCAGTTCCGCGCGTCGATCAGCGGGAGCAGGCCCGCCCCGTACGCGCCCGGCTTGGAGCCGAAGATCCGGGTCGTCGCGCGGCGCCAGTCCCCGTGCGCGGCCTGGTCGGCGGTGGCGTGCGCGCGCAGATAGTTCACGTCGGCGGCCTCGTCCAGGGCCGCGACCGCGGCGATCGCGTCGTCCAGCAGCGCGATAACGTGCGGGAACGCGTCACGGAAGAACCCGGAGATGCGCACGGTGACGTCGATCCGCGGCCGCCCCAGTTCCTCCGGCGGGACGACGGCGAAGCCGGTGACCCGGCGCGAGACCTCATCCCAGACCGGGCGGCACCCGATCAGCGCGAGGACTTCGGCGATGTCGTCGCCCTGGGTGCGCATCGCCGACGTGCCCCAGACGGTCAGGCCGATGCAGCGCGGGTAGCTGCCCTCGTCGGCAAGATGCCGGGCGAGCAGCGATTCGGCCAGCGCCGCCCCGGTGTCCCAGGAGTTCGGCGACGGGATGGCCTTGGGGTCGACCGAGTAGAAGTTCCGCCCGGTCGGCAGCACGTTGACCAGCCCGCGGGTGGGCGACCCCGACGGTCCGGCGGGGACATACCCGCCGGACAGCGCGCGCAGCACCGCACCGATCTCCCCCATCGTGGCGGCCAGGCGCGGCACCACTTCCGTACACGCGAACTGCAGAACCCGTACCACCGCCGCCGGATCCTTCCCGTCTTCCCGAACGGGCCTTGGCGCGCCTTCTCCCCCGTCCAGGACATCCCCGGCGAGGTGAAGGGCGGGAGTGTCACCGGGAAGGTTTGTGGTGGCAGAGGTCTCGGCGCACCCCGGGGCGGGCGGATCTCCCGGGGAGCTGAGCACGGCGGCGACGACATCGGGCACGCGGGCGGGGTCCCACCTGGTGGCGGCCATGGCCTCGGCGAGGGCGCGGGCGGTGCGCTCATAGCCGTCGGTCTCGGCGCGGGACGCGTCGTCGCGGCCCTCGGCCAGCCCGAGCGCGGCGCGCAGGCCCGGGAGCGCGCCCCAGCGGGCGCTCCACAGCTGCGCGGAACGCAGGATGACCAGGACCAGGTTGGTGAGCGCTTCCCCGGTGGGCGCCTCGCCCAGGATGTGCAGGCCGTCCCGGATCGCGGCGTCCTTGACCTCGCAGAGATAGCCGTCGACGTGCAGCACGAAGTCGTCGAACCCGGCCGCGCCCGGCTCGGCCGGGACGTTCAGGTCGTGGTGCAGCTGCGCCGTGTGCACCAGCGACCAGATCTGCGCCCGGACCGCGGGCAGCTTGCCCGGGTCCAGCGCCGCGACCGTCGCGTACTCATCCAGCAACTGCTCCAGCCGGGCGAGCTCGCCGTAGCTGTCGGCGCGGGCCATCGGCGGGACCAGGTGATCGACGATGACCGCGTGCGCGCGCCGCTTGGCCTGGGTCCCCTCCCCCGGGTCGTTCACGATGAACGGGTAGATGAGCGGGACGTCCCGCAGGACGGCATCGGGCGCACACTGCTCCGACAGGCCCAGGCCCTTGCCGGGCAGCCACTCCAGGGTGCCGTGCTTGCCCAGATGGATGATCGCGTCCGCGCCGAACTCCTCGTCCAGCCACCGGTAGGCCGCCAGGTAGTGGTGGGACGGCGGCAGGTCCGGGTCGTGGTAGATGGCGACCGGGTGCTCGCCGAAACCGCGCGGCGGCTGGATCATCACCACCACGTTCCCGAACCGCAGGGCGGCCAGCACGATGTCGTCGCCGTCGGTGTACAGCTCACCCGGCGGCTCACCCCACTGCGCGATGACCCGCTGCCGCGGCCCGTTCGGCAAAGATGAGATCCACTCGCGGTAGACCGGCAGCGGGACCCGCGCCGGCGCCGCGCTGAGCTGCTCCTCGGTCAGCCATTCGGTGTCGTAGCCGCCGGCCGCGATGAGCGTGTGGATGAGCGTGTCGCCGTCGTCCGGGAAGCCGCCACCGAGGTCATATCCGGCGTCGCGCAGGGCCTGCAGCAGGCGGACCGCGGAGGCGGGCGTGTCGAGGCCGACGGCGTTTCCGACCCGGGAGTGTTTCGTCGGGTAGGAGGACAGCATGATCACGACGCGCTTGGCCCGGTTCGGGGTGGCGGCCAGGCGCGCGTGCCGGACGGCGATGCCCGCGAGGCGGCTGGCCCGCTCGCGGTCGGCGACGTAGACCGGGATGCCGTCCGGCCCCTCCTCCTTGAAGGAGAACGGGACCGCGGTCAGGCGCCCGTCGAACTCGGGGATGGCGACCTGCATGGCCGCGTCGATCGGGCTCAGGCCGCCGCCCGCGTCGTGCCACTGGGCGCGCGATGAGGTCAGGCAGAGGCCCTGGATGAGCGGCACGCCCAGCCCGGCGAGTGCGCCGGCGTCCCAGTCGCCGTCGGTGCCCGCGTCCGCGGCGACCGAACCCCCGGCCGCGAGGACGGTCGTGATGATGGCGCTGGCCGGGCGGAGAAGTTCGGCCAGGCCGGGATCGGCGGACCGAAGCGAGGAGCAGTACACCGGCAGGGGCGTCGCGCCGTGCTCGGTGATCGCCGCGCAGAGCGTGTCGACGAAACCGGTGTTGCCCGAGAGTTCGTGCGCCCGGTAGAAGATCACCGCGACCGTGGGCCGTTCGGTCTGGGGGCTGTCGCTCGCGACGGAGCTTACCGGGGTGGGGCCTGCCGGGGCGGGGCCTGCCGGGCCGGGGCCTGCCGGGCCGGGGCCTGCCGGGCCGGGGCCTGCCGGGCCGGGGCCTGCCGGGCGGGGGCTAGCGGGGACAGCGGGGGCGGGCAGGCGGTGCACGCCGTAGGAGGGTGCGGGCTCGGGCGGGGCGAAGCCCTCGCCGGTGAGCAGGACGGTGTTGGACAGAAAAGCCGCGAGCTCACGCAGGTTGGCGGGGCCGCCCTCGCGCAGGTAACCGAGCGCCTCGGCGGCCACTCCGGCCGGGACGGTGGACAGCGCCATGAGCTCCGCGTCGGGCGCCGATTCGCCGCCCAGCGCGACCAGCGGCATCCCGGTGGCGCGCAGCACCGCGACCCCAGCAGGCCACACCTGGCGCCCGCCGAGCAGGCGCAGCACGACGATGTCCGCCCCGTCGGTCAGCGCCGCAAGCGGCCCCGGCCGATCCGGGGCGGCCCGCTGATCCGGGGCGGGGGGCTCACCGAGCGAGATGCGCGCCGGGTTCGCGGTCCGGTAGCCGGCCCCCGAAGCGCGCGCGGCGAGAAGCTCGGTATCGGCGGTGGATAGCAGCAGGATCGTGGCCACCTCCCGATCCTGCCACGCCCAGTCCCCGGCTCCGGTCGTCCCCCGCGGCGCTCCTCCGTCCGGTCCGGCCCGGCCGCCTGTCCATCAGGTAGGCGGCGCGGAGCCGGGATCGCCTCTCGTCGAGCGCGACCAGGTCGAGCGGGGTGTCCGTCATGTCGGTATCTCCGGTTCGGATATCCCGGCGACCGTGCCGACCGTGCCGACCGTGCCGACCGTGCCGACCGTGCCGACCGTGCCGACGGTCCGGCAGGCCGCCGCGCGGGAGGCTCGCAGTGAGGATGCCCGGGCTTCGCCGGCCTGAAGCACACCAGGCCGCCGCCCCGCCACGCAGGGCGCGATGGCGGGGACGGCGGACGTTCGCGGCCGGCCACGAACTGATGTCCCGGCTGACCGGCTCACCAGGCGGCCGGCATCAGGAGACGAGGTGGTCGAACTCCCCGTCCCGCAGGCCGTCCATGAGGGCCACGATGGCGTCCCGGCGGCAAATGAGCGCCGGGCCGTGCGGGTCCCTGGAGTTGCGCATCGCAACTGTCTCGGCGTCGATCCTGGCGATCTCCACGCAGGCTCCCTGTGAGTTGCTGCGCTGGCTCTTCCGCCACGCCGCTCCCTCAAGGTCGCTGGCGGACATGCCGTTGTAGATGCCACCCATCGTCGTGTCTCCCTGACTGGCTATGACCACTAGCAGTGCGCTGGCCGTCTTGGACCTCAGGCACGGTCGTGGCACGCTACCCCGGCCGCGTCGTGCGGGTCCGGACAGTCTTATGTTATTGAAGATGCACGTGCATTCGCATGGGCTTTCGCATATTCATCCGCACACTCATCCGCAAGTGCTACGGCGTGTGCCCGCGCGCGTGCCTCATGTGGCGTTGACGGAGGGCGCCGACCAGGAAATTTCCCCTAAACTCCCTCCTGCGGGGCCGCCAGCCCGCATTTATGCCAGCCGTCAATAAGGCGGTCAGAATAGTCGCTCCTAATAGGAAATTGCGTACCACCCAGCCGGCCTTTGGTCAACATCGGGCTTACGCTGAATGAATAGACCGCAACGTCCCGATAGCTACGGATTAACGCATTTCGGACGCCGGGGTATGGCTGGATGACATTGCTGGGATGACCGGAAACCTGGCGCTGGATCGCACGAGCGTGCAGGCTGTGGCGGGTGTGACCCCCCGCGTGCCCTCGGCAGCAAGATTCACTGACGGGACGCGCCGGGCGCCGCGAGGCACGGTCAGGCCGCCAGGGTGTGGACTCATGAAAGAGACGCGGCCCGGCAGGAAGTTGCTAAATGCCGGCTGGTATGACGGCATTCCCGCAGGTGCCGGGGAATCGCCTGGTTCCGGTCAGCGTATGGCCGGTATGCCAGCTCCCGGGGAAGCCTGCATGACGCGGCACGCAATTAAGGGCACGAAAAGACGAAGTCATATACCGGCATACAAAACCGGGTAAGCCGATCGGCAAAGTATGTACCGGTGCTGGCTCTATGTTGCTACGGCTTACTCGGTGTGACCAGTGTGACCAGTGTGACCGCAGCATATCAGCAGGAAGCCGCCAGGCGGCCGATAGAGGCGGGCGCCCGGCTGATAGACAGCCGCTGATGGATAAGGGGCCGGCCCGGGCTCGGTGGCCGGGCCGGGCCCGATACCGAGATCCGCGATACCTGGATCAGAGGCCGGCAGCGGCGCGCAGCTGCTCCACCCGGTCGGCGCGCTCCCAGGAGAAATCCGGCTCGGTGCGGCCGAAGTGCCCGTAGGTGGCGGTCTGCGAGTAGATGGGGCGCTGCAGGTCCAGGACGGAGATGATGGCCCGCGGCCGGAGGTCGAACACTTCCAGGACGGCGTCCTGAATCCGCTCGACCGGCACCTTCTCGGTGCCGAAGCACTCGACGAACAACCCGACCGGCTTGGCCTTTCCGATCGCGTACGCGACCTGCGTCTCGCACCGGTCGGCGAGCCCCGCCGCGACCACGTTCTTCGCCACCCACCGCATCGCGTACGCCCCGCTGCGGTCCACCTTGGACGGGTCCTTGCCGGAGAACGCGCCGCCGCCGTGCCGGGCCATGCCGCCGTATGTGTCAATGATGATCTTGCGGCCGGTCAGGCCGGCGTCTCCCATCGGGCCGCCCACCTCGAAACGGCCGGTGGGGTTGACCAGCAGCCGGTAGCTGGACGTGTCCAGTTCGAGGGCGGCCAGCGCGGGGGCGACCACGTAGTCCTTGATATCGGGGGCCAGCAGTTCCTTCAGGTTGATGTCCGGGGCGTGCTGCGTGGACACCACGACCGTGTCGAGCCGCACCGGCGTGATGCCCGAATACTCGACCGTCACCTGGGTCTTGCCGTCCGGGCGCAGGTACGGCACGGTTCCGCTGCGGCGGACGTTGGAGAGCTGCTTGGACAGCTGGTGCGCCAGCATGATCGGGAGGGGCATCAGCTCGGGTGTCTCGCGGCACGCGTACCCGAACATCAGACCCTGGTCGCCGGCCCCCTGCCGGTCAAAGTCCTCAGCGCCCTCGCCCTCGCGGTACTCATAGGCGTCGTCGACGCCGAGGGCGATGTCCGGCGACTGCGACCCGATGGACACCGACACGCCACAGGAGGCCCCGTCGAAACCCTTGGCGGAGGAGTCGTAGCCGACCTCAAGGATCTTCTCCCGGATGATGCCCGGGATGTCGACGTAGGTCCGGGTGGTGACCTCACCCGCGACGTGCACCTGGCCGGTGGTGATCAGAGTCTCGACGGCGACCCGGCTCTCGGTGTCGTCCTTGATCATGGCGTCGAGGACGGCATCACTGATCTGGTCGGCCATCTTGTCCGGATGACCTTCAGTGACCGACTCGGAGGTGAAGAGGCGACGTGCCACGAGACTCCCTTTTCTGCTGTAAGGGTCCAATTTTCTTCCCGGCAGACTCGCCTGAAGTTTATCCATGATCATGGTGCAGGTGCGGGGGCGCGGTCGAGCGCCCCCTCTTTAACATGATCGCCGCTGCCCGCATTTGATAACGTTAGCTGGCCTGCGTAAGGCTACCTTTGACCGCAGCCGGGGTGCCACAAGATCCCAGACGGTATCGGCCAGGACCTCCTTGGGGACCCGCGGGATCTCCACCTGTGACCCGTCGGCGCCCACCACAACGGCCTCGTTGTCACTGGTCCCGAAGGCCAGCCCGTTTCCGACCCGGTTGACAACCAGCAGGTCGCAGCCTTTGCGAGCGAGCTTGGCCCGGCTTTCGGCCAGGTCCGGCGCGGTCTCCGCCGCGAAGCCGACGATAACCTGCCCGGGACGCGGCAACCCGGGGAGGGCGCCAGGCGCGCCGGACCCGCCGGCCGCCGTCCTGCGCAGCGCGGACAGCTCGGCGAGGATGTCAGGATTCGGAACGAGCCCGATCGGGAGGGGTTCCGGGCCATCCTTCTTTATCTTTCCCCGGCTCCGCTCCGCGGGGCGGAAGTCGGCCACGGCGGCGGCCATCACGATCGCGTCGGCGTCAGCCGCCTCGGCCAGCATCACATCGCGCATCTCCAGCGCGGAGATCACCCGGATCACGCGCGCCCCGGCCGGGTCGGGCAGCGCGACGTTCGCCGCCACCAGCGTCACCTTGGCCCCGCGGGCGACGGCCGTTTCCGCGAACGCGTACCCTTGCCGGCCAGAGGACCAGTTACCGAGGAACCGCACCGGGTCAAGTTCCTCGCGGGTGCCTCCGGCGGACACGACGACCTTCCGGCCGGCCATGTCCTGGCCGAGCCCGCCCGCGCCCCGCGCCAGGACCCGCATCGCGGCCGCGAATATCTCACCAGGCTCCGGCAACCGGCCGACTCCGGAGTCCGCACCCGTGAGACGGCCGCTGGCCGGATCGAGCACGATCGCCCCGCGGTCCCGCAGCAGCGCGACGTTGGCCCGCGTGGCCAGGTGCTCCCACATCTCCGTGTGCATCGCCGGCGCGTACAGCACCGGGCAGCGCGCGGTCAGCAGCGTCGCGGTCAGCAGGTCACCCGCCATGCCGGCCGCGGCCCGCGCCATAAGGTCCGCCGTGGCCGGGGCGACGATCACGAGATCCGCCGACTGCCCGAGCCGGACGTGCGGAACCTGATCGGCCCCGGTCCAGGAATCAGTGGTGACGGGATGGCCGGACAGCGCCGCCCAGGTCGCCTCGCCGACGAATCGCAGCGCGTCCGGGGTGGGCACGACCCGAACGTCATGACCTGTTTCGGTGAGCCGCCGGAGCAGTTCGCACGCCTTGTAGGCAGATATGCCGGCCGTTACGCCGAGGATGACCCGCGGTGCCACACGCACTCCCGCCCGGACGCGGTCCCGGCTGGCCAGGCGGCCGTCAGCCCTCGATGCGCTCGACCGAGAGAAGCCCGTCCCGCACTTCACGCAGCGCGATGGACAGCGGCTTCTCCTGGACCCGGGTCTCCACCAGCGGGCCCACGTACTCGAGCAGGCCCTCACCCAGCTGCGAGTAGTACGCGTTGATCTGCCGCGCCCGCTTCGCGGCCATAATGACGAGCTGGTACTTGCTGTCCACGACCTTGAGAAGGTCGTCGATCGGCGGGTTGATAATGCCATCTGCGGCGGGAGTCCCGGCCACATCACGCCTTTCGTCTGATTAACGCTTACCGCTCACCCGAGCATCGCTCATCGGAGCCGAAAACCAAGGCTACCACCTGGCAGCACACGTCCTGGACTGACGTGTTGACCAGCGTGAGGTCGAATTCGCCCGCCGCGGCGAGCTCGCGGCGCGCCGCGTCCAGCCGCCGCCGGACGACCTCGGGCGGCTCCGTGCCGCGCCCGGTGAGCCTGCGCACCAGTTCCTCCCAGGACGGCGGGGCCAGGAAGACCAGCCGGGCATCGGGCATGCTCTGCCGCACCTGCCGGGCCCCCTCGAGATCGATCTCCAGGAGGCACGGAATCCCGGCGGCCAGCTTCTCATCCAGGGGCTTTCGCGGCGTTCCGTACCTATTACCGGCGAACTCCGCCCATTCCAGTAGCTCGCCGTCGACGACCATCCGGTCGAATTCCTTGTCGCCGACAAAGTGATATTCGCGCCGGTCGGCCTCCCCCGCCCGTGGCGACCGCGTCGTGACGGAGACCGAAAGCCACAGTTCGGGGCAGCACCGGCGCAGTTCCGCGATGACCGTGCTCTTCCCGACCCCGGAGGGCCCGGAGAGCACGGTCAGCCGGGAGAACTTCCGCATGGAACGGCAGTATCCACCGCCGATCCTCGCGGCTCGGCCGGGGGTGGCGGAGTCGCGCACGAAATCACCGGACTGGGCCACCATGCCCCTGTGCCCGCTCCCGGAGTCCGCTGGCCGCCTCAGATGTCCGAACCGAACTCGTGCTCTAGCGCCGAGCGCTGGTTCGCGCCAAGCCCGCGGACGCGGCGGGACTCGGCGATGCCAAGCCGTTCCATGATCTGCTTGGCCCGGACCTTGCCGACGCCGGGCATCGACTCGAGCAAGGCCGAGACCTTCATCTTGCCAATGACGTCATCGGTCGTGCCTTCCTTGATGACGTCAGAGAGCGTTGTGGCTCCGCGCTTGAGGCGATTCTTCACCTCTGCGCGTTCTTTACGCGCTCTGGCGGCCTTCTCCAAGGCCGCCGCGCGCTGGTCGGGAGTGAGGGGAGGAAGAGCCACTCGAGGTCACCTCGGGTTTCGTCGGTAAAAACGTTGGTGGGGGGAAACTAGCGAGTAAGCGTACCTTTCGGCAACGCGAATCCCCGTTTATGTCACAATAAATTTAAGGATATTACTCCAGGTGATCAACTGATCACTATAAGCAAGCAACCAACGGTCACACGGCTCTCCCGTCTACCTTGCCGGCCGTAGACCAATGCACGGAGCGACCCAGTCACCAGGGCCGCCCCGATGGGCCGTCCACCGCAAGAGTAAGCCAGCTGACGCCGTTCCTGAACGGGGGCGGAGAGATTACTTCGCCGCCCCCGCGGTCAATACGCCGGGCACACGGGGCGCATCGAGCCTGCACCGGTTCACGGATTTGGCCACGGCCGGATCGCGCATATGATGAGCGCGTCAGGCCACTGAAGGTGTTACTCCATACGGCCCGTGCCGCCACTCCCCGGTTACCACACAGACTGGCACACCAAGGCGCTGCAATCCCATGGAAACGGACCTGCGGCCGAAGTAACGTGGCGAGTAAATATTTTACCTTTCAACGCCATGTGCATCCTATGGTGAAGCCAAACGGCCAATCCTCTGCACACGAATCGGCCAGATGCCCCTTACCACGCCCGCCCTTAGCGCTTCCTTACCGCGCGCCGCCCGGCGGTGACATTTCACGGTGGCTCACAGGCGGCGCTTACTGGCGAGCTGGCGTGAGCCGCCGCAGGGACGCGGCCACCGCGGCCGCGGCCGCGCCGGGATCGGGAGCGCTGGTGATGGGGCGCCCGATCACCAGCAGGTCAGATCCGGCCTTGACGGCCTCCTCGGGCGTGGCCACCCGGGCCTGATCGTAGGCGGCCGAGCCCGCAGGCCGCACACCAGGGGTGATGAGCAAGATGCCGGGTCCCACCTCGGCCCGGACCGCGGCGACCTCGCGCGGCGAGCAGACGATGCCCCGGGCGCCGGCTTCGACGGCGAGTGAGGAGAGCCGCAGCACCGTATCGTGCACGCTCCCCGTCACGCCGATCCGCGCCAGCTGGTCCTCGTTCAGCGAGGTGAGAAGGGTGACCGCGGCGATCTTCGTACCAGGGGCGCCCGCCGTGGCGGCGCGGATGACGTCGGCGCCGCCGCTCGCGTGCACCGTCAGCAGATCGGGGTGCAGGTGCGCCACGGTCCGCGCGGCGGCGGCTACCGTCGCCGGGATGTCATGCAGCTTGAGGTCGAGGAAGACTTGCACGCCGCTGGCGCCCCTGATCGAGGCGACCACATCCGGGCCGTACCGCAGGTACAGCTCCAGACCGATCTTCACCGTGCTGACGTACGGCGTCACCAGGGCGGCCCAGCGCGCGGCGGTTTCGAGATCGGGTGCGTCCAGCGCGACGGCGACTGGCGCGGAGTTAACCAAGGCCACTCCTTCGGCTCGTACCCAGCAGGATTCCGCCCCGGATGCGCTGGCCGCGGCTTCGTGTTGACGCGCACACTGCTCACATCATCCGCCCGCTCATCAGGGCGCTATTGGCCGTGGTGCCGCCGCACCAGCGGAACCAGCCGGTTGTGATCGCCGGTGCATCGCGACGAGCCGCGGGAGATGCACCTGTCACCTGGCGCGCGCGGGGAGATCCACATCTGTCCCCGAGAGTAATGCACCCTGGCCTCAACTGCGTCACGCATCGAACTTCCCGGCCCACCAGCCCCGTGCGTCCCCAAGCGCGGGCGGCGCCCCGCACCGGCCTGCGGACCGCGCCCCGCCCGCACCTGACCGGTGATGCCGGACCAGGCGCACACGCCGGCTGCGCTGTTGCAGCAGCCGGGAACCTCCCAGCGGTGGCGCGCACCGGCCGGCTGGCAGCGGGAGATCGCCGTTGCGCAGCTCATCTGCCCATCATCGGCACCCGCGGCATCCGGCACAAGGCGGAGCATCGGCCCTTCCGCACCTGTGCCGCGCCAAGGCGGCCGGGTATGATGCCGAGGATGACAACGGCGTCGGTAAGCCCCGGTCAGCCTGGCACTGATGGCTCTGGCCGCTTGGTGCTGGTGCTCAACTCGGGCAGTTCGTCGGTCAAGTTCGCGCTGCTGGTCCCCGGGACTGGCGAGCGCCTGATGGCGGGGATCGGCGAGCGGCTCGGCACGCCCGAGGCGGTGTTGCGGATCCAGCAGTTTCCGGCCGCAGCCGTTGCGGAACGGCTGCCCGGGGGCACTCACCGGGATGTCGTGGCCCGGGTGCTGGACCGCCTGGCCGCCGAGCACCCCGGCGTTCACCTGCTCGGGGCCGGTCACCGGGTGGTACACGGCGGAGAGCGGTTCACCTCCTCGGTCCGGGTGGACGACTCGGTGCTGGCCGCAGTGCGGTCCTGCAGTCACCTGGCGCCGCTTCACAATCCGGCGAACCTGGCCGGCATCGAGGCTGTTCATTCCATTCTGCCTGACCTGCCCCAGGTTGCCGTGTTCGACACCGCGTTCCATCAGACGATGCCGCCGCACGTGTTCCGTTACGCGGTACCTGAGGACTGGTACACCGACCACGGGGTGCGACGTTACGGGTTCCACGGCATCAGTCACCGTTTCGTCTCCGGGCAGGCCGCGGTCATGCTCGGACGGTCACCCCGCGACCTGCGTCTGGTCACCGCCCATCTCGGCAATGGGTGCAGCGCGACAGCGGTGCGCGACGGCGTTTCGGTGGATACCACCATGGGTCTCACCCCGCTGGAAGGGCTGGTCATGGGGACCCGCTCCGGTGACGTGGATCCGGGCATGCTGGGTTACCTGGCCGGCCGGACCGGGATGGATGCCGACCAGCTCATCCAAGCGCTGAACGTCGACAGCGGGCTTCAGGGACTGTCTGGTGTCGGCAATGACATGCGCGCCATCGAAGCCGCCGCCGCCGAGGGAAACGAGCGGGCGCGGCTGGCCCTCGACGTTTTCGTGCACCGGCTGTGCAAGGCGATCGCCGGCCTGGTCGTCGAGCTTCAGCGGCTCGACGCGCTGGTTTTTACCGGCGGCATCGGGGAAAACAGCGCCGTCGTCCGCAGCCTGGTGCTCAGCCAGCTGGGCTTCCTCGGCCTGGCTGAAGACACCCGGGCCAATGCCGACAACGGCCGGCACACCGCGGGCCGGGTCAGCGTGGCCGGCCCGGTTCTGGCGCTGGTTGTGCCGACGGATGAGGAACTGCTGATCGCCCGTGACACCGCGGGTGTCCTGGCTGGTGGTTGACGGGCTGTTCCCGGCGTTCGACGATGACGTCATGACCCGGACCTTGCTGGTTGTGCCGAGCGCTGCTGATGCGGGCCTGGCCAGGACATGCCTGGGCCTGGTGCGGGCGCTGGACCGGCGCGGCGTGAACGTCGCGTTCGTCAAGCCGGTGGCCCAGCCCCGGCACGACGGCAGCCCGGACCGCTCGGTCGCGCTGGTCGCGGCCATTTCTGCGCTGCGCCCCCCGCAGCCGCTGTCCACCGCCGAGGTGGAGCAGCAACTCGGCGAGGGCGGGGTCGATGCGGTGCTGGAGAAGACCGTCGCGGCCTGGCAGCCGGTCTATGAGCGATCCGACGTCGTCATCGTCGAGGGGCTCGGCCCGGGCCCGGCCTGGCTGTACGCCAGCGAGATGAACCAGGCGCTGGCGCGGGCGCTGGACGCCGATGTGATCGTGATCGGCCGGTGGCCGGCGGAGGCGGGCCGCCCGGGCCCGGACCTGACTGAGGGCATGGTCGGGGATCTGGCCGAGACGCTGGCCATCACGGCCGGCGGATACGTGTCCGGTGAGCGCGCGCGAGTGGTCGGCTGCGTGGTCCGCAGCCTGCCGGCCGCGGTTCCCCCGGCCGCGGCGCAGCTGGGCGAGGCGCTGTCCCGGCACGGCCTGCGCCTGCTGGCCGCGGTGCCGCATCACCCCGAGCTGGCCTGGCTGCGGGTCCGTGACCTGGTCCGCGAGCTGGACCCGCGGGTTTTGTACGAAGGGGACCTGTCCCGGCGGATCAAGGACGTGGCCGTGTTCGCCCAGGGCGTCCCCGGCGGCCTGCGCGTGCTGACCGAGGGCCGGCTGGTCGTGGTCCCCGGCGACCGCCACGAGGTGGTCATGGCCGCCTGCCTGGCCGCGCTCAACGGGACCCGGCTGGCCGCGCTGCTGCTGTCGGCCGGGATCGAGCCGGATCCGCGGATCTGGGAGCTGACCCAGGCCGCGTCCGCCACCGGCCTGCCCATTCTGGTCGCCGGCGACAACAGTTACGAGACCGCGACCCGGGTACGTGCCGTTGACCCGGGCCTGCCGGCCGATGACCTGGAGCGGATCGATGGCGTGGTCAACACCATCGCCGATGCGCTGGATGCGCCCTGGCTGGAGTCACTGCCGGGCCCCGCACGGTCCCGCCGGCTCAGCCCCGCCGCCTTCCGCTACCAGGTGGTCGAGCGGGCCCGCGCCGCCGCCGCGACCATCGTCCTGCCCGAGGGAACCGAGCCCCGCTCGCTACAGGCCGCGGTTGCCTGCGCCGAGCGGGGCATCGCCCGCAGCGTCCTGCTGGGCCCCCCCGACCAGGTCGCCGCGCTGGCCCGCGGCCTCGGCCTGCACCTGCCCGCCGGCGTCACCGTGGTCGACCCGCACGACGTCGCCGAGCGTTACGTCGCCCCGCTCGCCGCGCTGCGGCGCCACCGCGGCTGGACCCCGGACCTGGCCCGCGAGCACCTCACCGACCCCATCATGGTCGCCACCATGATGCTCCAGCAAGGCGAAGTGGACGGCCTGGTCGCGGGCGCGCTCCATACCACCGCGGCCACGGTCCGCCCGGCGCTGCAGGTCCTGGGCACCAAGCCAGGCACCCGGCTGGTGTCGTCGGTGTTCTTCATGTGCCTGCCCGATGAGGTGGTCATCTACGGCGATTGCGCCATCAACCCACGGCCCGGCGCCGAAGACCTGGCCGACATCGCCATCCAGAGCGCGGCCACGGCGCGGGCCCTGGGCATCGAACCCCGGGTAGCGATGATCAGCTTCAGCACCGGAACCTCCAGCGCCGGCAGCGACGTCAACAAGGTCGCCGAGGCGACCCGGATCGTGCACGAACGCGAACCCGATCTGGCCGTCGACGGCCCGCTGCAATACGATGCCGCCGCCATCGCCTCAGTAGCGCGAAGCAAGCGGCCAGGAAGCACAGTGGCGGGGCGCGCCAGCGTTTTCATCTTCCCCGACCTCGACACCGGCAACACCACCTACAAGGCCGTGCAGCGCAGCGCACAAGTCGTCAGCATCGGCCCAATACTGCAAGGCCTGGCCAAACCAGTCAACGACCTCAGCCGCGGCGCCCAGATCGACGACATCATCTACGCCCTGGCGCTCACCGCCATCCAATCACGCGCCCGATAGCCATTCCGCCAACGTCCGCACCGCCCGGATACCCGGGGCAGACGCGGGCGCGGAGTCAGGCCAGGCGGCGGCGGAGCGGCGGCGAGTAGCCCCCCGTCTGATGGGCCAGGCCGGTAACGTCGGCGAGGCGCTCGGCGCCCAGCCAGGTGAGCTCTTCCTCCAGTTCGCGCTGAATCCGGGTACAGGCCGACGGGTCGTTGAAGATGGCCGTGCCCACGCCCACCAGGGACGCACCGGCCATGATCAGCTCGAGCGCGTCGCGGCCGGTGCGCACGCCGCCGACGCCGATGATGGGGACGTCGGGCAGGGCCTCCCGCGCCAGCCAGATGCACCGCACGGCCACCGGGCGGATCGCCGGGCCGGACAGGCCACCCATCACACCCGCGACCGCCGGGCGCGTGGTTTCCGGGTCGATGACCATCCCGGGCAACGTGTTGATCATGGACAGGCCGTCGGCGCCCGCCGCCACGCAGGACCGGGCGATGGTCACGATGTCGGTGACGGCCGCGGAGAGCTTGGCGAAGACGGGGATGTCGTACCGGGCGGAAGCGCGCGCCGCCTCGACCACGCGCGCCGCCGCCTCGGGCTGGGAGGCGAAGTCCTGCCCCCGGATGCCGGCGTTCGGCCAGGACAGGTTCAGCTCGATCGCCGTGACCCCGGCCGCGTCGGACAGCCGCGCGGCGAGCTCGGCGTATTCACTCGCGCTGCCGCCGGCGATCGAGACCACCGTGCGGGCACCGCGGGAGAGCAGCCAGGGCAGGTCGCGCTGGAGGAACGCATCGATGCCGGGCCCCTGCAGGCCGATCGAGCTGAGCATGCCGCTGGGCGTCTCGGCGGTCCGCGGTGTCGGCCGGCCGGCCTGCGGCTCGATCATGATCGATTTGGTCACGACGGCGCCGATCTTGGCCACGTCGATGAACTGCGCCAGCTCGCGGCCGGTTCCCGCGCACCCGGCGGCCGTGAGGACCGGGTTCGGCAGCTCGACATGGCCGAGCCGCGCGCGAAGGTCAGCGGGCATGGCCGGACTCCCTCGACGCCGGGGACTGTCGCACCCATTGTGACTGCTGTGGTCGCTGTGACTGCTGTGGTTGCTGCGACTGTTGTGGTCGCTGTGGCTGGGAGGGCGGGGCTGACCGGGAGGGCGGGGCCGGCGGCTGGGAGGGCCCGGCCACGTGGGCGGACGGTGACGCGCCGCGGCCGCTCGGCGTGTCCCCGGCCGCCCGGGGCGGCTTCCAGCCGGGAGCGCCCAGCGCGTCGAAGGGGATCGTCCCCACGTCGTCCCAGCGCACCACGTCGCCGCCGAACACCGGGCCGTCGACGCACGACCGCACGATGCGGGTGATCCCGTCGGAACCCAGCACCGGCAGCACGCAGCTCATGCAGACCCCGGTCCCGCAGCCCACGGCCTCCGGCACGCGGGCCTGCACGGGGATGTCGTACCGGCCGGCCAGCGCGGTCACATCCCGCAGCACGGGCAGCGGCGCCGACGCGTAGATGACGGCGGTGCGGGCCTCGTGAATGACCTGGCTCAGCAGGTCGGTGACCACCCCGCGCGTGCCCAGCGACCCGTCCTCGGTGCTGATCGTCGCACTGCGCGCGGTGCGGCGCGCGCGCAGCGCGCCGAACACATGGTCCGCGCTTTCCGCGCCGAGCAGGAAGTCGATCTGGCAGCCGCGCTCGCGCAGCCGGTCCGCGAGCGGGAACAGCGCCGTGCCGCCGTGCCCGGCGCCGACCAGCAGGCAGCTCGCGGATGCGCGCGGGACCGGGAACGGCCGGCCGAGCGGGCCGACCGCGTCCAGCATGTCCCGGCTGCGGCGGTTGGCCAGCCACCGGGTGCCCGGCTCGCTGGCGGCGAAGACGAACTCGACCGTGCCGCCGTGGTCCGGGCGCACGTCGTGGATGGCGAAGGCCCGGCGCAGCAGCATCGAGCTTTCCGGCCCGCCGACGGCGACCGTGACGAACTGCCCCGGCCGGAAGCGGGCCGCGATGGCCGGGGCCACCATGGTCAGGGCGTGATAGGCGTCGATCCGGCGCACGGTGAGCACCGGCCCGTGTACCTGAACCGGCGCCACGCCCTGGTCACCATCCCTTGACGTTCTGGACGTCGTCATGACCCCTCCCTGGCCCGTGCGGCCAGCGAAATCCGGTCACCGCGCGGCCAGTGTCGTGCTATCCGGCTCGTGCTATCCGGCTCGTGCTATCCGGCTCGTGCTATCCGGCTCGTGCTATCCGGCTCGTGCTATCCGGCACCGTACCGCCTGCCACGTCAGTCGGCACCGCGCAGGCGCTCCGCGTGCTCCTGCAGCGACCGTACGCCGACCTCGCCGCGGATGATGGCCTCGATGCCCTGCACCGCGGCGCCCAGGCCCGGCACGGTCGTCACGCACGGCACCCCCCGCCGGACCGCGGCCGAGCGGATCTCGTACCCGTCGAGCCGGGGACCGGTGTGCCCGGGACTGCCGAACGGCGTGTTGACGATGAGGTCCATCTCGCCGTCCAGGATCCGGGTGACGACCGTCGGCTCGCCGTCAGGCCCGGGGCCGTCGCCGTGCTTACGGACGATCTTGGCGCGGACGCCGTTGCGGCGCAGGACCTCGGCGGTGCCCTGGGTCGCCCAGATCTCAAAGCCCAGGTCGGCGAGGCGCTTGACCGGGAACACCATGGATCGCTTGTCCCGGTTGGCGACCGACACGAAGACCCGCCCCTTGACCGGCAGCGACCCGTACACGGCCGCCTGCGATTTGGCGTACGCGGTGCCGAACATCTCGTCGATGCCCATTACCTCGCCGGTCGAGCGCATCTCCGGGCCGAGCACGGTGTCCACGCCCTCGCCCCGGGTGTTGCGGAACCGGCCGAACGGCAGCACGGCCTCCTTGACCGCCACCGGGGCGTCCAGCGGGAGCGTGCCGCCGTCCCCGGACGGCGGCAGCAGCCCCTCGGCGCGCAGGTCCGCGATGGTCGCGCCGAGCATGACCCGGGCCGCCGCCTTGGCCAGCGGGACCGCGGTGGCCTTGGAGACGAACGGGACGGTACGCGAGGCGCGCGGGTTGGCCTCCAGCACGTACAGCACCCCGGCGGCCAGCGCGTACTGGACATTGAGCAGGCCGCGCACGCCCACCCCGGCCGCGATCCGCCTGGTGGCGTCGCGGATGGCCTCGATGTCCGCGTGGCCCAGCGTGATCGGCGGCAGCGCGCACGCCGAGTCGCCGGAGTGGATGCCGGCCTCCTCGATGTGCTCCATCACGCCGCCGAGGTACAGGTCCCGGCCGTCGTACAGCGCGTCCACGTCGATCTCGATCGCGTCGTCCAGGAAACGGTCGATGAGCACGGGATGTTCGGGGCTGGCCTGCGTCGCGCGCCGCACGTACGCGGCCAGGGTGTCGTCGTCGTAGACGATCTCCATGCCGCGGCCGCCAAGCACGTAGGACGGCCGCACCAGCACCGGGTAGCCGATCTCCCCGGCCACCTGCTGGGCCTGCTCCACCGAGGCGGTCATGCCGTACCGCGGCGCCGCCAGGCCCGCCGCGGCGAGCACCCCGGCGAACGCGCCGCGGTCCTCGGCCAGGTGGATGGCCTCCGGGCTGGTCCCGACGATGGGCACCCCGGCCGCCTCCAGCGCGCGCGCCAGGCCCAGCGGGGTTTGCCCGCCGAGCTGGACGATCACGCCCGCGAGCGGGCCGCTGGCCTGTTCGGCGTGCACCACCTCGAGCACGTCCTCCAGCGTCAGCGGCTCGAAGTACAGCCGCCCGGACGTGTCGTAGTCGGTGGAGACGGTCTCGGGGTTGCAGTTGACCATGACCGTCTCGTAGCCGGCGTCGGCCAGCGCGAACGACGCGTGCACGCAGGCGTAGTCGAACTCGATGCCCTGGCCGATCCGGTTCGGCCCGCTGCCCAGGATGATCACCTTGGGCCGGTCCCCGGGCGGGACCTCGGTCTCGTCGTCGTAGGTGGAGTACAGGTAGGGGGTCCGCGCGGCGAATTCGGCCGCGCACGTGTCCACCGCGTGGAACACCGGCCGCACGCCAAGACCCCAGCGGATCTCCCGGACGCCGGGCTCGCTCATCCCGCGCAGCTGGCCGATCTGCGCGTCGGAGAACCCGGCCCCCTTGGCCAGCCGCAGGGTCGCGGCATCGAGCGGCTGTACCGGCCCGGGGGGAGGACGCCGTCCGGGGGCACGACTCCCCTGGCCCCCCCGCCACCCCGCTGCGCTGCCCGCCGTATCACTGGCCGCTCGCCGGGCCGGAGGCCCGGACTCGCTGTGCTGGCCCGGGGGGCGACCCCCCGGAACCCCCCGCTGCGCTCCGCGCCCCGCTCCGGTACTCGCCGTATCACCGGCCGCTCGCCGGGCCGGAGGCCCGGACTCGCTAGCCGGTGGGATCGCCTCGCCGTCGCCCGCTGCGGTGCTCGCCGTGACACCGCCGCTCACCGGGCCGGAGGCCCCGGTCGCTGGGTGGTCGGAGCTTCGCTCCGTCGGAGCGTAGCCCGCGCCATCACGGACTAGTCCGGCTATTTCCTCGATGTACGCGATCTGGTCGACGAACCAGGGATCGATCGCGCTCGCCGCCACCACGTCGGCCACGCTGGCCCCCGCGCGCAGGGCCTGGTGGACGGTGCCGAGACGGCCGTCGTGCGGGACCGCGCAGCGGCGCAGCAGTCCCGCCGCGTCGCCGGGTGGCTCATTCCAGCCGAACGGGGCTCCCGCGGACTCCATCGACCGCAGGGCCTTCTGCAGCGCCTCGGGAAAGGAGCGCCCGATGGCCATGGCTTCGCCCACCGACTTCATGTGCGTGGTGAGCTCGGTGTCCGCGCTGGGGAACTTTTCGAACGCGAACCGCGGCGTCTTGACCACCACGTAGTCGAGCGCGGGCTCGAAGCAGGCGGGGGTCTGGCCGGTGATGTCGTTCGGGATCTCGTCGAGGGAATAGCCGATGGCGAGCTTCGCGGCGATCTTGGCGATCGGGAAGCCGGTCGCCTTGGAGGCCAGCGCCGAGGAGCGGGACACCCGGGGGTTCATCTCGATGACGACCATGCGGCCGGTCCGCGGGTGTACGGCGAACTGGATGTTGCAGCCGCCGGTGTCCACCCCGACCGCCCGGACGATCGCGATCGCGGTGTCGCGCATGCGCTGGTACTCACGGTCGGTAAGGGTCATCGCGGGCGCCACGGTCACCGAGTCGCCGGTGTGCACGCCCATGGGGTCGATGTTCTCGATCGAGCAGACCACGACCACGTTGTCGTTGCGGTCGCGCATGAGCTCGAGCTCGAATTCCTTCCAGCCGAGGATCGACTCCTCCAGCAGGACCTCGGTGGCGGGGCTCGCGTCCAGTCCGGCGCCGGCGATGCGGCGCAGTTCGTCCCGGGTCCGGGCGATGCCGGAGCCGGAGCCGCCCAGGGTGTAGGAGGGGCGGACGACGACGGGGTAGCCGAGGTGTCCGGCCGCGGTGAAGGCCCCCTCCAGGGAGTGGCAGATGCGGCTGTCCGGCACCTCGGGCACGTCGCCGGGCCCGTCGGCCCCGCCGCCCAGCGGGGGCAGGCTGGTCACGATCTCCTTGAACCGCTCGCGGTCCTCGCCGGCCTTGATCGCGTCGATCCGGGCCCCGATCAGCTCGGTGCCGTACCGGGCCAGGATGCCCGAATCGTGCAGCTCGACCGCGGCGTTCAGCGCGGTCTGGCCGCCCAGGGTGGGCAGCACCGCGTCCGGGCGCTCGATCGCGATGACCTTCTCGAGCACGTCGATCGTGATCGGCTCCACGTAGGTGGCGTCGGCGAACTCCGGGTCCGTCATGATCGTCGCCGGGTTCGAGTTGACCAGGCTGACCCTGATGCCCTCGGCCTTGAGCACGCGGCACGCCTGCGTCCCGGAGTAGTCGAACTCGCAGCCCTGCCCGATGACGATCGGCCCGGACCCGATGACCAGCACCGACTTCAGCTCACTGCGACCCGGCATCACGCGCTCCCGTCGTGTCTACGCTGTTCACGCTGTTCACGCATTGCGCGCACCACCGGCCCTACGAGTCCCAGCAGCCCCAAGCCAGGGAGCGGCGGCGCGGCGGGGGCGCTACCGGCGCCGGGTTTCCGCAGTGTCTGCGGAAACCCGGCGCCGATCATGGAAAGCGCCGCGGGGGCGGCGGCGGGGGCTGGCGGGGTCATTGGGGGGGCTCCATGGCGGCGCAGAACTGCTGGAAGAGGCCGGCGGCGTCGTGCGGGCCGGGGGCCGCCTCGGGGTGGTACTGGACGCTGAAGACGGGGCGGTCCAGCATCCGCAGGCCCTCGACCACGCCGTCGTTGAGGTTGACGTGGCTGACGACGGCCGCCCCGTAGGGGGTCTCGAAGGGCTGGCGGGCCGCGGCGGGGATGTGCGCCCATTCGGTGCCGCCGTTGCGGCCCTTCCCGGCGGAGCGGCCCTCCCCGGCGGAGCGGCCCTCCCCGGCGGAGCGGCCCTCCCCGGCGGAGCGGCCCTCCCCGGCGGAGCGGCCCTCCCCAGCCGCGCTGTCCTCGGCTGCACTGTCAACGGCTGCGGGGTTCACCCCGGGCAGGGCGGCGGCGAAGCCGTGGTTGTGGCTGGTCACCTGGACGCGGCCGGTGGCCAGGTCCATGACCGGCTGGTTCACGCCGCGGTGGCCGTAGCGGAGCTTGTAGGTGTCCAGGCCCAGCGCCCGGCCGAGGATCTGGCTGCCGAGGCAGATCCCGAACACCGGCAGGCCGGCCTTCGAGCACGCCCCGCATCGCCTGCACCGCGTAGCCGGCCGCGGCCGGGTCGCCGGGGCCGTTGCTGAAGAAGACCCCATCCGGGTCCAGCTCCAGGATCGTGGCGGCGGTGGCGTCCGCGGGCAGCACCAGCACCGCACAGCCGAGCCGGGCCAGGTAGCGCGGGGTCGAGGCCTTGATGCCCAGGTCCACCGCGGCGACGCGATACCGGGCCGGCGTCCCCGCCGGCGGGTGGATGGTGTACGGCTCGGCGGTCGTGACGGTCCGGGCCAGGTCGGCGCCGACCATCCCCGGGCTGGCCAGCACGCGCTCGAGGAGCCGGGCCGGGTCGGCCTCGGTGGTGCTGATCGCCGCGCGCATCGCGCCCCGCTCGCGCAGCCGCCGGGTGAGCGCGCGGGTGCCGCGGATCGCGATGCCGGTGATGTCCTGGTTGCGGAGCTCGGTGTCCAGGTCCCGGGCCGCCCGCCAGCTTGACGTCAGCCGGGCGGGCTCCCGCACCACGTAACCGCCCACCCAGATGCGCCCGGATTCCGGGTCCTCGTCGTTGACACCGGTATTGCCGATGTGCGGGGCGGTCATGGCGACGATCTGGCGGGCGTACGAAGGATCGGTCAGCGTTTCCTGGTAGCCGGTCATCCCGGTGTTGAAGACCATCTCCCCGAAGGTCTCGCCCTGCGCGCCGAACGCGGTCCCGCGCAGGATCGTTCCGTCTTCGAGGACGAGCAGGGCCGGCGGTGCCGCACGGCTCTCCCCGGCCTGGCCGGCGGCGGGCGGAGCGTCCGCGGTCATGACGCCAGCTTCCCGTCGAGCACGGTCGCGGTGCCGCGCAGGAACGTGGCCACCACCTTGCCCGGCAGCGGGACGCCGCGGAACGGCGAGTTGCGGCTCTTCGACGCGTGCGCGGCCGGGTTCACCGGCTCGGGTGCGGCCGCCGGGTCATACAGCGTGAGGTTCGCGGGCGCCCCGGTCCCGGGCAGGATGCCGTGCCCGCTCAGCCGGCCGATGCCCGCCGGGCGCACCGACAGCCGGTCCGCCACCCCGCCCCAGTCCAGCAGCCCGGTCTCCACCATGGCCTGCTGCACCGCGCGCAGCGCGACCTCCAGGCCGGTCATGCCGAAGGCGGCGTCCGCCCACTCGGTGTCCTTGGCCTCGGCCGGGTGCGGCGCGTGATCGGTGGCCATGCAGTCGATCGTCCCGTCGGCCAGGCCCTGCCGGAGCCCTTCGGCGTCGGCGGCGGTTCGCAGCGGCGGGTTGACCTTGTACACCGGGTCGTAGCCCTCGGCCAGCTCGTCGGTGAGCAGCAGATGGTGCGGGGTGACCTCGGCGGTGACCCGCCACCCCTTGGACTTGGCCCAGCGGATGATCTCCACCGACCCGGCCGTCGACACGTGGCAGATGTGCAGGGCCGAGCCGACGTGCGCGGCCAGCAGGCAGTCCCGCGCGATGATCGCCTCCTCGGCCACGGCCGGCCAGCCCGCCAGCCCCAGCCGCCCGGACACCGCACCCTCGTTCATCTGGGCGCCCTCGGTGAGCCGGGGCTCCTGGGCGTGCTGCGCGATCACCCCATCAAACGCCTTGACGTACTCCAGCGCCCGGCGCATCAGCAGCGGGTCGGACACGCAGCGGCCGTCGTCGGAAAACACCCTGACCCGGGCGGCCGAGTCCGCCATCGCGCCGAGCTCGGCCAGGCGCGTCCCGCCGAGCCCGAGGGTCACGGCGCCGACCGGCTGAACGTCACAGTGCCCGGCCTCCCGGCCTAGCCGCCACACCTGCTCGACCACCCCGGCGGTATCGGCGATTGGCTCGGTGTTGGCCATGGCGTGCACGGCGGTGTAGCCGCCCAGCGCGGCGGCCCGGGTGCCGGTCTCGATGGTCTCCGCGTCCTCGCGGCCCGGCTCCCGCAGGTGGGTGTGCAGGTCGACCAGGCCGGGCAGGGCGATCAGGCCGTCCGCGTCGAGCACCTGGGCCCCGCCCGCGGCGAGCCGCGTCCCGGTCTTCGCAATCACCCCGTCGCGGAGCAGCAGGTCGGTGCGCTGGCCGCCAGGCAGGGTGGCATTCCTGATCAGCCAGGCATCCGCCATGCCGTTCACCGTTTCACCGTGCCTTCCGTCGTCGTGTTCCCGGCGCCTTCCGTCATCGTGTTCCCGGCCGCCCTCCCGGCGGCCGTCCCGGGCGCCTGGCCGGGGACCGGGGGCTCCCTCGGCAGTTCCGCACCGCCGAGGAGCAAGTACAGCACGGCCATCCGGACGCTGACACCGTTCGCCACCTGCTCCATGATCGTGGACCGGGGCGAGTCCGCCACCTCGGCGGCGATTTCGACCCCCCGGTTCATCGGTCCCGGATGCATCACGATGGCGTGCTCAGGCAGCACCGCCATCCGCCCGGCGTCCAGCCCGTACCGGCGGCTGTACTCACGGACGCTGGGGAAGTACGCGGCGGTCATCCGCTCCTGCTGCACCCGCAACATCATGATCACATCGCTCTTGGGCAGCACCGCATCCAGGTCGTAGCTGACCTCGCACGGCCAGCCGTCCACGGCGATGGGCAGCAGCGTGGGCGGCGCGACCAGCGTGACCTCGGCACCGAGGATGTTCAGCAGCGTGATGTTCGACCGGGCCACGCGGCTGTGCAGGACGTCACCGACGATCGTCACCCGCACGCCGTCCAGCCCGCCCGGCGCGCCCGGCCCGGCCCGGCCGCTGCCGCGGCTTGCCGCGCGGGGGCCGGTCCCGCCCGGACAGCTTCCCCCGGCCCCCGGCCGCAGGCCGAGCCGGCGCCGGATGGTGAAGGCGTCGAGCAGCGCCTGGGTGGGGTGCTCGTGCGTGCCATCGCCGGCGTTGATCACGTGGCCGCGAATCCAGGCGGCCAGCCGGTGCGGCGCACCGGACGCGACGTGCCGGATGACCACGGCGTCGGCGCCCATAGCCTCGAGCGTCAGCGCCGTGTCCTTGAGGCTCTCCCCCTTGGCGACGCTGGATCCCCTGGCCGAGAAGTTGATCACGTCGGCGGACAGCCGTTTGGCGGCGGCCTCGAACGAGATCCTGGTCCGGGTCGAATCCTCGAAGAAGAGGTTGACGACGGTGCGCCCGCGCAGCGTCGGCAGCTTCTTGATCGGCCGGTCGGACATGCGCGCCAGCTCTTCGGCGGTGTCCAGGATCAGCAGCGCATCGTCCCTGCTGAGGTCGGCGACCGAGATCAGGTGCCGGTTCATGCCAGCGCCCCCTTCCAGTCCCCGAGAAGTACCGCGTCCTCGCCGTCGGTCTCGGCGAGCAGAACCCGCACCGTTTCGCGCTGTGAGGTGGGCAGGTTCTTGCCTACGTAGTCGGCCCGGATGGGAAGCTCGCGGTGCCCGCGGTCGACCAGGACCGCGAGCTGCACCGAGCGCGGGCGGCCAAGGTCGGTCAGCGCGTCCAGCGCGGCCCGTACGGTGCGCCCGGAGTAGAGGACATCATCGACGATGACGACCGTCTTGCCGTCGATGCCGTCGGCGGGAAGCTCGGTGCGCCCGAGCGCCCGGGCCGGGCGCAGCCGCAGGTCATCCCGGTACATGGTGACGTCGAGCGAGCCCCACGGGACGGGCCGGCCCTCGAACTCGGCAGCCCGCTCGGCGAGCCGCCGGGCGAGCGGGACGCCGCGGGTGGGAACGCCGAGGAGCACGACGTCGTCGGCGCCGTGGGTCCGTTCCAGGATCTCGTGCGCGATCCGGATCAGCGCCCGCCGGATCTCCGCGGGCTCAAGAACCCGCTTATGGCCACCGGGGCTTCCCCCGTCGTCGCCCCCATCAGTATTCCCCGCGTCAGTATTCCCCCTGTCAGCATTGCCCACGTCAGCATTGCCCGCGTCAGTGTCGCCCGTATCACGGCGCGCATGCATCATCCGCGACCTCCTTCACCGCCTCACGGAACGGTCCTTAAAGGACGTCTGTCACCATCACGGTATCAGGCGCTCCGGGGAGCGGGCGGACGACGCCGGGATATAAATCGGGGCGGCACGTGCTCACGGAACCCCGCTTCGTAGTGTGATTTGGGTCACACTACAGGGTCGTTCACAGAACGCCACAAGCCCCCGCCGACTACCCGAAAACGGTCGCAGACCACTAATAAAGCCCGGCCACGCCGAGGTTCCCGCACGCTGCGCGCGGGGTAGATAACGCTCCGGTAGGGCAGGCCGGTTACCGGGTAGGTTCAACCAGTTTTTGCCATTCGGCTTGACCTTGTCGTGCTCGCGGCTTACCGTCACTGTCCGTAACCGTTACCGTAAGCTACGACTGGCCGGGGGGCCGAAAAACATGCCATCTGAGTACGCAAAGACCCTGGGCGCGCGGTTGCGCGCAATCCGGACACAGCAGGGATTGTCCCTGCACGGGGTCGAAGAGAAGTCACGCGGCCGGTGGAAGGCCGTCGTGGTTGGCTCCTACGAGCGCGGCGACCGGTCCGTGACCGTCCAGAAGCTGGCCGAGCTGGCCGAGTTCTACGGCGTTCCGGTGTCGGAACTGCTGCCCGGGGACTCGACCCCGGCGCCGCTCGCGCCGACGCCCAAGCTGGTCATCGACCTTGAGCGGATGAACGAGCTGCCCAAGGAGAAGTCCGGCCCGCTGGCCCGGTACATCGCCACCATCCAGAGCCAGCGTGGCGACTACAACGGCCGGGTGCTGTCGGTCCGGCAGGAGGACCTCCGGTCGCTGGCCGTCATCTACGACAAGTCCCCCGCTGACCTGACCGAGGAACTGATCAGCTGGGGTGTGCTGGACTCCGAGGCCCGCGGGGCCATCGACACGCTCTGACGGCCGAGGCCTCCCCGCTCGTGCCCCTTCCCGGCTGTGCTCGTGACCGCGTTGCGTGCACAGCCGGAAAGGGAAGGAACGGTTGCTTCCCCCTTCCGGGGGCCAGGGCAGAAACGGTTACCGCCCTGGCTGGGTTACCCGGATCCGGTACCGCTGGCTAGATTCCGGGATCATCGAAGTTCAGCTGTCCAGTGTCCCGCGCTGACGGCCACCAAGCCGTCGCGGACGCTGCGCAGCTTGGCAATATGCGGGCGGCCACCCCGCGGCGGCAAACTGCGCGAAACAACCGCCTGGCGCCGTACGGCAGGCCGCCAGCTCGTACGGCAGGCCGCCAGCTCCAGGGGGCTGGCAGGCCGCCCGGCCGCTACGCGGAGGGCCGCTCGCCCGCCGCGTAGAGGCCCGCTAGCCCGCCGTGCGGAGCGGGAGCGGAGACTGGCCCGGGACGCCGAGCGCGGTCTCCACGACGGTCAGGAATATCTCCGCGTCTCTCAGCAGGTCGTCTGCCTCCCGTGCGGTCGCCGCGCGGGAAAGCCCGGCTTCGGCAGCGGCGCGCTTGTTCGCCCCCGCCGCGAAGAACGCGGCCCACTCCGCGAGTGCGGGCTCGACCTGCGGCAGCAGTTCCCACACACTGCGAGGACGCCGGCGGCGGGACCCGCTGGACGGCTCCCCGCGGACAGCGACCACCGCCGCAGCCGCCCGCAGCGCCGCCAGGTGGGCGGCCACATAGCGTCCCGCGGGCGAGGTCTCGTCAACAGCGTCAGCCAGCCCGCACCGCGCGGATTCGAGCAGCGCCATGGCCGAAGGCGCCATCCTGCGCCGCGGCTGCCCGCTGGGAGATGGCCTGCCGTTCCCGGGGCCGCGCTCCGCTGGGGACCGCTCCGCGGAGGTGCGGTCGGCCGTCCTGGTGCGCACTGGGGTACGTATCTGCGCTGAGGTGACTGCGTTCACCATCGCGTCCTCTCTTCCGTGCGGAACCGTGCCAGGCGAGGCACTTCCCGTTACCACGCCTGGCACGGGGTTCCGGCCGCCCGAGGGGGGTCAGACGGCCGGGGCTTCACACATCCAGTCGAACACAGTTTCGGCTGTGCGTCTAGCCCGTTTGTATCTGCGTTCGAATGTAGCCGGGGGGTCTGACATTCTGGGCGGCCCGCGCGGTGCACCCGAGAGCACCGGCGCGGAGCCGTCCGCCGGGCAATTCAGCGGCCGCGGGCACCATCGCCAGTCGCCATAGCGTCCACGGTGACGCCATCGTGGTCGTCAGGGCATCCACGGTGGGATCATCGCGGCCCTCAGGAGGCGACCCTCAGGAGGCGAAAGGAAAGGGCGCGTTGACATCCTCCCCCGCCTGAAGGCAGGGGCTTCCAGCTACTGTGCCGATTGGAGCAGCAGTTGAGGTTCGCGGTTCACCGGCCGGGCTGTCCCGTGGCCTCCCCGCGCAGTCACAGCGTGCCCCGCCGCGATGTCGCTGGCCGCGTTCACGTCAGCGTTGCCGGCGAAGCTGCAGGCAGTGCACACAAAGCGCGCTTGGCTCTGGCGCGAGTTCGGGTCGACGTGCCCGCGCGCCGAGCACCGCTGGCTGGTGAAGTGCGGATCTCCTGGGCTGGATCGAAAACGGTACATTAGCCATGCGCCCTGGCCTCTGGCCGGGCCCGCCGCGCCGGGAGTTGCCCCGGAACAACATGGCCTGACCCAAGGAGACTGACACGATGAAGATCGGGATAGGAATTCCGAACCAGGTCCGGAACATGCGCCCGGACGTGGTCCCGGCCTGGGCGAGGCTTGCGGAGGAGTCTGGATTCGCCTCGCTGACCACGGTCGGTCGCCAAGCCTATCCCGGGTTGTCGGACACCGTCGCTCTCGCCGCGGCCGCTGCGGTGACCAGCCGGATCGAGCTGATCAGCGGCGTGCTGCTGGCCACCACCTGGCCCGGCCCGCTGCTAGCCAAGGAACTGGCCGGGATCGACGGGGTGTCCGGCGGCCGGCTGACCCTCGGCCTCGGAGTCGGCCAGCGCCCGGACGACTTCATCGCCGCGGGGTACGGGTCCAAGGGGCGGGGCGCCCGGATGGACCGCGACCTGGAGACCTACCGCAACATCTGGCGGGGCGAACCGGTCGGCGGCGGCCCGAACCCGGCCGTGCCGCCGGGAACCCGGCAGATCCCCATGCTGTTCGGAGGGTTCGCGCCGGCCGCGATGGACCGGATGGCGCGCTGGGGCGAGGGCTACATCGGCGGCTCCATCCCGGCGCCGATGGCCGCCCCGGCGTTCGACGCGGCCCGGGACGCGTGGCGGCGGGCCGGACGAGAGGGCGCGCCACGGCTGGTCGCCCTGGCGTACTTCGCCCTCGGCGACAGCGACAAGGGCAGGCAGAACGTGTACGACTACTACAGCGTGAGCGGCGAGTTCGCCGAAATCGTCGCCGGGGCGGTGTGCGACTCGCCGGCGAAGGTGAAGGAGACGATCTCCTCGTTCGCCGACATCGGCGTCGATGAGATCTCGTTCAACACGGGGACGGACGACGTGGACGAGGTCAAGCGCCTCGCCGGCACCGTGTTCTGACCAGGGTGTGCTGGCAGGCCTTAGTGCCCGGCGTCCGCGGTCACTCTGGCAGCGGTGGTTCTCCAGGAGTACGAGTGCTGGCGGGTGAGCTCGATGACCCGCCAGACCGCCATAGGCGGCCGCGGCTGTTTGATGCGCACCGTGCTGCCGACGGTAAACGGACCCTGATCGAGCCGCTCGACCTGGGTCATGGACGTGGACCACGCCGGCATGCGTTCTACGTCGGTCAGCACCGACCAGACCCGCTCCAGCGGGGCGTCGATCTCCGCGGAAAGTACGTATCGCAAGCTGTGCACCTTTTTGCCGACGGGTAAGTATTCGGTGATTCCGGTGGGCTGAGCGTGGCTGGCCGGCGCAGGCGACACGCTGGCGGGGCGGGTGCGGCGGTGCTGGACACAGGGACTGGTGGTGGTGCAGCCTTGGCGTGATGGCTGCGCGTACTTGTTCCCGGCCCGCTGATGAGGCGGCGTTCTGGCGTGAGCGGGCGGAGCTGCTGGAGGCACAGAACACGCGGCTGGCCGGGGAGAACGTGCGGCTGGAGGCGGAGAACGCCACGCTGGCCGCGACGGTGGCCGCGCAGCAGGAGCAGCTGGCCGCGCTGAAGCAGCGGGTGGTGACGCTGAGCCGGATGCTGTTCGGCACCTCCAGCGAGAAAGACGGCGCCGGTAAGCGGCAGGCGGGCGGGCAAGCCGCCGACGCCGGCGGCGGGGATGACGCCCCGGCAGGGGATGGCGGCGCTGCGGGCGGGCGGCGCCGGGGTCAGCGGCCGGGATCGGCCGGGCATGGGCGGCGCCGGCATGAGCACCTGGAGACCGAGGAGCAGGTCCATGACATTCCGGAGGGCGAGCGGCGCTGCCCGCGGTGCGGCCGGGCCTATGAGCTGTTCGGGGAGGATGCCAGCGAGCAGGTATCGTGGCGGGTCCGGGTGTGGCGGGTGGTGCACCGGCGGCGCAAGTACGCCCGGTGCTGCCAGTGCCCGGTGCCGGCGGTGCGGACCGCGCCCGGCCCGGCGACGCTGATTCCCAGGGGCCTGTTCACGACGGAGTTCTGCGTGAACCTGCTTGTCGCCAAGTACGCGCTCGGGCTGCCGTTCAACCGGGTGATCGCGATGCTGGCGATGCAGGGCCTGGAGGTGGCGCCGGGCACGCTGGCCGGGGTGGCCCGGCGGCTGGAGGAGCTGCTTGCGCCGCTGGCGGCCGCGATCGCCGCGCGAAACGCCGCCGCCGGGCACGCGCACGTGGACGAGACGTCGTGGCGGGTATTCGGCCAGCCCGCCGATAACGGAGGCAGCCGCTGGTGGCTGTGGGTGTTCACTGCCGCGGACACGGTGGTGTACACGATCGCGGCGTCGCGGTCGCTGAAGGTGCTCGAAGACCATTACGGCGTGCAGGCCGGCCAGCTGCCGGAGGGCCGCAGGCCGCTGGTCATCAGCTCGGACTTCTACTCGGTGTACCGGTCGTTTTCCGAGCTGGACGGCGTCACCTCCCTCTGGTGCTGGGCCCATATCCGGCGGCGGTTCATCCGGGCCGGCGACGCCCACCGCAAGGAGCTGGGCAGCTGGGCTGATGCCTGGACCGGCCGGTTCGCCGCACTATACGCCGCGCACCGCGCCCTGGCCGCCGCCCCCGGGCGCACTGGCGAGCACGCCCGGGCGGCCGCCGCGTTCGATGCGGCGCTGGAGGAGATCGACGCCTACCGCCGTATTCAGGGTCGCCGCCCGGACCTGCTGCACCCGGCCGCGGCGAAGGCGCTGGCCACCTTGGACCGCGAATGGGGCGGGCTGGTGCGCCACCGGGACTTCCCGGACCTGCCGCTGGATAACAACACCGCCGAGCGGGCGATCCGCACCCCGGTCGTGGGCCGCAAGAACTACAACGGCTCCGGCGCGGAATGGTCCGCTGACCTGGCCGGCCACGCCTGGACCGTCCTGGGCACCGCCCGGATCACCGGGCACAACCCCCGCGCCTACCTGGACGCCTACCTGCAGGCCTGCGCCGCAAACGGCGGCAAGCCGCCGGCTGGGCAGGCCCTGGAAGCCCTGCTGCCCTGGAACATCACCCTGACCGGCCAGCCCGGCGAGCCAGACGGCAGGAAGGACCAGCCGCCGTGACCGTGACCGGCACGCCCGGCCAGTACCCGGCCCGCTACTGCGGCAGGGACTTCACCCTCGCCGAGCTGGAGGAGATCCGCTCCCTGGCGGCGACGCTGCCGACCCGCCGCGCGATCGCCGACGCGATCTGCGACGCGCTCGGCTGGCAGACCCCCGGCGGCCGGCGCAAGGACATGACCGCCCGCGTCGCCCTGGGCCGGATGGCCGCCGACGGCCTGATCACCCTGCCGCCGCCGCGCAACGGCAACGGCAACGGACGCCACCCCCGGCACGGGCACCCCGGCCAGCTCGCCCTGCCGCTGCCGGCGCACCCCGCCGCCACCTTGGCCGATCTCGGCCCGGTCACCATCAGCGTCGTCGACAGCCGCCAGGCCTCCCGGCAGTGGAACCAGCTCATCCGCGACCACCACTACCTCGGCTACACCCCGCTGGCCGGCGCCCAGATCCGCTACCTCGCCGCCGCCCCCGCCGCCGGCCCGATCGCCGCCTTCGCCTTCGCCGCCAGCGCCTGGAAATGCGCCCCCCGCGACGACTGGATCGGCTGGGACCCCGCCACCCGCCGCGCCAACCTGAACCTGATCTGCGGCAACGCCCGGTTCCTCATCCGCCCCGACCTGGCGGTCCCCAACCTCGCCTCCTCGCTGCTCGCCGCCGTCACCCGCCGGCTGCCCGCCGACTGGCGGGCCCGCTACGGCTACGCCCCGGTCCTGGCCGAGACCTTCGTCGAGGCCGGCCGGTTCACCGGCGCCAGCTACCGCGCCGCCAACTGGACCCGCATTGGCCAGACCAAGGGCAGGGGCAAGCTCGACCGCCGCCATGAACACGCCCTGCCGGTCAAGGACATCTACCTCTACCCGCTGCACCGGCGCTGGCGGCAGATCCTCACCACCCCGCCCGCTCAGTAACAGCCCACGGGATCACCGAATTCTTACGCCGACGGCGCCCTGGCGATCCTTGGTCGCTAGCCCTGATGATTCATGCGGGCGGAGGGCTGGCCTGGGATCGCGGCTGAACCGCTGAACAGTTCGTGATTTTACGGTCGGGGTATGACGGTGGCCCGGCTGGCGGGCCGGTGGCCGGGGGTTCCACAGGCCCCGGGGGGACTCCTTCCGTATCGCAGGGATAGCTTTCGCTGGTCAGGGTGCGTGTGGCAGGGCGGTGATCCGGGCCCAGGCGGTGGCGATGGCCTCTGCCCAGGGCCAGGTGGCGGGGATTTTCAGCCGCCGGCGGCGGCCGCCGCGGACGAGCTTCCCGGCGGCATGCAGGATCCGGTAACGCAAAGTCTTTGGTTCTGCTTTGGCCAGGTCGCCGTCCAGGGCGAGCAGCCGCAGCCAGGACAGCAAGGCCGCGGCGATCAAGGCGGCGGCCAGCCACCCGGAATTCATCGCGAAATCGTGCGAGGGGAACCGGCCGATCCCGCAGTCCTTCCCGGTACGGATGCCGTCCTCAACCCTGGCGTGCACCCGGTGCGCAGCGTCGATATAGCCCAGCTGGGCCCGCCAGCCGCGCAGCCCGGCGGGCACGTTCGAGACCCACAGGCAGTAACGCCAGCCGTCCTGGTTCTCGAACAGGCTCAGCTGGGCGCCGGGGTGCGGCCGCTCCCGGCGGGCAAAGACGCGCATGCTGGCCGGCCAGCCGTCCAGCTGGTCCCCGTGAGGGCCTTCGCGCAGCAGCCCGGTCAGCTCGGTGACGTGGGCTTCTTCGATCCAGCACCGCGTATGCCCGCAAGACCGGTCCGCGCAGGCGCCAGGCGCACGGCGCTCGCGCACCTGGCCGCGCTGATCGATCGCGATCTGCCAGGCCTCCTGCGGGACCAGCCGGATCGCGGCCCGCTCACGGCCGCCCAGTTCCCAGCCGACGGAGTAGGTCAGCTGGTACCCGGGCCGGGACGCCAGCTGATCGAGGCGGGTGATCAGCCCGTGGCTGGCCCCGGCCCCATCCGCAGTGACCATCAGCCGCCGCCGGAACTTCGGCGGCAGCGCGGCGATCGCGTCACCGAGCACCTGCAGGTGATCGGCGGTGGTATTTGACCCGGCGCTGCCGCGGCGCATCATCCCGGCCAGCGGCTCACCGGTGTTGTCGCAGTACCCGAGCAAAGGGTGATGCCCGAAACCCTTGAAATTCGGTTCCGCCAGTTCCTTATCGGAATGCGCCGGGGTGACCGTGGCGTCCAGCCGGATGCAGGTCACGCCCTGCAGGACCTTATCCGCGACCCGCACGCCGGGCAGGGCGCCGTGCCGGGCTTCAACGGCGGCCCAGGCCTGGCGGCGGGCGCCGTTCACCGCCCTGGTGATCCGGGTCAGGGCCCGCGGGCCGCCCGCGGCGATCTCATCGAGCGTCCGCCACGTAGTCGGCACCGAGGCGACCAGACCGAACAGCTCTTTCTGGTCGCCCAGCACCCGGAAGTCGCTGATCACCTCGCTGCCGTCGGCGATCGCGCAGGCCAGGTCCGCCGTCACCCGGCCGCGGTCGTGGATCAGCAGCCGCGGCGAGGCCAGCGCCCGCGACAGCCCCCCGGTCAGCCCGGTCTTGTCGGCTAGCAGGCGCAGCAGGGCCAGCCCGGCATGCGACACGACGCCCTCGCCATCGGCGGTGACTTCCAGGCTCTTCGACCACCCGGTAAGGTTCACTTTTGAGGTGCTCCTCGAACTAGCGCTGATAAGGGCTTCAGCACTCTTATCGTCCCAGTTCAGGAGCACCTTTTACGGTCAACGCGCCGGTCAGCTGAACATCCGGATGAAAAGCCAGGGCTAGGGCGGAATGGCAGCCGGGCTTAGCGATGGTAACTATTCGGAAGTCCTGTGGTCCGGTTCGCGTTTGCCCTGGTAAACGCGGTCCAGCTCGCCCCCAGCCACACGATTTCCGAATACGTACTAGCGATGAGTCTAAGTTCTCTTACCATGCGAACGGGATAAGGCGTTTACGCCTGGATGCGTAAGAGGTGCAGGCGTCACCCAGAGTCGCGGAGAGTGTGTTTTCCTCGACACGAATCCGGTAGATAATGCCGACGGGAGGAATGAGGCCCAATGCTGCGATACTCAGCCATTTTTCCAGTATGACGCCTATTCCGGTTAGCACCATAATCAAGCCGAGATAGCCTGGATGCCGGACGAACCTGTAGGGGCCAGTGGTGATGACCGGCTGGTCGCGGCTAGTGACAACGGTGAAGGTGAAGTAGCGCCCTCCGTGGGCGGCGGGTCGTCCCGCTGGGCCAGCACTGGGGCGGGAGGGATTCCTGGCTATCTCTGGCGGGTACGGGAGGAACGGGTACGGGAGGAAATTGACCGCCAAGCGCAGCGCCGCACGAGGAGGTAGCCCGATGGGATGTGAGGTTTCCTGGTTCGCCGCACTGTGTGATGACGATTACGAGTTCCTTGGTGTGCCGGACCCGGCGCTCCGGTCGAGCTGGGAGCACTGCCGCACGATAGCGCTCGCCGCCGAGGCGGGCGGCTACGACAACCTGCTGCTGCCGTCGGGATACGCGATGGGCATCGACGCGGTGGGCTTCGCCGCCGGCATCGCCCCGCTGCTGCGGCGCATGCGGCTCCTGGTGGCGGTGCGGATGGGCGAGATGTGGGCGCCGCAGCTGGCCCGGCAGCTGGCCACGCTGGACCAGATGCTCGGCGGCCGGCTCACGGTCAACATCATCTCCTCCGACCTGCCGGGCCAGAGGCTGGACTCCGTTCCCCGGTACCAGCGCACGCTGGAGATCATGAGCGTGCTGCGCGACTTGCTCGACGGGAAGCCGGTGGATTTCCACGGGGAATTCGCCGACGTGACGCTCGATCCGCCGCGGCTGCGGCCGAAGGGCGGGTGCCCGCCGTTCTACTTCGGCGGCCTGTCCGAGCCCGCGCGTGAGGTGGCGGCGCAGGCCGCGGACGTGTTCCTGATGTGGCCGGACACCCTGCCGGGAGTGTCAGCGGTGATCGAGGACATGCGGGCGCGGGCGGCGCGGCATGGGCGGGAGCTGCGATTCGGGTACCGGGCGCACGTGATCGTCCGCCCCACCGAGGCCGAGGCGCGGGCGGCGGCGCGGCGGCTGCTGTCGCGGCTGGACGCGGAGACCGGCGAGCAGATCCGCCGCCGGTCGCTCGACACCACCTCGGCCGGGAACGCCCGGCAGCGGGAACTGCGCGAGGTGGCCAACAGCGAGGGGTATGCCGAGCCCCAGCTATGGACGGGCATCGGCCGGGCGCGCTCGGGCGCCGGGGCCGCCATCGTCGGCAACCCGGACCAGGTGCTGGCCAAGCTGCGGGCGTACCAGGCGCTCGGCATGGAGGCGTTCATCCTGTCCGGGTACCCGCACGTGGCCGAGGGTGACCTGTTCGCCCGGCACGTCCTCCCCCAGCTGCCCCACGCCCCCCTCTTCCCCCGCTTAGGATTCCGGGATCCACGGAGTTCCGGGATCCACGGAAGCGACAGCTGCGACAGCCTGACCGCCATATCCGCCTCCCGGAACCGCCCTACGGTACTCCGTAATTAATATCGCGAAAGCCGGCCAAGAATCCCGGAAATACCAGAGCAGGCAAGAAAGAATACCAAGTCAGTCAGATTACCTGTAATACTCGGTAAGCCGATCGCCAGGTCAGGTGCCCTGAGGCCGGGCGCGCCCAGAGTCTAACCGCCGCCTACCACGCCCACCCCGAACGCTTCGTCCGCAAACCCCCCGCCGAAACTGCCAGGCACATCCTGGGTCAATCCGCCAGGAGAAGGAAGCCACCACTTAGTAAATGCCACCCAAAGGTGCCCGAACAGGTTGACAAATTCCGGGACGAGTGCGCAATCTTTGTGACAGGCAGTGGCAAACGGGGGCAGCGCGACCCGCGCCGTCCACGGTGCTGGAGCTGGCAGGGGGATCAGGGATTACCAGTGAGTGACAGCGAACAGCAGGCAGGCCGGTCTCGCCGTCAGCTTCTGACCAGGGCCTGCCCGGGGTAGCACGGCTCGATTCGGTGGCGGGAACGTATGTCTGGAGCCAGTTGTGTGAGGGCCGTTACGACTGGCTGCCCTCGGTGGTGCCCAGAATTGCGATCGCGCCAGGGCGGGGAAACTGCTCGCCGTGGACTGGCCGTCGGGCTTGGTGCCGTGGGCGGCATCACGTTCCGGTGCCTGATCTAGGGACTGGCTTTTTCCACTGACAACCAGGAGGGAACATGGCCGAGCATTCCAGCGCCGATCGCATCGGGGACGGGTACGCCGCCTTCAGCAGGGGTGACGTCGCCGCTTCGCCGCTGGGCATCGCGGTCGTGGGCATGGCGGGCATGTTCGCCGGATCGACTGACACGAACGGCTTCTGGAATACGGTCCTCAGCGGCAGGGACGAGATCACCGAGGTGCCCACCGAAAGGTGGGATCCCGCGATCTACTACACGCCCGAGCTGTCGGAGGGCACGACGGGCCGCCGCACGGTGTCCAAGTGGGGCGGCTTTCTGCGGCCGGTCACCATCGACCCGATCCGGTTCGGCATCCCGCCAAGCGCCCTGGGCAGCATCGACCCAAGCCAGCTGCTCGCCCTGGAAGTCGCGAATCAGGCCCTGAACGATGCGGGATATCCCTATGACGCGCCCGGCGCCGATCATTCCCGCACCGGGGTCGTATTCGCCGCGAAACCCGGCTCCGACTACCGCGACGGGCTGACGCTGCGCGCTGTGCTGCCGGCGTACCTGGGTGATCTTCCCCCAGAGTTCGACGAGCAGCTACCCTCCTTCACCGAGGACACGTTTCCCGGCCAGCTCGCGAACGTCGTCGCGGGACGAATCGCCAACCGGCTCGACCTCGGCGGCGCGAACTTTACCGTGGACGCCGCCAGCGCGGCATCGCTCGCCGCACTGGACGTGGCCTGTAGTCAGCTGACCGCGGGCGCAACCGACCTGATGCTGTGTGGCGCAGTTGACCTGCACAATTCCATCGGCGACTTTCTAATGTTCGGGTCGGTCCACGCCCTGTCCGCAACGGGGAGGGCCGCCACCTTCGACGCCGCGGCGGATGGGACGGCGCTCGGGGAAGGTGTCGCATGCGTCGCGCTGAAGCGGCTAGCCGACGCCCGGCGGGACGGCGACCGGGTATACGCGGTGATCAAGGGGGTGGGCGCCGCCAGCGATGGGCGGGCCCGGAGTCTGACCGCACCGCGGGTGGAGGGCCAGGTACAGGCGATGCGCCGGGCGTACCGGCAGGCTGGCGTTTCGCCGAGCGAGGTGGAGCTGATCGAGGCCCACGGCACGGGAACCGTCGTAGGCGATCAGACCGAGCTGGAGAGCCTTACTGAGGTCTTCACCGAAGCCGGCGCCAAGCCCAGTGGCTGTGTTCTGGGGTCCGTGAAATCTCAGATAGGCCACGCCAAGGCAGCCGCCGGCATGGCTGGCCTCATCAAGGCGGTGCTCGCGGTCCACTACGGGGTACAGCCGCCCACCAGCAATCTGACCCGCCCGAACGTGGCTTGGGATCCGGAGCGCAGCCCATTCGCCTTCCTGAAGGAGGCACGGCCGTGGGTGACGCCCGTGTCCCGGCGATTCGCCGGCCTCAGCGCGTTCGGGTTCGGCGGGATCAACTATCACGTCGTGCTGAGCGGATACCCGGGAACCCCGGAGCCCCGGCATGCGTGCAACGAGTGGCCCGCAGAGCTGTTCTGCTTCCGCGGCGCGGATCGGGAGGCAGCCCTTGAGGCCGTGCACAGCCTCATCAGGACGCTGGAAGCGGCGGCTGCGCGGCCCGGCGGGGCGACGCTGCGGGATCTAGCCGCGCGCACGGCCCAGGCCGCTGAGTCTGCGGACGGCCAGATCCGGATCGCTGTGGTCGCCCGCGACACTGGTGAACTTGCGGTGCTGCTGAGGCGCGCCCTGAATGGCGAGCACGATACGGCGGCAGGACTGATTCAGCCGCCGGCCGCTGAGCCGACTGAGCCGCCAGCCGTGGCATTCCTCTTTCCCGGTCAGGGCAGTCAGCACCCGGGAGCGCTGGCCGAGCTGTTCGTGGCCTTCCCCCAGGTGCGGCAATACCTGGAGATCGGACACCGCTGGGCCGGCCTGCTGTTCCCTCCCGCGGCCTTCGACCCGGCACGAGAGCGGCAGCATTCGGACCTGCTCCGCGACACCAGGGCCGCCCAGCCAGCGCTGGGCATCTGCGGGCTGGCCGTCAGCCACCTGCTCGGCTGTCTCGGGATACGCCCGGGCATGTCGGGCGGCCACAGCTACGGCGAGCTGGTCGCGCTGGCGACCGCCGGGGCCTTCGACCCCATGACACTGATCGAGCTCAGCGACGCGCGCGCCACGGCGATCCTGGCCGCGGCAGGCGAAGACCCAGGCACGATGGTGGCGGTGAACGGCACCGCCAGCCAGGTCACCGCCGCGCTGGCAGGCCACGGGCTCACCGGCGAGGTGACACTGGCCAACCACAATGCACCGGACCAGGTCGTGATCTCCGGCCCCACGCCCGCCATGGCCAGTGCGCTCGCTGCGCTTCGGGAGGCAGATCTGCCAGCGCGGCAGCTGCCCGTCGCATGTGCCTTCCACAGCCCGGTTGTCGCCGCGGCCAGCGAATGGTTCGCGGATGCGCTTGCCTCGCGGCAGATCTCGGTGCCGCAGCTGCCGGTCTGGTCGAATCGCACCGCCGCGCCGTACCCGGCTGATCCCGGGCTCATCCGCGCGGAAATGGCAGCCCAGATCAGTGCCCCGGTACGGTTCGCCGACGAGGTGGAGGCGATGTATGCCGCGGGTGCCAGAGTATTCGCCGAGGTCGGGCCTGGTCACGTCCTGACCGGCTTGGTGCGGGCTGTTCTCGGCGACCGGCCGCACCTGGCGGTGGCCTGCGACGGCCCCCCAGGTCAGGGACTTCGCAAGTTCCTCACCGCCCTCGCGCAGATGGCCTGCGCCGGAGTGCCACTGGACATCAGCTGGCTCTTCCAGGGCAGGACCACCGCCGATCCTGCTGTCCCCGCTGAGAACGGGCGGCCGCTGTGGACCGTGCACGGGCAGTTGATCCGCGACGATGACGGCACCTACCTGCCCGGTGCGCTGGTACCACCCCGCCGGATTAAGGAGTTTCCCGTGTCCCCATCCCCATCCACCACCCCGGCCGATCGCGACAGCGTGCTGGCCGAATACCTGCGTTCCAGCCGGGACATGGTTTCCGCGCAGCGCGATGTCATGCTGGCGTTCCTCGGCGGGCAGCCTGTCAGCCGGCTCGTCCCGGAGCAGGAACTATCAGCAGGGCCGCCCGCTGGGCTGACGGCCAGCCAGTCAGCCGCGCCCGCGGCAGCGGAGCCGGTCATCGCGGATCCCCCGCCGGCCGCTGAGCACGCCGGTGCTGAGCGCACACCCGGCCCGGACCTTCAGGATGCCCTGATCACGCTGATCAGCGAACGAACCGGGTACCCGACCGACCTGATCGAGCCCGACCTCGACCTCGAAGCCGATCTCAGCATCGACTCGATCAAGCGCACCGAAATAGCCGGGGTGATGGCTTCGAAGGCGGGAATCTCGGCTGAGACGAACCGCTCCGCGATCAGGGATCTGGTGAAGGCCCGCACCGTGCGGACCATCATAGATCTGCTCAAGCAGTTGGCAGCGGACGCGCAGACCGATGGCGAGGCCGCGGCACCGGACCCGGACGCGCAGACCGATGGCCAGGCCGCGGCACCGGACCCGGACGCGCAGACCTCAGGCCGCAGCGCCGGACCCGGCGGCGAGCCAGGCTGAGCCAGCGGGCACGGCGCCGCTGAGGCTGCTGCCCAGGCTCGCCAGACTGGACATCGCAGGCCAGCCGCCACGCCCGGTGAGCGGCGCCCGGTTCGTGATAACGGGCGAGACCCCGGTGGCTGATCATCTCGCCGGCCTGCTCCGTGAGCTTGGCGCACACGTTCACCTCAGCGCAATGGACACGGCCACGCGGGACGACGTCAGGGAAGCCGACGGCCTGATCTTCCTTGAGGGCCTCGCTGAGTCCGCTACCGCACTTCCGCCCGCCATCTTCCCGCTCGTCAAGGATGCCCTCACCAGCGGGAACGCGACGGCCACTGGGCAGCGCTGGCTTCTTGCCGCTGGCGACCGGGGCAGGCCGGCGACGGCCCTGGCCGGCCTGTTCCGGACTATAGGCTCGGAATACCCGGACTGCCTCGCCCGCTACGTGGAGTTCGACCGGGTGGCGCCCGCGGACGAAATCACCGAACGGCTGCTGGGGGAACTACTCGCCGCGGCACAGGAGCCGACGGTGATCTATGCTGGAAATACCCGGTACCGGCGTGAGCTGGTCCCGGCCGAGCTCAGCATCGATGCCGGCGATCGCGCGGCATCCGGAGGCCCCGGCTCCGCCGAGACCCGGGCTATCGGCCTGACGAGCGACTCGGTGATCGTGCTCATCGGCGGTGCGCGGGGCATCACCTCCCGGATTGCGTGGGAACTGGCCGCCGCCAGCCATTGCCGGATCGAGCTGATCGGGCGGACGCAGACACCCGATGAATCGCTTCCAGCTGACCCTGAGGGGGCACCAGGCGCGGTGGCACTACGCACTGCCCTGGCCCGCCGCGGCATGCGGTCACCGTCGGAGATCGAGCGCGCCACCCGGGACATCCTCGCCTTTCGCGAGGTCAGGGCCACCCTCACGGAGCTGCACGAGCTCGGCGCGGCTGCGCGCTATCACTGCGCCGACGTGCAGGATGCGGAAGCCATCCACCAGATACTCAAGACGGTGTACGAGGAGTATGGCCGGATCGACGGGCTGGTCTACGGGGCAGGAGTGATCGAAGACCAGCTAATCGCCAGCAAAGACCCGGAGTCGTTCGCCCGCGTCTTTGACACCAAGGTGAGCGGGGCCCACGTGGCGCTCGCCACCTTGGACGAGCTGCACTGCGCGCCCGGATTCGCCGTGCTGTTCGGCAGCACCGCCGCGGTCTGCGGAAGCCGCGGCCAGGCCGACTACGCGGCCGCCAACGACGCGCTGGAGGCTCTCGGCACGGCGTGGGCAGCACACGGCGGGTGCCGCTGCCTTACTGTCCACTGGGGACCATGGGCACCAGCCGGCGTGCACCCCGGCATGGTCACCCCCGAGCTCAGCCGGGAGTACGCCCGGCGTGGCATCGGCATGATAGACCCCCGGAAGGGCGCGCTGAGCCTGCTCCGGGAGCTGGCCTGGGGCGATCCGGGGCTGCGTTCGGTGATCTACACGGGGCAAGCGCCCGATGCCGGCTAGCGGGAACCACCAGCGCGAGACGATCCACCGGATGGCCGAGCCAGTGGCCATCGTGGGGATGGGCGCGCTGTTTCCGGGGGCCGGATCGCTGGATGCCTACTGGCGCAACCTGGTCGACGGCGTTGATGCGATCACCGACGTGCCGCCGAACCGGTGGGAGCCGGAACGCTACGATCCCGAAGCGGGGCACCAGCTGACCCGGATGTACTGCCGGCGGGGCGGCTTCGTAGATGAGTTCGCCTATGTTGATCCGATACCGTACGGCGTCATGCCGGCCTCGGTCCCCGAGACCGAGCCCGACCAGTTGCTCGCGCTGCGGGTGGCCGCCGCGGCCATTGAGGACGCGGGCGGCGCGGACCGGTTGCCGGACCGCGATCGGGTGGGCGTGATCCTCGGGCGCCTCGGCATCTCCGGCGTGGCGAACGCAAAGTTCGACGCCCGGGTCCGGCTGGGCGACCAGGTATGCGGGTTCATCCGGGAGATGATCCCGGAACTGCCCGACGACCGGCTTGACGGCCTGCGCGAGATGATCGCGGAAAGACAGGGGCCGTATCAGCCGGAAAACGTGATCGGCCTGATGTCCAACCTGACCGCGTGCCGGATAGCCAACCGCCTCAACCTGCGCGGCACGGCGTACAACCTGGATGCCGCATGCGCATCATCGCTCATCGCGGTGGACCACGGCGTCGCCGAACTCGCAAGTGGCCGGCTGGACGCGGTTCTCGCCGGCGGTGTGCACCATAACCACGACCTGGTGTTCTGGGCGGTATTCAATCAGCTCAAGGCGTTGTCCCCGCGCGAGCAGATTCGCCCGTTCGACGCCTCCGCCGACGGGTTGCTGATCGGCGAGGGGACCGGTGTGGTGGTGCTGAAACGGCTGTCCGACGCGATCCGCGACGGTGACCGGATCCACGCGGTGATCCGCGGAGTGGGCGTGTCCGTCGATGGCCGGTCCGCCAGCCTGGTCAACCCGGAGACCTCCGGCCAGGTGCTCGCGGTCCGCCGGGCGTGGGCCGCGGCTGGGCTGGACCCCGCGGCCCCGGATGCGCTGGGGCTGCTTGAAGCACATGGCACAGCGACCCCAGCCGGTGACACCGTGGAGCTTGCCTCGATGACCGAGGTCTTCGGGCCGCCACAGGGGAACTCACCGCTGGTGATCGGCTCGGTCAAGTCCATGATCGGTCACTCGATGGCCGCCGCCGGGGTGGCGGGGCTGGTGAAGGCGGTACTGGCGGTCTCGAAGGGAATCCTGCCGCCAACGCTGCACTGCGATACTCCCCGGCCGGAACTGGCCAGCAGCCGCTTCATGCCGATCGCCAGGGCGCGGCCCTGGGAAGAAGCCGGGCCACGGCGGGCGGCCGTCAACGCGTTCGGTTTCGGTGGCATCAACGCGCACGTGATCGTAGAGCAGGCCCCGGCCGAGGCGGCCCAGTCGCGGCACCGGACCAGGCCACCGGGGGAGCCAGCCACGTCGGTGCTGGTCCGCGAGCCTGAGCAGATCGTTCTGCTGACTGGGGAGGATGTCGCGGCGATAGCCCGGCGGCTGGACGCTGACGACCGCGTGATCCGGGCTCACGGCACCGCGGAGGCCAGGGAGGGCGTAGGCGCGGTCCCCGGCCACGGTTGCCGGCTCGGCATCGTCGATCCCACTGCTACCCGGCTCGCCACGACCCGGAAGGTCGTAGCCGCGGGTGCGGCCTGGCGAGGCGGACGGGACATCTGGTTCAGCCCCCGGCCGATGCTGGCCGGCGGGGAAGGAGGGATTGCCTTCGTCTTCCCCGGGCTGGAGGGGGAAGTCTCCCCCCGCGTGGACGACGTGGCCGCCCACTTCGGCTTGGCGGCAGCCAGGCCGGGCGGGAAGGACTTCTCGGGGAGCCTGGCCGGGGTGGTACATCTGGGACAGTTCCTGCACAAAGTCCTGGGACGCATCGGCGTGACGCCGGACGCGGTTGCCGGCCACAGCCTCGGCGAGTGGACAGCGGTAATGGCATCCGGACTGGTCGAAGAATCATGGCTGGACGACCGCGCGGCCACGCTGCTCAATCCGGTCGCGCTGCGCCCGGACCTGTCTCATGCCGTGATCGGCGACAGCGCGGAGGCCGTCGAGGCCAGGCTTCCCGGCTACCCGGGGGTCGTCCTGTCGCACGACAACGCACCGTTTCAGTCGGTCGTGTGCGGGCCCGCAGACCAGGTGACGCTTCTCATGCGGGACCTCGGCAGGCAGAACACGATCTGCCGGGAACTGCCGTTCGCCACCGGGGTTCACACATCGTATCTGGAACCGTTCGTCGCGGAATTGCGGACGTTCCGTGACCCCCAGGAGCCGAGGCCAGCCCGGATACCGGTCTGGTCGGCGACGATCGCGGCGCCGCTCCCCAGCGATGAGTCACAGCGGCGCGAGCTGTTCTTCCGGCAACTGGTGGAACCGGTCAGGTTCCGGCCCACCGTGACGGCCATGCACGACGCGGGCCTGCGGGTGTTCCTCCAGGTCGGGGCCGGCCAGCTCGCCTCGCTTATCCACGACACCCTGCGCGAGCGGGATCATCTGGCGATTCCGGTGAACGTGGATTTCCGTAGCGGGCTCGCGCAGTTGCGGCGGGTGGCCACCGCGCTCTGGGTCGAGGGAGGCACGCCTGACCTGTCGGCGCTGGATCCGCCGGCTCAGCCGAAGCCTGCCCGCCCAGCTACGGCCGGCCGCAGCCTGCGGATGCGGCTGGAGCTGGGCACGGAGCGGCTCACCCTGGGAAAAGGGGCCAGCGAACTGCTCGGCGTCGCGGCCGGCGTGGCGGCAGCGCAGGCGGGCGCCTCACCCGCCGCCGCGGCCACGCCGCAGCACAGCGCCCTGGGCCCATCCGCAGCGGCTGAATTCACCGCACTGCTGAAGGCCACCACCGACGCGGCGGCCGCGGTAGTCGCTGTCGCGGGGCAGGAAGCCGGCGAAGGCGGCCGGGCCCGCCAGAACGCGCCGCGCCGCGACGATCAGACCCAAGCGCCCCGGCCAGGGGATGAACCGATGAGGAGGACCCGCGCATGACCGCCGCTCAGACTCGCATCCTCGGCGAGATCTCCGGGCTGCTGCGCTCTATCGCAGACAGTCTCCCGCCCGGCGAGGACATCACCATGGAGACGAAATTCATCGACGACCTGGAGATGGACAGCCTGCAGCTGGCCAACCTGACCGGCCGGATCGCGGCCCGTTACGGGTCCAAGGCCGATCTCGTGTCCCTCTACGGCGGCCGCGAGGGCGGTCCTTTTCACGGCCTGCGAGTCGGCGAGCTGGTCGATCACCTCGCTGGCGTCGTCGACGACGGCGAGGCGGCCGCCGTGCCGGGACGCCTCGGAGCCGAAAGTGACGGCACCGGCCAGGATGAGGATGCCGCCCGTCGGCTCGGCCGCCTCGCACCGGTAGCCGACCGGCACCGCCCGGGAAACGACAACGCAGCCGTGCTCAGCGAACATGCGCCGGGCACCGCCCGGAGCCTGGTGCGGCTGGCCGAAGGTGAGGTCGAGGCTTTCACCGCTGGTGACGGCCCGCCGCTCATCCTGATACACCCGATCGATGCCGGGGCGGGCGTCTTCGCCCGGCAGTTCGCCGCCCTGGCCGGCGAGTACCGGCTGATCTGCCTGCACAACCCCGGGGTGGGCGCGACGACATGGGAGGCGGACCTGACGCTCAGCGGGCTCGCACGGCTCTGCCGCACTGCGCTGGCTGCGCTATCCGTCCCGCCACCTTTCCACGTCATGGGGGCCTCGTTTGGCGGTCTCGTCGCGCAGGAATTCGCCTTGCTGCACCCCGCGGAGTGCGCCTCCCTTGTCCTGGCCGGCTCTTCGTACCAGGCCAGCACCCGCGGTGAGGTCCGCCCGCTGCCGGCCATCCTGCAGGAGGAGTTCGGCCGCATCCGCGAGGGCGGCGGGGATCAGACAATGCAAGGTGACCGGTCCGAACTGGAGAAACTCCTACTCCGCTGCGAGAGCATGGATTCGCGGATCGGACTGCGCTACGTGGACGCCCTCGTAACCCGGCCGACCCTATTCACACGGCTCCCGGAAATCACCGCACCCACCCTGGTCCTGCGAGGACGGCACGACACGCTAATACCCGCCAAAGACGCGCACCTGCTGTACGGGGCAATCCCCGACGCGCAGTTCGCTGAGCTCGCGGACGCCGGGCACTTCCCGTTCCTGACGCATCCTGCGCAGTTCAATGGGCTGCTGGAACCATTCCTCGCCGCTCATGCCGGGAAAGGACGACGGGCATCAGGCACCACGGTAAGGCAGCCGGCCGAAGCGGCACGCGGGATAGCGACTGCGGGGATGCCAGAGACCGCTCCGCCCCCCGACCCCTGCAGCATCGTCATCAACAGCGGCCGGTGCGGGTCCACCCTGCTGTCCCGCCTGATCGCCGAGGAGCCGGAGACGCTGTCGGCCTCTGAGTCACTTGGGCCGATAAGAGATCGCCTGCGGCGCCAGACCGGCGAGATCACCGGCGCCAGTTACTGGGCGAGCATGAGTGACAGGGGCAAGGGACTTCACCTCATGCAGAGCCTGGGGATCACCGGCCAGCAGTTCTGCTACCCCGACGGCGGGCGCTACGCCGGCGAGGTGACCAGCATCCCCGCGATTCTGCACGTAACCCTGCCATTCCTTTCGGCGGATCCGGACGGCCTCTTCGATCAGCTGGCCGAAAGGGTGCCGCACTTCCCGCGCCAGCCAGTCCTTCAGCACCACAAGATGATGCTGAACCTGATGACGAACCTGACCGGCCGGCGCCGCTGGGTCGAGCGCTCCGGCGCGTCCAGTTCTGTAGCGAGCTCGTTGCTGTGCGCCTTCCCCGAGGCGAAGATCGTGTACCTGACTCGCAACATCGCGGACACGGCACGGTCGATGAGCCGGCACCCGGCTTTCCAGCTGGGCCAGGTCCGGGAATGGTTCAGGGTGCAGTATGGCGCCGATCCCTGGACGCCCGACGGCCAGAATGCTCTCCCCGATGCCGCCGAGGTGCCGGAGGAGCTGCGGCGCCTGATGCCGGGCCGGATAACCGAGGAGGCATTGACGGACGTGATGACCCGCGACATCAGCCGCTTCGAGGCCCTGACTTCACATCTGCACGGTTCGGCGGAGCAAGCGCTGGCCGACATGCAACCGCGGCACTTGCACCGGCTGCGGTATGAGGATCTGGTCGCCAGACCCCTCGATGAGCTGACCAAGCTGGGTGAATTTCTGGGGTTCGCCGATCCGTCCTGGTGGGCGGCGCGCACCGCGAACCAGGTCAGCCGCTCGCCGCGCACCCGTCCCACTCAGCCAGCGTGAAGCGGCCGGAGGCGAAGGGCCAGCCCGGCCCTGGCGCGCAGCGGATTTCCTGAGCCCGGCACCGCACCGCACGGCAAAGGCTCGCGACCGCGGATCGCGGATATGTGCCGTGTAGATCCGCTCCAGAGAGGTTTCTCCTGATCATGTATGGCCGAGGCAATTTGGGTATGCGGCGGTATGCACGCCAGGACCCGTCGGTCACCGGGCAGAAACTCAGGCCGGGCACCGTCCGCAGAATCATGTCCTACGCCCGGCCATACCGCTGCCAGCTGGCCGTGTTCCTGGTGGCCACCTGCCTGGACTCGGTGATCACGGTGGTCAACCCGTTGCTGCTCCGGCAGATCATCGACAAGGGCATCCTGCCCCGTCGCGACGCAATCGTGATCGGGCTTGCGATCGCCGTGGCCGGGGTCGCGTTGCTCGACGCCTTTCTCGGCGTCGTCATCCGCTGGTTCTCGGCCCGGCTCACCCAGAGCCTCATCTACGACCTGCGCACGCAGGTGTTTCGTCACGTCCTGCGGCAGCCCATCGCATTCTTCATCAGGGCGCAGACGGGTTCGCTGGTGTCCAGGCTGAACAGCGACGTGATCGGAGCGCAGCAGGCGATCACATCAACGTTGTCGGGTGTGGTGTCCAACATCGTCACCCTGGTCGCCATCCTGGTGACGATGTTCTATCTGTCCTGGCTGGTCACCGCCATCGCCCTGCTGGTCATCCCGGTGTTCATCTTGTCGGCCAGGCTGGTCGGGCGCCGGCTGCAGGTGCTCACCCGGGAGTCGATGCAGTTGGACGCCATTATAGGCTCGATGATGACCGAGCGGTTCAACGTGGCCGGTGCCATGCTGGTAAAGCTGTTCGGCAGGGCTGACGAGGAGTCGCGGCAGTTCGGCGAGCGGGCTGCGAAGATTCGCGACATCGGCGTGCTGGTGGCGATGTACGGGCAGGTGTTCGTCATCACGCTGACGCTGCTTGCCGCACTGGCCACCGCGATGGTCTACGGGATCGGCGGCGGCCTGGTGATCCGCGGTACCTTCCAGCTCGGCACCCTGGTCGCGCTGAGCGCCCTGCTCGCCCGGGTCTACGCGCCGATATCACAGCTGTCCAATGTGCAGGTCAACGTGATGACCGCACTGGTCAGCTTCGACCGGGTGTTCGAGGTACTCGACCTGCGGCCGCTGATCGAAGAGAAGCCGGCGGCGACGGCGCTGCCCAGCACGACGGAGGGTAACGGCACGGCGCCCGGTATCATGTTTGACCGGGTATCGTTCCGCTATCCGGCGGCCAGCGAGGTGTCGCTGGCGTCGCTGGAGTCCATCGCCCGGGCCATTCCTGAACGCGCCGGCGCCGCCGCCGGTGTTCTGCACGAGGTCAGCTTCCATGCGACCCCAGGCAAGCTCACCGCGCTGGTCGGGCCGTCCGGCGCGGGCAAGACGACCATCACCCACCTCGTGGCCCGGCTGTACGACCCGACTGACGGGGCGGTCCGGATCGGCGGTCACGATCTGCGCGATGCCACGCTGGATTCGCTGCACGATGTGGTCGGCGTGGTCACCCAGGACGCGCACCTCTTCCACGACACGATCGGGGCCAACCTGTCATACGCGCGGCCGGGTGCGACCGAAGCCGAGTTGCTGGAGGCGTGCGAGGCGGCGCAGATCCGGGATCTGATCTCCGACCTCCCCGACGGGCTCGGCACCATTGTGGGGGATCGCGGTTACCGGCTGTCGGGCGGCGAAAAGCAACGCGTGGCGCTGGCGAGGCTGCTGCTCAAGGCACCCTCGGTTGTCGTACTCGACGAGGCCACGGCGCACCTGGACTCAGAGTCAGAGGCGGCGGTGCAGCGCGCCCTGAAGGCAGCGCTCGTCGGCCGGACCTCGCTGGTGATCGCGCACCGCTTGTCCACGATCCGCGAGGCGGATCAGATCCTCGTCATCGACGGCGGGCGGGTTGTGGAACGCGGCCAGCACAAGGCGCTACTCGAGGCGGGCGGCCTGTACGCGGAGTTGTACCACACCCAGTTCGCCAGCCAGGAGAACTTTAAAGGCGCGGTGAGGTGAAGGCAGATGGTCCCATGACCATGGCGATGGGCCGCCAGCCCGCAGCGGCGCTACTCCACTCCCTGAGCTGGTGAGCGGGCCCGGAGCCGGAGAGCGAGACACGCTTCGAAGACTGGTGTTCATGAAACGAGGGGCCCGAAGCGCATGACCATTGACGGCCCTGGTCAAAGTTTGGCTGCGGCACCAAGGCTTGCGCTGCGGCACCAAGGCTTGCAGTGACTGCGGGAGGAGGGAGTTCTGCCGTGGAGAGGTTGCAGGGGCGTGCCGCGCTGGTGACCGGTGCGGCGAGCGGAATCGGCGAGGCGACCGCGAAGCGGCTGGCCAGCGAAGGTGCCGCGGTGCTGGTGACCGACATTCAGGACGCGGCCGGGACGCAGGTAGTCAAGGACATCACGGATGGCGGCGGCCGGGCGTCCTATCATCACCTTGATGTGAAGTGGAAGCCTGAGTGGGAAGCTGCGGTTGCTGCGGCGCTGGAGGAGTTCGGCCGGCTTGACATCCTGGTCAACAATGCCGGCCTGGGTGACCTGGCGGCGATCGAGGACGCCTCCCTGGAGGACTGGAGGCGCACCATCGGCATCAACCAGACGGGCGTCTTCCTGGGGATGAAGACGGCAGCGGCGGCACTGGCCGTCTCCGGGCACGGTGCGGTGATCAACATCAGCTCCATCTTCGGTACCAGCGGAGGGTTCGGCACCTCACCGGCCTACCACGCGGCAAAGGGCGCGGTCCGCGCGCTGACGAAGAACGTCGCGCTGCACTGGGCCGACCGCGGTATCCGCGTGAACTCGGTACATCCCGGGTTCATCGATACCCCGCTTCTCGACCAGGCCAAGGGCACGCCGGTTGAGCGGGCGATGTTCGACCTGACTCCGATGGGACGCCTGGGCAGGCCCGCCGAGATTGCGGCAGGGGTCGCCTACCTGGCCAGCGATGACGCCTCGTTCATCACTGGGCTCGAGCTGTACATCGACGGCGGCTACACCGCCCGCTGAGCCGCACCGGCGATCGCACCGCGCCGTCGCGCCGTCCCGAAATAGCCACCGGCCGGGGCATGGCGGAAACGCGCGCCGCGCTCTTGATGCTCGCGATGCACGCCTGCTGGCGCTGGCGAGGCTGCTGCTCAAGGCACCCTCGGTTGTCGTACCCGACGAGGCCACGGCGGACCTGGACTCAGCGGTCCGGCTCGGCGGTCACGATCTGCGCGATGCCACGCTGGATTCGCTGCACGAGCGGGCCCGGAGCCGGAGAGCGAGACACGCTTCGTAGACTGGTGTTCATGAACCGAGGGGCCCGAAGGGCATGACCATTGACGGCTCAGGCACGCCGCGGGCGACATGCGTGCTGGCACCCAACCTTTCGCCGGTTACCCTCAACGGAACCAACACCTGGATCATCGCCGAGCCCGGCTCGCCATCGGCCATAGTGGTGGATCCTGGCCCGCAGGACGAAGGTCATCTGCGTCGCGTCCTCGAAATGGCTTGCACCGACGGTCGGCGTATAGCCCAGATCATCTTGACTCACGGACACCGGGATCACTCGGCCGGCGCGGCACGGCTGGCCACCATGAGCCGTGCTCCAGTCGTGGCAGCCAACCCCGCGCGTCGGCTGGGCCGTGCAATGATCTCCGACGGAGACCTGATCACGGCGGCCGGGTGCGATCTGCACGTGATTGGGACGCCCGGCCACTCCTGGGACTCGGTGAGCCTCCTGCTGCCCGCCGACCGCGCGCTGCTGACGGGCGACACCGTGCTCGGCCGTGGCGTCACCGCCATCGCACGCAATGGCGCCCTGGGTGATTACCTGCGGACTCTCGGCAAGCTCAGGGATCTGGCCGACCAAGCCGGCCTGCAGACGCTGCTCCCAGGACACGGCCCGCTGCGGGACGATCCGGCCCGTGTCCTGGACTACCACATCTCGCATTGCCAGGAACGTCTCAACCAGGTCCGGGCGGCTCTGGCTGACGGCGCGCGCACCCCCGCCGAAATCGTGGCTAAGGTCTTCGTCCTTGTCAACCCGGCGGTACAGCGGATCGCTGAATCGTCGGTTCGCGCCCACCTCGACTATCTGGAGTCGGCGGACTAGGCATGGACTAGGCCGAAGTTACGTTAGCCGGATGCGCGGTGGCGGGCGTACAGCAGTTCCACGCTGGCTTGCATATGGCTGGCGGACAGGGCGAGCTGGGGGTGGTGGCCGAGGTGGCGGACATGCAGGGAGCGCTGCCCGGTCTCGGGGTGGATGCGTACCACGGGGCGTAAGCTCAGCAGAATGGCGCCCGCACCAACGCTCACCGAACTGGGGGCCGCGCGCTTCATCATGGCCGTCGACAAGATGCTGGCCGTGTACACGGCGGCCATGAACCCGGCGGCCGCACAGCTGGCGGGCAGGCGGTCCATCATGGCCCGGCACGCCACCAACCCCGGTTTCCGCGCCCTGGCCGTGCTCGACGGCGGCGGTGAGCCGGTCGCCTTCAGCTACGGCTTCCACGGGGAGGCCGGCCAGTGGTGGCACGACATGGTGAACTACGCGCTGTCCACGTCGGCCGGGACGGCCGAGGCCCGCCACTGGCTGTCGGACTCGTTCGAGGTGGCCGAGCTGCACGTGACCCCGGCCTTCCAGCATCAGGGACTTGGGCGCAGCCTGCTGTACCGGCTGACCGCAGACCTGGACGAGCCCAGCGCCCTGCTGTCCACGCACGACTCCGAATCGGCCGCGCGGCATCTATACCGCAGCGCGGGCTTCGTTGACCTGCTGACGGCGTTCCGGTTCGCGGGTGGTGACCCGCCTTACGCGGTGATGGGCGCCGAGTTGCCGCTGCGCGACATCCGCTCCTGACCGGACGCGCGCATCCGGGCCGTGCGCTCGGCCAGGCCGAGCCGCTGGTAGATCTCCCGCGTGGCCCGCGACCAGTTCAGGGTGTAGAAGTGCAGGCCGGGGGCGCCCTCGGCGAGCAGGCGCTCGCACATCGACGCCGCGTAGTCCACGCCAATCTCCCGCACCGCCGCCCGGTCGTCGGAGACGGCGTGCAGCCCCTCCCACAGCTCCGGCGGAATCCGGGTGCCGCCCAGCTCCACCGCGCGGTCGACGACCCGCACGCTGGTGATGGGCATGATGCCGGGAATGATCGGCACGTCACAGCCGTGGGCCGCCACCCGGTCGCGCAGCCGCAGGTAGTCCTCGGGATAGAAGAACATCTGCGTGACCGCGAAGTCCGCCCCGGCCCGGCACTTGCGGACGAAATACTCCACGTCGGAATCGAGGTCGGGTGAGCGCGGGTGCTTCTCGGGGAAGGCGGCGACGCCGACGCAGAAGTCACCGGCCGACCGGATCAGGCGGACCAGGTCGTCCGCGTGGGACAGGCCCTCCGGGTGCGCCGTCCAGTGGCCGTTCGGGTCGCCGGGCGGGTCGCCGCGCAGCGCCAGCATGTTGCGCACGCCGACCGCCGCGTAGGAGCCGATGACGTGCCGGAGCTCCGCGACCGAGTGGTTCACGGCGGTCAGGTGCCCGACCGGGGTCAGCGTGGTCTCTTCGGCGATCCGGCCCGTCACGCGGACCGTGCGGTCGCGGGTCGAGCCGCCCGCGCCGTAGGTCACCGAGACGAAAGTCGGCCGCAGCGGCTCGAGCTGCCGGATCGACCGCCAGAGCTGCAGCTCCTCGGCGTCGGTCTTCGGCGGCATAAACTCGAACGAGAACGACTCACCGCCGGCCGCGATCAGGTCCCGGATCGCGGCGGCGTGCCGGGCCAGGTGGACCGGGACATCGGCGGGCGAGGCGGGGCGGCGCGGGCTCGGAGGCATGCCCCAGGGTAACCGCTAAGCGCCCGTCCGTGCCACGGCACCTTCCGGCGCGGAGCGCAGGCGCGCGGCGAACGCGGCCGCGGCGGCGGCCGGGTCCGCCGCGTCGGTGAGCGCGCGGACCACCACCACCCGCCGCGCGCCGGCCGCCAGCACCTGGCCGAGGTTGTCCAGGGTGATCCCGCCGATCGCGAACCAGGGGCGGCGAGTGCCCAGCGTGGCGGCGTAACGCACGAGCGGCAGCCCGGGCGCAGGCCGGCCGGGCTTGGCCGGGGTCGGCCAGACCGGGCCCGTGCAGAAGTAGTCGACGCCCGGCGCGGACGCTTCCGCGGCCGTTTCCGGCTCGGCGTGCGAGGAGCGCCCGATCAGCGGCCCGGGCCCGATGATCGCCCGGGCCACGGCGACCGGGAGATCGTCCTGGCCCAGATGCAGGATGTCGGCCCCGGCGGCGTAGGCGAGGTCGGCGCGGTCGTTGACGGCGAAGAGCGCGCCGTGCCAGGCCGCCTTCTCCCGGAACACCTCCAGGAAGGCGAGCTCCTGCGCCGCCTCCAGGCCCTTCTGCCGGAGCTGCACGATGTCCACCCCGGCGCCGAGCACCGCGTCGAGGAAGTCCGGCAGATCGCCGTGGCGCTCCCGGGCGTCCGTGCACAGGTAGAGCCGCGCGTCCGCGAGCCGGCTCCGGAGGGCGGGCCGGCTGGGGCGGTCCCCGAGGCTGGAAGAGCCGGGCCGGGCCGGGGGGGCCGGCCGGTCCCCGGAGTCCGGGCCCGGCATCTGGTTCAGGGCTGCTCGGTGGCGGCGGCCGGGCCAGTGAGCCGCAGCTCCACGCTGATGTTGCCGCGCGTCGCCCGCGAGTACGGGCAGACCTGGTGGGCCGCGTCGGCGATCTGGCGGGCCTGCTCGGGACCGGCGTTCGGCAGGTAGATCTCAAGCGTGACCACGAGGTCGAACGCGTCTCCTTCGGGCCCGATGCCCACGTATGCGGTGACCGTGGAGCCGTCCACGTCGGCCCCCGTCCGGCGGCCGACTGCGCGCAGGGCGCTGTGGTAGCACGCCGCGTACCCGGCGGCGAAGAGCTCCTCGGGATTGGCGCCGTTGCCTGACCCGCCCATCTCGGGCGGCAGCGCGAGATCGAGGTCGATCCGGCCGTCGGACGACGTGACGTGGCCGCTGCGGCCGTCGCCCGTCGAAATCGCTTCGGCGGTGTAGAGGACTTTCTCGGGCATGACCTACCTCACGGCTCAGGAACGGGATTCACGTGGGCGCGCATGACGGCAGCCGTGTCCCCGTTCAGACCAGCAGCGCCGCCGCCCATGCTAGGGGACGGCGGATCGCGCCGCCGCGCGGATCGCGCCGCCGCCCGGATGGCGCCGCCGGGTTGGGCCACCGGGTTGGGCCGCCGGGTCAGGGAGCCGGGCCGGCGGCCGCGAGGAACTGCCGCAGCGCGGCGGCCGAGGTGAACTGGACGGCCGCGATCCCGGCCGCCTGCGCGCCGGCCACGTTCGCCGCGACGTCATCGATGAAGAGGCAGTCCGCGGCGGCGACGCCGAATCGCCGCAGCGCGAGCGCGAAGATCCGCGGATCGGGCTTGCACACGCCGACGAAGCTGGAAACAACAATGTCCTTGAAGCAATGCAGGACGGGATAGGCGTCCAACGTGGCCGGCCACACCTCGCCGGGAAAATTGGAAATGGCGTAAAGTTCACGTCCCGACCCGGCCAATTCGGTGACGAGCTCGCTGGTGCCGGGAATGGCGCCGCCGAGCATTTCCGGCCAGCGCTCCCAGTAGGCGCTGATCAGCCCGGCGTGGCCAGGATAGCGCGCGGCCAGCTCCGCGACCGCTTCCAGGTATGGCTTGCCGGTATCCATCTGCAAGTTCCAGGCCGGGCTGCACACCTGGGTCAGGAACCATTCGCGCGTCTCCTTGTCCGGGATCAGCTTGCGGAACAGGTAACGGGGGTTCCAGTCCAGGATGACGCCGCCAAGATCGAAGATGAGCACCGGCCTGGACGCCAGCCACGCTGGATCGCCGGTCGTCTCCGCGGCGGCGACGTCGCCACCTTCGTCCATCTCCTAGCCCCTCCCGTTCGGCATATTTTCACCGGCGCGCAGGGCCCGCGGGCGGCAGCACGGGCAGGCCGGCCGGCGCGCCGCCGCTGATCAGCCGCGCGAGCGCCGCGGTGTCGAGGTGATCCGCGACCAGGTCGCCGAGCGCGTCGAGCCGCGCCTCGCGCAGCTTCGCGAAGCCGGTATCGGGCGCGGGCGTGAAATCGCGGCCCGCCAGGCGCGCCACCTCAGCCAGGAACACCCGCCTGAACTCGTCGTTTTCCATCGTGCCATGCCAGCTCGTGCCCCACACCGCGCCGCCGGGGCCGCCCCGGCAGCCGTCGAGGAACGGCTCGCAGCCCGCGCCGACCCGGACGACGCCGTGGTGGATCTCGTATCCGGCGACCGTGCTGCCGAGCGCGCGGCCCACGGGCCGGCCCAGGCGCTTGGCCGCGCCGAATTCCACCCGGGCCGGGAGCAGCCCCAGCCCAGCGACCTCCCCCGCGCCGGATTCCACCCGGTCCTCGATCTCTCCGGCCAGCATCTGGTACCCCCCGCAGATGCCGAGCACCGGCCGGCCCGCCCGCGCTCGCTCGGCGATCACCGCCGCGAGCCCGCGCTCGCGCAGCCACGCCAGGTCCGCGACGGTCGCCCGGGAGCCAGGCAGCACGACAAGATCGGCGTCGGCCAGCTCGGCGGGCTCGCAGGCCAGCCGGATGAGGACGCCCGGCTCGGCGGCGAGCGCGTCGATGTCGGTGAAGTTGCTGATCCGCGGGAGCCGGACCACGCTGACCCGCAGGACATCTTTCCCGAACGGGCTTGATGCGGACCCCGCCAGGCCCCCGGAGCCGGCCGGCCGGGTGAGCGCGAGCGAGTCCTCCGCGTCGAGCCAGAGGTTCCCGGCCCAGGGCAGGACGCCGAGCAGCGGGCGGCCGGTGAGGCGGCGCAGCATGGTGATCCCGCTGTCCAGCAGTTCGGGGGCGCCGCGGAATTTGTTGATGACGAAGCCGGAGACGAGCTCCTGGTCGGCGGGCGGCATGAGCGCGAGCGTCCCGTACAGCGCCGCGAACACGCCGCCCCGGTCGATATCGCCCACGACGATGACGGGCAGCCCGGCGGCCCGGGCCAGTCCCATGTTCGCGACGTCGGTGTCCCGCAGGTTGATCTCCGCCGGGCTGCCGGCGCCCTCGCAGATCACGACGTCGAACTCGGCGCGAAGCCTGGCCAGGCTGGCCAGCGCGACCTGCCGGAGGTCCTTGGCCATGGACCGGTACGAGACCGCGTCGGTCTCGGCTCTCGGGTGGCCGAGGACGACGACCTGGCTGCGGCGGTCGCTGCCCGGCTTGAGCAGGACGGGGTTCATGTCCGCGGTCGGCTCGGCACCGGCCGCGGCGGCCTGCATGACCTGCGCCCGGCCGATCTCCGCGCCGCCGGGCGTGACGGCGGAGTTCAGCGACATGTTCTGCGCCTTGAACGGGGCCACCTTCAGGCCCTGCCGCGCCAGCCAGCGGCACAGCCCGGCCGTGATCACGCTCTTGCCGGCGTCGGAGTTGGTCCCCGCGACGAGCAGCGCCCCCTTCACCGGGCTGCCTCCCGCACGGAGGCGAGGGCGGCCAGGGCGGCCAGGGCGGCGGCGGTGACCGTGACGGCGCGGGACAGGCGGGCCGCGCGGCGGATGTCGCGGGGTCCGGGGGCGCGGCCATCGCCGAGTTCGGGCCGGTACTCAGGGACGCCGTCGTAGCCGCTGACCCCACCGAGCCGCAGGCCGAGCGCGCCGGCCATGGCCGCCTCCGGCCGGCCCGCGTTCGGGCTGGGGTGGTGTCCGCCGTCGCGGAAGACGGCGCGCAGCGACCCGAGGGGGCTTCCGCCGACGGCGGGCGCGCAGGCCGCGGCGAGCGCCGCCGTCAGGCGGGCGGGCGCCCAGTTGGCCACGTCGTCGAGCCGCGCGGCGGCCCAGCCGAACCGCTCGTATCGCGGTGACCGGTAGCCCACCATCGCGTCCAGCGTGTTCACCGCACGGTAGACGGCCAGGCCGGGCAGGCCGGCGACCGCGGCCCAGACCAGGGGCGCGACCGCCGCATCGCTGGTGTTCTCGGCCACGGACTCCACCACGGCGCGCGCGAGGTCCTTCGCGCCGAGCTGGGCCGGGTCGCGGCTGCAGAGCCCCGGGAGCACCGCGCGGGCCGCAGCCAGATCGTTGGTATCCAGGGCCACCGCGGCCCGTTCGGCTTCGTGGCAAAGCGAACGGGCACCGGTGACCGCCCACACGGTGGCCGCGACGACTGCGGCGCGCGGCAGCGGCCGGCCACGGGTAAGGCGGTGCGCGGCCACGGCCGGCACGGCAGCGGCCAGCACGCAGGCACCGGCGTACAGCGAGCCGCGGAGCCGGTCGTCGGCGTACACGCGCGATTCCAGTCGCGCGGCGGCGCGGCCGAAGGCGGCCACGGGGTGCCCGCGGCGCGGGTCGCCGATCAGCGCGTCCAGCGCCACGCCCGCGGCCAGGCCACCCGCCAGCGCCCAGTCCTTGGGCGGGCGGCCCTTGACCCACTGCCCCTTGACCGACTGCCCCTTGGGCGACTGCCCCTTGGGCGGGCGGCCCCTGGGCGGGCGGCCCTTGACCGACTGCCCCTTGACCGACTGCCCCTTGACCGACTGCCCCTTGACCGACTGCCCCTTGACCGACTGCCCCTTGGGCGGGCGGCCCTTGACCGGGTGGCCCCCGGGCGGGCGGCCCTCGACCGGGTGGCCCCCGGGCGGGCGGCCCTTGGCCGGGTGCCAGCGTCGTCGTGTCACCGGGCACCACCTGGCGCCTGTCCCTCGCACATCACAGCAACCGACCCTAGGCGAAACCATCGCGGCGTGGCCCGGCTCCCCCGGGTTACCGTGTGCGGCTTCCCTCGGATAACGCGGAAAAGCATCCACAGATCATGGCGGCCGGTGCCCCGGCAGGCGCAGGAGCGCCTCGATCGCTCGCCGGTTGCGCTCCAGCCACTCCGCGGAGCGCAGCAGCCGGTCCCCCACCCCGGCGTCCAGCATGCGGGTCCAGGCCCCGCCACGCATCCTGGCCCGCTGCGCGATGCTGGCCCGCGACCGGCGCAGCCAGCGGCTGGCTATCGTGACGAAGCGGGTGCGTTCGGTGCAGGGGAGGCCGTACGCCTCGCAGAAGACCGCGATGCGGGCCGGGGCGTCGGCATCCCGCAGCGCCGGCTCGCGGTCGGCGGGATCGGCGATCGGGGCCCAGTAGCGCAGCGTCTGGATGATGTCGACCAGCCGTGTCGCGGGCCGCGCCAGATCGAAGTCGATGAACGCGTACGGCCGGGGGCCGTCCGGCCTGGGGCGGAAGAGGACGTTCTCCAGGTTCACGTCGCAGTGGCAGACGATGTCCGCCGGCCCGTCGACGAACCGGGTCAGCTCACCGTCCCACCGCGCCCAGGAGGGCGGTTCGAAGCCGGCGACCGCCTCGTGGTAGCGGAATTGCAGTTCGGCCAGGGACACCAGCGTTGATTCGGCGGTGACGAACGCCGGGAGCAGGCACCTGGTCACCACGCCCGGCAGGTAGGTCAGGACCTCCCGGTTCTTCGCGTCGATGCCGAGAACGCGCGGGGCTCCCTCGAAACCGGCGGCTTCGAGGTGGCGCAGTAGCGCGTGCACCGCGGGGGTGTGTGGCCCGACCGGGCGCCGGACGGTCCGGCCGACGCGGACGACGCCTTCGGTCAGATCACCGCCGAGGAGGGGAACTTCGGCCTCGGGCCGGCTCTGACGTATGTGCTCCACAGCGCCGTGTTCTCCGGGGCAAAGGATGCGCCGGTAACGCCGCCGTCCTGGCCGCATTCCCCGGCCTTCTGCGCCCCGAGCGCCTCGGCACGGCTCCGCAACGTGGCGGAACGGGCCTGAAGCGTACGGCTGCGGTCCAGCAGTTCGCTGGAATGCTCTCGCAGCACGTTGGCGAAGCCCCGGGTGAGCTCGAGATGGCTGCGGCCCACCAGTTCGCTGAACTGCTCTCGTAGCACGTCAGCGAAGGCCCGGGTGAGTTCGGGCCGGTCCCGCAGCGACTGGATCTGACACCAGAACCCTGTCGGCGTCGTAAGTGTCGATGGTGTCTTCGGCGGCATCCGCGGCATCCGCGGCATCCGCGGCATCCGCGGCATCCGCGGCATCCGCGGCATCCGCGGCATCCGCGGCATCCGCGGCATCCGCGGCATCCGCGGCATCCGCGGCATCCGCGGCATCCGCGGCATCGGCGGCCCGCGCCGGGTGAGGGCGGAAGGCGGAGCCGTTCAGGCCAGTGTCCGCCCGCCCAGTCTGGGCAGGGCAGATCACGTCCACAGACGGACGATCAGGGTAAGGACGAATTTGACTGACCGGGAAGGCCAGCCCGACAGGAGCGCTGGCCGCTCCGTCGTGACCCGGTAATGCATCATCCGGTGCGCCAGACCTGGCCTGACCGCTGGTAAGAAAATCCCTAATCGGTGGGTTTTTCTCGTCCATCATGAAATCTGACGATAAACGGTTGCCGCCCGGAGCCGCTAGCCGCCGTGAGCCAATGGCGAACCTTTTTCGCTTCTCGGAGGTAATAGTAGGCAGTGCCGGTTACAGGGATCACATTGGCAACTTAGGCTGCCGGGGATGGCACTTGATGGCAACTGCATCATGTGGCCGTACTGGCAGTGGGGCACCGGATAAGGACGTTCAGGGGGCAGGAATGGCTAGCCCGAAATGATCCATCGGTGCTTGTTCCGGTCCATTGCGCCTCGGACTGCCCGGCGTGCACCGGCACTGCTGCGCCCGAGCCTGGCCGGCCTGCGCCGGCGCCCGTTCCGCGGGGTTTGGGCGTGGTGCGGGAGCGTGAGATGCTGGATCCGCGGGGGGCACGCTGGCTACTGTCCAGGTCGTGTCCCGGCTAGGCGTCCCCGCCGCCGTGCCGGGCGGGGTCAATCCCCGGCGCTGCCGCCGACGCGCATAGCGGACCTGTCTGTGGCCGGCACGTGACCTTCGGCATGCACAATGTTGTGCCGGGCGCCCGTAGCTCAGTCGGATAGAGCAGCTGCCTTCTAAGCAGCGGGTCGCAGGTTCGAGTCCTGCCGGGCGCGCTCACCCGAAATAGCAGGTCAGAGGCCATATTGATGTGTCCGATACGGGCGCTCACGATGCCTTCCGCCGCCGTCGTGCCCGTTGCGTGCCCGATGATCCCGGCCGCGACCGGCCCAGCTCGTCGGCCGCCTTCCTGCTCAGCGCGTCCGCTATGGCCTGCTGCCGCTCGTCGCTGCCGTGCAGATACAGCATGGCCGCCCGCGCCGAGGTGCATTGCGTCGCCCGTAGTGTCCTGGCCCGTTCGGCTCACGCCGGGCACACCGAGGCGAAGGTGTGCCCGCACGGGACGAGCACCTGCTCGACGGCCCCGGTGTCGAGGTTGGTCCGGCGGAGCTGTAGCGGCCGGATGCACGCGCCGTGCTCGGCGGCCAGGTCCCGGACCACATCCCGGGCCAGCGGCATGGTCAGCCGCTCGACTCGGGTCTTCCGCGATACGTCCAACTCGGTCTCCTTGGCTGGGAGGGATGAGGGAGCAGCGCGACAGGTCACCCAATGGCTCAGTGCGTCAGGAAATAAAGGCCCGGCGGGTGATAGCCGGGAATGGAAGAGACAGCAGCAGCGGCCCCAGGAAAGGCCGTGGCTCGGTGTCAGCTCCGGCGTAGGCCCTGCGAGCTGCGAGCACTCAGGCGGGTGAGTCGGTATAAATGCCCTCGGCCGGGCCGGAGGGGGCTGCGGGTGGGTGCGAGCAGTGTCCTCGGCGGCCTTGAGCCGCCAGTGGCAGCGGACCACCTTGCCGCCGCCCGTGTTGGGCTGCCAGGTAAGGCGGTCGCACAGCGCGTCCACCAGGGCGAGGCCCGGCCTGCCTCGGCGAGTTCCATGATCCGCCAGTCGTCGGCGTCGGTGTCGATTAAGGCAAACGGCAGCACCCCAAGATCGGCGGTCCTGCGGCGGCGCGGCATCCGCGAGTCCTGATCCCGGACTTCGACGGTCAGAGAACTACCAGGCACCCAGGAGACGCACAGCTCGGCGGACGCCGATTTCGCGGTGTGCTCGTACACGTTAGCCACCAACTCGGAAACGCAGCTCACCACATCATCAACCAGGCCACCGAGCCGCCACCCCTCCGGCAGCGACCCAACGACATGCCGCGCACGCCGGGCGGCACGAGGTTCAATGACCAGCCGGTACTGAAGGCATTCGCCGACGCCGCCTTTCATGACGCCCGCCCACCGATACGAGGCGCGAGGAGCTTCTGCGGCCGGGCGGACCCCAGCGACCTGATCATCCAGCAGCCTCCAGAATGACGCAGCTTGAGCCACCTTAGCAAATGGCTCAAGCCAGTGACGGCATTGTCTAGTAGACCACATGGAGGCATACTGGCTCAAGCCTTACAAGTATGTGGCTTGAGCCAGTTGAGCTTAGCCGCGTGACGCCAGCAGGCGAGGAGAGAAGATGAACGACGAAGACCGGCGCCCCGCCAGCCGACGCATAGCCGATGACCTGCGCCGTTCCATCGAGTCCGGCGAGCTGCCGCCCGGCGCCCAGGTCCCGTCCGAACGCCAGCTTGCTGCCGACTACGGCACCGCGCGGAACACCGCCCGCGAAGCGATCCGGCTTCTGTCCGACGCCGGGCTCGTCATCACCGAGCAGGGACGCGGGGCATTCGTCCGCCGCAACGTCCCGCTCATCCGCCTCGGCAACGACCGCTACTCGCCCAAGTACCGGCAGTCAGGCATGTCCCCGTTCCTGCTTGAGTGCGCCAAGCAGGGCAAGACCGGCCGCTTCGACGTCCTCAGCATCGAACGGATCGAGCCATCCGAGGACGTGGCGAGCCGCCTCGAAGTCCCCGCCGACAGCGAGTCCGTCCTTCGCCGCGAGAACGTGTTCTACGCCGACGCCGACCCGGTGCACCGCGTCACCACCTACATCCCCTGGCCGATTGCTGAAGGCACCGGCCTCCTCGAACCCGAGGTCGGCCACCCGTGTGGCATTCACGGCATCTTCGAAGAACGCGGGCACACGATGGCCCGGCTCCGCGAGGAAGTCAGCGCCCGCATGCCGACCACGGACGAGACCCGGCTCCTGCATCTGTCGCCTGGCGTTCCGGTCCTCGACGTCCTGCACACGAGCATCGACCAGGACGGCCAGCCGTATGAGCTGACCCGCTTCGTCATGCGCGCCGACCTGACCGGCCTCGCCTACGACGCACCCATCGAGTAACCGGGTGGCAATCGGACGCGGCAGCCTCGCCCGCCTGGCCCTGCTCGCCCTGCTGTGGGGCTCCAGCTTCCTATGGATCGCCATCGCCCTCCGCGGCTTCTCCCCCGTTCAGATCGTCCTGATCCGGCTCACCCTCGGCGCGATCGTCCTGGTGATCATCGTCTATGCACGTGGCCTGCGCCTGCCTGCCAGCGGGCGCATCTGGCTGCACCTGACGGCCGCTGCCGTGTTCGCCAACGCGATCCCGTACACCTTGTTCGCGATCGGTGAGCAGCACGTCAGCTCCAGCGTCGCAGGCGTGCTGAACGCGACCACGCCGCTCTGGACGCTGATCATCGCCTTTGCCGCCGGCCACGAACGGCGGATCTCCGGCCCAAAGCTGATCGGCTTCATCGTCGGCCTGGCTGGAACCCTGGTGATCTTCTCCCCCTGGGAAACCGGCTCACAGATCGCCAGTCTTGGCGGCCTGGCCTGCCTCGGCGCCGCCGCCAGCTACGGCATCAGCTACGTCTACATGGACCGCTACCTCGCCCGCCGGGGCATCCCGCCCCTCGTCCTGTCCGCGAGCCAGCTCACCGCCGCTGCCGTGATCCTGGCCGTGGTACTGCCCTTTGCCGGGCTCCAGGCGGTCCACTTGCGGTGGGACGCGATCGCGGCCCTGACCGTCCTTGGCATCCTGGGCACCGGCATCGCCTACATCCTCAACTACCGGCTCATCACCGACGAAGGCACGACTGCCTCGGTGGTCACCTACCTGCTGCCCATCGTCGCCGTCATCCTCGGCGCGGCCATCCTGTCCGACAAGATCACCGCGCAGATCATCGGCGGCATGCTCATCGTCCTCATCGGCGTAGCCATCACCCGCCGCGACCATCCAGCCAGCAAGCCTAGAAACGACTTACGTCGTGGGTTGCCGAATCTGACCGTAGTAGATCAAGCCTAGAAACGACTCACGTCGTGCGTTGCCGAATCTGACCGTAGTAGTACGACATCCCCGAGCCGCAGCCTCTGATCGGCGATCCGCTGACCCGCTCGGTAGCGGAGGTGTTCAACCTGGGCTACGAGACGCTGCTGCAGACGCTCAACCGGTTCTTCACCCATACCGACGAGACCAACGAACAACTCGCCGCACTCGTCGGCGCCGCGTTCAGGCTGATGGCAGGCGTGCTCCGGCCGCTGGGAGGGGCGCTTACCCGGCTCCCGGCTGGGCCGGACCACCCCGGCGGGACAGCGGGGCCAACGTTCGAGATGTACTACCAGTTCGGGAACTGCGTGCCGTGGCGCGAGCCCGCATGGGCACTGCTGACCGAGCGGGCATGCCTGCTCGCGGCCCGGTGCCAGGCGGCCGCCGCACTTCCCGCAGCTCCGGCGGCGGTCCAGGATGCGGCCGGCTCCGCCGCCGGGATCGAGTCGGCACTCACCCGGCACGTGCGTGCCGACCTGCGGCCGCGCCAGAGGTAGGACACGCCTGGGCACCCGACCGTGCTTTCCCGGTAACCTCGGACAGGCTGATGGCCTATCGTCACCGTCGCGGCGGAGATTCCGATCACGGGAGGCGGCCCGCACGGCTACGGCCGGCCGATTGCGCCGGGACCGGCGCGCGCGGCGCCGCTCGACCTCCTCCTCGGCCAGCAGATCATCGGCGTCGGTCTCGATGAACAGCTTCACGAACATCGGATGCATGATGCCCCTCCCCCGGGGCCGGCGGCGGTGCCCGTTGCGAGCCGTGCCCTTCACTGGATAGAGGACCGCGTACGACCGTTGATACATTCCGCAAGCACCGTCATGCCGCTCTCCGCGGCGATCCTGATGTGGGGGGGGGTGAGTTGGTGGGGTGGGGTAGGGAGGGGGGGGTGGTAGGTGTGAGGGGAGGTGCGGTGACTGATGGCAAGTGAGGTACATCTTGAGGACGGGACGGGTGCCGTGGAGGGACCCCGTACGGGCCGTGGCACCGACCGGCCGCAGGACAGCCTCAGCTCAGCCGCGACCATCACCTGTGCCTGCCTTGGCTCATCTCCTTCGGTGCCAGCCACGACGCTTCACCAAGCCGCGTAAGGAAAGGAGGGCGCCAGGAACCTGCGCATCTCACGGCTGCCGAAGTTCCAAGCCGACAGGATTCGGTAAGGCGATGAAGCGCGCGAGAGTGGCTCGTACGGAGCCTGCGGCGGCCGCGTCCAGCTCGAAGAGCGGCTTCGGCTACGAGCCCTACCCACAAGTGCGCTCTCGTAGGATCTGGCCAGCCCATGGCCTGGAATCGGCTTTGCAGAAGTCCGCACTGACCCGTTCCTGGCCCGTATCTCATCAGCGATCGGCCGTTCCGCGCGTGCTTCAGAAGCAAAGCGCGGACGCCGCGGTTCCGCAAGCAGGCTTCGAGGTAGGTGTGAGATGAGATGAGCAGGCGCTCGGCCCCGGGGGTCATGCCCTCAACAGCATCGAGTATCTCGGCGAGATGCGTTCGTGGAATTCGCGATGAAGGGCGAGGAGATACGACGTGCGGTCGCCGAAATGGTGAAAAAAGGAGCCCTTGGAACTCCCGCCTCCGACGAGGAGATGAACTCAGCCCGCCCAGGCTGGTTCTTCCGCCAGCCGCAGTCCCGTGTTGATCAGCACTTCCCGCGTGCGAGCCGCTGGCTTGACGCGCTGTATCCCTTCGCCCGATCGGGGTGAGCGCGACGTCGAGCGCGTCGAACTGCCGCCTCGCTCGATCTGATGTCCCCACGTGTTCTCGATCAGCTCGCGGTCGCCACGGTCGAACGCTCACCACAGCGGATGGCAGTGAGCTGCCAACTGTGCCTCCAATGCTGGGCACATCGCTCCTCCTCCTTGCGGTGACCCGGAGCCGACGTACATTGACCGGTCGGTCGGTCAATGACGCGCAGACACGAGAGAATCAACTGGTGCTAGAGACACGAGAGAGCAGCGCGGTGCCAGTGCAGACACGCGTGCCGGACCTCGCACCAGCAGGCAGCGCCCGCCGCGCACGCGGCGCGACACACGACCGACGACACCGCACCCACGCACGCACGCACGGACGAAAGAGGCAGAAGAGTGGCGCAAAAGAAAGTAGCTCATGGGCACACCGGCGATCACCCGTGCGCTGCTGCCCGGTTTCACCCGGCTGGCGGTCAGGCCGAGAAGCGACAACGACCGCGAGATCATCAGGCGTGTCACCGCGCGCGTGCGCACCCGTGAGGGCACATCCACCGGTGCCGCGCTATGGCGCAGCTTCGCCAGAGGCGAGCACGACTTGCGCCCCCGTGCCGCGCAGCTGCGCGCTCCGACGCTGATCGTCTGGGGGACCAACGACATAGGGCAGCCCCTGCGGGTGGGGCGCGCCACGCACGCTGCCATCACAGGCTCACGCCTGGAAACTCTCAATACCGGGCACATAGCCTCCTCCTCCGATCCCGAGAGGTTCTTGTCTGTGGTCAGGCCATTCATAGAGTCCGTGGCGCAGACGGCTGAAGCAACGGCATCCTCAACGTCCTGCTGGCCACCGCGGAGCCAGGCCAGGAAGTCGTCATCTGATTCCTGGCCACGGTCTTTCAGGCCGGCAGGAGGGCGACGCTGTAATCGTTAAAGCGCTTGTCCCGCGTCACGATCGTCAGCCCTTCCGCCAGCGCCTGGGCTACAAGTATGCGGTCGAAGGGGTCGTCATGATGATGAGCAAGCTGTCCCGCTGCGATCCCGTGAGCGATCGTTATCGGCAGGGGCGTGAAACCCCCAGCTTGCACCTGACGCTCCAGGTCATCCGGCACTGCCAGCTTGCCCAGCGCCTTCTTGATGGAAATCTCCCACGCACTCACAGCCGACACGGCAACGAGGTTCGCCGGATCGGCGATCGCGTCCCGGGCTTGAGCCGTCAGCCCTTCATCGGCCAGCCACCGCAATAGCGCGTCGGTGTCCAGTAAAAGTCTCACGGACGCTCCCCAAGGAATGCGGCTTCTATCTCGGCCGGCAGATCGTCGAAGTCGGGGGCAATGCCGACCCTGCCTTGCCACCCGCCTGGAATACGCCGATGCGACGACGACTCGGCCAAAGCCACAAGGCGCGCGACAGGCCGGCCTGCCCTGGCAATCACGATCTCCTCGCCTGCCGCAGCACGATCCAGGAGCTGCGAAAGATGAGTCTTGGCTTCGTAGACATTAACGCTTTCACTCATACGCTAAGTTAATCATACTTAGTCTGGTCTGGTCAAGTCAAATGCTATCTGCCTTCAAGAAGACGCCGGGCACCCGCGGCGCATCGAAGGACAACACGACTCGCGGGGGCCCCGCTCGATGTTGCGCAGCTTCGCGTACCACGGCATGTGACCACTGACGAGGGTCAGCCGCCCTCGATCACCGGCGGGACGCAACCGGCCGGCAGACCCCAGATGTTCTCCTCCTCCTGCGCCCACACGCTCCGCGCGCGCTCTTTCTCCCGCTGGCCCGGGCCGCCTCCGGCCATCGGCATCGCGCCGAGGCCAGCACGCCCCTGCGAATCGCCGGATCCGGGTGCCCCCGGCCCGCCCGCGGTCACCGCGGACGAGCCAGCCGCCTCGCCCGCCGGGACGGCAGCGCCGACGGCCCACGTCCCTGGCGCGTTCAGGCCGGGCACCTCCGGCAGCGGGCTCGCCCCGCCGGTCAGGCCGCCGTCCAGGCCGGGCACCTCCCCCAGCGGGGCCGCCCCGGCAGCCGGCCCATCGCCCCGGCCCGGGACTTCCGGCACGGCCGCACCCTGGATGCCGGGCAGCATCCCGGCCGCCGGGTCCCCGGCTTCGCTGGCCGCGCCACTGCCGCTGCGGCTGCCACCACCGGCACCGGAACCGGATATTCCCGGCACCATCGGCACCGGCGAAAACGGGGAAGCCGCCCCGGCCCCCAGATTCCCGGCTCCGGACCCAGCAGACGCCGAAGAGGCCGCGGAAACGGGCGCCGGTGCCGCACCGGGCGTGCTGCCCGGGACCGGCGCGGCGCTCTGCAGGCTGCTCACGGTCGGAGCCGGGCTGGCGGTCCGGCCGGCGCCGGCCACGTTCCCGCGCGCGCCGCTGCCGGACAGGCTGGTGCCGCCCGCGCTCCGCGTACCCGGTGCGGATCCGGTCCCGCCCTTACGCGGCGCGGATCCGGCGCCGCCCGGACGGCCCGCCGCACCGTTGCTCCCGGCGGCCTGGCGGCCGTTCGCCGTGCCGCCCGCACCTGGGCCGCCGGTGCCCACGCGACCCGTGCCACCTCTCGTGCCGTTCTTGGTCTGCGGGCCGCCCCTCGAGGGCAGATTGGCCACGCCGATCGGGTCTGGCAGGTAGCCGTTGGCCGTGACCAGGTAGGTGCTCAGGGCACTGATGTACTTCTGGGCCTGGGCCTGCGCCGCGGTGGTACCGCCGCCGCTGAGGATGGCGTCGAGCCCGCCCATGGCGGCACCGCCCACGACGCCCACAGCCCCGCCGATCATGCCCCCGGCCGTCGCGTCGGCGGCCAGCGCGGACCCGGTGCCCGGGCTGCCCGGAGTCTGGAGCTGGCGGAACTTCGGCAGCACCTGGGTCCCGAGCCAGGTCAGCACCGAACCGGCCCGCGCCGCCTGTGCAGCCAGCGCCGAGGTCTGCTCGTGCAGCTGCTGAAACCTGGTCATCGCCGCCCGCGCCGCCAACCCGGTCCAGTTCTGCGCGAGCGCCTGCGCGTGCTGGGTCAGGTTGGCCGCCATGGTGTCGAGCTCCTGGCCCAGGTTCGTGTACGCGGCCCCGGCGTCGGCCGCTGCACCGGGATCGAGGCGGTGCAGGATGTTCATGATCTGTGCCGTGGTCATCCCGGCCCCGTCGAACGGCTGCACATCGTCCGACTTGACCAGGTACGGCCCGCCCGTGGACGAGCTGCCGGGTGACGTAACCCCGGTAAGAGCCGCGGCGATGCCGCCGAGCGCGTTTCCCACGGCCCCGGCCGCGTCCGCCGCGAGCGCGGACGGGCCCCAGTTTGCCGGGCTCACTGCTGTTTCAGTCATCTGGCTTCCGTTCCCACCCTGCTACGTGCCCAGGGCGGCGACGCCGTGCACCGCCTGCGTGCTGTCCGATTCGGCCACGTCGTAGGTCGCGGCCGAATCGGACAGGTTGCTCGCCGCGGCCTGGTGCCCGTCCCCCGCCTGCACGCTGGCGTTCAGGCAGCCGTTATGGGCATTGGTCGCGTTGCCGCTGAACGCGTGGGCGGTCGGCCACCCCTGCAGGGAGGCGACGCCTGCGCCGGCCCCCGCAGCTGGCTGACCGCTGAGTCCAGCGCCGCGAGCTCGGATCGCATCTTGGCCGCGACGCCGCGGAGTACGTCGCGGTTGACCGTGACCTGCCCGGCGCCACCCGGCTGCGGCGCGGTCCACGGCGGGGCCGCCGTCACGGTCTTCGGCTTACTCGAAATCTGCGGGACCGGCTCTGATGCCCCGGCCGGATCGCTGGCCGCCGCGAACCTGTTCCCCGCCGCGGTGAAATTCCCGGTCGCCGCGTCTCCTATTCCGGTCACGGCGTTCTCCAGGCCCTGGACTGCGTCACCGCTCATGATCTTCCTCCCGTATCGGGCCTGTGCCGCCGCCGGCCACGGCACGCGCGGCCGGTCCCGCCCACGCTCCGGAGCATGCGATCAGCCGCTCCACAGCGCGGTGTTGCGCGACTCTGCGTTCATGTAGTTGGAGTTCGCTGTGCCGATCACCGCGCCCAGCTGGCTCAGGACCTGCGCCATGTTCGCCATCGCCGCGTTCCACTGCGCCTGGGCCTGGTAGTAGGCCTGCTGCGCCGCGCCGTCCCACCGGGACAGGGAGGACCGCAGCTGGGACTCCAGCGACGACACCTCGGACTGCAGCGAGGAGTAGGTCCGCTGAAAGTCGGCCTCCCCCTGCTGGAGGGTGCCGAACACCGCCATCGTGTATTCGCTCATCTGCTTTCCCCTTATCCGTTCAGCAGGCCCGCGACCCGGCTCACCTGACTGGTGTTGGCCTCTTCCGTGTTCTGGTAGGTGCCGTGCGTGGAGACCAGCTTTTCCTGGATCGACTGCAGCGCATTGAGCACCTTCGCGAAGTCGGCCGTGAACGCCTCGTACGTGTTCGAGAACGCGGTCGCGGCCTGTCCCTGCCAGCCGCCCCGCAACTGGCTCGCGTAACCGTTCATGTTCGACTGCAGCCCCTGGATAACCGAGACCGCCTGCTCGACCTGATTGGACGCCGTCGCCATGGCCGCCCTGTCAACGGCGGATTCGCCCGCTGCCATCCGGGCCACCTCACTTCCCCGCGCCGGCCCGTTCCGGTCCTGATATCAGCCGCCGACATTGGCTCTCGGTAATGCACC
>CAWDTK010000026.1:0-49158 GCA_963805255.1 uncultured Actinomycetes bacterium
CAGATCGACGCCGTGCGAGGCGGCCGGCTCATCTTCCCCGCTACTGGACAGAAACGGGCCAGGCCCGGGTCCCGGTTCATTCCGGAACGAACTTGGGCCGTGGGGTCATGCTCTGTGCCATGTGAGGCAAAGAGAAATTACCGAGTCCCGTGTGGCGATCTGGCCGTGACGCCGGCCCGGCTTCCGGCCCGGGACAGCCCAGATCATCGGGAGAGCGATCGCCGCGTCCCGTTCGGGATATTCACAAGAATCCCGCGTGAACCGGGCCAGTTCCGCGGCCGTGATCCCCGATATGGACCGGACGCAGCGAAAGGTGACGCAATGGCGGACGGGTTCTCGGTCGACCGGGCCGCGCTGAATCAGACGGCGCAGGGGATCAATAACACGATCTGGGCGCTGAAGGGCCTCGGCTTGGACGAGACGGCCGAGGTGGGACGCGGTTTTTCCGGTCTCTCACTGTCGGGCCTGCAGGCCGGGGACGCGGGCCTGACGCAGGCGTTCGGTAACTTCTGCGATCGCTGGTCGTGGGGCGTGCGGACGCTGGTCCAGGACGGGAACCAGTTCGCGGCGCGGCTCGGGATTTCGGCGGGGGTCTATTCCAGCACCGAGAAATACCTGGTCGGAGTGGCCAAGAACGTGACCGATGCGCTGGCCGGGGACCCGCACATGACCGACGCGCAGGCGGCCCAGGCGTCGTGGTCTCAGGACGCGGCCGAGGTCACCGGGGCGCAGACCGCGGGGGGCAACATGACCTGGGCGCAGGCCCGCAGCGAGATGGCCCAGCAGTGGAAGGCCATGGGGCGCGCCGCGGCCGACGGGCCGATGGGCCTCAACCGCACCCTGGCCAGCCTGACCGGGCACGGGGCCCAGCTCAACCGGGAAGAAACTGAGCTTTTCGGGCCGCCGCCGCCGGGCGGCAGCTCGGGCGGGGCGGGGTGAGCCGCGATGGGAAATCTGTTCGGTTCGTTGTGGAACGACGCCAAGCAGGCCGCGGGCACGACCGTCAGCGACGGGGCACACGTGCTCGGTGATGGCCTGAACGAGGCCGGGCTGCACGGCGCGGCGCAGACCGTGGACACCCTCGGGGACAAGGCGGGCTTCGATCTCGGCGCGAACGTGCCGGAACTGCAGCTCGGCGAGACCTCGGACCCGGCCGAACTGGTGCACGGGGACCCCACGGCGATCAGTTCATCGGCCACCCATCTGCGCACGTTCTCGTCCGCGTTCGGGGATACGGCCAGCGGGCTGAAGGGACTGGACACCGCGCACTGGACGGGCTCGGCGGCCGACGCGTTCCGCGCGAAGTACGCGCCGCACCCGGCGAAATGGCAGGACGCGTCGTCGGCGACCGGGACCGCCTCCGGGGCGCTGGAATCCTACGCGGGAGCAGTGGAATCGGCTCAGGGCCAGGCCAGGCAGGCCATCGGCCTGTACGCGCAGGGGCAGCAGGCCAGCGCGCAGGCCCAGGCCGCCTACAACCAGCAGGTCGCCGCGTACAACAGCGCGGCCCAGGCCTACAACGCGCGGCTGGCCGGCGGGCAGAACCCGGGCACGCCGCCGGCCGAACCCGGGCCGTTCACCGATCCCGGCGAGCCGATGCGGCAGCAGGCTCAGCAGATCCTCGGCGAGGCCCGGGCATCCCGGGACACAGCGGCGGCGTCCGCGACCGCCGCGATCAGGCCGGCCACCGAGCTGGCACCGGCCGAGCCGTCCTTCCTGTCCCGGCTGGGCGACGACTTCTCGGACACGATGCAGGTGGACGCCCTGGAGTCGATTTCCTTCGCCGGCGGGGCGGTGGACGGGGTCGCCGACTTTGCCAGGTTCGCCCGGTCCATCGACCCGCTGGATCAGTGGAACATCGAGCACCCGGCCGAATACACCGCCGGGCTGTCCGGCACCGCCGCGGGGCTGGCCAATGACGTGATCAACCCGCAGGACCTGGTGAAGAGCGTGCTGGGCCCCGGGTGGGGGAGCGACCCGGCCCAGGCTCTCGGCCGGCTGGTCCCCAACGTCGCGCTGGCCGTCGCCACCGACGGGGCCGGCACCGCCGCCGACGCAGGCACCGACATCGCCGAGCGCGCCGCGATGGGGTCGAGTGAGGACGATGCCGTGGCCGGCCTGGACGGCGCGGCCAGCGACCCTGCCGCCGCAGCCCGGCCGAAGGACGACGTACCGACCGCGGGCGACCCGGTCGACGTCGCCACCGGTGACGTGATCCTCGCGCAGACCGACGTCACGCTGCCCGGGCTGCTGCCGCTCGTGGTAGAGCGGATGCACCGGTCCTCGTGGCGGGCCGGGCGGTGGTTCGGCCGCTCGTGGGCGTCCACCTTCGACCAGCGGCTGCGGATCGAGAGCCGCCGGGTCATCGGCGTGTTCGCCGACGGGCGTTTGCTGATCTGGCCGCGGCCCGGCGACGAGGACGACGGCACCTGTGTGGCCGGTGGTGCTTCCGTTGCTGGCGGGGCCTTTGGTGACAGTACGGCTGACAGTGACGGCATGGCCGGCGTCTCCGGCATGGCCGGCGTCTCCGGCATGGCCGGCATCTCCGGCATGGCCGGCATGGCCGGTGGTGAGGGCGGGGCAAGGCCGGCGGTGCTGCCGGTGACCGGAGCGCCGTGGCCGCTGCACCGGGAACCGGACGGGGCCTGGACCGTGACCGACCCGCAGCGTGGCCTGGTGTGGCGGTTCGCGCGGCGCCCGGGCTACTTTTTCTCCGCCGACGGCCAGGGCGAGCTGCCGCTGGTGGGGGTGAGCGACCGGGCCGGGCACGAGATCACTTTCGGCTACGACCCGGCCGGCGCACCGACCGCGGTCCGTCACTCCGGCGGTTATCACGTCCAGGTGACCGTCGCCGGCGGCCATGTGACCGGCCTGGCCCTCGGCCGGGCCGAGGCCGGCCGCGCGGACGGCAGGGACGGCCCCGGCGGCAGGGAGGGCCCCAGCGGCGAAGAGGGCCCCAGCGGCGCGGGCGAGCCGTTCATCAGGTACGCCTACGACGAGGACGGCAACCTGGCCGGCGTCATCAACTCCTCCGGCGAGCCGCTGCAGTTCAGCTACGACGCGGCAGGCCGGCTGATTGGATGGCAGGACCGCAACGGTCACTTCTACGGGTACACCTACGACACTCAGGGTCGCTGCGTGAGCGAAGGCTCCGGCCAGGCCCTGTCGGGCACGTTCCGCTACGACCCGGATGCCCCCGTCACCTTGTGGACCGACGTGTCCGGGGCGGTCACCACGTACCGGCTCAACGGCTGCGCCGGCGTCGCCGCGATGACCGACCCGCTGGGCCACGTGACCAGCTGGCAGCACGACGACCGCGGAATGGTCACCGCCTGCACCGACCCGCTGGGCCGGGTTACCCGGTACGGCCACGACTCCCGCGGGAACCTCACCGCGCTCACCCGGCCAGACGGCAGCCAGGCGCACGCCGAGTACGACGAGCGCAGCCTGCCGGTGCGCCTCACCGAACCCGGCGGCAACACCTGGCAGCAGGAGTACGACGCGCGCGGCAACCGCACTCGGGTCACCGCGCCCGACGGCGCCGTCACCAGCTTCGGCTACGACGGCCACGGGCACCTGGCCAGCGTCACCGACCCGGCCGGCGCCGACACCCTGGTCGCGTGCGACCGCGCCGGCCTGCCGGTGGAGGTCACCGGCCCGGACGGGGCCCGCACCAGCTACCAGCGGGATCCGTTCGGCCGGGTCACCCAGATCACCTGGCCCGATGGCGGGATCACCGAGCTGAGCTGGACGCCGGAGGGGCGGCTGTCGTCCCGCGAGTTCCCCGACGGCACATCGGAGTCGTGGAGCTACGACGGGGAGGGCAACCTGACCCGCCACCTCAGCCCGGCCGCCGGCCTGACCCGGTACGAATACGGGCCCTTCGGCCAGCTCACGGCGGCGACCGGGCCGGACGGCTCGCGCAGCGAGTTCCGCTACGACCACGGCCTGCGCCTGACCAGCGTCGTGCACGGCGGGCTCACCTGGCGCTACGACTACGACCCGGCGGGCCGGCTGGTCGCGGAAACCGACTACAACGGCGCCACCACCCGGTACGGCTACGATCCGGCCGGGCAGCTCACCAGCCGGGTGAACGCGTGCGGCCAGCAGATCACCTTCGTTCATGACCGGCTCGGAAACGTGACCGAACGATGCTCGGACGGGGCGGCCGCGACATTCGGCTACGACGTGGCCGGGCGCCTGGTCTACGCCCGCAATCCCGACGCCGAGATCTGGCTCGACCGCGACCCACTCGGCCGGGTCACCGCCGAGACCTGCAACGGCCGCACGGTCACCTCGGAATACGACGCGGCCGGCCGCCGGCGCCGCCGGGTCACGCCCGTCGGCGCCGTCACCCGATGGGACTACGACCAGGCCGGGCAGCCGGTGCTGCTGACCGCGGGCCGTCACCAGATCCGGTTCGGTTACGACGCGGCCGGGCGCGAGACCCGCCGCGAACTGCCCGGTGGCCTGATCCTGGCCCAGGACTGGGACCGGCGGGGCCAGCTCACCGTCCAGGCCCTCACCGCCGGCGCTCCGGGCCCGGCGAGCCTCCCCGTGGGCCCGGCGGGCCTCCCCGTGGGCCCGGCGGGCCTCCCCGTGGGCCCGGCGGATTCCGCTGCGGGCCCGGCGGCCGGCGGGCAGTTGCTCCAGCGCCGCGCCTACGCCTACAACGGCGACGGCTTCGTCACCGCCATCGACGACCTGCTGGGCGGCGCCCGCAGGGTCGGCCTCGACGGGGCCGGCCGGATCACCACGGTGAACGGCCCGGACTGGGCCGAGCGTTACGCCTACGACCCGGCCGGGAATGTGTCCCAGGCCGCCTGGCCCGCGCCTCCGCCCGGTCCCGCCGGGGCCTTGCCCGGCCGGGACGCGCAGGGCCTGCGCGAGGTCACGGGGACGCTGATCGCCCGGGCCGGGAACGTCCGCTACCGCCACGACCGCCAGGGCCGTGTCGTCCGGCGGCAGGTCGCGCGGATCTCCCGCAAGCCCGGCACCTGGCACTACCACTGGGACGCCGACAGCCGGCTGGCCGCCGTCACCACCCCGGGCCACACCACCTGGCGTTACCGCTACGACCCGTTCGGCCGGCGGATCGCCAAGCAGCGGCTCACCCCCGACGGGGACATCGCCGCGCAGACCAACTTCACCTGGGATGGCCCCCTCCTGGCCGAGCAGGCTGCCACGACCGCCCAGCCGGGCCAGCACGAGATCGTGACCTGGGACTACCGGCCCGGCAGTTTCACCCCGCTCACCCAGGCCGAGCACACGTCCGTCGGTGAGCTGAGTGATGCCCTGCAGGAGCAGATCGACCAGCGGTTCTACGCGATCATCACCGACCTCATCGGCACCCCGGCCGAGCTGGCCGCCTCCGACGGGACGCTGGCCGGATGCCAGCAGCACACCCTTTGGGGCACCACCGTGTGGCACCCCGGCGGGGCCCAGACCCCGCTCCGCTTCCCCGGCCAGTACGCCGACCCGGAAACCGGCCTGCACTACAACCAGCACCGCTACTACGACCCGGCCACCGGCAGTTACCTCACCCCCGACCCGCTCGGCCTGACCCCGGCCCCCAACCCGCACACCTACGTCCCCAACCCGCAGATCCTGGCCGACCCCCTGGGACTCACGCCGTATGCTGCCAAAGCAGGCGGCGGCAGTACCCCAGGAGCGGGAGCGGGCGCGGCTAGCGTCCGGCCAGACTTTGTTGCGAGCTCGGACGGGGTGATTGTGCCAACGAGTCGTGCTCTTCTGGAGGGCGGGTTCCAAGATGCGGGCTTCCCGAGTCGGCCTACGATGTCTCCTGGGACTGAGTACACACTTCCAGATGGGTCGCTCGTGAGAGTGATGGAGCCGTCGGGTCAAGCGCCGCTGCGTGCGTCATTTACCAATGCAAATGGTGGGCCTGTTAGCCCATTCACAGAGAAGCCTGTGCAACCGCCACCTGGTGTTACGGGAGCTGCGTGGCGGCAGCTGCAGCGTTCGCTGACGCATGTGGAGCTTGGGCCGTGATTGCGAAGCTGAGTAGCGAGTTGTCCGATCTGTTGCCGCTGACGGTTCGCGAGGCATCTTTCGAGGACCCGGCATTGACGCTGGCCGGTGATAGCTGGGCCTTCAGCACCGTTTCTGCGTGGCGGGTGACTCGTGCCGGAGTGCTCGTCTATGGCTGGAGCGATTCGTCGGCGTCCGACCGTATCTGGGATTTGTGTGGCCAGGCGATCGTGTCTGTTTCCGCGCAGTCAGTACTGATGAGAGGGGATCCGGCTTTCCAGCTGTCCGGGGGCGAGTGGCTGGAGGTGTTCTCGGATCACCCGACTGATCCATGGGTTTTCCGTCTTCCGTCGATGACGTTCGTCGGTTCGCCGACCGACCCGGCCCAGGCACGCTGAGGTGTCTTGCCGGAAATCGCTGACTTCGTCGCACGACCAGGTAGCTGGGTACATGACGCAGAAAATAGAGTTCCTCGTGTTGAGCGAACCTAAGCCCGCGGCCGACTCCGGTTTCACGGTCGGCGGGCGATGCCTCGATGGGCCTATTGGTATAGGCGACATATTTCTCGAAGTGTATGCTGGGCAGCCCTTCCTGGGGGAAATAGAGGCTTTTGCTCCGGGATTGAGGTCCTGCCGCCTCGAGGACTACCCGTGGGGCCCGCCACCAGGCAGCGAGCCGTAAGCACCCGTTGCAGATATCAGCCGACCGCAGCCGTGGCCGCGCTGGGGTTGAGGACCGGGCCGGACGGGAGGAGGTCGAGGATGGCAGCGGGCACCACGGTGGCCTGGCTCGTCAGGTTGTAGCCGAGCACGGCGGCGACGCTCTGCGACGAGAGGGCGTACCGGGTGGCGCCGGTGACCAGGAAGTACGAGGTAACCCCGGACGCGTCGCGGCCCGGCGCGGCGCCGACCAGGGCGCCGTGCGCGGGCGGCAGCCACACCTGGCTTACCGAGGCCACCGCGGTGGCGCCGGCCGGGGTGGTGGCCCCGGCCGGGACGGTGCCGCCGCTGATGATCTGCGGCTGCAGTCCGGGCCCGTAGCTGACGCACAGCGCCGAGGTGACCGGGGCCAGCGACGGCACCGTGGCGGGCAGGCCGTTGCCCGGGATCGGGGTGCCGGAAAGATCGCTCGTCGCCATCGACGGGGAGATCGGGCGCTGGGCCGGTGCCCCCGGTTCCCGTTCCAGCAGTTGCGCCTGCGCGGCGGAGATCTGCGCCAGTTTCCCGTCGGCCAGCAGCACGTAGTACTGGACCGCCGCGCCGCCGCCGCCGGGCTGGTCGTATACCTGGCCGACCGCGGCCGGGATGCCGCCGGGGCCGGTCACCGTCGCGCCCTGGCCCTGGATCTGGGGGGCGGCGAAGTCCGGGCCCTGGGGCAGCGCGTCCAGCCAGGCCAGCGGGACCGTCTGCAACTGCATCGCGGGAAACAGCGTCTGGGCGACCTGTGGCTGGATGAACAGCCGCGCACCGTTCCACAGCACCCAGTCCCCGCCCTGGCTGGTGCTGGCCAGTTCGGCGGAAGCCGTGCCGAGCGCGGTGCCACCCACGGAGCGGCCGCCGACCAGCGTGGTGACGCCCGAAGCCGCGCATACCGACCACGGGCCTGGCACCAGGTCGCCGGCGGCCGGCAGGTCCTGCGGCAGTCCCGCGACGCCGATCGTCGGCCCGATCGAGTAGTGCGCCAGCGACGCCGGGCTGACATTCACCCGGTGGGGCTGGGCGGAATCCAGCGCGAGGAGAGCGGACGCGTAGTTCAGCGCCGGGCACAGCTTCCCGCTGTCGCACGGCACGTACGCGGTGGCACTGCCGGAGTCGATCACCAGCGTGCCCGGGCGGTTCAGCCCGGACACGCTGCCCGGGGAGATCAGCCCCAGCACGCCGGACACGCCCGCGGCGATCGCCCCGACCAGCAGGCTGGAGATGGTGGCGAGGTTGAGGCGGCGCAGCGGCTGGTTCGGCGAGTCCGGCTCCCCGCAGATCAGGGCCAGCGCCGACCGCTGGGTCATCAGCCGGTACGCCTGGAGCAGGTCCTTGCGGTTCTGCACGGGCTCACCCGCCGATCCCGTGCAGGAAACCGAATAGCCCGGCCACCCCGAGCGCCAGCGGGACGAGGCTGATGATCAGGGCCATGTCGCAGACGTCCGCCGCGCGGCCCCAGAACGGCGACGGCCGGTGCGCCGGCAGCCAGATGCCGGTGCCGGCCACGATCGCGGTGGCCGCGACGAGCGCCAGCAGGTCCGGGCCCGCTGAGTGCATCGAGCGGCCGGCCAGGGCCACCGCCAGCCAGGCGAGGCTGCCGTATCCGGGGATCATCAGCCACAGCCGCTGGGCCCGGCCCCGGAACACCCGGGAGCGCAGCAGCAACGCGCAGGCCAGCGCGGCGCACAGCACCGGGGCCAGCCCGCTGCGGCCCAGCCCCAGCACGATCCCCGCGCCGGTCCCCAGCAGCCCGAGGCCGGACACCGTGCCGGTCACGAACCGGTCCGCGGCCAGCGCCCGGCTCCGCACGTCCGCACCCGCGCCGGCCATGAACGCGTCGTCGCGCAGGTCGTCGGCGCTGGCCGGGACGGCCGGCAGCGGGAGACGGGCCAGGCGGAACGCGACGGCCGGGATAAGCGGCGTCAGTGCGAGGGCCGGGGTGACCACCAGCCCGGCCGCGCCCGCGGCGGTCAGCCCGGGCCAGAGGTAAGCCAGCGCGGCGCCCGCGATACCGAACGCGGCGGCGACCGCCGCGCCGAAGAACACCGCCATGCCGTGCACGACCGCCGTGGCGGCTATCAGCGCGGCGGTCATCACCAGGGCGAAGCCGGCCAGCGTGGCCAGCGCGCTGACGTAGGTCAGCGGCAGCATCCGCAGCGGCGCGAGGACCCCCGCCGCGAACGCGTACGGAAGCGCGGCGTAGCCGAGGACCGCCCCGGCGCCCGCATCGCCTGCGGCCCGGGACACCGCGGTGCCCGCGGCGAGCAGCAGCATCGCCAGCAGCCCCGCCGCCATCGCGGGTACGGGCCAGGGCGGCCCGGACCGGAGCAGTACCACCACTCCCGCCGCCAGGGTCGCCGCCCCCGCGCCGAGCGCCACCCGGCGGCCGTCCCGTGCGGCCCACCGGCCGGGACCGTCGTGCACCCCGGCAATTTCGTCGGCGATGTCGTCGGACACGGCGGCCGGCAGGGCGGTCAGCCAGGGCCGCAGGTACAGCAGTTCGCCGTCGGCCACTCCCGCCTGAGCCGGCGTGGCAGGCGGCTCGAATGGCGGCTCGCCCAGCCGCTGCAGGGACCAGCCTTCCGACGCCTCGGCGATCGCCGCCCGGTCCAGCCCGGCGAAGTGCGCGATCCCCGGGAACAGCTCGGCGAACGGCACGTTCACGGGAAGAGCGATGTCAACCCGCTTGCGCGGGCCGACCACGGTTACCCTGCAGATGTCCGCGGCAACGCCTGGGCACATGATCGCCCCCCGTCTCTTCTCTGCAGATTTGAACGGAAAGGCTCCTGCAGACGGTTCATTAGTAAGCAGAGAAAGGGCCATGCCAATGACCGTCGCGGGCACCGACGCGCGCGCCGCCGCTCCGCAGGTTCCACGGGGCGAGATCCGGCTGGAGTCCCCCCCTGAGCTGCCGGAGGTGACCTCGGACGGGCTCGCGCAGGCCCTCATGTACCTGCCGATGGGGGCGATGGCGATCGGCATGGTCGCCGTCATCGCCGGCGGCAGCTCCAGCCCCGTCCTGTACATCGGCAGCGGCGCCATGGCCGTCGGCATGGCCGGGATGATGTTCGGCCAGGTGATCCGGGGCAAAGGCGACCGGAAGCTCAAGCTCAACGGCCAGCGGCGGGACTACCTGCGGTACCTGAGCCAGATCCGGCGCAAGGTCCGGCGGGCCGCCGACGAGCAGCGGCAGGCCATGGAGTACAGCGGGCCCGCGCCGCGGTCGCTGCCGTCACTGCTCGCGGCGGACAGTGACCGGATCTGGCAGCGATCCCCCGCCGACGCCGGCTTCGGCTGCGTCCGGTTGGCCACCGGCACGCAGGCCCTGGCGGTCCGGCTGGTCCCCCCGGACACCAAACCGGTCGAGGACCTGGACCCGCTGTGCGCCGGCGCGCTTCGCCGCTTCATCCGGGCCCAGAGCCAGGTGCCCGGTCTGCCGGTGGAGGTGTCGCTGCGGTCGGTCACCCGGATCGTCCCCACCGGCGACCCCCGTGCCGTCCGCGCCCTGGTGCGGTCGATGATCGCTCAGATCGCGGTGATGCACTCCCCCGCCGACGTGCGCATCAGCGTGTGCGCGTCGGCGGACCGGATCCGGCACTGGGAATGGATCAAGTGGCTGCCGCACAACATGCACCCCACCGAACGGGACGCGGCGGGGGCGGTCCGGCTGATGACTCCGTCCCTCGGCGGGCTGGAGCCGATGCTGCAGCTGCACGACCGGTCCCGGTTCACGCCCGGCAGCGCGCGCTCGGCGCCCAGCTCGCTGCCGCTGCACGTCGTGCTCGCCGACGGGGCGGCCCGTGATCCCGGCACCGATGTGTACGGCGTGGACGGCGTGGTCGTCATCGATCTCCCGGCGGCGGACGCGCCCGGCCTGGCGGCGCCCGGCCCCACCACGCTCGGGCTCCGGGTGACCCCGGCCGAGGTGTACCGGCTGCCGCGGGACGAGGCCGCCGAAGCGCTCATCGGCGTCCCGGACACGCTGTCGCGCCCCGAGGCCGAGGCGCTGGCCCGGCAGCTTGCCCCGCTACGGCACGCGACGGGCGCCCCCGCCGAGGACGCGCTCGCGCTCAACACCACGCTGACTTCGCTGCTCGGCATCGACAGCCTGGTCACGCTGGACGTTGCCGCCCTGCGCCGCGCCCGGGCGCCACGGGACCGGCTGCGGGTGCCGATCGGCAACGATGCCGACGGCCAGTCCGTGGAACTCGACATCAAGGAGTCCGCGCAGGGCGGCATGGGCCCGCACGGCCTGGTCGTGGGCGCCACCGGATCCGGGAAGTCCGAGTTGCTCCGGACGCTGGTACTCGGGCTGGCGATCACCCACTCCGCAGCGGACCTCAACTTCGTCCTGGTCGACTTCAAGGGCGGTGCGACGTTCCTCGGGCTTGACAGCCTGCCGCACGTCTCCGCCGTGATCACCAACCTGGCCGGCGAGCTGCCGCTGGTGGACCGCATGCGCGACGCGCTGCACGGCGAGGTCGTCCGCCGCCAGGAGCTGCTGCGCGCGGCTGGCAACTACGCCTCGCTCCGGGATTACACCAAGGCCCGGGCGGAAGGGGCCCGGGTGGACGGCGCGGCGCTGCCACCGGTGCCGAGCCTGTTCGTGGTGCTCGACGAGTTCTCCGAGCTGCTGGCGGCCAAGCCGGAGTTCATCGACCTGTTCGTCACGATCGGGCGGGTCGGCCGCTCGCTCGGCGTGCACCTGCTGCTCGCCTCCCAGCGGCTGGAGGAGGGCCGCCTGCGCGGGCTGGACACCCAGCTGTCCTACCGGATCGGTCTGCGCACGTTCTCCGCGCAGGAGTCGCGGACCGTGCTCGGCGTCCCCGACGCCTACGAGCTGCCGTCCCAGCCGGGCAACGGCTACCTGAAGGCTGACACCGGCATGACCAGGTTCAAAGCGGCCTACGTGTCGGGCTCGCTGACCACCGCGGACGCCGCCCAGCCCGCGGCGCCCCGGACGCGGCCCGGAATCGCCCGCTTCGGCACCGGTTACATCGAGCCGCAGTTCATCGACGCACCTGCCCGGGCGGTGCGGGACAACCAGCCGGGCCAGGAACCGAGCGCCACCCTGCTGGACGCCGTGGTGGGGCTGCTGTCCGGGCCCGGGCCATCGGCCCACCAGATATGGCTGCCGCCGCTCGACGCCCCGCCCGCCCTCGATCAGCTGCTGCCGGAGCCGGACGCGCGGCAGATGCTGAACGCCGTGCTCGGGATCGTCGACCGGCCCTTCGAGCAGCGCCGTGACCCCCTCTGGGTCGACCTGTCCGGCAGCGCCGGGCACACAGCCGTGGCCGGCGCGCCGCGAAGCGGCAAGTCGACCGTGCTGCTCACCCTGATCAGCTCGCTCGCCCTGCTGCACACCCCGGCCCAGGTGCAGTTCTACATCCTGGATTTCGGCGGCGGGTCGATGAGCGCGCTCAGCGGGCTGCCGCACGTGGGCGGGGTGGCGACCCGGCTCCAGGGGGACCGGGTGCGCCGTACGGTCGCCGAGGTGCGGACCCTGCTCGAGCAGCGGGAGCGCGAGTTCGGCGAGCGCGGCATCGACTCGATCGCCACGTACCGGACGCTGCGGGCCGGGGGCGCGATCGCAGGCGACGGTTTCGGCGACGTATTCCTCGTCGTGGACGGCTGGCTCACGCTGCGCCAGGACTACGAAGAGCTCGAACAAGCCGTCACCGCGCTGGCGGCCCGGGGCCTCGGTTACGGCATCCACCTGGTGGCCGCGACCAACAAGTGGTCGGAGTTCCGCCCGGCCGTCCGCGACCTGTTCGGGACGCGCCTGGAACTGCGCCTCGGTGACCCGTACGAGTCCGAGATCGGCCGCGCCGCGGCCGGGAACGTCCCGGCCGGCGCGCCGGGGCGCGGCCTGACCCACGACGGGCTGCACTTCCTGGCCGCGATGCCGCGCATCGACGGGCAGGCTACCGCCGACGGGCTGCCGGGGGCAATCCGCTCGCTGGCCGCTCGCGCCGCCGCGGCCTGGCCCGGCAGTGGCGCGCCGCCCGTCCGGATGCTTCCGGACGTCCTGCCGGCCACCGAGCTCCCGCCGCCAGCCTCAACCGGAACACGGGTCCCGTTCGCTATCGACGAGAACTCGCTGACCCCGGTGTTCCTCGACTTCGCCGCCGACCCGCACTTCCTGGTCCTGGGCGACACCGAATGCGGCAAGTCGAACCTGCTGCGGCTGGCCGCCGAGGGCATCGCCGCCCGGTTCACGCCCGATCAGGCCAAGGTCATCTTCCTCGACTACCGCCGGTCGCTGCTGGATGCGGCGCAGATCCCGCACCAGATCGGGTACGCCACGTCCTCGGTGGCCGCGACCACCCTGCTCAGCGAGGTCCGGGGGGCCCTGAACACGCGGCTCCCGCCGCCCGACCTCAGCCCGGATCAGCTCCGGTCCCGGTCCTGGTGGAGCGGCTCGGACCTGTTCGTCATCGTGGACGACTACGACCTGGTGGCGGGGACCCAGAATCCGCTCCTGGCTCTGGCCGAGTTCCTGCCGCAGGCCCGCGACGTCGGGCTGCATGTCGTCCTGGCCCGCTCCGCAGGCGGCGCCGGGCGGGCCATGTTCGACCCGGTGATCCAGCGGCTGCGCGAGATGGGCTCGCCCGGGCTGATCATGTCCGGCAGCAAGGACGAGGGGGCGCTGCTCGGCGGGGTCCGGCCGGCTTCCCAGCCGAGCGGGCGCGGCTTCCTGGTGGGGCGGCGCAACGGATCGCGCCTCGTCCAGGCCGCGCTGCTCGGCGCCGCTGGCCCCGAGGGGACGCCGCCCGAGGAGTCCCCGGTCACCGCACAGCGGTAAGTTCCGCGGCTCCGCCCGGGGCCGGCTGTCCTCGGCCGGCGACCGGGGGAGGCCCGGGCGCCAGTGGCGGCGGCGGCCGGCCGGGATCACCAGGGCCGCCGCCGCGACCAGGACCGCCAGCCCGGCCGCACCCGCCGCGACCGATATGGCGACCGTGCGGGCGGCATGGTCCGGCCCGCCGGCCCGGGTGATCGGCACCCAGGCCGCAGGCCCGGCCGCACCCGCGGTGGCCTGGGTACCCGCCCCGCCGGCCAGCGCGGCCGCGGGGAGCACGGCCGTCACCGCCTGGACCGGGTTGACCATGCCGTGGCCGGTCCCGAGGCCGGCCGCGCCGTCCGCAGTCGCGGTGATCCGCGCGACCACCTGAGCCTCGTCCAGGCCCGGGTGGTAGGCCCGGACCAGCGCGGCGACCCCGGACACGAACGCCGTCGCGAAGCTGGTGCCGTTGTCGCCGGGGTTGTAGGCCTCCGGGAAGGTCCCCGGGTACGCACTGGTCACGTCGATCCCGGGCGCGGTGACGCTGACCGGCGTCCGGGTGTCGGAGAAACTGGCCAGCGAGCCATCCGGCCCCATCGCGCCGACCGAGAGCACCCCGGGGTAGGCCGCCGGGTAGAACGGCCCCACCATGCCCTGCGCGCTGTCATTGCCGGCCGCCGCTACGACCACCACGTTGCGGGCCTGCGCGAACTGCACCGCGGCCTGCAGCGCCGGGGTGCTGACGTTGGTGGCCAGCGACAAGTTGATCACGTTCGCGCCTAGGTTCACCGCGTCGCGGATGGCCTGGGCTGTCACCTGGCCGGGGAAGGTGTCCGAGTTCGTGATCTTGACGGAGAGGATCTGCGCCCCCGGCGCGACGCCGTTGAACGAGATGCCCGCCAGCGGCGCGGCCGCGATGATGCTGGCCACCGACGTGCCGTGGCCCACGCAGTCCGCGTCGGCCGACACCCCGAAGGTTGCCCCGGCCAGATCGGGTCCCACCGTCACCCGGTCCCCGAACTGCGGGTTGGCGTCTACGCCGCTGTCCACCACGGCGACTGTGACGCCGGCGCCCTGCGTCAGCGACCATACGCTGGAGAAGCTGAGCGCTTGCTGCGCCCACGGTGGGCCGTTCGGTGCCGCGATGCCGTGCGTGCTGGGACAGCCTTCCGCCGGCCCGGGCAGCGCGGCGGGCGCGGCAAATGCGGCGAGCGCGGCGGGCGCGGCAAATGCGGCGGGCGCGGCAAATGCGGCGGGCGCGGCAAATGCGGCGGGCGCGGCAAATGCGGGCGTGGTCAGCGCGGCCGTCAGGCACAGGCAGGCGCCGCCCAGTATTCGCCCGGCCCGCAGGGCGGGTCCCCGTCTCAATGCAGGCACCTCCGACATGTGGCTCACCTACCCATGACTACGAATTCGCCTGGGGCCGGTTCGCCGGAAGGGTTGCGCGCTCGCAGCCGTCCTCGTGCGATCCGCCTACTGGCCCAGCGCCCGGCAACGGCCTGCCGGTCACGGTGGGCAGCCGGATGGCCCGGGAGGGGGGATTCCCGGGCCATCTGACGTGTTTCCTGGGGTGGCTGGCTGGGTCTTACTGGGTGCTGATCTGGCTGACGAAGTACCAGTCGCTGGGGGAGCCGCCGCTGGGGAGGGTGGCTTTGATCCCGGTGACCTGGGCGCCGGTGGGCAGGGTGAGGCGGGCGCAGGCGGAGGGGCCGCAGCTGGTGCTGGGGGTGACGGCGGTGGCGGTCTGCCACACGTTGCTGGCGTTGCGCCACTGGATGGTTACCGACGGGGGCAGGATCACGCCGTAGGTGTTGCTGGGGGCGGTCATCCATACGGTCGCGGTGGTGGCGCTGTGCGGGTTGTTCCAGGTGGCCTGGACGGTGCCGCCGGTGCTGGCGGTCATGCCGTCCAGGGCGCCGGCGAACTGGGGGCCGTAGGCGGGGATGATGGCGCCGTCGGTGAGTTTGTAGTCGTCGTCGCCGTAGGTGACGCCGCCGCCGGGGCCGTTGGTGGGCTGGGGGGTGACGGTGTAGGTGTCGCCGGTGGAGATGACGGTGCCGGCGGTGTTCAGGACCTGCATTTCGTCGAACAGGCACCAGTAGGAGCAGATCCCGGTGATGGTGACGTACTGGCCGGTGACCGCGCTCATCGGCAGGGTGATCGTGCCGGCGGTGTCGGAGGCGCTGGAGCCGCCGGTGACCAGGTGGGAGGCCAGGGTGGCGGCGCCGGAGGTTCCGGCCGGGGCGCAGCTTTGGCCGGTGATGCCTTCGTTCTGCGGGGCGCAGGTGGTGCCGGCGGAGGCGCTGACGTCGTTGGGCCAGTTGACCCCGGCCCCCTGGTCGGCGTGGGTGATCAGTTCCACTGAGCCGATGGCGGCAGGCTTGCCCAGGTTGATGGTGACGCTGAACGGGCCGCTTTCGGAGTTCCAGCCCATGTCACCGGGCCAGGCCCAGGTGCCGGAGGGGGAGACCTGCCCGTCGGTGAGCTTGCCGGCGTAGTAGCCGGTGTAGGTGGGGGCGGAGTCGGCGTACTTGCCGGACTGGGCGGACAGCGCGGTCGCGGTGGAGGTGGCCCCGTAGTTGCCGTTGGCGATCATCGGCGGGTCGGCGGTGGCGGCGACCACGCGCATGATGTTCGGCCACGGGCTGCCGGTCTGCCGGGTGACGGTGATGGTGGCGCTGGTGACGGTGTTGTTGCCGCCGGCGGCGGCCGGCAGCGGCACCAGCACCGTGTTGTAGGAGGGGTTGACGCTGTCGGTTCCGGTGCGCACCGCGTAGGCGGTGCGGGTGCCGCCGGGACCGGTGACGGCGACCGTGACCTGCCCGCGCCACGGGGTGGCCTGGTTCGGGTCGTTGAAGTCGACCCGGACGGAGGTAAGGACGGCCGGATTGGCCAGGGTCCAGGCCTGGGCCAGCGCGCCGCTGGAGGTGGTCGCGGGGGACCACGGCACCCCGATGTCGGTGTTGCCGATGGCCTGGCCGGCCAGGTAGCTGGTCAGGTCGGTGTAGGTCTGCCATTCGCTGGTGTCCACGGCGCCCTGGCCGGAGACCTGGTCGAAAATGTCGCTGGACAGGCCGGTGAAAAACACCTGCGGGTTAGCGGAGGCGCCGGTGAACTGCGCGACGGCCAGGTACTGGTGCGCGATCTGCTGCTCCGCCGGGGAATTACCCTGGCTGCTGATTTCGTATTCGGTGGCCTGGCCCTGCCCGGCCGCCTTGTACCCGGCGCTGTAAAGCCGCGAATCATTCACGGCCCCCTCGTACTGGGCGTCGCGGAAAGAGTACTCGGGCTGGATGTCGGTCACGGTGAAGCCCAGGGTGAGGGTCAAAGTAAGTATGCATGTCCTGTGACCTGTGCTTATATGTGTGGCTGGACTTTCCGTGGCTCTTGTGGTATGAGGGACGGGTGGGAGATGAGAGTCCTGAGCTGAAGGTCCGCCTTGTGGCGGACGATGAGATCGCCTGGTACAACGCCCTGATGGCCGCGCACCACAGCCTGGGGGTGGCGGCCTCGGGCCGGGTGCTGCGGTACGTCGCCGAGGCCGGCGGGGTGCCGTTGGTGCTGGGCACGTTCGGGTCGGCAGCGTGGCGGGTCCCGGCGCGCGATGAGTTCATCGGCTGGGATCCGGTGCAGCGCGCCGAGCGGCTGGAGCGGGTGGTGTCGAACCAGCGGCTGTGCGTGCTGCCGGACGCGCAGGAGATGCCGCACGCGGCGTCAAGGGCGCTGGCGCGGATGCTGCGCCGGCTGCCTGCGGATTACCTGGCGGCGTTCGGGGTGCGGCTGGCGGCGGCGGAGTCGTTCACCGACCCGGGAACCCATGCCGGGACCGTGTACAAGGCGTGCGGGTTCACCCAGGCGGGCCGCACCGCCGGGTACGGGCGCAGCCGCGGCAGCGCGTACTACGTGCGCCACGGGCAGCCGAAGGCGTACTGGATCCGGGAGCTGGTACCGGGCGGGATCAAGGCGCTGACGGCGGCGTTCGACTCCCGGCCGCTGACCGGCCGGGACGGCCCGGACTTCAACGAGCTGAACATGAGCAGCGACGACGGCCTGCTGGAGTACCTGGCGGAGGTTGCTGACTACCGCATGCCGAAGGGGATCCGCCACGGCCTGGCCGCGATCCTGACCGTGATCGTGGTCGCCCGGCTGTCGGGGGCAAACTCCGTCTACGCGTGCGGGCAGTTCGCTGCCTCCATGCCGCAGGAAGCGCTGGCCCGCTGCGGCATCCGGTACAACCAGAGACTGGGCCGGTACCCGCCGCCGTCCCCGAAGACGATCAAGCGGGCCGTCCGCGCCGTCGACGCGGCCGCCGCCGACCGGCAGCTGTGCGCCTGGCTCCGGGCCGAGGCCGCCGCCGGGCGGCTGAACTGGCGGCACATCGCCGTCGACGGCAAGACCATGCGCGGCGCCCGTGACGGCGACGGGAAAGCCCCGCACCTGCTCGCCGCCTACGACGTGAACGCCGGGGCCGTCCTCGGCCAGGACAGCGTCGACGGCAAGACCAACGAGATCACCTGCTTTGTCCCCCTGCTGCAGGCCATCCTCGACGGCCGCGCCCGCCGCGGCCACGGCGAGCCCGGCCAAGACAGCCACGACACCGGCGGCAGCGCCAGCGCCGGGAACGACGACGATGACAGCAGCGCCAGCCCGGGCACCCCGCAGCAGCAGCCCGGGCAGCAGGCAAAAGACGACGACGAGGAAGAGGAGGAGGAGGAGGAGAGCTGGTCATCGTGACGGCGGACGCCATGCACACCCAGGAAGAGCACGTCAAGGCGATGAACGCCCTCGGCGTGGCGTGGATGCTCATCCTCAAGGACAACCAGCCCAGCCTGTACGCAGCCGCCGACGCCCACCCCTGGGAGAACGAGCCGGTCCTGCACGGCGCCAGCGAGACCGGGCACGGCCGGCACGAGATCCGCACCATCCGGGTCACCAGCCAGATCCCCGGGACAATCACGGTGAAACTGCCCGGCACCGCCCAGATGATGCTCATCGAGCGCTACCGGCACGACCTTCCCCGGGGCGGAGCACCCGCCGCCTGCACCCGCGGTGACCCCGGCGACCACGACGCGCTCACGTGCGCCGCCGCCTGCGGCACGAAGCTGTCCTGCGAGACCGTCCTGGCCGTCACCGCGCTGACCCCCGCCCAGGCCGGCCCGGCGTTCCTGCTCGCCCGCAACCGCGACCACTGGGCAATAGAAAACGGCCTGCACCACCGGCGCGACACCACCCTCGGCGAAGACGCCTCCCGGCTGCGCGCCGGGCAATCCCCCCGGCTGTTCGCCGCCATCGCCAACACCGTCACCAGCGTCCTGAACCGCGCCGGACACGACAACCACGCCGCTGCGCGCCGCAACCTGGGCTGGGACCGCACCGGCCTCCAGGCCCTCACCCTCCTCGGCCTGTAACCCCGCAAACGAGACAAAAACGTAACACGTTACCAGTACCGGAAAAACCTACTTTGACCCTAGCCCTGCGGTGAAGCCCAGGCTGGCACCGTTGAAGGAATTGGGCGCGTCATAATAAGGCACCCAGATGGTGGACAGCCCGGCGGAATGCGCCGCCGCGTTCATGGACTGCAGGTAGGCCGGGTCACCGGAGGCGGCGCTGGCGTCCTCACGCTGGTCATAGATGCCGTACAGGGAAAGCTCGCTCCAGTTCGCGGCCTTGGCCATGGACTTGACCTGCTGCAGGTACCAGGTGGTCACCGCCATCCGCTGCGCCGCGGCCCCCATGTTGTAGACGGTGCCGTCACCGCCCGGCAGCACCACGCTGCCATCAGACGGGGACAGCCACGGCAGCGCCACCGCCACCTGGATCGGCTGGGGCGGCGCGCCGTACTGGCCGGCCAGCGCCGCCGCCGCGCTGTTCAGCGCGGCCGCGTCAGCGAACTCCTGGGCCAGCAGGTCACTGATGTTCGTCCCGTCCAGCTTGGCGTACATGATGTCCTGGCTGTCGACGTCCTGGGTGGTCAAGATGACCGCGCCGAACAGCCAATGACCGGTGAACTGGCCGGCCGCGTTCACGCCCATGAGATGCTGTTCCGTGACTAGTTGGGTGACTTCGGAATTGCTTTCCAGCGGTGAATTCAGGGTCTCCAGTAGCCAGGGCTGGGCGTGTCGGTGTTGCTTACGGAGGGTCGGCTCTGGCAATGTGCGGCATATGCCCGATATGCCCACTGTGGCTGGTGAGGCCGCCTCGCCTGATGAGGTGATCGCCGGGCTGCGTGCGGCGAACGCGCGGCTGCGGGAGCTGCTGGCCGAGCGGGACGCGCGCATCGCGCACCTGCTGGCGCAGGCCGCGCAGCTCGATGAGCTGCAGGCGCGGGTAGCGGAGCTGCAGGCCCAGGTCGCGGATCTGGCGGCACGAGCCGGGCAGAACTCGAAGAACTCCAGCAAGCCGCCGTCGTCGGACGGGCTGGCCAAGCCCGCTCCGAAGTCGCTGCGGAAGAAGACCGGCCGCAAGCCCGGCCGGCCGAAGGGCCAGCCGGGCGCGACCATGCAGCTGACCGATCACCCTGACCACGTGCTCCGGCGCGAGCCCCCGGCTTGCCGTGAGTGCGGCACCGGGCTGGCAGGCGCCCGGCAGACCGGCATGGAGCGGCGGCAGGTGACCGAGATCCCGCCGGTGAAGGCCGAGGTCACCGAGCACCAGATGATCGAGCGGGAATGCCCGTGCTGCGGGGAGCACACCAAAGCGGACGCGCCGGATGGGGTGACCGCGCCGGTGCAGTACGGGCCGCGGGCATCGGCACTGGGCACCTACCTGTGGCACGGCCAGTTCCTGTCGAGGGACCGGGCCTGCGGGGCGCTGGGCGAGATGTTCGGCTGCGCCCCGTCCCCGGCCGCGCTGGCCGCGCAGGCCCGCAAGATCGCCGGGGCTTGACTCCCCGGCGATCGCCGCCATCATCGATGGCCGTGGCCGGGGCGGACGTGGCGCACTTCGACGAGACCGGGTTCCGGGTCGCCGGGAAGCTCGCCTGGGTGCACTCGGCGTCGGCGGGGAAGTTCGTGCTAGTCATGCCGTGCATCACCAAGCGCGGGAAGGAGGAGCATGGACGCCGCCGGGGTGCTGCCCGCCTTCACCGGCATCGCCTGCCACGATGCCTGGAAACCCTACGACGGCTACGACGGCGTTGCCGGGCACGCTCTGTGCAATGCCCACCTGCTCCGGGAACCCCATCGCGGTGACCGAGAGCGGCACCGAAGACGACGTGATCTGGGCCAGTCAGGCCATCGACGCGCTGCTAGGCCCTGAAGGAAGCCGCGGACGCCGCCCGCGAAGCCGGGCCCGGACGCCATCGACCCCGGAGATCCTGGACAACTAGTCCCGCTGGTTCCGCGAGGCCGCCGATGCCGGGATCGTCCTGAACGCCGCCCGCCGCAGCAAGCTGCAGAAGAAACGCCACGCCCTCGCCGCCCGGATGCGCGACCGCCGCAACGACTATCTCCGGTTCGCCGGTGACCTGCGGGTCCCGTTTGACAATTATCCCGATGCTGCGGTTATGCCGATGTTGATGGTTCGCGGTGGTTCCGCTGCTGGTCAGGGCGGTGCCCTCGCCCTGTAGTGCGGCATAGTCTCAGAGGCTTTCGAGAAAGGCGAGGAGCTTGTCCGGGGGCGTGTAGCGGCCCGGACGGGTGTGCGGCGGGGCTGTCCGGTCGAGTGCCCGCTGCTTGAGTTCGAGGCCTCTGTGTGCAGGTAGGGACGTGTCGATGCCGGGGACGTCGTGACCGAGCATGAGCGCGATGGAAGGACTGCCTGCTTTGCGCTTTGAAGGCGCATCGCGAAGGTGTGCCGCAGGACATGCGGGTTGACGTAGTAAGTACCTGTTGGTCTTCGCGGGTTGCTGAAGGAACGTCCTCCTGATGTGGTTGACGGGCTTCAGATCCCAAGACATGCAGGAGGACGTTCGTGGCTCAGGGTAGCGGGCTGACGCGGGGGGACCGGAACCGGAACGGCGGATCGCCGCGTTGCGCGCGGTGGTCCGGCGGGACCGGGCGGTGCTGGCGGTTGACCTGGGCGAGGATAAGCAGGTTGCGGCGCTGGTCGATCATGAGGGCCGGGTGCTGGCCCGCAAGACCGTCAAGGCGAAGGCCTATCAGCTGGGTGAGCTGCTGGCGTGGGCGGCGGGGAAGGCCGCCGCGGCGGGTTTCGCCGGGCTGACGGTGGCGTGCGAGCCGACCGGGCACCGGTGGAAGGCGCTGATGGGCCTGGCGGACGCGGCGGGGCACGGGTTCGTGTGCGTGCAGTCGCTGGCGGTGGCGCGGGCCCGGGAAGGCGATGACTATACCCGGGACAAGACCGATCACCGGGACGCGTACCTGATCGGCAAGCTGGTGATCCGGCTGGACTGCTACCTGCCGGAGCGGGCTGATGAGGTGTGGGCGCGGCTGCGGCACCTGGGGGCGCGGCGGTTCGCCCTGGTGGCCGACGTGATCTCGTGCATGCAGCAGGTCAGCGACCTGCTGGCGTGCGCGTGGCCGGCGGCGCTGGGGGTGGCGGCCCGGCCGCTGGAGGCCACGACGTGGCTGGCCGCGATGGGGGCGATCGCTGACCGGTGCAACGGGAACCCGGCCCGGCTGCGCACGATGGGGTATGAGAAGTTCGTCGCCGCGGTCCGCCGCGAGCTGCCCCGCTGGGGCGCGAAGAACATCTACCACAAGATCGTGAAGGGGCTGTGGGAGGCGCTGGCCGATGCCGGCGGCGTGATCGCGCAGCGCCGCGGCGCGCTCGAGCGCGTGCACCTGCTGATGGGTGACTGGCGGTCGCTGCTGGCCCGGCTGGCCGATGCGGAGGGCCGGATGACCGCCGTGCTGGATGAGCTGGGGCTGAGGGAGCTGGTGACCAGCATCGACGGGCTGTCGGCGGTCGGCGCCGCGGTCATCTTGGCCGAGACCGGGGACCTGACCCGGTTCGCCTCGGCGCGGGCGGTGGTCAAGCACGCCGGGCTGAACCCTTCTGAGCACACCTCGGCCACCCTGGCCGGCAAGACCCGGATCTCCCACCGCGGCCGGCCCGGGCTGCGCGCGGCCGCGTGGCGCGCCGTGTGGGGCGGCATGCGCCATAACCGGGTGCTGCACGCCCGGCACGCGCACCTGACCGGCGGCCGGACGGTAACCGGCTCAGCGACGGGCAGGCCCGGGCCGCGTGCGCGGCGACCCTGCTGCGCTGGCTGTATGCCGTCGTCACCCGGCGCCAGATGTGGGACCCCCGCGTCGCGGCCGGCACCATCCCCGCCCGCCCGGGCGCCGTGACCGCCCCGGCGGCCGCATGAGGTAAACCGGACAGCAGCCGGGCCGCCTGCCGCGCACGGGCCGCCCGGCGGGCCATAGACCTTCCTCCCGGCGGCGGGGCGAGCCCGGATTGGCGTTGAGCTCAAGCTCGTCAAGAACCATGGGCAGCCCCGCCGCGCCCTTGCACAAAGCTCGATTGCGCGCTGTCGGGACCCGGCCCCCGGGCCAGGGAGAACCCGGTTGAGGACTACGTAGAGACGCAAGGCGCGGCGGAGCCCCCGCACCCCCGGGACCGGACAAGAAGGCACTTCCCGCAAAAGCCAGCCCGGCGAAGCCGGACCGGTCAGATCACCATGCCCGCAAACGCTACCGGTCACGATCACTGACAGCGCCCATCCACCGCAGCAACCACCCCAGCCACGCGGTAACCATGCGTGACCTGCGAGAGTCCCTGCCCACTGACCGCCATCAAGCCCATGCCCCCATCCCGTCCGAGACCAGCTTGACAAGTACCTGTTGCGATGGTTCTTGGCGGCGATGCCGGGACAAGCGGCGGCCGCTGCCGCGGCGTGGATCTTGATGCGTTCCGCACCGGCGTCGGTGCTCATTTTCCTGGCGGTGCCGCGGGCGGTGAGCACGAAGGCGCCGGAGGCGGCGGGGTTCTCGCGCTGCCAGAGCCGCAGTGCAGTGACGGCGGGCGCCTGGAGCGGGCTGATCCGTTCCTTGCGGCCCTTGCCGTGCCAGAGCACGCGGGCGCCGGGTCTTTCCAGGGTGACGTCGGCCAAGGTGAGCGCGGTGATCTCGGAGACGCGGGGGCCGCTGGTGATCATGACCAGCATCAGGAGGTGGTCGCGGCGGCCGGTCCAGGTCGCGCGGTCCGGGCTGGCCAGGAGCGCGTCAGCCTCGTCCCCGGTCAGCCAGGCGACGGTTTTCTGGGCTGCCTTGCGCGGCTGGATGGCCAGGACCCGGGCGATCAGCGCGGCGTGCTCGGGGTGGCGCAGGGCCGCGTGCCGGAACAGCGAGTGGATGGCGGCGAGCCGCTGGCTGAGAGTTTTCCCGGTGTTGTGCCGTTCTTTCTCGAGCATGGCGAGGAAGCCGCTGACAGCCGCGGCGTCGACATCGGTGAAGTCGAGGTCGGACGGCCGGGTGCCGGGACTACTGCGCGGATCCAGGCGAACAGGAGCCGGAGCGTGTCCCGGTAGGACGCGATGGTGTGCGGGCTCGCGCCGCGCTGGGCGGTCAGGTACTCGGTGAAGAACGACTCGACGGCGGGGGCGAGGGCGGTCATCGGCGGTTTCCTCCCTGGTAGTAGAAGGCAGCGCGCTCGGAGACGGCACCGGCGAGTTCGGGCGTGACCGTCAGGTACCAGTAGGTCCGGGCCGGGCTGCCGTGGCCGAGGTGAGTGGCCAGCACCGCGATGTACATGTCAATGTCGCGGCCGCGCTGCAGGGCGTCGGCAAGGGTGCTCACCGCGAAGGCATGACGGAAGTCGTGCAGCCTCGGGATCGCGTGCCCGGGCTGGGGGGACAGGCCGCACCCGGTGGCGAGCGACCGGAATATGGTGCGGGCCATGTTGCGGTTGAGGCGGCGTCCCGCCTGCCCGATGAGCAGGGCGCTGGTGCCGTCCGCAACGCGGGCTGCCCGTATCTGCAGGTAATCCGCGAGCGCGGCGGCCGTCGAGGGGTGCAGCGCGATGAGCCGGGTCCTGCCGTACTTGCCGGTCACGGCCAGCACCCGCGCCGCGATGTCGAGGTCCGCAGCATCGAGGGCGAATGCCTCGCCACTGCGGACGCCGGTGCTGGCCAGCAGGCCGATCAGCGTCCGCATGCTGGCCGCCAGCATCGCCGGGGACAGCGCTCCGGCCACGGCCATGAGCCGGGCGGTCTCCTCGCAGGAATACAGGTAAGGGACGCGGCGCACGGGCCTGGCGGGGATGAGCCCGTCCGGGACCGGGTCGGCAGCGGCCGGGTCCAGGCGGTGGACGTAACCGGCAAACGAGCGCACGGCCGCCAGCCGCTGGGCGTGCCATGCCGGAGCGGACCCGGCCGGGGCGGTCGCGAACGCGACCGCGGCGGGCACCGTGATCCGGGTCTCCCCGCGGGCTTCCAGGCTGTCCAGGAACGACCCGAGCAACTGCTCGTACCCGTCGAGCCCGTAGCCGCGGGCGCGGCGCGCGGCCAGGTGAACGGGGACTGCCGCGCGCAGGTCCAGGCTCATCGCGGTCCTCCTTCCGGCCACGGCCGCGCGATCGAGCGCAGCGCCGTGATGTCGGACCTGGCATAGACGGCGGTCACCTGCGGGCCGGCATGCCGCAACAGCTGCCCGGCCTCGGCGAGCCCGCCGCCGGCCGCGAGCACGCCGCATGCCGAAGTGTGCCGGAGCAGGTGCGCGGCACCGTCCCCGCTGATCCCCGCATCCCGCAGGGCACGGCCCGCGACGCTCGTCACCGCCGAGCCGGTCAGCGCCCCGTGGGGCGCGTCGAGCGCCAGGAACACCTGCCGGTGCGGCGTGCCGGACGGCCGGCCGTCGCGCAGGTAACGGGCCAGTGGCCCGCCGACGTCGGCAGGCAGGGGAACCAGGTCAACGCGGTTTCCCTTGCCCCGCACGGTCACGGTCCCCTGGCGCCAGGCGATGTCGTCCAGCCGCAGCGCGGCGGCCTCGGAAGCCCTCAGCGCCAGCCGCAGCAGCAGCGCGATCATCGGCTCGTTGCGGATCCCGCCCGGGCGGTCACGCGCGAACGCGAGGAGCTCGCCGGCCTGCCCGGGACTGAGCCCTTTCGGCGGATTCCGCCCCGGCCGGGGCGGAGAACGACCCGACCGCCCCCGCAAGCGGAACCGCGGTCAGGCCCTCCAGCCAAAGAAGCGCAGCAGTGCCCGCACGGCGCCGGCCCGGACCTGCGCTGAGCGGGGACGCAGCCCTGCGGCTCCCGCAGCCGCGAGGTCCGCGACCCTGGCTGGCGTCAGCGCCGGCAACTGCCCGGCGCAGGCCACCGTGAAGGGCCGTGCCTGGTGCAGGTAGCTGGAGACCGTGGCCGGGGCCAGGCCCCGCTCGGCCGACAGCCAGCCGCCGAAACGTGCCAGCAGCACGTCCACGGGCTCTTGCGGCACGACGGCTGCAGCCGGCGGCACGGCCCCGAGCCCGCGCAGGTATCCCAGCAGCGGGCCGAGCGCCCGCCCTGATCGCAGGAACGACCGTTCCCGTCTGCGGACGGCGACGTACTCATCCGCTACCTCGCTGCTCAGGCCGGACAGCGGCACGCGCTGCCCCGCGAGCCACCGCGCCAGGTGCCGGAGCAGCGCGACCTGCGCCCCGCAGGTCCGCGGCGAATACCCCAGCCGGCCGAGTTCGGCGACGAACCCGCCCGCATACTGCTCCAGCTCCGGTCTTCCACCGACTGACGCCAGACGTTCCATGATGCTCTCCTCTCCACGTTGGCGGGATGAGAAGAGCATCACTCACACGGCAGTTATGCCGCACTACAGGGCGAGGGCACCGCCCTGACCAGCAGCGGAACCACCGCGAACCATCAACATCGGCATAACCGCAGCATCGGGATAATTGTCCTTATCCGGAACTCGGCATAACGACAACAACGAAGCCGAACAGGTCATCAGGATGAGCAAGCTCCGCATCAAGGTCTCCGGCTGCATGCGCTCCATGGCCGGTGCCGAGGTCTTCTGCGCCATCCGCTCCTACATCGCCACCGCCGCCCGCCACGGGATCGGCGCTCTCGACGCCCTCACCCAAGCCGCCCAAGGTAACCCCTGGATTCCCGAGGCGGCCTGACAGGATAGCCCTGCCCGGAAACCATTACCCAGCGCACAGCCGGGATTACAAGGTACGGCAGACCTATCCAGTTACGCTGTTCCCACTGCCGCTGGGTCCGGTCAGCCGAATGATAAATGAGCGCGGAATGCTGCCAGGTATTCGCGGTGGCCGCCGACGCGCCTACCGCCGATGAGACCGCAGTAAGGACAGCTGCCGCCGCAAGAATGATCGCCAGAACGATACGCCTGAACATGAAATCCCCCCGGATTCGCATGCACGGCGCCGGACTGTTGCCACTGCTTCTGCGACGAGAAGCGAAGCTGGCTAATTACGCGCCGTACTGCCTTCAGTCTCGGCGCGCAGCAGTTAAAATCCTGGAGGCGTAAGAACCCCATCCGGCGGGACAAGCGGCACCATAAAACCGGACCTTCAGTCCGCGGCTAGTCCCATTAACCCGGGGCCATAAGTCCCCCGGATAACCCCATCAACCCGGGGCCATAAGTCCCCCGAATAGTCCGCATAAACCAGGGACCTTCGGCCCGCACCCAGCCCCCATAAACCCGGCACAATCCGGTCCAGCCAGCTGGGCAGCCCCCAGGGGGATCGTGGCTATATGGGCCTCGGGATATTCACTGGCCGAGGCCCGGCGAGACGGAACGGCCGCCTTCATCGAAGGGCGCCCGGAACTGAGCCGCGCGGGGCGGTCTGGGCCTTTAGGCCCTGGCTGGTCAGCGGCCAGCAGTGAACGCTGGAAGCGCAGCGCATCAGTGCTTTCCGGCGAGAAAGCCGGCCCCGCGACAACGCAGACATCCCGGGGAGGGCGAAGTGAGCGCACCGGCCGAGCCCGGGGCCTACGCGTTGCTGACCGACGGCACCACGGTCGAGATCCGGCCCGTGCGGCCTGACGACTTCGATGCGGTGCGGGACATGCACGAGAAGCTGTCCCCGGATAATCTTTACCTGCGTTTCTTCGGCTTCAGCGGGGCCGCGGCCGAGCGGGAGGCGCGCCGGCTCTGCCGTCCGCCCGCGCCGGACCACGCCGCGCTGCTCGTGCTGCTGGATGGGCAAGTGGTCGGCTGCGGCAGCTATGAGGTTGCCGACGATGGCACCCGGTCCGCGGAGGCCGCTATGGCGGTCGCCGATGACATGCACAGCCGTGGTGTCGGCACACTGCTGCTGGAGCACCTGATCTCGCTGGCCCGCAGCCGCGGCCTGCAAGCCTTCACCGCGGAGACGCTGATCGAGAACGCGCTCATGCTGAAGGTGTTCGCCGACGCGGGGCTGCCGGTGCACCGCGCCCTGGCCGACGGGGTGTACAGCCTCACCTTCCCCCTGCCCGCCGATGAAGCCGACGCCGCGCTCGAGACCTACCGTGACGCGGTGGCCGAGCGGGAGCGGTCCGCGGACGTGGCGAGCCTGCGGCACGTGCTGACCCCGGCCTCGGTCGCGGTCATCGGCGCGAGCCGGCGTCCCGGGTCGATCGGGCGGGCCATCCTGCACAACATCACCACCGGCGGTTTCCGCGGCCCGGTCTACGTGGTCCACCCGACCGCGGCAAAACTGGACCGGGTCCGGTGCGTGCCATCGGCCGCCGCCCTGCCCGGGGAAGTCGATCTGGCGGTCGTCGCCACCCCGGCGGCAGCCGTACCCGGTATCGCCGAGGAATGCGGGCAACGGGGGGTCAAGGCGCTGGCCGTGGTCACCGCGGGACTCGACCGCGCGGCCCGGGCGGAGCTGCTGGGCATCTGCCGCCGCCACGGCATGCGGCTGGTCGGGCCGGGCTCCTTCGGCATGGCCAACACCAGCATCGCCCTGAACGCGACCTTCGCGGCCCGCCATCCCAAGCCGGGTAAGGCCGGCCTGGCGCTGCAGTCCGGTGGCGTCGGTGTCGTCCTGCTCGAGCACCTGTCCCGGCTGGGGGTCGGGATCTCCTCCTTCGTCTCGCTGGGCGACAAAGACGATGTATCCGGCAACGACATGCTGCTCTGGTGGGAGTCCGACGCGGCGACCAAGCTGGCCGTGCTGTACCTGGATTCATTCGGGAGCCCGCGCAAGTACGCCCGCACCGCCCGTGCCGTCGGCCGCACCATGCCGGTCCTGACGGTGAACGTGGGCCGGTCGGCGGCGGGCCAGCGTCTGGCCGTTGCTCGCGCCGGAGCAGCGGCCCCCCTGCTTACCAGGCAGGCCCTGTTCGAGCAGGCTGGTGTCATCGCCACCGCTAACATCGGCGAACTGCTCGACACCGTGGTCCTGCTGGCGTCGCAGCCGGTGCCCGCCGGACGCAGGGTCGCCGTGGTGTCCAATGCCCGTGGCGCCGGGGTGCTCGCCGCCGACGCGTGCGGGGACGCGGGTCTGCGGGTCGCCAGCCTCGCCGGGGATACCCGGCGCGCGCTCCGGGATATGCTCCCTCCCGGTGCCTCCGTGGCCGGACCGGTCGATACCACGGCGGACGTCGCTCCCGGCCCGTTCCGCCGGTGCCTGGAACTGACCGGCGCCGACCCGGGTGCCGATGCGGTTCTGGCGCTGACAATCACCACTGCGACCAGCGACCTGGTTGAGGCGGTGCGCGGTGCGCGGCTGCCGGTGCCGATCGCCGCGACGGTGCTGGACCAGGTGGAAGCGGTCCGGCTGCTGCGAGGCGTGAGCAAGGACTCCCCCGCCGTCCCGGCCTACGCCTACCCCGAGTCCGCTGCCCGCGCCCTCGGCCACGCCGCGCGCTACGGTACGTGGCTGGCCACCCCGCCGGGAAAGGTACCCGAGTTCGGCGGCCTGCGCCAGGAACGAGCGAGGGAACTGGTCACCGGCCTTCTCGCCGACGCCCCGAAGGGCGACTGGCTGCCGCTGGACGCCGCCACGGAGCTACTCGGCTGCTACGGCGTGCCGCTGACCGAGGGGATCGCGGTCATCACCGAGGACGCTGCGGCCGCGGCGGCGGCACGATCCGGGGGCCCCGTCGCACTCCGGGCCGATGTGCCCGGCCTGGTGCGCCAGCGGGCCGCGGGCGCCGCGCTGACCGATCTGCACGGGGCGGATGACGTGCGGCGCGGGTTCCGCTCGCTGCAGCAGGCCTTCGGCGACCACCTGACCGCCGTCATTGTCCAGCCGATGATCACTGGGGGCGTCGAGGTAAGGATCAGCGTCCTGCAGGAGCCGGTATTCGGCCCGCTCGTGCTGTTCGGGCTCGGCGGCGTGGCCGGCAACGTGCTGACTGACCGCGCCGCCCGGCTCGCTCCGCTTACCGATTCTGACGCCGACGACCTGATCCGCTCGATCCGTGCGGCCCCGCTGCTGCTCGGACGCCACGGCACACCCAACAGCCCCGCCGCCGACCTCGCTGCACTTCGGGACATGTTGCTGCGAGTCTCCCAGATGGCCGACGACCTGCCGCAAATCGCCGAGCTCGACCTGCCCGTCATCGCCCGGCCTGACGGCGCCCAGGCCGTCGACGGCCGGATCCGCATTCATGCTGCCGCGCCCGCCGACGCCTTCCTGCGCCGCCTGAGATGACAGGTCGTTCTGACGATGCGCCGTTAGCCGCTACCGCCTATCGTGTGGTCTGCGTCACTGTGGTCTGCGTCACTGTGGTCTGCGTCACTGTGATCTGGCGCGTGGGCCCGGAGTAGGGGGGACAGGGGCACCGGCGGGACGGCGCCAGCTATTAACACTTCCCGGTCATCCGCCCTGAAACATGCACGCGGCGAAGACTTCGGTTTCCGCGTCACCGGTCCTGGTAATTGGACCCTTGTCCGGACCTTAATTGCCCGGACCTTAATGCTTGGTATGTTACGCGCTCCTTGCTTGACATAGTTTGCAGATCCGCGTAGCGTCGGAAGCATCCGCAATACGTCACAGGAGGACACCATGTCAACCCCCCAGCAGCAGTACGCCGAGACGTTCAAGCAGACCCAGGAGACGGCGCTGGCCGCGTTCGACGCCTGGACCAACGCCTTCCAGCAGGGCTTCGGCCAGCTGTCGGGTGCCGCGCCGGTCGACCCGCAGCAGGTAATCGATCAGGTCTTTGACTTCGCCACCATGCTGCTGAACGCCCAGCGCGAGTTCGCCAAGCAGCTCGTGGCCACCAGCAGCGCGGCCGCCGAGAGCATCAAGAGCGCCAAGTAGCCAAGTAGGCAGCCGAAACCGCCACCGGGTCGCAAGGCACGCCCCGGGCGCACCGGGGAACGGCCCTGATCGGCGAGATGAGGTCGATAACCATGACGAATACACAATCCCGGTGGGTGATCTGGCGGTGGGCCGATCCACGCTGGTGGATCGAACGGCAGATCGAGGCGGCGGCGTACGTGATTCGCATGACGGAGTCCGTGGTCGACGCCACCCTCTCGTCCCTCTGCGGCGTCGTCGGCCGGTCCGTTTCGGTCCCGGCCGCCAGCGTGCACACCCCGGCTGCGGAAACCATCACCGCCCGGGTGACGGCGCCCGCCGCGGCACCCGCGCCCGTCACGCTGACGGCGCCCGCTGCGGCACGCGCGGCAGCCAACGGGACCGGACCCGCGCCCTTGCCGCCGTGGGAGCTGCCCGGGCCGCACCAGGAGCTGGCGGCGGTCAAGCCCCCGCCACAGCTCGAGGTGATCAAGCCCGCGCCACAGCTCGAGGTGGTCAAGCCCGAGGTGGAGCCGGAAGCGGCCCAGCCCGGACCCCAGCTCGAGGCGGTACCCGAGCCGGAGGAAGCTAGCCCGGAGGAAGCTACCGAACGGGCCGGGGCTCCGCTTGTGCCAGGGTGGGATGAGCTGACCCTCGGTTCGATCAGGGCCCGGCTGCGCCGCCTGAGCGAGGACAACCTCGTCGCCCTGCACGGCTACGAGGAGAGCCATGCCGGCCGCCCGGAGGTGCTCAGCATGCTGCAGAACCGCCTCACCAAGATCCGTTCGGAAGATCAAGGGTCTTGACTGGGAGCGGCAGCAGGACATCCTCGTTAGGAGCGGTGACGGCGGATTGGCGCGGGACGTCCGGTCAGGATGTGGTCGTCAGCCTGCACCTTCGAGGAAGCGGCGACCGCAATGTACGAGCGACCGTATGACCTGGTCCAGGGGCGCGACGGATACCGCGTGCGGATACGGGCGCGGGGCAAGGCGGTGCTCACCAGCTCGATGCTGAACCGGGGCACCGCCTTCACCGCGCCCGAACGCCGCGCGGCTTGGGCTGACCGGTCTGCCGCCAGCTGCAGCGGGTCGCCACCGACGCGGAGGGCATCCTCGGCATCGGTGACCAGAGCGTGGGGCTTTGACCGCGGTGGTCCGGCCGGGAGATCGCCGCACTTCGCCGACGGGGCGGAGTTCGAACGCCAGGTCGGCTCCGAAGACGCCGGGACCACCCGCGACCGGTGACGCGCCCGGTGCTAATTCACCCGATATTTTTCACCCGATATTTCCGGGGAGATTTAAGTTACGAGTGCGTAAATTAAGTTACGATCGGGTATAAGTACATTGGGGTGATCTTCAACTGGCGCATCGGTGCCATGTCGGAGAAACGGCACCGATGACAGAGGAGATCTCCATGACGCCTGCCAGCTCCTCCGAAACGATCGCGCTCACGTCCGCAGACGGCATCGCTCCCCCGTCGGCCGAGGCCATCTCGCTCGCGTCGGCCGACGGCATCACGCACCGGCAGTTGCAGGTCCGGGGGCTGCGTATCCACACCGAGATCTACGGCGAGGGTGAGCCCCTGCTGATGCACTCCGGCCTGTGGGCCGAGGCCGCGATGTGGCGGCCACTGCTGCCGTACCTGTCCGGGTACCAGGTCATCGCGTTCGATCCACCGGGGGTCGGCCGCTCCGAAATGCCCGCCCTGCCGCTGACCATGACGGGGCTGGCGTCGGTGGGCACCGCGGTCCTGGGCGAGCTCGGCATCGAGTCCGCGCACGTGCTCGGCACGTCGTTCGGGGGCGCCGTCGCCCAGCAGATGGCCCTCAGCCACCCGCGCCGCGTGCGCCGCCTGGTGCTGGTCTCGACATCCTTCGGCGGCTTTTCCTGGCCCGGTGACCCAAGGGCGCTGCTGCTCTTCATGCAGCCGGGCAGCTTCGCGCAGCCGCGGCTGGAACAGGTCGCGGGCACCATGTTCGGCGGCCGCCTGCGGACCGAGCCCGAACTCATGCGCTCCAGGCACGTCCGGCTGCCGCGGACCATCCAGGCGGCCATATACCGGATGGCACCAATGCTGGGCTGGACGAGCCTGCCGTGGCTGTGGGCGATCCGCCAGCCGACGCTGGTCATCTGCGGCGACGACGACCCGATCACCCCGCACGTCAACCACACGATCATGACGATGATGATGCGCAACGCGCGGCTGCACACGGTCAGGGGTGGCGGGCATCTCGCGCTGGTGGACAGCCCCGCTCAGGTCGCGCCGGTCATCGCCGAATTCCTCGGCGGCGGGGCGGCGGCGCCGGCCCCGGTCGAGCGCAGGGAGCCTTCACCGGGCTTCCGGCCGGCCGCGTGACCGGGCTAGCTGGGTGACATGACCGGCCGGGATGGCACCCGGCCGGTCATCAGGTACCCGCCGCCGAACCCGACCTCGCGGACGCGGACATCCTCGGTCAACTGCTCCAGGTGATGCCACGGCCGGTCGAATCCGTCAAAGCTCCGCACGTACGGAGCATGCATGCTCCTGATGTAGGCGTTGACGGCCAGCATCAGCCGCGGCGCCCATTTGCCGCCGCCGGCCGCGACCCAGGCTCCCGGGCGCAGGCTGCCGATGATGTTCCGCACCGCCTCCAGGGACTGCAGGATGTCGTGCACGGCGCAGAAGAGCGCGGCGTCCGCGGGCTCCGTGATCTGGGCGTCCTCGGCCGAGGACCAGACGAGCGAGACGTTGCGCCAGTCCTCGTGTTCGGCGTGCTGACGTGCCACCGCCAGCATCTCGGGTGACTCCTCGATGCCGACGACCCCTCCCTGCGTGCCCACCTTTTCCCGCAGCAGGCCGCAGCACAGGCCCGTCCCGCAGCCCACGTCGAGCACGACGTCCCCCGGGGAGAGCGGGAGCGTGTCCACGATGGCCTGGCGGTAAGGCTGGAACGCGCCCGTGTCCCGGGCGTAGGAGCCGGCGCGCTCCCGGTAAGCGGGCAGCCGCTTGTCCCGGCGGCTTGGCGGGCTCTTCGTGTCAGCTGAATTTGGCATAGGCGTGGCGTACCCGGGCTCACCCATACCCAACCCGGCTACCTGTACCAACCATGCCTAACCCGGGCGGACCGTCACCGTGCCCGCCCGGGTTGAGGGTTGCCCCGGCCGGCGCTAATCGGCCCTGATCAGGACCGGCCGCATCGCGTTGAGGGCGGCCGGGTTGTCGATGGTGGACGGAACTGGCTCGTCCTGGCCGTTGGCGATGCCGCGCATCGTCTTGCGCAGGATCTTCCCGGACCGGGTCTTCGGCAGGGCATCGACGACATCGACCCGGCGGAGCGCGGCCACCGGGCCGATCCGCTCGCGGATAAGCTTGACCAGCTCGGCCGACAGGAGCGCCGGATCCTTGTCGATGCCCGCCTTGAGCGTGACGAAGCCGCGCGGGACCTCGCCCTTGACCGGGTCGTGGACCCCGATGACGGCACATTCGGCGACGGCGGGATGGCTCGCCAGCACCTCCTCCATCTCCCCGGTCGACAGGCGGTGCCCGGCGACGTTGATGACGTCGTCGATGCGGCCCATCACATACAGATAGCCGTCCTGGTCACGGTAGCCGCCGTCGCCGGTGACGTAGGCGCCGTCGTGGCGCAGCAGGTAGGAGTCGATGAAGCGGTCGTCGTCGTGCCACAGGGTCGGCAGGCACCCGGGCGGCAGCGGCAGCCGCATCACGATCTCGCCGGTGACCCCGGCCTCGAGCTCGTTGCCGTCGGCGTCCAGGATGTGCACGTCGTAGCCCGGCATCGGGACGGTCGGGGATCCGGGCTTGGTCGGCAGGGCTTCGAGGCCCATGGGATCGCCCGCGATGGCCCAGCCGGTCTCGGTCTGCCACCAGTGGTCGATGACGGGAATGCCGAGCAGTTCCCCGGCCCACCGGTACGTCTCCGGGTCCAGCCGCTCCCCCGCCAGGAAGAGGTACTTCATGCAGGAAAGGTCGTACTTGCGGGCCAGCTCGCCGTCCGGGTCCTCCTTCTTGATCACGCGGAACGCGGTCGGCGCGGTGAACAGCGCCTTCACGCCGTACTCGGAGATCACCCGCCAGAAGGCGCCGGCGTCCGGGGTGCCGACCGGCTTCCCCTCGTACAGGATGGTCGTGCACCCGGCCAGCAACGGAGCGTACACGATGTAGGAGTGCCCGACCACCCATCCGACGTCGGAGGCCGCCCAGAACACCTCGCCGGGCCTGATGTCGTACAGGTTGCCCATGGTCCAGCGGAGCGCGACCGCGTGCCCGCCGTTATCCCGGACGACGCCCTTGGGCTTGGCCGTGGTGCCCGAGGTGTACAGGATGTACAGCGGGTCGGTGGCCTTGACCGGGACGCAGTCGGCCGGCTTGGCTCCCTCGACGGCCTGGGCCCAGTCAACGTCGCGGCCCTCGACCATCGGCGCCCCGGCCTGCGGGCGCTGCAGGATCACGCACCGGTCTGGCTTGCTGGCGGCCAGCTCGATCGCGCGGTCCAGCATCGGCTTGTACTCCACGACCCGGGTGCCCTCGATGCCGCACGAGGCCGAGACCAGCACCTTGGGCGCCGCGTCGTCGATGCGCGCCGCGAGTTCCGGCGCCGCGAACCCGCCGAACACGACCGAGTGGGCCGCGCCGATCCGCGCGCACGCCAGCATGGCGATGGCGGCCTCGGGGATCATCGGCAGGTAGATGACCACGCGGTCGCCCTTGGTCACCCCGAGGCCCTGCAGCACGCCCGCGAACCGGGCCACCTGGTCCAGCAGTTCCCGGTAGGTGTACCGGCGGGAGGTGCCGGTCACCGGGCTGTCGTAGATCAGCGCCGCCTGGTCGCCGCGGCCGTCGCGCACGTGCCGGTCCAGCGCGTTGTAACAGGTGTTCAGTTCGCCGTCACTGAACCAGCGGTAGAACGGCGGATTGGAGCGGTCCAGGATCACCGTTGGTTCCCGGTACCAGTCGATGGCCCGGGCGGCTTCGCCCCAGAACGACTCCGGGTCGGCGATGCTGCGGTGGAACTCTTCTGCGTAACGGCCCATAACGGCGCTCCATTCAGTCGCAGTGACTACGCTGCGGGCGCGTCAGTGCCTGGCCAGGGGGAAGACGGGCAGCACGGAGCGCTTGTAGGTCGCTTCGCACACCTCGGCGCAGGACAGGTAGGCGGCCAGCGCGGCCGCGACCAGGCCCAGGTACCCGCCGGCGTGCACGACCGTCAGATTGCCGCCCCAGTTGCCCGCACCCAGCACGAAGAACGTGGCGACCAGGTCGGCCAGCGCGGCGACGACCAGGGCGTTGGTCCGGAACGACGCTGCGAGGATCAGCACGGTGAAGATGCCGAACGCGTACAGGAACAGCCCGAGCGCGTGGCCGGCCTGAGCGGCCGGGATGTCCTTCAGGAAGAACTCGACGATGGCGAACAGAGACAGCCAGAACGCGCCGAAACCGCCGAACAGCACGCCGCCGAACGTGTTCCCGATGCGGAACTGGAAGAACGCGGCGATCAGCTGGGTCAGCCCGCCGAACATCAGGGCGACCCCAAAGACGACGGGCAGGACCGCGATGTTGACGATTCCGCTGTTGACCATGCTGAGTATGAACGTGGTGACCGCGAACGCGGCCAGGGCGAGCGGCGCGGAGTTACCCCACGTCGCCGCCGCAGCGGGCGCGACGACGGGTGCGGGTACGGCATCGGACGGGTGCAGGTCGATGGAAACCATGCGACCCCCCTTACAGAAGTTATCGGGTGATTGGCGGTCAGCATGAATCGGCTGCTCACGGGCGCACAGCGCCAAAGGTCCCGTTCCGCGGCCGCCCTACGTCCTCGCCCCGCCACCGTGGCCGCCGGGCCGGTCATGCCCGCGCCGCGCCGAGCAGCGAGCCGAAGAGCTGGGCGTAGCGGAGCAGGTGGATATCGCCGAGGTAGTTCTCGCGGATGAAGGCATGCGCGGCCGCGCCCATCCGGTCCGCCACCTCCGGGTGGTCGAGCAGCGCGCGGATTTCCATGCCGAACGTGCCCAGGTCGCGGGCATCCGGCAGCAGGACGCCCGTGCCCGGCGCGATCTGGTCCCGGATTCCGCCGACGGCCGAGCCGACCACGGGGCGGCCTTTCCACATGCCCTCGGCGACGGTCAGGCCGAACCCCTCGGCCAGGCTCTTCTGCACGATGACGGTGGCGTGCCGCTGGATGGCGTTGACCATGGCCGCGTTCTCGTCGACGTCGTCGAGCGGCAGGGTGACCAGCAGCACCCGGGCCCGGGTGGCGCCGGGCAGGGCCCGCCATTGCTGCACGCACTCCGCGTAGACGACGGCGCCTTCAGGGTCGTCGGCGACGTCGCTGACGGAGGGGCCGACCAGGGCGAGGAAGCCGGGGCCGCCCGGGGCCACGTGCTCGGCGAACCCGCGCATCACCCCGGCCATGTCCTTGAGGTGGTCCCACCGGGATATCTGGACGACCAGCGCATCGTCCGGGCCGGGCCGGCCGTCGCCGATCACCTGGGCGGAGCGGATGACCTCGCCGGTGGTCCCGTCGGCGCGGACGAAGTGGGCGGGGGACGCCTGCCCCGGCGAGCCCGGCGGGGCCGCGGTGGAGTCGAGCACGCCGATGGTGGCCAGGATGCTTCGGACGGCACCCGGTTTGAGCTCCTGGTTCTTGGCCGAGAACGGGTCGATCGAGGGCGGGATGATCCAGGCCTGGTCCGCGGGCACCCACGACGGGACGTAGGCACGGCGGCTGAACACCAGCCCCTGCGCCGCGCCGAGGTGGGGCCGCAGGAAGGCCCACCCCGCCCGGGTCGCGTCGTTCTCCCAGTCCACTCCCACGTGACAGCGCCACACCACGTGCACGCCGGCCCCGGCCAGCGGTCCCGCCAGGCCGGCGGTCTGCGGGTCGTGCAGCAGCGCGATGTCGCCCGGGTGCGCCAGGTTCAGCAGCTCCGCCGCGTTCGCGGCCTCGACCTCCGCGTAGTGGCGGGCTTCGGCGTCGCCGAGTTCTCCCGGGCCGCGCACCCCGTGCAGCTCGTTATGCAGCCGTTTGGTGATGGCGAAGAAGTCCGGGTCGCCGCCGATCACCAGCCACTGGGCCGCGATACCGAGGTCTTTGAGGTAGACGAGCAGGGCGGCCAGCATCTCGGCCACCCCGCCCCCGACCGCTGTCGAGTTGACGTTCCAGATCGTCCGCCCGTCCAGCTGATCACGGAACCGGGCCGCGCCGTCCACGAGGTCCTTATACCGTGCAGCACCGATGACCGTCTCGAGCGTGGCGGGCGGGCGCGACGGAACGGGTACTTTCTGGAGCAGGGTCACATTGTCCTCATTAGTCAGCATTGGGCGGGCACGAAATTAGCCAGCATTGGCCGGGCACGTAAACACGTTGCTAACACGCAGTTTGAGCAGGCACAAGGGTGGGTAAACGCGCCGGCCATGAGCTTGTCGCCGGAATCTCCGGAGAGGATGGTGGGGGAAGGGCAGCCGGCCCGATGCTGGAACAGCCGGAGCCAAGATCACGGAGGTGGTCACCGTGCCCGTCAGCGGAACGTCACGGGCCTACAACAGCCTGTGGCAGTTCAGGAACGACAGCTGGTCCAGCCTGGAAGAGGCGAGCACCCAGCTGGTCCTGGCCGGGGCCCAGTGCCGCCCGACCGACCCGCCGGCCGGGACGATCAGCGGTCTGCTGGATGCCCTCGCACCGATCGAGCGGTTCTGGGCGTTTCCCGGAGGTCAGAGCTTCCAGGAGATGCGGCGGCTGTTCGCGGCCGGGAAGTACGAGCGGTTCGCGGCGATGGTCAGCGGGTTCAACCGGGCCCTGGTGACCGAGTCCTACCGCGGTGGCCAGTTCCTGGACACGTCCGGCGAGGACGGCGCGTACCGGCACGCCGCCCCGGCCACCGGGCAGGCCCCGCCCGCCCGGCCCTACTTCGAGGTTCTGGTCGTGGAGGACCTGAGCGAGGCGCAGGAGCGCTCATTGCGGGACGAGCTCCGGCACTGGCGGCGCCCGGACGACCCGTTCGTGTACGAGATCGTCGTGGTGCCCAGCTTCGAGGACGCGATCATGAGCGCGCGGCTCAACTTCCGGCTGCAGGCGTGCGTGGTGCGCCGCCGGTTCGCGCACCGGTCCCGCTACGACGCGGCGGCGCTGGCGCCGTTCCTGGGCGACGCCGGAGCCGATGACCTGATGGAACGCTCCCCCGACGAGCGCGCTCAGATCCTGGCCCGGTCGCTGGCCAGAACCAGGCCGGAACTCGACCTGTACCTGATGACCGAAATCTCCGTCGAGGACCTGGCCGGCCGGATGAGCCACCATTTCCGGCGCGTGTTCCACTCCCGGGAAGGGTCGCTGGAGCTGCACCTCAGCCTCCTGGGCGGGGTGGCCGAACGGTACCGTGCGCCATTCTTCAGCGCGCTGCGCAGTTACAGCCACCGGCCCACGGGCGTGTTCCACGCGCTGCCTATCTCGCACGGCAAATCGATCCTCAACTCGCACTGGATCCGGGACATGATCGACTTCTACGGCCTGGAGATCTTCCTGGCCGAAACGTCGGCGACCTGCGGCGGGCTGGACTCGCTGCTCGAGCCCACCGGCCCGCTGCGGGAGGCACAGCAGCTGGCGGCCAAGACCTTCGGCTCGCAGCAGACCTTCTTCGTGACCAACGGCACCTCGACGGCCAACAAGATCGTCGTGCAGGCGCTGGTCCAGCCGGGGGATATCGTCCTGGTGGACCGCAACTGCCACCAGTCGCACCATTACGGGCTGATGCTGGCCAGCGCCAGGGTGACCTACCTGGACGCCTATCCACTCAACCAGTATTCGATGTACGGCGCCGTACCGCTGCGGGAGATCAAGAGCAAGCTGCTGGCGCTGCGGCGGGCGGGCAAGCTGGACCGGGTCAAGATGCTGCTGCTGACCAACTGCACCTTCGACGGGATCGTCTACGACGTCGAACGGGTGATGCAGGAGTGCCTGGCCATCAAGCCGGACCTGGTGTTCCTGTGGGACGAGGCCTGGTTCGCCTTCGCCCGCCTGCACCCGGTGTACCGTCCGCGCACCGCGATGCGGGCCGCCCGCACGCTGCGGGAGCGGCTGTGCCTGCCCGAGTACCGGGCCCGGTACGAGCAGTTCGCCGAGGAACTCGCCGCGATCACGCCCGGCGACGACGAGGCGCTGCTGGACCGCCGGCTGCTGCCCGATCCCGACTGCACCCGCGTTCGCGTCTATGCGACCCAGTCCACGCACAAGACGCTGACCTCGCTGCGGCAGGGATCGATGATCCACGTCTTTGACCAGGACTTCAGCCAGCGGGCCGAGGAGACGTTCCACGAGGCGTACATGACGCACACCTCGACGTCGCCGAACTACCAGATCCTCGCGTCGCTGGACCTGGGGCGCCGCCAGGCGGCCCTGGAGGGCTTCGAGCTGGTCCAGAAGCAGATCGAGAACGCGATGCGGCTCCGCGACGCGGTGGACAACCATCCGCTGCTGAGTAAGTATGTGCGCTGCCTGACGACAGCCGATCTGATCCCGGCCGGGTACCGGCCCACCGGAATCGACCAGCCGCTGCACTCGGGGCTGCCGACCATGATGAAGGCCTGGGCCGCGGACGAATTCGTGCTGGACCCATCCCGGATCACCATCTTCATCGGCGCCACCGGCATCGAGGGCGACACGTTCAAGCGCAGCCAGCTGATGGACCGCTACGGCGTGCAGATCAACAAGACGTCGCGCAACACCGTGCTGTTCATGACGACCATCGGCACCACCCGCAGCTCGGTCGCGTACCTGATCGAGGTGCTGGTGACCATCGCCCGCGAACTGGACGCGCAGCAGGCCGACATGAGCCCGGCCGAACACGCCGCCCACGGGGACGCCGTCCGCCGGCTCACCGCTCCGTCCGCGCCGCTGCCCGACTTCAGCGGCTTCCACCCCAGCTTCACCGAAGGCCACGAGCCGCCCACCCCGGAAGGCGACGTGCGGCGCGCCTTCTACCTGGCCTACGACGACAGCAACTGCGAGTACCTGATGCCTGATGAGGTGCAGCGGCGCGTCGAGGCGGGCGAGCAGGTGGTATCCGCCACCTTCGTCACGCCCTACCCGCCCGGTTTCCCGGTGCTCGTGCCGGGCCAGGTGTTCAGCCCGCAGATCCTGTCGTTCATGGCCAGCCTGGACACGCCCGAGGTGCACGGCTTCCGCCGCGACCTGGGATACCGCGTCTACATCGACAAGGCCCTGGCCGTCGCGGCCACCACCCGCCATTAAAGCCGGCCAGCAGCCATCTGACGGCTCAGACGTGGCGCGGGCTGCCGGGGTGGGCCGGGTCGATGAGGTCGGCGTACTCGGCGTGTTCCCTGATGAAGCCGGTGACGAACGAGCAGTAGACGGTGATGGGCCGGCCCTTGGCCCGCAGGTCGTCCAGCGCCCCGCGGGTCAGCGCGGTGCCGACCCCCTCTTCCCGCCGGGAAGGCTCGACCCAGGTGTGGGTGAGCACGATCCGCGGCCCCTGCACCTCATAGACGAGGCTGCCGACAATCGTGTCCCCGGACCAGGCTTCGTAGATGCGGCTTTCCGGGTTGTCCCGTACTTCGAACGGTGAAGCGACCATGGGCACGACGCTACCCCGGTACCGGCGGTTACGCTCGCGCGGCGCCGGCCCTTTCGAAGGGGGAGCCTTCGAAACGGGAGCCAGGGCGGCGCCTGCATGCTCACTGTGCACGCCCAGCGCCCGCCGGTTACTCTCGCACTCCGAAAGATGCACCGTCCACATCGCGCCGGTCAGAACGTCGAATCTGGCGATCTGCTCACGCAGCGCCGCGGCGTCGCCGCTCTGCGCCGAGCCGACCATCTGGCGTGCGGCGTTCTCCAGCCGGGTCAGCCGTGCGGCCAGCAGAGGCAAGCTTCCCGGTGAACCGCGGGCAACGGCCACCGTGAGCATGCCGCCCCCGGCGGCCTTTACCTCAGCCAGGATGGCGCCGGTGGCGTCGATGATCTGCTGAATGGCAGACGAACGGAGTGGCGCCCCGGCCGGGCCGCCTGCCAGCATCCACAGTCGGGCCAGGTGCGGAGCGCAACGCGCCTGGTGGTCTCGGACCAGATCTGTTGCAGTCATGATGGACCGTCCCTCGGGTCGGCGCATTCTCATTCGAATAGCTTCCCCCGCTGCCAGCCAGGGACCAAAGTCCCGTCGCGTAGCCTTTAGTCCCGTCCGCACGTCGGGCCACAGTACCGCCGGCCGGTTCGGCCGGGCACAGGACACCGCGCATCCGACCACAGTACCGCGGGCCGGTTCGGCCGGGCACAGTACCCCGCGGCGTCCCGCAGCACCGCCGGCGCGTCCGGGCACACGGCGACGGACGGGGGGCCTACGCCCTTCCGCGGCGCCGACCTCTGGCCCTACCCGAATACGCGAGGGAACATGACCGTCAGAGTTGACAACATGCCTGACTGCCTCGGGCGGCACGTGCTCAGACTCTGGACGGGCTTCCCGTGCCAACGGACAAGAAGGGGCCGACCATGAAGCTCATCATCTTGGTGGCGCTGGGCGCCGCCGTATCCCTGGCCCTTTTGATGGGCAAGGATGACATCCGGCGAATCCACCGCATGCGCGCCATGTAGAAACCGAACACGACCTGGAGCCCGCACCGTAGGCGCGGGCTCCGTTCCGGTCATTAACCCGCGGCGTCCGGTCCCGGTCCGGTGCGGCTGCGGGGCGGGCGTGCCGGGGTGGCTCGTCCGGGCGGCCCCGTTCGGAAAAGTGTACGATTTCTGCTCTCCAGTACCGGGGACCTTCGGCCCTGCCCAGAGGGGGCCGATGTGCATATCGTGAAAGGAACACACTGGACCGCCCGGCACCTGCGGGCGGATTCGCTCAAGAAGGCGTGACTGGTTGATGACCGAGAACAGGTCGGAAGATCCGGCGATCCGAGTGTTCCTCCTGGACGACCACGAGCTCGTTCGCATCGGAGTGCGGGACCTGCTGGAGTCCCAGCCCGATATCCGCGTGATCGGCGAGGCCGCCACGGTCGCGTCCGCCCTGGCCCGGATCCCGGCGCTGCGCCCGGACGTGGCGATCCTGGACGTACGGCTGCCCGACGGGGACGGGATCAGCGTCTGCCGCGAGATCCGCTCCCGGATGCCGGAGGTCGCCTGCCTGATGCTGACCTCCTTCGAGGATGACCAGGCACTGTTCGACGCGGTGATGGCCGGCGCGGCCGGTTACGTACTCAAGCAGATCCACGGAACGGACCTGGTAGGGGCGGTTCGGACGGTCGCATCCGGCCAGTCGATGCTGGACCCGAAGGCAGCCAGCAAGCTGATGGCGCGGCTACGGGACACCTCGCAGAAGCGGGACCCGCTGGCCGGGCTGACCGGCCAGGAGCGCCGCATCCTGGAGCTGATCGGCGAAGGGCTGACCAACCGGCAGATCGGCGAGCGGATGTTCCTGGCCGAGAAGACGGTCAAGAACTACGTGTCCGCCCTGTTCCAGAAGCTCGGCATGGAACGGCGCACCCAGGCCGCCGCGTACGCCGCGCACGTCTTCACCGAGAACAACCCCGACCACCAGGCGTACGTCTGAAGCCCTCCTAGGAATCGGCCGTACAGAACGGGAGGCGCCCCCGCGGGCGCCTCCCGTTCCCACGCCTGCCCGGGGTGCCGGCCAGGCATTCCCGGCGGCCCGTTCCTTACCGCCGACGGGGAGAAGGACAAGGCGGCCTGCGAGCTGGTGACGGTGACCGTGTGACGGGGCGCAGGCAGGCGTCCAGCTCGTACCGCAGCGGGACGGCGTTGGGCACGTTCAGCCCGGCGCTGGCCTCATCGCTGACCGACTCCAGGTGCTTGATCAGCGCGCGCAGCGTATTGCCGTGCGACACCACGAGCACCAGGGACCCGGTGCGGAGGCCGGGCACGATCGCGTCGTACCAGTACGGCAGCAGCCGGGCGGTGACATCCCGCAGGGACTCCCCGCGCGGGCGGGCCTCGGGCGGCAGCGCCGCGTAACGGGGATCGGCGAACTGCGAATGGTCCGCTCCGGGTTCGAGCAGCGGCGGCCGGACGTCGTAGCCGCGGCGCCAGGCCATGTACTGCTCCTCGCCGTAGGCGGCGCGCACCTCCGCCTTGTTGCGGCCCTGCAGCGCGCCGTAGTGATTGGAGTTGAGCCGCCAGGACCGGCGCACCGGGATCCAGTCCCGGTCGCAACGGGCCAGCGCCACCTCTGCCGTCCGGATCGCGCGCCGCTGCACCGAGGTGTGCACGACGTCCGGCCACAGGCCGTCCGCGCTGAGCAGGTCCCCGGCGCGGGCCGCCTGATCTTCGCCGTCCGCTGAGAGATCGACGTTCACCCAGCCGGTGAACAGGTCCAGCGCGTTCCACGCGCTCTCGCCATGACGCAGCAGCACCAGGCGATAGCGCGGAACGCGGGAGCCGTCGGGTGTCGCACTCACCGTTCCAGGCTCCATCGCCCGGCCGGCTGGCGGCAGGGGCCAGCGTCCCCTGGGGCGGGACTTTCGGCCCGCCGGGACCTTCGACCCAACTGTAGAGGGCGGAGGCCCCGCCGCAATCCGGCCATTTACCGGTATTGCCGCGGCCCGCGATCCAGTGAACTGAGACAAGGAACGGCTGACGAAAGAAGGCGAGGCGATGAGCGCCAAGGTGATGGATGTCATGACGAGGAACGTGGTGGCGGTACACACCAACGCGTCGTTCAAGGAGATCGCCGCCACGCTTCGCGACCGCCGGGTAAGCGCGTTTCCCGTACTGGACGACGCCGGCACCGTGATCGGGGTGGTGTCGGAAGCCGACCTGATCGCCAAGGAAGCCCTCGAAGCCGGCTACGAGACCCGGGCCGGCCCGCTGTCCGGGCTGCTGCACCGGCGCGACCTGGAGAAGGCCCGGGGCGCGACCGCGGGCGAGCTGATGAGCAGGCCCCCGGTCACGGTACGCCCGGATGACCTCGTCAGTCACGCCGCGCACCTGATGCACGACCGGCGGGTCAAGCGGCTTCCCGTGGTCAACGCCGACGGCAGGCTGGTCGGGATCATCAGCCGCACCGACGTGCTGAGCGTCTTCAGCCGGTCCGACCAGGACATCCGCCGGGAGATCACCCAGGAGGTCATCTTCGGGCGGTTCCGCACCGACCCCGGCACCTTCACGGTCACCGTGAAGGAGGGCATCGTGACCCTCGGAGGAAGCCCGGAGACCGCTCCGCTGGGCCGCGACGTCGTCGCCGCGGTCCGTCACCTCGAAGGCGTGGTGGCCGTGCGCGACCGGCTCAGCTATCCCGCTCCGGCCGAGTACGTCCCGGTATCCGGTCCGCTCTTCTGACCGGCCGCTCTTCTGACCGGCCGCTGACCGGCCGCGCCGGATCGTTGTTTGGAGGCAGGGATGAGCATTACACCCGTCACCGCGAGGGCCAGCGTGTACGCACTGCTGGCCGACGGGACGACGGTGGAGATCCGGCCCGCCCGGCCGGACGATCTGCCCGCGATCAAGGCGATGCACGAGGCGATGTCCGCCAACAACTCCTACCTGCGTTTCTTCAACTTCAGCCGGCTCTCCGCGGAGCAGGAGGCGAAGCGCGTCTGCCGGCCTGCCGGGTCCGGCCACGCCGCGCTGCTGGCGATGTGCGCCGACCAGGTCATCGGCGTCGCCAGCTACGAGGTCAAGGACGGCGGGCACGAGGCGGAGGTCGCCATCGCCGTCCCCGACAACATGCACGGCCGGGGCATCGGAACGCTGCTGCTCGAGCACCTGGTATCCGGCGCCGGCCACCGGGGCATCACCATCTTCACCGCCTCCGTTCTCACGGAGAACGCCGAGATGCTGCGGATCTTCAGGGACGCCGGGCTGAGCGTGCGGCGCCAGCTGGCGGGGGGCGTGATCGAGTTCACCTGCGAACTGCCCGGCGATGACGCCGATCGGCGCTGGGACCCGTTCCTGGACGCGACGGCGTCCCGGGAGCGCAGCGCCGACGTGGCGAGCCTGCGGTACGTGTTCCAGCCCGCCTCGGTAGCTGTGGTCGGTGCCAGCCGCCGGATGGGAACGGTCGGCCGCGCCATCCTGCACAACATCGTCACCGGCGGCTACCGGGGACGGATCTACGCGGTCAACCCGCACGCGGCCCACATGGAAGCGGTCCAGTGCGTAGCGTCGGTCACCGCCCTCCCCGAGCCGGTCGATCTCGCGATCATCGCCGTGCCCGCCACGGCCGTATCGTCCGTCGCCGACGAGTGCGGGCGGCGCGGTGTCAAAGCCCTGGTCGTCATCACCGCGGGACTGGACACGCCGCAGAGCGCCGACCTGCTGGCCATCTGCCGCCGCTACGGCATGCGGCTGGTCGGCCCGAACTGCTTCGGCGTCGCCGTGCCCAGCATCGGGCTGGATGCGACGTTCGCCGCCCGTCATCCGGAACCCGGGACGGCGGGGCTGGTCATGCAGTCCGGCGGACTGGGCTTCGCCCTGGCCGACCGGCTGTCCCGGCTGGGCCTCGGGGTCTCTTCCTTCGCCTCGATCGGCAGCAAGTACGACATCTCCAGCAACGACATGCTGATGTGGTGGCAGCAGGACGAAAAGACCCGGCTCGCGGTGCTCTACATCGAATCGTTCGGCAACCCGCGTAAGTTCGCCCGCACCGCGCGGCACGTCGGCCGGACCATGCCCGTGCTGACCGTGCTCGCGGGCCGGTCGGCGGCCGGCCGGCAGGCCGCCGCGTCGCACACCGCGGCGGCGGTGGCCTCGCCGCTGGTCAGCCGGGAGGCGCTCTTCCAGCAGGCCGGCATCATCGCGACCGACAGTCTCGGTGAACTGCTCGACATCGCGGCGCTGCTGGCCACTCAGCCGGTCCCGGCCGGCTCGCACGTCGCGATCGTGTCCAACGTCGGCGGGGCCGGAGTGCTGACCGCCGACTCGTGCACCGAGCACGGCCTGATCGTGCACCGGCTGAGCGGTGAAACCCGGCGGCGGCTGCACGCGCTGATACCGTCCGGCGGCGCGGTCACCGGCCCGGTGGACACCACCGCCACCGTATCCGAAGGTTCCTTCCGCCGCTGCCTGGAGATCGTGGCCGCCGACCGGGGTGTGGACGCGGTCATCGCCCTGGTCCTGCCGACCGCGGCCACCGGCGACCTGGTCTCGGCGATCCGTTCCGCGGACGTCAGCGTCCCGCTCGCCGCGGTCGTGCTCGACCAGGCCGAGACGGTCACGCTGCTGCCCCGCGCCGTCCGGGAGGCCGAAGAGGCCACGGACGAGAGCGGAGCGGCCACGGACCAGAGCGGAGCGGCCACGGAACAGAGCGGAGCGGCCACGGACCAGAGCGGAGCGGCCACGGACCAGAGCGCGGCGAAGGCCGCGCACCCGGCCCCGTCCATACCGTCCTACGCCGACCCCGAGATGGCCGCTCAGGCCATGGCGCGCGCGGCCGGGTACGGCGCGTGGCGGGCGCGGCCATCCGGGCGCATTCATGAATTCAGCGACATGGCCACGGACGATGCCCGGGCGCTGATCCAGGGTTACCTGCACGGCTCCGCCAATGGAGGGTGGCTGCCGCCGGACAAGGTCGCCTCGCTGCTGGCGTGCTACGGAATCCGGCTGACCGAGCTGACGCCGGTCTCCAGCGCCGACGAGGCGGTCCGGATCGCCGCCAGCATCGACGGCCCGGTCGTGCTCAAGGCCGACGTCCCCGGCCTGCTGCACAAGACCGATGCGGGAGCCGTCCAGCTCGACCTGCGCACCGAACTCGAGATCCGGCGCGCCTGGCGCTTGCTGATCAGTAAGTTCGGGCCCCGGCTCCGCCAGGTCCTGCTCCAGCCCATGATCAACGGCGGCACCGAGGTCATCATCGGCGTCGTGCAGGAACCCGTCTTCGGGCCACTGGTCATTTTCGGCCTTGGCGGCGTCGCCACGGACGTGCTGGCCGACCACACGGCCCGGCTCGCCCCGCTCACCGACACCGACGCGGACGAGCTCATCCACTCCATCCGGTCGGCGCCGCTGCTGCTCGGGCACCGGGGCAGCCCGCCCGCCGATCTCGCGGCGCTGCAGGAGACGCTGCTGCGGATCTCCCGGCTGGCCGATGATCTTCCCGAGATCGCCGAACTCGACCTCAACCCGGTCATCGCCCGCCAGGACGGGGTGTTCGCCGCCGACGCCCGGATCCGGATCTCACTGGCCAAGCCGCGAGACCTCTTCCTGCGCAAGCTCCGCTGACACGATCCGTGCAGCTCCGCTGACGCGACCGCACAAGCTCCGCCGGCCCGGGCCGCGGGAACCAGATCCGGCCCGGGCCGCGGAATCCACACCGGTGCGGCGGTCCACCCGCACCGATGTGGTTCACGCTGCGCGCTGGGGAAGCTAAGTTTGGTTTGTGAGCGACAACAATTCCGAGGAAGAGCAGATCCGGGTCTTTCTGCTGGACGATCACGAGATCGTCCGGCTCGGCGTCCGTGACCTGCTGGAGTCCCAGCCCGACATTCGGGTGGTCGGGGAGGCGGGTACGGCGGCCTCTGCGCTGGCCCGGATTCCGGCCCTGCGACCGGACGTGGCCGTGCTGGACGTGCGGCTGCCCGACGGGGACGGGGTGAGCGTCTGCCGCGAGATCCGCTCCCGGATGCCGGAGGTCGCCTGCCTGATGCTGACCTCCTTCGGCGACGACGAGGCACTGTTCGACGCGGTGATGGCCGGGGCGGCCGGTTACGTGCTCAAGCAGATCCGCGGCACCGACCTGGTGGGTGCGGTGCGGACGGTCGCATCCGGCCAGTCGATGCTGGACCCGAAGGCGGCCAGCCAGCTGATGGCCCGGCTGCGGGACGCGTCGCATAAGCGGGACCCGCTGGAGGGGCTGACCGGGCAGGAGCGGCGCATCCTGGAGCTGATCGGCGAAGGGCTGACCAACCGGCAGATCGGCGAGCGCCTGTACCTGGCCGAGAAGACGGTCAAGAACTACGTGTCCGCCCTGTTCCAGAAGCTCGGCATGGAACGGCGCACCCAGGCCGCCGCGTACGCCGCGCGCATCTTCGGTGAGGGGGGCGGCGGAGGTGACCAGCCAGGAAAGGACCTTCCTGCTTAGCCGCGCCGGACCTTCGTCCCTGTGCGCGACAGTTGCGCGCCGAATATCCCTAATACATGAACGCAGATGCTCCCACGCTACGGATGCTTCCCGCCGGTGAATGCCTCCGGCGGCTGAAGTCAGTCCCGGTCGGCCGCATCGCTTACACGAAGAACGCGCTGCCCGCCGTCGAGCCGGTGAAATTCGCCCTCGACGGGCGGCACATCGTGATCCGGATTGATCCCGGCAGCCCGCTTTCCGCGGCCCTGCACCACACCGTGGTGGCCTTCGAGGCCGATCAAATGGATGGCGATAACCATCGCGGCTGGAGTGTGACCATCGTGGGCAACGCCCGCGAGGTGATCGATCCCCGCGAAATCGCCCGGCTGCGGACGCTCGGCATCGAGTCGTGGGCCGCGGCCGACGACGATTACTTCGTCCAGATCATGCCCGGGATCGTGACCGGCCAGGAACTGCTGGCCGTCGCCAACTAGCCGGCGAACCGCCGGCGCTGCCGCGCCGCGATCCGCTGGCCTGGCTGGCCGCGATCCGCTGGCGCAGCCTAGCCCGCC
>CAWDTK010000027.1:0-74770 GCA_963805255.1 uncultured Actinomycetes bacterium
GAGGCGGGCCGGGCCGCGGACCGCATGGCCCGCCTGGCTGAGCAGTCAGATCAGACTGCTCAGTTCCTGGCCGATGTTGCCTACGGCGGCCTGGCGTGGCGGCGGGGTGACGGCGAGTACGCTATGCGTTTCTTCATCCACCGGGCCGCATCAAGGCTGGAGCGAGACCCGGACTTGTCCGCCCGGGCAGAGCGCAGCTCGATGTCGCCGCCGCCTGGTGCAGTACCGGATATCTCGATCGGGCCCGGCCCTACGCCGACCGGGCGGTAAGGCTGGCGCGCAGCGAAGGCGCCGTCGGCAGGCTTCCCGACGCGCTCCAGTGGGCCGCCGGACTGGGCAAGGAGACGGGCCGGTGGGCGCAGGCGCTCGCGGACGGCAGCCAGGCGCTCGATCTGGCCCTCGCGACCGGCCAGAACTACCTCGCCTGCAACGCGCTCGTCATCATCGCTGAGATCGAGGCGGCGCAGGGCCGCGACGAGGATTGCCTGCAGCACGCGCGGGAGGCTGACCGGCTGGCCGGTGAGGCGGGCCTCCGGCTGCTGCAGGTCCGCGCGCGTCTCAGCCCGGCGCTCCTCGAATTCGGCCGCGGCGGGCTGGAGGAGGCAATCAGCCATTACGAGGGGGTACGCCGGCTGGCCGCGGGCTGGGGAATCCGCCACCCGTATTACTCGCCCATTGCCGACCTGATCGAGGCGCATGTCCAGGCGACCTCGGCCGGGCTCGGTCGCTGCTGCCCGAATACCTGGCCCTGGTGCCCGGCGACGCTAACCCGCCACCAGCCGCCCGCGCCGCCCGATGCCGGGGGATCCTCGCGACCGGTGACTTTGACGGCCATTTCCGGGAGGCCCTCGACCAGCATGAGCGGGCCGACATCGTGTATCAGCACGCCCGCACGCACCTGGCGTACGGGGAGCGACTGCGCCGCGCCCAGCGCCGCCGCGACGCGCGCGTTCAGCTCCGTGCCGCGGCCGAGATCTTTGACCGGCTTGGCGCCCGCCCGTGGGCCGAGCGTTCCCGCGCCGAGCTGCGCGCCAGCGGCGAGACGATGACGACCTCCCGCAATGGCGGTGAGCAGCTCACTCCCAGGAACTGCAGATCGCCCTGCTCGTCTCCGAAGGACGGACCAACGCGGAGGTCGGCCGGGCCGTCTTCCTCGAGCACGCGTACGGTGGAGTTCCACTTGTCCCGGGCTTATCGCAAGCTCGGGGTGGCGTCCCGGACCGAGCTGACCCGCCGGTTCGCCTCGGCGAGCCCAAACTGACAGCGGCCGGCTGGCGGGATCGAGCGGCGCACTTGTCAGCCGGTACCGCCGCGGCCGCAGGCACCTCCCTGTGGGTGCCTGCCGCCGCGGCTGGGTAACGAGTGATCAGCCGGTCAGGTAGAGCGCCACGTCGCTGCCGGTGCTGGTGGGCTCCAGCTCGCCGTAGCCGCGCGCGTTCTTGAAGGCGCCGGTTCCGCCGTCCACCACCAGGGTGACGGGTGCTCCCTGACCTGACCCGTTGATGTATCCGCTCGTGACGACGAGCCCGTTGTTCAGCGCGTAGTCGACGGTACAGACCCGCAGGACCGGGCCGCTGGTGACGGTGTAGGTGCACTGCGCGGTGGACAGCCCGTCCGCCGCGCCATTCCTGGTGACCCGGCCGGCGAGCACGTATCCGTCGCCTGGCGACAGCCCGGCAGGAGCCACATCGATCGCATGGTAGGAGATCATGTTCGTCGTGAAGGAAATGTCGGGCGGGTTTTCCTGGCTGGTCCCGGCAGCCTGGCTGGCTGCCCCGAAGGGGGGAACGCGCAGGGTCGTGCTGGCTGAGGCGCCGGTCTGCACGGCGGCGGCCGCACCGGCCGCGATAACCGCTGCTGAGGACACTGAGACGATGAGCTTACGCATGGGAATCCTCCTGGGACGTTCTTGCTGTCACCAGAAAGATTCGTCGCGCGAGGTCGCCAGCTCTTCCGTAAACCCCGCAATCCTGCGGTCGTTGCCTTGACTAAAGGCGGGGAGGATCTTCAGGCATGCTCGTGGTCGCAAGGCCGCACGCCGCCCGCTACTTCACGAAGTACCAGTTCTCCGGATTGATGGCGAACGTCGGGCTTAGCGGCGTGACACCCTTGAGATTGTCGGCGACCTCGATCAGGGACAAGGGGGCATTCGGCTGCCATTCCACCGGCAGCTGTGCCGACAGGTAATTCTCCCAGCTGTACATGTAGGACAGGCTGTTGCTGGTCAGGGTCTTGCCGATCATCGCGTCGTTGGCCTTGTCGCAGTAGCCGCCAGCGTTGCCGGGTACGCCGCACAGGAACGTCGCCTCGCCGGTCGGCAGGTAGTCGGGCCCGAACGCCAAGCCGCCCCAGTCCGCCATGTCCCAGTCGCATGGGGTCTTGGAGACCACGCAGTTGCCGGCCAGCGATGCCACCTGGTTGAACGGCTCCGGCCGCAGGTTCAGCCTGATGCCGATCTTTGCCGCGGCGGACTTCAACTGCTCCATCTGCGACGTGAACCAGCCGAGGCCGTTTGTGTATGGGAGGGTGAAGCTCAGGCCCTGGCCTTTCTTGATCCCCGGGCCGCACAAGCCCGGGTTCGCGCAGGTGCTCATCCCGTCCGGGACCACCGTCCAGCCGTGGCTGGCCAGCAGGCTCCCGGACTTCTCCGGGTTGTACGGGTAAGGGTCACCCCTCTTGCCCTGCGGCGACAGGAACGAGGTCACCGGCGTAGCCGGAACCGGACCCACGGTGACCGCGCCGTAACCGCGTAGCGGGCCGCTGATCACGCTCGCCTGGTTCATCAGGTACGCCAGTGCCTGCCGGAAGTACAGCTGCCGGATAACCGGGCCGTTGCCGGTGGTGGACTGGAAGTTCAGCACGTAGTAGCTGATGCTCCAGCCGTACCAGGGCGTCAGGGTGTAACCGCTCATCGGATTCGCGCCGGCCGCGGCGTTCGCCGGCCGCGGCGGGGCATCGATGGTGGGCAGGTAACCAACGTCGATCTTCTGGCCGCCCGCCCCCGCCGCGCGCAGCACGTTGTATTCCGCGGAATCGGAGGTGAACGGCACTTCCTCGAACCGGGACAGGGTCGGCTTGACTGGCCCGGAGTAGGACTTGTCCGGCACGAACGTGATGTGGCCGTCGGAGTTGAACGTGCTCAGCTTCCACGGCCCGTCCACGATCCCCCAGATCGGCGAGGTCGCGTAGGTGCTCATGTTCTGGGACTGACCGTTCAGGTAGTTGTATACCGTCGCGCAGTCCCGGACCGTGGTGGCGCAACTGCTCGGCCCCGAGGCGGTCCGGTCCCACGCCGCCGGCATGGGGGTGACCTGGCTCAGGTCGTTGTACAGGAACCAGGTCGGCGAGTAGGCCTCATCCATGGTCATCGTCAGCTCGGTTGAGGTGACCGCCCTGATGTCGTGCACGTTCGCCGGGAACCCCGAGTAGGCACCGTAATCCGCCGGAAGGGCCAGCTCCATGTTCGTAGCTATTCAGCCTGGGTGGCTGGGGGTGCGTGAGCTGGGGTCCGGGCAATGCCACTTAGCCTAAGTCGATCTTGGTGGCTGGCGTGGCCTGCCGTGTTGTTCTGACCAGCACAGATACGCTTCAGCCCAGCAACGGACCTGATCGGCCGTCAGACGCAAGCATGCAGGTCAGAGCCTTGATCGAAAATAAGCTAAGTAGCATTGGGGGTCCGGGGCTGGCGGTGGCCGCGGGGAGGGCGTGGTTCCTGATCTTTTGCAGCCGGCCCGGCGTGTCGTGCTGGTCACGGATCGCCGGCTCTGATGAACTGCGGCTTGTGTCCGATACGCCGCCTGTATCCCCGTCTGACCCGGCCGGATGGCTGCGTGCGCGGGTCGCGGAGTTGGAGGCGGCAATGCCCGGCTGCGGCAGGCGGCCGCGGATCGCGATGAGCTGGCCGCGGCGCAGCTGGCCGCGCGGGACGCGCAGATCGAGGCGCTGGCCGCGCGGGTAGAGGAACTCCAGCGGCTGCTGGGCAAGGATTCCTCAACGTCGTCCAGGCCGCCTTCCTCCGATAGCCCGTACAAGAAGAGCCGAAGGACAGGTCGCTGCGCGGCAGGTCGGGCCGCAAGCCCGGCAGGCAGCCCGGCGCGCAGTCTTCCACGCTGAAGCAGTCCGGCAGCCCGGATGACACGGTGGAGTACGGCCCGGCGGCGTGCGGCTGCTGCGGGCACGGCCTGGCCGATGTCCCGGCCGCGTGGCTGCAGAAACGGCAGGTGTTCGAGGCCGCGCCGCCCCCGCCGCCGGAGGTGACCGAGTACCAGATCCTGGCGAAGGAATGCCCGGCATGCGGGGAGACCAGCATCGGCCTGGCGCCGGCCGGGGTGACCGGCCGGGTGCAGTACGGGCCGCGGGTCCACGCCAGCACGGCGCTGGCGGTCTGCGCGAACTACCTGCCCGTCGCCCGCGCCGCGAAGCTGGTCGCCGCGCTGACCGGCGTGAGCGTCTCGGCCGGGTTCACCGCCGGGATCCGCGGCAAGGCCGCCGCCCGGCTCGGCCCGTTCATGGGCCGGGTCCGGGTACTGCTGCACGCGGCCGGTGTGCTGTACGCCGACGAGACCCCCGCCCGGGTCGCCGGGCACCTGCATTATGTCCACGTGGCCTGCACTGAGTTCCTCACCGCGATGCACACCGGTGACCGGACGAAAGAAGCTATCAACGCCGGCGGTGTCCTGCCCGGCTACGCGGGCACCATCGTCCGCGACGGCTACAAGGGATATGAGCACCTCACCGACGCGCTGCACGCCTGGTGCGGCGCCCACGGGCTGCGGGACCTGGCCGGGCTGTACCGCTTCGACCCCGAAGGGCAGGTCTGGGCCCGCGCCATGGCCGGCCTGCTCATCGACGCCAACGCCGCTGCCACCGCCGCCCGCGGCAGCGGGCACGCCTGTCTCGACGAGGCGCAGCTGGCCGGCATCCGTGCCCGGTACCGCGGCGCGGTCGCCAAGGGCATCACAGACAACCAGCGCAAGCGCACCGAGACCGGCAAGGACGGGCTGCGGCTGGCCCGCCGGTTCCGCGACCACGAGGACATGATCCTGCGGTTCACCACCGACCTTGCCGTCGGGTTCACCTCGAATCAGGCCGAACGGGACGTCCGCCCCGTCAAGATGCAGATGCGGACCTCCGGCGGCTGCTGGCGCACCCTGCAAGGACTCGCTGACTTCGCCATCGTCCAGTCCTACCTGTCCACCGCCGGCAAATGGGGCATCGACGCACTCGACGCCCTCACCCGGCTATTCACCGGCCAGCCCTGGCTCCCGCCCGCAACGGCACCCCCGTAAACCACCACGCGAACGCACCACGCACCGCTGCCCGGCAGATCCGGCCACCCGCACACCGACGCGTGACGAACAGGCACCCAGGCCCCGAAGCCAGCAACGCTTCCGGCATGCCGCCACTCAGGCTGAATAGCTACCCATGTTCAGCCAGAACATCACGTCCTGGGCGGTCACCGGGGAGCCGTTCGACCACATGTAGTGCTTGAGCGTGATCGTGACCTTGGCACCCTGGAAGACCGGCGGGTTGGCCACGCTGAGGGACATGCCGATACGGAACCCCGACATTGACCTATTGTCACGCCCCGCAGGCTTTAACCCGGGGCTACTGCTCTTTTTGGTGCGCACGGAAACCTCCAGACGCGACTAACGCCATGGCGGATGGAACCCGAAAGCGGCTCGCCGGTGGTCACCGCCATGGCCAACGCAGTCACTGCACCATCTCAGGCGGTTTGCCGTCCAGCCCTCGTTGCATTTCTGCTGCGGCACCGCCCTTGCCGAAATCGCCAGGACGCACCGGCACGACCACACCGCAGCCGCGGCAGACGGAACCGCGACGCTTCCTTCCGCTGCCGCCCGCCCCTACCGATACGCGTTCCCGGCCAGGCCAGCGCCGGACCGGCAGACACGACTGGTCCAGACCCTGCTACGCCCCGAAGCTACGGCCAGCCGCAAAGCAGCAGGCACCGCTGATCCCGTGACCTGCGATGATAACCACGAGGACCTGGCACGGAACTTCCAAAGCGACAACCAATTGCAGTATGACGTTGTAGCTGATCAGCGACTCGGTGCCGCTGTCTTTTGATGCGCGGTGGGCGAGGAGTGTCCGCGAACAATCGTTCGCGGACACCTTCCGCTGGTCCGGCGTTTCCGCAGGACCCGCGTGTAACGCATGCCGTGTCCCCGCCTTCGTCACGCTGTCGGCGGTTACCTGCAGTCGCGGGTCATGAAGATCGACTACGGGCGGGTATCCACCCGCGACCAGAACCCCAGCGCCCAGCGCGACGCCCTGGCCGCCGCCGGTTGCGATCGGGTATTCATCGACCACGCCCTGATGTCCGAGCGCACCAAGGACGGGCTGGCCGCCGCACTCTTAAGCACGCATTCATCACCGCCGCCCTGGACGCCGGGGTTCCGCTGCGCGACGTGCAATCAGCCCGGTAGCGGCCTCGAGCGCGTAGAGGCCATCAGCGCCGGCGCGGAGTGCCTTGTCGCTCTCGCAGTCGGTGAAGAAGACCAGCCCCCGCTGGAGGCCGCACATGACCACCAGGCGGGCCGAGGGAATAGCGTCGCTGGTCGCGCTCGCGATGGTCATGGGCGCTGCCCGTGAGAGCGGGCGCGCGAGGCGGGCGGGCGCCGACTTACAGCACCCGAGTACAGCAACGAGTGTCCCCGGCACGGGCCTCTGAAAAAAAAAGCCACCCCCCCCCCCCCCCCGGGGGCCGCGTGCCCCCCTGGGGGCCCCGGTTCCAACCCCCCCCCCCCCCCCTCCCATATCTTTTTTTCCCCCCCCTCTTCCCGAGCCAACTCGGCCCCCATCATTTTCTCCCCCCGGGCCACGCCCCACCCCCCCCCCCTCCCCGCCCCCCCCCCCCCACCTCCCACCTCCCCTCCCCCCCCCGCCCCGCCCACCACCCCCCCACCCCCCCACCCCCCCCCCCCCCCCCCCGCCCCCACCAAAAACCCAGCCGCCCTCTCACCCCCTCCCCCCCCCCCCCTCCCCTCCCCACACCCCCCCCCCCCCCCCGCCCCCGACCCCCCCCCCCCCTCCCTCCTGTTGCATCAACCCCCCCCCCCCCCCCCCATCCCGCCCCTCCTCTCCTCACAAGGCGTCCCCCCCCCCACCTCACCCCGCCCTCGCGCGGAACCACCCCCTCCGCCCCCCCCCTCCTCCTCCGCGCCCCTGCGGCGACCGCACGGTGGTGTGGCTGACGGACCGGGAGTCCGGGCTGTCGGCGCCGACGATCGCCAGGCGCCTGTCATTGGTGTCAGGCTTATATGCGTACCTGGTCGCCCGTGGTGACACGCTGGTGCAGGTCAACCCGGTGCCCCGCGGCCTGTCGACCCGGCGGCGGGGCGGCTCCAAGCGGTCGCGGGACCGTGCCGCTGGTGCGGGGGCCGCGCACTGTGCCGAGGATCTTGTCGCCGCAGGAGGCAGACCGGCTGCTCGCCGCGCTGCGCACGCAACAGGCAGCAGGCGCTTGGCTGCCGGAGTCGACACCGCGCGGCCGCGAGCACATCCGCGGTCGCGCTCTTGCCTGGCGCCGGACTCAGGCGGACCATAGCCACGTGCCGTCGGCGCTCGTGGGGGTCGCGGCACCGACGGAAGGATTTCTCCGGTGATCAAGCATGTCTACGAGATCGATTATCCGCCTGGAGGCAAGGACAAGTACCTGGCGTGGGTCCGATCGATCGCGGATGCTCTTCAGGCTCCTACTGAGCTGCGGGGGGTGGCGTCGTACGACAATGTTTACTCGGCGACACCCCATCGCGTCGTCGAGTTCACCTTCGACTCGCCGCAGGACGCGGCCAGGTACTTCGACCGAAAGGAGATCGGGCTGATAGTGCGAAGCGAGCTGCCGGCGCATAGCGCCAACATCCGTATCAAGGTCCTGGCGCTGCGTGACGATTACAGCAGGGACACCGTGGCTGGTACGGCCGCTGCGCAGCAGGATCAGTCCTGAGTTCCCGTTCGCACGCCTGGTGGCGCGGCTACCCGGGCCTGATCGCCGGACCGGGCTGGCCTAATCGCCTGTGGTCGCGTTCAGTGAGCTCTGGCCGCCGCATGAGGCGGGTCGTCGGCGAGGTCAACGAAGAGCTTTACAGCACTCCGGAGGACGCGCTCGCCACCGCCGAGGCACTCGGGCTCGGCGGGCGCGGCAGGTACATCCTGGCCGCCCACCTTCGGCAATGTGCACGGTGTCTACAAGCCGGACCAGACGAATCCGGGGCCCTTGGAACCGGGCTTCCCGTGCGTGGGCAGCCACGCTCGGTGACATGCTGGCCGCCGACGGACAGTCCGCGTGACCGCTCGAGCGCGGCGACCGCTTCGTCGACTATCCGGTCCTGGGCACGGGCAAGGACTGCCGTCTCCACGATCCGGTACCACCGTTCAGGTACGCGCGGCCTTCTGCGTCTCCGAATAGATCGTCACACTAACGAAACCAGGGGCAATCGACCGCCAGTGCGGCAGGCCGGCCCGATTGACAGGGCAGGCCGGGCGCAGCGCTGCGCCCGCCCCTCACCCGACGCCCAGTAGGGGTTTCATGCATCCGGCTTAAGCTTAAGCAATCCCACCGGAGCTGATCGTGTCGTTGTCATCCGCCGTAGCGACATCCCTCGGTCCGTTCACCGCTGGTGGCTGGCAGGGCGCAGCGGCCGGCACGCCAGGGAAGCGGAGCAGCATTCCCCCGCCAAGGTCGAGCAGTGCAACGGGGCAGCCGGCCCGCTCACCTTCGCGCTGGTGCTGATCACCGTGACGCTAGCCGCCAGGCCGCGTTAAGCCGTCCTGGCCGGGCTTGCTCCGCTTGCCGGATCGTCGGCGGCGCGCAGCACCATGACCGAACGGCCGGTGACGTCGAGTGCCGTCGCGCTGGGCAGCACCGCCGGCCAGCCGCCTGCACCGGTGCCGGGCCGGCTCGGCAGCGTCGCCGTATCGACAACAACATGCCAGCCGTCTGCGTGATCGGCACCGGGCAGGACGAACTGCACGGCGTCGCTGTGCGCGTTGAATAGTAGTAGGAAGTGCTTGTCGCGGACGGGCTCGCCGCGGGTGCCGGGCTCGGTAATGGCCTCACCGTTAAGGAACACCGCCAGCGACCTCGGGTAGCCGGCGTGCCAGTCCGCATCGGTCATTTCCCGGCCGGACGGGGTCAGCCAGACGATATCCCGCAGGCCGCCCAGGCCGGCCTGGGCGGGGCGCCCGCTGAAGAACCGGCGCCGCCGGAACACCGGGTGCGCCCGGCGCAGCGCGGACAGCGCGCCGGTGAAGTCAGCCAGGTCCGCGTATTCGGCGGCGTTCTCCCAGTCCACCCACGACAGCGGCGAGTCCTGGCAGTAGCCGTTGTTGCTGCCCCGCTGGGTGCGCCCCATCTCATCACCCGCCAGCAGCATGGGAACGCCTTGAGAGCAGAACAGCGTGACCAGGAAATTGCGGACCTGCCGGGCGCGCAGCTCGCTGATGGCCGGATCGCCGGACGTGCCTTCCGCGCCGCAGTTCCAGGACCGGTTGTCATCGGTGCCGTCCTGGTTGTCCTCGCCGTTGTCCTCGTTGTGCTTGCGGTTGTAGCTGACCAGGTCCGCGAGGGTGAATCCGTCATGACAGGTGACGAAGTTGACCGAGGCGACCGGCCGCCGCCCGCTGGTCTCATAAAGGTCGCTGGAGCCGGTCAGCCGCTGGGCGAACTCCGGCAGGCTGGGCTCCCCGCGCCACAGGTCCCGTATGCAGTCGCGGTACTTGCCATTCCATTCCGACCACAGCGGCGGGAACCTGCCGACCTGGTAGCCGCCTTCCCCGACGTCCCACGGTTCGGCGATCAGCTTCACCTGCGAGATGACCGGATCCTGCTGGACCAGATCGAAGAACGCGGCCAGCCGGTTCACGTCATGCAGCTCCCGGGCCAGGGCGGAGGCCAGGTCGAACCGGAACCCGTCCACGTGCATGTCCAGGATCCAGTACCGCAGCGAGTCCATGATCAGCTGCAGCGCTTGCGGGTTGCGGGCGTTGAGACTGTTGCCGCAGCCGGTGTAATCCACGTAGACCCCTGGGTCGCCGTCGGCAAGCCGGTAGTACGCGGCGTTGTCGATGCCGCGGAAAGACAGCGTGGGACCCAAGGCGTCCGCTTCGGCGGTGTGGTTGTAGACGACGTCCAGGATCACCTCGATGCCCGCCGCGTGCAGCGCTTTGACCATCGACTTGAACTCGGTGACCTGGCCATGTGGCTCGGTGGATGAGGAGTAGCCGTTGTGCGGCGCGAGGAACGCGATCGTGTTGTAACCCCAGTAGTTGGACCGGCCGTCCGCCGCCAGCTGCCGCTCCGAGATGAACTGATGCACCGGCATCAGCTCCACGGCGGTCACGCCCAGCCGGGTCAGGTGGTCGATGATGACCGGGCACGCCAGGCCCGCATAGGTGCCGCGCTGCCCGGGCGGGACCTCGGGATGGCGAAGGGTCAGGCCGCGGACATGCGCCTCGTAGATCACCGTCTCGTGATACGGAGTCCGCGGCGGCTGGTCATCGCCCCAGTCGAAATAGGGATTGATAACGACATTGCGCGGCATAAAGGGGGCACTGTCGCGAGTGTCGATGGTGTCTGGCGCGCCGGACCGGTGGGAGAACAAGGCCTGGCGCCAGTGGAGCTGGCCCTCGACAGCCTTGCCGTACGGGTCGAGCAGCAGCTTCGCCGCGTTGCACCGCTGACCGCGGTCCGGCGCGTACGGGCCGTGCACCCGGTAGCCGTATTGCTGGCCCGGGCCGACGCCCGGCAGGTAGCAGTGCCAGACGAAACTGTCCACCTCTGTGAGCTCGACCCGCGTCTCCCTGCGGTTGCCCGGATCGAACAGGCACAGCTCGACCCGGTCGGCTACTTCAGAGAACAGGGCGAAATTGGTCCCTGACCCGTCCCAGGTAGCACCGAACGGATAAGCAGTGCCAGGCCAGACGCGCATTCACTGACTTTACGGCAAGGAACGCCAGAGCGGGCCGGGCGAGCACGGCCGGGGTGGGCGACGCAAACATAGGTGACGCGGGAAGGCAGAGGGTGTGCTGGTCGTGATGGGTGCTCGGGGCGACCTTCAGCCGTGCTCAGACCCGATTCCGCGAGTCGTGCTCAGGGGTTATTCCTCGCGGCTGTTGCTGGTCTGGTCTTAGCCTTCGTGTTTCACGCCGGTAGGCCGACACGGGCCTGAGATACGAAGAAGTGCCTTGCCTGTAAGGGAAAATCGAACTGCTGAATGATCGAGGATCCCTGACAGGAAGGCACTCCTGAAGTGAATTGCGACGTGAAGCCGCTCGCGTTGAGTGAGCTCGTCGAAGGAGGTCAATAATGTCGGCGACGTGACTCCGGGCTAGTGCCTGAAGCTCGTCCCCGCCCTGACGTGCGCGGCTGGGTCCCGCCCAGCCGGGGCCTCCCCAAGGCTGGAGCCCGGCGCGGGGAGCGCCGGGCTCCGGCGCCGCGCAGCGCCGCCTTGATCCAGTACGGCCGGATTCGGCAGTGCTCGTCTGGCGCTCCGAGCCAACGGCTCCGGAGGCCGCCATTGCACTCGAGCGACTTTGCGCCGCTGACGTGGCCATCCGCGACCATTGCCAGCGCTTGTAGACAAGATCGTTCCGGCTATTCCGGATCATGGTGTGCGGTGCCGTGCGCCGCGTGCATAGCCGGAAGCCGACTCGCGAGCATCTGACCCCCTCGCTTGTAAGGAGCCTGCCGTGAGGCGCTTATTCCGTATGACCTGCTGGTCTGGCCGGCCAGCACCGCCATCCGCCTGGACGCGGCCCGGCGCCTCGGTGACCGGCACGGCGGAAGGCAGGCGCTGACCAACCTCGGCCTGGCCCTGCGGCAGGTGCGTCGATTCGAGGAGGCCATTACCGCCCACCAGGAAGATCTCGCGATCTGCTGGAGCGAGGCCATCCTTCGGCCATTGTTGCCGTTGCCGTTTGCCATCAGCGCCAGTTGCGGCGGCTTGCTGCTGGCCGAGGCGGGCCCGCCAGGGTTACTGGCCGGGCCGTGTGGTCAGTGCCGCCCCCGGGATCTTCCGGTCGATGATGTCGCTGGCGACCTGGGCGAGTTTGCGGTTGTGGTCGCGCGCGTAGTTCCGCAGCAGTCTGAATGCGTCGTCCACGTTCATGGTCAGGTACTCGGCGAGCATTCCCTTGGCCTGCTCGATGATCACCCGGCTGTTCAGCGCCGCCTGGAGCTGCTCGGTCAGCAGGCTGCGCTCCCTGAGCGCCCGTTCCTGGATCAGCCCGATCGCCGCCATCTCCGCCATGGCCTGCGCCAGGTCCATCTCGGCACCGGTGAACGGCTCGTCGCTGGCGCGGAACAGGTTCAGCGCGCCGATAACGTCCGTGCGCACCCGCAGCGGGACGGCGCACATCATCTGAAAGCCCGCATCGGACGCTTCCGGCGCGAAGACCGGCCAGCGGGCGCGGGCGTCGGCCGCGCTCGCCTGCACGGCCCGGCCGGAGGAGAACGCGTCCAGGCACGGGCCCTGTGCGCCCTGCAGCTCGAAGAGCTCCAGCAGCCGCATCCGCTCGTCGGAGGATGCGATCAGCCGCAGCCCGCCGCGCGCATCGGCCAGCATGACCCCGGCCGCCTCGGCTCCCAGGATCTCAACCGAGTCGGCGGCCAGGCTATGCAAGAAATCGACGACGTCAAAGTCACTGGCCAGCGTATCCGCCAGGCGTACGAAGGCCCGGGCCAGCACGGCCTCGCGGGCCACATCACCCCTGCGCTCATCCGGGCCGGAGTCCCCGGGCCCGGCGACCCGGCCGCCGCCGATCTCACTCATCGAACCGCACCCGCCGTTCAACGACATCTTGCGCAATGTCGTACATAGAGCGCCCGCTCGCGAACGCCGCGGCACGCAGCCGGGCGAGCGCGTTGGACGTGGTGTCATCCAGCTGCACGGCGATCATCCCGGTCGCCTGATGAACCACGACCCGGTCCGTGCCGACCGTCGCCAGCAGCTCCGCCAGATCCGGGTCCCCCTGCGCGTACGGCTGGTACAGCACAGCATCACGGGCGATGTCCGCCGCAACCAGGGCATCCGCCAGGTGCTCCTCACTCAGCATCCCCGGCGTGTCACGACACAGATCCAGCGTGCCGATACCGCCCGGCCGCACGCTCAGCGGCAAGGAAAACTCGGCCCGCACGCCGACCGCCAGGGCCGCCGCCGCGAACGCCGGCCAGCGGTTCGCATTCGCCGCTGCCAGGTCCGGCAGCAACACCGGAACCCCGGCGGCACAGGCCTGCAGGCACGGGCCCTCACCCAGCTCCATCTGCAGCCCGGCGACCGTGCGCGCGTGCCGCCCGGCACCGGCCAGTACACTCGCCGACTCCGCCCCCGACATCAGCACCAGCGCGCACCCGGACAACGCCATCTCATCCACCGCGAACCGGCAGAGCCGCTGCATCAGCCCGCCCACACCGGCCGTGGCGTCCCGCACGGTGACCGCCGCCATGATGCGGGCCCGCCGTCCGTCGTCCCGCACACCGCCTCCTCGCCCCGGCCATACCGCAGCCTCAGGGCATCTTTCCTCACCGTACCCCCGAACCCCAGCCGGTGGCACGGCTGTGGGTGCCCGAAACTCGGCTATCTCATGCGACCTGGGAGTATTCGTGGAGGAGGCCGCCGAGCCGGTCGCGTCGGATGACCTCGATGTCGGCGTCCTGGGGGTCGGATAGTGCGCGCAGCGGGCTCGCGTGGTTCAGTGCCCGGTGTCGCCGGTGCTACCCGTGCAGCGGTCGGGTTCACGGTGACGCCGAGCAGTGGCTCCTTATTCGTGCGGAGGGTAGGCATCGTGCAGGTGCTTCCGGAGGACCGCAATGTTGTCCAGTCCCCTGGCCTTCAGCCTCTCGATCACATCGCGGCCCGCCAGGATGACTACCGGGTGCCCGTCTTCGCTGATTGCCCGGTAAGCCTGGGCGTCGAGGTAAGAGGTAGTGACCAGGACGCCGAACTGGCGGTGCCGGAGTCGCGAGATGAGCCGACTTGTCTCCCGTACGCCCACGCTGTTGGTCGGCGCGTAGCACTTGGCCTCCAACGCGAACTCGACCGCAACGGGGTCCGAATGCGGGCCGAGCAAGCACTCCTCCACAGCATCGCGACCACCGTCGCGCCACGGGCGGGTGACGTCGTGCTGTGGGCAGTAGATCCAGGCAGCGCTGCCTGCCGACACAGTGAGTGTTCTTGGCCCTCGGTTGCGGTCACCCTGGCTTGCGGAACCGATGCAGGAAGGTCTAGGAAGGTCAGGAAGGGCAGTTCACGACGAGATGATTCTGGAGGGACAGATGACAGCTACGGTCGCACGCGTCACGGAGATCTCCGCGAAGTCCGACACCAGTTTCGATGACGCGATCAACGTGGCGGTTAGTCGCGCCTCGCAGACCCTGCGCGGTGTGACCGCCGCCTGGGTCAAGGAGCAAAACGTTGACATTGAGGACGGCCGGATCGTCGCGTGGAAGGTCGATCTGCTGGTCACGTTCGTGCTTCAGTAGTTACTAGCCGTCGGCTCCTCCACGACGGTCCCCGGTGAGGTGCGGGTATTTGCCGTGCCGGGTGATACCGGTCACCACGCCGTTCGACCGAAAGGCCGTTCGCGGTTACCGAGCGGCCGCACGAACTCCTGGCGTTGGCGCTATCAGCTTGGGAAGTCGGTGTCGCTGGTCGTTCGTGACCTGCGGACGCCGTGACTTGCGCCGACTTGCTCGATCTTCCGTGAGTGACCATGGTTAACTCTTGCCGCCCGTGCTGACGGGCACGTAGCGGGCACGCGCACAATCTAGTTTGCGCTATCAGTCTGGGTCAAGATCAATGCGAATGGTCAGCGGGGCGGAGGCCATAGCTCGTCCGATCGCCGCGTCCGATCGATAGGGCAAGGTGCGGGAACGGGCGGCAGGGTCGTCGCCGGGAAGCAGGACGGCGGTTCCACTGCGCCATCGGTGTCCGATCTTCACCCGCACCCGCTGGTTCGTTTGCAGGTTGCGGACGTAGTCCGCCTGTGTACCGTGCGCTGCGACTAGCCAGAATGTGTCATCCGCCAGGCCATTCCCGACCGGGGTGTATCGCCGGGCACCGGTGCGGCGGCCGGTGGTTTCCAACAGCGCGAACGCCCGGGCGCGACACCATGAAGTAGCAGGAATCGCCACAACCGGTTGCTGGACCGCTCGATCGTAGTGACCATCCGGTACTTGCGGGAGCGCACCCTCCTGTTCTACCGTCCCCCGGCCCGGCTCGGCGGCAAGGGTGCAGTATGGCCTCTTCGTCCCGAACTAGCGGCGCTGCTGGACGTTTGGCCGTCGTCCCAGCTAGCTGAGTGTGCTGGCGGTCGTCGCTGCTGGCGGCCGTGTGGGGAGGTTGCTGTACCTTGCTGCTGTATTGCGCCTGCCTCATCGGCTCGCGTGCCGGGTACGGTGCTCATCCGCCGACCGTCCGCTAATGAGTGTTAGCGAGTGGTAGCGGGTGCCGCTGCTGCCTTGGACCCAGCTGTCGGGTAGCGCGGCGGCGAGGGTGTGTTGTGCTCGCCAGCCGGTGCAGTGTCCGGGTACCAGTAGGTCCGGTGCCAGTTCGGTGAGCGCGTGGACCGTGGGGCCGATGCTTGGGGTAAAGAAGGCGCCGCCCAGGTGCAGGCCGCCGAGCAATGCATGCAGCCGGGCGACGCCGGTCAGCCGCTGTGCGTGGCGGACGATGTTGACGGCGCCGGCGTGCCCGCAGCCGGTCACGATGACCAGTCCCTTGCCGCGCACGTTCACGACGAGGGCCTGGTCGTCGAGGATCAGCGGGTCGGGTTCCCACGTTGTGCCGGTCCAGTGCTCGTGTTCTGGGGGCATGCCGTGTTCGAAGTCGGTGGTGCGGTCGACCTCACCGGTGATCAGGATTGAGCCGTCGACGAGCAGGGACGGCTGGCGGCGCTCGATCACGTCGAAGCCCTCGCCGGTCAGTGCACGTTTGCTGAGTGTCGGCCAGTCGTCGGCCCCACCGCCGGGCAGGGCGAGGCGGCGGCGGGTCCACACCAGCGGGTGGACAACCATCGGCAAGGACCGGGTACCGCGCCGCCCGGCGAGTCCGGCCAGGCCGCCAACGTGGTTGAAGTGGCGTGGCTGAGCACTACGGCGTGCACGCCGGACAGGTCGAGGCCGAGCCGGTCGGCGTTGGTGACCATCGCATCCGGGGACAGCCCGGTGTCGAACAGCACGGACGTCGTGGTGTCGCCGCGGCGGACGGTGACCAGCGCGGAGAAGCCGTGCTCGGCCATCAGCCCGACGTTGGTAAACCCCGGCTCGAACTGGGGCGCTTGGGCAGTTCCGGCTGCCAACGGCGCTCGGGTGATGGTGTTGTCGCCGGTGAGCAGGGCGTCGTAGACGTTGTCGACCAGCGTGGTGACGACGACGTCGTCCACCGGCTCCAGTGCGATCGGGTCGGCCGCGCTGCCCACGACCGGGTGCGGCATCGCGGCGCGGACGTCGTCGGGGCCGCCTACCTGACCGGCATCCCGCACCCCATCCTCCTGGTGCAAGGAGAGCAGGGGACCGCGAAGTCGAACCTGATCCGGACCCTGCTGGCCCTGGTCGACCCGCAGCCGGCCGCCGACCGGACCCCGCCCCGGGACCAGCGGGAATGGGCGATCTTCGCCCGCGCGTCGTGGGCGTTCAGCTTCGACAACATCACCGAGATCCCCGGCTGGCTGTCCAACGCCCTGTGCAAAGGCGTCACCGGCGACGCGGTCCTGCAACGGGTGCTGCACTCCGATGAGGACATCGGCGTGTACTCCTTCCAGCGGGTCATCGCGCTGACCACCATCGCGATCCGGCATGAGGTGGCCGGCGACCTGGCCGACCGGATTCTGCTGGTGGAGCCGGAGGTGATCGACAAGCGGCGCACCGAAGCCGACGTGAACGCCGCGCGCGCCGCGGCGCTGCCCGGCGCGCTCGGCGCGGTCCTGGACCTGGTCGCCGACGTGCTCGCCGACCTGCCCGGCACGATCGTGGAGAACGCGCCGCGGATGGCGGACTTCGCCAAGGTGCTCGCCGCCCTGGACACCGTGACCGGGTGGGAGACTCTGGCCAGCTACCGGGCCAAGGTGGCCACGCTCGCGCTGTCCCTGATCGAGGGCAGCACGTTCGCCTACGCCATCTACAAGCTGGCGACTGCCGCCAGCACCGGCGGGCTGGAGCCCGGCCCGTGGGAGGGGACCGCGGCCGAGCTGCTCGACAGGCTGCGGCGGCTGTGCGCCGAGTCCCGCATGCCCACCGCCGACCTGCCCGAGGACGTGCGGTCGGTCGGCCGGCAGGTCCGCGAGATCGCCCCCTCGCTGCGCAAAGCCGGCGTCGACATCCGGGCCAGCCGGACCGGCAAACGCCGGGCCCTGCGGATCCGCAAAATCGACGGGCCCGGCCAAGAGCCCCCCGGCCCTCTTCCTGATGAAGAGGAAAACACATGTCACTAACGTCACTTGACCGCATCACCGCAGGTCAGCGGACCGCCAGGAGGTGACATGGGTGATGTCACCTGTCGTCACTCATGTCACCCCGCCCGGCTAGTTGATGTCACTTTCGTGACGTGCGGTGACATCACTGACGTCACCGCATTTCCGCTGGTTAACGGGCCGCGACCGGCCCAGGTGACGTTTGTGGCGTTAGTCCGGCCCATTGCTCACCTGCCTGCCATCGCCGCAGCGGCCCGGCCGCCCGGCGGGGTGGGGGATGCCTACACCCCGCCCCCGGCTCGCCGCTGGCTACCCATGCCGGCCCGCCTCCCGGCCCCGGCTGCCGCCCTCGGCGGGTGACCGGTAGGCATCCCCTCGAGCCCCACCGCGACGCCCCTTGGAGGTCTGTCCATGCACGTATCCAGCGACCCGGCCCGGCTCGCGCTCGAGCTGGCCGCGCTCGGCTGGCACATCCTGCCGCTGTCCCCGGTCAGCAAACGGCCGCTCGGCAACTGTGGCGCCTGCCGCCCCCGGCACGGCATCGCCGCCCACCTGGCCGGCGCCTGCCCCTGCCTGCCCGCGGGCGGGTGGTGCCACGGCGTCCGCGCCACCACCACCGACCCCGCGACGATCACCGCCTGGTGGCACCGCCAGCCCCGCGCGGTACCCGGCGTCGCCGCCGGGCCCTCCGGGCTGGTCCTGATCGATATCGACGCCCACGGCGGCCCGCCCCCGCCCAACCTCGCCACCGGCCTGCTGCCCGGCATCAACCTCACGGCCGAGCCCATCCCGCCCGGCGCGTGGGCCGACCCGGCCCGGTTCCGGGACGGCCGCGACAGCCTGGCCCTGCTGGCCCGGCTCCGCGGCGGCCCCCGCCCCTGGCCCACCGGGCCAGACCATCAACCGGTCATCGCGGCCAGCCCCTCCGGCGGGGTGCACCTGTGGTACCGGGCGCCGGCTCCCAACCTGCGCCAGGCGCTCAGCGACCCCCACGGCCGGTACGGGCTGGCCTGGCAAATCGACCTCAAAGCCGGCTGGTCCTACGGCATCGCCCCCGGCGCGGCCACCATCGTCGGCACCTACCTGGTCCGCGGCGGCGATCCCGCCCGGCCCGGCCGCATGCCCGCCTGGCTCGCCCACGAGGTCATCCGTGCCACCACCACCGCACCACGGCAGCTGGTCAGCCCGCCGCCACCGTCGCCCGGCGGACCGGGCCCGGCCGCTTACCTCGCCACCGTTATCGGCCGCGGCGCCGTCCAGCTCGCCGCCCTTACAGACGGCCGCAAACGCGCCCTGTCCGCTCTCGCCTACCACGCCGACGGACTCCTTGCCTGGTCGGGGCTCACCCGCGAACACGTGGTCAGTCAGCTCATCGACGCCGGCACCGCCGCTGGGCTCGGGCCCGGCATCACCACCCGCATCGTCAACCGCGCCATCGCCAACGGCACCAGTCGGCCGGTGGCCCGGCCCGGGTCCCGCTCCTAACGCACTGCCTGACCGCCCATCAGAAGCACGGCCCCACGAAGCGTGTTTGGCCTGCCCACCCATCGGAGGAATCGCCACATGGCTACGAGCATTTCCGGCCGGTCCCGCGACAAGCTCACCGTCGCCGAGATATGCGCCGACCTCGGCATCAGCCGCCGGACCTTCTACGAATGGCGCGCTAAGCGCAAGGCGCCCAAGTGCATCCCCCTGCCGAACGGCGAGCTGCGCGTCCGCCGTGCCGAGTTCGAGCGCTGGCTCGAAGCGCGAGAGGCCGCCGCCTGATGGATGGCACCACCTACAACGTCCGCGTCTACAAGACCGAGGTCTACCGGGGCAGAGAGGTCACCACGTACTGGGTCCGGTGGAAGGTCAACGGCAAGCCCTTGAAAGAGCCGTTCCGCACCGCCGCGCAAGCCGACAGCTTTCGTAGTTCGCTACTGACCGCCGCCCGCAACGGTGAAGCCTTCAGCATTGCAACCGGACGGCCCGTGTCGTGGGAGCGCGACGAGCCCTCAACCAGCTGGTACGCCCTCACAATCGAATACGCGGCCGTCAAATGGCGCTATGCATCACCCAACCATCGGCGGGGGATCGCCGAGGCCCTGACCGACGCTACCGAGGCAATGCTCACCAGCGAGGACAGCCCGCATTCGCCGGACGAAATCCGCCGCGCCCTGCGTACATGGGCGTTCAGTGAAAGGCTACGCGGCAAGAGCCAGCCGTCCGAGGACGTCGCCGTCGTGCTCCGCTGGCTGGAAACTGCCACGATCCCTGTAGTGGACCTGACGCGGCCACCAACTGGCACAGTACGCACTCGTGCGCTCCTCGACCGCATCAGCGAGAAGAAAGACGGCACCCCCGCCGCCGCGAATACGGCGAACCGCAAGCGAATGGTGCTCGGCAACGTTCTGGAATACGCCGTGGAAAACGGCATCGTATCATTCAACCCCGTAAAGCGCGTGAAATGGACAAAGCCCCGGATGCTGAAAACGGTAGACCCCCGCGTCGTCATCAACACCGGCCAGGCCCGGCGCCTGCTGGCTGCTATCCGTACCCTTGGTCCGTGGGACGAACGGCTGGAGGCCTTCTTCAGCTCGATGTACTACGGCGCCCTTCGTCCTGAGGAAGCCATCGACCTACTCCGGGCCAACCTGGTCAGCCTGCCTGACACGGGATGGGGCGAGATGCGGCTCACACATTCCGAGCCGCGTAGCGGAGCGAAGTGGACAGACAGTGGTAGATCCCGCGAACGGCGCGCGCTCAAACACCGGCCGGACGGTGATACGCGAAGCGTGCCGGTGCATCCCGTACTCGTTAGGATGTTCCGTCATCACCTGGATACATTCGGGACCGGGCCGGACGGCAGAATCTTCATTGGCCCGCGCGGCGGAATCGTCGCCGAGTGGGTTTACCTGGACATCTTCCACCAAGGGCGCGCTATGGCGTTTACAGCCGAAGAGGCCGCCTCACCGCTCGCCGAGATTCCGTACGCGCTCCGGCACGCCGCCGTCTCGACCTGGCTCAACGCTGGGGTAGCGCCGCCCCAGGTCGCCGAGTGGGCAGGCCACAGCGTGGACGTCCTGCTGCGGGTCTACGCCAAATGCATCCACGGGCAGCAGGACGAAGCCAAGCGGCGCATCCTCAACGCCACCCAGGACGACAAGGCCAGCGGCACAGCAGCGACCGACCGCCCCGACGAGGACCAGGATCGGTAATGATCTTCGGCACGTATTCGGCACAACCAGCCGCACAGCGCCGCCCCGCTCCGCACGCAGCCGCATAGTCCACGCTGGCATGACAACGGCCCCTGACTCGCGTATACCCTGTTCAGGGGCCGTTTTCGCTGACCGGAGCGGAGGGCGTGGGATTCGAACCCACGATGACTGTCACCAGCCATAGCGGTTTTCAAGACTCATCGCGCCTGTCCCGAGCCGTTCCGGCGGATACCCGCTAGTCCCGTAATCGCAGGTAGAGGCCATTTCGGCATCCCTGCCCATCCCTGCGCGCATCGGCAGGTTCTCCGCCGTGTGCGTCCAACCTGCGTCCATTCGCCCGCGCCCGTGACCTCGCCAAGAGCTACGGCGCGGGCCTTCGCCATGCCCACATAAAGCGGTCCGCCGCGGTGTGGGAGCACCGCGGCGGACCTGGACCCCAATCCCGCCATGACAGGAGAGGACCAATGCCCAACCCTACGATCACCGGCCCGCCAGCGGCCCGCTCGCTGCACGAGATCATCGCCGACGCCCGCCGCGCGAACTGCGGCCAATGCTGGCAGGTCCCGGGCCTGCCGTGCGTCACGCACCCGGAGGCCGGCGCGGACGGCCTGCACGTGGCCAGACTCGGCCGGGCGATGCGCCGCGGGCTGATCACCGGCCCCGAGCTCGTCGCCGTGCTGACGACCCTCCCCGCGTTCACGAACGCGACCGTCGTCTACGACGCGCCGGGCGGTGCGCGGTGACCGGCCCGTTCGAGACGGAGCGCGAGGCCCGCGAGCTGGCGGCCGTGCAGGCCATCTACGAGGCGTTCCGCAACGACCCCGGCGTGGGCCGCATGACGCCGCACGTTCACCGGATGCTCGTCGAGGCGTGCGCCGCCGCGGGTGTCCAGCTCGGCGCCTACGACCGGCGTGTCCTGGCCTGGCTGGCCGGGTGGGAGCCGCAGACGGCCGCGGTGGTCGCTGGCCTGATCTCCAGGGCGAACACCACCGCGGCGGCGCCCGCGCCAGAGACGCGCATGGTCGGCGAGGTCCGCGCCGTGCTCGCCGCATTCGACTGGGAGTGTGGCGACCGTCAGCTGGCCCTGGATGCCATAGACCGCATCGTCCTCGCCGGGGCCGGCCCGGCGCCGGCGGAGGGCGGGCCGCGCCGGCATCTGCCGACACGGTGGCGCTCACCGCTGAGCAGCTCGCCACCGTCATCCGGGCCCTGGCGGACGCCCAGACGCTCCGGATGCGCGAGGCGGATGAGTTTTGCCGTGACTGCGAGACCAGCCCGGCCGGCGCGTGCTGGCAGCACCTCAGCGATCTTGATGCCGCCCAGGCGTACCACGACCTCGCCGGCATCCTCGGCAGTGGCCGGTGAACATCGACACGGGCACGTTTGAGGCGCTGTGCGAGCGAGTCGACACGCTCGCGGCGAAAGTCACATACCTGGAGCAGATGCTCCGGCAGCGGAACATCGCCTACGACACGCTCATCAAGGCGGGCGAAGAGTCGGCCCTCCGCAAACTGGGGCTGGCGCCTGCGGCTAATGTCCGCGCCGCGGACACCCCCGGCCCCCGGCACCTGCGGGCCGTGCGGGGTGACTCATGAGCGGCGGCAGGGCACGGCGGGGTGCCATGTGGGTGCTGGCGTCCGGCGTCGCCGCCATCGCCGCGATCGTGTCCTATAGCCACATCTACGACCTCGGCCGCGCCCATGGCGGGACCGGTGTCGCGGCCCGGCTGCTCCCGCTGTCGGTGGACATGCTCATCCTCGTCGGCGAGCTGATGCTCCTGCACGAGGCCGACGCCAAGGGCAAGCGGTTCGGGCTCGGCTGGGTGCTCGTCTGGTCCGGCATCCTCGCGACGCTGGCCGCCAACGTGGCCTACGGCGCGCAGTTCGGCTGGCTCGGCGCCCTGATCTGGGGCTGCCCCGCCTACAGCTTCATCCTGGCCGCTGGCGGCATGGTGGCTGTCGTCAAGCGGGCGTCACTGCCCGCCGACGGGTCACCTGACGCACCTCCGCCGTTCGTCCCCACCGACGCCCAGAGTGCGGCGCTGGCCGCGCTGCGCGCCACGACCGTCGCCGGTAACCCGCTGTCCGGCCGCCAGCTCGAAACGCGGTTTGGGCTCACCCGCGCCGAGGCGACCAGAGTGCGCGAGCTGGCCGCCGCCGAGTCCAACGGTCACGCGCCCACGGAAGAACTAGCCAATTAGCCCCGGCCCGGGGGGCCACCAGCCAAGACAGCACCCCCGGGCCAGCTCACCGAGATGAGGAGATCATCGTGTCAACTGATCAGCACAATGGCCACCGGGGCAGCGAGGTTGTCCCGCTCCGTGCCATCGACGCGCAGACCGAGGTGCGCCTCGACGAGGACGAGGCGCCCGGCCCGTCCTACGTCGACCTGACCGGCGGCGACGCGAAACGCCGCCCGATCGTCCCGGACCACTGGTCGAGCTGGGAGAACGCCAAGCGGCACATCACGCTGATGGCCGCCCGCCACGGCCACCGGGCCGCGTATCACAGCGTCCGGTCACCCGCCTATTTCACCAAGTCGCTCGGGTTCGCCGTGTGGGGCGTGGCCGTTGCCGTCCGGCGCCTGGTCGCCTGGTGGCATATCCCGGGCACGACGCGGCTGGAGTGGGACGCCGCCGCGAACGGCCAGCTGCACGAGCACCTGCGCCTGCACAAGCAGGGCAGGGAAACCCGGAAGGCCCGCGGGATCATCCTGGCGCTCTGCCTCGCGGGCGTGACCGCCGGGGTCGCTGCCATGGCCGCGTTTGCGCCGTGGTGGGGGTGGGCGCTGGCCGCCGTGGCGCTGTTCGCGGCGTTCACTGCCGCCGGGCGGCCGCAGGGCAAGACGATCACCTCCCGGGCGGAGCTGCCGTCCGATGTGCAGCCGCCGACCCCGGACGTGATCGTCCGGGCGCTCGGATCGCTGGGCATCGCCGAGATCAACAAGAGCATCCGCGAGGGCACCCCAGTGAACTTCCCGTCCCCGGTCCGTGAGGACGGGCCCGGCTGGCGTTTCGAGGTTGACCTGCCTTACGGCGTGACCGCAACGCAGGTGATCGAGCGCCGCGAGCAGCTCGCGTCCGGGCTGCGCCGCCCGCTCGGCGCCGTCTGGCCCGAGGTGGTCACCCACGAGCACGCGGGGCGCCTTGAAGGCTGGGTCGGCCGCGTGGACATCTCCACGGCGAAGCCTGCGCCGTGGCCGTGGCTGCGGACCGGCGGCGGGAACGTGTTCGATCCGCTGCCGTTCGGCACCAGCCCGCGGCAGCGGCGCGTCGACGCGGCCGTGATCGAGCACAACTGGCTGATCGGCTCGATGCCAGGCCAGGGCAAGACCTCAGCGGTTCGCGTGCTGAACAGCGCCACCGCCCTGGACCCCACCGTGGAGAAGTGGACCCATGAGCTGAAAGGCACCGGCGACCTCGACCCGTTCGAGCAGATCTGCCACCGGTTCGTGTCCGGCATCGACGACGAGTCGATCGCCTACACCGCCGAGTCGCTGAAGATGCTCCGTACCGAGGTGATGAACCGGGCGGCCCGGCTGAAGAAGGTCGACCGCGCGCTGTGCCCGGACAAGAAGGTCACGCGGGAGATAGCGAACCGGCGCAGCCTGCGCCTGTGGCCAATCGAATGCACGATCGACGAGTGCCAGAACCTCTTTACTCACCCGAAGTACGGCAAGCAGGCGGGCGAGGACGCGGTCTTCATCATCAAGATCGGCCGGGCGCTGGGCGTGTTCCTGATCCTGGCCACGCAGCGCCCGGACCGGGATTCCCTGCCGACCGCCATATCCGGCAACGTGTCCAGCCGGTTCTGCCTGAAGGTCGCCGGTCAGGTCGAGAACGACATGATCCTCGGCACCAGCGCCTACAAGAACGGGGCGCGGGCCACGACGTTCCGGCCGAAGGTCGACGCCGGGCTCGGCTACCTCAAAGGCGAGGAGAACACCCCCCACGTCGTGCGCACCTACTACCTGAACAACGCCGACACCGAGCGCGTGGCCAGGCGGGCCCGCGCGATCCGTGAGGCGGCCGGGACGCTGTCCGGCGTCGCGCTCGGCGAGGACGACGCCACGCCGGGACGGGACGTGCTCGCCGACACGCTGGAGGCGTTCGGCGGCGACAACGGCCTGCAGTGGCCGGTGCTCGCCGCCCGGCTGGCTGAGCGGTTCCCTGAACGATGGGAGGACGCCAGCGCCGACGCCGTGTCCGCCGAGCTGCGCGCCCGCGGCGTGCGAAGCGTCGACGTCAAGACGGACGGCCAGGCGCGCAAGGGCTGCCGCCGCTCCGACGTCCAGACGGCGGCCGGGCAATGACCGGGCCCCTTACCGGGTCGCGGCAGCGCGACCGCGATCTACCAGCCACAACGCCCGCAGCCGCGACCGCCGCGACCGGCCCGCATGCCCTGGCCTGCGCGGTCGCGGGTCGCGGCACCAGCCACGAGATGACGGAGGTACCGGCCCCATGGGGGTCATCAGGCGCAAGACCAGGCGGGCTGTGCGGCAGCAGGTCCGCCGCGTCGCGGTCACGTGCGGCACGTGCGGGAAACGGTACACGAACCCGCTCACGCACACCTGCACCGTCCGGACCGACTACAAGCGGCGTGTCGCCGCGGACAAGCGCCGCCAGGCCGCCGAGGCTAAACGGCGCAAGGCCAGGGAACGCCGGGACGCCGCCCGGGCCCGGCGGCGGGAAGCCGCCGCCCGGCGCCGCGCCGCCGCGGCGAAGCGGAAGGCCGCAGCCAAACCGAAGAAGAAGGCAGCCAGGCGACCGGCCCGCCCGAAGCACCCTTACCAGACCTGCCGCGACGAGTCCTGCCAGCGGTTCGCGTGCCGCGTGTACAAGGAAGGGCGCCGCGACGGCTACGACGACGGATACCACGACGGATTCGAGGACGGCCGCGCGGCGGGCTTCGCGGAGGGCTACGCGGCCGGTTACGCCGAGGGCTACTCGGAAGCCTCGTCGTCCTGCAACTGCGGGGGGTGACCGGCCATGACCGCGTACCTGGCCATCCTGGCCATCGTGGCCGTGTGGATCATCTCGCTGATCGTGCACCCGTTCGGCGCATGCTGGCGCTGCGGCGGCAGGGGCAACGTCATCAAGAAGGGCAGGAAGGGACGGCGCAAGGCGCCCAAGTGCCGGGTGTGCAAGGGCAAACGGCGCCGCCAGCGGCTCGGCGCCAGGACGGTGCACCGTGCCCGCCGCCAGGTGGCCGCCCACTGGAGGACCCCCGAGGGTGGTGGTCCGCGGTGAAGTGCCCTGGCCTGCACTGCGACGGCTGCGGCGGTGGTGACGGCAACCTGTTCGAGGTCCTCGTCCTGTTCGCCGTTCCCGCCGCCGTCGCCACTGTGGTACTGGCCTACATCGAGGAGATCCTGATCGCTGCCGGTGTGATCGTGGGCAGCGTGCTCGCCGTGACCGGTTTCTTCGTGTGGCGGAACTGGCGTAAGGGCTGGCGGCCATCCCTGAACCCCGTCGTCTACTGGAACCCGCACGCGGCCGTCAGGGCCCCGGCCGCGCCCGCGCTGACCGCTGAGCAGCTGGCGGGCCTGGCCCAGCTGGGCCAGGCGATCCATGACGTGCGGGCAGACGGCGCCATGGCCAGGCAGCACGCCATCACCAACAGGAGAACACCATGATTGAAGCACTCGTCATCCTCGCCGTCGTCGTGTACGGCGTCCTGCACCTCGGCCACCGAGGCGCTAAACGCCGAGGTGAACGCGGTATCAGCGTCTACTGGAACTCCCGTTCCCGCCGACCCTACGTGTCGATCCCGCTCCCTGGCGGATTCCGCATAGGCCACCGCTTGTAGACCGCGGCGGGCCGGTTCCCGGACGGTTCCCCACGCGGATCAGCCGCCGTCTGTAGCCGTCCGGGGACACGGATCGGTCACAGGCCCTGACCCTGGTAAACGCGTGCCTGCGCTGGCACGTCATGCAAGCAACCGCACAGGGGGGCTGCGGCGGGAACGCCCCGGCACCGGGTCTACCGGGCCGGGGCGTTCCCGGTCATGCGCCCGGAACTGAACGTCACGTAACCGTCTCGCGAAAGGACAATGCACGTGCATTCACCCCACGAACAGCAGCCGGGACAGAGATCATGGCCCCGGCGGCACAAGGTGCTGTCCGGGCTCATCGGCCTAGCGGTGCTTATCATCGTCGGCGCGGTCGCTAACGCAAGCAAGCACACATCTGACAGCACCGGCGCATCGGCTCCCGCAGTTAGCGACTCCCCAGCCGCCGTGGCGGCGGCACCATCGTCCGCTGAGGCCGCGCCATCGTCGCCAGCTCCCAGCCCGGCGCCCTCCCCCACGCCGGACACCGTTACTTACAAGGTCACCGGGACTGCGGGCGCAGATGTCACCTATGGCCCCGCCGGAAGCAACAGCAGCGGCAGTGTTCCGATGGACGTAGCCCAGCCGATCCCGGCCAATCCCCCGGCCTATTACGCCATCAATGCACAGCTTCAGGGTGCCGGGGAGGTGTCCTGCGAGATCCTCGTGGACGGGCAGGTGATCAGCCAGGGCACGGCAACCGGGGGTTACAACATCGCATCGTGCGAGATCGGCCAGGACCCCCTATCGGGCCAGTGGCACAACGACAACAGCGGCTGACGGCTCGGGGGGATCGAAACGAGCAGACGAAGGTTCGCCTTGCTAACTAAAGTCGGGTGATGTAGCAACCGGCTCTAAGCCCCTGCACGGTCCGGGCGCTAGCGACCAGCTAGTGGGCGGCCGCCGGACCGCGCGGGCACCGGGAGCAAGCGGTCCCGGATGCGAATCGGCCCCACGGGCGGCTTCACGCCGCTACCGTGGGCCTTGCGCATTTCGGCAAGGAGCCTACGTGAAGGCGAGAGCCAAACGGCTTGTCATTAGGGCACTAATTCGTCATGGTTGTCTCAAGCTCAGCGATGAGGGTAAGCATGAGAAGTGGGGATGCCCTCGCGACTGCGGCCAGCACACGACCGCTGTGCCCAGGCACAACGAGATCACCGCTGGTGTTATCCGAGGTATCATCGCCGACCTTAAGTGCCTGCCGAAGGGGTGGCTGCAGTGACGACGGCCGTCGAAAAAGCAGATCCCATCACCTACACCGCACTTTGCGAGCGCGAAGGCGACTGGTGGGTCATCACCGTTCCCGAGCTTGCGTCCGGCAACGTTACCCAGGCCCGCAGCCTCGATGAGGTGCCAGAGACGGTCGCTGATCTCGTGGCAACGATGACGGGCGCCGACCCTGCCACGATCGAGGTTGACGTAAAGGCGCACGCGGATGCCGGGACGAACAAGCTGGGCCTCGCGGCCGGTCTCCTGCTCGCCGCCGCTGTCCTCTGGCGTGCGCTCAGGAACTCCCACATACCCGCCCGTTAGCTGTGCCGACGCCGCCAGCCCCTTTCACCGCCCTCACCGCAACACCTTGCCCTGGCGGATTGACCGGACATACGTATCGGACCACTCGGCCGCCCGGCTGATCGGGCCTGTCTTCACGCCGTCCGCGTAGGCCGAGCGCACCTCAGCGGCGAGCGCCTTCTCGGCCTTGCCGACGGCCTCAAGTGCCTTGCTGAGCGCCTGCCGCGCCTTGCGTATCTCGCGGATGTGCTCGTCTTCGGTCATACGGCCCAGGATACAGAACGCTTTTCCGAATCGTAACCCCAACAGTTTTCCGAACAGCGTTGACACAGTGAATCTCGCGGGACTAGTGTCAACGCTGTTCGGAACAACGTTTTGATTCGGAGGCCGGGGATGGACACCATGACCGTCAAGTGGGCACACTGCCTCCGCTGCGGGCGCAAGCTCACCGCGGACGCGAGCGTGAGCGCCGGATACGGCCCCACCTGCCGCGCCCGCGTCCGCGAGGCCGTCGCCACGATCGAACTCCCCGGCATCAAGGACGAGCAGCGCGCCAAGGCCATCGAGCTCATCGAGGTGGGCGGCATCGTCCCCTCCAGCCGGCCCGGCGTGTTCTTCACCGTCAGTGGCGACGGCAGCACGGTCTACGTCGCCGACCTCGGCGAGGGCACATGCACGTGCAAGGCCGGCCAGAAGGGCCGCGCTTGCTACCACCTCGCCGCCGCCCGCCTCATCGCCGCCGCCAGCGTCCGCCGCGCGGCCTGACCCCCCATAGGAGCAAGCCATGACTCCCATCGCCGCACCGGGCGCCACCCGCCTCGCCACCATTGACGACGCGCTCGCCGCCGCTGCGGTCCTCCGCGAGCTGGACGCCGGGCACGAGGACGCCGCCGAGGCGCTGGCCACGTTGGCCGGGCTCGACGGCCTGGATGTGGCCGGGCTGGAGACGCTCGCCGCAGCGTTCGGCGTGGAGTTGTGACGCGCGCGGCATCGTTATTTGGCCTTCGTGCCGTTCCGTGCTGCCCGGGTACCTCTGCGCGTGGCGTTTACCGCCGCGGCTGGGGTGCGCCCTTCTCTATTTGCCTGGAGGTTTTCCGCGCGGTGTCGCCTGAGTAGGCGCGGCGCTTCGCGTCGGCGACCTGCCGCGTAACGGCCTTCGCGGCGGGTGTCTTAAGCTAAGACCGGGCCCAGGCCGTTCTGCGGCTGGTCGCGGCGGCCGGGATCCTGGCGGGCATCAGCTGGCACGCTGGTTCGCGGTGGCCGTGCTCGCGCTCAACGCCATTAACATGATGCTCTTCCTGCCCGCTTACCCGTTCTGGGCGCTGGCGATCATCGCATGGACGCGGTCGCGCTCTACGGGCTGTGCGCCTACGGCAGCCGCGAGAACTTGTGCGGGTGCACAGGTCCTGTGCGGGCGATACTGCCCGTGCCCGGGGTGCCGGGGCGGAGCTCCGGCACTCGTCGTCTTCATGTTTCTGCACGATGGCGTCCGTTGTCCCCTGTTGCGCGATCCCGTGTCGCCGTGGGCCAGGGCGGCGCTGCTGGCGTGGTGCTAGGGGAGTGGTGGGTAGTTCTTGGTGAGCTGGCCGGGCAGTTCGACGAAGCCTTTGCCGATGATCGGGCCGGTGAGGGAGCCGCTGCGGATCCAGGCCGGGCCTTCCCACGCGTCGGCTACCTCGCCGGTCCCGTGGGGCGGGTAGCCGATCGGCATCTCATATTCGGGCACGATCGCGGTGTAGTACCAGGTCCCGAAGGGACTGGTCACGCGTCCCTGGGTCGGGAGGTTGCGTCCGGTGATCGGTGATTTGAAGGTCTTCAGACCCTCCCATGCCACCGACTCGCCGAAGCCGTAGGTCGTGGTGCCGTCCGGCGTGGAGTACTGGTTGCGGCCCAGGTTCAGCAGCGGCTGCTCCTGCGGGTCGAACCACTCCTGGAAGGTGAAGATCGAGCCGTCGCTGAAATTGTAAGCTTCGTCATGACCTTCCCCTCGCCCAGGTCTCCAATAGCGCAGCACAACAAGAGGCCTCGGCGTAACTTACTACGAGGCCTGCTATCTCCTTGACGCGGACGAGGCAGTTGCGGTGCCCAAAGTATGACGGATTTCTTGGCCGTCATGTTTCGTTCTCTATCGCCAGATGACTGGCCCGGTCTAGCATGCCCGTCTAGGAGCGCGCTGAATAAGTCCCATTTTTCATGATCAATGTCGCAAAGCCGCAGGTCAGCTGCTAGCTCCTTGAGCGCAAACAGGGTTATTCAGTGGCCTCCTAGCTGGAGCGCCAGCTTTGGGGACAGCCGGCAAGGGGAGGACGCAGCCAGTGGCTCGCCTGGCGATCACGAAAGACGTCCTGTCGGCATTCGCCAAGCTGGACAAGAGGGTCCAAGCTGCCGTCGAAGGGGCGATCGTTGGCTTCGCCAACGGCGATCATGTTGAAGCGCGCCTGGAGAAGGTGCCCGGCAGCCTGGACGACCGCATCCGCCTGCTCCGAGTGGACGGCGCGTGGTACGGTGCCGTGCTGGTCCCGGACAGCGGTGACACCTACTGCCTGCTCACGATCCTGCCCTCGGACGAGGCCGTCGGCTACGCCACCAGCCATCGCATCGGCGTCAATCAGGCCACGGGTGTGCTGGAGGTATCCAACTCGGCCGCCATCCCGGAAGTGCAGCCTTCCCTGCAGACAGCGGCCGATCCAAACGTTATTCGGCTATTCGCTGACGTCAGCGATGCTGACCTGGCCCGGCTGGGGATCGACGCGCACGTGCGGCCGCTGGTACGGCTCCTGGTCAACGACGCGGAGCTGGACGCGCTCCAGCCGGTGCTGCCCCCAGCGCAGTACACCGCGCTGCACGCGCTGGCCAGCGGGATGACGGTCGATGAGGCTCTCGCTGAGATGACGCCGGTCCACTTCGGCGCCATGCCGTCAGAGCAGGTCCACGGCGACGACCTGGTCGCCGCCATGGAACGCACCCCAGACCAGGTCGCGTTCGTATCGGGCCAGGAGGAACTGCAGCTCATCCTCGCTCACCCATTTGCCGCCTGGCGGACGTTCCTGCACCCCAGCCAGCGTGAGATCGCCTACCGCCCGAGCTACAGCGGTCCCGCCCAGGTGACCGGTGGCCCCGGGACCGGCAAGACGGTTACCGTGTTGCACCGTGCGGCGTTCCTGGCCGCGCGCGCCGCCTCAGCGTCCGCGACGGCCGCGCCGCGCGCCGTCGGGGCGCCTTCCCCCGGGCCTGATGCGGCGTCGGTGTTGCTGACCACGTTCAACGGCAATCTGGCCGATGCCCTGCACGCCCAGCTAGACCTGCTGATCCGCGACGCCGGCGTGGGCCGGATCCAGGTGATCAACGTCGACCGGCTGGCGTACAGCATCGTCAAGCAGGCTCGCGGTACTCCGGTCATCGCTGATGAGCGGGTATTGCGCGCCCGCTGGACCGAGGCGGCGGCAGCCTCCGGGCTGGATCTCACCCCGGCCTTCCTCAAGAACGAGTGGGAACAGGTCATCCTGGCCCAGGACCTGCACAACGAGCAAGCGTACCAGACGTGCTTGCGGACCGGCCGGGGGCGGCCACTCAGCAAGGCGCAGCGGAGCCTGGCCTGGCAAGCCGCTCAGCAGGTCACGGCCGAGATGGCCACCGCCCGCCAGACCACCCACCTGCAGCTGGCCAACGAAGCCACCCACCTGCTCCGGGAGGCAGGAGCGCCGCGCTACCGGCACATCCTGGTGGATGAGGCCCAGGACCTGCATCCCGCGCAATGGCGGCTGCTCCGCGCCGCCGTGGCCGAGGGCCCGGACGACCTATTCATCGCGGCCGACCCGCACCAGCGCATCTACAACAACCGGGTCTCCCTGGCCAGCCTGCGGATCAGCGTCCGGGGGCGGAGCCGGAAGCTGTCCCTGAACTACCGGACCACGCAGGAGATCCTGGCCTGGGCGATGCCCCTGCTCGGCTCCGACCCCGTCACCGGCCTGGACGGCGAGGTCGATTCCCTGCTCGGCTACCGCTCCCCGATGCGCGGCCAGCGCCCGCAGCTGCGGCTCGCCACCACCCGCGACGAGGAATTCGCTTTCCTTTCCGAACGGATCCGCGCGTGGCTGGCGGCCGGCCTCGAGCCGAACGCGATCGGGCTGACAGCCAGATCCGCCAGCCTGCTGCGCGAGGCCCGCGAGGCGCTGAAAGCGGACGGCATCGACACCACTCCGGTCACCGGCCGGGGCGGTTCGGCTGGGATCCGGGCCGGAACCATGCAGGCCATGAAGGGCCTGGAATTCCAGGCCGTCGCGGTGATCGGCGTCGAGGAGGGCGTGGTCCCGGATACGGCGGCCCTCACCGCGGACGATGAGGATCCCCTGGCGCACGCCCAGGACCTACAGCGGGAGCGCTGTGTGCTGTTCGTAGCCTGCACCCGGGCACGTGACCACCTCTATGTATCCGGCGCGGGCACGCTGAGCGCGTTCCTGCCTGCCCAGCTGGCGGATCCGGTGCTGCCCGCAGACGCTGGTCCAGCGGTGTCCGACCCGGCTCCCACGGCGGAGACCCCGGCGGTGTCCGCCCCGGCTCCCACGGCGGAGACGGAGCGGGCCGGGCAGGACACCGTTCTCCCGCCCGGCCCAGCACAGCCGGAGAGCGCCAGCGCAGCCGGTCCGCGCACGGTCACGACGCAGGAACTGCTCCGCATGCGCGAAAGCGCCTGGGCGCCGCAGCTGCGGGGCGCCTCCCTGGTCGCCGAGGCCGATCTGCGTCCGCACCAGACCAACCAGGTCGCCGCCGCTCTCGGCCGCCTCTACCGAAAGCTGCCTGACACGCAGAGCGACGGGGAATCGTTCCTGCTCCGCCGACCGGCCTGCCTGGTGGCCGCCATGGCCGGGGTCGCGGCCGAGAACTTCCAGGGCGGCATGTACTGGCCGGTGCTGTGGCAGGTCACCGGGTTCGACGGCACGGGGCTCGACCAGGGCGTCTGGGGGCGGGCATTCAACCGGGCGGTCGAGCGGCTAGGCATGGCCACGCTCCCCAGCCTTCCCCTGACCTACGTGGGCCCGATCCTGATGCACGCCGGGCTGCCCAACTTCTGCCTGGGCAACTACTTCCGCCTGCTGCTCGAACGGCGCCGGCATGATCCCGGGATGGATGCGGAGACCTTCCTGGCCTGGGCGACGGCACCGGGCCGGAACCGGCGCCTCGGCCCGCTGCATGTCCCGGCGCAGCGGTTCCTGATCCAGGGCGGCGACTACGCCCTCGACGTGGTGGACCGCAGCCTGGACCTGCTGGGCCGACTGGCCGACCCCGATCCGGACCGCATCCGGCTGCCAGCCCGCTTCGTCGAGGTGGCGAAGGAGGAAGTCGCGGCCCAGGACCCCAAACCTGTCCGGAGAGGGACAGGCCGCGTCGATGCCCGCCCGGCGCCATCCCGCCCGCGCGTCGCCCTCGATCCCTATGGTGCTGGAGTCCAGGTCATCCTGCCCGCCGTTGGGGAAGCCCCCGATGGGGCGGCCACCTGGCGGGTGACCGCCGACGGCAATCCGGTGACGGTACGCAGCCAGGCGCAGTGGGTCGGCGCGGCTGAGGCTGCTCCGGAGACGGCTCACCCGCTGGCCCGTCCGGTAAGGACCGTCCAGGTCTCGCTCGTCGGCTGGGATCACACAACCGAGCTGGACGTCGTCCAGCCGAGCGACCCGATCCTGTTCTTCGGCGACGACGGCAGGCGCCTCCCGGCGCGGCTGCCGCTGCCCCCGGACCATGTATGGATCTTGCGCCCGGCGGAGCGTGAACTCGTCGTTCTGGGCGACATGCGCACCGTCACGGAAGCTCCGGTGCCGTTCGGCTGGGAGCGGTGGCACCTGCAGCTGGCCTCACTGGAGAAGGTCCACTCCCTATCGCTGGCCGGCGGTCCCGCGCACGCCGTGCAGGGCTTCGCCCGCCCCCGACTCCTGCTGGGCGCTCCCCTGCCGGGAGTGACCACGCCGTACGGCTCACCGGTCTACCCACAGCCGCCGCCGCTCTGGCTACCGGACGCCCCCGATTCGGATATCAGCTGGCGCGTCGAGGTCCGGCCTGCCGCCCAGGGCGCTCCCCTCCTGTCCCGGGAGATCCGCCGATCCGGGGCGGTCGATATCTGGGACAGCGTGCCCCGGCCGATTTTGGGTGCCTTCGACGTCACGGTGCGCGGCCCGCTCGGCCGTGGGATGCGCCGGACGATCTTCGTCGCGGAAGGCGTTTCGGTCAGCTACCGGCCTGCCGTCCGGGCGCTGAAGGTCAGCGGCCTGGAGCCCGGCCAGGCGGAACTGCGGGCGCCGGTCGCCGCGTCGGTGCACCCAGCCCAGCTGCCGTTCCGCGCCGCGGACCGGGCCCACGTCGCGGAGCTGCGCGCCGGGACCGAGACCGAACCGGTCGTCATCACCCCGCCACACGTGGAGGTGCTGTGTGCGGGTGCGGGCGCGGGCAGCTGGACCGCCGCGCCAATCCATGCTGCCACCGAAGACATCTCCGATCTCGGCCGCCTGCTGGTCCGCGCGCCCGGGACGGCGCTCACCGCTGAGCTGGAAGTGTGGGCGGGCCTGCAGCCCGTCCAGACCATCCCACCGAGCGGCGGGCAGGCGTCCGGGCTGGCCGGTTACGAACTGCCCCGGGCCAGCGAGACGGTGGCGCATCACGGCCGGGCCGAGTTTCTCCTGCCCTGGGGCCAGAGCAGGATGCCCGTGGGCATGGTGCGGCCGCGACGGCTGGCCACCGGCGCTGAGGTGCGCGACGGCCAGCTCATCATCCGCGACTGCGTCCCGGTCGATGGCCTGACCGCCGCGTTCTACCTGGCCCGGGCGCCGTGGCGGGCTCCGGTCGTCGTGCCCGTGCCCGGTGACGGGGCGGTCCCGCTTCCTCCGGAGGTACGGGACGCCGGGCCGCTGCGCGTGCTGCTGCGGGTGGAGGACCCGTGGGTGGTCACGGACTGGCCCGACTGGCCGGGCCGCAACTCCTATGCCTGTGACGCCCCGGGCATGCCGGTCGGCAGCGACGCCGAAGAGGAGGCGCTCTGCCGGTTCCTGACCGGGCTGGGTGACCTGCCCGCGTCACCAGCCCGGCTGGACCGCCTCTGGCGGCTGATCCATCTCACTGACGACCTGAGAGCGGCAGGCGCGCCTGCCTCCCTCCGGGAACGCTGCTCGGCCGGGCTGGCCGCCCAGCCCGGGCCGGCGCTGACCGCGCTCCTGGATACCGGGCTGGACTCCGCGGCCTGCGTGGCCGGGCTGATCAGCAGCGGGCTGGCCACGGCCCGGCCGAAGATCGACGGTGGCCTGCGGAAGGCGGAACAGCTGTGGGGCGCTGTCCCGGCCGCCGCTGCGGTGCTGTGCAGCCGAGTCCTGGCCGAACCTCCCCACGCGCACGAGGATCCCGCGGCTGCCCTGCTGGATGCGGCCCTGGCCCAGTGTGGCCCCAACCTGGAGGCCGTGCTCGGCGGCAAGACCGATCCCGCGGCCCGGGTCGGCCAGTTCGGGCCCGAGGCGGAGCGGCTGGCTCTACTGACCCCTGATCAGGTTGAGGCCGTTTGGCAGGCAGCCCTCGTCGTGCCACAGGCCCTGCTCGACGCCGACACCCGGGCGGTCGCCGCCCGCCAGATGTTCGACGCCCGCCGGACCCTCGCCGGGCCTGCCCGGGATGCGGCGATCATCGTCCGCGACACCGAAAAGCTGGTGACGGCCTCTCCCTACCCGGACGCGGCCGCGCTCATTACCGCCCGGCGTCATCCCCAGCGGAAGGGCGGGTGGCTGGCGCTGCCGGCGATGTCCGCCTCTCTTGCGCTCGTGGCGCGGATCGCCGCCCGCGGCAACGAGGCCTGCCGGGCCTTCGAGCGTGACTGGCGGCCCCGCTGGGCCGACCTGGCGCGGCACGCGCCCGGGCTGGCCAGCATCGACCTGATCCTCGCCGAAGCCCTGATCGCCGGCGCGGAACGCGCCCGATTCGCAGAGGAAGCGGCATGACCACCAGCTTCGACCCCCTGGCGACCAGCAACCTGATCGTCGAAGGCTACCGGCGGTACCTCAAGTCCCTGCTCCCCGTGCGGGACCCCGGCATTGCCACCGCCCTGGACCACGAGATAGCACACAGTCAGCTGACCAAGGGACCACTGCTGGAAGCCGTGCCGCCCTACGAGCACGGCGCTACCCTGGCCAACCTGGTCGCCGAGGGTGTGCTCAATCCCGCGTTCGCCGGGCTGGCCAGCCGGGCCGTGCCGCTGGACCGGCCGCTGTACCGGCACCAGGAGCAGGCCATACGCAAGATCACCGCGGGGCGCAACGTCATCGTGGCCACCGGCACAGGCTCTGGCAAGACCGAGAGCTTCCTGCTGCCGATCCTCGACGCACTTACCGCCGAGCACGCCGAAGGCACACTAGGCCCCGGAGTACGCGCGCTGCTGCTGTACCCGATGAACGCACTGGCCAACGACCAGATCAAACGGCTCAGGGAGGCGCTCGCCGTGGCCCCGCACATCACGTTCGGCCGGTACGTGGGCGCCACGCCGCGCACCGCCCGGGAGGCGGCGGAGAAGTTCGCCGTGCTGAACCCGGGCCAGCCAAGGCTGCCCAACGAGCTGCTGAGCCGGGCAGAGATGCGCGACACACCGCCGCACATCCTGCTCACCAACTACGCCATGCTCGAATACCTGTTGCTGCGCCCGGCCGACCTTGACCTGTTCGAGGGCGCCCATGGCGGCCACTGGAGCTTCATTGCCGTGGACGAGGCGCACGTCTACGACGGCGCGAAGGCCGCCGAGCTGGCCACGCTGCTGCGCCGGCTCCGCGACCGGATCGCCCGGGGCCGGCCGTTGCGCTGCATCGCCACCAGCGCGACCGTGGGTGATGACCCCCACGCGGTGACTACGTTCGCGCACCGGCTGTTCGACGCCGAATTCGACTGGGTCCCCGATGATGAATTCCGGCAGGACCTGATTGGGGCGACCAGGCGGCCCATGCCGGAGGGCCCGTTCTGGGGGCCGCTAGACCCGGCCTCCTACCTGTTCATCGCGCGTGCCGCTGACCCGGAGGCCGAGGTGCTACGGCTAGGGCGTGTCGTGGATCATGGGACGGGGTGCGTAGCAGATGTGATGAGGCGAGTGATGGTGTTGGTAGATGCGCTGCGCTTGTGTAGCGGGTGGCACGGCGCGGAACTGCTTGAGCTTGCTGAAGCAGCGTTCGACGGTGTTGCGTTCTTGTACCACCCGTCGTAAAGACCAGCAGCAGGCGACGGAGCGGCCGCGGTTGCGGCGGTGGGCTTTTGGTCTTCCTTGACGGGGATAACGCCTTGATGCGGTGCTGCCGCAGGTAGGCGCGGTTGCGGCGGAGGAGTAGGCCTTGTCCGCCATCGCGCGGGGGCGGCTGCGGGGCCTGCCAGGCCGCGCCGCTGGATGCGGACGCGTCATCAGCGGGATGAAGCGGGGGGAGTGGCCGTGCGGCCGGGGCTTGTTAGCCGGGCGACGGGGCGGCAGCGCAGGTGAGCGGTCAGGTGGATCTTGGTGGTCAGCCCGCCGCGGGAGCGGCCGATCGCTTCCCGGCCAGATTTCTTGTCATTCGCTGGAGCCCCCTGTGCGGTCATCAGCAGCCGGTGCATGGCGGGCCCCGGCCGCGTGCTGATGGGCCCGGGTGACCGTCGAGTCGGCGCTGACCGTCCAGTCCTTGCCCTCGGCCTCATCACACCCGGCCCGCAGCCCGTCCAGGGCCTTTTCCCAGGTTCCATCCAGTGACCAGCGGCGATGCCGGTTATAGATGGTTTCCAGTTCCCGAAGCCCTCCGGCAGGTCCGCCACGGGCAGCCCGCCCGGGCACGGAAGAAGATCCCGTTGATCACCGTCCGGTGATCGGCCCACCGGCCGCCCTGCGGGGATCGGCGGGCAAGAACGCCCGCAGCCGCTCCCACTCTCATCAGTAGGTATGAGTTTCAGTGCTAAGCATTATGATTAAGAGGGAAGAAGGAACCTAGCCGAGGCCCGCGGCGTGACCGGTTATGGCGACGCGGCCACCACGCTCGCCCACGAACGGCGGATCGCGGACCTCCGTAAGCTCCTGGCCGCCCGTCCCCGCCCCTTCCGTGAGCTGGCCGCTGCGCTGTTCGACCCGGGCATCGATCGCGACCAGGCCCTCGCGGCCCTGGTCAATGCGGGAGCCCGGCTGCGGGACAGCGCGGGGTCCACGGTCCTGTCGGCTCGCTACCACCTGTTCACCCGGGCCAGTGAGGGCGCGTACACCTGCCTGTCCGAGGCGGGCCCGCACGTCTCGCTGGCCCGCCGGGAAACCTGCGACAGCTGCTCGGCCGCCATGTTCGAGTTCGGCGCCTGCAAGCGCTGCGGGGCGGTGTACCTGTCCGGGTCCGTGCGGCATACGCCGGAGGGGCTGGTCTTCGGGCCCCGGCAGCGCCCCACCGAGCCCCGGACCTGGCTGCTCGCCGGGGACACGCCGGTCGTGGTCGATGAAGACGACGAGACCCTGGAGGAGACCGGCCGTCCCCTCGACACCGACGACGGCGTGCTCTGCGCCGGCTGCGGCGCGCTGCACGTCGTGGGGACCGCGGGGTGCGCCTGCGGCGGGGCCCGGCTGTGGCCGGTACGGCGGCTGAACACGAAGTCGGACACCGTTCTCAGGCTGCCTGTCGTGCGGCGCGCGCGGCGCGGCCATGGTGCGCCAGTTCGAGACCGGCGGTGACGCCGCCGCCTCCGTGATCACGACGGCGCTGTACCAGGCGCTCCCGCCTGCCGAGGGTGAGGAGGCGGATCAGCCCGGGGAAGGCCGCAAGCTGCTGCTGTTCAGCGACAGCCGGCAGGCGGCCGCATTCTTCGCCCCCTACCTGGCAACCAGTTACGAGACCATCCAGCACCGGCGGCTCATCCTCGACGCCCTGTCCGGCGCGACCGAGGACGACTACGTCGCGCACGTCGAAGACGTTGCCTACCACCTGGTCCGGGTCGCCGACCGTGCGCACGTCTTCGAACGGCGCCGTTCCCGGCAGGAGCGGCAGCGGGAAACCGCCCTGTGGCTGATGACCGAACTGGTGGCGACCGACGACCGGCAGTCCCTGGAGGGCCGCGGGCTGCTCCGGGTCGAGCTCGGCCGCGAGCCCGGCTGGCGGCTCCCCACCGGGCTCACCACCCTCGGCCTGAGCGAGCAGGAGGCATGGGACCTGCTCGGCGAGCTGATACGCAGCCTGCGGCAGCAGGGGGCGATCACCATGCCAGATTACGTCGATCCCCGCGACGAGCATTTCGACCCGCGGCGGGGCCCGATCTACGTGCGCGCCGAGGCAGCCGAGCCGAAGCGGAAGGTCTTCAGCTGGCTGCCGACCCGGGGGATGAACCGGCGGCTCGACTATGTCGCCCGGGTGCTGGACGCCTCCGGCAGCCCGGCGGACCCACGTGCCGTGCTGCGTGGCTGCTGGCGGTTCCTGGAAAGCCAGCGGGATGGCTGGCTAGCCACCAGCCACGACGGGCGGCTCGGCGTCGTCCGCCAGGTGGACCACACCTGGCTGCGCCTCGCCCCGGTCGGCCCCGACGATGTGATGTACCGCTGCCGGCAATGCCGGCGCCTCGCCTCGGTGTCGGTCCGGGATGTCTGCACCACCATCGGCTGCGGCGGGGTTCTGGAGAAGTATCTCGTCCCCGCCGCGGGGGAGGACGAGGACCACTACCGATACCTGTACCGGTCGCTCCATCCGGTCCCGCTCAGCGCGAGCGAGCACACCGGCCAGCTGACCAGCATCGAGGCCGCGGAGATTCAGCAGCGCTTCATCCGCGGTGAGATCAACGCCCTGTCCTGCTCGACCACCTTCGAGCTGGGCGTGGACGTGGGCGAACTGCAGTCGGTGGTGCTGCGCAACATGCCGCCGACCACCGCCAACTACGTGCAGCGGGCCGGCCGGGCCGGCCGGCGCACCGACTCGGCCGCGCTCATCGTGACCTATGCCCAGCGCCGGTCCCACGACCTGGCCCAGTACCAGAACCCGGTCACTATGGTCGCCGGTGAAGTGAGGGCACCGTATGTGCCGTTGGGTAACGAGCGCATCGACCGGCGCCATGCTCATTCCGTTGCGCTGGCGGCATTCTTCCGGCACTACAAGGAGCTGACCGGCGAGGAGTGGCACGACGCAGGGGAGTTCTTCCTGCCTGGCCCTGGCGGAACTCCGCCGCCGAGCCAGCGGGTGCCCGGCTTCCTGGATCCGGTGCCCGGCGGCGTCCGGCAGTCACTGCGGCGGGTGCTGCCGGAAGCGGTTCAGGCCGAGATCGGGCTGGACACCGGCGACTGGGTGCGGGAGCTGGCCGACTTGCTCGACCGCATCCGGGCCGAGCTCGCGGCCGATGTGGACGCCTTCGAAGAACGGCGCCTGCAGGCCATCGCCGACCGCAAGGGATACCTGGTCGACCGCTACGAGAAGACGATCAACACACTGACCAAGCGGAACCTGATCAACTTCCTGGCCAACCGGAACGTTCTGCCCAAGTACGGGTTTCCCACCGACACGGTGGAGCTGCGGACCCAGTACGCCGACAGCCGGGTCGGCGGCAAGCTCGACCTGTCCCGGGACCTGTCCTCGGCCATTTACGAATTCGCGCCCGGCGCCGAGCTGGTGGCGGGCGGGCTACTGTGGACCTCGGGGGGCGTCTACCGGCTGCCTGACCGTGAGCTGATCACGAAGTACTACGCGGTCTGCCGGGCCTGCGGTGGCTATCGGGAAGGCGACGAGCCGCTCGACCCGATCTGCCCATCCTGTGACGCCCAGCACACGGGCAGGCCCCGGCGTTACTGCGTGCCCGAGTTCGGTTTCGTCGCCCAGCGGAACGCCAAGCGGCCCGGGATGTCGCCGCCCCGGCGAAGCTGGAACGGCATGACCTATGTCCTGTCACTCGCCTCCGAAGTCCAGGAGGCCACCTGGCAGCTGGCCAACGGCGGCACGGTGACCACCCGGGCCGGCTCCCGCGGCCAGCTCATCGCGGTCTCCGAGGGACCGGGCCTGGCCGGCTACCTGATCTGCGACTGGTGCGGGTGGGGGACGCAGGCGGCCAGGAAGGTCCCGGATAAGCATCCGCACCTGCTGCGGGAGCGGGACTGCACTGGCCCGTTGCAGTCTCGCTCGCTGGCCCACCGCTATGAGACCGACATCCTGGCCATCTCCTTCGACGCACTGGCCGCGCCGCTGGCGGACAACGACCACTGGCGATCGACGCTGTACGCGCTGCTCGAAGGGGTGTCGGAACGGCTGCAGATCAGCCGGGACGACATCGACGGCACGCTGTACCCGACTCCCAGCGGCCGGACCTCACTGGTGATCTTCGACGCGGTGCCTGGCGGGGCCGGCAGCGCCATCCGCATCGCCCGCTCCTTCGACGAAGTGGTGCGCGCGGCGCTGGACCGGGTCGAGCGGTGCGACTGCGGCGAGGAAACGTCCTGCTACGGCTGCCTGCGCGGGTACCGCAACCAGCCCTTCCACGAGCAGCTCCGCCGGGGCGCCGCGGTCGATTTCCTGCGGCCGCTCGTCCCGGCCGTGCGTACCCCGTGACATCGCCTGGTGACCGAGCGCAGACTGCGATGAGGACAACGAAGAAAGGACCTGACTGGTGGCACGCCTGGCCATCGCGAAAGGCTTCCTGGCCGAATACGCGAAGCTGGAGAAGGGCGTGCAGAGCGCCGTTGAGGCGGCGATCGCCAAATTCGCCGAGCACACTCACGCCGGATTGCACCTGGAGAAGCTGCGGCACGGCCCGGACGACCGGATCCGCACCATCCGGGTGGACCAGTTCTGGCGCGGGGTCGTACTGGCCCCGGACAGCGGCGACACCTACTGCCTGATCACCGTCCTGCCACATGACAAGGCGATCGCTTACGCCACCAGCCGCCGGTTCAGCGTCAACCAGGCCCTCGGCGTGCTCGAAGTCCGGGACGAGGAAACCATCCAGCAGATGCAGCCCTCGCTGCGCACGCCGTCAAACCAGCGGTATCTAACCTGTCTCCCAGCGCGCAGCCGACTCAGGCTTCGGTTAGCGCGGCGCCGGGAAGCAACAACAACGAGTACGTGACCGGCCCGTTCACCGTCACGATGACCACCGGGGTAACCGAGCTGCCGTCACAGTTTGACGAGGTGACCGAGTTGGGACAGAACATCCCCGAATACGGCTCCGTGATCACCGTCAAGAACACCTCAAACAGTTTCTCGGGCTGGGTCGGCCCGGAAGTTGAGTACGTCGAGGGCCACAGCGTCCAAGGACAGGTGCTGGATACCGAGACGGCCGATCCGACCGCCGGGAGCAGCGGCGGCCAGAGCGACAATCTGGTGCCGGGACAGTCTGAGCTTGCCGTTTAACCTGCGCGTTCGCGTCGTGCCTTGGGCGAGGCATCCCTTTTCGTCGTCTTCCCCACGTCGTGGCGGGGTGCTGGGCGCCGGTTCTTCGACCCTGGCGGCCGTCCGGGGCCGGGCTTGCCGGGTTTCGGCGCACCGGCCAGGCAGGGCAGGGCCTGGTGGATGTTCCGGAACCCGCGGCGGACCCGGGCCGGGGTCAGCCGCCCGGGCGGGGCGGGCCGTTCCCAGGGCAGGCGCAGGTCCGCCGCCAGCGGCCGGGCGAGCCAGAGCTGGGCATGGCAGGCGATGACGATCCAGGTCCATCGGTCAGCGGCGGCCGGGTCACGCAGTTTCGGGGCGGTCCAGCCAAGGACCTGCTTGAACAGCCGGAAGGTGTGCTCAAGATCAAATCGGCGCAGGAACGCCTGCCACAGCCGGTCCACCTCAGCCGGGGCGGCGCCGGTGACTGGGCACCATAGCCACACCGGCTTGGGGTCCCGGTCGCCGGGCAGGTGATCCACCTGCAGCCGGATCAGGGTGCCCTCGATCACCGGCAGCGGGCCGCCGTGGTTCAGCCAGGCGGAGCGGTGGGTCAGCCGGGGATGCAGACGGTCCCACGCCTGCGCGACCGCGGTGCCGTACCGGGTGGTCTGGGTGGTCGTGGTCACGGCTGGGTCCGGCCAGGTGGCCGGGTCCGGGAGAGCGAACTCCCGGCCGTGCCGTGGCGGCCGGCCATTGGTACCAGGCTGGCGGGCCGGCACCGGGAAGTGCAGCACCCGGTCAGAGCGCAGCCGGCCCAGGACCTGCACGGGCAGATCCGCGAGCTGGTGGGCCAGCCGCATCGGGTCATACCCGGCGTCGAAGATGACCAGGATCGGGAGATCTCCCTCCTGCCAGTGCCCGGCGGAGATCAGCCGGGTGATCACCTCACGGACCTGGGCGGCAGTGACCTCGGCCTCGTCATCGCCGCGGCCCAGGCGCACCGCGTCCAGCACCGCGGTCCATGAGGTCCGGCCCGGCTCCAGCGCGGCCACGACCGAGTACGGCCAGCCCGGGATCATCTGCGCCTGCCCCTTCCCGCGGCCATACACGTGGCAGAACAGCCGGTCCGGGCTGGTGGCCGCACCAGGCCGCAGCCAGTTACTCACATCCACGGCCAGCATCAGCCGCCCGTCCGCCGCCCGCGGTAACGGCAAGCCCGCCAGGCACCGGCGCAGCCGCGCGATATCGATCCGCCCGCAGTTCAGCGCGTCATACAGGGCACCATGGCCACGCCGGTGCCCCGGCGCCAGCGACAGAGCGGCCAGGTTCCTGACCGGGCCGTCCGCGCACAGCACCGCGTCCGTCAGCTCGCACAGCTCATCAGCGCGCCCGGTCAGGCAGGCATGGAACTCGCGGCGGAACCGCGCCAGCACGGCGAGCGTGAGTGGCCCGGTACCGGGGTTCTCTGGCAATGTGTCCATCACGGCCTTCACAGTGATCATGGTCCTTTGGCGAGAACACATGATCACGCGGAGGCCGTACTCACGCACCGCGACACGCCGGGATCACCCGGAAGAAAACGTACGAAACACCCAGGCCACAGCCACGTAGGTTAAAGAACAAGCTAAGTTTCCTAGTCGGTCTACCCCGTTACGTCGGGCTCGCGCGGGCCTCCCCCGCCCCCTTGGCGGCGAGCTTCGCATTCCGCACGCGCTCAGTCCGGTAGCGCCGGTACACACACCACCGGCCCCGGTGTAGCGCTGCCGCCTGGTACCGGCTGCGCCCCCGGCAAGACGCTGCGCCCCCGGCAAGACACCGGCGCCCGGAAATTCCGCTGGCCCGGGCGGCCAGGACGCCTTTGCCCTGTCCGCCCGGGCCAGCGGGCTGCCCGTCAGGCGGGTTTTTCGGAGGCCCTAGCTACTTGTCGCCTGCGGTCCCAGCGGGATGCTGTTCGGGCGCCACCGGCCCTCCGGGCTCCTGTGGGCCCTCGGGCCGGGCGTTCCACGACCGCCAGACGAGCCGGTGCAGCGGGATGTAGCGCGGGATGTCACGCAGGCCGGGAATGAATGGCACCAGCAGGAGCAGGATCGTGGCCGCTCCGGTCAGGTAGATCGCGATGAGGTCCACGTTGGTCGAGTTGTCGAAGCCGGGCACGTGGTACCAGAGCTGGAACAGCCACAGCCACGGCTGGCCGGGGTAACTGCCGGTCTCGTTCATCACGCCCCACTGGTTACCGGTCAGGTGCTCGGCCGTGGCCTGGTTGGCGTAGTAGGCCCCGTCATTCAGGAACAGCAGCGGCTTGGTGAAGTTGGTCCCGTAGAACGGCTGCGCGCCGGACAGGTCGGCGTCGATGGCCCCGCTGCGCGCCAGCGTGAGCTCGGTGGCCATCATCAGCGGCACGGGGCCGTCATTGGCCCTGGGCACCACCGGGTTGCCGTTCACGAACTTGACCTTGGTCACCGCGTTGCCGTAGGCGGTCGCCCATTTCACCTGCTGGGCAGGGGAAGCCGCGTTGTAGATCCTGAGCGCGGCCGCCAGGGCCGGGTCGGTCGGTGCGTTCTTCGCCAGCGGGCTGAGCACGAAGGTCTGAGCGGCGTCGATGGGCTGCCGCACCCCGAGTATGTTCGCCGGGGCGAACAGGAGCGACTGCGGCGTGCCGTTGTTGTTGTAGGGCGGCCCGTAGGTCGCGGTGTGGCTGGTGCCGTTCAGCTCGGTCGCGGCGGTGGCCAGGAAGTCGTCCGGGGCGACCTGGACCCAGCTGCGGACCGTGACCGGGGGCACGTTGGGCGAGGACAGCAGCCCGGCCAGGCCGAAGGTCAGGGCGAGCACCACCACGGAGGCGATCGTGCCCTCCTTCAGGATGTCGTACCGCCGGGTCGGCCCGCGCCAGGCGGCCCGGTCGGCGGCCCGGGCGGCGCGGCGGGCGGCCAGCCCGCGCGGCCGGCTGGCCGGGAGTGGGTGGCTCACGCCGCGCACCCGGACCAGCAGCACGTGCGCGCCGATGATGGCGACCAGGATGATGGGGAGGAGGACGATGTGCCACATCAGCATCTGGCCGAAGTTCATCAGGTTGAAGAGCGCCCCGACGCCGACCGCGTTGAAGGCGTCCTTGCCGTTGGTGGCGATCCACTGGGAGTCGAAGTTCTGCTGTGACAGGTAGCCGGTGAACGCCTCGACGACCGAGGCCACGAACGCGACCATGCCGGTGATCCAGGTCATCGCGCGCCGCCCCCGCCAGGCGGCCATCCAGAACTTGCCCCACAGGTGGATGACCAGGAACGCCATGAACAGCTCGACGCTCCACAGATGCAGGCTGTTGAAGAAGTGGCCCACCGGGTTGTAGTGCCACCAGTCCGGGCCGCCCAGGGAGATGGCGAGCCCGCTGGCGATCACCACACCCAGCGCGGCCAGCGAGGCCACGCCGAAGATGTATATCCAGGACCGCACGTAGGCGGGCTGACGGTCCGGCAGCAGCTTGCCCGGCGGCAGGACCCGCACCGCCCAGTTGCGCACCCGGGCCGTCCACATGTCGTCGTCTGGCCCCGGTGTCCGTGCGGGCTCGGCGGCTGCGGCCCCGTCCCCAGCGTCATCGGCGAGGTCCACGTCGGACGCGCCGCCGGCTCCGGCGCTGGCCGCCGCCTCCTCGGTGTCCTTTTTCCCATGTGGGAAGGGGATCAGCAGGGCCGCGCCGAAGATGACGACCATGACGGCGATCAGGACGAGGTTCGCCACTGACACATCAAAGATCGACCAGTGCACGTACGTTCCTGGCTGGTTCACATCGATCGCGGCGGGCGAGGAGCCCGCAACCGCTATGGCTGCCATCAGATGCTCCGGCTGGAAGGCGGGACGGGCCCGCGCGAAACAGTGTGGCGCCTAACTTCCTCCCAGGTGGGAGGGTTCATCCAGGGAGATGAGTCACTAGCCTCCAGGGACCTTCGTCCCCTTGTACCGCTCTAAGCTTGCCGTTTAACCTGCGCGTTCGCGTCGTGCCTTGGGCGAGGCATCCCTTTTCGTCGTCTTCCCCACGTCGTGGCGGGGTGCTGGGCGCCGGTTCTTCGACCCTGGCGGCCGTCCGGGGCCGGGCTTGCCGGGTTTCGGCGCACCGGCCAGGCAGGGCAGGGCCTGGTGGATGTTCCGGAACCCGCGGCGGACCCGGGCCGGGGTCAGCCGCCCGGGCGGGGCGGGCCGTTCCCAGGGCAGGCGCAGGTCCGCCGCCAGCGGCCGGGCGAGCCAGAGCTGGGCATGGCAGGCGATGACGATCCAGGTCCATCGGTCAGCGGCGGCCGGGTCACGCAGTTTCGGGGCGGTCCAGCCAAGGACCTGCTTGAACAGCCGGAAGGTGTGCTCAAGATCAAATCGGCGCAGGAACGCCTGCCACAGCCGGTCCACCTCAGCCGGGGCGGCGCCGGTGACTGGGCACCATAGCCACACCGGCTTGGGGTCCCGGTCGCCGGGCAGGTGATCCACCTGCAGCCGGATCAGGGTGCCCTCGATCACCGGCAGCGGGCCGCCGTGGTTCAGCCAGGCGGAGCGGTGGGTCAGCCGGGGATGCAGACGGTCCCACGCCTGCGCGACCGCGGTGCCGTACCGGGTGGTCTGGGTGGTCGTGGTCACGGCTGGGTCCGGCCAGGTGGCCGGGTCCGGGAGAGCGAACTCCCGGCCGTGCCGTGGCGGCCGGCCATTGGTACCAGGCTGGCGGGCCGGCACCGGGAAGTGCAGCACCCGGTCAGAGCGCAGCCGGCCCAGGACCTGCACGGGCAGATCCGCGAGCTGGTGGGCCAGCCGCATCGGGTCATACCCGGCGTCGAAGATGACCAGGATCGGGAGATCTCCCTCCTGCCAGTGCCCGGCGGAGATCAGCCGGGTGATCACCTCACGGACCTGGGCGGCAGTGACCTCGGCCTCGTCATCGCCGCGGCCCAGGCGCACCGCGTCCAGCACCGCGGTCCATGAGGTCCGGCCCGGCTCCAGCGCGGCCACGACCGAGTACGGCCAGCCCGGGATCATCTGCGCCTGCCCCTTCCCGCGGCCATACACGTGGCAGAACAGCCGGTCCGGGCTGGTGGCCGCACCAGGCCGCAGCCAGTTACTCACATCCACGGCCAGCATCAGCCGCCCGTCCGCCGCCCGCGGTAACGGCAAGCCCGCCAGGCACCGGCGCAGCCGCGCGATATCGATCCGCCCGCAGTTCAGCGCGTCATACAGGGCACCATGGCCACGCCGGTGCCCCGGCGCCAGCGACAGAGCGGCCAGGTTCCTGACCGGGCCGTCCGCGCACAGCACCGCGTCCGTCAGCTCGCACAGCTCATCAGCGCGCCCGGTCAGGCAGGCATGGAACTCGCGGCGGAACCGCGCCAGCACGGCGAGCGTGAGTGGCCCGGTACCGGGGTTCTCTGGCAATGTGTCCATCACGGCCTTCACAGTGATCATGGTCCTTTGGCGAGAACACATGATCACGCGGAGGCCGTACTCACGCACCGCGACACGCCGGGATCACCCGGAAGAAAACGTACGAAACACCCAGGCCACAGCCACGTAGGTTAAAGAACAAGCTGAGACGCTGTACGCCAAGTTCCAGGGCAGCTATAAGGGCTACGTGACCGCGCAGCTTGTCAGCGTCAGTTACGGCGCGACCGGCACCGCGGGCATGAACACCACCGTGGTGCATCTCAAATACTGAGCCGACGCCAGACTGTGACCGGCGCCATGGAGATGCCTTGCCTGCATCGGCGACCGCTTGCGCGCGAAGCTGCTCAGCCTCGGCCGAAAGCCCGCTACCGGCTTGATGCTAGCGGCGCTCGAAGTAGTCGATGGCGGCCGCCATGAACGACGAAGCGACGCCGCGCGGGAACGCCATTTCCCGCATCTCGCGGTATTCACGCTCAGCCTGGGTCCGCGACAAAGCGGCCATCATGCGGTACGCCCTGGCCATCAATAGCCGCTCGCGTGCCTTCTCGCGGACCTGGGACGCGGCACCGCCATGTTTCCGGCACACGTATCCGCCGATGATGGCGTAGTTACCGCAGGGCTGGCCGTCCTTACGGTGCGCCCGGCACTTCCGGGCCTGGCGGACACGGGCCATGTGATCTCTCCCAGCACGGGTGTCAGGGTGACAGGTGACAGTGTGACGGTTCCATGGGGTCTACCGCGCGAGGGCGGTTCCATGGGGTCAATGGTCGCACCGTGGCGTTCCTGCCCGTCATGGGTTCATGCGGTGCCAGCCGCGGTACGTCTCCGCTTGACCTCTGCCCTCAGATCGGCGAGCAGCCTGAGCTTCACCTCGTAGGCGTCGAGCTCGCGCTCGGCCCTGGACCAGCGGCAGAGGGCGTCGAACTCGCCGGGTGTTCCCCTGACTTCCTCGAAGTCGCGGTTAGCCGAGTACAGCGCCATCCGGAGCTGCTGGTGCTTCACGGCGATCTGTACTTGCGGGGCAGCGCCGCCATGTCGGCGGCAAACGAGGCCGCCTTCGACGGCGGGTGCCTGGCACGGCTCGCCGTCACGGCGGGTGGCGGTGCAGCGGTCCCGGCCCTTGCGCAGCTTGTGCAGGCCGTCAGCAGGTTCGTCAGCCTCGCGCGCGCGCGTCACACGCGCACGCGCGCGCGACATGGGGTCGGCCTCGTATGTGTCCAATGCGATCTGCCTGAGCGCCCGGGCGAGCAGGTCGACGGCCTTGGCGGCAACCTCGGTGTATCCCGCGGCCCGCGCGCGGCGGATGATCTCGTCAAGCCGGTCAAGCTGTTCCTGCCGGATCATGGCGACCCCTTCAGGTCATCACCGGGCTCGGCATCACCGCTCCGCGGCCTTTGCGACGGCTGTCCGCGGCGCTATCTAGCGCGTCCATTCCGCGTCCATCACTTCCGTTTCTGCTGTTCAGAGCGTTGTTAGCGGTGTCTGAAACCGCTAGATCTGCCCCGTGGAATCGCCCTGATCGCCGTCGCCATCCTGGCGCTGCCCGCCATCCGGTTCCCCGGTTTCGCCGGCATCTGGCCGCCGGGAGATGCGCCTGCTGCGGCTGCGCCGTTCGACGCCCTCCAGCCAGATCTCGGTCTCACGCATCGTCCGCGGCCGTTTCTGTCCGCCCCGAATGGACCGGTCGCGCAGCCAGCGGCGGACGTCGCGCATCGCTGCGCCCCGTTCCTCGGGTGTCATGTCGGTGAGGGACTTGCCCCACTGCGGCGGCGGGTCTTTCCGGCGGCCGCTCACAGCGTCAGCGCCTTCTCGACGAGGTGACGCTCGGCGGCCGGAAGACTGCGCACCAGGCGGCGTTCGCGGGCAGCGAAGGCGCGGTCAGGCAGGCCGGGAGATGCCCTCAGCTCGCGTCCGCGCTGCTGTCGCCCGCGCTTGCGGCCGGCAGGGTCGGCAGCGGCCATCATGCGCCCGATCCGGGCCAGCTCGCCAGGTGGCGCGGTCATCAGCTCATTAGCGAGCGCCAGCACCTCGGTACTCCCGGCCGCGCCGTCAGGCCACGGCAGCCTGCCCTGTCTCGCCGCCTCCTGTGCCTTGAGCAGCATGTCGTGGTGATCCGGCCAGACCGCGCCGAAGATCGTGAGCGCCCGCGGCGCGGCCAGCCATGGCGGCAGCGGCATCGTGCCGCCCAGCATCGCCCGCCATGCTTTCCGCGTGTGCATCCGGCCCGACCATCGCGACTCGGCGATCAGCGAGCCGCCTGCCACACCGCACAACTCCCGTTTGAGCGCCTCCGCATTGTCCGGGTCAAGACCGTAGGAGATCCATCCCAGGACGGATATCCGCGGCCGCCGCAGCCCGCGTTCGAGGCGGGATAGCGTCGAGCGGTTCACACCTGACCTGCGCTCTAGTGCCCGCAGGCCCATCTTCCGCTCCGCGCGCAACTCGCGGAGACGAGCGCCGAGGGTGCGGGCGATCTCGTCCCGCTCGATTAGGTCCACCCGGCCGCTGGCCGGCACGCCCGTCTGGACGCGGACCATGAACTGCACGCCTGGTGCCGGCTGGATCAATCCAGCACCTGCGTTCGTCCGGTCACTAGGATGTCCCAGCCCCGTTGACCTGCGCGAACGCCCGTCCGGCTTTGTCACGTTACCTCCTGGGATGGTTGCCCAATGCGTGCGCGCGCGCATTTGCGGGGCGGTTGCCCCCGTAGGGCTCGCTGGCGGTCGATGGACACGACCAGGAGCGGCCAGTGGGGCAGCGGCCGGGTGTACAGGTCCATCCGGTTGGCCTGGTTCCACGCGCGGCCTTTGGTCTCCAGGTCGGCGATAGCGAACCTGACCAGGTGATCGTCCGAGCGGCATGGACGGTGGTCCGGGTGACGGTGCACGTAGACGTACCGGCTGGTGCGCCGCCTGATTGAGTACATCCATACTTCGTCGGGTGCGTCGTTCATCTCGTATGGCGTGTACAGGTCATAGAGGCAGTCGCCGATCTTGTGCCTGAACTCGGTCACTCCGTCTCCCCATGGTCGGTGAATCCGGCGTCGACGAGCGCCTGAGCGAGAGGATCGCCGCAGACGGTGCAGAGCTGCGGCCCGGCGTTTTTCTCTTGCCCGGCGTCCTGAGAAGGCCCGGATTCGTCACCGCTTATCACCGCATCACCGCCCGGTTGCGGGGATTGCGGTGATGAGCGGTGATCCTCGCCGGGCTTCTCAGGACGCTGAGATGGGGAAATTTCCCACCGCAGCAGCTTCGTATGGCTGTCCCGTCCGGCGGTGAACGTCCATCCGAGCTTGCGGAACGCGGGTGCGAGCCGGTGGAGGCGTGCAGTGACGGCGCGGCCATCCTTCGGCCAGTCTCTCGGCGGGCGCCCGTCGCTTGGTGGCTTGATCAGTTCCCGGAGCTGTGCCGACGTGCCTTGGAACGGCTGGCCGCGGGTAATGGCGGTCTGCATCTGGACGGCGAACGAGTCGCCCGATAGGCCATCGGCGGCCAGCTCGGTGCCGCGGTTGGTGTATCGCGCCAGCCCAGCCGTACCGAGGATGGCGTCGACGGCAGCCGCGATCTTGGCGAAGTCGGCCATGCGCGGCTTACTTGCCAGCTGGACAGAGGGCAGGTGGCCCAGGACCGCCGCGGCGAGGTCGAGCAGGGCGCCGAGAATGACAGGGTGCGCCTCGCGCCAGGCGGGCCACAGCTCGTCTTCGGTGAGCCGGGAGCGGGCGTCGATGACCGCCAGGTCGATGGGCAGCATCCGGTCGGCGAGGTCGGCTTGCATGGCCCCGGTGTCGATGCCGTTGAGGATCACGCACCGGCGGTAGGAGAACACCGCCAGCTCGCCGTCCGTGTACAGCTTGCGGCGCACGTCGCCGTCGCCGGTGACCGCGCGGCACAGGCTGTCGGACAGCCATGGCTGGATCTCCGAGAGGTTGTCGAGCGCGACCAGCCACGATCCGGACGCAGCGGTGACCCACGAGTCGGCGTCCCGTGGCGGCTTGCGGACCGGCACCGGGCCCGGGTCAAGCAGTGAGGCGAGCACTTTCGCGGCGGTCGTCTTGCCGGTGCCCTGTTCGCCGAAGATGCCCAGTACCGGGTGCGGCAGGTCCGGGAAGAGGACCCCGACCAGCCAGGCGGCGAGCAACGGCCGGTCAGCCTCGGCAACATTCAGCCAGCGCCACAGCTCGGCGAGGTCGCCGCCGAGCACCGGGTCAGGCAGCGGCCCGTTCAGCGCGGTCCGCTTGAATAGGACCGGCGCCGCGTCTTCGATAGCCCATCCGGCCGGCGTGATCCGGACGGCCCGCCCGGCCTGGTCGCCGAGGTCGAGCCACAGCGTGCCGCCGAGCTGCCCGGCCCGCAGGTACAGCCGGGACTCGTCCTCGTCCTGGGCAATGCCGTCGACCACCATCAGCGCATCAGCGAGCGCCTGCTGTCCGGCGGCGCGGCCGGTCCGGGCGTAGTAGTCGCGGGCCAGCTGGCCGCGCAGTGATGTCTTGCCACCGCGCAGCATCAGCGCCACCCGCGGGCCGTCCTTCGGTACAGCGAACGTCTCGCCCCCGTCGCCGAGGCCGAACTCGTACCGCTCGCAAGCGATCTCCGCGAGCTCGGTCGAGGCGGACTTGCGGTCCGGGCCACTCTTGTCCTCGACGCCGCTATGAGCTTCGCGCACCATGTCATCGAACGAGGTCACGCCGATGATTCGCGTTCGCTTCACGAAGTCACGGGCGACGGCCATCACACCGGCGTCGACCCCCGCGGCGATCATTGACCGGATGGCCTCCACTGCCGCCATGGCCCGCTCACTCGTCTCCGCCGCCGCGGCTTTCTCCAGAAGTGCCAGCGGGTTATCCGGGTCGTAAGCCGCGGCGTCGAGGTCTTCTAGCTTCACTGCGCGGCCACCTTCCGGGCCGCGCTGGCGACGGTGCGCCGCGCCTCGGCCTCGGCGAGCCCGGCAGTAACCGCAGCGGCCACCAGGTCATCAAGGTCGCTGTGACCGGACTCGAAGGCCCGGCAACTGGCCCAAAACAAGGCATCGTTTCGGTTGCCCACCTGCTGCGCGGCGACCCATGCGGCGAGGCTGCCGATGTCACCGGCAGCACGCCCGCGCGGCCTGGCTGACGACGGCTTGGGCGGGTCGAGGAGCCGGGTAGCCGCCTGCCAGTCAATGCGCCCGCTGGCGCCCGCACGGTGGTCGAGCAGTTCGTATGGCCGGCCGTGAACCCGGCTCGGCGGTGCCAGCACGTAGCCGCCCGCCGAGCGGAAGTCGACGTGATGGCGCGGTAGCTTCCCGTTCCGCTGTGCGCTGCCCTCGTAGTAGGAGTGCAGGCCGCCGCTCGGCGTTTTGACCAGCGCTTTCGCGCCAGCGAGCAGCCCGGCGCGCTTAAGCCGGTTGAACGCTGCCCAGCCGTCGCCATCCGGTTTCACATCGACGTCCAGGACATCGGGACCCGGCGCGCCGGTCGCGATCGATACATTCGCCTCCGGCCAGCGGCGCCACCATGCCCGGATCACGTCCGGGTCGGTGGAGGCGTCCAGGCATCCGCGCGTTCCCCGGAACGGTGCCTTGCACTGGCATCCCTGGCCGCCGGAGCACGACGGGTCGTCTGGCCGGGTCGGGAACGTCGGCCAACCTGTGGCGGCGTTGGCGAGCGCTGCACTCAGCGCATCCTGTCCGGGCATCAGGCAGCCTCACTGTCCGCCCGGCCGTAGACGCGGGCGATCATCACCGAGACCCGGTGACCGCATCCCGCGCGGCGCACGCCAGCCACGCCGTTGAGTTCCTTTGACCGGCCGAAGTGGTGCGTCCCGCATGTGCGGCACGGGTACGTGTACCACCAGCTGCGGCGCCTGCCGCCGGGCGCGAATACGCTCGCTGGGGCGAGCGGTGGCCGGGCGCGCCGCCGGGCGATGTCACGCGGCGGATGTACGGTTGACATGACGTCCTTTGGTGAGGGCTGTTGTGGTGTTGTTGGCCGGGTCCCGTGGCTGCGGGCCCGGTCGCTCCATTCCCAGGAGCTGCCGAATCGGCGCCACGGGCACGATCAGGTGGCGGCCGACGCGAACGACCGGCACCGGGAAGCGGTCCTCTTTGACCGCTAGGTAGGCCTGCGTCCGGCTCAAGTTGAAGATCGACCCGGCCGTCTCGACATCCGTTTTCACGCCGAGCGCCCAGACCTGATCGTCAGTCCAGGTGACCTTCACGACGCCTCCCGGTATGGAGCAAGGAGCTTCGCCAGCTCGGTCAGGCCGAGCACCTCGGCGAGCCGGCCGAGGGCATCGACAGAGAGCTGCCGCTCGCCCCGCTCGACTCGCGACAGGTGCGCAGGGTCGATGCCCGCACGCTGGGCTGTCTCCCGCAGGCTGAGCCCGTGGGCGATGCGTACCGCCCTGAGTGGCGGGAGCGACGATCTAGTCGTTGCTGCTGCAAACTCTTTTTGCACGGAGCCGACACTACTTACGCCATGCCCTGGAGTCAACCGCTCCGTACGCCAGACCCGGCCAGATCACAACGAAGTTTGCACTGCTGTTGACTCACGGCCATGGGCGGGGCAAACTAGCGAGCGTGCCGGACACCATCAGCGTCAGTCAGCTAGTGGGCTACAACCTGACGCGCATCCGTAAGGCGCTCGGACTGTCCCAGGAGCAGGCCGCCGAGCGCCTCGCGCCGTTCCTCGGCGCCCGCTGGTCAAAAACCGTCTATTCGCTGGCCGAGCGTTCCTACGACGGGAAGCGCATCCGCCAGTTCACGGCAGCCGAACTGGCGGCGTTCGCCCTCGGGTTCGGCGTTCCCGCCTGGTACTTCTATCTGCCGCCGAAGCCCGAGGACCGGAACGCTGATGGCGTCGTAGTCGGCGAGCGCTTTATCTCCTGGGGCGGCCTGTTCGACATCGTGATCGGCAGCGAGCAGCGCGGCGCCATACAGCTCCGGCTAGACGAACTGCCCGTCAGCGAGCAGCCAGGGAACGCGCACGCGCTCGTCGCCGCTGGGCTCGCCACGTGGGCCCGGGTCAATCCCGCTGGTGAAGTCACCCGCTACGACGCGGACGCCGGGGAATTCAAGCCCGAGGACGAGACGCCATGAAGGGCTCCACGTTCAAGCGCTGCACCTGCGCCGAGGGGCGGAAGTGCCCGCGGCTGCGGGAGCGCCGTCACGGCACGTGGGGGCTGGACCGGCGGATCCTGACCAGCACGGGTACCCGGACGCTGCGGCGCAACGGCTTCGAGACGCAGAAGGCGGCCGAGGCCGCGCTCGAGCGGGTCAATGACCTGATCAAGCTGGCCAAGGGTGACAAGCGCATCGAGGCCAAGATCGGTGACATGGTGTTCGACCGCTCGAAGCGCGGCGGCGAGCTGCCGGCCGTCGAGGACGTCAGCCGGCGCCTCGGCCTTCAGCGTGACCTGGCTACCTCGGAGACGTTCGGCGTCGCGTGGCAGACGTGGCTGAGGGGCAACCGCGAGGCGCGGCCGTCCTACGCGCGCAGCCTGGAGCAGATCGGCCGGAACTGGCTCCTGCCGGTCCTGGAGGACGTGGAGGTCGACCGGCTCGGCGGCGTGCAATGCCAGATGGTCTTTGAGCGCATCTGGGCGTTCAATGATGAGGTGCTGGCAGCACACGAGGAGGACCGGGCCCCGGTCCTGGACGGTGATCTCCGCGAGCGCCCGAAGTACGTCGGCGTGGCGACGCAGCACAGGATCTTCGCAGCGCTGCGGGCGTTCCTGAACTTCCATGTCAAGGTCGTGCACACGATCGCGTTCAACCCCATCTATGCGGTGCGCCTGGAGCCGGAGGAGCGGGAAGAGGCGCAGCGCTGGAGCGGCGCCGAGGCGTACCGGTTCCTCGCGGCCACCGCGGGCGACCCGCTCGGGCTGATGTTCCGCATCATCGTCCTGTGCGGCGCCCGGCGGGCCGAGGCGATCGGCTTCCGCTGGGCCGGCGCCGACCTGGACGCGGGGTTTCTCACTGTCGCGCGGGTCATCCTCCAGCTCGGCGGCGACGTCATTGAGGGCAACGCCAAGACCAGGACCAGCATCCGGAAGATCTGGCTCGATGACGTCACCATCGCCCTGCTGCGCGAGCACCGGAAGGCGCAGCTTGCCGACCGGCTCAAGGCAGGCGAGATATGGCAGGACGACGACCTCGTGTTCTGCCGCGGCGACGGTACGCGGTGGACGCCGGAAACCGTGTCGCGGCGCTGGAAGGCGCTCGCGGAGAAGGCGGGCGTGCCGGTCATACGGCTGCACGAGGGGCGGCACAGCGCCGCGAGCCTGGCGCGGGACGCCAAGGTGGATGACGAGATCCGCCGGAAGACGCTCGGGCACGCCGACCGGAAAATGACATCGCACTACACCCACATCGAGGCCGAGGCGCACCGGGCGGCACAGAACGCCGTCGCCACGTACGTCCAAGAGGCGGGATCATGACCGCCCGCGTCCATTCTGCGTCCATACCGGGCCCGGTCCGGGGCTGTGCGTCCATTGCCGGGAGTACCGTCATAGACGTTCGTGCTGGTCAGCGGAGGGCGTGGGATTCGAACCCACGAGAACGCTCACGCGCTCTAGCGGTTTTCAAGACCGCCGCCATCGGCCACTAGGCGAGCCCTCCTGTGCGCCTACCGTACGCCGCCGACCGGCTCGCCGTCATGGATGCGCCGGGGCGGTCCGCTGCAAGGCGCGGCGCGGCCACGCGAAACCGTCGCCGACCGTGGCCGCCAGCCGCAGGTAGGCCTCGGTCGTCGCCGGGCTGAGCTGCTCAAGCTCGACCTCGGCGCCCTCCTCCAGGTGGGCGTCGTAGGGAATCCGTACGACGGCGCGGCACCGCGCGGCGAAATGCTGCTCCAGGCGGTCCAGGTCCACGGTGCTCTTACTCCGCGGGCGGATGGTCGAGAGCACAACCACTGCGTTCCGCACCAGGTCGCCGTAGTCGTGGGCGTCCAGCCAGTCGAGGGTCGCGCTCGCGGAGCGTGCCCCGTCAACCGACGGGGAACTGACCAGAACGATCTGGTCGGCCAGGGCGAGCACGCCGGTCATCGCGGAGTGCAGCAGGCCGGTCCCGCAGTCGGTGGTGCAGATGGAGTAGTAATGCTCCAGGACGCGGGCGACGTCACAGTAGTCTTCCTCGCTGAACGCGACGGATACGGCGGGATCGCGGTCGGAGGCCAGCACCTCCAGCCTGCTGGACGCCTGTGAGGTGAAGGCCCGCACGTCGGCGTAACGGTGCACCTGCCGCCGTTCGTTCAGCAGATCCCTGACCGTGGCCGACGTCTCCAGCCGGACCTTGTCCGACAGCGTGCCCCGGTCGGGGTTCGCGTCCACCGCGATGACCCGGTCGCCGCGGAGGGTGGCCAGCGTGGCCCCCAGCCCGACGGTTGTCGTGGTCTTGCCCACACCGCCCTTGAGGCTCATGACGGCGACCCGGTGGTGACCGCCCGCGACGGGCGTCCGGGCGCGCCAGATGAGCTCGCGGCGGCGCTGCGAACTGGCTGACTCACCGACCCGGACCAGGCCGCCGGTGGCCCGGAAGACGGTCCGGCGCCAGCCGGCGCCCGGGGCCGGGCGCTTGCCATGAAGCAGCGCCTCCGCCGTCAGGCTGTCCGCCGTCTCGCGTTCCTGAACGCTCTCGGCGTCCGCCGTCAGCGGCGAAAAGTCCTCATCGTCGACGTCTGGCCCGCTGGGAATGTGGGGCACATTGGGCACGCTGGGCCTCCGTGCGGAAGCACCGGGTGGCAGCGGGCCAGACGGGGCTCCCCCGGGGGGAGGGTAGCCCCGGCCAGGCGCCGTTCGGGCCGACGGCATGACGGGGGGCTGAGGGCGCGAGGGCGGCGCATCCGCGGCCGCCGGGCCGCCACGTAGCCCGACGCCGCGCACACCGTTCTCCGCGGCTACGGCGCGATGCTGTCCCGACGTGCCAGAGAAGCGCCGATGGTCGCCGGCAGGCTGGCCATGCTCTGCGGGCGGCGGGATGCTCTCCTCATCCTCGGGCGCGTCGTCGCGGTAACCGGGCGGCTCGTCGGGCTCGTTGCGGTAGCCCTGCTCGGCGGCACCCAGATCCGGAAGCGGCTCGACCGGAGGCGGTGGCGGGGCGAACCCGTATGCTTGCGGGGAAGGCAGCCCGTAGTCGGTCAGCGCATCGCCGGCCACCTCGTCTTCGGAGCCGTAGGGCCGGTAGGCCGGGTATGGCGACGCGCCCCCGTGGGGCGCCTGGCCGGGACGGGCGCCCGGGGGTTCCTCTTCGGGCAGCGGCGGATAGGGCGATACGGGCGGGTACCCATGCTCCGCAAATCCTGCCCGCCCCGGCTCCACTCCTGCCCGCCCCGGCTCAGCGACGTCACGGGCCTGCCCATTCGGTCCCGGACCGCTCACCACCGGACCGGGGACCGGGCCGGGCTCATCCACCACGTCATGCTCACGGCCTGCGCCGGGTTCGGCCACCCGGGGCTCGCGTGCCATGTCATGCTCAGCCGCCGCCGGCCGGTAGGGCGGCGCTCCCTGCGGGTGAACCGAGGAGAACGGATTGGGCCCGGGTGGCAGGTACGGCTCGAAGTCATCGTCCTGGCGCTCGCCGGCCTGCGCCGCCGGCTGTTCCCCGGCCGCCGGCTGTTTCCTGGCCGCCGGCTGTTTCCTGGCCGCCGCCGGCTGCTCTCCCGCCACCGCCGGCTGCTCCCCCGCAGCTGTTGGGTGTTCCCCGGCGGCCGCGCTCAGGCTGGCATCGTTGTCGGGCCCGGGACCGCTTCCCGCCGGGCCGACCGCAGGCGGGACGGCTTCCTGCGCCGCGCCGGAGCTCCCCGGCCGTTTGCTGCCGCTGTCGAGCCTCCCGTTGTCCGCGTGCTGCGCCGGTGGTCCTGCGGGCATGTCGTCACGTCCGCCTTCTGCCGCCCCAGCTGGCATGTCGCGGTCATCGGTCGCCACAGGTCGCTCCCCCGATTTCTTTTCTCATGGTGGGACAATGTCAACCCTGTGCGGGCAGGGTCTCATTGCTTACAGCGGAAGCCTAGGCCAACGGTGTCGGTTGCCATAGAGCTAGGCATTCATCACGCGCCGTCGCAACCCATACCGGAAAAAATACACATAGGAGTGATATATGCGGCTGTGGTTGTCACCGAGCCTGGCGACCAAACCGGGAAGCTGCTCCTGGTGAGATAAGCAAAGATGGGAGCGTGGCGGCGGAAAGACGGCCCTCGCGGTCCGGCACGGCAGATCAGTCCGACACACTAGGAAAATGAGCAACGGGATGAACGCAGACTCCGGGAACCGCCCCAACGTGGTGGTGGTCGGTCCCGACGGCATGCCGGTCGAGGGTGCCTCGCTGGGCGACGACGGCGAGCAGATGGGCAGCTCGGAGCGACCGGTCACGGAAATGGTCGAGCAGCCGGCCAAGGTCATGCGGATCGGCAGCATGATCCGTCAGCTGCTGGAAGAGGTCAGGGCCGCGCCGCTGGACGAGAAGAGCAGGGCCAGGCTCAGGGAGATCCACCAAAGCTCCATCAAGGAGCTCGAGGACGGGCTCGCTCCGGAGCTCGTCGACGAACTGGAACGGCTCTCCTTTCCGTTTGCCGAGAACGAGCTGCCCAGCGAGGCGGAGCTGCGGGTGGCGCAGGCGCAGCTGGTGGGCTGGCTCGAAGGGCTGTTCCACGGCATCCAGACGACGCTGTTCGCGCAGCAAATGGCGGCGCGCGCGCAGCTTGAGCAGATGCGGCGGGCGCTGCCACCCGGCCTGGGCCAGGTACCAGGAGAGGACGCCGGGCGGCCGGGGCCGCCCGGCGCATCCGGGCCTTACCTGTAAGGGCCGGCCGAACGGAGACGGGTGAGCCACGCGGCCGCGGCGGCGAACTCGGCGTCGGACGTTCCCCGCGGCATCTGCGTCTGGCCACCATCGCAGCGCGGGTAGCTGCCGAGGAACCTGACGTCGGCACACAGCCGCCGCAAGCCCATCAGGGCCTCCCCCACGCGCGCGTCCGCGACGTGCCCTTCACAGTCGATGAAAAAGTAGTAGCGGCCGAGCCCGTCGCCGGTCGGCCGCGACTGGATCGTCGTCAGGTTGACGCCTCGGACGACGAATTCGGTGAGGATCTCCGTCAGGGCGCCCGCGTGATCATTGGCCAGGAACGCGGCCAGGGAGGTGCGGTCCGCGCCAGTCGGGGCGGGCAACCCGGCCGCGGGCCCGGCCACCACGAACCTCGTGACGGCATTGCGCCGGTCGTGGATGTCGTGGGCGAGGACCTCCAGCCCGTACGTGGCGGCGGCAAAGGCCCCGGCCAGTGCCGCGTCAATCTTCCCCTCGGAGGCCTGGCGCGCCGCCTCGGCGTTGGAAGCGGCCGGCGCCCATTCAGCGTCCGGGAGATGGCCGGCCAGCCAGCGGCGGCACTGCGGCTGGGCCTGCGGGTGGCCACTCACCGTCCGGACAGCCGCCAGGTGCGTCCCGGGCCTGGCCAGCAGCGCGAAGGCGATGGGTAGCTGCAGCTCGGCCTGGATCAGCAGGTCGCCGCCGGCGGTCAGATCGTCAAGGGTCGCCGTGACGACACCTTCCACCGAGCTCTCGATCGGGACCACGGCCCGGTCGGCCGCGCCGGCCCGGACCGCGGCCAACGCGGCCTGAATCGTCGCGCACGGCAGCGGCTCGGCGTGCTCGGCCGCGTCCAGCGCACGGAAGGCCGCCTCGGTGAAGGTGCCTTCGGGCCCCAGGTAGGCGTAACGCTCGGTCATAGTTCCCTGATGCTAGCCCGCTACCGCCCGAGCCCGGGTAATACGCTCGTATCGGGCTGTCTAGCATCCAAGGCAATCGGACCCTATACAGTCCTAGAGATTCCGATAGGCCCGCCGGGCGCGGTGGCGGGAGACAATGCCTCCGGCGCGCTCGGCAGGCCCGCGCCCAGCCGGGCGGAACGAACCGCCTGCTCCTCCTCGGGTGACAGCTCCTGCACGCCGGTCCCGCCCAGCACGACCTTCGCGTAGGTGCGGGTCTCAGAGCGCCCGTTTATCGAGCTGATCACTACCCCATCGCCGGCCGCGTTGAGCAGTGCGACCGAGAAGGAAAGCTGGCCGGACATCTCATTGAGCGCGTCATAGCGGACGATAGCCAGGTCCCTGAGCGCGCGCGGGTCCATCGTGCCCCGTGATCCGACGCTGCCCTTGATCAGCTTGGCGCACTCGGCCAACGCCCGGGCAGCGTATCTTCGCGCGCTGACGGCCAGCAGAATCCCGAGAGTCGCGGCGAACAGCCCGAGCACCAGGCATGTGTCGGTAATCACGTTCTGCACTATAGCGATTACAATCTGTTTAGGCGCTCACATCAGCGGACGCCCCGGGCACCGGAATCTCCCGCCCGGCGGGCCCTGCAAGCCCGGCGGCCCCTGCAAGCCCGGCGGCCCCTGCAAGCCCGGCGGCCCCTGCAAGCCCGGCGGCCCCTGCAAGCCCGGCGGGCCCTGCAAGCCCGGCGTCCCATTCAGCCGGGATGGTGGCGGCCGCGCCCGCTTCTCCCGGCCCGGTCCCGTTTCCTGGCCGGTCGCGGTCCGCACCGGTCTTCCGCATCCGCGCGATGATGATGATGAGGGCCACGGCCGCGATCCCGAAGGCGCCTTCGATGACCCGGCTGAGCAGCCGGGGCACCGCCGGATCGGACAGCAGCGAGTGGCCCCACCAGGGAATGGTCAGCCCGAAGAAGACGGCCGTCCCGGCGGCCGTCAGGGCCCGCCGGGCCAGCCGGCCGTCCCCGGCGATGACGCCGATCGCGATGATCACCATTAGGAAGTAGTGAATCCACGCGACCGGCGAGATCAGGACCAAGAGCATGGCGGTCACGGCGATGCCCGCCATTTCGTAGTGCTCCCGGGAGAGCCGCCCGGCGAGGGCGAATCCCGGGACCGCCACCGCGAGGGCGATCACCACCCACACCACGCCAGGCGCGTGGCCGGGCAGGAAGAACCTGAGCAGCAACCCTCGCAGCGACTGGTTTTCCGTGCCCGCGTTGTTGCCGAGCCGGCCGAATCGAAGATCGCGCTCGTCCAGTAGGTCACCGAGTCGCGGGGCAGCAGCAGGAACGCGCCCGCCGTCCAGGCCACCGCGGCCAGCACGGCGGTCCGTGCCGCGTTGTGCCGCCCGCTGACCAGCAGGTAGATGATGAACATGCCCGGGACCAGCTTGATGGCGGTGGCCAGCCCGATCAGCGCGCCGCGCGGCCAGCGCGGCCGAACCGCCGCGCAGTCGGCTACGAACATGGCCGCCAGCACCGCGTCGGCCTGGCCGAACCGCATCTCGTCCTGCATCGGGAACAGGTACGCGCAGGCGCAGAAGATCGCGGCGAACGCGACCGGCCGGAGCGGCCCGGCCCGGTGCAGCAGTGGCCGGAACGCGTAGCCGACGATGACCGCGAGCGGTACGTAGACGAACGCGACCCAGACCAGCTGGGCGGCCGGCCAGGACATCAGGGCGAGCGGGACCGCGAAGATCGCGGCCGCCGGCGGGTACGTGAACGGCAGCAGCTGGGGAGGCTGCGTGAGCACACTGTAGAGCGGCTGGCCCTGCAGCACGCTGAGGCCGCCGGTCCGGTAGACGTTCAGGTCGACCAGGCGCTGATCGGGCGGATTGGTCAGGTACCCGTGCACGATCGGCTCGATGGCGGCCAGCGCCGCCGCCCAGGCCAGCACGCCGACCAGCACCGTCGCCCACGGCGGCAGCCCGGCGACCCGCGCCGCGACCCGCGCGGTCAGCTTGGCCGGGCCGCGGTGGGCAGCGGGCGGCGCTCCAGCGGCCCTGGTCATCCGGTCATTCTTCCGTCCGCGGCTGGCTCCCGCGCCGAGGGCGGGGACGCCGCAGGCCCGGATGCGCCGGTACCGTCCGGCCCGGGGCGGCCGCCCGGGCGGGAGGAGGGCGCCTGGCCGCGCCGCATGCTCACCGCCACCCAGACGATCACGACCGCGAGGACAGCCGGTGTCACCCCGGTCCTGACCACCGACTGGAGCCAGCCCAGCCCGGCCGGCATGACCACCCCGGCGGACCGGGCGGGCAGGTAGCCGAACGCGAGCGCCGCGGTGCGGGCCAGCAGCAGCCAGTCGAGGCTGGACGCGGCCACCAGCGGTAGCAGCGCCCAGGCCAGCGCGTCGTACCAGGGCAGCACGTACGGCCAGGCGAGCAGCCACGCCAGCGCGAACGCGAGCGCCGCCCGCCCGGCCGCGTTCTCGGCCGTCCCGCCAGGGGCCGCGGCCGGACCGGCCGCGGTCTCCGCCACCTCACCGCCGCCATCCGGTGGATTTTCCTGCCAAACGGACGTCCGCCGCGGGCTCCACGACGGCCGGGCCGGCAGCGCGCGGAGCAGCAGGACGGCCAGGCCGGCCGCGAGCACGACCGCCGCGGTCTTGACCACGTCGTCGGCGGAGGCCTCGCCGATGCCGAGATGCAGCAGGGTGCGGATGACCCGCCACGGGGACCCGATGGAGACCATGCTGCTGGCGCGGACCGTCTGGCGGAAGCCGTCCTTACCGCCGAGCGCGAGCGCCACACCGGCGATGACCGCGAACCCGGTGGCCAGGCCGCCCGCGACCGCCACCAGGCACGGCCACCGGCGCGGCGGTTCCCGGCCCGCACGCCGACGCGGCCCGAAGGCCTGCACCGCCGCGACGGCCAGGCCCGCCCCCAGCAGCGCGATGGTCACCTTGACCGCAAACCCGAGGCCGATCAGTGCGCCGACCGCCGCCGCGCGCAGCGCCATCCGTGCGAGCGCCCGGTGCCCCGGGCCGTTCCCGGCCCGGGGCACCGCGCCGGACACCAGCGGGCTGAAGACGGCGACGGCGGCGACGCCGAAGAACACGGCCTGGCTGTCGGCATGCTCACCGGATACCAGCAGCTGAAGCAGCAACGGGTTGCACGTCCACAGCAGGGCCGCGCGGATCTGGCGATGACGGTCACCACGGCCCAGTCGGTGCAGCAGCATGCCGGCGCCCCCGAAGGCGGCCAGGTTGAGCAGCGAGAGGACGAAGACGGTGAGCCGGGCCGACGTCCCGCCGATAAGCGACGCGAGGGCTTGCCCGCCGGTCGCGACAGTTCCGTAGTCCGACGGGGTGGTGTACCAGTCCTGCACCGCGCGCGCCACGGGGTCCCCGAGGCGCGCGAGCACGTCGGGCGCGATGGCGTAGGGGTTGTGCCCGGTGACCAGCATCCGGCCGTAGGCGGCATAACTGAGCGGATCCGAGGAGCCGAACGGCGGCACCAGCGTGAGCACGACCGCCGCGATGAGGCCGGCCAGCAGGATGCGCCGCGCGGGGATGACCCACCCGCGTCGCATCGCGGTCATCGTGAGCGCCAGACCGATCGTCCCGGCGGCGATCGCGGTACCAGCCAGCGCGACCGCCAGATAAGGGGAAAGGTGCGCGCCGACGGCCCAGGGCGGCTGGCCCGGCCGCCCCGGATAGGGCGGTTCCATTACGGAAGTCCCGGCCACGGCCACTATGAAGGTCAGCGCGATGCTCACGCCGGTCGCAGCGAGCCCGGCCCGCCCAGCGAGCCCGGCGCGCCCGGCGTGTTCCGGCCGCCGCGTGCAGGCCGGCCGCTGGCTCATCGCCGCGTTGCCAGCGCCCTCGCGACGTCGGCCAGCTGTCGTGCCCGGTGAAGCTGCGACCGCAGGTCGGTCCCCGTCGCGCGGTGCGCCAGCGGGACCTCGACCTCGGTGATGCGCAGGCCCTTGCGCGCCAGGTCGATGGTGAGGGCAGTCTCCACGCCGAATCCCGCGGCCAGCGGGCGGGCCGCCTCGAACGCGGCGCGGGTCAGGCAGCGCTGCCCGTTGAGCGGCTGCGCCGGGGCCCAGCCGATGGCCCGGCGGATGCCCGCGCGCGACAGGCCGACCACCATGCCGTGGCCGCCCAGCTTGACCGTGGGGGTGAAGGCGGCGATCGTCATGTCCGCCTGCCCCGCGGTGACCGGCTGGATCAGCGGGTTCGCGAACGCCGCGCTGCTCCCGAGATCGGCGTCGAGAAACAGCAGGTGACGCGGGATGCTGCGGTTCTCCCGCTGATCGAGGAGGCGGACTGCCTCGGCGCCGGTTTCCATGGCCGCGGCCTTGCCCCCGGTGCGGGCGCGCCGCATGACTGCGGCGTCCGCCAGCTCGGCGGCCCGGGAGGTGCCGTCACATGAGCCGTCGTCGACGACGAGGACGAGGTCCACACCGGGCAGCCCGGACGCCGCGGTGACGGTGTCCCGGATCCGGTCGGACTCATTCTTCGCGGGGATAACGACGGCGATATCGCCGGGCGGCGCTCCATCGCCCTTCGGCAGCATGCGCTAGATCCTAGGGCATGCGGCGGCGGCCTACTGGCCGGAAGCCGCGACGGAGTCGTCCAGCACGGTGAAGACCGAGTCAAGTCCGGTCACCTGCAGGATCTTACGGACCGCGGCCCGGGGAGCGGCGAGCTCGAGCTGGCCACCCCGCTCCCGGGCGCGCCGGAGCGAGGAGAGCAGGACGTTCATCCCGGTGGAGTCGCAGAACACCACGCCGGACATGTCCACGATCACGTGCGCGGGCCGGTCGTCGGCCAGCACGTCAACGAGCTCACGGTGCAGCCGGGGCGCGGTATAAAGATCAACTTCGCCCGACGCGATCACAATGGTGTGATCACCTTGAGACCAGCTCGAGACATTGAGTTCCACGAGCGAACCTTACCGTCATCTGATCGCCGGGGCCACACGCTCAGCGCCGGGCTCACAGGCGCGGCTCGGCGCGGCTCACAGGCGCCGGGCTCACAGGCGCCGGGCTCACAGGCGCCGGGCTCTCAGACGTCGGCTACGGAACGCTCCGGCTCGGGAGCTGGCTCCGGCACCGGGATCACCGGCGGCGTGGCCGCCGCCGGCACGTGCGGGGCCGTGAGCACGGCCCATACGGTGGTTTCGCCGTCGTCCCGGAGCACCCCCCAGTGGGAGGACAGCGTTTCCACGATGCTGAGACCGCGGCCGCCGGGCGCGGCCGGGGAAGCCTGGGTGACGTGGGGCAGCGGGCCGCCGCCCGCGTCGCTGACCGCGACGCGCAGCGCCTCCTCATTCAGCGTCCACGCCACCCGTATCTTCGAGCCGGGCAACGGGGCCGCGTGCCGGATCGCGTTGCTCAGCAGCTCACTGACGACCACCGCGGCGTCGCCCACCACGGATTCGTAGATCCCTGCCGACACCAGGTCGGCCGTGAGGTGGCGCCGGGCCACCGCGACGCTGGACGGCGCGTACGGAAGCAGCACGACTGCCGATGTACTCACCTCCCCGTGAAGCCCTTCCGCCCAAGCGATCACACGAACCCGGTACGAGCGGAAAAATGCCCCGCGGGACAGGCCGGGAAACCGCAACGGTCACATTTTGTAGCCAGTGCGGGGCGCGGCTGGCGGTATCTCCCTGTCTGACGTGGATATAGGCCACTTAAAGTGACGGCTGCTATTCGGAAAGAGAGGTAGGCAACCGCACGCGCCGGTCCCGGCCAGCCCTTAGGCTTGCGCATATCCCGGGAGGAGGAAGTGAGGCATGCCGTGGCCGAGCCCATGGTGGTCGTCGATGACCTGCACATCGTGTACCGCGTCTACGGCGCGGGCGGTGACAAGGGCACGGCGGCGACCGCGCTGATGCGAGTCGTGCGCCGGCAGCGCCGCCCTTCGGTTCGCGAGGTGCACGCCATCCGCGGTATTTCCTTCGTGGCCAACCGGGGGGATGCCGTCGGGATCATCGGGCGGAACGGCTCGGGCAAATCGACGCTGCTCCGCGCCATCGCCGGCCTGCTGCCCCCGGAGCAGGGCACCGTCTACACCACGGGTGAGGCGTCGCTTCTCGGAGTCAACGCCGCGCTGCTCGACGATCTCACGGGTGAGCGGAATGTCGTGCTCGGCTGCCTGGCGATGGGAATGAGCCCGCAGGAAGTCAAGAGCCGCTACAACGACATTGTGGAGTTTTCCGGCGTCGGTGATTTTATCGACCTTCCAATGCGCACCTATTCAAGCGGCATGGGATCACGGCTGCGCTTCGCGATAGCCTCGGCCAAGAGCCACGACGTCCTGCTCATCGACGAGGCACTGGCCACGGGCGACGCGCCTTTCCGGGCCAAGAGCCACAAGCGCATCGAGGAGCTCCGCCAGGAGGCCGGCACGGTTTTCCTGGTGGCCCACAACCTCGGCGAGGTCGAGGAGACCTGCAGCCGGGTGATCTGGCTGGAGCGGGGAGAGATCATCATGGACGGCGACGACGTCCCCGGCATCATCGACGCCTACCTGAAGGCATCCGGCGGCGACCGCCGGTCGCGTCAGCCGGTTTAGGTTCAGGCCAGCCGGTTAGCCCGGCATTCCGGAGAACGAGCCGCATCACGGTCCCGCCACCGTCCCGCGACGCCGCGTCGACCTGCCCGTCCTGAGCCACGGCGAGCCGGCGCACGATGTAGAGGCCGATGCCGATGCCGCCGAACCGGCGGCGATCGCCGGCCTCGCCCTGGAAGAAGCGCTCAAAGATGCGCTCGTGGTCGCCGTGCGCGATACCGATGCCCCGGTCCTCCACGGTCACCTCGACCTGCCCGCCCAGGGCGCGTGCCCGGACGGTGACCTGGCCGCCCTCCGGTGAGTACTTGAACGCGTTCTCCAGCAGCTGGCCGACGATGATATCGGTGGCCATCGTGTCACCGTAGGCCGGCGGCAGGTCGCCGGGGATGTCGGCCACCAGGGTGTGCTTGTCCGACAGGGGCTGGAACGCGACCGCCGCGGCCCGCAGCAGCGCGCCCAGGTCGAACGGGCCGTTACGGACCGGCAGCTGATCGGCCCCGGCCCGCGAGCCGAGCAGCAGCTGCTCGACCAGCCGGCCGAGCGAGCCGGCCCGTTCGGCGATCGTCTGGACCGCCGAGCGCCGGTCGGCATCGGTCAGCTGGTCCCAGCGCCGGGCCAGTGTGCTGGCGAACCCCTGCACCACGGTGATCGGGGTGCGCAGCTCATGGCTCGTGGTGGCGAGGAACAGATCCTTGGCCTCTTCCAGCTCCTTGGCGGCGGTCACGTCACGGAAGTCGATGACCCGCTCGTCACTGCCGGCCAGCGCGGTGCAGAGCACGTCCAGCCATCTGCCGCCCGGCAGCCGGTGGGTGAGCTTGGCGCCCGGCTCCGGCTGCGGGAACGGCGGCGACTTGCCCATGGCGTCATCGGCCGCCACCCCGGTGAGCCGGTGCGCGGCCGGGTTCCACTGCCGGACCATCCCGGCGCCGTCCAGCACGGCGATCCCGTCGGCGCTGCCGTCGATGACGGCCCGCTCATGCGCGCGCTGCCGCAGGACCTCCTCGAAAGCCATCGCGTTGGTCAGCGCGACGCCGGCGTGCCCGGCCAGCAGCTCCAGCAGTTCCAGCTCGACGTGGCTGAGGTTGCGCCGGCTGTAGAGGGCGTACAGCGCGCCGTAGGGGCGCTCGCCCACATGTGACAGGCTGAGGGCGATGGTGTGCAGCCCGGGTAGGGCGGACCAGATCAGGTCGCCGAAACCGCCGGAGTCACGGGTCGTCATCATGACCGTCTTGCCGGATCGCATCAGGTCACCGACCAGGCTCGTGGAGAGCGCCGCGGTACGTCCGCGCAGCCGGGCCGGCAGTCCCGAGGAGCTGACCAGGCGGAGCATGCCGTCCTCGATGAGCACGAAGCCGCCGGCGTCGGCGCCGGTGAGCTCGCGCAGGCTCGCCGCGATGCGGTCGAGTACCGATTCCAGATCCCGCTGCGCGTTCATGTCGGCCACGACGTCGCCCAGCCTGCGCACGACCCGGGCCCGCTCAGCCATGTAGTGCCGGGCCACGTCGTCTTCACCGGCCTGGTGGCAGACGCTGACCCAGCCGGTCACCTCGCCGCCGGTGCCGATGAGGGCGCTGGTGTCGATCCGGACGTCCAGCATGCTGCCGTCTTTGCGGATCCGGCGGGTCGCGAAGGAGATCTGCCCCCCGCCGCGCACCCGTTCCAGCACGGCATTGTGCTCGGCCTTGAGCTCTTCCGGGATGATTGGCGGCTCAACGCCGGCCACCTCGGGCGCCGTCCAGCCGAACATCCGCTCCGCGGCCGGGTTCCACAGCAGCACGGTCCGGTCGGTGTCGTAGGCGACGATCGCATCGGCGGCGCACTCGATGACCGCACGGGCCGTGGCGTCGACCCGGTGCCGGCCGCCAGGCTGATGGCCCGGTCTGGCCCGGCGGCCGGGCTCAGGACGGGCGGGCCGAGGGCCGGCGGCTGGCTCATCGTCTCCGCTGGCTCTGTCACTACTGGCTCTGTCACCACTCCCTCATGGTGCCACCTGATCACCACTGCGGGTCATCAAAAACTCAGGTGAACAGGACTCCGGGATTGAGCAGGCCGTCCGGGTCCAGCCCCGCCTTGATGGCGCGCATGGCCGCTATCTCCTGCGGAGAGCGGTTTAGCCGCAGCGAGGGAACTTTCAGACGGCCGATGCCGTGTTCCGCCGAGATCGAGCCGCCGTACGCCGCCGCCAGCCGCAGCACGGCCTCGTCCACAGCCTGATCCGCCGGATCCGGACCGAGCACGTTGACGTGCAGGTTGCCGACCCCGATATGCCCGAAGACGATCATGAGTGGCGCGGCACCGGACGGCGCACCGGCCGCCCGGATGGCATCGCCGAGGGCGCCGCGCAGCGCCGCCAGCCTGGTCAGCGGCACCGCGATGTCGAGCTTGTGCGGGACGCCGACCGCGCTGATCGCCTCCGTGTGCCGCTCGCGGTAGGCCCACAGGGCGGCGCTTCCGGGGAGATCCAGCGCGACCGCCGCGTCGTCGAGAAGCGAGATGCCCGCGAGCCGTTCGGCATGATCGGCTGGCCCAGCCACCTCGGCCAGCAGGTAGGCCGGGTACGCGCGGGGCAGCGGCGCGGGCAGCCCGGTGTACTCGCGCACCAGCGTGAGGCCGGCGGCCTCGAAGTATTCCGCCGCGCGGACGCCGGGGGCACGCGCGCGGATCTCGGCGAGCAGGGCGACCGCGGTCTCGATGCCGTCCACGCCGGCCAGTACGGTGACGGCGTGCGGCTCCGCGGGCCGCAGTCGCAGCCGCGCGGCCGTGACCACCCCGAGCGTCCCCTCGCTGCCGGCCAGAAGCTGCGCCAGGTCATAGCCGGTGTTGTCCGCCCGGACGCCGCCTAGGCGCGAGATGACGCTGCCGTCGGCCAGAACGGCTTCCACGCCGAGCAACTGGGCGCGTGTCCCGCCGTAGCGGATCGTGTGCAGGCCGCCCGCGTTGGTGGCGATGGTCCCGCCGACCGTAGCGGAATCCCGGGAGGCGAGGCTGATCCCGTATTCGAGGCCCGCCGCGCCCGCGTGCGCCCGCAGTTCGGCGATAGTCACCCCGGCGCCCGCGGTGACCTGCGCGGCCAGGGTGTCCACCGGATCGAGCCACCGGAGCCGGCGGGTGGACAGCACCACGCCGCCGCGGGCGGGCACCGACCCGCCCACCAGGCCGGTGTTGCCGCCCTGGGGCACCATCGGCGCCCGGTGCCGGGCGCAGACCCGTACCACGTCGGCTACCTGCGTGGTTGTTCCGGGCCTGGCCACGCAGACTGCGTCGCCGCGGTACCGGCGGGTCCAGTCCGTGGTGTAGCCGGCCATCAGGTCCGGGTCGGCGAGCACGTGCTCCGCCCCGATCGCGGCCGTGAGATCGTCCGCCAGGCTGTCCATTGGCAGTCAGGGGCGCGGTGCCGCGAGCGGCCCGTTCCCCCATCCCCCTTTCAATCCGTACGTGCGGTTTTCCCGCATACGGCTTACCGATGATCTTCCTGGCATGGTTACGCTGCCTTCGGATAGCGGATGGTGCCACGCAGACGGTGCAGGCCGTGCCCGTTGAACCAGTTCCCTGTCCACGCCTTGGCCTGCCCGGCTCGCAGGTTGCGGCCCCGCTTTTTGATCATCAGGCGGCGGAGCCGGACTTGCAGGACACAACATGCCGGCCAGCCTAGGACCAGGCGCCATGATACTTGCTTGGGCAAATAAACTAACTGCAGGAATGACCCGCGCGATATGGGGCATACGTGTCCCTGACCAGCAGCCGGCCTGCCCGGCGGCCGGGTGCCGGCATGCACGCCGCCGCCGCGCCGTCCGGACTAACCCCGCCCCGGGCCGACGGGACCTGCATCCGGACATTTCTGGTCACTGCTGGGCGGGGCGGCGGCGACCCGGAGCCGCCGCAGCCGGGTGGCGACCAGGTTGGTGGCGCCCTCGGTGCGCTCGACCCGGCCGTTAACGAGCAGGGCGCCCGATTCCGCGCCCACCCGGCGGTAGCGCTCCCATACCTGCGGCGGGCAGATGACGTTCGCCATTCCGGTCTCGTCCTCCAGGCTGAGGAACACCACACCGCCGGCCGTGGGCGGGCGCTGCCGGTGGGTGACCAGGCCGCCCACCACGATGGTGCCGCCCGCGGGGGCGGTGGCCAGCGCCGCCACGGTCGCGACTCCCTGTTCCTCCAGCACCGGCCGGATGTGCCGGAGCGGATGGGTGCCGAACACTCCCGTGGCCCAGAGATCAGCGACTGTCTCTTCCGCCGGTGTCATGACGGGCAGCGCCGGCGCGACCAGCCCGGGTGTGGTGCCGGGAAGCTGAGCCGGGCGGATAGCCGCCGCGGCGCCCGCAGCCCACATCGCCTCCCGCCTGCCCACGCCGAAGCAGCCGAACGCGCCCCCGGCAGCGAGAGCTTCCAGGGCCGCCGCGGGCAGCCGGGTCCGGCGGGCGAAATCCTCCACGTCCCGGTAGGGGCGGCCCGCAGCGACCGCCGCGGCGGTGTCCGCGCCGAGGTTCCGCACACCGCGCAGTCCGAGCCTGATGGCGGGCTGCTGCGGTGACGGCTGGAGCTGGGCCGACCCTGGTTGCGCCGGCGGAGGCCAGCCGCCGGCGTCCCGGGGGGTTCCAGGGTGGCAAGGTCGCTGCTGGCGTTGACGTCCACCCCGAGCACCTCCACCCCGTGCCGGCGCACGTCGCTGATCAGGCTGGCCGGAGAGTAGAAGCCCATGGGCTGGTTGCGCAGCAGGGCGGCGGTGAACGCCGCGGGGTAATAGTGCTTCAGCCACGCGCTCGCGTACACGAGGTAGGCGAAGCTGATGGCGTGGGACTCGGGAAACCCGTAGCTGGAGAAGGCGAGGATCTTCCCGTAGACATCCTCGGCGACCGGCCCGGGGATGCCCCGCCGGTCCATGCCGTCCAGGAGCCGCTGGCGCAGCTCCTCGATGCGCTCGGGGGCCCGCTTCGAGCTCATCGCCTGCCGCAGCTTGTCGGATTCGGCCGGCGTGAACCCCGCGCAGTCGATGGCCAGCTGCATCATCTGCTCCTGGAACAGCGGTACCCCGTACGTCTTGCCCAGGGCCTCGCGCATGGTCTCATGCGGGATCAGCCGTTCCTCCGTACCTGCGCGGCGGCGCAGGTAGGGATGGACTGATCCGCCCTGAATGGGGCCCGGCCTGATCAGCGCGACCTCCACAACGAGGTCGTAGAACTTCTCGGGACGCAGCCGCGGCAGGGTGGACATCTGGGCCCGCGACTCGACCTGGAAAACCCCCACGGTATCCGCCGCCTGGAGCATCTCATAGACGCCGGCGTCCTCCTGCGGGATCGAGTTCAGGTTCCACAGATGGCCATAGTGGGCTTCGACGAGATCGAAGCAGTCGTGCAAGGCCGACAGCATGCCCAGGCCGAGCAGGTCGAACTTGACGAGCCCGGCGTAGGCGCAGTCGTCCTTGTCCCACTGCAGGACGCTGCGGCCGGGCATCCGCGCCCATTCCACGGGGCACACCTCGCCCACCGGCCGGTCGCAGATGACCATCCCGCCGGAGTGGATGCCCAGATGCCGCGGGAGCTGCTGCATCTGCTCCGCCAGGGCGGTCACATCGCTGGGTACGTCCGCGTCTTTTCCCGCGACCTCACCGGGCCCGGCTCGCCGCGACCATGCGTTCAGTTCCGCGGGAGGATGGCCGAGAGCGCGCCCCGCGTCCCGCAACGCCATCCGTGGCCGGTAAGAGATCACGTTGGCGACCTGGGCGGCCCGGTCCCGGCCGTAGGCGTCGTAGACGTACTGGATCACCTCCTCGCGGCGCCGGTGCTCAATGTCCAGATCGATGTCGGGGGGGCCGTCCCGCCCGGCGGACAGGAACCGCTCGAACAGCAGGCCGTGGCGGACGGCGTCCACGCTGGTGATGCCGAGCGCGTAGCAGACCGCCGAATTCGCGGCGGAGCCGCGCCCCTGGCACAGGATGTTCCGGTTCTCGCAGAACCGGGCGATGTCGTGGACGAGAAGGAAGTACCCGGGGAACTTGAGCTCCTCGATCACGCTGAGCTCGTGCTCGATCTGGCGGTAGGCCCCCGGTTCCCACTCCGCGCCCGGCGGCCCGTAGCGCTTCGGGGCCTGCTCCGCGATCAGCGCCCGCAGCCAGGACATCTCGTTGTAGTCCCCGGGAACCCCGAAGTCGGGCAGGCCCGGCGCGATCACGCGGAAGTCGAACGCGCAGGAGCCGGCCAGCTCCACGGTCCGCTCCTGCACACCGGGGAAACGCCGCAGCCGACGGCTCATCTCGGCACCGGACCGGATGTAGGCGGCGCCGGAAGCGGGCAGCCAGCCGTCCATCTCATCGAGGCTGCGGCGGGCGCGAACCGCCGCGAGTGCCTCCGCCAGGCGCGCCTGCGCCGGCGACGCGTAGTGCACGTTGCCGGTGGCGACCACGCCTATCCCCGCAGTCGCGGCCAGCCCGGCCAGGGCCTCGTTCCGTTCATCGTCACCGGGCTGATCATGGAAGGTCAGCTCCACCATGACGTTGCCGGGGCCGAACACGCCGGCCAGCGCACGCAGCTCACCGAGCGCCGCCTCCGGGCCTTCGGCGGCCAGGGCGGCGGGAACGGCTCCCTTACGGCAGCCGGTCAGTATCACCCAGTGCCCGTCGTGAGCGTCCGCGAGAACGCCGCGGTCGTAGACCGGCCGCCCCTTCTCGCCCCCGGCGAGCTGAGCCGCGCTGATCACCGTGCACAGCCGCCGGTATCCCTCCGGATCCCGCGCCAGCACCAGCAGATGCTCTCCCTCCGGATCAGGTGCACCTGTCCGCGGGCCAGCCATCGCGGGATACGGACCAAATTCCTTACCGGCCCAGCGAGTCCCGGGCCAGCGGCCCGGGCGAGCGGCCGGTGTACGGCGGGCACCCCAGCGGGTGACGGGGGGTTCCGGGGGGCCGCCCCCCCGGGCCGGCACCGCCGGTGTACGGCGGGCACCCCAGCGGGCATCCGGGGGGTTCCGGGGGATCATCCCCCCGGGCCGGCACTGCCCCGGGCCAGCACCGCCAACACTCAGTTCGGCGCCGAAGACCGTCTGGAGCGGGATTCCCGTCTGCTCCGCCTGGCGCGCCGCGGCCTGGGCGAACTGCGCCACCCCGTACATGCCATCGTGATCGGTGATGGCCAGGGCCTGCACGCCCTGGCGGCCGGCCTCGGCGACCATCTCGGCCGGGCTCGACGCCCCGTCGAGGAAGCTGTAGGAGGAATGGCAGTGCAGCTCCGCCCAGGGCGGGACGTCCTCCCGGTTCCCGGCCGGTGCGACATGACCTGGACCCGGGCCGGCGTCTGGCCGTGCGGCTCCCGGTGCCTCTCCCGGCCCGGGCGGCAGCCGGGTCACGTTCCATGACAAGCGCCGTTCGAGCTCTCGCCAGGTGACCGGAGGATTGTCCCAGCCCATGATCTTTGCCTCCCACCCGTGGCGGCCGCGGCCGCCCCTTGCCTCAGTCGTATCTGGCCTCGATCTGCCAGCGGCCCAGTTCAATGGCGGCCAGCCAGGCGATACCGTCCTCGGTGACCAGCTGGAACCGGGCCCGCCGGGTGGCGTTCCGCTCGTCCCACCACCGCTCGGTCACCGGCCACGGCCCAGCCCAGGCGGTGATCGCCAGCCATGGGCTGTCCCCCGCCATCAGCGCGTCGGGCGGCGCGGATACGACGGCGCGGCCGGTGACGGTCACCGGTGCACCGGCGGCGTCGATGACCCGGGCGTCCAGCGGGACCGGGTACACCGTGGCCGGGGCGGGCGGGGGGATGCGCGCAGGCCATGGCCGGTCCGCCGGGAAGCGCGCGTCATGCATGTCGCCGAAGGGCACGAGCACGACCTGCTCGGACGGCCCGCGGCCGCCCG
>CAWDTK010000028.1:0-75948 GCA_963805255.1 uncultured Actinomycetes bacterium
GCAGGCACACACCCTTTCTTCCTTACTCAAAAGAACCGATGTCATGTTGTTTGCGAGTGCAGCGTGACGACCTGGCCCAGTGGCTCAGTGGCCGGAGAGATGCCGCATGAGCGATGACTTGAGCTACGACGTCCGAATCTGGAAGACAGAGATCTACCGCGGCGCCAGGGTCACCACATACGCGGTTCGGTGGAAGGCTGGCCCCAAGCGGTGGAGGCGATCATTCCGCATCGCCGCGCAGGCGGACAGCTTCCGCGCCGAACTCCTGGCAGCCGCCAGGCGCGGTGAAGCCTTCGCAACAGGAACGGGGCTACCCGCCGTGTGGCGGCGCGATGATCCGGGGATGAGGTGGTATGACTTCACGTGTGCCTACGTGGACATGAAGTGGAAGCCGGTAAGTGCCAAGTACCGGCGAGCCATCGCACAAGCACTGGCTGCCGCGCTGCCCGCCATGATCGAATCGGCGGTGGGCAAGCCGTCTGATGCCGATATCCGCCGCGCGGTCCTTGGCTGGGGTTACAACACCCGGATCCGAACGTCAGCGCCGGACGATGTGGCGGCCGTGCTGACCTGGCTATCGCGCAACACCCGGCCAGTGTCAGCCTTGCGTCGCTCAGCCGATGCCCGCGCACTGCTAGAGATGGCAGTCACTCGGCTCGATGGCAGCCGCGTCGCCGCGACATCGGCCAGACGCCACCGTGCCGTCCTGTTCAACGCGCTGCAATACGCGGTCGAACTGGGGCTACTCGACGCTAATCCGATCAAAGATCTGCGGTGGACCGCTCCGCGCGCCTCGCAGGCAATCGACCGCCGCCGCGTCATCAACCCCGATCAGGCCCGCGCTCTCTTGGCTGCCGTGGAAGCACAAGAGCCGTCCGGCCCGAGACTAGTGGCGTTCTTCGGCGTCATGTACTACTGCGGGCTGCGACCTGAAGAGGCCGTCATGCTCCGGACGGCAGACCTGCGCCTGCCCCCTGATGGCACATGGGGGGAGATGCACGTCACCACCACCGCACCGGACGCTGGTACGCGGTGGACAGACTCCGGCGCCGGGCGGGACCGGCGCGGGCTCAAGCACCGGGGCGAAGGTGAGATACGGGCCGTCCCGATCCCGCCTCCCCAGGTACGGCTGTTCCGGTTCCAGTTGGACGAGTACGGCACATCTCCCGATGGCCACGTATTCCATGGCGTCAAGGGTGGCCTGCTCGCGACGATCACCTATCGCCGGGCATGGAAGCGGGCCCGTGAGGCTGCGTTCGACGCAGGCGAATACGCGTCCCCGCTGGGTCGCCGCCCCTACGACCTCCGCCACGCATGCTTGTCCACATGGCTCAACGGGGGAGTAGCGCCCGCCCAGGTCGCCGAGTGGGCAGGGCACAGCGTTGAAGTCCTGCTGCGCACTTACGCTCGGTGTCTCGACGGCCAGCACGACATCGCCAAGCGGAGGATCATGGAAGCCCTCGACGACCCGGCACGCGATGACGGCAAGTCCCGGGCCGGCCAGGCCGATGGCGATAAGCAAGCCAACGACGACCGAGCTCCGGATCAGGGCCAGGAAGGCAGAGACGGTGAGGGCAGCGGAGATCGGTAGCTATCATCCCAGCGCACGACCGAGCGCCGAGCTTCGGCACGTATTCAGCACAGACAGCCGTTGTCGGCCGGTACTCACCAGTGCCAGCCGGACAACTTCGGACAGCGCCGGGCGCATCCCGGCCCTGTCCGGCAAAGGAAGAACCCGCAGGTCAGTATGTGGTTTTCACAGGCCAGCGGGCGGATCGGCTAGCATGCTCGGAGTCTCCCGCCGGTGTAGCTCAGTTGGCAGAGCAGCCGTCTTGTAAACGGCAGGTCAGCGGTTCGAATCCGCTCACCGGCTCCCAGGTGAATAGGCCTCAATCGGAACGAAGCCGTAGCCACAGCGGCGGCGGCGCAAGCACGCTCCGCCATTACGCCGACCCGGATCCCGAGGTCGACCGGCGAGCCGCCGCCTGCCTTGCGCGGCTGACTGCCGGGCCAAGCTCTACCGAGAACCGGGCCGTGGCATGATTCCAAACCGCTCGGCTAAACTTACCAAGGCTCTGGACCACGGTCTTTGACCTGAACTAGCTATCGCATGTTTGCCGGGACGTCATGCGGGGTGTCCGCAAACGGGCCGAGCGGACATGGCCGCACGCCTCAGCGTCTCCGCTGACGATCAGGGCCCAATGGCGAGGTCGTCAGAGCGTCCAGCTTCGAGTCGCGGCCACTGGGGGATGGGGCGTCCGCCCGGCCACTCTGGCACTGGTGGCCAATCGGGCGGGCCGCCGTCAGTCCGCGTGTTGGTGCACTGTTGCGGCCAGCCGGGGGGTGAGTCCTCCCACGGCTCCTGGCGTCCGTATGCGGCCAGGTCCATGAGCGCGTAGCTGTAGTCCATGGCCTCGACGCCGCGCAGGGTGGTCCAGTAGGTTTCGAAGACGCGGTCGCCGTCCCGCAGGTAGCACACGATGTGCATCCTGCCCACGCGGCGCCCGACGAGGAGCGTGCCGAGGGAGTCCTGCGCGGAGTACCAGGGCATGTCCCAGCCCATGAAGTCGCGGTAGCGGATGCTTTCGCCATAGGGCCCCTGGCAGAAGACCGCGTAGGTGATGTCGCGGGAATGCAGGTAGGACAGCTCCGTGACCTGGGTGGTGACCCACGTGCAGCCTTCGCACTGCTCGGCCGCGGGGTGGCAGGCCCACCACATGAAGTAGTAGGCGATGAGCTGCCGGCGCCCTTCGAACGCGTCGAGCAGGGTGAGCGGCCCGCGGGGCCCGGTCAGCGCGAGGCTGGCGTCTACCTCGACCATCGGCAGGTGGCGCCGGGCCGCGGCGATCGCGTCGCCCTCCCGGGTGTGCGCCTTCTCCCGGACCCGCAGCCTGTCCAGTCCGGCCTGGAAGGTGGCCCGGTCGACGGCCGCGGGCAGGCTCGGTGCGCTGGCGGCGCCCGCCGCCGGGCCGCCGGGGTTTGCTGATTCATCCGTCATGACATCCTCCTTGGATGGGAGTGTTCGAGCCTTCGGTTTTCTTTGCTTCTGCGTGTGCCGCTTCGGCGAGCCGTTTGATCGTGGCGAGTCGCCGGTCCCATTGCGCGGCGAGGTCAGCCATGGCCCGGGTGGCCTGGTTGAGACGGTCGGCTTGGACCTGGTAGAGAACCTCCCGGCCGTGCTTGCGCCGGCTGACCAACCCGGCCTGTTCGAGCGCGACCAGATGTTTGGAGACCGCTTGGCGGGAGAAGGGCACCCGTCCGGCCAGCCAGCTGGCGCTGACGTCACCGTTGCTGACGAGGAGGTCGAGGACCCGGCGACGAGAGGGGTCGGCGATGGCCGACCACACCTCGTCATCGGCCTGCGCCGTCATCCCGACTGGCGCTTCGCAAGTATCTGGGCGAGGCGGTCCAGGTACTCGGCCCAGCCGCCCCGGTGCTCGCCGGCATAACGTTCTTTCTCCGCGTCGGGCCAGGCGAGCAGCTCATGGCCGCTTTCGGACACTCGAAGACGGGTCCGCTCGTCGCCGTCCGGCGTCAGCGTGAACTCGACGAGCATCGAGTTGCCAGTCACTGGTTCCTCCCCGCGGGGATGGTTCCAGCGGAATGAGAACCGGGTCGGTGGATCGACCGTCTCCACGACGACCGGGCCGCCCTGGTCCCCGAACCCCATGAAGCCATGAGCGCCGGGTTCCACGACCAGTTCCACCCGGTCGGCGAACCACTGGCTCATCTGATCGGGCTCGGTGATGGTGCGCCACACCACCTCCGCCGGTGCCTCGATCAGAACCTCCCGCTCGATCACCAGGTCCGCCATCAGTATCCGATCCCTCGCTGAGCGCGTCGGCGGCTATCGCCGGTCACGGGTGCCGCCACGTGGCGTCGCATGTCGGTCATCGCTCACTCCCACTCTCGAACTGCAACCCACGGTAGCACGTAAAGAACAGATGTGCAACCAATGCTTGCAGTTGGTTCACCACGCACGCGCTGAAGGCAGCGTCCCGACGGGTTGAGGTGGCGAGGGTGCTGGTGGCATGGCATCGAGGCTGGCCGGCTTTCACGTCAGGGCCGAGGGCTGGCCCGCTACGATCGGTAGCCTGGTGGATGGCAGGTGGGAGAGGCTGGGGCACCGGTGAGCGCGCGGTTGAGTACCCTGCTGGCCAGCGACCCTGTGGTGACTCACCTGGTTCGCCGGCGCACCATTCGCAGCTTCGGCCGGCCCGCGCCCGGGATCGGGCAGGTGGCTCACGGACGGACCTGTGGGTGTTTCGCCGCGAGTTGTGAGCGGCGCGGCCGCGCAACGAGGTCCTCGCCATCAAGGGCGGCGCGTATCTGGCGGCGGTCGGCCGCTGACACGCGGTGTCTGGCGACGACGGCCGGGCAAGATCACCCGGCGCTCACGTGTTACCTCTCGAGAAGATCCGCAGGAAGAACAGGAACACGTTCAGCGCGTCGAGGAAGATCGATGCGGCGATCAGCGGCGCGGAGCCGGGGTCCTTGGAGCGCCGTACCCGCTGGAAATCGGACATGGTCAGGCCGGCGAAGATCACCAGCCCGAGAACCGAATAGACGAGCGAGCCGGCCGGGATGTGGATGAAGATCAGCACGATGCCGAAGATGATGAGCGCGATGAGCGCCCAGAAGCACACGCGGGCGAGGCCGGACAGGTCCCGCCGGGTTGCGTAGCCGGCCGCGCCGAAGCCGGCGATGAACAGCGCGGTGGCTCCGCCGGCCTGCCACAGCGCCTGCGGGTCCGCGCCCGCGTAGTACACCAGTGTCGGCGCCGTCGCCAGCCCGAGCAGCAGGCCGACCGCGAACAGCAGGGCGGCGCTCACCAACCCGGACCGCCGCACCGTGAAGTTCATGCTGATCAGGCAGGCAAAGGCGGCGATGAACCCGACGAAGGCCCAGCCGTAGGACAGATGACGTCCCAGGTAGGCGCCGAGCGCGAAGAACCCGGCCGTGACCGCGACGTATTCCATCGTCTGCCCGAACAGGGCGTGCGTCTGGTCGCCGCTCGCCGATCCGGTTTCGCTGTACCTAAGAGACTCGCTCATGACACCCTTCCGCCTTCCCCGCACCCTCGGCCGTACCGTGAGCTCGCGGGCCCGTTCCGGATCCCCCGCCCCCGGTATGCACGGCGTCGTCGTCTTCTGTGCCAGCCCAGGACCGGGGGCCGAGCTGGTCAGTAGTCCCCACTCCGCATCTGGCAGGAGCTGCCGCAGGTGCCGCCGCTGCCGGCGACGGCCCGGCGCGAGAGCAGGCCGGCGCCGAGATCGCGGACCGGGGGATCACCCCGGCGGAGGCGGCCCGGCACGCTGGGATCTCCTGGCGGCGCATGACGTGTTCGCCGCCGCCGCGGGCCCGGTGCTGGAGCAGGCCCCCGCGCCGGTGGCGCACCTGGGCATCGACGAGCACCGCCGCGGCGGCCGGTGGCGCATCGATGAGCAGACCGGGGAATACCTGCTGCTCGCAGACCGGTGGCACACCGGCTTCTTTGACCTGTCCGGGGATCAGGGGCTGCTCGGGCAGGTGGAGGGCCGCACCGCCGATGACGCCGCTACTGGCTGGCGCAGGCCGCCCCCGCCTGGCGGGACGCGATCCGGGTGGTCGCGATCGATATGTGCTCTATCTATGCGTCCGCGGTGCGCCGGATGCTGCCCGGCGCGCGGATCGCGGTGGACTTGTTCCACGTCGTGCACCTGGCCGTAAAGATGACCGGCGACGTGCGTCGCTGGGTCGTCCGCGGCAAGTACGGGCGCCGCGGCCGCTCCGGCGACCCCGAGTACGGCATCAAGAACCTGCTCGTCCGGAACCTGGAGCACCTGTCACCCGCCCAGTTCACCAAGATCATGGACACCCTGCAGGCGGATCCGGCCGGGCAGGAAATCGCCGCCGCCTGGATCGGCAAGGAGAAACTCCGCGACGTCCTGAACCTGCGCGCCCGCGTCACCGGCTCCACGCCGTGTGAGCGCGACGTCCGCGGCGGCTCTTCGCCTTCTACGACTGGTGCGCCCAGAACGACGACATCCGAGCTGGTAGCCGCGAGACAGTATGCCGCTGGGAGGACGAGATCGTCTGCGCGATCTGACGGCGTCACGAACGCGCTCGAGAGTGAAGGTGAAAGAAGGTGGAAGGAAAAATACTAATGACCGATCCACCTCCACTGTGGTTGGCTGTCTTTCAACGCGGTCGTACCAGCTGAGCCTGGAGCTTGTACGGTTCCCGATCGGATTTGCTGGAACGTGACGTCCTCGTTCCTGGCGAAGATCTTGCGCCCGGAAAACCGCCGACAGCCGGGTGGCTTTCGGCGGCCTCCCTGGCGAAGGAGAAGGAAATGATACTGGCCGCTGGGTCGTCGTCTTATCCGCTCTTGGACGCTTTCTGGACGGTACTTGAGATTTTCCTGTGGGTGATCTGGATCTGGATCCTGATCACGGTGTTCATCGACATCTTCCGCAGTCATGATCTGTCCGGCTGGGCCAAGGCCCTGTGGTTCGTGTTCGTGCTGTTCATCCCGCTAATCGGCGTGCTGGTCTACCTGATCGCCCGCGGCGATTCCATGCACGAACGGCAGATGCGGCAGGCCCAGCTGAAGGATCAGGCCGTCCGCGGTTATATCCAGCAAGCTGCGGCGGGCTCACCGGCCAGTGCCGCGGACCAGCTGGAGAAGCTGGCTAACCTCCGGGACCGGGGAGTCATCACTGCTGAGGAGTTCGAACGCGAGAAGGCCAAGATCCTGGCCTGAGCCAGCCAGATCTCTTCCGATCCAGGCGTGCGCTTCGCGGTTCGTTCAGGGTGTGCTGGCGGGTGCGGAGCCACATCACACATCGGGCTAGCGTCCGGCGTCGTCAGCTGGTCATCTGCCGTCGTGCCCGGCCGCTGATCGCGCCAGGGTCAAGATTCGGGGCGCGGTTGGCCCGGTAAAGATCGGTGTGGGCTAGGCTCAGGCTTACCGTCGCGAGGAGCAACCCATGACCGGGCCTGTGTCGTTGGGTATTCTGGAGGGCCCGGTGCCAGGCGGCAGCCACATCAGTGCGCTCTATAGCGGGTCAGCGGGCCGGGACGAGGTCGTGATGCCGTTCCTGGCTGAGGATCTGCGAACCGGGCAGAGACGTACACCTGGCGGACCCGCCCCATGATGATCGTCGATGGCATGGTCCATGACAACCAGTACTACGTCGGCCAGTACTACGTCGGCGCGGACGCGTTTCCCGGCGTTACGAGATTAAACCGTGCCCGGCAGCAGGCCTGATCGTGAAGGTCCGGTCCGCGAGCAACGCTCCGCACTCAGGAGCCTGCTCGTGCTTTTGATGCTCTTGACTCAGCAAGATCGCCAGGCCAGCATTCTGCCTTTCGTCGCGAATGCGGTCGAATCCCTGGGTCCGTGCAAGACTCTGGGCATCGCCCTTGATGGCCATTGGCAGGATCTCCGGATACCTGGCCGGCCGGGCCTTTCCGCGAATCTTCCGGCTGTCACGCCGGCTGGCCCGGGCAGCCCGGCGGCGGACGGGGGGCGGGTTGAGGTCCCCGGGGTGCCATGGTCATGGGCCTACTCGCTGTCCAGTCCTCATGGGCCGTCTGGCTACCTGGTGGTCGGGGCCGATGGCCAGCCCGCCGAAAATGAGCGATTCCTGCTGCAGGTGCTGGCGCAGCAGGCGGGGGTGGCGCTGGCCAATGTGCGGCTGCGCAGCCGGGAGCGCGAACAGGCCGCGGAGCTGCGGGCCGCTAACCTCGCGCTGGGACGCAGGATGGAGATCCACGAGAGGCTGACGATGGTTGCCCTCCGGGGTGAGGGGCAGAAGGGGATCGCTCAGGCGGTCTACGAGCTGACGGATCGCGCGGCGGCCATTGAGGACCGCTTCGGCAACCTGCGGGCGTGGGCAGGTCCTGGCCGCCCGGATCCCTATCCCAAGGGCCACCCGGATCAGCGGGACCGGCTCCTGGGCCGGATGATGATCGCCTCCGGGCCGGTCCGGGAAGGGGAGCACCTCTTCTCGGTAGCCTTGCTCGGGGGAACCCCGGTGGGCGTACTTGCCCTCCATGATCCTGACGGGACAGCGGGAGATACCGAGCGGATGGCCATCGAGCATGGGACCACGGTGCTCACCATGGAGATCGCCCGCCTGCAGGGCCTGGTCGAGACCGATACGCGGCTGCGCGTCAACCTCGTGCTCGATCTGATCGCCGGCACCGGTCCAGACGGAGCCGGCGCGCTGAACCGTGCCCAGGCCCTCGGCTACGACCTGGGGCGCCCGCACCGGGTCGCCATCGTCGATGCTGCGCAGAGCGACGACGATATCGACCTGTTCTTCCACGCCGTGAGCCGGGCCGCCCGGCAGCTCAAGGTGGGGTCGCTGCTGGCTCCACGACTCCATGACGTGATCGTCCTGGCCGACACGGAGGCACCGTGGGAGCGGTTCCGGGAATGCGTGGCCGCAGAACTGCATGGCGCCCACGGCCGGATCGGCGTCGGCGGGTGGTGCCGCGAGTCCAGTGAATTCCCGCGCTCGTACCGGGAAGCGCAGCTGGCGCTGCAGATCCAGAAGACGATCGGTGGTCCCGAGCAAGTCACGATCTTTGGTGACCTTGGGGTTTATCAGCTCCTGGCGACGGCCAACGACACGTCAGCCATCGAGCAATTCGTGCGTCAGTGGCTTGGCCGGCTGATCGACTACGACTCTCTCCATGGCACACAGCTGGTTCTCACGCTCAGCGAGTACCTCGATCACGGTGGCAGCTACGACGCCTCCGCCGGCGCGCTCTCTATCCACCGCAGCACCCTGAAGTACCGCCTGAGGCGCATCCGTGAGGTGTCCGGCTACGATCTCAGCCTTCCTGACACCCACTTCAACTTGCAGCTTGCCGCTCGGGCACGGCGGACGCTGCAGGCCCTCCGCCAATCCCGACCGATGGTATAGACGCCTGGTCCTATCAGGACAGCCGGTTGGTCCCGAAGGGACGGTGCGCCGGGACCACGCCTCGCCAATGCTGGAGCCGAAGGTCCCCTCCAGCCCCCGGGGGTAAGTGTGACGCGAACAGAACTGGACGTGCGCTCCTATGTCCACGACCTGGAAAAGCACCTGCAGCTGACCCTGTTCGGCGGCAGGGTCGCCGACCCGGAAGGCGCGGTCCTGCTTGTCCGCGGCGCACTGGCCGACGGTGACCAGCCCAAGGCGGTCAGGCTGGCTGAGGCGACCCAGGAGCTGGCCACGAGCCAGCCGGGCGACCCGGACATGGCAGCGGCCGCCGACCATGCCCACGGCCTGGTCGAGCAGGATCCCCCCGATCCTCGAACAGGCCGCCAGCCGTTACTCGGCTGCCCTGGCTCGCGCCTACGCGCTGGAGGACGCCTGCGCATGCCTGGGCCGAATGGGGTGACCAGGACCATGCGGTGGACCGGCTGCGGCAAGCCCATGCCCTCTACGAGCAGGCCGGCGCCGTCGATTGCACGGCCCGGGTGCGGTCCTGCCTGCGCACGGCCGGCACCCGGCTCTGTCATTGGAAACACACGGACAGGCCAGCCTTTGGCTGGGACAGCCTGACGGACACCGAACGGCGCATCGCCGATCTGGTCGCGCAAGGGCACAGCAACCGCCAGGTGGCAGGCCAGGTATTCCTGAGCGCACACACCGTCGCCTTCCACTTGCGGCACGTCTTCTGGAAGCTGGGCGTCACCTCGCGCGTGCAGCTCGCGCGGATGGCCGCCGAGCAGGCTACGCCGGGCACCGATGGCCATGCGTTAACATCAGGCTGATCGTGCTGGTCCTCGCCGGGCCGGCCCTGGCGTTCCGGCGAGGACCTGGCCACCGTCGTCCACTAACCGCCTTTCCTGCCGGTGGTGCTCGCACGGTTCTTCCGTAGCGGTCGTCAGGAGTGCCGCAACGGGAACTCCGGCCAGCCACCTGCCACGCGCTGCGGCGCGCTCGGCCGCGACGAATCCGCCCCAGATGCCGTGCTGGCCACCGGTGTGCCACACCCGCATCGACAACTCCAGGCACTCGGCACGCACCGGGCACACCGCACACAAGGCGAGCGCGCACGCCGCTTCGGACCGGGCGCACGCCGGCTTGGTGGCGACCGGAAACCAGTCATCGGGATTCGCCGTGCTGCCCGTGCACCGCGCGAGCGGACTCGTCACGCTCTGCGTCAACTGCTCGACGGACAGATCCGCGGGATCCGCGTGCCATCTGGCCGTCACGGTCCGCGCCGGGTGCTGGCGCGGCAAGGACGAAATACTCATACGTCCGGTCCTCCTTAGGTCATACCGCGCCACTTCGCGCCGGTCCTGACAAGCCGAGTGCTCTTCACCGCCAGCCTCTCGCAGCGCGGCGCCCGCCACTTCACCAAGGTAGGTAGTCCGTGCCGCGGTGTCCCGGCGGCGGCCTGCCGCAGGACTAGCCGGACTGAGGACGTGGCCGCCGCCCCGGGCGCGAAGCCCAGGGAAGCAGGCGCGCGTGACCGCGCCAGCTGCCGGCGGTAGTAGCGCTACCCAGCCGGAATGCACCCGGTAGTCACACGTTCTCAGCCACAGGAGGCCAAAGCCATGGCAACGCTCCCGGCCCGTCGCGGCGGGCGGAACATCACCCTCGTCAACCCCGTCCCGTGAGCTCGAAGACATCTACGACCGCATGGGCCAGCTGATGAACCTGGCCTTCGGTGCCCTCGGGCCGGCCGCTGTCCCCGACCTGCCGTGGTCCCGGATCGGGCGCGCCCTGCTGGCTGGCGATGTCCGCGACGGCGCCGTCATCCACATCGGCTACTCCGATGGTGAGCTGACCGTTACCTACCACAACCAGGACTGACGGGGGTTCTCGCCGGACCGTGGGCTGATTCCGCTGACCGCGCTAACAGGTCGTCCATGCGGTGAGGACGTCGAGGCCCGTGGCGGTCTGGCAGCGCAGGCGGAACGCTCCCGGCGGGGTGGGGCGGATTGAGAAGCAGCCGAGCTCGTCGGTGGCCAGCCCGGTTTCCCTGGCGTTGCCGAGCTGCACCGTGATCGTCGTGACCTGGGGCGGTATCACCTGGCCCAGCACCGCGTCCGCGGTGAATTCGAGCTCGATGGCCAGGTGCGCCGAGCTGAAGGTCAGGGCGCGGACAGCCGCCGCCTCGGTCCGGGTGGCCGGTTCGTGGTCGGACTCACGCGCGGAATCGCCGGTAAGCTGCGAGAGTTCCTTGTCGATGTCATGCCACGCGAAGACTCTCTTCCCCGCTTCGATGAATTCCGGCGGGACCTCCGGCTGGGAGGCGAACACCTGCCGGAGCACATCGAGGAGCTCTTCTTCGTCCCAGCTGTCGGTCATGGTGGTCACCTCCCGGGGGCATGATGCCGATCTCCCCGCCTGTTCGCGCAGGGTAGCGGCTAGCGTCCTGTATAGCCGGGCTACCGCAGAATGCGGAGGCAGTCATATCTCTTAGCGTCAAGACCGGTCAGGCCACGGCACGCCTTCCCTCGTACGGCTGCCGCCCATCAACGCGGTGGCCTCTGTTCACCAGTCTGATACCGCGAGCCGGACCATGTCCCGTTCAGGATGCGCACGTCAGAATGTTGTAATGGAAAAACCCGGGCGGCACGACGCAGCTTGCCGCAGCTACGACGCCGTGGCCGGCGGGTCGCGGAAGGTTTCCGCGACGAGCTCGCGCACAAGCCCCTCGACCGGGCCCTGCTCGGCTGCCTCCTCGAGGAGGCCGGGAACGGTGTGCCCGTGGCCGGCCTGGGCTGCGGTCCGGGGCACGTATCGGGCTGGCTGGTCCGCCACGGCCTGGCCGTGGCCGGCATCGGCCCTGTCCGACGGCATGATCGCCGTGGCCCGCCGGGAGCATCCGCAGGGCGTGCCGGATGGCCCGTGCGACCGGGACCATCCGCAGCACCGCAAGCTGCGCGGGGGTGACCGGCTCGGTGCTGACCGGCTGGCTGCCGTGGGCCACCACGACCGCCCCGGTGACGCCGACCGTCCACCGCCCGGCGCGACCGGGTATCTCGCGGCTCATCCGGGACCGCCCCGCTGGAATGGCCGCAGCTTATCGCGGCGGTACGCTGCCGGTGTCAATCGGCCTGACATGCGTTCGGACTCGCCGGGCCGCCCTAGCGTGAGAAATGAACGTGAATCGCCGGAGCGCTTGATGACACCTTTTCTCACCGGCATCCGTGACACGCTGCTGCCGGGCCGGGACAGCCGGCACGGCGCGCTGCCACCGCTGCTGATCAGCATGACCATGGTGACGGGCCTGGTCGATGCGTTCAGTTACCTGATCCTCGGGCACGTCTTCGTCGCGAACATGACGGGCAACGTCGTATTCCTCGGCTTCGCCCTGGTCGGCGCACCGGGATTCTCGATCGCCGCGTCGCTGGCTGCGCTGGCATCGTTCGCGTTCGGGGCCTTGCTGGGCGGCATGCTCGCCGCCCGGTACCGCACGCACCGGGCCCGGCTCTTCAGTTCCGCCACCGCCGCCCAGGCACTCTTCCTGGCGGCCTCGGCTCTCCTCGCCGCCTTCAGTGCCAGCCCGGTAACCGGTCCGTTCCGCTATGCGCTCATCGTGGTGCTGGGCATCTCGATGGGAATCCAGAACGCGGCCGCCCGTTCCGTTGCTGTGCCCGACCTCACCACCACGGTGCTCACCCTTACCATTACCGGGATCGCCGCCGACAGCGCGCTGGCCGGCGGCAGCGGATCAAGGGCGGGACGCCGCCTGACGGCCGTGGCCACTATGCTCACCGGTGCTGTCATCGGCGCCGCGCTCGTCCTGCACGCCCAGATCTACTACCCGCTGCTGATCGCCTTCGCCCTGACCGTCCTGGCGGCGGTGACGACCTACGTGCTGGGAAAGGCGGATCCGGCGTGGGTCCGCCCCCCGGCCTAGAACATTCTTGTTACCTCACGCTGGTCACGTTGTACCCGCAGAACACGCTGCGCCGGTCCCCGCTGGAAGCGGCGTCGCCCGGGCTCAGCGCCCCGCGAGCAGCTCGACGACCGAGGCGAACTGCTCGATGAACGTCCCGTTCACGATGATGTACGAGCAGCCGAGTGCGTCTCTCCGGCGCTGCAGCTCACCCGCCATTTCCTGAACGCTGCCACGCAGGATCGCCAGCGAGTCATGCGCGATGAGGGTGGCGGCGTCAGCGCCGATGAACCGCTGAACCCACGCCGGCGCCTCGTCGCCGACCACGAAAATGGTGATTGCGAACTCGAGTGCCGCGGCCCGGTCGCCGGCCGCGTCGCGTACCCCGGCGGCCAGCCGGGCCACCTCTTCCCGGCCGGCCGCCGCCTGCGAGCCCTTCCCCCTTCCCCCGCCCCCCCCTCCCTCCCCCCCCCGCGCAGCTCATCGATGGTCCGCTCGACCTGGGCCAGCCGCTGCGCAGGCGATATGGCGGGCTGGCCGAGCAGGTCAACGGACTGCTGGGCGACCTCTGGCAGGCCCGTCCCGATGCCGAGCTGGAAACGGCCGCCGGACAGCAAAGACAGGCAATGTGCGTCCCAGGCCGCCAGCCGGGGCGCCCGCAGCGGGCTGGCCAGCACGTAGGTGCCGACGTGCAACGACGTTGTGGCCCCGGCCGCGATGGCCAGCGCGGGTATCGGAGACAGCAGCTGCAGGCCGTCGGGCATCAGCAGGGCGGAATAGCCCAGTTGCTCGGCCCGCCGCGCGGTGGCCAGCCACTGCTGCTGATCTTGTGGTGCCGACTGAAGCGCGAACCGGAAACCGTTACCCATGGCAGGATCGTAACGCTAGGGCTAGACCGGTTCCGCTCGCTTCGTCCGGCTCCGGCATACGCATTCGCCGTGCCGCCGCATTCGCCGTGCCGCCGTCCCTCCCCATCCCGCCGGCCCGGACGGCCAACCAGAACATCTGCACCGGCTGAACACATGGCCCGGCCTGCCGCCCGCTGGCACGTGCATTACTGCATTACTGCATTACTGCGTCATGTGTAAGACCCGTTAGTTTCCTGGCGGCGATCTGGAGCCGCGATACCGGGAGATGCCTACCTCCGCGGCGGGCGGCCCGGCCTGAGCTCTCTTCCAGGGCAAGCCGGTCATCCGGCCGGGCCGGATACCGTTGACCCCGTGAAGGGGACGTTGGCACGCCGGGTACTGCTCGGTGCCCTCGCCGTGGCTGGGGCCCTGGTTGCCGTCCTGACCAGCATGGGCCCTGGCCCGGCCAAGGCGGCCGGCCACGCCCGGACAGCCGTCTCACCGCACGTCGTCATCGTCGGGCTTTCCGGGCTGCGCTGGACCGACGTATCCGCATCGGCGACGCCCGCGCTGTGGACGATGGCACGGGCGGGATCACCCGGCTCACTGGTCGATTACGCCGTGCTTCCGCACACGTGCCCCGCCGACGCGTGGCTGACGCTCAACGGCGGGGACCGGGCGCAGGCGCCGCACACCAATAAAGGTCCGTGCCCGGCGCTTCCAGCTGTGACCGCGAGGCCCGGTCAGGCGGGCGTCCCCGGCCCAGCGCGGGTCGCGGCCATGCCCTCGCTGGTCTCCTACAACCATGGCCTCCGGTACAGCCCCCGGTGGGGACTGCTGGCCTCGGCGGCCGGCAAGGGGACCTGCGCAACCGCAGTCGGGCCCGGTGCCGCGCTGGCGCTGGCCGGCCCCGCCGGTAACGTCGGCTCCTATGTCCCCGCCGTCTCCGCCCTCAGCAGGCCGGTCCTGGCCCGGTGCCCGCTGACCGTGGTGGATCTCGGTTCGCTTCCCGACGCGTCCGGCGGCCGCGTCGGCACCCGCGCCGCCGCGTTGCGGCACGCCGACGCCGAGCTCGCCACCATCACGGCCGAACTGCCCGCCGGAACAACGCTGATGGTGACCGCGCCAGGGTCCGCCGCGATCCCGCCGCACCTGCAGGCCGTCATGATCAGCGGCCCGGCGTACCGGTCGGGTCTGCTCAGCGCCCTCTCGACGCGGCAGGCCGGAATGGTGGTACTCACCGACCTGACGCCCACCGTCCTCGGCTGCCGCGGCCAGCCCCGCCCGGCCGGCTTGCCTGGCTCGCAGATCACCCGCGCCGGCCGCGGCGCGCTCGTTTCCTCCGTCCGCGGGCTCGTCGGCCAGGACACCAGCTATCAGGTGTGGACGAGCACGCACACCGTCTTCTTCTGGGCCTACGCCCTGGTTGACGTGGCCGCGTTCGCCGGTGTGTGCTTGCTCTCCTGGGGTGGTCAGCCGGAACGGCGGCGGCGCCGGGCCGCGCAGTGGCGCATCGTGGGCACCGTTACCGGCGCGGTGCCCGCTGGATCATTTCTGGCCAACCTGGTGCCCTGGTGGCTGATATCGCACCCGGCGATCTGGCAGTACGGGCTTACCCTCGGCTGGACGGCAGTGGTCAGCGCGATCGCGCTGGCCGGCCCGTGGCGGCGGGACCCGTTCGGGCCGCCGGGCGCCGTGGCCCTGATGACGGTGCTGATCGTCGGGCTGGACGTAATGACCGGGTCCCGGCTGGAGCTGGGCTCGCCATTCGGCCTGTCCGTCCTTGAGGGCGGCCGGTTCTACGGAATCGGCGGCGAAGCGATCGGCCTGTACGCCGTATGCGGCATGATCGCGGTCGCCTGGGTGGGCAACACGCTGCTCCGCCCAGCCAGCCCGGCCCCCGGCGGCGCCCGCCGGGGCCTTGCCGGCGGCCGGGGCCGGGCGCTTCTCGCCGCTTCCGCGGTCGCGGCCTTCGCGGTCATCGCGTGCGGCTGGCCGCAGTTCGGCGGGAAGGTGGGCGGCACGATCGCCATCGTCCCGTGTTTCCTGCTGCTGCTCATGGCCATGGCCGGAATCAGGGTCACGGTACGGCGGGTCGCCGTGGTCCTGGGCAGCGGGGTGGCGTTGTTCGCGGTGTTCGCACTGATCAACTACCTCATCCCGGCGACGGGCCAGTCTGACATCGGCGCGTTCGCCGGGAACCTGCTCCATGGCCACGCCGGCGGGCTGCTGCTGCGTAAGTGGACCTCCATGCTCGGCTCTCTCGCGGTGAACACCTACAGCCCGGTGGTACCCCTGGTCATCATCCTGGTGGGGCTGATCCTGCTGAAGCCCTCGTGGTTCGCGGTCAAGGCACTTCCCCGCGGCTATTCCGCCGAGCCGCTGCTCGCGATGACCCTGGCCATGATGTGGCTGGTCTGCGTGCTCGGCTGGTTCGCCGACGACTCGGGCATCATCGTGCCCGCCACCGCGCTGCCACTGGCCCTGCCACTCGGGTTCGCCCTGCTGGCGGGCGTTCCGCTCAGCGGTGACGAGGCGGCCAACCGCGGGCCGACGGTCACGGGATCCTCCGTCGCCGGCCGGATCGGCTAGCCGGGACGACCGGGCGCACAGAAGGAGAACGGGTGCAGTACCAGCTATCACGGCTCATCGCCGGGCCGTTCTTGCGCGGGCTGTGGCGGCCGCGGGTCGTCGGAGCGGAGCGCATTCCGGACACTGGCGGGGCCATCCTGGCGTCCAATCACCTGTCGGTGCTGGACTCGGTTTTCCTGCCGCTGATGCTCAAACGCCCGGTGACGTTCGCGGCCAAGTCGGAGTACTTCACCAGTAAACGGCCTGGCCTGCGGCTCATGGGTCTCTACCTGCAGGCCACCGGCCAGCTGTCGGTGGACCGGGCCGGTGCCCGTGCAGCCCAGGAAATGCTCGAAGGGGCCCTCGCCCTGCTGCGCAGCGGGGAGCTTTTCGGCATCTATCCCGAAGGCAGCCGGTCCCCGGACGGGCGTTTGTATCGCGCCCGGCCGGGGGTGGGCTGGCTGGCGATGAACTCCGGCCTCCCGGTCATCCCCGTCGCCATGGTCGGCACAGACCGTGTGCTGCCCCCCGGCCGCGTCATCCCGCGTCTGGGCCGGATCGAGATACGGATCGGGAAGCCGATGACCTTCGGTGATGTCGCGGGCGCCGGACAGGAGGCACCGGGGAAGGCACGCCGGGCCATCGCCGACGAGGTAGTCCGGGCGATTCAGCAGCTATCCGGGCAGGAGTACGTCGCCATGTACGCGTCGGCGCGTAAGGAGCAGCTCGCCACCGGCGCTTAGGGCGCCGGATTCTCGGTGTCCTCCTCCCCCTCACCGGGGCGCCCGGCATCGCCGCGTGGCGGCGGGGCCGACGGGAATGGGCCGGTCAGGGCGGCTGGATTCCAGATGTAGAGCGGGCCGGAGGGTATGTCGTCAGCCCGCCGTCCAGGTGAACTGCCCGGGTCCTCTCCCGGCCCGGGGACGGCGGGCTGCGGACCGGCGTCCAAGGCGTGCCTGCCGGAGTAGGGTGACCGGCGCCATCGGGGGCTGCCGCTCCCGGGCCGGCCGGGTGGGGGCGTGGTACGGGGGACGGTGCCCGGCGAATTGCCCGGTGGGTCCGGCAGCCCGCTGGCGGCCCCCGTTCTTTCCTGCTGTGCGGGTGGCGGGACCGTCGGCTGCGGCGGTTCGGGCGGCCCTGACGAGCCCGCGAAACTCGACGGCCGCGCGAGCGGCAGCCGGCCTTCCAGAGGTGAAGTGCCACCTGGCGTCGCTGGCCTCTGCGGAGGGACCGCTCGCCTCGGGAACACGGGATCCACCGGAGGTACCGGGCCCCCCGAAACCAGCTGGCCTGCGGGGGGTATCGGGCCAGCTGAGCCCGCGGAGGGCGCCGGGCCAGCTGAGCCCGCGGAGGGCGCCGGGGCGGCCGGGAGCACCGGGCCGTCTGCCGGGCTTGCGGACTGTGCCGGGCCACTTGGGTCCATCGGGGCTCGCGGGGCGCCCGGGCCTGCGAGACCACCTGGTGCCGGCGGAGAAGAGGCCACGCCGTCGGCGTTTGGCCCGCTCCATCCTCCCCGCTGACCGCTGGCGTCGGTGCGGCCGGGCGCGTCGGCCCCAGGCGCAAACTGGCCGCGCCGGGAAGGTGGCGGACCGGACTGAGGCGGCACCATCGGCGACGGCCCGGGACCGCCCGGCTGCCCCCGCTCCCATCGCTGTCCGGACTGGGGCGGGTAGGGCGCGGCCATGCCCGGTTGCCCGGGCTGGGGCACATGCCCGGGCGCCCCGGCCTGTCCCGGCGAGGATACGTGCCCGGGCGGGGCGACCTGACTTTGCGGGGATATGGGCCCGGACCAGGCAGCCTGACCTGGCGGGAGTGTGGGCCCAGGCGGGGCCGCCGGCCGTGGCCCGGTCACATGTCCCGGCTGCGCCACGTCCCATGGCGCCGACGTCGTCGGGGTCGGCGGCACGAACAGGGCGAACGGATCGGGTGCCCGCGGCGTCGCCTCGTGCGGCAGTTCGCCTTCGGGCACGGGCGCCGGTCCCCACGGTGGGCCGCCGGGCACAGTGACCTGGGTCCGGGTGACCGTCCTTGATACCGGCGTCACGCCCAGCCGCAGGCCGTGCGCACCGATCCGGGAACTCGCACTGGACCGGCCGCCGCTCCGGCCCCGGTTCCGCCCCCTCCGGCGGGGTCTCCCGCCCGGGACCGCGGCACCCAGGGGAGCGTCGCCCGGGACGGATCTGCTCGCGGGATCCCCGCCGGCCGGGACTGGCCCGGATGTCCCGGGAAAACCCGCACGGCCCGGCGATGACGGGCCCGGGAAGGTGCCCGGGAACGGCGTGGCACCGGGCACGGGCAGGACGCGGGGCGGTGCCCCGCTGGCCAGGGTCGGCGGCGCGCCGGGCAAGGCCCGGTTGGCCGTCCAGGCGGCCGCGCCCTGACCGGGCGTGCTGGCTTGTGCCCGCCAGTCCTGGCCGCCGGGCTGGGACCGCCAGTCCTGGCGGCTGGGTCCGGTCCTCCAGGGGGCCGGCGCGGCCATGTGCGCTGTGGCGGCACGCTCTTCCGCGGCCGCTCTCGTGTGTCTCGCACCGCCGGCCGACCCCGGCGGCCCGGATGGCGCGTTGAGCACGGTCCGGGGCTCCGGGGCGGGAAGAGCGCCCCGTTCGGCCCGCCGCCGCCGAACCCGGATCCCGAGCAGGCTCGCCAGCAGCAGAACGATCAGCGTCCCCGCGGCTATGGCCGCGTCGCGCAGCACGATCTTGGCCCGGCCCAGGATGCCGGTCTTGGGGTGACCGGCCGTGGGCCGCGTCTTCGCCGGCGGCGCCTGAGCCGGGGCCGATGGGGTGGACGGCGCCGAGGCCGGCGCGCGCGGGGCCGCGATGAGCGCAGCCGCCTGGACGGCCTTCAGTGCGTCCACCGTCCCGGAGCCGTAGCCCGGCGTCGTGGCGGACGGTGGCCGGGCCACACTGCCGGTCACGAGCGCCTGCCGGACCTGGCTGCCGGTCAGGGCGGGATACCGCGACCGGATCAGGGCCGCGACGCCCGCGACCACGGCGCTGGCGGCCTCGGTGCTGCTCATGTTCCGGTATCCGGACGGCGGGCTCGCCGTGGTGAGGTGCACGCCGGGTGCGGTAAGCGCCACGTAGGACTGCCGGGTGGAAAACGCGGCCCGGACGAAGTGGCGGTCCACGGCGCCCAGCGCGATGACGCCGGGGTAGGCCGCGGGGAAGGTGGGCTCGTTGCCGTCCTCGCCGTTGTCTCCCGCCGGGGCGACGAGCACGGCGCCCTTCCCGATGGCGTAGCTCACCGCCGAGCGCTCGGCGGCGCTGCCCCCCGCGGCGGCGCTGAGGCCGCCGGTCGCGGCACCGTCCGAAGCCAGGCTCGCCGGATCGAGCGGCAGGTCGATCACCTGTGCGCCATGCCGGGCGGCGTACCGGATACCCGCGGCGATCGCGGCCGGCAGGCGTCCCACGTCAGCCGGGTTCGCGTTCAGTGGGTCGGTGGCGTCCAGAACCACCCGGATGGAAAGGACTCTGGCTGCGGGCGCGATACCGATGATCCCCGACGCGCGGCCCACGTTGTCGCCGTGGCCCGCGATGATACTCGCGTCGGACGTGCCCTCGATTCCCAAGGAAGGGGCGCCGGCCGCACCTGATCCGGTGAAATCGGGCCCGGTGATGACGGAGCCGGTCAGGTCGGGATGGGTTGCTTCCACTCCGCTGCTGAGCACGGCGACGGTGATTCCCGCCCCGCGCGAGGACTGCCAGGCCTGCGGGACATGCAGGCTGGCCAGCCACCACTCCTGGGCGCGGATCTGGCCGGATCGCCCCCGGGGGGCCGTCCCGGCGCGGACCGCCGCAGGACCGCCTGGTGCCACGGGACCGGCCGACGCGGGCAGGGCAGCCACGACCGCGGTGGCGGCCGTCATCACCACGGTGAAAGCCAGCGGTGCGCCGCTGGGCAATCGAGGTGACACGGCGGTCACGTCTCCTCTGGACGGGGGGCACGCGGCGTGCTGTCCGTTCACGGGATTGCGGCTCCGCCCGGCTGCTGGCTTCTGGCCCTGTACCCCCGGCCCGTCCCCTACGGTCTTGCCGTCGCAGGACCATCGTGCCATGCGCGTGCCCGCCCGGGGAATCGTTCGCGCCGATCGTGCCGCGTCTGGACCGCCGGGTCGGACGGACCGCAGACGCCCGGCTACGCGGCGCCGGAAGCGGGCCCCGGACGGCTACGGCGCGGGGCTCAGGGCAACGTGCGCGCCGGGCGGCAGCCCGAGCCGCTGGGCCGCATCGCCAGAATTGACCGCCAGTGAGACCATGCCGGATCCGTCGGCGAAGGCTACTAGCTCACCGGGCGCGACCGCGCCAAACGTCTCCCGGTAAGGCATGGTCAGCTGACGGCGCCCGGCTCGTATCACAACGCTCCGGCCGTAGCGGACACCGATGCTGCCGGCGTCCGACGCGGAGATGGACAGCTGCACGTTGCCGAACGTGTCGACGGTCAGCACCTCGCCCTGAGCGGTCCCGTCGAGTACCCGGCTCGCCGGCGGCGGCAGCGTCACCAGGTCCGACACCTCGATCTCGGCGCCGGCCGACGCGAGGTCTGCTCCAGCGGCCAGCCGCGCGGCGACCGGCATGAAGATGTCGCGGCCATGGAACGTCGGCGCCGCCGTGGGGTTCAGCCACAGTTCCTTATTGGTGAGGCTGATCGCTGTCCGCGGGCCGCCGGCCACCGACACCGCCCACGACAGCAGGCCGTTGTCCGGCCCGACCAGGACGGCGTCGCCGGCCGCGACGGCGATGCCCCGCCGATCGGTGCCGACTCCCGGGTCGACCACGGCAACGTGTACTGCGGGCGGGAAGTACGGAATCGTCTGGGCGAGAACGGCCGCGCCGCGCCGCACGTCACCACCCGGAATGAGATGGGTGATGTCCACGACAGGTATCTGCGGCGCGATCTGGGCGGCAACTCCGTGGCAAGCGGCGGTGAACCCGTCCTCCAGCCCGTAGTCGGTGAGAAACGTCAGACAGCGAAAAGGGGCCACGATCCGTGAGCGTACGTCGCGGAAAGCCGCCGGTACAGGAGGGCGTGCGGCCAGCTTTTCCCCTGACCGCCGCCGCCCGCCTACGATGAGCGTGTCCGGGAGGAGGGCGATATGGCGGAACTGTCCGAGCGTGACGCCCAGATCCTGGCCTTGGAAGGGCGATCCTGGCGGCACCCGGGCGCGAAGGAACAGGCCATACACGATGTGCTGAACCTCGCGCCGACCCGCTACTACCAGATACTGAACGAGCTCATCGACACGCCGGAGGCCCTGCGGTTCGATCCGGTGCTCATCAAGCGGCTGCGCAGGCAGCGTTCCCGGCGGCAGCGGATGCGGTCGCCGCGTACTCCCGAATAGGACGGCGTGATGCGAGAACCGCGGAGATGGCGGCCATGACCTCCGAACGTGCCGCGGCCGGGTTGCCCCGGGCCGCCACCGCCGAGGGGCAGGCCGGCCTGGACGCGCTACTGTCCGCGCCCGCCGGCGCGCTGATCGCCTCTGACTACGACGGGACGCTCGCGCCGATCGTGGGTGACCCGGCCGCCGCGCACGTCCATCCCGGCGCCATCGCCGCGCTGCGGCGGCTGGCGGTACGCGTCGGCACGCTGGCCGTCATCACCGGCCGTCCCGTCGCGCAGGCGGTCGAGCTCGGCGGGCTGGCCACCGTGCCCGGCCTCATCGTGCTCGGCCACTACGGCTGGGAACGCTGGGAAGACGGCCGGGTCTTCGCACCACCTGAACCCCCGGGCGTGGCGGCGGCCCGGCGTGAGCTGCCCGGCGTGCTGCGCGCGGCGGGTGCCCCCGGCGGGACCCGCACCGAGGACAAGGGGCACGCCGTCGCCGTGCACACCCGCGGTACCGCCGACCCGGACGCGGCGCTGGCCCGGCTGCGCGGCCCGCTGGAGGCGCTCGCGGAGCGGACCGGGCTGGCGGTGGAGCCGGGACGCCGGGTCGTCGAGCTGCGGCCGCCGGGCATGGACAAGGGGGTGGCCCTGCGGGAGCTGGCCGCGGAACGGAGAGCCCGGTCGGTGCTGTTCTGCGGCGACGACCTAGGTGACGTGGCCGCGTTCGCCGCAGTACGTGACCTGCGCACAGCCGGAATCCCGGGCGTCACGGCGGTCAGCTCCGCCCCGGAGTCCGAGCTTCCCACCGCCGACGCCGACCTGGTGGTAGACGGCCCAGACGGGATTGCCGCCTTCCTCACCGCCCTAGCGGACGCCGTGCAGGGGTAGAGCAGGCACCCGCGACTTCCGGGCCCGGTCTGAAGATGATCTTGTCCGCGCCCGGGGCGGCTGAATCACGCGTCGCAGGTTGCTATGGAGACTGGCGTGCCGGGTGTGGCCTGAGGGGTTGGGGGCGAAGAGCCGGAGGGCCCTTACGGCCGACGGGACTAATCCAGCGCGTCGAGCTGGGCGGTGAGCCACTGGCCGGGCGCCTTGGCCGCCGCGGCGGCGGCCAGCGCGGCGCAGCGCCGGCGCCGCTCGTCTTCGGGCATCAGCAGCGCCTGGTGCATCGCCGCCGCGGTCGCGCTCACGTCGTAGGGGTTGACGAGCAGCGCGTCCGATCCGAGCAACGAGGCGGCGCCCGCTTCGCGGGACAGGATCAGTGCACAGCCGTGGTCGGACAGCACCGGGCCCTCCTCGGCGACGAGGTTCATGCCGTCCCGGATCGGGTTCACCACCAGGACGTCCGCGATACGGCCCGCGGCCAGGGATCGCGGGTAGTCGTCCTTGACCTCGAGGATCAGCGGATTCCAGTCCGCGGCGCCGAACTCCTCGGTGATCGCGACCGCCATCCGCAGCACCTCGTCGGTGTACTCACGGTATCCGGGCACGCTGCTCCGGGACGGATAGGCGAACGCGACGTGAATGACCTTGCCGCGCCATTCAGGGCGGGTGGTGAGCAGCTCACGGTAGGCGGCCAGTCCCCGGAGGATGTTCTTGGACAGTTCCGTCCGGTCGATCCGCACGATCAGCTTCCGGCCGGCCGCGGCCCGGGTCAGCGCGGCGACGTGCGCCTCGACGTCGGCCGCCCGGGCGCGTTCCCGCAGTGTCGGGGCGTCGACGCCGAGCGGATGGACGCCCACGCCGGTGACATGGCCGCGGTGGATGACCCGCTGAGCGGCCCGGTCGACCTGCGCCCCCAGCAGCGCCTCACAGCAGTCGACGAACGCATCGGCCCATCGCTGGCAGAGGAAGCCGGCGTGGTCGGCGCCCAGGATGCCGTCGAGGACGGCGCGGCCGACGTCATCGGGAAGTATCCGGTAATAGTCCACTGGCGCCCACGGAGTGTGCGAGAAGTGCGCGATCCGGATGCCCGGCACGGCGTCCCGCAGCATCCGCGGGACGAGCGCCAGATGGTAGTCCTGCACGAGGACGCGAGCGGTCACCGGGGCGGACGTGGCGTCCTGCGCGAGCGCTTGCGCGAACGCCTCGTTGTAAGCGATGTAAGACTGCCAGTTACGCCGGAACGCCGGCCCGAAGCGCGGCTGGACCGGGGTGTCGAACAGCAGGTGGTGGACGAACCACAAGGTGGCGTTCGCCACCGCGTTGTAGGCGGCCTGAAAGGTGTCGGCCGGTATGTCAAGCGCACGGACTGCGGTCCGGCCGCCTGACGGTCCCCCGGTTTCGATGCCGAACTGCCTGCCGTCCGGATCCCGGCGGGCCGCGGCGCGGTCGGCGTGACTGAGCGCGGCGCAGATCCACAGCACCTCGGCGCGGTCCGCGAGCGACGACAGGCCGGGCATGAGCCCGGACACCAGCCCCCCGCCTCCGCGCCGCGCGGACAGGCTCCCGTCGGGGGCCACGGTGAAGGTCAGGGGGCCCCGGTTCGACGCGACGAGCACCCGGCCGCCCTGGGGGGTGTCCGCGTCCGGGACCGTTTCGTGATCCGGGGCGTCCCCCGGACCGGCCTCCCGGCCCGAGGCGGCCTCCCCGGCGTCAGCGTCGCCATCGGCCGCGCCGGCGTCCAAGGCGGCCTCCCCGGTTGCGGCCTCCCGGCACAGGCTGGAGTTGTGACCCATATTCTGGCAGGTTAGCGGAGGAACCTGACCCGCCGGGGGCCGGTCCGATGAGCGATATCCCATGCTGCAGCATCCGCCATGGTCGGTTAGAGTTCGCGTAAGGCATGTGTCCGCCAGGAAACAGCCCGGTTGCGGGGTACGTCAGCGTTCCCCGCGGCACAACTGAAGACAGCTCATCTAGAGGGGTGGAGGGATCGGCCCTGTGAAGCCCCGGCAACCGTCACGATGATGCTCTGTTCGCAGGGGTGATTTCCTGCGAGGCGCCCGTAAGGGAACTGGCCCGCCCGTTGTGGGCAACGGGTTCCGCGCGAGGCCATGTCGTGAGAGGTGCCAACTCCGGCCCGCGGTCAGGGTGACCCGGGAAAGATGAGGATGAAAGGGGCCTCGCAACGTGAGCACATCTGCCACTCAGAAGAGTGACGCTGAGAAAAATGGCGCTGAGAAGAATGACGCTGAGAAGAATGACGCTGAGAAGAATGACGCCGTACCTGCCGGCCGTACGACACCCTTGGTGTCCCGGTTCGGTTATGCCACCCATCTGTCCTGCCGTGAATGCGGCCTGACCCGTGGACTCGGGCCTTACTACGCATGTGCGGACTGCTTCGGCCCGCTCGAGGTCGCCTACGATTACCCGGCGCTGACCAGGGCCGACATCGAGGCCGGCCCGCGCAACATGTGGCGCTATGCCAAGCTGCTCCCGGTGCCCGCCGACGTTGCCGAGCGGCCCACTACCGAGCCGGGCTACACCCGCCTGATCCGCGCGGACAACCTGGCGCACGCGCTGGGCATGCGGCGGCTCTGGGTCAAGGACGACCGGGGCAACCCGACCAATTCCTTCAAGGACCGTGTCGTCGCGGTGGCGCTCGCTGCCGCGATGGAAATGGGGTTCAAGGTTCTCGCCTGCCCGTCCACGGGAAACTTGGCGAATGCGGTCGCCGCGGCCGCGGCCCGGGCCGGCATCCGCTCCGTGGTGCTCGTGCCGGCCGACCTCGAGCAGCAGAAGATCATCACCACGGCGGTCTACGGCGGCACGTTCGTCCTCGTCGACGGAAACTACGACGACGTGAACCGGCTGGCCTCCGAGCTGGCGGGTGAGCACGAGGACTGGGCGTTCGTCAACGTCAATGTCCGGCCGTATTACGCGGAAGGGTCCAAGACGCTCGGCTTCGAGATCGCCGAGCAGCTCGGCTGGCGGCTGCCGGAGCAGGTCGTCGTGCCCATCGCCTCGGGCGCGCAGCTCACCAAGGTGGACAAGGGCTTCCGCGAGCTGGCCTCGCTCGGCCTCGTGGACGACACCGGCTGGCACGTGTTCGGCGCTCAGGCCACCGGGTGCTCGCCGGTGTCGGCCGCCTTCGCGGCGGGCCAGGACGTCGTCGCGCCGGTACGTCCCGCCACCATCGCCAAATCGCTGGCCATCGGCAACCCGGCGGACGGCCCTTACGTGCTGGACACGGTACGGCGGACCGGTGGTCTCGTCGGGGACGTGAGCGATGCGGAGATCATCGACTCGATCCGCCTGCTCGCCGGCACCGAAGGGATCTTCGCGGAAACCGCCGGCGGGGTGACGCTGGGCGTCCTGCGCAAGCTTCTCGCCTCCGGGCAGATCGATCCCCGAGCGGAGACGGTGATAATCAACTCCGGTGACGGCCTGAAGACGCTGGACGCGGTGGCGGGGGCGCTCCCCGTGCCACCCGTGGTCCGGCCTACGCTGGAATCATTCCGGGAGGCGGGCGTCGAATGAGCGTGTCAGTACGGATCCCCACCATCCTGCGGTCCTATACGGGCGGTGCGGCGGAGGTCAGCGCCAGCCACGGGACGCTTCGTGAGGTGATCGCCGGGCTGGATGCCAGCTACCCCGGCATCGCCGGGCGGATCGTCGACGACGGCGGCAAGCTCCGCAGGTTCGTCAACGTCTACGTCGGCGAGGAGGATGTCCGGTTCGCGCAGGGTCTTGACACCCTTGTCCCCTCGGGTGCGCACGTCTCGGTCATCCCTGCGGTGGCCGGCGGTTAGCGCCCGAGCGCCGTCACGGGCGCGGTAACCGTTTGCTCGCAGACTGTGCATGCTTATCACCGGAGATCTGGCCCGTCCGGTTCGCGTAGACGGTAATCTCGTGTCTGGTCGCCATCGGTCGGACCCGCTCCTTGGCGTGGCCCGGGCAATGCGATCGAACGGGTTCCGCGTTGCAAGGGCGGAGCTCGAGGCCCGAGCGCAGTTAGGGAGTTGTGTGGAAATGGCTCAGGGCACCGTCAAGTGGTTCAACGCGGAGAAGGGCTACGGCTTCATCGCCGTGGATAACGGCAAGGACGTGTTTGTCCACTTCTCGGCAATTCAGGCGGACGGGTACCGCACGCTTGAAGAGGGCCAGCGGGTGGAGTTCGAGATCACGCAGAGCGACCGAGGGCAGCAGGCCGACGCTGTCCGCCTGGTCTGACGCTCTGACGTCAAATCGGCCCGGTCCCCCAGGGACCGGGCCGATCTGCATGGTCCGGGCGGGGCCGTCGGGGCCGCGTTTGCACTCTCCCGGTGAGAGTGCTAAACATGGCGTTGGCACTCTCCCTATGAGAGTGACAGCGGTAGGCGGGATCGGGCGATGAGGCCTGTGCTCGCGGCAGGAAATGACTGCTCGCGGCTCAGGCCAGCCGTCGCGGGCGTCGGCTCGATCCGCTAGCAAGCCACGGAGGACTGGAGCCTATGGCAGCGAAGATGATCGCGTTCGATGAGGAAGCCCGGCGCGGCCTCGAGCGCGGCATGAACCAGCTCGCCGACGCCGTGAAGGTAACCCTCGGCCCGAAGGGCCGGAACGTGGTACTCGAGAAGAAGTGGGGCGCCCCCACGATCACCAACGATGGCGTGTCCATCGCCAAGGAGATCGAGCTCGAGGACCCGTGGGAGAAGATCGGCGCGGAACTCGTTAAGGAAGTTGCAAAGAAGACCGACGACGTTGCGGGTGACGGCACCACCACCGCCACCGTTCTCGCCCAGGCGCTCGTTCGCGAGGGCCTGCGCAACGTGGCCGCCGGCGCCAACCCGATGTCGCTCAAGCGCGGCATCGACTCGGCCGTCGAGCGGGTGAGTGAGGAGCTGTCCAAGCTCGCCAAGGACGTGGAGACCAAGGAGCAGATCGCCTCCACCGCCTCCATTTCCGCGGGCGACCCGGCCATCGGCGAGATTATCGCCGAAGCCATGGACAAGGTGGGCAAGGAAGGCGTCATCACCGTCGAGGAGAGCAACACCTTCGGCCTCGAACTCGAGCTCACCGAGGGCATGCGCTTCGACAAGGGCTACATCGCGCCGTACTTCGTTACCGATCCCGAGCGTCTCGAGGCCGTCCTGGACGACCCGTACATTCTCGTGGTCAACTCGAAAGTTTCGGCCAACAAGGATCTGCTGCCGCTGCTGGACAAGGTCGTGCAGTCGGGCAAGCCGCTCGTCATCATCGCGGAGGACGTCGAGGGCGAAGCCCTGGCGACGCTCATCGTGAACAAGATGCGCGGCCTGTTCAAGTCGGTCGCGGTGAAGGCCCCGGGCTTCGGTGACCGCCGCAAGGCCATGCTCGGTGACATCGCCATTCTGACCGGCGCCCAGGTCATCAGCGAGGAGCTGGGCCTGAAGCTGGAGAACGCCGACGTCGACGTGCTCGGCCGCGCCCGCAAGGTCGTCGTCACCAAGGACGAGACGACGATCGTGGACGGTGCCGGTGACGCGGACCAGATCTCTGGCCGGGTCAACCAGATCCGTACGGAGATCGACAACACCGACTCCGACTACGACCGCGAGAAGCTGCAGGAGCGGCTGGCCAAGCTGGCTGGCGGCGTGGCCGTCATCAAGGCCGGCGCGGCGACCGAGGTCGAGCTGAAGGAGCGCAAGCACCGCATCGAGGACGCCGTGCGTAACGCCAAGGCGGCCGTCGAGGAGGGCATCGTGCCCGGCGGCGGCGTGGCGCTGATCCAGGCGGGCAACAGCGCGTTCCAGAAGCTGGAACTGGCGGGCGACGAGTCCACTGGCGCGGCGATCGTTCGCCGGGCCCTGGAGGAGCCGCTCAAGCAGATCGCGGTGAACGCCGGCCTGGAGGGCGGCGTCGTGGTGGAGAAGGTCAAGGGCCTGCCCCCGGGCCAGGGCCTGGACGCCGCCACCGGTGAGTACGTGGACATGCTGAAGGCCGGGATCATTGATCCTACCAAGGTCACCCGGTCGGCGCTGCAGAACGCATCGTCGATCGCCGGCCTGTTCCTTACCACCGAGGCTGTGATCGCCGAGAAGCCGGAGAAGGAGAAGGCCCCGGCCGCTCCGGGCGGCGGGGACATGGATTTCTAGTCCAGCCCTTTACCGCCGAGGGCCCGGGGGATTTTCCCCCGGGCCCTCGCGTTTCGGCGGATGCCCGCGCGTGCGGGCCCGGTAAGACTGCTGGCGCCCTTCACGGGTATGCCGAACGCTCCGTGCGGCGGCTAGCCTAGGGGTGTCCGTAACATCGGCTCGATCACGTTATTCACCGTTCGTCAGGGTTTTTCTATTCACGTGAGGTCTTGCGTGCCTACCGGCAAGGTCAAGTGGTACAACTCCGAGAAGGGGTTCGGTTTCCTCGCCCGCGACGACGGGGGCGAGGTCTTCGTGCATTCTTCTGCCCTCCCATCCGGGACCACCTCGCTGCGCCCCGGCCAGCGGGTGGAGTTCGGCGTCGCGGAGGGCCGGAAGGGTGCGCAGGCCCTTCAGGTGCGGCTCATCGAGCCGCCGCCCACCGTCACCGTGAAGGTGGCCCGCAAGAAGCCAGATGAGATGGTCGTGATCGTCGAGGACCTTATCAAGCTGCTCGACGGAGTGTCGAACACCTACCGGCGCGGCAAGCATCCGGACAGCCCCGATGCCAAGAAGATCGGTGCTATGCTGCGGGCCGTCGCCGACGATGTCGAGGCCGGCTGACGGTTTCAGCCGGCCTGCGCTGGCCCGGGTCGCCGGCCTGGGCCGTGCTGGGGTGCGGCGGCCGCTCCGGCCAGCAGGCGCCGCCGCCGCGACAGCACCAGGAGCACCATGGCGGCGCCCAGGCCGGCGGCGCTGATCCACAGCCCCACCGGGCCGCTGCCCGTCATCGAGACCAGCACGCCCGCGAGCCCCCCCGCCACCCAGGACACCTGGTGGAGCGTCTCGGACACGGCGAACGTGGACGTCCGGGTCTGCTCCGGGATCTCCCGCTGCACGGTGGAGTCCAGCGCGAGCTTGGCCAGCACGGCCCCCACCGACGCTACGAACGCGACGATCAGCGCCGTGCCCAGGCCGAAGAACACCGCGCACACGGTGGATGTCGCCGTGGAGACAACCAGCACGCTGAACGCCATCAGGTGCGGCACGCGGGAGCGGAACAGCGAGCCGGCCGCCGTGCCGATCAGCCCGCCGGCGGCCGCGGCGAACACCAGCGCGCCCAGCGCCAGGTTCTGCGAGAAGCCGTGGAAATGCGCGCTGCGCAGCAGGAACGCGAGGAAGAAGACCATGAAGCCGGCGAAAACGCGCACCGCCGCGTTGGCCCACATCGCCTCGGCGACGATCGGCCCGACCGACCGTAGCCGCCTCCGCCCCTGCGGCCTGGCTTCCCGGCGTCCGGGCTCGTCCCGCGGGCGTGTCGTGCCCGGGCGGCCACGGACCCCGTCGCCGGGGGCGACCGGGCCGGGCCGCACGGGGTAGGCCCCCAGGCCGGCGGATCCCGCGCCGGCCACGGCCTCCCCGGCGAGCGGTTCCGGCTCGGGCACGGTGTCGTCGATGTGGTCAGGGACCCGGGCCCCGAGCACCATGGCCCCCAGGTAGATGAGGGTGCCGATCCGCAGCGCCCAGGGCGCGCCGGCCACGTCCTGGATCCCGAAGGCCACCGGCGCGGCCACGGCCGAGGCCAGGACCGCTGCCAGGCCGTTACGCGCGTTCGCCGTCACCAGCGTGATCTCGGCGGGCAGCAGGCGCGGGGTCACCGAGCTGCGGGTGATGGCGTACGCCTTCTGCAGGACCAGCACGCCGAACGCCGCCGGGAACAGGGTGACCGGATCACCCGTGACCGCGCCCGACATCGCCCAGCACAAGAGGCCACGGGCGAGCATGGTCCCCATCATGATGTAACGGCGTCCCTGCCGGAACGTGGTCCAGCATCGGCCCGATGAACGGCGCGAGCAGCACGAACGGCGTGATGGTGAGGACGAGGTAGAGGACGACCTGACTGCGGGCCTCGTGCAGGGAGGTGTTGAAGAACACGGTGCCGGCCAGGGCCACGGTCACGAAGGCATCACCGGCACTGCCCGCCGCGGTCAGCTCGATGAGACTCGACAGGCCGGTGCGGCCCGCACCGGACGCGCCGCTCAGCCGGTGCACAAACCGTCCCACCTGCCGGTTCGCGGAGGCACCCGCCCGCACGGCAGACCGGGCCGCCTGGCTGGTCGCCCGCCGTGCCTCCGACAGTCCCATGCTTTAAGTATTCGTCTCAGCGGAGACTGCGGTGACCAGCCGGCGCGAATTCCCCGATAGCTGGCTCGTGCAGTCGCCGCGATGAGCGAGAATAACTAATCGTGAGCCCGATCCGTGTCCGCAGCAAAGAGCCAGATCAGGCATGCGCGGAAGCCGTCGGCCTGGCGCGTGCCGCGGTGGAGGACGTCGTCGGCGCGCCGCAGGTCGGGGAGCACGTCGGCGTCGAGGCGGGAGGCGACCGGGTCGTCACCCACCTGTTCGAGTGCCTCGACCCCGCCTACCCCGGATGGCGCTGGGCGGTGACCGTGACGCGCGCCGCACGCGCCAAGACCGTCACCGTCGATGACAGTGCGCTGCTCCCTGGCCCTGACGCGCTGCTGGCACCCGCCTGGGTGCCCTGGCGGGACCGGCTGCAGCCGGGAGACGTGGGCGTGGGCGACCTGCTTCCGGCCCACGACGACGACGAGCGGCTCGTCCCGATGGCGATGCTGGCCGGGGACGACGCCGTGGTGGACTGGTACGCCGACGGGCCGCCGGAGGCCCCCGATCCGCCCGGGGCGCGGGAAGCGCCGGAGCCGGCTTTCCCGGGCCGGGCCCGGGTGCTGTCCCCGGCCGGCCGTGATGAGGCCGCCGACCGGTGGTACGACAGCGAGCACGGCCCGCGCACGCCGCTGGCCCGTGCGGCGCCCGCGACCTGCGCCAGTTGCGGCTTCTTCGTCCCGCTCAGCGGGGTACTCGGCCAGATGTTCGGCGGCTGCGCGAACGCCTACGCCCCGGACGACGGCCGGGTCGTGTCCGGCGACCACGGATGCGGTGCACATTCGGAATCGGCACTCGCTGGTGCGCCCGCCCACATCGTCTCGCCGGTGATCGACGAGTTCGGCTACGACCTGGTGGACCTGCCCGGCGTCTCGCTGGACGAGACTGTCTTCGAGTCGTTCAGCGGCGGGGCCTGACCCGGTTCCTGGCTGTCTGGCCGGGTGGCGCGGCGCCTGGTGGCGACGGCCCGGCGGCGCTGCAGGTGCGGTACGTACCACAGGCCGAAGAACCCCAGAACCAACCCGGTCACGCAGGTCCATACCCACCAGCGCTCGGCCGGCGGCAGGCTGCCGCGGATGACCAGGACGACGATGAGCGCGACCACCCAGCCCGCTGTGATGACGGTGGTGATCAGCCGGTCGTTTCCCTCGAGCGGAGGCGGCGGTGAGCGGCGCGGAGAAGCCACGACAGCCAGCGTACGTGCCTGCGCGGCCCCCGGGTGACGGCCCTCGCCCGTGATGTCCCCTGCCGTGCCCGGGGTCCGTGATGTACTTTGATCATCCGGCCGCAGGCGCCCGTTGCCTGCTCGTGCGCGATCGGCGGTTTGCGGAACGCCGCCGCACCGCATATCGTTAGCTCAGGTAATGACTCAGGCTAATGAAGATGACACTTACGCAGGCAAGGTCAACGCAGCCACGGTCCGATGTGGGCCTGGCCACCGCGTTGCGGATTTCCGTCAGCCGGCTCGCGCGGCGGCTACGGGTAGAGCGCACGGCGCACGGCATGCCGGAGCCGGAGCTGTCCGACACGCAATTCGCCACCCTTTCGGCGCTGGAGCGCCACTCGGCCATGACGCCGGGCGAACTCGCCGAATACGAGAAGGTGCAGCCGCCCTCGATGACGCGCGTCATCGCCGTCCTGGCGGAACGCGGCCTGGTGATGCGGGCACCGCACACGATCGACCGGCGCCAGGTTGTCCTGACCGTGACGGAGGCGGGCCGGGCCGTAGTGGAGCGGTCGCGCCGCCGCCGGGACGAGTGGCTGTCGAAGCGGCTCAAGGAGCTGACCCCGCGGGAGCGCGCGATGCTGCGCGCCGCGGCACCGATCCTGGAGAAGCTCAGCCAGTCCTGAAGCGGCCGGCTTCCGCCGGCACCCGTCCAGCCTTCCCGGACGGCCGCCGCCTGACGCCTGCCACTTTCCAGGTGCCGCGCAGGCCGGAGGCGGGCCAAATCGCCGGGCCGGCGCACTGGCGCTCCCGTCGGCTGTAAGCGGGCGGGAAGCTGCTACCAATGTGCGCATGAGACTGTTCGTCGCCCTCGCGCCACCGCCAGCGGTGCTCGACGAACTCGACGCGGCGGTGGCGCCGTTGCGCGCGGCACGGCCCGACCTGCGCTGGACCAGCCGGGATGCCTGGCACATCACGCTGGCCTTCCTGGGTGAAGTCAGTGAGACGGCGGAGCCCCGGCTGACGCCACGGCTGGACCGCGCCACGGCCCGGCACCATCAGTTCCGCCTCGCGTTCGCCGGCGCGGGTGCCTTCTCCTCGGCCGGCCGGGCCCGGGTGCTCTGGTGCCGGCTCAGCGGGGACGACCGCGAGGTGGCCAGCCTGGCCATGTCGGTGGCCGCGGCCGCCCGCCGCGCCGGGGCACCTGTGCCGGACGAAGGCCGGGCGTTCCGCCCGCACCTCACGCTGGCGCGCTGTCGCGTCCCGGCCGATGCCCGCGCCCTCGTCGCTGCCCTGAGCGAATACCGGGGCCCGGCCTGGACTGCGGACCGCATTCACCTGATCCGCAGCAGGCCCGGCGGCCAGCCCCGCTACACGACGCTGGGCAGCTGGCCGCTCGGCCGGGGATAGGCTTGGGGCGTGACCCGCGTGCCCCGCTGGCTTCTCCCCGCCGTGCTCGCGCTTCTGGTGCTGACCGTGCTCATCGGCTCGCTGGTGCGCTGAGGATTAGCCGGACAGTACCGCCCGGCGGGTGAGCGGGCGGTCCGCGGTCAGAGGCGTTCGACGACGTAGTCGATACAGGCGGTCAGGGCCTCCACGTCGGCGGGGTCGACGGAGGGGAACATCCCGATGCGCAGCTGGTTGCGGCCCAGCTTGCGGTACGGCTCGGTGTCCACGATGCCGTTCGCGCGCAGCGCCGCGGCGACGGCCGCCGCGTCGACGCCACCGGTGAAGTCGATCGTGCCGACCACCTGTGAACGCTGAGCCGGGTCGGCGACGAACGGCGACGTATAGGGCGTCTTCTCGGCCCAGGTGTACAGGCGCGCGGCGGAGTCGGCGGTCCGCCCTGTCGTCCAGGCCAGGCCGCCGTGCGCCAGCATCCAGTCGATCTGGTCCGCGAGCAGCAGCAGCGTCGCGACGGCCGGGGTGTTGTACGTCTGGTCCTTCGCGGAGTTCTCGATCGCGGCCGGCAGGGACAGGAAGCCGGGCACGTAGCGGTCCGTGGCAGCGATCTCGGCCACGCGGTCGGTGGCGGCGGGCGACATGAGGGCGATCCACAGGCCGCCGTCGGCACCGAAACACTTTTGCGGCGCGAAAAAGTACACGTCGAAGTCGGCGGGATCGACCGGGAGGCCGCCCGCGGCGCTGGTGGCATCGACGAGGATCAGCGAACCGGGGTCTGCACCCGCGACCCGGCGGACCGGCATCGCCACCCCGGTCGAGGTCTCGTTGTGGGTGAGGGCGTACGCGTCCACGCCGGGCTCCGCGGTGGCCAGCGGGTGGCGGCCCGGCGCCGATTCGATCACCGTCGGGGTGCCCAGCCATGGCGCGTCCGCCACCACCGTGGCGAACTTGGCGGAGAATTCACCGAACGCGAGGTGCTGTGACCGGGAACGGATCAGCCCGAAGGCGGCGGCGTCCCACAAGGCCGTCGTTCCGCCGTTGCCGAGGACGACCGCGAAGTCCTCCGGCAGCGCGAAGAGCCCGGCCAGCCCGGCCCGGATCCGCCCGACCAGGGACCGGACGGGCGGCTGCCGGTGCGAGGTGCCCAGGTAGCTGGCGCCGGAACGGGTCAGCGCCGTTACCTGGTCCGCGCGCACCTTGGACGGCCCGCTGCCGAACCTGCCATCCGCGGGCCTGATCTCGGGGGGAATGACGACGCTGCTCACCGCGCCAGCATATCCGCGGCGGGTCACCGGCGCGGGCACCCGGCCCAGGTCCCCGTCTCGCGTCCGCGCTGCCCGCACCGGGTACCCGGCTCAGACAGCGCCGGGCGCCCCGGGCCGGACCCGGGGCGCCCGGCGATGCAGATCTCCCGGGGCGCGCGGCCTACAGCTTGTCGAGCACGTCGCCGACGCCGGGTACCTCACGCACCGGGCGGGCCGCCGGGCCGACATACCGGGCGCTGGGCCGGATCAGCCGGCCGGTGCGCTTCTGCTCCAGGATGTGCGCGGCCCACCCCGCGGTGCGTGCGCAGGTGAACATCGAGGTGAACAAGTTGGCCGGGACCTCGGCGAAGTCCAGGACGATGGCCGCCCAGAACTCCACGTTGGTCTCGAGCACCCGGTCAGGCCGCCGCGCGCGCAGTTCCGTCAGCGCGGCATTCTCCAGGGCCAGGGCCACCTCATACCGGGGTGCGCCCAGTTCCTTGGCCGTCCGGCGCAGCACGCGGGCGCGCGGGTCTTCGGCCCGGTACACACGGTGCCCGAAGCCCATCAGCCGGTCCCCCCGGTCGAGCAGCGACTTCACGTAGGCGCCCGCGTCGCCCGTCCGCTCCACCTCCTCGACCATGTGCAGCACGCGCGCCGGCGCGCCACCGTGCAGCGGCCCGGACATGGCACCGATCGCGCCGGACATCGCCGCCGCGGCGTCGGCACCGGTCGAGGCGATGACGCGGGCGGTGAACGTGGAGGCGTTCATGCCATGCTCGGCCGCCGAGACCCAGTAGGCGTCGACCGCCTTGACGTGCCGCGGATCGGGGTCACCCCGCCAGCGGATCATGAACCGCTCAGGTATCGTCTTGCCCGCGTCCACCCGGCGCTGTGGCACCAGAGGCAGGCCGAGGCCGCGGGCCGACTGGGCCGCAAACGACAGTGCGGTCACCGAGATCCGGGCAAGATCGTCACGGGCCTCGTCATCGCTGCTGTCGAGCAGCTGCTTGATGCCCCACGCCGGGGTCAGCGTGGCCAGGGCGCTCTGCACATCGACCCGGGTGTCGCCGGAGTGTACCGGGAGAGGGAACACCTCGGCCACGGGAAGGCCCGGGGTGAAAGAGTTATCGACCAGGAGGCCCCACACGTAGCCGAACGAGACGTGACCCGTCAGCTCCTCGATATCCACCCCGCGATAACGGAGCGAGCCGCCTTCCCTGTCTGGCTCGGCAATCTCGGACTCGAAGGCGATAACGCCTTCCAGCCCTGGCTTGTAGTCGGCCATCGGTGTCTCCTTCTCCTTGCGGGACGGCGTCGGCTCGTGCGCCAGGCGGACGTTGTGCGTCCGGGCGTCATTCACCGTGACGGTCCTGCCGTGGCCCGCGTCGGGTGCGTTCGGCAACCCGGCCAGGGGACGCGAAAGGGCCGCGCGGACTTCAGGCCGCGCTGTACCTCTGTTCTCTTATTCAATATCGCCAGGCCTACTTGGCGGTAGCCGACAGCGATGTGAGGATCGTTACTCATGGAAACGACAGTACGTCCTGTCAGGTGTGACCAGGTTGGCACATGCGCTCTGGCCTGCGAAAACGAGGCCTTGCCAGTTCTCGCCGTTTCCGGCGGCTGCCCGCTGTCATGTGCCCGGGATGTGCCCGGCCTATTGCGGAAGTTTGCCGCGTGCACTCCGGGCTGGCCCTCGGCCGTGCCGAGTATTTATCCGGCATGCTGGCCGCATTCTGGCCTCGTCCATGGGCGTACTTCCGTTGCGATGGGTCTGTCACTCAGCTGGCTGGCCGGTCCCGGTCGGCCTGGTCTGGTGTGGCGGGAGCAGCACTTGGCGACACTTCCAGCACTGAGTGGTGATGACCCCCGTGCACCGTGGCTGTGGGCGCGGGGACTGGAGGCCTTCTCTTGGAGGGGAGCGACGTTATGGACGGCAGGCTATCGCCGGATGCGCGCCGTATCGTCGTGATCAGCCACAACGCAACCGCGCCAACCACGAGGATCGTGAGTGCAACCGTACTGCCGGTGAACAACCCAAAAACCGCGACGAGCAGTGCGATGTTGCTGATCATGGTCGCGACCCCGGCGAAATCCTGCGCTGTCCGGTATCCAGTTCCGGGATTCAGGGGGCGCAGAGCCCATGCACCGATACCCAAGACCAGCACTACGGCGGTCGCGCCCCGGCCGCTGGAGATCAACCACAGGCTCGTTCCGTGGAGAAATGCCGCGTAAACGGCGACGATCGCGCCCGTTAGGACGGTTGCGGTCGCGTCCTGCCATGTCATCCGCTTCATTGACCGCACCTCGCTTCCGTTTCAGATAAGAGGTGCCATCCATCAGGTTCGGAGTAGATGACGGCTTATGAGAGTGCCGCAGGTCTCCTGCCATGAGGCCGTTGGTCCTCGGCAGCACTCGTACCGGGAACTGCGGAACCGGCGAGCTTCCGCCGCAGCCGGGGCTGAGTCGTTCACGTCCAGGGGAGTGGTGTATGGGATAGCTGATCCAGCTCACCATGAACCGATCGGCGAGGGAAACGGAATCAGCAGGTGACGGCAGCCTGGGCGTTACAGAAAGCGGACATACGGTGCTGAACAGACCGCTAGCCTCTCCTCGTTGCTGCTTTGCTGGCACCAGCCACGGCCGCACCTTGCGCGTTTCTGCCATCCGACGATGACCGGGCGCGAGAGGTCATGAACACGCTCTTCGCTGGCACGTCCGAGCGCTCATGTGCCCGGAATGCGCCCGGCAGGGACGTGCAATGATGCGTCTGCCCAGTTCACAGCGCTTAAGGAGCGTTACTTATGGAAACGACCCGGCGCGGCGGCGGTTCCCGCGCCCACCCGCATGATGGCTCGCAGTTCCTTACCGAGGACATGGTCGCAGATGACCCCGTTCGAGCAGTTCTCCGGCTGGCTCTCCGACGCCATGCGGGCCGGCCTGCCGGAACCCAATGCCATGGTGCTGGCCACCGTCTCGGCCGAGGGGCACACCCGGGCCCGGACTGTCCTGCTCAAGTCGCATGACGGCGCCGGCTTCGTCTTCTATACGAACCGGACGTCCCGCAAAGGCACCGACCTGGCCGGGAATTCATGGGCCTGCGTGCTGTTCCCCTGGTTCGCGCTGGGGCGCCAGGTGACCATCGAGGGGCCGGTCAGCGCACTGACCACGGCAGAAAGCGAGCCGTACTTCCGGTCCCGGCCCCGCGGGTCGCAGATCGGGGCGTGGGCCAGCAGGCAATCCGGGGTGATCGCGTCGCGCGCGGAACTCGATGACCGCGTCGCGGAGCTTGAACAGCGCTGGCCGGCGGGGACCGATGTGCCGATGCCGGACTTCTGGGGCGGTTACCGGCTCGCGCCGGAGACGATCGAGTTCTGGCAGGCACGCGAGAGCCGACTGCACGACCGGCTCCGGTACCGCAGAACCCCAGGTGGCTGGGTCATCGAGCGGGTTTCGCCCTAGCCCGGGAGGCCTGATGCCGCCGGGCCCCGGCAGCGCCGCCGGGGCGGGTACGCCCAGGGGCCAGCGCAGCATAGCATCACAGCAGGAGGAATGAGCAGGTGACCGCCCAGGGGCTTATCGACACGACCGAGATGTACCTCCGCACCGTCTTCGAGCTCGAGGAGGAGGGCATCGTCCCGCTGCGTGCCCGTATCGCCGAGCGGCTGGCTCAGAGCGGGCCGACCGTCAGCCAGACCGTGGCCAGGATGGAGCGGGACGGGCTGCTGCATGTCGCCGGCGACCGGCAGCTGTCCCTCAGCGACGTGGGCCGGACGCTGGCCACGAGGGTGATGCGTAAGCACCGGCTGGCCGAATGCCTCCTGGTGGGCGTCATCCAGCTGCCCTGGGAGGAAGTCCACATCGAAGCGTGCCGATGGGAACACGTGATCTCGGAGAGCGTGGAGCGCCGCCTGTTCGAACTGCTCGGGTACCCGGTCCGCTGCCCGCACGGGAACGTGATCCCCGGCCTTGATGAACTCGGGATACCCCGCCAGGCCAGGGAGCAGATCCTGGACGCGGCGGACGAAGGTGACGAGGCGATGACCAAGGCCGCCGCACGGGAGCCGGCGCCCGTGGTCGTGCGGCGGATCAGTGAACAGATACAGAGCGATCTCGTTCTGATGCTTAAACTCAAGCGCACCGGGATACAACCCGGACATGAGGTAATGCTCGCGGAAAGCGACGATGGTGTGCGAGTGACGTGTGGCGACAGCCCTGATGGTGCCGGGACGGAACTGCCCCGCGAGGTTGCCGCGCACGTTTTCGTGTCACGGCCGTTACCGGGACCGGGACCGGGCACTGGCGGGCGCGGCCGTGTCCGGCGACGGGGCCGTTCCCGGCTGCCCGATCCCGGGCTGTGGAGCGCAGATATGAAAGCGTGGCAGGACACCGCGGGCGAGTCCTTCCTGACCGCGGAGATGCTGCTTGACCAGGCGGAGATGGCGGTCATCGTCACCGACCGGCGCTGCAACCTGCTGTACCTCAACGCGTACACGGCCAGGCTGCTGGGCGTGCCCGGCGACGCGGCGCGGTTCATCGGGCAATCCGTGCTCAGCATCGGGTTCGGTGCGGGGGACCAGGACAAGGTCACCGGGCTGACCCGGTCCGTGCTGCACGGGCGGCCGTGGGAGGGGACCTTCGCCAGCACCGATGAAGACGGTTCCAGCCTGCTGGTCCGCGCCTATGCGGTGCCGCTGCGCCATTCATCCGGCGCCATCGACGGCATAGCCATCTTCGCGCGTGAAGCCGGCCAGGGCACGCTCGCCGAGCGGAACCGGATCGGGTTGCTGGAGCGCATCGGCGAGCGGCTGGGCGGGTCGCTGGAGCTTGGCGCGACCCTCCGCCATGTCACCGAGATGCTCGTCCCGCAGTTCGCCGACCACTGCTTCATTGACCTATTCCAGGGCGACAAGCTGATCCGGCGGGTACAGACCAACGCCGGCGGCTGGGAGCCCCCGCCCGGGGCATGGACTCCCGTCGGGGCGCAGGTCCGGTACCCGGAGGGCCATTTCTGCCAGCAGGCCATGGCGCGGATGGAGATCGTCGTCGTCGCGGACCTGCGGGAAGAGCCCTACTCGGCGCCCAGCGCGGACAGCCTCCGGGCCAGCCACGACGTCGGGATGATCTCGGTGATCGCGCTGCCACTGCACGCCCGGGGCGAGCTGCTCGGGGTCATGAGCCTGGCCCTGTCCGGGCTCACCGACCGGAAAGGCCGGCGGTACGGCCCCGACGACGGTGACCTGTTCGGCGCGATCGCGAGCCGGATCGCGGTCGCCATCGACAACGCGATGCTGTTCGAGGCGGAGCGGCAGACGGCCCTGGTGTTCCAGAAGAGCCTGCTGCCCCAGGAACTTCCGGAGCTGGACGGGCTGGAGGTGGCCTGCCGGTACGTGCCGGCCGAACCGCTGGAGACCCACGGCCAGGGCATCCAGACGCAGGTCGGTGGCGACTGGTACGACGTCATCCCGCTGGCCGCCGGGCGGGTGGGCATCGTCATCGGCGACGTCGGGGGACGGGGAGCCCGCGCGGCCGCCGTGATGGGACAGCTCCGGGCCGCGCTGCGCGCGTTCGCCCAGGATGAGAAGGCCCCGGCGGACATCCTCCGCAAGCTGGACGAGTGGTGCCGCTCCATGACTCCCGGCGACGGCACGGGACTGCTGGGCGCCGACCCGCCCACGGTAAGCTGCACATATTTCGTCTACGATCCGTGGTCCCGCGAGCTGTCCTTCGCGAACGCCGGCCATGACGCGCCGCTGCTCGTGGCCGACGGCGAGGCCCGGCAGTTGGAGACCGGTGACAAGGGGGTCCTGCTCGGGGTGCGCGGCAAGGGCATCCGCGGGCTGCCGACGTACAAGGAGGAGACGGTGATCCTCCCGCCGGGGGCGACCCTCGTCCTCTACACCGACGGCCTGACCGACCGGCGGGCACGCGCGGGCGGTCCCGGTCGCCATACCAGGGAAGAGGCGCTCGGCATGCTGTGCCAGGCGGTCAGCGCGGCGGCGGCCGGGGGCGCCAGCGCGATCGCCCGCGCCGCGGAGGATTCCGTTCCCGGCGACATCGACGACGACATGGCGATCCTGGTCGCCCGTTCGCTCCCGGCCGAGCTCGACGCCCGTGAGCGAGTCTTTCCCGCCGAGCCGGTCATGGTGTCCGAGGCGCGCCGGATGGCGCTGGAGAGCTTCCGGGCGTGGGGGATGGACAGCGCCCAGGCCGAGCTGGCGTGCCTGCTGGTCTCCGAGGTCGTTACCAACGCCGTCCTGCACACGTCAGCCGCGCCCAGCCTGCGCCGGGAGTTCGGCGACGTGCCGGTGGGCGCCGTGGCGGCATCGACCGTACCGCCGATGCCGTGGGACGTGCCGGTGCCGGTCGTGGACGGCAGCCCGGCCGGCTTCACCGCCGCGACGCCGAAGGATTTCGCGATGAGGCTGCGGCGGGGCCGCTCGGCTGTGTGGGTCGAGGTCTTCGATCCGGATATGCGACTGCCCCGGATCCGGACGGCTGAGGAGAGCGACGAGGGCGGCCGCGGCCTGTACCTGGTGGAGCAGCTCGCCACCCGGTGGGGATCCAGGCCGACACGCAATGGCAAGGCCGTCTGGTTTGAGATGCCGATCGACGGCCAGTCGTCCTGACCGGGGACACGGTCCCGGTCAGGTTCGCAGAGTATTGACACGCTGTGCTGATCTCTGGCCGGGTGATGATGTCTGTGTTCCGCGGTGGCCCGGGACCGGACCGCACGCGTCCGGCACCACAGGCCAGCCTGGACGATCGATCCAGGTCCGCGACCGCAGAAGGCATCGTGGTCGTGGCAAAGATCAGCGCCGCGGGTTAGAGATCTGCGGCTTGTCAGTGGCCCTGGGCGGCTTGTCAGTGGCCCTGGGCGGCTTGTCAGTGGCCCTGGGCGGCTTGTCAGTGGCCCTGGGCGGCTTGTCAGTGGCCCTGGGCGGCTTGTCAGTGGCCCTGGCTGGAAGCGTACAGCAGCGCTACCACGACGACGAAGACGGCGATGACGCCCGTCCAGGTCTTGGAGGAGATGCCCAGGCCCGCGCGCTTGCGGATCTTGGTCCAGAAATAGGCGACGAGAATTGCCAGGAAGAACAGCAAGATGACGCCGGTCACGCTCGCCTCCTCCGCGCGGTTACCTGCTCCGCCACCAGACTACGTCACCGGACCGGGGCTGGCTACGCCTGCGTAGGTTTGCGGGCGGTGGCCGGGGATCGTGCGTCACATTCCTCTGCTGGCGTTTTGCGAGCGCCGCGGATAGCGATCGGGCCGATGCGAGATGACCAGGTGCGTAATGAATACGTCCGGGAATTCAGAACATTGCGAAAAGCGATTCCCGGCGGCCGGGGTGGCCGCCGGGAGCGCTCGCTACATCCGCTCCGGGACCGGAACGCCGAGCAGGTCCAGCCCGGCCACCAGAACCCGCAGGGTTAGCGCGCACAGTGCCAGCCGGGAGGCCCGGACCGGCTCGTCCGTGGCCTTCAGCACCGGGCACAGTTCGTAGAACACCGTGAACAGGCTGGCCAGCTCGAAAAGGTAGGTGCAGAGGCGGTGCGGCTGCGCGGCGTCGGCCGCGGACCAGACTGCGGTGCTGAAACCGAGCAGCTTCACGGCCAGCGCCCGCTCCGCCTCTTCCGCGATGACGACCGGGGCCGTGGCCGATTCCGGCGCGAGCCCGGCCCGGCGGAAGATCGACCGGATCCGGGCCGTGGCGTACTGCAGGTACGGCCCGGTGTTCCCTTTGAACGAGATCATCCGGTCCCAGTCGAAGACGTACTCGCTGTCGCGGGCCGTCGACAGGTCGGCGTACTTCACCGCGCCGATGCCGACCGCCTCGGCGATAGACGCCAGCGTCGCCTCGTCGAACTGTGAGCTGGCCTCAAGCTCGTCCAGGATGCCGCGGGCCCGGTCTACGCCCTCCTGGAGCAGCGCGCTCAGCCTGATGGAGTCGCCACTGCGGGTCCGCAGGATCTTGCCGTCCGTGCCGAGCACATTGCCAATCTGCGCGTGCTCGAAGCTGGCCACCGCCGGGATCCACCCCGCCTGCCGTGCCACCGCGAAGACCATCCGGAAATGCAGCGCCTGAGCCGAGCCGACCACATAGATGGCCCGGTCACAGCCGAGATCGTCGACCCGGTAGCGAACCGTGGCCAGGTCGGTCGTGGAGTAGTTGTACCCGCCGTCGCTCTTGCGGATGATGACGGGCAGCGGGCTGCCGTCGCGGCCGGTGAAGCCCGGCGGGAAGGCGCACAGCGCGCCTTCGCTGGGCACCGCGATGCCGGCCGCCTCCAGGTCGGCCACCACGCCCGGGAGCATGGCGTTGTAGAAGCTCTCGCCCCGGATGTCGTCGTCGGTCAGCGAGACGCGGAGCCGGCTGTACATCCGGTGCAGGTAGTCCATGGACAGGCCGACCAGCTCCAGCCAGAGCCGGAGGGTGCCCGGATCGCCGCCCTGCAGCAGGACAACCCGCTGCCGGGACCGTTCGGCGAAGACAGGATCGGACTCGAAGGCGGCCCGCGCCGCCTGGTAGAAGGAATTGGGGTCGGTCCGCAGCGTCCCGGCCTCGGGGGAATCCTCGCCCACGTCGAGCAGGTGCTCGATCAGCATGCCAAACGGCGTGCCCCAGTCCCCGACGTGGTTGTCCCTGATCACGTGGTGGCCGGCAAAGTCCAGGATGCGCGCGATGGCATCACCCACGATCGTCGTCCGCAGGTGGCCGACGTGCATTTCCTTCGCGATGTTGGGCGAGGAGTATTCGACCACGACGGTCTGCGGATCCGCCGCCTGGCCGGTGCCGAGCCGCTCATCGGCCAGCATCTGGCCGGCCTGCCCGGCGATCCAGTCATTGCGCAGCGTCAGGTTGATGAAGCCCGCGCCGCTCACCTCTGGCTCCAGGCAGATATCAGTGATCTGCAGGGAACGGGCCAGCTCGGCGGCGACCTCCTGGCGGGGACGGCGCAGGCCGGCCAGCGACAGGGCGACATTGGACTGAAAATCGGCATGCTGCGACGGCCGGATCAGCGGGTCGGTGCCGGAAAAGGCCGCACCGAACGCCGCGGCGAGGCCGTCCTGCACCCGCCGTTCGAGCAGTTCCTGCGGATTGGCCATGCGTCAAGCTTATCGGCGGTCCCCACCGGAAGCCCCGGGTTAACCGCCCGGACGGCGGCGCGCGGATTACCCGGCCGGGCGGCGCCGGAAGTGGCCGGTCCGGCCCGGTCCCAGCCGTTCCCTGATCTTGTCTACGATCTGGCCGCGCGCCAGGTCATGGGCGAGAACGCACGCCGATTTCACGCCCCGGGCCGTGCTCGCGCCGTGCGCGATGACGACCGTCCCGCCCAGCCCGAGCAGCGCCGCGCCGCCGTAGGTCTCCGCGTCGAGCCGTTCGGCCAGGTCCCGGAACGCGCGGCGCTGCAGCACCGCGCCGAGACGGGCCGCCCGGCTGGCGGTGACGGCGTCCCGGAGCTGCGCCGCCGCGAACCGGACCGACCCCTCCAGGGTCTTCAGGGCCACGTTCCCGGTGAACCCGTCGGTGACGATCACATCGACCTTGCCGGCCATCAGGTCGCCGCCTTCGATGTTCCCGGCGAAGATCAGCGGGGAGGCCCCGTGCGCCGGGTCTGCGGCGAGCAGCTCGTGCGCGTCCCTGGTCAGTTTGTTGCCCTTGGCCGGCTCGGCCCCGATGGTGAGCAGCCCGACCCGGGGGGCCTGGATACCGAGGGTGACCTGGGCGTAGGCCACACCGAGCTGGGCGAACTGGACCAGCATCTCCGGTTTGGGGTCGGCGGTCGCGCCCACGTCGATGAGCACCGTAGGGCGGGGCAGGGTGGGCAGCACGGCGGCCAGTGCCGGGCGCACGCCGCCCGTGAGGGGCCGCAGCCGCAGCCGGGCCGTGGTCACGATCCCGCCGGTCGACCCGGCCGACACCACCGCTGCCGCCTGGCCGCGGCGGACCAGCTGGCACGCGATCGCGATGCTGGACCGGGGGCGGCGGCGGATGGCCAGGGCTCCCTCGTCCATGCCGAGAACGTCCTCCGCCGGGACGATCGCGATCTCGTCCGGGGCGGCGCCGAGGGAGGCGAGCTCGGCCGCCACCGGCTGCGGCTGGCCGGTCAGGATGACCTGGATCCCGCGCTCACGCTGAGCGGCGAGCGCCCCGGCCACGATCTCGGCGGGGGCGTTGTCGCCGCCCATGGCGTCCACCGCCACGACATGGCCGGCACCGGCAGGCCCAGCGGGCCGGGAGGGCCGGGAGGGCCGGGAAGGCCCGGCGAGGGCGAAGCCGGAGTCCGGGGCCACGGGAAGCCCGGCCGGGACTCAGCGGGCCGCCGCGCGGGCGGCCGGGCCGGGTGCCCCGGGGCCGGATCCCACGGCGGGACGGCGGATGACGCAGGCCACGGCACCTCTCCATTCCCGCGTGTCTGCAGCTGCCGGCGACGGCGCGTGGTTATCATGCTCTGCGGCACCTGACCCTACCGGCTGCGTTATCGCTGATGCAGGGCGTTACGCGGACACGGGACACACCGGTGGGCGGGCCGGCCCACGCTCCGGCTGCTCGGGCGGGTGCAGGCGGCCGCCGCAGCGTCGCCCTGATGGCGCACTTCTCCCATCCACGCGGGCTGGAGCCCCGCTCGTTGCCGAGGCGGTGCGCCCCCCGGGCCAGCTAGGTACCGGCGGGGGACACGGGGAAGCCGTGCTCGGTGACCTGCTCGCGGATCCTGCGGCGGCCGCGGTGCAGCCGGGACATGACGGTGCCGATCGGCGTGCCCATCATCTCCGCGATCTCCCGGTACGGATAGCCCTCGATGTCGGCGAGGTACACCGCCGTCCGGAACTCGCCGGGCAGTTCGCGCAGCGCCCGCAGCAGGTCGGAGTCGGTGATCCGGTCCAGTGCCTCGGCCTCCGCCGACGGTGACGGCGGGGCGAGCCGGTCGGCGGACATCTGCCAGTCCGCCAGGTCCCCGCCCAGCGCCTGCTGTGGCTCGCGCTTCCGCTTGCGGTAGACGTTGATGAACGTGGTGGTCAGGATGCGGTTCAGCCACGCCCGGAGGTTGGTGCCCGTCTGGAACTGGTGGAAGGCCGCGTACGCCTTGACCGACGTCTCCTGCACGAGGTCCTCGGCGTCGGTCGGGTTGCGGGTCATCCGCAGTGCGGCGGGATACAGCTGGCCGAGCTGAGGCACGACGTCACGCTCGAACCGGGCACGGCTGTCGGCGGCCTCATCACTGGCGCTCATTGGTTCTCTCCGGGCTCGATCATTGCTACTAAGTAGTAGACGTTTGAGAAGGCCGGATAGCTCGGCGATGTGATGCAAATCACAAGCGTCTACGATCTTGCGCTTACGTTACATCGCGATACCTGTGAGCAGGCTGAACGGCCCCTCAGATCCAGCCGTGGTACCACATGCGGGAAAGCCATGCGGTATACGGGATGACCTTGCCGGCCAGGATCGGGTACAGGTAGACGAAGTTCAGCAAGACCACGAGCAGGTAGGCCCCGACCACCGCGGCGCCGGTCGACCGGCGCGGGACGCTCGCGTGCGCGGCACCGATGATCAGCCCAAGGCACAGCACGATCGCCAGGATGACGAACGGCTCGAACTCCGTGGCGTAGTAGTAGAACTTGGTCCGCGAGACGAACGGGAACCAGGTCAGCCAGCCGGCCGACACCGCGAGGACGGTCGCGCCCGCCCGCCAGTCCCGGTGCAGCAGCCACCAGGCGAGGCAGCAGATCAGGGCCGGGATTGATGCCCACCAGATGGCGGGGGTGCCGATCGCGAGGACTTCCTGGGAGCAGTGCGGCGCGACGCTGCAGGCGGCGCCCGACGAGGGCGCGGAGTAGTAGTAGGCGACCGGCCGGGACAGCACCAGCCAGTCCCATGGCTGCGACTCATACGGGTGATGCGCATGCAGGCCCACGCTGAACTGGACCATCTGCACGTGGTACTCGTACAGCGAGTACAGCGCGGACAGGACCGGCGTGTGGACGCCCTGGGTGGCCGCGTAATTGCGGTCATAGCCGAGGGAGGACGCGAACCAGCCGCTCCACGAGGCGCTGTACACGGCCAGCGGCAGCACCCCGAAGGTGAGCGGCAGCCATTTCCCGTCGCGGGCCAGCGCACCGCGCCAGAAGTGGCCGATTCCCGCGGCCCGGCGCGCCCCGACGTCCCACGCGATGGCCAGGGCGGCGAACGCGAAGACGTACCAGACCGCATCCTGCTTGCAGGCACAGGCGCAGCCGATGAAGAAACCCGCCCCGACCCGCCACCAGTGGATGCCGATCCCGGGGCCCGCCCCGCTCGTGCCCCGCGCCGCCACCGCCCGGGCCAGGCGCGCGCGGGACACGTCGCGGTCGATCACCAGGCAGCCGAACGAGGCCAGCACGAAGAACATCAGGAAGATGTCGAGCAGCCCGGTGCGGCTCATCACGAACTCCAGGCCGTCGAGCGACATCAGCAGGCCGGCGATGCAGCCCAGCAGCGTCGACCGGGTCATCCGCCGGGTAATACGGCAGATGAGAAGAATCGCCAGCGACCCGAACACGGCCGCGGAAAAGCGCCAGCCGGCGGAGTTCAGGCCGAAGAGCCATTCGCCGGCCGCTATCAGCCACTTTCCGAGCGGTGGCTGCACCACGTATTCGCCGCCGGCCGCGAAAATGTGCGTGCTGCCCGATTGGATCAGCGCATTCGCGTTCGGTACGAGATTGCGCTCGACACCAAAGTTCAGCAGGCTGTACGCGTCTTTGGCGTAATAGGTCTCGTCGAAGATCAGCGCGCGCGGGACCGCGAGCCGGTTGAAGCGCAGGAATGCGCCGAACGCGGTGACCAGGAGCGGTCCCAGCCAGCCCAGGACCCGGTCCGCGGGCAGCACGGAGACCAGCCGGTCGCGCAGCGCCGACGTCCCGTCCGCCGTTTCGGTAGCCGGTACGCCGGCCTCGGTTGCCGCCATCGATGCATATCGTACGGGATGAAAACGCGGCGGCAGCGAAGGAAAGTGAATGCCCGGCGGAGAAGGAATCCCCAGCGGCCCCAGCGGCGAGGCAGAAACCCCGGCCCGCGGCATGCTGATCCTGGCGGCGGCGCCCATTGGCCGGCCGGACGACGCGTCCGGCGGGCTGGCCGCGGAGCTGGCGGCCGCCCCGGTCATCGCCGCGGAGGACACCCGCCGGCTGCGGCGGCTGGCCGCCCGCCTGGGCGTCGAGCTGACTGGCCGTCTCGTCTCCTACTACGAGGCGGTCGAGGCGGGACGCCAGGCCCTTCTGCTTGGCGAACTGCGCGCCGGGCGTGACGTCCTGCTCGTGACCGACGCCGGCATGCCGGGCGTCAGTGATCCGGGCTACCGGCTGACCGCCGCCGCGGCGGCGGCGGGCATCCGGGTGACCATCCTGCCGGGGCCGTCGGCGGTGACCGCGGCGCTCGCCGTCTCGGGGCTGCCCACCGACCGCTTCTGCTTCGAGGGCTTCCCGCCCCGGGGCCGGGGGGAGCGATCACGCCGCTTCGCCGAGCTGGCCGGCGAGCGCCGGACCATGGTGTTCTTCGAGTCACCGCGCCGGGCCGGGACGACGCTGGGGGAGCTGTCCGCCGCCTTCGGGGAGAAGCGGCGCGCCGTCGTGTGCCGCGAGCTGACCAAGACGCACGAGGAGATCCGCCGCGGCACCCTGGCCGGGCTGGCCGCCTGGGCGGCCGGCGGGCTGCTCGGTGAGATCACCCTGGTCGTCGAGGGGGCGCCGGCCGCGGCCCGGGGAGCGGACGCCGGGGATGTCAGCGCGGCGGTCGCCGAGGTGACCCGCCGGGTCGCCGGCGGCGCGAGCCGCAAGGACGCGATCGCCGCCGTCGCCGCCGAGACCGGCCTGCCCCGGAATCTGGTCTATGACGCCGCGGTCTCGCCGCGCGCCAGTTCCTGATCGGCGGGACCGCCCGGGTCCTGGCCTGCGGGACCGTCCGCGGCACCGGCCGGGACCGCCTCGCCGCGCCGCCGGGACAGGCGGGAATCCAGCCAGTTGCGGGCGGCGGTGTCCCGGCCGAACGCCATGGCCGCCGCCAGGCAGGCGAACGGAACCGCCGGCAGCACGTACCGGTAGTCGAATTCGGCGGTCGCGGCCGGCTCGACGATCAGCGCGACGGAAATGACCCAGGGCAGCGTGGCGTCACCGCCCAGCCGCCGCCAGGCCAGCACCATGCCGCCCAGGCCGACGGCCAGGATGGCGCCGTACAAGCTGCCGGGCAGCCAGACGTACCGCTGCCAGACCCGGATCACCCCGGCGAACGGCTCGACCACGTTGGTCAGCGGGTTGCCACGGACGTAGTAAGCCACATCGGAGCTGTACGACCCGACGTGCGCGCGGGCCCAGGACGGGACCGGCAGCGAGCGGTAGCCGAACAGGTACTCGTTATAGGTGGCCGCGTTCGGGAACACGTAGCGCCGCCACTCGAACACGCGGATCGTGTCGTAGCCGACGATCTGCACGTAGCCCAGCGGCTGGGCGATGATCGCGCGCTTGGCGAAGTCCTCGGCGAGCTGGTTGGGCAGCGGTGAGAACTTCGAGGGCGGGAAGCGGTCCAGCGGGGAGATGTTCGACCAGATGTAGGACTGCGACATCGGACGCTCGCTCGGCGGGGTCGTCGTGCACAGCGACAGGTCGTCCGTGGGCAGGTGCATCCGCGAGCACTCGGCGAACGCCATGACGCGCGAATAGAGGAAGATGCCGGTGCTGTCGGTCATCGCGAACTGCCCGTAGACCGAGTAGAACCACGTGCAGTAGAGCAGGACCGGGACGAGGCAGGCGACGACGGTGCCGGCGAGGGCACGCCAGCCGATCCGCTTGATGATGATGTACACCGCGAAGATGGCCAGGAACGGCAGGCCCACCGACCGGACCGTGGCCGACACGCCGAGGATCAGGCCGATGAGCGTGCAGCGCTGCCACGATGGCTTGCTGTCCCACAGCAGCAGTGTGGTGGCCAGGGCGAGCAGGAACTCGAATGGGACGTCGCTGAGGATCAGGTGCTCGAGCTGGATCTGGAAGCCGTCGTAGAGCACCGGGACCGCGGCGAGTGAGGCGATCCAGGCGGCCACGCCGAACCGGTGCCTCGCCACCGCGTACACCATGACACCGACGGCTACGCCCATCAGATGTTGCAAGATCGTTATGGCCGCGTAGCTGTGCAGCGGTTCCAGGATCTTGAGGAAGATCGCATACCCCGCCGGGCGCGTCACGTCGGGGTGGAGACCGATCACGTCCCCTATGTACTGGAACGAATCGTTGAACCAGGACTGCCACTGATAGCCGAGCTCGGCGTCGGCGCGCAGGGCGACCGCCGGGATCAGGACGAGCACGAAGAGGCGGTTCCCGGTGATCAGGGCGCGGATAGCCGCCGGGGAAAACAGGGACGCGAGCCGGCCGCGTGAGCCCTCCGCGGCCGCGGAGCGGTTCCGGCTAAGCGAGCCGGGCAGGCGGCGCAGTGTGATTCGCCGTGTGCCTGAGGCCGGTGCGGTCAACCCGGATCCTCCTTGTACTGTTCAATGACCGTGACGCATAAACGCTTATGACTGCTTGGCCAGTACTGGCCGCCCCGCATGCATTCTTTCGCCTACGGTATTACGGTGCAGCAGCGGCCCGGGTGATCGCGGGCTGCGCCGGGGCCCGGCGCCTTCCCACGCTACCTGGCGCAAAACTTCAGCGGATGGTGAAACCGTGAGCAGTAAGGGAGATGACGTGGAGCTGACCGTCGTCATGCCGTGTCTCAATGAGGCCGAGACGGTCGCGACGTGCGTCCGCAAGGCCGTGGGATTCCTGCGTGATAATGACATCACCGGTGAGGTGGTGATCGCGGACAACGGCAGCACCGACGGGAGCCAGCAGCTGGCGGCCGGCGCCGGGGCGCGGGTCGTGCCCGTCTCCGAGAAGGGTTACGGCAACGCCCTGATGGGCGGGATCGTGGCTGCCCGCGGCCGCTTCATCATCATGGGCGACGCGGACGACAGCTACAATTTCACCGACCTGATGCCGTTCGTCCGGAGCCTGCGCGACGGGGCCGACCTGGTGATGGGGAACCGCTTCAAGGGCGGCATCGAGCCGGGAGCGATGCCGGCGCTGCACCGCTACATCGGGAACCCGGTGCTCAGCTTCATCGGCCGGCTGTTCTTCAGCAGCAAGATCGGCGACTTCCACTGCGGTCTGCGCGGCTTCCGCCGGGACAGTGTGATGAAGCTCGGGCTGCAGGCCACGGGCATGGAGTTCGCCAGTGAGCTCATCGTCAAGGCGACGCTGGCCAAGCAGCGCATCACCGAGGTCCCGACGACGCTGGCCAAGGACGGCCGGAGCCGGCCGCCGCACCTGCGGAGCTGGCGGGACGGGTGGCGTCACCTGCGCTTCCTGCTGCTGTTCAGCCCACGATGGCTCTTCTTCATGCCCGGCCTGGCGGTCCTCATCCTCGGTATCGCGATCGGTGCCGTCGTGATCCCGCGGCCGTTCAGCGTCGGCTCGGTCACCTTCGACGTGGACACCCTCGTCGCCGCCTCGGCCATGGTCGTCATCGGTTTCCAGTCGGTGCTGTTCGGCCTGTTCACGCAGGTGTACGCGAGCGCCGAGGGGTTCCTGCCGGAGGACAAGCGGGTCCGGCACATTCTGAGGACGCTGAGCCTGGAACGCGGCCTGGTCGCCGGGGCTGTGCTCGCGGTGGCCGGGATCGTCGGCCTGGCGGTGTCGTTGTCCTACTGGGGCAGCGCCCGCTTCGGCTCGCTCGACTACAACCATGCCCTGCGCCTCGTGGTGCCGTCGGTCACCGCCCTGATCCTCAGCTGCCAGATCATCCTCGGCACGTTCTTCCTCAGCATCCTGGGCATCCGGCGGACCCGGCACCCGGCCATGGGCGCGCTGGAGACCGACGAGGAAGGCCGCGAGGCCGCGCCGGGCAAGGTCACGCGGACCCGGCCGGACGGTGCGGTCGGCACGGTGGGTGTCGACGCCGGCGCCCCCGCCGCGGGGATTCCCGCGCAGGCATCCGCGAACGGCGGCTCCGCGAACGGCGGCCAGGACGCGGGCGCCCCGGCCGGAGCGGACGGGGCCGGCGCCGGCGGCGTGCCCGCGGGCGCCGGCGACGTGCACGCGGCCGGCTCTGACGGGGCGTAAATCCGCGCTTAGCAGCCAGCCGGTGGCTCTAGGCTTGAAGCATGTCCTCGCCAACTCAGCCCGGCCGGCCCATTCTGGCCGCACCGGCCTGGCCATACGCTAACGGCCCCCGTCACATTGGGCACGTCTCGGGCTTCGGGCTGCCCTGTGACATGTTCAGCCGGTACCAGCGGATGGCGGGAAACAAGGTGCTGATGGTGAGCGGCACCGACGAGCATGGCACCCCGATCCAGGTGCAGGCCGACGCCGAGGGCGTGACCGCCCGCGAGCTCGCGGACCGCTACAACCGCGTCATCGCCCAGGACCTGGCCGGGCTGAACATGTCCTACGACCTGTTCACACGGACCACGACGCGTAACCATTACGCGATCACCCAGGACATCTTCCTGGGCCTGTTCAAGAACGGCTACATCTTCCCCCGGACGATGCTCGGGGCGATCTCGCCGTCGACCGGGCGGACGCTGCCGGACCGGTATATCGAGGGCACCTGCCCGATCTGCGGGTACGACAGCGCCCGCGGCGACCAGTGCGACAACTGCGGCAACCAGCTCGATCCGGCCGACCTGATCGGCCCCCGGTCCCGGATCAACGGCGAGAAGCCGGAGTTCGCCGAGGAAGAGCACTTCTTCTTCGACCTGCCCGCCTTCGCCGACGTGCTGGGGAGCTGGCTGCAGAGCAAGGGCGGCCAGTGGCGGCCGAACGTGCTCAAGTTCTCGCTCAACCTGCTCGACGACCTCCAGCCCCGGGCGATCACCCGCGACCTGGACTGGGGGGTGCCGGTACCGCTGGACGGCTGGCGTGACCGCCCGGACAAGAAGATATACGTCTGGTTCAACGCGGTCACCGGCTACTTGTCGGCGTCGGTGGAATGGGCCAGGCGTTCCGGCGACCCCGACGCCTGGCGCGCCTGGTGGCAGTCGCCGGACGCCGAGTCGTACTACTTCATGGGCAAGGACAACATCGTCTTCCACTCCGAGATCTGGCCGGCCATGCTGCTCGGCTACTCGGGCCGGGGCGCCAAGGGCGGTACGCCGGGCCCGCTGGGCGAACTCAGCCTGCCCACCGAGATCGTCTCCAGCGAGTACCTGACGATGGAGGGGAAGAAGTTCTCCTCCTCCCGCAACGTCGTCATCTACGTGCGAGACTTCCTCGAGCGCTACGACGTGGACGCGCTGCGCTATTACGTGGCCGTGGCCAGCCCGGAGAACCAGGACACCGATTTCACCTGGAGCGAGTTCGTCCGCCGCAACAACGACGAGCTGGTGGCCACCTGGGGCAACCTGGTCAATCGCTCGGTCTCGTTCGCGGCGCGCAACATCGGCGCGATCCCCGCGGCCGGCGAGCTGACCGATACCGACTCCGAGCTGCTGGCGCGCTCCCGGCAGGCGTTCGCCACGGTCGGTGCGCACCTGGCGAGGTCCCGGTTCAAGCTGGCGACGGGGGAGGCGATGCGGACGGTGGCCGAGGCGAACAAGTACATGTCCGAGCAGGCGCCATGGAAGCTGCGCGAAAGCGACCCCGGCCGGATGCGGACGATCCTGCATGTCGCGCTGCAGGTGGTCGACGACGCCAAGACGCTGCTGACGCCGTTCCTGCCGGGCTCGTCCCAGCAGGTCTTCGAGATGCTGGGCGGGTCTGGTGCGTGGTCCGGCACGCCGGAGATCAGGGAAGTGGACGAGGAAGGCGGTCCCTCCTACCCGGTGATCACCGGCCGGTACGAGGGGGCCGCGCGCTGGGAATCCCAGCCGATCCAGCCGGGTACGCCCCTTGAGGTGCCCGCCCCGCTGTTCACCAAGCTCGACCGGTCGGTAGCCGACGAGGAAGTGGCCCGGCTCCGGGAATCTGGCCACTGATGGGCGGCCCGGACGAGAGCCTGGCGGCACGGCCAGCCCCGGCGGGGCGCGCCGCGCCGGCCGTCACCGACCCGCTGCCGCGGCCGGCCTTCGACAGTCACACGCACCTGGACATCATGGGCCTGCCGGTGCCCGGCGTGCTCAGCGCGGCACACGCGGCCGGGATCGAGCGGGTCGTCACGGTCGGCGTTGACCTTGAGTCGTCGCGCTGGTCGGCGCGATGCGCAGCGGAGTACAACACGGTCTACGCCGCCGTCGCCATCCACCCGAACGAAACGGGCGCGGTCGCGGCGCTGGATGACGTGCTCGCCGAGATCGAGACGCTGGCCGGCCTGCCGCAGGTCCGCGCGGTCGGCGAGACCGGCCTGGATTACTACCGGGACTATTCCGACCCTGAGCTGCAGCGTGAGTGGTTCCGCGCGCACATCGGGATCGCGAAGCGGACCGGCAAGGCCCTGATGATCCACGACCGGGAGGCGCACGAGGATGTGCTGCGCATCCTGGCCGGGGAAGGGCCCCCGGACAAGGTGGTGTTCCACTGCTTTTCCGGCGGCGAGCAGATGGCCAAGCGGTGCGCGGACTCCGGCTATGTGATGAGCTTCGCCGGCAACCTCACCTTCGCCAGCGCGCAGGGCCTGCGCGACGCGGCCGCGATGGCGCCCGCGGACCTGCTGCTGGTGGAGACCGACGCGCCGTTCCTGACTCCGGTGCCCTACCGCGGCAAGCCGAACTCGCCCGCCCTCGCCGCTTACACCGCGCGCCGCCTGGCCGAGGTGAAGAACATGGACGTGGCCGAGCTCTGCGCGCTGGTGACGGCGACCGGAGAGCGCATCTTCGGCCCGTGGTGACCGGACCTGTGGTGACCGGACCGCGCGGGCCTGCGGCCATGGTGCGAGCGGGCCGGGCGCAGCGGTGGTGACCCGGCCGGAGGGGGCACGGCTGCTGGGGCCGGCCGAGATCAGGGAGCTGGCCGCGCGGCTCGGGGTGCGGCCGGCCAAGCGGCTCGGCCAGAACTTTGTCATCGATCACGGTACGGTGCGGCGGATCGTGGCCCTGGCCGGCCTGCGGCCCGGCAACGTGGTCCTCGAGGTCGGGCCGGGCTTTGGCTCGCTGACGCTTCCGCTGCTTGCCGCCGCGCACCGGGTCATCGCGGTGGAGATGGACCCCGTGCTGGCCGCGGCGCTGCCGGCGACCGTCGCGGCCCGTGCGCCCGGCGAGCCCGGCCAGGCCGGGCTCGCAGAGCGGCTGGAGGTCGTCATGGCGGACGCGGCCCGGGTGCGGGAGCTTCCGGGAGATCCGCCCGCCGTGCTGGTGGCCAACCTGCCGTACAACGCGACCGTCCCCGTGCTGCTCAACGTGCTGGCCCGGTGGCCGTCGCTGCGGCACGGCCTCGTCATGGTGCAGGCGGAGGTGGGAACGCGGATGTGCGCGCCGCCGGGCAGCCGGGCGTACGGCGTCTCCTCGGCCAAGCTGGCCTGGTTCGCGCGGATGCGCCTGGCCGGGCCGGTGCCGCGGACCGTGTTCTGGCCGGTGCCGGGGGTCGACTCCTGCCTGGTGTCGTTCGGGCGGTCGGACCCGCCGCCGACGCCGGCGTCCCGCGAGCAGGTGTTCGCGGTCATCGACGCCGCGTTCGGCCAGCGCCGCAAGACGCTGCGCGCGGCCCTGGCGGGCTGGGCCGGGTCGGCTGGAGAGGCGGAACGCCGGGTCCGCGCGGCCGGCCTCGACCCGGGGGCGCGCGGTGAGGCGCTCAGCGTCGCCGAGTTCGCCCGCATCGCCGAGGCGGCCGCGGACCGCCGGACCGAAGGTCCGGCCGGTCCCGGCCCTGATATTACGGCAAGCACCGAAGCGGGCTACGGACCGGCGGAGCGAAGCTCCGACCGGACGCGGCCCCGGGCCTGCGGCCCGGGCGAGCGCCCAGTGTCACGGCGAGCACCAGCGCGGGGCGTCGCGGGGGGTTCCGGGGGGTCGCCCCCCGGGCCAGCACAGTACGGTGAACCGTGACCGGTGTGACCGTGCGGGCCCCCGCCAAAATCAACCTCCAGCTCACCGTCGGGCCGCGCCGCGCCGACGGCTACCACGACATGGTGACCGTGTTCCAGGCCATCTCGCTGCACGACGATGTGACCGTGGCTGAGGCCGGCGGGCCCGGCGGGCCCGGCGAGGACCGGGTGCTGGTCAGCGGCGAGGGCGCCGACGCGGTGCCCGGCGGCCACGAGAACCTGGCGCTGAAGGCCGCCACGGCCCTCGCGCAGGCGGCGCGCCTGCCCCGCGACGTCACCGGGCCCATCGAGATCACCATCCGGAAACGGATACCGGTGGCCGCCGGGCTGGCCGGCGGGAGCGCCGATGCCGCCGCTGCCCTCGTCGCGTGCAACGAGCTGTGGAACGCCGGCCTCAGCCACGAGCAACTGCGGGAGGTCGCGGCGGACGTCGGCAGCGACGTCGCCTTCGCGCTGGTGGGCGGCACGGCTGTCGGGCAGGGCCGGGGAGAGCGGCTGACGCCCGCGCTGGCGTCGGGTGAGTACCAGTGGGTGCTGGCCGTGGCCGACGGGGCGCTGTCCACACCGGAGGTCTACGCGACCCTCGACCGGCTGCGCGCCACCGGCGACCCGGCACCGGCCGGGTCCGGGTCCGGGTCGGGGCTCGCGGCGGCCGGCCCGGTGCCCGATCCGGTGCTGGACCATGCGCTGATGGGCGCGCTGCGGTCCGGGAAACCGGCCGCGGTGGGCCAGGCGCTGACCAATGACCTGCAGCCCGCCGCCATCTCGCTGTTCCCCGCGCTGCGCAAGACCCTGGCGGCCGGGCGCGAACTCGGTGCCCTGGGGGCGATCGTCGCCGGATCCGGGCCGACCTGTGCCTTCCTCGCCGCTAGCGCCGAGCGCGCGGTCGACCTCGCGGTATCCCTGTCCGGTGCCGGGGTGTGCCGGGCGGTGGCCCGGGCGGCCGGCCCGGTGCCGGGGGCGTCCGTCACGGCCGGGACGCCGTGACGGGCCGCAGCATGGCGTCCTGCCGTGACCCGCGCAGGGCGCGGCCGGCATGGTGAACCTGATCAGCGCCGAGAAGGTGGCCAAGGCGTTCGGCGACCGCACGCTGCTGGACTCGGTGTCGCTGGGCGTTTCGGCCGGGGACCGGATCGGTGTCGTCGGGCGTAACGGGGCGGGGAAGTCGACCCTGCTGTCCCTGCTCGCAGGCACCGTGGAAGCTGATTCCGGCCGGATCGCACGCACCGCCGGCCTGCGGATCGGGTACCTGCGCCAGCGGGACGAGCTGTCCGGTACGGTGCGCCAGGCCGTGTTCGGCCCGGGCGCCAGCGAGGCCGCCGAGCACGTGTGGGCCAGCGATCCGCGGGCCCGCGGGGTGGTGGCGGAACTGCTCGGCGGGATCGATCTCGGGGCGAGCACCGGCCGGGCTCTCCGGCGGCGAACGCCGGCGGACCGCGCTGGCCTCCCTGCTCGCCTCCGACCTTGACGTCCTGCTGCTCGACGAGCCGACCAACCACCTGGACCTCGAGGCGATCGACTGGCTGGGGCGGCACCTGAGGGACCGGGGCTGCGCCCTCGTCGTGGTCAGCCACGACCGCTGGCTGCTGGATACCGCGTGTGACCGCACGTGGGAAGTCGAGTCCGGCCGCCTCTACGCGTACGACGGCGGATACTCGGCGTACGTGCTGGCCCAGGCCGAACGCGAACGCAACGCGGAGGCGGTCCAGCGCCGCCGGCGCGGCCTGATGCGCAAGGAACTCGCGTGGCTGCGCCGCGGCCCGCAGGCGCGGTCCACCAAGCCGAAGTTCCGCGTGCAGGCGGCCAACGCGCTGGTCGCCGGCGAGCCACCGGCCCGGGACACCGTCGAGCTGACCAGCCTGGCCACCGCGCGGCTCGGCAAGACCGTCGCCGACGTCGAGGACGTCACGCTCTGGGCCGGGCCGCGCGTGCTGCTGGACGACGTCACCTGGCGGCTGGCGCCCGGCGAGCGCGCCGGGCTGGTGGGCGTCAACGGCAGCGGGAAGACGTCGTTCCTGCGCCTGCTCGACGGGTCGATCGTCCCCGTCCCGGCTGGTTCCCCGGCGCCGTCGGAGCCGGACGCAGGGGCCGGCCCGGCGGCGGTGCGGGCCCAGGGCACCGTGGTGCGGGGCAAGACCGTGCGAATCGCCCACCTCAGCCAGGAACTGGGCGAGCTGGATCCCGGGCGCCGGGTGCTGGAGACGGTGCAGGACGTCCGGTCGTTCGTCCGGGTGGGTAAGCGTGAGATGTCCGCCAGCCAGATGCTGGAGCGGTTCGGCTTCCGGGGCGACCAGCAGTGGACCCCCGTCGGCGAACTGTCCGGCGGGGAGCGGCGCAGGCTGCAGCTACTCCGGCTGCTGATGGACGAGCCGAATGTGCTGCTGCTCGACGAGCCCACCAACGACCTCGATATCGAGACCCTCACCGAACTGGAGGACCTGCTCGACGGATGGCCGGGCTCGATGATCGTGGTCAGCCACGACCGGTACTTCCTGGAGCGGGTCACCGATCATGTGGTGGCGCTGCTGGCGGACGGGAAGCTGTCGTTCCTGGCCGGCGGCGTGGGACAGTACCTGAACCAGGTGCGCGGGACCCGTGAGGCGTCGCTGCCCGCCCCGGCGGGCCCGGCGCCGCCCGACGGGACCGCCCCCGGCACGGCGGAAGAACGGGCCGCGCGCAAGGAGCTGCAGCGGCTCGAACGGCAGATCGACCGCCTGTCCGGCCGGGCGGCGCAGCTCGGCGTGCAGATGGCCGAAAACGCCAGTGATTACGAGAAGCTCACCCAGATGGGGGCTGACCTGCGCTCCGTCCAGGCCGAAAAGGCCGCGCTCGAAGAACGCTGGCTCAGCCTCGCCGCCGGCCTGGAAGCCTGAAGCCACCAAGGGACGCCCGTGACGAACAACCCAGCCAGCGGCCAGGCCATCGGCGAATGGCTGGAGGTGGTCGGCTCCGCGGCTCCGGCACCCGGCGGCAGTGCCGCGCGTCCGGGCACCGAACGCGGCGGGCGGGCGCCTACTCCGGCGGCAGGGCGTCGAACGGGGCGAGCAGGGTCCGCAGCAGCCCGGCGAGCGTACGCTGATCGTCAGGCCCGAGCGAGGCGAGCAGTGCCCGCTCGCGGCGCAGCAGATCCGCAAGCGCGTCATCGGCCTTGGCCCGGCCCCCGCCGGTGAGGGTGACCAGCACGCCGCGCCGGTCCCGTGGGTCCGGTTTCCGGTGGACCAGCCCAGCCTCGGCGAGCCGGTCGATCCGGTTGGTCATGGTGCCTGAGGTCACCAGCGTCGCGCGGATCAGCGCGCCCGGCGTCATCTGGTACGGCGGTCCCTGCCTGCGCAGGGCCGACAGCACGTCGAACTCCCACGTCTCGAGCCCGTGACTCGCGAACGAGGCACGCCGGGCGAGGTCGAGGTGCCGCGCCAGCCGGGATATCCGGCTCAGCACCTGCAGCGGCTCCACGTCCAGATCGGGCCGCTGCGCACGCCACGCGGCCACAAGATCGTCCACCTCATCGTGCAGCGCGCCATTCAGGTTCGGTCCGCCGTCGAGGACCTGTGCGCCCCGCTGCGTGATACGTCCTCCCGGACCGTACTCGGGATCATCCTCCATTACCCCAGGATATCTCTTGACGTCAAGATGACTGCTCTGGTAGACAGCAAAAGTATCTCGATATCAAGAAAAGGAGCCGTCCATGTGGGACCCGGGACAGTACCGGCGCTTCGCCGGCGAGCGGGCGAGGCCCTTTGCCGAACTGGTCGCCAGGATCGGGGCCGGCACGCCGCGTTCCGTCGTCGATCTGGGCTGCGGGCCGGGTGATCTCACCGTTGACCTGGCACGCCGCTGGGCCGGCGCGGCGGTGCACGGCGTCGACAACTCGCCGGAGATGATCGAGGCGGCGCGGAAATGGGACGGGCAGCCGGGAATCTCCTTCGAACTGGCTGACCTGCGGGACTGGCGGCCGGCAGCCGGTCCCGCAGGTCAGGTCGACGTCCTTACCTGCAACGCCGTCCTGCAGTGGGTGCCGGGCCACCTCGGCCTGCTTCCCCGCTGGGTGTCGTGGCTGTCCGGTGGCGGGTGGCTGGCCTTCCAGGTCCCGGGCAATTTCGATCAGCCCCCGCACGCGGCGATCGCCGAGATGGCCGCTTCGCCGCGCTGGCGCTCCCTGATCGGCACGGCCGCGTTCGCTCAGGAGGCCGCTGAACCGGTGGAATACCTCGACGCCCTCGCCGGGGCCGGGTGCCGGGTCGACGCGTGGGAAACGACGTACCTGCACGTCCTGAGCGGCGCGGATCCGGTGGTCGAGTGGGTCAAGGGCACGGCACTGCGGCCCGTCCTCGCGGTCCTGGACGACGCGCAGGCGGGGGAGTTCCTCGCCGAGTACCGGGACCGGATGCGGCGGGCGTACCCGCCACGTTCGTTCGGGACGGTCCTGCCCTTCCGCCGCGTGTTCGTCGTGGCGTACCGCCCCGGCTGAACGTCCGGTGAAATCCGGCTGAACGTTCGGTGGAAAGGGGGGGAGATGCCACGATTCGGTCAGCGAGCTAACCTACTTTCCAAATTGATTTACTAGATAATAGCTGGCATGATCGTGCCCGTGCATCGCGGCCACCGTTATCATCACCGTCTCCACGTGGACCTCCGCCGTCAGGCAAGTGCCCTTTGTCCGGCCCGTTCGGCACAGGGACTTGACGCCTGCCCGGGCTGGCCCGGAATCACGACGCGAGGAGAGACGCCCCATGACCACGATCATTCCCGCCGCGCTCAGCCCCCGGCAGCTCGCTGAGGAAGTACGCAAGCTCGCGACGACGCCGCGCGAATGGATGTCGCGCGTCCGGCTCAGCCCGGACGAGCGCTGGTACGAGCGGCTTCACGCGGATGACCAGTACGAGGTCTGGCTGATCAGCTGGCTGCCCGGGCAGGGCACCGGATTCCACGACCACGGCGGCTCGGCCGGGGCGTTCAGCGTCGTGTGGGGCACGCTCGAGGAACATCAGGCCGGGACGCCCGGGCGCCTTCAACCGGTGACGGCCGCGCCGGTCAACGCGGGCCGGATACGTTCTTTCGGCCCGGAGCACATTCACGACGTGCGCAACACCTCGGAAGCCGTCGGGGTCAGCGTGCACGCCTACTCGCCGCCGCTGATCGAAATGACGCGCTACGACCTCACCGGCAACGGCCTGGTCGTGCTGGACACCGAAGCCGCAGCTCAGTGGTAAGCCGCCCGATGGCAACCGGCGTGACGGTAACCGGCGCCGCGTTGACTGGCCCTGCGGCCAGCGGAACCGCGGAAACCGGCGCGGCCGCCCCGGCCGTCCGGCCGCCGGGCGCCCGGACGATCGATGAGATCCTCGCGGCCGCGCGGGCGCGCCTGCACCGGCTGACGCCTGGGGAGGCGTTCGCGGACTTCTCCCGCGGCGCCGTCCTCGTCGACATCCGCCCGCAGGCCCAGCGCGCCCGCGAGGGCGGCATACCGGGAGCAGTGATCGTGGAGCGCAACGTCCTCGAGTGGCGTTTTGACCCCGCCAGCGACGCCCGGCTGCCGTGGGTCCACGGATACGACCAGCAGGTCATCGTGTTCTGCTCCGAGGGGTACACCTCGAGCCTGGCCGCGGCCGCCCTGCAGGATCTGGGCCTGGCGAGCGCCACCGACATCGCCGGCGGTTTCGTCGCGTGGGCAGTCGGCGGGCTGCCCGTCTGCCCGCCGGACGCGCCGGGCTCGGCCGGGCCGGGGGGCGCGGTGGGGCGGGCCTGCTGACCGGCCCGTTACCCTGCGCGCTGGCCGATGGCCGCTTGCTGCCGCCTCCTGTCCCGGCCGGCTTCTGCCGCCTGCTGTCCCGGAGTGGGCCCGCTACAGGGGACCCGCCGGGCCGTCCTTTTCGCGCTGCCTGGCCATGATCTCCGGCGGGATGCGAGGCGCGGGATCCAGCTGCGACAACCCGTTCCACGCCAGGTTGATCAGGTGCGCGGCGACGTCCTCCAGCTGCGGCTTGCGGGCGTCCAGCCACCACTGGCCGGTGAAGGCGACCATGCCCACCAGCATCTGGGCGTACATCGGGGCGAGCTTCGGGTCCTGGCCCCGTGCGGACAGGAAATCGCCGACGATGTATTCCACCTGCCCGGCGATGTCGGACAGCAGCGTCCCGAACGTGCCGGTTCCTGATCCGGGCGGGGAGTCCCGGACCAGGATGCGGAATCCGTCGGCGTTGTCCTCGATGTACTTCAGCAGCTTGACCGCAGCGTCCTGGAACTTCGGCATCGTGTGGTCGCCATCCAGCAGCGTGGTGGCCATCGTGAGCAGCCGGTCGACCTCGCGGTCGACGACGACGGCATAGAGGCCCTCCTTGCCGCCGAAGTGCTCGTACACCACGGGCTTGGATACGCCGGCCTTAGCCGCGATCTCCTCGATCGAGGTCCCCTCGAAGCCGCGCTCGGCGAACAGCCGCCGCCCGACGTCGAGTAGCTGCTCGCGGCGTTCCTTTCCGGTCATTCTCCGGCGAGCGGATCTGAGGGCCGGATCGACATTCACTCATTCATCATTGCGCTCAGCCGGCCGTTTCGTCACTGATCTGAGCCGGCCGTGATGCGATCGGAGTGAACGTGCGGCGGGCCATGGAGCCGAGCTTCCTGGTCGCGGTGGCCGGGCGCTTGGCCTCCAGCCGTCCGGCGTCCGGCCAGCGGATGTCGCAGGCCCAGCCAAGCTTCCCGAAGGCCCAGATCACGCGGGCGCTCGGGTCAAGCTGCCCCTTCAGCACACCGTGCCGCGCGCACGTCGGGTCGGCGTGGTGCAGGTTGTGCCAGGACTCGCCGAACGAGGCGATCGCCAGCCAGGCCACGTTCCGCGACTTGTCCCGCACCTCGAACTCCTCGCTGCCGAACGTGTGGCAGATCGAGTTGATCGACCAGGTGACATGGTGCAGCAGCGCGATCCGGACCAGGCTGCCCCAGAAGAACGCGGTGAGCGCGCCGTACCACGACATGGACCACAGGCCGCCGATGAGCGCGGGAAGCAGCAGTGAGGTGAGAACGAGCACCGGGAACAGCTGGTGGACCCGGCGGATACGGGCATCGGCGAGCAGGTCCGGGATGAACTTTTGCTTCGACGTCTTGTTCGGGTCGAACAGCCAGCCGACATGGGCGAAGACGAGGCCCTTGGAGAGCGCCTTCCAGTCGTCCCCGTAGCGCCACGGCGAGTGCGGGTCGCCTTCCTTGTCGCTGTACTTGTGGTGGCGGCGGTGATCGGCGACCCAGTTGAGCACCGGGCCCTCGATGGCCAGCGTCCCGGCCACGGCGAGCGCGACCCGCAAGCCGGTCTTGGCCTTGAACGAGCCGTGCGTGAAATACCGGTGGAAGCCGACGGTGACGCCGAGCCCGGATACCCAGTAGAAGACGAGCGCGATGATCGCGTCATGCCAGCCGAGGAAACCCCCGGCGCACGCCAGCGGGATGGCCGCGATCAGCGCCAGGAGCGGGACGAAGACGAAGACCCCGACAAGGGCCCGCTGCCCGGGGGTCGCCTCCTCCTCGAGGTCGGGACGCGGGGTCCGGACGGTGACCTTCGGGGCGGCTCCGGTTTCCCGGCTTGAGGCGGGGGTGGAGGCGCCTACAGGAGGAGGCGCGGGCGCCGGCCGGACGTCGGCGGGGGCCTGGGCCCTCGTGGCGGATGTGGTCATCGTGCTCCTCGCTGTGGTCGGGCCTTGTTAGGTCATGAGAGCGGACGCGGCGCCCTAGACGCTTACGTAACCGTAACCTACGACACCGTAAGTTAGGCAAGGCTATGGAGAAAAATATCTGGGAGATGTTTCGGTTGCCTTGTTACGTGGTCAGGATCCGGTCCCGGTACGGGATGGGCCGTTCGGCCGTCAGCCAAGATCCGTCAGCACTCGGCTGCCCCAGCGCGCGCCGATCATGCCGAAGCCACGCCGGCAACATGTACACGCCGGCAACAAGTAAACGTCAGCCTGCGTCCCCGCGGCCGCGACGTGACGCGTGACTTCCGGGCGGCGCTGGGATCACGGGCGGCGCCGGGGACAGTCGCTCGCCGGGGACAGTCGCTCGCCGGGCGGCCGGCGAGCCCCCCGGTAGAGTGTTGCGGGGGCCGATCCCGGATCGTCTAGCCTGGCAGGACAAGCGCCTTTGGAGCGCTGAACGAAGGTTCGAATCCTTCTCCGGGAGCTGCGAAGCTCCTTTCCTGCAGACTAGCCGGCGCGGGGTGCTGAATGAGCGGGTGGCGCCCAGGTGCGGCGCGGGTCCCGCGTCAGGGCGGTTCGGCTCTTTGCTATCGTTAGTTGAGGTTAAGCAAGTTATATTCTCGACTTGATCTGTTAGGGGCTCTTTCATCTATGGCGGTGAAATCCGGCGTAACAGGCACGCGTCCGGCGGCGCACGCCAAGCGCGGAGGCAGGCAGCCCGGTCCGCATTACAAGTGGATCGCGCTGTCGAACACCACGCTCGGCGTGCTGATGGCCACGATCAACCAGTCGATCGTGCTGATCGCGCTGCCGGACATCTTCCGTGGCATCGGGGTCGATCCACTCTCCTCAGGCAACACCAGTTACCTGCTGTGGATGTTCATGGGCTTCCTGGTCGTGTCGGCCGTGCTCGTGGTGTCCTTCGGCCGGCTCGGTGACATGTTCGGCCGCGTACGCATGTATAACATTGGCTTCGCGGTCTTCACGGTGGCGTCCATATTCCTGGCCGTGACCTGGATGAAAGGCACGGACGCGGCGCTGTGGCTGATCATCTGGCGGATCGTGCAGGGCATCGGCGGCGCGTTCCTGTTCGCCAATTCGACCGCCATTCTGACCGACGCCTTCCCTGCTAACCAGCGCGGCACGGCACTCGGCATGAACGCCATCGCCGCGATCGCCGGCTCGTTTCTCGGCCTGCTGCTCGGCGGCGTGCTCGCCCCCATCAACTGGCACTTCGTATTCCTGGTCTCCGTGCCGTTCGGGCTCTTCGGCACCTTCTGGGCCTACTTCATGCTGCACGACCTCAGCGAGCGGCATCACGCCCGGATGGACTGGTGGGGCAACGTCCTCTTCGCGGCCGGCCTGATCGCGATCCTGGTCGGCATCACCTACGGCCTGGAGCCCTACGGCGGGCACGCGATGGGCTGGACGAGCCCGTTCGTGCTCTCCATGATCTTCGGCGGCCTGGCCGCGCTCGCCGTCTTCTGCTTCGTCGAGACCAAGGTCCCGGAGCCGATGTTCCGGCTGTCGCTGTTCAGGATCCGCGCGTTCGCGGCCGGCAACCTCGCCAACCTGATGATCGCCCTGGGCCGGGGCGGGATGCAGTTCACCCTCATCATCTGGCTGCAGGGAATCTGGCTGCCGCTGCACGGCTACAGCTTCTCGCAGACGCCGCTGTGGGCCGGCATCTACATGATCCCGCTGACCATCGGGTTCCTGGTCTCCGCGCCGCTGTCGGGCTGGCTGTCCGACCGGTTCGGGGCGCGCGCCTTCACCGTGGGCGGGTCGCTGCTCACCGCGCTGAGCTTCGTGTTCCTGATGATCATGCCGGTGGACTTTAGCTACGGAGGGTTCGCACTGGTCCTGGCGCTCAACGGGTTCGGCTCCGGCCTGTTCGCCTCGCCGAACCGGGCGGAGATCATGAACTCGGTCCCGGCCAGCCAGCGCGGTGCGGCGGGCGGCACGATCGCGACGTTCCAGAACGCGGCCTTCGTCCTGTCGATCGGCATCTTCTTCTCGCTGATCGTGACCGGGCTGTCCAGCACGCTGCCCTCGGCCCTGTCCGGAGGCCTGGCCTCGCAGGGCATTCCGGCCGGCGCGGCGAACACCATCGGCCACCTGCCGCCGATCGGCGTGCTGTTCGCGGCCTTCCTCGGCTACAACCCGATGAAGCAGTTGCTCGGCCCGCTGCTCGGGCACGTGCCCGCGAGCCACGCGGCGTACCTGACCGGCCGGGACTTCTTCCCGAACGTGATCACGCACCCGTTCCACAGCGGGCTGGGGATCGCCTTCGGGTTCGCGATCGCCGCCAACCTGATCGCCGCCATCGCGTCGCTCCTGACCGGACGGGTCAGGCGGCGCGCCGCGGCCGACCGCGAGCCGGCCGGGGAGGAATTCGCCGCCGTGGCGGGCGAGGGCGCGTGGGAGCCGAGCGAGCTGGTGCTGCCCGCCGCCGACGAGGCGGCTGCGTCCCCGGCGGCCAGGCTGGTCACGCCGCCACAGCCGGAACGTGAGGCCGGCATCACCCTCGCCCGGCCGGAATAAGGCCAGCGTACGGGCCGGAACCGTGGGCTGGTCAATTGTGCGGAGATCGCCGGCGGGACATGCCGGCTGCCGAAGCGGGCCGCCGGGCAATGCGACCTGGCGGTATCCTCCCAGTGAGGGGCGCGTAAACGGGTACGTCATAGCCCTGACCCATTGGCAGCGATCTGAGGAGCCCTGCGGAGTGAGCCCCAGCCGCCCGGCCGCCGTCATCATCCTCGCCGCCGGCGAGGGCACGCGCATGAAATCCGCGGTCCCCAAGGTGCTGCACTCACTGTGCGGTCGCACCATGCTGGGCCACGCGATTGCCGTCGCGCGTGAACTCGCCCCGCAGCGGCTGGTGGTCGTGGCCGGCCACGGCCGCGACCAGGTGGCCGAGCAGGTCGCCCGCGATGCGCCGGACGCGGAGGTCGTGATCCAGGAACGGCAGGGCGGGACCGGCCATGCCGTGCGGTCGGTGGTCGAGGCCGTCGGCCTCATCGAAGGCCAGGTCATCGTCAGCTACGGCGACATGCCGCTGCTGCGCGCTGCTACCCTGGCTGACCTGGCCCGCGAGCACGAAAACGCGGGCAATACGGTGACGGTGCTGACCGCGAAGACCGCCGATCCGGCCGGATACGGCCGCATCATCCGCGACGCCTCCGGCGCCATCACCGAAATTGTCGAGGAAGCCGACGCCACCGACGAGCAGCGGCTGATCGGCGAGATCAACTCCGGCTGCTACGCCTTCGACGGCACCATGCTGGCCGACGCGGTCAAGCGGGTGCCCACGGCGAACGTGCTGGGCCAGGAGTACCTCACCGACGTGGTGGCGATCCTGCGCGGGGACGGTCACCGGGTCGGCACGGTGCAGGCCGCGGACCCCTTCGAGATCCAGGGCGTCAACGACCGGGTCCAGCTGGCCCAGGCCCGGCGGATATACAACGACCGGCTCCTCGAGCACTGGATGCGGGCCGGGGTCACCATCCTTGACCCGGCGACGACGTGGCTCGACGCGGGCGTGGCCCTCGAGCCGGACGCCGAGATCGGCCCGTCCACGCAACTGGAGGGGCGTACCGTGATCGCGTCCGGGGCACGGGTGGGCCCGGGCTGTGTACTCCGCGACACCGTGGTCGGCGAGGGCGCGACCGTGATCAACGCCGTCTGCGAGTCGGCCGAGATCGGGCCCGGCGCCAGCGTCGGGCCCTACACCCGCCTCCGGCCCGGGACGAGGCTGGGGCCCGGCGCCCGGGCCGGCAGCTTCGTCGAAATGAAAAACGCGGTCGTCGGCGAGGGCTCGAAGGTGCCGCATCTGACCTACGTGGGGGACGCGGACATCGGTTCCGGTTCGAACGTCGGAGCCGCCACGGTGTTCGTCAACTACAACGGCGTCGCCAAGCACCACACCAGCGTGGGAGATCACGTCAGGATCGGAAGCGACACCATGCTCGTCGCGCCGGTCGAGATCGGTAATGGCGCCTACACTGCGGCCGGGTCCGTCATCACGGAGAACGTTCCCCCCGGGGCGATGGCCATCGGCCGGGCCAGGCAGCGCAATGTGCCGGGATGGGTCGGCCGGCGCCGGCCCGGGACCCGGTCCGCGGCGGCGGCCGGGGCGGCTCAGGACGAAGAGGGACCCAGCAAGGGAGAGAAGACCACGTGAGCGGCATCATGGCGGCCAGCGAGAAGAAGCTGATGCTCGTCTCCGGCCGGGCATTTCCTGAGCTGGCCCAGGAGGTGGCCTCGTGCCTGGGCATCGAGCTGACGCCCACGAAGCTCTTCGACTTTGCCAACGGGGAGATCTTCGTCCGCTTCCTCGACTCCGTTCGTGGCTGCGATGTCTTCGTGCTGCAGAGCCACACCGCGCCGATCAACGAGTGGATCATGGAGCACCTGATCATGGTGGATGCGCTCAAGCGCGCGTCGGCCAAGCGGATCACGGTGGTGACCCCGTTCTTCGGCTACGCCCGCCAGGACAAGAAGAGCCGGGGCCGGGAACCGATCTCGGCGCGGCTGATGGCTGACCTGTTCGCGACGGCGGGAGCGCACCGGATCATGGCGGTCGACCTGCACACCGCGCAGATCCAGGGGTTCTTCGACGGGCCGGTGGACCACCTGTTCGCGCTGCCGATCCTCGCGGACTACATCGAGGACAAGCTCGACCTGAGCCGGGTGACCGTGGTGGCGCCGGACGCCGGCCGGGTACGGGTATGCGAGCGCTGGACGGACCGGCTCGGCTGCCCGCTGGCCATTATCCACAAGCGCCGGGATCCGGACGTGGCCAACCAGGTCAAGGTATTCGAGGTCGTCGGCCAGGTGGCGGGCCGCACCTGCATCCTGGTGGACGACATGATCGATACGGGCGCGACGGTCACGAAGGCGGCGGAAGCGCTATTCGAGCAGGGCGCCGCCCAGGTGATCGTGATGGCCACGCACGGCGTGCTGTCCGGTCCCGCCGTTGACACCCTGAAGAATTCGCAGATCAGCGAGGTCGTGATCACGAACACGCTGCCCACCCAGGCGGACCGGCAATTCGACAAGCTCACCGTGCTGTCGATCGCGCCGCTGATCGCCCGCGCGATCAACGAGGTGTTCAGCGACGGCTCGGTCACCAGCCTTTTCGACGGCCAGAGCTAGCCGGCACCGGCGAGCCGGGCCGGACCCGATCGCCGCAGACCACGCCCCTGCAGCGGTCGCCGGTGATCGGGCAGGCCGTCCCGGTCCGGAACCGGCCCTGTCCGGGCCCGGTCCCGATCTGGGATGGTTACGATCGTGTCAGTGTGCCGTTGCATGAGAATTGAGCGGCGATTGCATCGCCGGCGGAGCGATACCTATGGGGTGGGCACGGCCCGCTGGCGGCCAGGCCTGGGCAGGTGATCGGTCCCGGGCGGCGCAGGGAGGCTTGTGCTGCCCGGGACATGGTCCGGCCCGGACATGACCGGCGGCGCCGTCGGCTACACTGCAAGGCGCGGCCTTGATCGTCGGTGCTTGCGTCACGTGGTGCTCCGCGCGGGCTGCAGACAGCCTCTGGCGTGTGTGTTCACGCCAGCGCAGGCATAGCGTCCGCCCATCACCGCCGGGCGGACGCCGCCGGAGAGAAGTACCCACTGCCTGAGGAGTGACGACCGTGCCTGAGGTCCGCATCGCCGCCGAGCCGCGCACCGAGTTCGGCAAAGGCGCCGCCCGGCGTACGCGCCGTGAGGGCCTGGTGCCCGCGGTTCTGTACGGCCACGGCGCGCAGACGCGGCATGTCGTGCTGCCGGGCCACGATCTGATGCTCGCGCTGAAGACGCCCAACGTCCTGATCCGCCTCGACGGCATCCCCGGCGTGACCGGCCTCGCCCTGCCCAAGGCGGTCCAGCGTGACCCGATCAAGGGCTTCATCGAGCACGCGGACCTGATCCTCGTCCGGCGCGGCGAAAAGGTCACCGTGGACATCGCGGTCCGGGTCAGCGGGGAGATCGCTCCCGACGGCCTGCTGGATCAGCAGGTCGTCCAGCTCTCGGTCGAGGCCGAGGCGACGAACATCCCCGACGGGATCGACGTCGACGTCACGGGCATGGCGGTCGGCAGCTCGATTCACGCGAGCGACCTCACGCTGCCGCGCGGTGTGACCATCCAGGTCGACCCGGAAACGCTGATCGTGCACGTCCTCGCTGCGCCCACCGCGGAGCAGATGGAGGCGGAGATCGGCGGTCCCGAGGGGGCCGAGGCCCAGGTGCCTGAGCCGGTCGGCGAGGTCGAGCCCCGGGCGGCGGCCGGCGAGAGCAACGCCGGCTGACTGGTCAGTCCGATGCGCAGCCGGATGTGAATTCAGATGTGAACAAGGCCATGCCTGAGGAACGCTGGCTGGTCGCTGGGCTCGGCAACCCGGGGCCGGACTACGCCGGTACCCGGCACAACGCCGGGCACATGGTGGCCGACCTGCTCGCGGAACGGATGGGCGGCCGGTTCAAGGCGAACCGGACCCGCAACGACGTGGCCGACGGCCGGCTGGCCGGGGTGCCGGTCACGCTGGCCAAGCCGCGTAGCTACATGAACCTGTCCGGGGGGCCGGTCGCGGCGGTCGCCGCCTTCTACAAGATCCCCCCGGAGCGGATCGCGGTCGTCCACGACGAGCTGGACATCCCGTTCGGAGCGGTGCGGCTCAAGCTCGGTGGCGGTGACAACGGCCACAACGGCCTTCGTTCGGTTACGCAGGCGCTCGGCACCAGCCAATACAACCGCGCCCGGTTCGGCATCGGCCGCCCGCCAGGCCGGGTGGATGCCGCCACGTTCGTGCTGCGCGACTTTTCCGCCGCCGAACGCAAGGAACTGCCCCTCCTCATCGACCGCTGTGCCGACGCGGTTGAGACCCTGCTGTCGAAGGGCCTGGCCGTCGCGCAGAACACCTTCCACACCGACGGAGGGTGAAGAACATTCGTCCCAGGGAAGAACTGAGCGGTGCGCTGACGCTTACGTTGGCAACCTGACCGCACCGACCGGCTTCCCCCGGGAAGCATCAAGGAGCCCGCCGATGGCGACGGAGGACGACCGTCTCGCCCATGACCTCGCCGCCGAAGCGGGCCGCCGCCTGGTCGTCCTGCGCGGTCACGGCGGTGAGCCGGACGACCTCCGCAAAGCGGGCGACCGCATGTCGCACGAGTTTCTCTCCGCCGAGCTGGCCCGGCTGAGGCCGGGGGACTGGGTGCTGTCCGAAGAGGGCGCCGATGACCCGGGCCGGCTGACCGCTGAACGGGTCTGGATTGTTGACCCGCTGGACGGTACCCGCGAGTACGGGGACGCGGGCCGGGAGGACTGGGCGGTGCACGTGGCCCTGTGGGAACGCGCCGCGGGCGGCCAGAGCCCACCGAGCGACCAGGCGGGCCGCAGCGACCAGGGCGGCCTCACCGCCGGCGCGGTGGCCCTTCCGGCGCAGGATGAGGTGCTCTCTACCGTCGACCCGCCCCCGGCGCCGCTGTCCGCACGGCCCGAAGGGCGGCTGCGCGTCGTCGTCAGCCGGAGCAGGCCCGCGGCGTTCCTGCCCCGGATGGCCGAACTTCTCGGTGCGGACCTCGTCCCGCTGGGGTCGGCCGGCGCCAAGGCCGCCGCCGTCCTGCAGGGCCAGGCCGACGCCTATGTGCACGCGGGCGGCCAGTACGAATGGGATTCGGCGGCCCCGGTCGCGGTGGCCCGCGCCGCCGGGTTTCACGCCTCGCGGATTGATGGCCGCGAGCTTCCCTACAATCGGCCTGACCTGCTGATGCCGGATATTCTGGTATGCCCGCCCGCGCTCGCCGCCGCGCTGCTGGACGCGATCAGGTCCGCCCAGTCCGGTGAGACCGGCGGAAGTCAATGATGACGGCCCCGGCGGGCCCAGCCCGCCGGGCACGTTCCCTGCCCCCGATGCCTCCTGGATGCCGTTGATGCGTACCGACTACACACTCTCCCAGCTGGACGTACTCGAAGCCGAGTCCATTCACATGATCCGCGAGGTCGCGGCCGAGTTCGAGCGGCCCGCGCTGCTGTTCTCCGGTGGCAAGGACTCGGTGGTCATGCTGGCGCTGGCGGAAAAGGCGTTCCGGCCGGCCCCGATCCCGTTCCCCGTCATGCACATCGACACCGGGCACAACTTCGGTGAGGTCATCGACTTCCGGGACAAACGCGCCGCGGAGCTGGGGGTCCGGCTCATCGTCGCATCCGTGCAGGACTCCATCGACGCGGGCCGGGTGACCGAGGAGACTGGCCGGTGGAGCAGCCGGAACCGGCTGCAGACCACCACGCTGCTGGACGCGGTCGAGGAGCACCGCTTCGACGCGCTGTTCGGCGGGGCGCGGCGAGACGAGGAGAAGGCCCGCGCCAAGGAGCGGGCGTTGTCCTTCCGCGACGACTTTGGCCAGTGGGACCCGAAGAACCAGCGGCCCGAGTTGTGGAACGTGTACAACACCCGGATCCACCGGGGTGAGCACATCCGCGTCTTCCCGCTGTCCAACTGGACGGAACTCGACATCTGGGAGTACATCGAGCGCGAGGAGCTCGAGTTGCCGTCGGTGTACTTCGCGCACGCCCGCAACGTCTTCGAGCGGGACGGGATCCTGCTGGCCGAGAGCCCGTACGTGACGCGCGGCGACGACGAGCCGGTCTTCGAGGCCATGGTCCGGTACCGGACCGTCGGCGACATGACGTGCACCGGGGCCGTCGAATCGACCGCGGATACCGTCGCTGCGGTCATCACCCAGGTGGCGGCGACCCGGATCACCGAACGCGGCCAGACTCGCGCGGACGACCGCACCAGCGAGGCGGCCATGGAAGACCGGAAGCGAGAGGGCTACTTCTGATGGATATTCTGCGGTTCGCCACGGCAGGCTCGGTGGACGACGGCAAGAGCACGCTGATCGGGCGCCTGCTGTATGACTCCAAGGCGATCTTCGAGGACCAGCTCGCGGCCGTGGAGCGGACCAGCCGGGACCGCGGCGAGGAGTACACCAACCTGGCGCTGCTGACCGACGGGCTGCGCGCCGAGCGCGAGCAGGGCATCACCATCGACGTGGCCTACCGCTACTTCGCCACCCCGCGGCGGAAGTTCATCATCGCGGACACCCCCGGGCACATCCAGTACACCCGCAACATGGTCACCGGCGCGTCCACCGCCGACCTGGCCGTCGTCCTCGTCGACGCGCGCAACGGGCTGACCGAGCAGAGCCGGCGGCACGCGTTCCTCGCGACGCTGCTGCAGGTCCCGCACCTGGTGCTGGCGGTCAACAAGATGGACCTGGTGAACTACGACGCCGCGGTCTTCGAGCGGATCACCGCGGAGTTCTCCGCCTTCGCCGCCAAGCTGGACATCGGCGATCTGACCTTCATCCCGATCTCGGCGCTGCTCGGTGACAACGTGGTCCAGCGTTCGGCCAACATGCCGTGGTACGATGGGCCGTCGCTGCTGCACCACCTGGAGCACGTGCACATCGCCTCCGACCGGAACCTCATCGACGTGCGGTTCCCGGTCCAGTACGTGATCCGGCCGCACCAGGCCACCGACCCCGCCCTGCACGATTACCGCGGTTACGCCGGCGAGGTGGCCGGCGGGGTGATCAGGCCGGGTGACGAGGTCATGCACCTGCCGTCGGGTTTCACCACCACCGTGCGCGGCGTCGAGGTCGGGGGCCAGCCGGTGCCGGAGGCATTCCCGCCCATGTCGGTGACCCTGCTGCTGGACAACGACGTCGACATCTCCCGCGGCGACATGATCTGCCGGCCGCACAACCGGCCGGCCGTCACGCAGGACGTGGAGGCCATGGTGTGCTGGATGGCCGGCGACAAGCCGCTCACCCCGCGCAGCCGCCTCATCGTCAAGCACACGTCGCGGACGGTGAAGGCGATCGTGACGGATCTGCACTACCGGATCGACGTCAACACCCTGCACCGGGACGAGAGCGCCAGCCGGCTCGGGCTGAACGAGGTCGGCCGGGTGACTCTGCGCCTGACCCAGCCCATCTTCTCCGACCCCTACACCCGGAACCGGCTGACCGGCGGCATGATTCTGATCGACGAGGCGACGAACGCCACGGCCGGCGCGGCCATGATCACCGACACCCGGTGAGTGCCGCCGCGGCGGCTGGGGGACGCCCTTCCACGATCTCGCAAGGACCGGTTCCGGGCGATCGTGAGCCACGCCAGCCTCTGTTCGCGGTCCTGGCCCAGCACGTCCTCGGCTAACCCTGGCGCCGCCCGCCCTGCTGTGACCCTCGGCCCTCCCCAGGGCGGTGCGGAGCACGGCCAGGGGTATGCCAGGCTGGGAGCATGGCCCGCGCGGATCTGGATAAGCGGCCCGGCGAAGTCGCCGCGATGTTCGACGAGCTCGCCGGGCGTTACGACCTGCTCAACGACCTGCTGTCGGCCGGGCAGGTCCGGTGGTGGCGGCGGGTCGTCGCGCGCGCCGTGGGCGCGCAGGCCGGGGAGCGGGTGCTTGACCTGGCGGCGGGCACCGGCACCTCCACCGTCACCTTCGGCACAGCCGGCGCCGACTGCGTGGCGTGTGACTTCTCCCTGGGGATGCTGCGCGCCGGGCTGCGCCGGGCCCGGGCCGCGCCGGAAAGGCCCGGCGTGCCCGGCGTCCCGCAGCCCGCGTTCGTCGCCGGCGACGCGCTCCGGCTGCCGTTCGCCGACAGCATGTTCGACGCGGTGACAATCTCGTTCGGCTTGCGGAATGTCGTGGACCCGGCGCGCGCGCTCGCCGAGATGCGCCGGGTCACCCGGCCCGGCGGCCGCCTGGTCATCTGCGAGTTCTCCCGGCTGTCGGCGCGCCCGCTGCGGGTGGCGTACGAGCGCTACCTGGCGCGGGCGCTGCCCGCCATCGCCCGCCGCGCGGCGCGCAATGCGGCCGCGTACGAGTATCTGGCCGAGTCGATCGCCGACTGGCCGGACCAGCAGGAACTGGCCCGGATGCTGCATTCGGCGGGCTGGTCGGCGGTGAAGTGGCGCAACCTGACCTTCGGGATCGTCGCGGTGCACGCCGCGCGCCGACCGGGCTGAGCCGTGCGGCTGAGCCGCCCGGTACCGCGCGTGACCGGGCACGAAGAGCAGCCATAAGGCATACGTTGGGACCGGGCGGCCGGACGCGGTGGCCCAGCGGAACGGCGCCCGGTGCGCGTTCACCGCGCGAGGCGGGGCGGTGACGTGCCTGGCACCAGCCGGGCCTAAACTAATGGCAAAGAATTTGTGAAGAGCTTCACAAGCTTCACAAGGGAAGGTCAGGAATGGACCCGTGACCGAGCACGTTTCCCCTCATCCTGCGGCGGCGGCCGCACGGCCCGCCACCGACGAGGCGGATGTCATCGTTGTCGGCGCCGGGCCCGCCGGGTCGACGACCGCCTACTACCTCGCCTGCGCGGGGCTGGACGTGCTGCTGCTGGAGAAGAGCAGGTTCCCCCGCGAGAAGGTGTGCGGGGACGGCCTCACGCCGCGCGCGGTCAAGGCCCTCGTGGCCATGGGCGTGCCGATCAGCGAGAGCGACGGGTGGCTGCGCAACAAGGGGCTTCGCGTGGTCGGCGCCGGGATGCGGCTGGAGCTGCCCTGGCCGGACCTGACCAGCTACCCCGGGTACGGCCTGGTCCGCACCAGGCTGGACTTCGACCAGCGGCTGGCCCAGCGGGCCCAGAAGGCGGGGGCGCGGCTGGCTGAAGGCGTCAACGTGACCGGGCCGGTCATCGACGAGCGGCCGGGCCGGATCACCGGCGTGACCGCCCGCCCGGCCGGCGGCCAGCGGGACGGCAGTGCCGGGCCGGCGCGGGGCCGGAACGGGTCTACCGGGCCCGCCTGGTCATCGCCGCGGACGGGAACTCCTCCCGGCTGTCGGTCTCGATGGGCCTGCGCAAGCGGGACGACCGCCCGATCGGCGTGGCCGTCCGCGCCTACTACACCAGCCCCCGCCACGAGGACGACTACCTGGAGTCCTGGCTCGACCTGTGGGAGGGTGACCGGCTGCTGCCCGGCTACGGCTGGATCTTCGGGATGGGCGACGGCACCAGCAACGTCGGGCTGGGCCTGCTGAACACGTCCGCCGCGTTCGGCAACACCGACTACCACGCCCTGCTCCGGCGCTGGCTGGCCGGAATGCCGCCCGAATGGGGGTTCACCGAGGATCGCCGCGCCGGCCCCATCCGCGGGGCCGCGCTCCCGATGGCCTTCAACCGGACCCCGCACTACGCCCGGGGCCTGCTGCTCGCCGGCGACGCGGCCGGGATGGTGAACCCGTTCAACGGTGAGGGCATCGCCTACGCCATGGAATGCGGGGAGATCGCCGCGCGGACCGTGACGCAGGCTTTGGCCGCGCCCACCTGGGCCGATGCCGAAAAGGTGCTGAATAGCTACCCGCGCGCGCTCGCGGACGCGTACGGCGGCTACTACGCTCTCGGGCGGACGTTCGTGAAAGCGATCGGCCGGCCTGAGCTGATGCGGTTCGCCACGCGGCACGCCATGTCGCGCCCGGCGCTGATGCGTTTCGCCCTGAAGCTGCTCGGCAACCTCACCGACCCGCGCGGAGACGCCTCCGACCGGCTGATCAACGCCATGACCAGGCTGACGCCAGCGCGTTAGCCAGCCCCAGAAGAAGCGAATGTGGATACCGTGCCTAGGATAGAAATCCCGGTCGCACACGCCGCGCCGGGAACCTGCGCGCGCGATGATCGCCCCGGGCCGGGCGCACGCGGCCCGCGCGGTCGCGGATCGCGGAG
>CAWDTK010000029.1:0-37541 GCA_963805255.1 uncultured Actinomycetes bacterium
GCGTCTTCTGTTGTCCCGGCCGGTTCACCCAGCCGGGGGCTGGCTACGTCAGCCCTGGACCTGAATGCCCATCGAGCGGGCGGTGCCGACGATGATCCGTTCCGCCATCTCGATGCTCCGCGCGTTGAGGTCGGGCATCTTGGTCTGTGCGATCTCACGGACCTGGGCGGCGGAAATGGTGCCGACCTTGGTCTTGTGCGGCTCGCTGCTGCCCTTGGCGACCCCGGCCGCCTTCTTGATCAGCTCCGGCGCGGGCGGCGTCTTGGTGACGAACACAAATGACCGGTCTTCGTAGATCGTGATCTCGACCGGCACGATGTTGCCCCGCTGGGCCTCGGTCGCGGCGTTGTACTGCTTGCAGAAGTCCATGATGTTCACGCCGTGCGGGCCAAGCGCGGTACCGACGGGCGGCGCCGGGGTAGCCTGGCCGCCGGCAGTTGCACCTTGACAACCGCAGCGACCCTTTTCCTCCTTGGAGGCATGGTTCCCTTCCCTCGTTCATCCCGGCGAGCCCAGCGGGGCCGCCGGGCTCGTTCCGCACCCGGCCGGGCGGGGCCGGAGCTGTGTCCTGGGTCAGATCTTGGCGACCTGGTCGAAGGAGAGCTCGACCGGCGTCTCCCGGCCGAAGATCGACACCAGCACCTTGAGCTTCTGCGTGTCGGCGTTGATCTCGTTCACGGTCGCCGGCAGCGTCGCGAACGGGCCATCCATCACGGTAACCGACTCGCCGACCTCGTAGTCCACCGTCGGCGTCTTCGCGGCCTCGGCCTGCTTGACCTGCTCCTCGGGCTCCGGCGCGAGCAGCCCGGCCACCTCGTGCAGGCTGAGCGCCGAGGGACGGCTAGACAGGCCGACAAATCCGGTCACCCCGGGGGTGTTCCTGACCACCGCCCACGACTCGTCCGTCAGCTCCATCCGGACCAGGATGTAGCCCGGCAGCACCTTCTCCTGGACCTGCTGCCGCTTACCCTGCTTGATCTCGGTCACCTTGTGCACCGGGACCTCGATCTGGAAGATGTAGTCCTCCATGTTGAGCGAGGAGATCCGGTTCTCCAGGTTCGTCTTCACCCGGTTCTCATAACCCGCGTAGGAGTGAATGACATACCAGTCGCCGGGCATCGCCCGGAGCTGGCGCATGAACTCCTCCACCGGGTCGGCCTCGAGCCGCGCCTCGGCGTCGCCGCCTTCCTCCGCCGCCCCGGCGGCCTCTCCCGCCCCGGCGGCCTCTCCCGCCCCGGCGGCCTCTCCCGCCCCGGCGGCCTCTCCCGGCCCCGGCGGCCTCTCCCGCCCCGGCGGCCTCTCCCGGCCCGGCGGCTGTCTCGTCCGCGGACACGGCGTCGTCCGTCAGCGCGGCCTCGCCGAACCCGCCGGACAGGTTCTCGCCGGAGGAGTCGCCATCGTCGTACGACGCGGCCTCTTCCGGCGTGGCCCCGGAGTCCTCGGTCACGCCGGCCTCCCCGTCTCGTTCGTCGAATCCTGCGGTCGCCTCGTCCACGTCGGCGGAATCGCCTACCTGCACTTGGGGCTCGGACACAATTGTTCTTCCTTCTATGCTTCCTCGCGGATTCCTCCGCGCTTCCAGGCGCCCGGCGCTTCCAGCCGCCCGACGCCTTGCCAGCTGCGCACCAGCTTGGCCGGGCGCCACGGCCGGACAGGCACCAGGCCAGCCAGCGCCGGGCCGGCCGGTACCGCCGGACCGGATCGGGCCAGCCCGCCGCCGTCCGGGCGCCGTCAGCCGAAGAGCGCGATGACCAGCTTGGTAAAGCCATAGTCCAGGCTGGTAACGATCGCGATCATCACGGCTATGAAAACCAGGGCGACGGTCGTGTACGTGCCCAGTTCCCGGCGGGTCGGCCAGATCACCTTGTGCAGCTCAGCGACAACCTGGCGGAAGAACAGCGCCGGACTAGTGCGGTTGCGCCGTGCGGGGGGCTTATCGCCGCCCCGTCTCTCCGCGGCCTCACCGCGCGTCTGAGTCGCCATGTCCTCACCTATGAAGCGCTGAACAGTCAGTATCTACAGTCAGTATCTACAGTCAGTATCTACAGTCAGTATCTACAGTCAGTATTTCGGCAAACCGTCTTCCGGCAAACAGTGCCTGTTGCAGGGCAGGAGGGACTCGAACCCCCAACCACCGGTTTTGGAGACCGGGACTCTAGCCAATTGAGCTACTGCCCTTTACCTGGTACCTGGCGATCCGGCCAGCTTCCGCCTCCCGGCCGCCACCTGGGGGGCGGCCTCACCCGGAGGGCATGCGCCAGCAACGACGGAACACCATCAGTCCCGAAAGTGTAGCCCGCATACGCGCCCCCGTCGAACCGCTGGTTTTCGGCGTGCACGGCGTGGCGCGGAGATGTCACCATAGAAGACATGCCCACCACACATCCCCGCGTCTCAGCGCGTCTGTCCGCGATCGCCGAATCAGCCACCCTGGCGGTGGACGCCAAGGCCAAGGCGCTCAAGGCGGCCGGCCTGCCGGTCATCGGCTTTGGGGCCGGTGAGCCAGACTTCCCCACCCCCGGCTACATCGTCGAGGCCGCCCAGCGAGCGTGCGCGGAGCCACGGTTCCACAAGTACACGCCCGCGGCCGGGCTTCCCGAGCTGCGGCAGGCGGTCGCCGGCAAGACCGCCCGGGACTCCGGCTTCCAGGTCACGGCGGGCCAGGTCCTGATCACCAACGGCGGCAAGCAGGCCGTTTTCCAGGCCTTCGCGGCGCTGCTCGATCCGGGGGACGAGGTGCTCGTGCCCGCGCCCTACTGGACCACCTACCCCGAAGCCATCCAGCTGGCGGGCGGGATCACCGTCCCGGTGGCGACCGATGAGAGCACCGGCTACCTGGCGTCGGTCGCCGACCTGGAAGCGGCGCGCACCGAGCGGACCAAGATCTTGCTTTTCGTGTCGCCGTCCAACCCCACCGGCGCGGTCTACCCGCCGGACCAGGTTGCCGAGATCGGCCGCTGGGCGGCGGCCAACGGGCTGTGGGTCGTGACCGACGAGATCTACGAGCACCTGGTGTTCGGCGACGCCGAATTCTCCTCCCTGCCGGTGGTGGCGCCCGAGGCCGTCGACCAGTGCGTGGTGGTGAACGGTGTGGCCAAGACGTACGCGATGACCGGCTGGCGGGTCGGCTGGATGATCGGCCCGGCCGACGTGATCAAGGCGGCGACCAACTTCGAGTCGCACGTCACGTCGAACGTGTGCAACGTCGCGCAGGCCGCCGCGCTCGCGGCCGTCTCCGGCGATCTGTCCGCGGTGGTCCCGATGCGCGAGGCGTTCGATCGGCGCCGGCGGACGATGACGCGGATGCTGAACGAGATCCCCGGCGTGGTCTGCCCCGAGCCGCAGGGCGCGTTCTACTGCTACCCGTCGGTGCAGGGGGTGCTCGGCAAGGAGATCGGCGGCCGCCGCCCGGGCAGCTCCGCCGAGCTGGCCGCGCTGATCCTGGACGAGGTCGAGGTCGCGGTGGTACCGGGCGAGGCGTTCGGCACGCCGGGGTACTTCCGGCTGTCCTGCGCGCTCGGCGACGCCGATCTCGAGGAAGGCGTCATGCGCATCGGCAAGCTGCTCGGCCAGGCCCGGTAACCGGACCGGACCGGTTACCGGGCGGGAGGGGCCACACTAGGCGGATGGGCCGTCCGCTCGATGAGCTCCCCAAGGCGCATCTGCACCTGCACCTCACGGGGGCGATGCGGCACTCGACGCTGGTTGAGCTCGCCCGCACGCACCGCGTCCACCTGCCCGCCGCCCTGGTCGAGGAGTGGCCGCCCAAGCTGAGCGGCGCGGACGAACGGGGCTGGTTCCGGTTCCAGCGCCTGTACGACACCGCGCGGTCGGTGCTGCGGACCCCGGCGGACGTCCGGCGGCTGTTCCGCGAGATCGCCGAGGACGAGCGGGCCGAAGGTTCCCGCTGGCTGGAGATCCAGGTCGACCCGTCAGGGTACGCCGCGCGGTTCGGCGGCCTGACGCCCACCGTCGAGCTCGTGCTGGACGCCGCGGCCGGGGCCGCCGGGGCGACCGGGGTGGGGATCGCGGTCGTCATCGCCGCGAACCGGACCCGGCACCCGCTGGACGCGCGCACGCTGGCCCGGCTGGCGGTGCGGTACGCGGGTCGCGGCGTGACCGGCTTCGGCCTCAGCAACGACGAACGGCGCGGTCGCGCGGAAGACTTCGCCCCGGCCTTCCGGATCGCCGGGCGCGGCGGGCTGCTCGCGGTGCCGCACGGCGGTGAGCTTGTGGGCCCGGCCAGCGTGCTGGCCTGCCTGGATGAGCTGCACGCGGACCGGATCGGTCACGGCGTGCTGGCCGCGCGCGATGACGACCTGGTCAAGCGGCTGGCGAGCCGGGGCGTCACGCTGGAGGTCTGCCCGTCGTCCAACGTGGCGCTGGGCATTGCCGCCCGCAGCCGCGACGTCCCGCTGCGGCGGCTGTTCGAGGCTGGCGTGCCGATCGCGCTCGGTGCCGACGACCCGCTGCTGTTCGGCTCGCGGCTGGTCGCCCAGTACGGCATCGCCCGCCGCCAGCACGGCTTCACCGACGCTGCGCTGGCCGACCTGGCCCGGATGTCGGTGCTGGGCTCGGCCGCGCCGGAGGCGGTGCGGATCGATCTGCTGGTTGGGATTGACGCCTGGCTCGCCGCCGCCCGCTGACCGGAACTGCCGGCCGTGTTCAGCGCCTGGCTCGCCGCTCTCTGACCGGCCGGGAAAATCTCAGCCGAACGGGCCTGGCCGGGAGTCAGACCGAGACGCCGACGAGCACCGGCTCGATGTCCAGGGTCACGCCGAAGGCGTCCCGCACGCCCGCGCGGATTTCCCGGGCGAGGGCCAGCAGGCTGGCCGTGCTGGCCTCGCCGGGGTTGATGAGGGCCAGCGTGTGCTTGGAGGAGATGCGGGCCACGCCGGGGCCGCCGGTATGGCCGGGGTAGCCCTTACCGAAGCCGGCGTGCTCGATCAGCCAGGCGGCCGGCACCTTCACGTGCCCGTCCGGAGCCGGGAAATGCGGAACGCGGAGGCCCGGACCCCGGGACTGGCGCGCCCGGCAGGCCCTGCGTGTGACGGCGGCGAACTCGGCGTCGGTGAGAACCGGGTTGGTGAAGAACGACCCGGCGCTGCGGGTGTCCGGGTCGCCGGCGTCGAGCACCATGCCCTTGCGCGCGCGGAGCTTCAGCACGGCCGAACGGGCCTCGCCGAGGGGCACCCGGCCGCCCGGCGCGACGCCGAGCTCGGTGGCAAGCTCGGGATAGCGGATGGGACCGGAGCACGGGCCGGGCGTGAGCCGGAAGGTGACGGCCAGCACGACGAACCGGCCGGTGGCGGAGCCGGGCGCAAACGGCGTCCGCTTGAACGAGCTGGTCCGGTAGCCGAAGCCGCACGCCGCGGCCGGGATCTCGGTGACGTGGCGCTGCTCCCGGTCGTAGGCGCGCACGCTGGTGATCGTGTCGGCCACTTCCTGGCCGTAGGCGCCGACGTTCTGGATGGGGGTGGCACCGGCCAGGCCGGGAATCCCGGACAGGCATTCCAGCCCGGCCAGTCCCTCGGCCACGCACCGGGCGGCCACGTCGTCCCAGTTTTCGCCCGCCGCGACGGTCAGGGCCACGGCGCCGCCGTGGTCAGCGGGAGCGAAGGAGATTCCCCGGGTGGCGACGCGGACGGCCAGGCCGGGGAAGCCGGCGTCGGCGATCACCACGTTGCTGCCACCGCCGAGCACGAGGACCGGCTCACCGCGATCGTCGGCACCGCGGACCGCCGAGACGAGGCCAGCCTCGGCGGCGGGCTGGGTCAAGGTGGCGGCGGGACCGCCGAGGCCCAGGGTGGTGCAGGCCGCGAGCGGGGTTGGGCCCATCAGGGCAGGACCACGACCGCCCGGGCGCGGGTCAGGACCTTGGCGCCGCCCGACCGGGCCACCAGTGCCAGTACGACCTTGTTGCCGTCGAGCTTCTCCTGGATGGTGCCGCTGACCTCGATCGTGGCCCCCTTGTCGTCGTCGGGAACGACCACCGGGGCGGAGAACCGCACGCCGAACTCGACGATCGCACCCGGATCGCCGGCCCATTCGCTCGCGAAACGCCCGGCCTGGGCCATCGTGAACATGCCGTGCGCGATGACATCGGGCAGCCCGACCGACTTGGCGATGTGCTCGTTCCAGTGGATAAAGTTGAAGTCGCCGGACGCGCCCGCGTACTTGACCAGGTCAAGTCGGGTAACCGGATAGCTCTTGGCTTCCAGCTCTGCGCCGGGTTGCACGTCCGCGTAGTTGACCGTCGCTGCCACCGTTCCCGCCTTCCGCTACAGATTCGCGGCCGTTGCCCCCGCCAGGCCCCGTCTTCCCGGCATCCCCCGATGCCGTTCGTGACGCGCTGCGGCTCAGTCCCCTCGTCGTATCCCCGCGTCAGGCCGCCCCGGCGCGTTCGACGAACGTGGACAGGGCGGTGCAGACGTGCTCACCGCCGGTGGTCTTGATGTCGGTCCGGGTCGTCAGCATCACGTTGCGCCCGGCGTCCCGGATGCCGGTGATCGTGGATTGCGCGACGACCACGTCTCCGGCGTGCAGCGGGCGCGCGTGCTCGAACCGCTGCTCGCCGTGCACGACCATCGAGTAGTCCAGCCCCAGCCCCTGGTCGGTCACCGCGTGGGAGCTGTTCGCCATGGCGATGACGATCGCGAACGTGGGCGGCGCGATGACGTCCGGGTACCCGGCCGCCTGGGCCGCGTCACTGTCCTGGCACAGCGGGCTGGGATCGCCGATCGCGGCGGCGAACTCGGCGATCTTGACCCGGCTGACCTCGTACGGCTCGGACGCCGGGAAGCTCCGGCCGATGTAGTCCCGGTTGAGCGCCATCGGGGCGGTTACCGCGTTTCGCGGTGCGGCCGGTGACAGCGGCAGTTCGGGCAGTACTTCTTCAGCTCGAGCCGGTCAGGGTCGTTGCGCCGGTTCTTGCGGGTGATGTAGTTGCGGTGCTTACACTCCTGGCAGGCCAGGGTGATCTTGGGCCGGACGTCGGTGGCAGCCACGCGAAGTGCCTTTCTCGTTCAGGTGGACAGCAGAACAGCGTATCAAGCGCCATCCTTGTTCCCCAGCGGGCCGAAGCTCCGGCCTGCGGGCCATACAGGGCCGACGGCCCCGCGGGCCGGAGGCCCGCACCGGGGGGTCCGGGGCGGGCCGACGGCCCCGCGGGCCGTAGGCCGCACCGGGGGGTCCGGGGGGTCGCCCCCCCGGGCTGGCACTGAACTCCGGCGAAGCCGGCCGAAGGCCGGCGAGCAGGAGATCGCGTAGCGGAGGCCGGACTTGAACCGGCGACACAGCGATTATGAGCCGCTTGCTCTGCCTGACTGAGCTACTCCGCCTCAGGACCACCGCGCCTGGCTATCCGTACGACGCGATCGGGTCGCAGGTCAGATTACCCGATCCTGCGTCCGCAGGGTGACGGGCGGGACGTACTCGCGGCCCGGCGACCGCTGCCACCAGGCCCCGGTCTCCCGGAGTTCGCGCCAGGTCGTGTACCGGTACCGGTGGAGCCGGGCCCGCACGAAGACCGGTGGCGCGCCGGGGAACGGGTTCGTGCGCAGCAGCGCGAGCACGTCACGGTCGCCCGCCAGCAGCCGGTGCAGCAGCGGGACCAGCCACGGCTGGGCGTACCGGGGCGACAGCGCGGCGAACCACATCAGCCAGTCCAGCCGCAGATGATAGGGCGCCACCTGCCGGGGAAGACGCCGCGGATCACCGGGCTTGCCCCTGAACTGATACTCCCGCCACCGTGTGCCGGGCGTGAGGTGCGGTTCGCTGGTTCCCTCGATGATCACTTCGTCGCGCCGCCGGGTGATCCCGCCGAACGCGCCGTAGGCGTTGACCAGGCGCAGCGGGTCGAAGCTGGAGTTCATGAGCTGCTGCCGGGACAGCAGATTGCGGGCGGGCCGGTAGCTGAGCCCAAGCACCAGGGCGGTCACCGCCAGCACGACGCCCTCGTACCAGCCGGGCGGCGCCGCGAGGTGGGGCGCGGCCGGCAGCGGCAGCACCCGGGCCGCTGCGGAGTCGTCCACCACGGAGGCGGCCAGGACGATCGTCAGCCAGTTGAGCCAGGCGAAATTGCCGGACAGCACGAGCCACAGCTGGGTCGCGATGATGACGGCGGCCGCTACGCTGGGCGCCGGCTGCGGGGCAAACAGGGCAAACGGCACGACGAGCTGGGCGAAGTGGTTGGCGAGGGCTTCGGCCCGGTGCAGCGGGTCGGGCAGGCGGTGGAAGAACCAGCTGAGCGGGCCAGGCATCGGCTGGGTCTCGTGGTGGTAGCGCAGGCAGGTCAGGTCACGCCAGCAGCGGTCACCACGCATCTTGATCAGGCCGGCCCCGAATTCCAGCCGGAATATCAGCCACCGCACCAGCCACAGCAGCGGGACGGGCGGCGCGGTGTGCGCGTTCCCCATGAAGATGGCCAGGAAGCCGCTTTCGGCCAGCAGCGTCTCCCAGCCGAAGCCGTACCAGGTCTGGCCGACGTTGACGATGGACACCTGCAGGGCCCACGGCGCGGCCCACAGCAGCATCGACGCCCACAGCGGGACCAGGTTGCCCAGGCCGGCCGCCAGCGCGGCCGCCAGAGCCGCCCCAGCCCACGCGGCGGCTGCGAAGAAGCGATCGGAGTAATGCAGCGAGAACAGGCTCGGGGCGCGGCGGAACGGCACGCGGGCGGTGTAGGCGGGGATCGGCAGCAGGCCCCGCTCGCCGAGCAGCGGGCGGAACTGGCGGGCCGCGGTGACGAACGCGACCAGGTAGATGGCCGCCAGCCCGCGCTGGAACGCCAGCCGGGCGAACCAGTAGTCGGGGGCCGCGAACCACCGCATCACGTCACCCGGGCCGTTCCGGGCGGGAAGTCCGCGAGCCCGGCGGCAATCGGCTGGCCGGCCCCGGCCCGCCGAAGACCCGGCGCAGCGCGGCCGCGGCCGCGTGATAGCCGCACATGCCGTGTACCCCGGGGCCGGGCGGGGTCGCCGCGGAGCACAGGTAGATGGACCGGTCGGGGGTCGCGTACGGCACGGGCGCGAACGTCGGCCGGAAGAGCAGGCGGAGCCGGTCGCAGCGGCCGGCGGCGATGTCCCCGCCCACGTTGTTCGGGTTGCGGGCCTCGATGCCGGCCGGGGCGGTGACGGCGCGGGCCAGGACCAGGTTGCGGAAGCCGGGCGCGAACCGGTCGATCTGCGCCTCGATGGCGGCGGTATGGTCCTGCCGCCATCCGTTCGGCACCTTGCCGTACACCCAGAAGACGTGCGAGCCCGCCGGCGCCCGGGCCGGGTCGGACAGGCTCGGCTGGGCGGTGATGAGGAAAGGGCGCGCGGGCGCCGTGCCGCGATGCACCGATCGCAGCGCGGCGCTTATGTCGCCCACGGATGACCCCAGGTGCACCGTGCCGGCCCGGCGGCAGGCCTCGGCGGTCCACGGCACCGGGCCGCTCAGCGCGTAATCGATCTTGAAGACACCCGGCCCGTGCCGGTAACGGCGGAGCCGATCGGCGTAGCGCCGCGGCAGCCGGGAGCCGGCGATGGCGGCCATCTGCTCGGGTGAGGTGTCGAACAGGTAGGCGCGGGCACCGGGCAGCCCGGCCAGGTCATGGACCGGGTGGCCGGTCCTGACCGTCCCGCCGAGCGAGGTCAGCAGGCTGGCCATGGCATCGGACAGGGCCTGGGTGCCGCCGCGCGGGAAGGGCCAGCCGACCTCGTGTGCGGCCAGGGCGAACACCAGCGCCACCGCACCGGTGGCGGCCGACGTCAGCGGGGCCGTCACGTGTGCCGCGAGACCGGCTAGCAGGCCCCGGGCGTGCCCGCCGCGGAAGTACCTGGTCAGCGCGCCGGCCGGGGCCAGCCCGAGCAGCCCGAAGCGGGCCAGCAGCAGCGGGTGGCGCGGCACGCCGTCCAGCGGCGCCCGGAGCACGTCCGGGGCCAGCTCGTCCCAGCGGCCGGCGAACGGCCGCAGCAGCCGGAGATAGGCCTGGCGGTCGGCGCCCAGTGACGCCGCGGTGCCGGTCATGGAGCGCGCCAGCGTGGCCGCGGACCCGTCCGGGAAGGGGTGGGCGAGCGCCAGGTCCGGCTGGATCCACGACAGGCCGTGCTGCTCCAGCGGCCAGGCCCGCATCACCGGGGACCCCGCACCGAGTGGGTGAACGGCCGAGCAGGGGTCATGCCGGAAACCCGGGAGGGTCAGCTCCTCGGTGCGCGCACCGCCGCCCACCGTGTCCGCGCCTTCGTAGACCACGACCTCCAGCCCGGCCTGGGCCAGCGTGATCGCCGCCGCCAGGCCGTTCGGCCCGGCTCCTACCACGACCGCGTCACAGGTGTCCACGCTACCGGCCATCCGGCAGCGGCCGGCTCGGATACCGGGCGATCCCCGGGAATGTGATATCCGGGCCGAACTGCGGGCCGTAGCGAGCCATGACCGGACTTTAGCGGACGTGCGAGCCGGGTCATCCACAGCCGGCCGGAGAGGTCCGGCGGATCCGGCGCCGGTGTGCTAGCCCTGAAGGCATGGATACCGGGCGACGGCGGCTGCTCGCGGCCATGCCGCTGCACGCGATCACCACGGCCTACGGGGAAGAGGGCCTGCGGGAACGGTTCGGCGCGGAGATCGCCTCCTTCCCGGACGCGGACCGGCGCCGCCTGGAGGAGGCCCTGGCGCTCGCGGCGGAGTTGCACGCCGCCGACCGGCGGCAGCAGGAGCCCTACCTGAACCACCTGCTGCGCGTGGCGATCAGGATCCTGTCCCATTACGGGGTGCACGACGCTGACGTCGCCGCCGCCGCACTGCTGCACGACGCGGTCGAGGACCACGCCGCGGACCTCGCCCCGGACGAGGGCCGGCAGGCCGCCCTCGAGGTCCTGGCCGGCCGGTTCGGGTCACGCGTCGCCGAACTGGTCGGGGCCGTGACCAACCCCGAATACGAATCCGGCCGTGACCGGCACGAGCAGTACCGGGAGCACGTCGCGGCCAGCCTGGACCGCTCCCGCTGGGCGCGGGTCATCAAGGCGTCCGACTTCACCGACAACGGCGTGGGCCTGATCCACACCACCGGTCCGCGGGTGCCGAAGCTGGCCGCCAAGTACGCGCCGCTGATCCCGGTGCTCCGCGACGTCATCACCCGCCCCGACACCCCGCTGAGCGCCGGGGCCCGGCAGCGCATCCTGGACCAGCTCGACCGGGCCGCAGAAAGGTTCTCGGCCCTCCTGCCTCCCGGCCCGCCGTCCGGTACCGGGTAAGCTGCCAGCCACCTGGCGCGCGTGCTCACCCGCCGCGCCCTGGAGCACCGCACCGGATAGCGACCCCGGACCGTGGCTCTGGCTCTGGCCGTCAAAGGCGTCGAGCACCGCGGCTTTCCGCAGTCGTAGCCGTAAGCGCGGCGCAGTAGCTCAGGGCGCCGGGGTGGTGGGCGGGTTGCTGAGCAGCACGGTCAGCCCTTCGCCGATCGTCGGATGGGTGAAGATCCCGGCTCGCAGCGTCGTGTACGGCACTTGGCCGATCATCGCCGTCTGGACGGCGAGCATGAGTTCGCTCGCCTCGGCCCCGAACACGGTGAAGCCGAGAATCTCATCGCTGTCCGCGGCGACGAGCATCTTCATGAACCCGCGTGGCTCGGACAAGGTCCTGGTTCTGAGGACGGCGGCCATGGGCAGGGTAAGCAGGCGGTAGCCGACGCCGCGGCGCCTGGCCTCGGATTCGTTGCAGCCCACCCGGGCGAGTTCGGGATCGAGGAACATGCAGTAGGGCACCAGGCGGTTCCTGGTGGTGCGGTTGCCTCCAGTCAGGTTGTCGCGCACTACCCGGAAATCGTCGAAGGCGACGTGCGTGAACTGCGGGCTGCCCGCGCACTCCCCCATCGCCCACACGCCCGTGGCCGTCGTGGCCAGGCGCTCGTCGACTTTGACGTAACCCTCCCTGGTTCGCTCCACTCCTGCCCGCTCCAGCCCGATGCCGCCGGTGTTCGGCGTACGGCCCGTGGCGACCAGCAGGTCGGTCCCGCCGACGGCGCCGTCGCCGCCCGGTCCCTGCGTCATCACGCGGACGTCGCTGCCGGACCTTCCTTCGACGCCCAGGACCCGTGTCCGCAGGCGGACATCGATTCCCTCGTCGTGGAAGAGGTCCAGGATCGCCGCGCCGACGTCAGGGTCCTCGTTGCCGGCGAGCTGCTGCCGTTGCTCGATCACGGTCACCCGAGAGCCGAAGCGGCGCATGGCCTGCGCCAGTTCCAGGCCGACATAGCCGCCGCCCATGACGACCAGATGCTCTGGCAGGCGGTCGAGATCGAGAACCTCGACATGGGTCATCGGCCGGGCGGCCGCGACGCCGGGCAGGTCGGGCAGCGTCGCGTGCGTGCCCAGGTCTAGGAAGACGCGATCACCGCTGATCCGGCGCGTGCCGCCGCTGACCAGTTCGACGTCGACGGTTCTTTCCGCGGCGAAGCGGGCCGCACCCATGATCAGCTCAGCTCCGCTGGCCCGGTAGCGGTCCAGATGCATCTCACGCAGGCCGTCGACCATCGCCCGCTTTCGGTCCTGGACACCCTTCATGTTGGTCGCCGCTGATGAAAGCTCCACCCCAAACTCGGCTGCGCGCCTGGTCAGCGAGCGGACCTTGGCGGAGTGAATGATGTTCTTGCTCGGCAGGCAGGCGATGTTCGGGCACGACCCGCCGATCAGCTTCCGCTCGATGACCGCGGTGCGATGGCCGGCGCCGGCCATCGTCCAGGCGAGGTACTTGCCTGCCTCCCCGCTGCCGATGACGAGGATCTCGTAGTTCTCGGTATCAGGCATCTGCTTTCCTCCTTCGACGCTGCCGGTCGTCTTTAGCTTGCCCACTCACGTCGAAGAGCCCTCCGGCCGGGGCCGGGGTGTGCGGCGGCCCGCATGCTCACGCGGTCCACCGCGCAGCGTCGTCGGCCACCTGGTGGTCAGGCGTCCACCGTCCCAGGCAGCCGAGTGCGCGAAAGTGAACGGGCCGGCTGCGAGTCATCCTGACGAGAACCTGCGCGACATTGCATCGAACCGGGAGAACGCCGTCCTCGCGCTGGGCACCGCAGCGAGCTGGCTCAGCTTGTCCTCGCCCATCCCTTAAGTGGGCCGCTGCCCCGTATCGTGCGCCGCTGCGGGCAGGCTCCCTGGCTACCGGTAGCCTCGATTCGCAGGCGCCTAGCACAGGGACGAAGGACGATGGACCAAGCTGGTGATGACCGGACTGCGAAGGCGGCGCCGTTGCCGCCGGTCGATCCGCTTCTGGCCCCGCATCTGACCGCCGGGCAGCTGGCGTTGCTGCGCCGTTACGGTGAGGTCCGGCCGACAGCCGCCGGGCAGATGCTGTTCCGCGAGGGGGACCGCGGCTACGACTTCATCGTGATCCTGTCCGGAACGGTCACCATCGTCGACCACCAGGCCGGAGCTGAGCGTGAGCTGGCCACCGGCGGGCCGGGTGAGTTCTTGGCCGAACTGAACATCCTTACCGGAGAGCGGCTGTTCACCACCGCGGTGGTCAAGGAGCCCGGCTCGATCCTGGTGGTCCCGGTGGGTCGGTTGCAGGCGCTGATCGGACGGGACCAGGAGCTCGGTGACCTGATCCTGCAGACCGTCTTGCGCCGCCGGCAATGGCTCTTTCAGGCGCGGGCAGGAATGAGAATCGTCGGCTCGCGCTCATCTCCTGATGGCCGGCGGCTGCGGGAGTTCGCGGCTCGCAACCGCCTCCCGTACGTGTGGGTCGACCTGTAGACCGACCCCGCCGCGGCCGTCGTGCTCGGCTACCACGGACTCGGCCCTGAGGACACGCCGATCGTGGTCATGCGGGGCGGTGAGGTACTGCGCAGCCCGTCGAATACCGAGCTGGCCCGGGCCGCCGGGTTCGGCAGCGGCAAGGTGCCCAGCAAGATCTACGACGTGGCGGTGGTCGGCGCCGGCCCGGCCGGGCTGGCTGCCTCGGTGTACGGGGCGTCGGAGGGCCTGGCCACTGCCACGGTCGACGGGCTGGGGGTGGGGGGCCAGATCGGCACCACGTCGAGGATCGAGAACTACCTGGGCTTCCCGGTCGGCGTGAGCGGTGAGGAGTTCGCCGAACGGGCCTTCGTTCAGGTGCTGCGGTTCGGCGCGACGCTGCTGGTGCCCGGCACCGCGACCGGACTGTCCGGGCACCGGGATGGGTACGTGGTCCGGCTGGACACCGGCGATGAGCTGCCCGCCCGGTGCGTGATCATCGCCACGGGCGTGACCTACCGCCAGCTTGACGCGGCCGGCCTTGACCAGTTCGAGGGCGCCGGTGTGTTTTACACGCCGCTGGGGGCCCAGGACGAGGTCCATCCGGGGGATGCGGTCATGATCGTCGGCGGTGGCAACTCGGCCGGGCAGGCGGCGACCTGGCTGGCCGATCACGGATGCCGGGTCACCATTGTCATCCGCGGTGGCGACCTGGCCGCGAGCATGTCGCAGTATCTGATCGACCGCATCGCCCAGCAGCCCGGCATCGAGGTACTCTGCCACAGCGCGGTGCAGCAGCTTGACGGTGCTGGCCGGCTCGAGCGGGTCGTCGTCGAAGACCTCGCCACGTCAACCCGGCAAACGCTGACCGCCTCGGCCCTTTTCGTCCTCATCGGTGCAGAGCCACACACTGACTGGCTGGCTGGCTCCATCGAACTGGACAGCAACGGCTTCATCGTGACCGGGCCGGATCTGAGCGTTCAGGCTCGTCAACGCTCCTCTGGGGAAAAGCTAAGCCGGGACCCCTACCTGCTGGAGACCAGCCTGCCCGGCGTGTTCGCCGCCGGCGACGTGCGCAGCGGCTCGGTCAAGCGGGTGGCCTCGGCGGTCGGGGAGGGTTCCATCGCCATCCGTTTTGTCAGCGAGTACCTCGGCCGCCGCACCGGTTTCGTCTCCACCGGTCCCTCCGCTCGCTAGCCGGCGACTGGACAGGGAGACCCTGTCAGGTGAGGGCAGCTATTTCCCGCCACCGCTAAGTAAGACCACGATATCCGCACCGCTCGTACCGGTTCCGGCTCATTCGCCCGAGTCCTAGCCGCTGCCCACCTCCTGCTACGCCATGTGCAAGGCTCATACGGCGGGCCGATCGTCCCGGTGCGGCGAACGGCGGCGGCCCGGCCGCGCTGGCGAGCACGGGAGGTGCCGGTATGAGCAACGCTGAGCCGTCGCGAGACTATGAGCAGGCTCTGCGCGTGCACGGGGCGCTGTGGGCCGAAGGGGATTACCGCCGGGTGGCGGAGCAGCTCACCGGGGTGAGCGCCGCGGTGGCCGAGGCGGCCGGGATCGGGCCGGGTCTGCGGGTGCTGGACCTGGGCGCGGGAAGCGGCAACACAGCGATCCTGGCTGCTGGGAGGGGAGCGGAGGTGACCGCGGTGGACCTGGCCGATGATCTGTTCGGGACGTGCCGGCGGCGGGCCGCCGAGGCCGGTGTGACCGTGACGTGGGCCGCGGCGAATCCCGAGGACCTGCCGTTCCCCGCCGATCACTTTGACCGGGTGCTGTCCGCGGTCGGCGGCCCGCTGGCGCTGGCCCCCGGCCACCGGCGGGTGGCGGCGGAGATGGCCCGGGTCGGCAAGCCCGGCGGCATGCTCGCGCTGGCCAACTGGACCGCGGAGGGCGTCACCGGGCAGGCCGCGCGGATCATGGCCGGCTATCTGCCGCCGCCACCGCCGCAGGCGCCGTCCCCCTGGGCGTGGGCGGCCGAGGAGACGGTCCGGGCCCTGCTCAGCCCGTTCGGCTACCGGCTGACGCTGACCCGGCGCATGGCATCGTTCCGCTACAGCTCGCCCGCCGCCTTTGTCAGCTACCTGGGAGAGGTACACGGCCCGACCATCATGGCGCTGCGCCTGGCCGGCCGGCCGGACCGGCGGGCGGAGCTGCGCACCGGCCTGCTGCGGCTGTATTCCGGAGCGAACACCGCGACCGACGGGACGCTGGCCTTCGAGCAGGAATACCTCCTGGTCACCGCGCAGGCTCCCGCGGGCGTGTAAGGAAAAGACATGACCATGACCGTTGCTGCGGACTCGGCGGTGCAGCGGACGCCAGCTACCCGGAACGCTCCCGCTCTCGTACCGCCTGGCACGCTCCGGCCCCTCCCGCCGCCACCGTGCGGGCCGGGCCCCGGAAGAGGCTCGGATTCCCCCGGCGGCGTAAATCTCGCCGCCGGGCGGCGGGGCCATGGGCCTGACCTGATTGCAGTAAGTGCAGTACATGCAGCAAACTAGGGTTATGCCGTACGGCCCACCTCCTAGGGGGTCCCGCCCTCCTAAGGAGTCCCGCGATAAGGAGTCCCGCACTAAGCCCGTCCGGATCACGGTCGACCTGGCCCCGGCCGACTATCAGGTCCTGAACCGCTGGCTAGCCAGGGCCAGCGTGGAGCTCGATCAGCCGGTCAGCAGGATGACCCTGGCCCGGGCGATCAGGGCCATGATCCAGGCAACCGCGGCCAACCATGTCGTTAACGACGTCGTGCTCGACCTCCTGCGCAGAGAGGAGTCCTGAAGACAGGCCCGGGCGGCGCACGCCACCCCCCTGGCCGCAGCGGCCGCGCGCTGCACGAAGAGTATGCCGGCGTCCGCGCCTGACGGGATTTCACCGGGTAAGACTGACGGCCGCGGCGGTGCCCGGCCGGGCAGTGCACAGGGACCGTCCGACGGGGGCGATGATCCTAAACTCATCGTATGGCCAGCTACTTCGACATCCATCCGGCCAACCCGCAGCGGCGCGCGATCGTCCAGATCGCCGAGATCGTGCGCGCAGGCGGCGTGATCGCCTACCCGACGGACTCCTGCTATGCGCTCGGGTGCCAGTTCGGCAACAAGGACGGCATCACGAGGATCAGGTCGATCCGCCACCTCGGCGACCGGCACCACCTCACGCTGGTGTGCCAGGACTTCGCCCAGCTAGGCCAGTTCGTGTACGTTGCGAACCCGGTATTCCGGGCTATCAAGGCGGCGACCCCCGGCAGCTATACATTCATCCTGCCCGCGACCAAGGAGGTGCCGCGCAGGTTGCAGCACCCGGGGAAGAAGACCGTCGGGGTGCGGATCCCCCGCCACGTGGTGACCCAGGCGCTGCTCGCCGAACTCGGCGAGCCGCTCGTCTCCAGCACCCTGCTGCTGCCCGGCCAGGACGAGCCCATGACCCACGGGTGGGAGATCGCCGAGCAGCTTGACCACGCCGTGGACGCGGTGATCGACTCGGGCGACTGCGGCACCGAGCCGACAACGGTGATCGACTTCTCCCAGCAGGAGCCCGAGATCGTGCGCCACGGGGCAGGCGACACGTCCGGCTTTGAGTGAACCACGGCCCGCGAACCTGCGCTCTATTCCGGCCGGACCTCCTGGCGCGGCGGCAAGCCTCCCCACGTCGGTACCCGCGTCCCGGCCGGGACACCGACCCGATCACCGATCTCGGGCGGGCCTTGGTCAAGCGGCAGAAAGCGGCACAGCGTAACCGGGCGGCGCCGGGTCGACGGGACCGGCGCATTCCGGCGGCCGGATGATCACCCGGCGGGGTCAGGGACCGGCCGGGGAGCTGGCAGGACTTTGCATCGCCGCGGTTATCCACATGTCCACAGCCCCGTTCGCGCACACCTGTGCACGGGGCTGACCAGCGTATTTACCCAAACTATCCACAGACCTATACACAGGACGTTACCCTTGGCAGGCCAAAGGCTGCAGGTGAGCAGCCAAAGGGCTGCAGGTGAGCATGAGTCAAGGGAGAAAGCCGTGATACCCCGTTACACCCTCCCCCCAGGTGGGCGGAAGGTGACCAGCACGCGCATCGCCTGCTAGCCACGGCGGTCCCGGCCAGGTGTTCGCAGCACCCGGCCGGGACCTTGTGTCGGACCAACCCGAGGAGGAACCCCGACATGTTCAGTATGGCAGTTACCGCACTGGCGAAGTCGCTGATCGTGGTCACGGTTTCACTGCACCCAGCGGCGGCGCCCCCGGCGCACTACACCGTCCAGCCGGGCGACACCTTGTCGGACATCGCCCGCCACGAGTATGGCAGCGCGGCCGACTGGCCCGCACTGTGGTGGGTCAACCGGCACGCGGTGCCCGACCCCGGCCTCATCGCGGCGGGCCAGCGGCTAGCGCTGAGCGCCTGGCACCCGCGCCAGGCATGGCTGGACCAGGCCGCCCGGGCCGCCATCCCGGCACCGGGCCGGCCAGCGCACCCACCCGCGGTGGCCGCAACCGCGGGGCCAGCGCCCGCGCCGCCTGCGGGCACCTCGCCTGCGGGGACCTCCAGCGCGGCGCCGGGCAGCTTCCGGGCGTGCGTGATCGCCCGCGAGTCAGGCGGAAACGCCCAGGCCGTCAACCCGGCCTCCGGTGCGGGCGGCCTGTACCAGTTCCTGCCCAGCACCTGGCAGCGCCTGGGATACTCCGGGCTGCCGCAAGACGCGCCCGTCAGCGTGCAGAACGCGGCATTCCAGCAGGCATACGCCCAGTCGGGCACCAGCCCATGGGCACCCTCCGACGGGTGCTAACCGCCACAGCGCGGGGAGTCCCGGCCGGGCCGGCGCTTCCCCGCTGTCAGCGAGCGAGTCGGGCCGGCAGCTTGCTGCGGGTTGCGCCTGGCAGCAGTGGGTATGGTGCGGGTGTGACGGACCTTGCCACATCGCCCGGCGCGGTGCGCCGCGCATACCAGGAAGAACTCGGCCCCGGACAGCGGTCCGCCCTGCTCAGCTGGCTGGCCTTCACCGTCACCTTTACGGGGCTGCGCGGGCTCACCTACAGCATCCGGGCCGGCAAGGGGCCGTTTCGCAACATCAGCATCGGCGGCGAGCATCTGCATCACTACATGTGGGGAATCGGCCTGCTGTCCGGCGTCGGCGCGATCGCCGTCCGTGGCGAGGAGCGGCACCGCCGTCACCCCGCGGTCGCGGTCAGCTACGGCGGCGGCCTGGCGCTCATCGCGGATGAGTTCGCCCTGCTGCTCGACCTGAGGGACGTCTACTGGGCCAAGCAGGGCCGGATCTCGATCGATATCGGCGTCAGCGGCATCGCCCTGACCGGGTCCTACTTCGCGGCACTGCCGGTACTGCGCAGGCTGCAACGGGAGAAGAGGCGGGCGCCCGAGCCGGTACCCGCTGCCGGGACGCCGCCTGCACCTCAGCCGGCGCCCGAGTCCGAAGCCGGCTGACGCGCGCCACCGCGGTCTTCCCGCGAGGACGGCGCCCCAAAGCGCGCCTGTGGTACGGGTGAGATAAATGCGTTACACACGGTAGCGTGCCGTTCCGCATGGCAGCGCCCGTACCTCTCAGCGCGGGGTCTCCCTACCGTCTGTGCGGCGATAGTTCAGACTTTGAACGGCGTCTAGGGCGTGTTTAAGAAGTGAGGGGCCGGAGCCATTCGCCGATGGCGGCGATGTGGAGGGTTGCCTCGTAGCGGACGGCGAGCTTGTCGTAGCGGGTGGCGACGGCGCGGTTGCGCTTGAGGCGGTTGATGCCGCACTCCACGGCGTGGCGCTGCTTGTACTGCTCGGGGTCGAAGGCGGGCGGCCTGCCTCCTGAGCTGCCCTTCTTCTTCCGGTTGGCGGCCTGGTCGGCTTTTTCGGGGATGGTGCAGCGGATGCCGCGGCGGCGGAGCCAAGCGCGGTTGGCGCGGGAGCCGTAGGCCTTGTCCGCCAGGACCCGGTCCGGGCGGGTGCGGGGCCGGCCGCTGGCGGGGCGGGCGACGCGGATGGCGTCCAGCACGACGGTGAACTGGGGGCTGTCGTGACGGTGGCCGGCGGTGACGATGACCGCGAGGGGCTTCTGGCCCTGCTCGCAGGCCAGGTGGAACTTGCTGGTCAGACCACCGCGGGACCGTCCCAGGGCGTGGCCGGCGGGTTCGGGGGCGCCCGTCCCGCCAGGCGGCTCCTTCTGCGCCGCCGGGTCCTTCCTGGCCCCGGCCGCATGCTGGTGCGCCCGCGCGGTGCCCGAGTCCACCGAGACGTCCCAGGTCACGTGGCCGGCCGCGTCGGCCAGGGCCTGCAGCGCCGCGAGGATCTTCCGCCAGGTGCCGTCGCGCTGCCAGCAGCGGAACAGCCCGTACACCGACTGCCAGGGGCCATAGCACGGCGGGACGTCCCGCCACGGGGCGCCGGCCGGATCCGCCAGCGGATCCCGTCGATGAGCTGCCGCCTGGCCCACTTCGGCGGGCGCCCTGCCTTCTTCCCCGCCGGCAGCAGGGGCTCCAGCACGCTCCACTCGCAATTGGCCAGGTCATGACGCCCGGCCGCAGGTACGGTAGGCACGAGGCCTCCGGTATGAGCATGTCTTCTTGGTCGTTGACACGCATACCGGAGGCCTTGCTACGTCACAGCAAAAGCCCCCACACTGACACCATTTCGTAACCCACGCCCCACCCACCACTTTTTAAACACGCCCTAGGGCGTGTCCCGTGGATCTTCGAGGCCTGATGCTGTAGATCAGTAAGGTGCTTGAGCGACTGAAACGTCATGACCTGACTGATGAGGAGTGGGAGCGGCTGCGGGCGTTCTTGCCCGCTGATCCGCGGCAGGGCGGCCGGTGGGCCGATCACCGGACGGTGATCAACGGGATCTTCTTCCGTGCCCGGGCGGGCTGCCCGTGGCGGGACCTGCCGGAGGGCTTCGGGAACTGGAAGACCATCTATAACCGGCATCGCCGCTGGTCACTGGATGGAACCTGGGAAAAGGCCCTGGACGGGCTGCGGGCCGGGTGTGATGAGGCCGAGGGCAAGGACTGGACGGTCAGCGCCGACTCGACGGTCACCCGGGCCCATCAGCACGCGGCCGGGGCCCGCCATGCACCGGCTGCTGATGACCGCACAGGGGGCTCCAGCGAATGACAAGAAATCTGGCCGGGAAGCGATCGGCCGCTCCCGCGGCGGGCTGACCACCAAGATCCACCTGACCGCTGACCTGCGCTGCCGCCCCGTCGCCCGGCTAACAAGCCCCGGCCAGCACGGCGACTCCCCCCGGTTCATCCCGCTGATGGACGCGGTCCGCATCCAGCGGCGCGGCCTGGGCAGGCCCCGCAGCCGGCCCGGCCGCGCGATGGCGGACAAGGCCTACTCCTCCGCCGGCAACCGCGCCTACCTGCGGCAGCACCGCATCAAGGCGGTTATCCCCGTCAAGGAAGACCAGAAAGCCCACCGCCGCAACCGCGGCCGCTCCGGCGGCCGGCCGCCGGTCTTTGACGACGGGTGGTACAAGAAGCGCAACACCGTCGAACGCTGCTTCAGCAAGCTCAAGCAGTTCCGCGCCGTGGCCACCCGCTACGACAAGCGCGAGCGCATCTACCAAGGCACCATCGACGTCGCCTCGATCAGCATCTGGCTACGCGACCCCGTCCCATGATCCACGGGACACGCCCTAGTAGACACGCTGGGCGGTGCTCTTGGTGGGATAGCTCGGGATGCTCGTGAAGATCCTTGCAGAAAGCCTCCTGACCGGCCTGGAGGTCCGCATAGCCGGCCAGGATCTCCTCGACGCTGCTCATCATCGCCGCCTTTGCGCTGGGGGGCTCATATTTGCCGATGGACTGCCGCTGTTACTCGATGTCCAGCTCCCGCAGGTTGGTCTTGGTCAGGTCGATGAGCTCCTCTCCCTCCCCGGACAGGATGGTCCTGGTCGCATACAGTGAAAAGCCCTTGATCTCACCGTAGGTGAGCTTCGGCGGCAGCGAGAGCTCGTGGCGGTCGGTGCGGACGTCGACCAGGGCCGGGCCGTCGTGCCCGAAAGCCGCTCGCAGCGCATCGTCAAGTTCGGTGTCCTTGACCGTGCCGACCAGCGGGACGTCGACGGGCACCCGGCCGCCGATCTGCTCACCGCGCACATCGACCTGGATCACCGGCACGCCCAGCGGGTAGAACGGGCGGTAGGGGAAGTCGGTGCCGAGCATGAGCAGCGCGTCACAGTGCTCCATCGCCCGGTAGCCCGAGCTGAAGCCGATCAGCCCGGTCATCCCCACGTCAAACCGGTTGTCGTACTCGACGAACTCCTTGCCGCGGAACGCGTGCACCACCGGCGCCTGCAGGGCTCCCGCGAGGTCCATGAGCTGCTGGTGCGCACCAGCGCACCCCGCCCCGGCCAGTATGGTCACCCGCTGCGCGGACTTCAGCACCTCGGCCGCCGCCGCCAGCGAACTGTCGTCCGGCCGGATCACCGACGCCGCCGCCCGCACCGGAACCGCCTTCGCGCCGGACGGCACGTCGGCGAAGAACACGTCGCCGGGGATGACCACGACGCCGACCCCGCCGCGGGCCAGCGCTGTCCGCATCGCGATCTCCAGGACGCGCGGCATCTGCTCCGGCTCGCTGACGAGCTCGCAGTAGACGTAGCTGCACAGATAGCACGGCCCGTCGCTCTGCTGCCGCCCCCGCCTCGGGCCTCGCGTCCGCTTCCGGGCGGGAGGGAATAAGATAGTACTTGAGATGGCCACAGGGACCGGGCGGAGCGCACCATGACACGTTCCATCATCGAGCAGCTCGACGACGAATTTGTGCAAAACCCTTACGCCGTCTACGAGCGGCTGCGGGCCGAGGGCCCGGTCAGCCGGGTCGCGATGCCCGACGGCCATCCCGTCTGGGTCATCACCCGCTACGCGGACGCCCGCGCCGCGCTGGCCGATCCGCGACTGGTCAAAGACTGGCGCAAGCTGTTCCCCGGGAGCGCCGCCGGCCCCGATGACAGGTTCGCGGCGCTCGACAAGCACATGCTCAGCACCGATCCCCCAGACCATGACCGCCTCCGGCGGCTGGTCACAAAGGCGTTCACCGCACGGCGTATCGAGCAGTTGCGCCCACGCGTCACCGAGGTCACCGCCTCGCTGCTGGACGCCATGCCGACCGGCGGTCAGGTTGACCTGCTCGAAGCGTTCGCGTTCCCGCTGCCGATCACCGTGATCTGCGAACTGCTCGGCGTCCCTGACGCGGATCGGGCCGACTTCCGCGCCTGGACGCAGGCCATCCTGTCAACCGGTGACACGTCTGATGGGCCCGGGGCGGCCGCAATGGAGATGGCTGGGTATTTCACCACGCTGGTCACGGACAAGCGGGCCCACCCTGCCGACGACCTGCTGTCCGCGCTGATCACCGCGCGTGACGCCGGTGACGGGCTCAGCGAGCGTGAACTGCTGGGCATGATCTTCCTGCTGCTGGTGGCGGGGCACGAGACCACGGTCAACCTGATCGGCAGCGGGACGCTGGCGCTGCTGCTCAGCCCGGGCGAGATGGCGCGGCTGCGCGCCGACCGCTCGCTGCTGCCCGGCGCGGTGGAGGAACTGCTCCGCTACACCAGCCCGGTCAACCACGCCACGTTCCGCTTCACCGCGGAGCCGGTGGAGGTCGGCGGCACGCTCGTCCCGGCGCGGGAGGCGGTGCTGGTCGCGATCGGCTCCGCGGACCGCGACCCGGGCCGCTACCCGGCGCCGGACCGGCTCGATGTTGGCCGCGACGCCGGCGGAAACCTGGCATTCGGCCACGGCATCCACCACTGCCTGGGCGCGCCGCTGGCCCGCATGGAGGGCGAGATCGCGTTCGGCGGCTTGCTCTCGCGGTTCCCGGGCATGACGCTCGCGGTCCCGCCGGAATCGCTGCGCTGGCGGCCCAGCACGCTCATCCACGGCCTCGAGACGCTTCCGGTCCGCCTGTCGTTACGCGCTCCGCCGCGTTCAAATGGCCGCTGTCGGCCTGACTAAGCAGTTTCCCGGGCGCTGCACCGGCGACTGCCTGGTCTAGGACGCCACTGAACAACCCGGATCGGGCGGACGGCCTGGTGGCCGGCTGGCCGGGCTCCGGTGCCCGCAACCTTCCGCTGGCCCGCCGCGCGGCGGGCCGGGCGGCTGCGGCGCGGCAGCAGAAACCGCGGAGGGGGCCGCAGGGGCTGCCGCCAGGGCGGGCCGGGGTGTGCTGGCTGGTCAGGTCAGCACCCACGCCCCGCCGGAGCGGGTCAGGCCGTGCCGCAGCAGGGTGCGCAGGTTGAGTGCGGCGCACCGGTTGTGCAGCCAGGCGTCGTTTTTGGCGGTGCCGATGTAGCGGAGCTTGACCCGGCGGCCGTTCTGGGTGGCGGTCCAGGCGATGACCCGCTCGATCATTGACCGGGTGGGGTAGGCCTGCCTGAATTCCGCCGTCCGGGACTGGGCGCGGGCGGCGCGCAGCAGGCCCTCGTGCGGGTGGATGGTCATGGAGCGGCCATCCCTGGCGGTGGTGCACCGCTCGCGCAGCGGGCAGCCCGCGCACGCGGCGCCGAAGGTCACGGTCCGGGCGGGGCTCATCGGCCGGGTGATCCCGGCCGGGCAGGTGACCGTGCCGTCGTCCTCGCTGATGGTGAAGTCGTCGAGGGTGAACCCGCCGGGCACGGCCGGCCGCAGCGGCTTCGGCTTGATGACGGTGTCATGCCCGGCGTCGCGGTAGGCGGCGCGGGCCTCCCCGCTGCCGTAGGCGGAATCGCCGTAAACCTCCAGGTCATCCGCCCGGCCTTGCTCACCCGTGCCCTCCCGCTCCGGTTCCGGCTGAGGCTCAGGTCCCGGTTCCGGATGCGCTTCAGGCTCCGGCCCGGCGGCCGTGCCCGGCCCCGGCTGCGCCGCCGCAGGGCCGGCATCCGCGCCCTGCCCGGCGCTGGCAGCGTCATCCCCGCCGTCACCGGCGCTCGCACTGTCACCATGAAACCGGTCGCGGCAGGCCATCTTGACGCCGTTCTCCGCGTCCGTGCTGCCCGGCCCGGCGGCCATCGTCATCTCGCAGTCGGTGATCAGCCCAGACTCCGGCTCGGCGGCCACATGCCCCCGGAACCCGTCGCGCCGCTTGGACTTGCACTTGCGGGTGTGCCGGGCCTCGCGGTCCACCGTCGAGATCACCCGGTCCGGGGCGACCTTCCGGGCGATCCGCCACCGCCCGTCCGTCCCGTCCGACCCCCCAGCCGGCTCCACGTCCTGCCCCGCCACCAGCGCCAGCAGGCCCAGCGCGTCCGCCGCGGCGGCGTCCCGCTCCGGCGCGCCCTCCCCGGTGAGCTCCGCCAGCACCGCCAGCGCGTCATTCACCAGATCCGATACCAGCTGCTCCTTGGCAGCCGGGTCGTCCCAGTCGATGTCAGGCTTGCCCGGCCTGGAGTAGTCCAGCTGGCACACGCCGACGATCACCGCGGCGGCACCGGGCACCACCCGCGCCACTTTCCGCATCGCGGCCATCAGCTGGCACACAGTATCCATCGTGGCCACCGCGTCGTCGAAAACCGTCGAGTCCACGCACCGCTTCCGCCGGCCCCGCAGCAGCCCCGTCTCCGCGATCACCGCCGCCATCGCGTCGAACACCCGGTCCGGGCGCTTCGACTTCGCGATGCGCTTGCGCCAGTACACCAGCGCCGACGGGTCGAAGCTCATCTGCAGCAGCGACCGGCCGCAGGCCACCTTCCACCGGATGTCGAACTTCAGCGCGTCCGCGGTCTGGGTGTCCGACAGGTCATACAGCTCCTTGAGCACTAGCACCGACCCGACCAGGTCGCCGGCAGCGACGGGCGCCCGGTCCGCGACGGGAACAAGTCCGCGGTGAAGCTGTCGGGGAACAGCTCGGTGCGGTGCTCGGCCAGGAACGCGAACACGCTGCCCGGCGGCACCAAGTGCCCGGTGACCTCGCCCGCGTCCCACAAGTCCCGGTCCGGTCGCGTCATCCCCTGCATGGCACGATTCTCCCAGGGAATCGAACACGATGCCGGCAAAACACGCCCATCAGGGTTCGCGAGTTATTCAGTGCCGTCCTAGTAGTACAGTCGCGGTTTTACATTCGGTGATGTTGGTGTTGCGGCGAGGATTCGCCTGCAGTCGCAACGGTAACGCTGAGTGACTGGTTTCGGTCGCGTGGCGGAGTTACAGCCGTGAAATTCGGGGCGGCCGTGCCGGGTTGCCTGATGCGTGACCATAAGCAATAACGACACGGCCGTACAGGCCAGGATAGAGGATGCCTTCGATACCGTGGCGAGGGCAGATGCGCAGGTCAGGACGGTGCTGGGACGGGTTCTGGCGCAGCGCCGCAGCGCGGGGACCGCGCTGGATTACGTGCGGGGGCTGGCGCCGGGGGTGAGGGCGAACTGCTGGGGCCTGGCGGAGGCGGCCGGGCACGAGAACCCGCACCGGATGCAGGCCCTGCTGCGCGGCTACCGGTGGGACTGGACGCGCCTGCGGGCGGAGCTGGCGGGCCTTGCGCGTGCCTGGCTGCCGTGCGACCCGGGCGACCTGATCGGGCCGGGGATCGCGGTCGATGAGACCGCGCAGCTCAAGGACGGGGACGCGACCGCGTGCGTGGCGCCGCAGCACGCCGGATGCACCGGGCACGTGGAGAACTGTGTCACCACGGTGTTCTCCGCGTGGGTGACCACGTCCGGGCAGGCCTGGGCGGATTTCGATGTGTTCATGCCGCAGCGCTGGGAGAAGGACTGGCGGCGGCGCCGGGCCGCCCGGATCCCGGGCAAGCTGGAGCGCAAGACGAAACCGCAGCTGGCCATCGGCCAGCTGGAACGGCTGCTGGATGCGGGCCTGCCCGCGAAGTGGGCGGCGTATGACGAGGTGTACGGCCGCAGCGGCGAGCTGCGCCGGTTCTGCGAGTCCAGGGGCCTGCCGTATGTGGCAGTCATCCCGCGCGACTTCCGCATCACCCTCCCGTCCGGGGCCGTGATCAAGGCCGGGGACGCCGCCGGGGACGCGGTCTTCGAGCGGCGCTCGTGCGGGAATGGCGCCAAAGGCCCCCGGTTCGCGGACTGGGCGCTGCTGGCCACCAGCAGCCCCAGGCACTTCCTGCTGATCCGCCGCCTGCTGTCCCGCCCAGGCGACCTGGCCTTCTACCTGTGCTGGGCGCCGGAGGGCACCCCGGCGACCATGACGTTCTTCATCACCATCGCAGGCCGCAGATGGCCGGCTGAGGAGACGTTCAAGACCGGGAAGGACGTCCTGGGCTGGGACCAGGCCCAGGCCAGGACCTGGGACGCGGTCTGCCGGCACACCGCCCTGGCCGCCCTCGCGCAGCTCCGCCACGCCGCCATCCGCAACGCGCTCTGCGGCGACATCACCCTCCCGGACGCCCCCGCCCGCGCAAGCCACGACGACGGCCGCGACGGCAAGGACGACGTCAGCGGCCCCGACCTGCGCATCCCACCCGGCGACGCGCCCGTCCCCGTCCGCAGCCGGCAGCCCTGCCCGCCGCGCATCGGCGCCGTCAAGCTCACCATCGCCGAGACCGCCCGCATCGAACGCCTGGCCAGGCAGTACGCCGCCGGGCTGATCACCCGCGCCCGCCTCGCCTTCCACCTGCGCTGGTCCCGCTGGCGGCGCTGCCACCAGGCCAGAGCCCGCTGGCACCACTACAGCATCCGGCTGCTGGCCGCGGCAGCCACCTGAACTGCGGCGACCGGAAGGAGGTGACTCGATGTAACCGCAAACCCAGGCGGATCACGTCACAATCCGCGACACGGCATCGCCGCACCGTGAAAACACGACTGTACTACTAGGGCGTGTCCCGTGGATCTTCGAGGCCTGATGCTGTAGATCAGTAAGGTGCTTGAGCGACTGAAACGCCATGACCTGACTGATGAGGAGTGGGAGCGGCTGCGGGCGTTCTTGCCCGCCGATCCCCGGCAGGGCGGCCGGTGGGCCGATCACCGGACGGTGATCAACGGGATCTTCTTCCGTGCCCGGGCGGGCTGCCCGTGGCGGGACCTGCCGGAGGGCTTCGGGAACTGGAAGACCATCTATAACCGGCATCGCCGCTGGTCACTGGATGGAACCTGGGAAAAGGCCCTGGACGGGCTGCGGGCCGGGTGTGATGAGGCCGAGGGCAAGGACTGGACGGTCAGCGCCGACTCGACGGTCACCCGGGCCCATCAGCACGCGGCCGGGGCCCGCCATGCACCGGCTGCTGATGACCGCACAGGGGGCTCCAGCGAATGACAAGAAATCTGGCCGGGAAGCGATCGGCCGCTCCCGCGGCGGGCTGACCACCAAGATCCACCTGGCCGCTGACCTGCGCTGCCGCCCCGTCGCCCGGCTGACAAGCCCCGGCCAGCACGGCGACTCCCCCCGGTTCATCCCGCTGATGGACGCGGTCCGCATCCAGCGGCGCGGCCTGGGCAGGCCCCGCAGCCGGCCCGGCCGCGCGATGGCGGACAAGGCCTACTCCTCCGCCGGCAACCGCGCCTACCTGCGGCAGCACCGCATCAAGGCGGTTATCCCCGTCAAGGAAGACCAAAAAGCCCACCGCCGCAACCGTGGCCGCTCCGGCGGCCGGCCGCCGGTCTTCGACGACGGGTGGTACAAGAAGCGCAACACCGTCGAACGCTGCTTCAGCAAGCTCAAGCAGTTCCGCGCCGTGGCCACCCGCTACGACAAGCGCGAGCGCATCTACCAAGGCACCATCGACGTCGCCTCGATCAGCATCTGGCTACGCAACCCCGTCCCATGATCCACGGGACACGCCCTAGGCAGGGTTTGCTTGACTGAATGTGCCGTCAACCCGCTCCTGGGCAATTTTCCGGCGTGCCAACTTCCAGGCAACGGGTACGGGCAACGGCCCAATCCGGCGATTCCTAGTGACTGAGATTGTCACTCTTTGCCGAACATAGACGCGAATGAGAAGCCCCGTTACGGAAGCGAACCGTAGACCTTCTCCTCACCATGGGACACAGCTACCGCGCAGTGACCTGGCAAGATGCCATGCGGCTAGCTGATCCGGGCGCGCATTGGGCAAGTGATCAAGCACTCAGAGCCAATCTGACGGCCCCGCCCACACCCCCTCGGCACGTATCGCGCCGATGCCCAAACGCGCCGCTGCGAGCATCCAGTCCCCCCGGCTGGCTCACAAAATCGGATACCCAGGGTAAGGCGCACAGCAAACGCGACGAGCGCAGAACGAGTGAGCCCTCGCTTGTAAGAAGGCTAACACGAGGCGGTCAGAGTCTGACCTGCCGGTCTGAGTGACCGCACGTGACCGGAGTTGACCGCTCACCGCCCTGGCGAATGGCACGTTAATAGCACGATGATCTTGCGAGCCACGCTGCGGCAGCGCTCTTCAAGATCGCTAGTCGATTGGCGGCGTTGCTACTTTGACCAGCAAGATTAGCAGCCAGAAGACTGGAAGATCATCCCGCATATATCTTGTGAGGCTTTCATGTGCCTCGAATATGTGCCTATCCGCTGGTCAGAGCATGATCGTCCATTTTGTCATGATTTTTCTGCTTGATGGTGAATCGCTTCCCCGACCGGGGGTAGACGCCGGTTTCACGTACCCAACCGGCTCCCCAGATGTGGGGGGAGTAGCTGAAGGAGATTGTATGTTCACACAGGAAGAGGCCCAGAACCTGACCGGGGCCACCGCCTATGACCAAGCCGGGCAGAAGATCGGCCAGGTGGCCACCGTCTACCGGGATGAGGCGACCGGGGCGCCGGAGTGGCTGACGGTCAAGACGGGCCTGTTCGGGATGAAGGAAACCTTCGTACCGCTGGCCCTGGCCCGAGTCCGCGGCGAGCGCGAGGTGGAGCTGGCCGCCGACAAGGACACCGTTACCTCGGCGCCGAAGATCGACCCCGAGGGCCAGCTGTCCCAGGCCGAAGAAGAGCAGCTGTTCAGCTACTACGGGCTGGGCTATGGCGAGCGGCGCAGGCCGGGCGCACAGGGTTATGACACCTCCGGGCCGACCACCGATGAGGCGATGACCCGCTCCGAGGAGCGGATGCGCGTGGGTACCGCCACCGAGGAGACGGGCCGGGTCCGGCTGCGCAAGTACGTCGTCACCGAGACGGTCCAGCAGTCGGTGCCGGTCAGCCACGAAGAGGTCCGTGTGGAGCGCGAGCCGATCACCGAGGCGAACATCGGTCAGGCGACGTCAGGGCCGGAGATCTCCGAGGAAGAGCACGAGGTCACCCTGCACGCAGAAAGGCCGGTTGTCGCCACGGAGGCGGTGCCGGTCGAGCGGGTCCGCGTGGCCAAGGACCGTGTCGCTGGCGAGGAGACTGTCACTGGCGAGGTCCGCAAGGAGCAGATCGAAACCGAGACCGACGGCGAGTCCGGCACCCTCGGGTAAGTTCGAACACCCGGCACGGAAGGCCTGTCCCTCGCCGGGGCAGGCCTTCCGCTGCCTGTGGCCTCGCTTGGCTGCGGGCTTCTCTTAAGCGACGGTTCACAGCCGTCCGGAGCCCAGAAGGTTCTCCGCCCGGCGGGCTTCCGCGATGGCGTCTTCAAGCTGCGCGACGCGGATCCAGTGACCGCCGTGGTGCTCTTGAAGCATCCGGTCAGGTGTCACAACTCACAGGCGAGCCTGTTTCGGCGGTCACCGCCGCACGAGGCCCGCCGCCAAGGGGAAACCCGAACGCCCAGGTCTGTCAGACTGATTGGTCACCGGTGCCGGGTTGCCAGCACAGGACAAGGAGGGCGAGATCGTCCCGGACGTGGTCGCTTCCGGACTCCAGCAGGTTACGCAACTGCTGGCTGTTCGTCGCGTCCAGTTCGCCCGGGAGCACCACCAGCGTGTACGGCGTTCCGCTGGATTCCCGGTAGAGCACTGAGGCCGTTAGCAGGTCCATCTCATCCTCGTATCATATCCAGCCAGGCAGGATCAGCCGCTGGGCGCTGGCCGCCGACGAGACCCCGGTGAACGTGCTGGACAAGACCGCGCCGGTACCGGCGCCGGAAGAGAAGGACGAAGCGGACCCGGAAGAGGAAGCGGACCCGGAAGAGAAGGAGAAGGCTGCACCGGGCCGGTCAGCATGAGCTACCCAGGAAGATCCGGTCACCAGGACACTTCCTTTCCGGCGGACCCTGATCCTCGGCGAGGCGCACCTGCGCACCGTCCTTGCCGAGGATCAGGCGCACTACAACACGGCCCGGCGACACCAGGGCATCGCCCGGCGCGTTCCCGCCGACGAACGCGACGCTCACCCCACGACCGTAACGGGCATCGACACACGGCAGATCCGCCGAAAACCCGTCCTCAACGGCCTGATCAACGAATACACCCGAGCCGCCTGAAGCTCCGGCAACCCCAGGTCACCCGCCGAATCCAATTTCGGGCGGGACAAGCCCCGCCCGCTCGGATAGTCTTCAGGATCGGGAGGTGGCATGCGGATCGGTGTGGTCTTCCCGCAGACCGAACTAGGCGGCGACGCCGGCGCGGTACGCGCCTACGCCCAGCGGGCCGGGGAACTCGGGTTTGCCCACGTGCTGGCCTACGACCACGTGGCGGGCGCGGACCCCGCGGTGCATACCGGCTGGGACGGCCCCTATGACGTGCACACCACGTTTCACGAGCCGATGGTCCTGTACGGCTACCTGGCCGCGGTGACCTCCATGGAGCTAGTCACCGGGGTCATCATCTTGCCGCAGCGGCAGACCATGCTGGCCGCTAAGCAGGCGGCCGAGGTGGACCTGCTCACCGGCGGGAAGTTCCGGCTGGGCGTGGGCATCGGCTGGAACCGCGTCGAGTACGAGGCCCTCGGCCAGGACTTCAGCACGCGCGGCAAGCGCCTGGAGGAGCAGATCACGCTGCTGCGCCGGCTGTGGACCGAGCAGACCGTGACGTTCAGCGGGACCTTCGACCGGATTACCGGGGCGGGCCTGTCGCCGATGCCGGTGCAGCGGCCGATCCCGGTGTGGGTCGGCGCTCAGTCGCCACGCGCCTACCGCCGCGCCGGACGGCTTGCCGACGGCTGGTTCCCGCAGATGGCTCCGGGCCCGCAGCTCGACGAGGCCCGCCGGATCGTGGCGGAGGCGGCCGCGGAGGCCGGCCGCGACCCGGCCAGCCTCGGCATGGAAGGGCGCCTCCGCTGGCAGGAAGACCGGGACAAGCTCGCGGCAGCGATACGGCAATGGCAGGATGCGGACGCCACGCACCTGTCGGTCAACACCATGGGCGCTGGCCTGAAGACCGTCGATGACCACCTGGCTGCCCTGGCCACGGCGGCCGAGGCAGCCAAGACGATCAGCGGCTGAGGGCATCCAGTGGTCCCCGCAGCCGGACCTCGTACGCCACGTCAAACCCGGGTTCTGGAACGTCGGCTCGCGACCGCATGTGCGGACGGTTCCGCGGAAACGCGCGTGTGACGGCCTCGCCCGGTCGGCGGCATGAGCGCGTGTTCACGTTGCCGACTGCTGTGCACGGTTATACAGGTTGGGTCAGCCATTCTGAGGCCGGTACCTTCGGCTATCTGGGCGGTCCTTAAGAGCAAGGGAGGCGAGTTGTGGTGAAGCCGGTACTGGCAGGCACGGTCGCGCTGGTGACCGGGGCTTCGAGCGGCATCGGCGCGGCCACGGCCGCCGCGCTCGCCGCCCAGGGCGCGGCCGTGGCGCTGGCGGCGCGGCGCAGGGACCGGCTGGACGCGCTCGCCGCCGGTATCCGCGACCAGGGCGGCACCGCGCTGGTGCTGGAGTCCGACATCACAGACGAAAAGCAGGCGACGGACGCTGTTGCGCGCACGGTCGCCGAGCTGGGGCGTCTCGACACGCTCATCAACAACGCCGGCGTGATGCTGCTCGGCCCGGCGGCCGGCGCGCCGCTGTCAGAGTGGCAGCAGATGGTCGAGCTCAACGTGCTCGGCCTGCTCTACTGCGCGCACGCCGCGCTGCCCCATCTGCTGCGCGCTGCCGGGGACAGCCCGCGCCAGGTCGCCGACATGGTGAATATCAGCTCGGTTGCGGGCCGGGTGGCCCGCAACGGCAACAACGTCTACTCCCTGACCAAGCACGGCGCCGGCGCATTCAGCGAGTCCCTGCGCCAGGAGGTGACCAGGCGCTATGTACGCGTCTCACTGGTCGAGCCGGGCGCGACCGCGACGGAACTAGCCGGCCACAACCGGCCCGAGGTGCTCGACAGCATACGAAACCAGTTCGGGCAAACGATGCAGGCCGAGGACATCGCCGACGCGATCATCTACATCGTGACCCGGCCGCGGCACGTCGCGGTGAATGAGATGCTGATCCGCCCGACCGAGCAGGAACGGTAGCCCGGCGCTGGCACGGTGCCTCAGAACGTCGGCTCCATTTGACCGGGGCCCCTCCGCAAGCGCACTCGTCCGCTCAGGCAGTGCCGGACGTTTCTCGCGGCCGATGTCACGGGAAACGCGGCGACGTCAGGTGCCGGAGGCCATGGAGGCGGCCAGGATGCAGTTCGGGTGACGGTCAAGATTCTTGCGGGCTCTCTTTGGCGGAACGCATGGCCGTGCGCGGGCCGGCGTGGCGGCAGCGTCCTGGACGTCGCGCAGTCTGCCCCGGCTAGCTGTGGCCGCCGCAAACCGTGCCGTCATCATCACCTGCTGACCGTCGCCACACCACGCGGCATAGGCGGTAAATCAGTCGAGCTCCGTCGCTGGCTCATCTACGGTGGCAGAGACTGGCCAGCCTGGCGGCAAGGGCAGGGACCGGTTGTTCCCTTGAGGGTTCAAGAAGGCCAGGAAGTAGACCCGGCCCTGCTGCCAGTCCAAGCCGGCATCGCGGCATGAGCGGATGGTCGGCTCCCATCAGCAGCAACCTGGCCGGGAGGCCGTCAGCCCGTGGCCGTACCGTTCTGTGTGCCAGACAGATCAGATGAAGGGCGGATGCCAATGAGTGCACCGGAACCTGTGGCCGGTGAACGTTCCGACCTGCTGCAATCGCTGGCCAGGCAACGTCACTTCCTGCGTCATACCACCCGCGGCCTGACCGACGAGCAGGCCGCACGGCAGACGACGGCCAGCGAATTGTCCCTGGGCGGCCTGATCAAGCACGTCGCCCTGACCGAGCAGCGATGGATGCGGTTCGTCGTCGACGGCCCCTCCGCGATGAGCTGGGATGAGGCAAGCACCGGCGACTGGATGGCTGGTTTCCGGATGCTGGACGGGGAGACGCTGCCCGGCCTGCTGCAGAACTACGCGCAGGTCGCGCACCGGACCGAGGAGCTGGTGGCGCAGTTGCCCGACCTCGACGCCGCCCATCGGCTGCCCCCGGCGCCCTGGTTTGAGCCCGGCGCTCGCTGGTCGGCACGCCGGGTGCTGCTGCACGTGATCGCCGAGACAGCCCAGCACGCCGGCCATGCCGACATCATCCGCGAGTCTCTCGACGGCGCCAAGTCAATGGGATAGCGCTCGCACCTCATCAGGCGTCGTAGACGGCGGTAATCGCGTCGCGCAGTCGCGGCCGCCACCAAGGAGGATGAACCCGCGCGAGTGTCCAGTCGTCACATTCCAAATGCGCACGAGCCCGTCGTAAGAATTCGGTGATCCCGTGGGCTGTTACTGAGCGGGCGGGGTGGTGAGGATCTGCCGCCAGCGCCGGTGCAGCGGGTAGAGGTAGATGTCCTTGACCGGCAGGGCGTGTTCATGGCGGCGGTCGAGCTTGCCCCTGCCCTTGGTCTGGCCAATGCGGGTCCAGTTGGCGGCGCGGTAGCTGGCGCCGGTGAACCGGCCGGCCTCGACGAAGGTCTCGGCCAGGACCGGGGCGTAGCCGTAGCGGGCCCGCCAGTCGGCGGGCAGCCGGCGGGTGACGGCGGCGAGCAGCGAGGAGGCGAGGTTGGGGACCGCCAGGTCGGGGCGGATGAGGAACCGGGCGTTGCCGCAGATCAGGTTCAGGTTGGCGCGGCGGGTGGCGGGGTCCCAGCCGATCCAGTCGTCGCGGGGGGCGCATTTCCAGGCGCTGGCGGCGAAGGCGAAGGCGGCGATCGGGCCGGCGGCGGGGGCGGCGGCGAGGTAGCGGATCTGGGCGCCGGCCAGCGGGGTGTAGCCGAGGTAGTGGTGGTCGCGGATGAGCTGGTTCCACTGCCGGGAGGCCTGGCGGCTGTCGACGACGCTGATGGTGACCGGGCCGAGATCGGCCAAGGTGGCGGCGGGGTGCGCCGGCAGCGGCAGGGCGAGCTGGCCGGGGTGCCCGTGCCGGGGGTGGCGTCCGTTGCCGTTGCCGTTGCGCGGCGGCGGCAGGGTGATCAGGCCGTCGGCGGCCATCCGGCCCAGGGCGACGCGGGCGGTCATGTCCTTGCGCCGCCCGCCGGGGGTCTGCCAGCCGAGCGCGTCGCAGATCGCGTCGGCGATCGCGCGGCGGGTCGGCAGCGTCGCCGCCAGGGAGCGGATCTCCTCCAGCTCGGCGAGGGTGAAGTCCCTGCCGCAGTAGCGGGCCGGGTACTGGCCGGGCGTGCCGGTCACGGTCACGGCGGCTGGTCCTTCCTGCCGTCTGGCTCGCCGGGCTGGCCGGTCAGGGTGATGTTCCAGGGCAGCAGGGCTTCCAGGGCCTGCCCAGCCGGCGGCTTGCCGCCGTTTGCGGCGCAGGCCTGCAGGTAGGCGTCCAGGTAGGCGCGGGGGTTGTGCCCGGTGATCCGGGCGGTGCCCAGGACGGTCCAGGCGTGGCCGGCCAGGTCAGCGGACCATTCCGCGCCGGAGCCGTTGTAGTTCTTGCGGCCCACGACCGGGGTGCGGATCGCCCGCTCGGCGGTGTTGTTATCCAGCGGCAGGTCCGGGAAGTCCCGGTGGCGCACCAGCCCGCCCCATTCGCGGTCCAAGGTGGCCAGCGCCTTCGCCGCGGCCGGGTGCAGCAGGTCCGGGCGGCGACCCTGAATACGGCGGTAGGCGTCGATCTCCTCCAGCGCCGCATCGAACGCGGCGGCCGCCCGGGCGTGCTCGCCAGTGCCCCCGGGGGCGGCGGCCAGGGCGCGGTGCGCGGCGTATAGTGCGGCGAACCGGCCGGTCCAGGCATCAGCCCAGCTGCCCAGCTCCTTGCGGTGGGCGTCGCCGGCCCGGATGAACCGCCGCCGGATATGGGCCCAGCACCAGAGGGAGGTGACGCCGTCCAGCTCGGAAAACGACCGGTACACCGAGTAGAAGTCCGAGCTGATGACCAGCGGCCTGCGGCCCTCCGGCAGCTGGCCGGCCTGCACGCCGTAATGGTCTTCGAGCACCTTCAGCGACCGCGACGCCGCGATCGTGTACACCACCGTGTCCGCGGCAGTGAACACCCACAGCCACCAGCGGCTGCCTCCGTTATCGGCGGGCTGGCCGAATACCCGCCACGACGTCTCGTCCACGTGCGCGTGCCCGGCGGCGGCGTTTCGCGCGGCGATCGCGGCCGCCAGCGGCGCAAGCAGCTCCTCCAGCCGCCGGGCCACCCCGGCCAGCGTGCCCGGCGCCACCTCCAGGCCCTGCATCGCCAGCATCGCGATCACCCGGTTGAACGGCAGCCCGAGCGCGTACTTGGCGACAAGCAGGTTCACGCAGAACTCCGTCGTGAACAGGCCCCTGGGAATCAGCGTCGCCGGGCCGGGCGCGGTCCGCACCGCCGGCACCGGGCACTGGCAGCACCGGGCGTACTTGCGCCGCCGGTGCACCACCCGCCACACCCGGACCCGCCACGATACCTGCTCGCTGGCATCCTCCCCGAACAGCTCATAGGCCCGGCCGCACCGCGGGCAGCGCCGCTCGCCCTCCGGAATGTCATGGACCTGCTCCTCGGTCTCCAGGTGCTCATGCCGGCGCCGCCCATGCCCGGCCGATCCCGGCCGCTGACCCCGGCGCCGCCCGCCCGCAGCGCCGCCATCCCCTGCCGGGGCGTCATCCCCGCCGCCGGCGTCGGCGGCTTGCCCGCCCGCCTGCCGCTTACCGGCGCCGTCTTTCTCGCTGGAGGTGCCGAACAGCATCCGGCTCAGCGTCACCACCCGCTGCTTCAGCGCGGCCAGCTGCTCCTGCTGCGCGGCCACCGTCGCGGCCAGCGTGGCGTTCTCCGCCTCCAGCCGCACGTTCTCCCCGGCCAGCCGCGTGTTCTGTGCCTCCAGCAGCTCCGCCCGCTCACGCCAGAACGCCGCCTCATCAGCGGGCCGGGAACAAGTACGCGCAGCCATCACGCCAAGGCTGCACCACCACCAGTCCCTGTGTCCAGCACCGCCGCACCCGCCCCGCCAGCGTGTCGCCCGCGCCGGCCAGCCACGCTCAGCCCACCGGAATCACCGAATACTTACAGCCCGTCTGCGCTGCCGCCGGCAAGCCATTTTCCACTCGGGGCTATACCAACAGCGGACAGGCGGCTGCGACTATTCCGCCTCTTGTGCGCAATCATGACCTTGCGCTGCCGCCCGGTAGCCGCGTCCAGGAGCCGCACTGTTCCGTCTGTGCTGCCCGAAGCGAGCCAGCTGCCATCCGGTGCCGCCGTCAATGCGCTTATTAGACTGGGGCGAGCAGGCTGACGCCTGGAACCGCTGGTCGAAATGACTCTTGTCCGCCGGCTGCTGTATTCCGGATCCGCACTGTTCCGCCCAAATCGCTCCAGTCGGGCCCCTGCCCATCGTAGGTCACAAGCGACTTGCTCGGCGTCATCGGGACGACCTGCATCTACCAAGTGCTCTATCAGGTGGTCCCATAGATATCGGCGTTCCCGTCCCATGCTCCACCAAGAGACTTCGGCTGGCAGACCGGCGCAATCCTGCAGATTGTTCGCTGGGGGTAGATCGGCCGCGTCCAGCAGGATTCCGTTCAACTGGACCAGCCGCCGACGCCCGAGTTCTGCCCGCAGAAAGTCACGGATCACATCGTGCAAAGAAATTCCTAGAGATGGCCGTGATGATTCAAAATAAGGGCAGACTTCAGCAATCTGG
>CAWDTK010000030.1:0-152182 GCA_963805255.1 uncultured Actinomycetes bacterium
GTCCGGTATGCTCACGGTGGTGACATTCGGGATGCGGTTCAGGAGCTGCGTGATTCCAGCCTTGAGGAAACTAAGACGCCTGCTGGCCTGAGTATTCCCGGGCGCATAAGGCGGGAGATACTACCGATACCGACATCCTGGCAGCCGAGGTCGAGACAACGACCGGGATGGGTAAAGTGGGCCACTGCGGGGCGCAGGAGCTAAATGGGGCGTCGTGACGATTTATCGCGAGCCTGATCGGCGTTGCGGTGGAGCATGAGGTAAACGACCTTATGGGCTGGACACCACCGCCCATCACCATCGTCCGGCAAATGTCACCATCTCAGATGGGCGAGCTGAGCCACCAGATTCTTCAGCAACTTGAGCAGATGCACCGTAAGTATTCGGTGATTCCGGTGGGCTGAGCGTGGCTGGCGGCGCGGGCGACACGCTGGCGGGGCGGGTGCGGCGGTGCTGGACACAGGGACTGGTGGTGGTGCAGCCTTGGCGTGATGGCTGCGCGTACTTGTTCCCGGCCCGCTGATGAGGCGGCGTTCTGGCGTGAGCGGGCGGAGCTGCTGGAGGCACAGAACACGCGGCTGGCCGGGGAGAACGTGCGGCTGGAGGCGGAGAACGCCACGCTGGCCGCGACGGTGGCCGCGCAGCAGGAGCAGCTGGCCGCGCTGAAGCAGCGGGTGGTGACGCTGAGCCGGATGCTGTTCGGCACCTCCAGCGAGAAAGACGGCGCCGGTAAGCGGCAGGCGGGCGGGCAAGCCGCCGACGCCGGCGGTGGGGATGACGCCCCGGCAGGGGATGGCGGCGCGGCGGGCGGGCGGCGCCGGGGTCAGCGGCCGGGATCGGCGGGGCATGGGCGGCGCCGGCATGAGCACCTGGAGACCGAGGAGCAGGTCCATGACATTCCGGAGGGCGAGCGGCGCTGCCCGCGGTGCGGCCGGGCCTATGAGCTGTTCGGGGAGGATGCCAGCGAGCAGGTATCGTGGCGGGTCCGGGTGTGGCGGGGGGCGCACCGGCGGCGCAAGTACGCCCGGTGCTGCCAGTGCCCGGTGCCGGCGGGCGGACCGCGCCCGGCCCGGCGACGCTGATTCCCAGGGGCCTGTTCACGACGGAGTTCTGCGTGAACCTGCTTGTCGCCAAGTACGCGCTCGGGCTGCCGTTCAACCGGGTGATCGCGATGCTGGCGATGCAGGGCCTGGAGGTGGCGCCGGGCACGCTGGCCGGGGTGGCCCGGCGGCTGGAGGAGCTGCTTGCGCCGCTGGCGGCCGCGATCGCCGCGCGAAACGCCGCCGCCGGGCACGCGCACGTGGACGAGACGTCGTGGCGGGTATTCGGCCAGCCCGCCGATAACGGAGGCAGCCGCTGGTGGCTGTGGGCGTTCACTGCCGCGGACACGGTGGTGTACACGATCGCGGCGTCGCGGTCGCTGAAGGTGCTCGAAGACCATTACGGCGTGCAGGCCCGCCAGCTGCCGGAGGGCCGCAGGCCGCTGGTCATCAGCTCGGACTTCTACTCGGTGTACCGGTCGTTTTCCGAGCTGGACGGCGTCACCTCCCTCTGGTGCTGGGCCCATATCCGGCGGCGGTTCATCCGGGCCGGCGACGCCCACCGCAAGGAGCTGGGCAGCTGGGCTGATGCCTGGACCGGCCGGTTCGCCGCACTATACGCCGCGCACCGCGCCCTGGCCGCCGCCCCCGGGGGCACTGGCGAGCACGCCCGGGCGGCCGCCGCGTTCGATGCGGCGCTGGAGGAGATCGACGCCTACCGCCGTATTCAGGGTCGCCGCCCGGACCTGCTGCACCCGGCCGCGGCGAAGGCGCTGGCCACCTTGGACCGCGAATGGGGCGGGCTGGTGCGCCACCGGGACTTCCCGGACCTGCCGCTGGATAACAACACCGCCGAGCGGGCGATCCGCACCCCGGTCGTGGGCCGCAAGAACTACAACGGCTCCGGCGCGGAATGGTCCGCTGACCTGGCCGGCCACGCCTGGACCGTCCTGGGCACCGCCCGGATCACCGGGCACAACCCCCGCGCCTACCTGGACGCCTACCTGCAGGCCTGCGCCGCAAACGGCGGCAAGCCGCCGGTGGGGCAGGCCCTGGAAGCCCTGCTGCCCTGGAACATCACCCTGACCGGCCAGCCCGGCGAGCCAGACGGCAGGAAGGACCAGCCGCCGTGACCGTGACCGGCACGCCCGGCCAGTACCCGGCCCGCTACTGCGGCAGGGACTTCACCCTCGCCGAGCTGGAGGAGATCCGCTCCCTGGCGGCGACGCTGCCGACCCGCCGCGCGATCGCCGACGCGATCTGCGACGCGCTCGGCTGGCAGACCCCCGGCGGCCGGCGCAAGGACATGACCGCCCGCGTCGCCCTGGGCCGGATGGCCGCCGACGGCCTGATCACCCTGCCGCCGCCGCGCAACGGCAACGGCAACGGACGCCACCCCCGGCACGGGCACCCCGGCCAGCTCGCCCTGCCGCTGCCGGCGCACCCCGCCGCCACCTTGGCCGATCTCGGCCCGGTCACCATCAGCGTCGTCGACAGCCGCCAGGCCTCCCGGCAGTGGAACCAGCTCATCCGCGACCACCACTACCTCGGCTACACCCCGCTGGCCGGCGCCACAGATCCGCTACCTCGCCGCCGCCCCCGCCGCCGGCCCATCGCCGCCTTCGCCTTCGCCGCCAGCGCCTGGAAATGCGCCCCCCGCGACGACTGGATCGGCTGGGACCCCGCCACCCGCCGCGCCAACCTGAACCTGATCTGCGGCAACGCCCGGTTCCTCATCCGCCCCGACCTGGCGGTCCCCAACCTCGCCTCCTCGCTGCTCGCCGCCGTCACCCGCCTGCTGCCCGCCGACTGGCGGGCCCGCTACGGCTACGCCCCGGTCCTGGCCGAGACCTTCGTCGAGGCCTGCCGGTTCACCGGCGCCAGCTACCGCGCCGCCAACTGGACCCGCATTGGCCAGACCAAGGGCAGGGGCAAGCTCGACCGCCGCCATGAACACGCCCTGCCGGTCAAGGACATCTACCTCTACCCGCTGCACCGGCGCTGGCGGCAGATCCTCACCACCCCGCCCGCTCAGTAACAGCCCACGGGATCACCGAATTCTTACGATGCACCAGCGGCAAGAGCACGGCTAGCCAGTGCTGGCTGTCAGATGGAGCGCGCTGCTCCTCCGCAGGGTACTCCAGGGTAGGGTACTCCGGCCGTTGCTCAACCTTTTGATCCGCAGAAATTTGCGGGAGCATCCGTCACCGGCCCGTATGCCAGTTTGACCTGCTGGAATGCCGATCATCATTTGGCAGTAAACGGCGGCGTTGAACGCTGGTGTGCGGCCAAAATATCGCCAGCCGGGGCCTGATACGCGCGTGAGGCTGGCTGAGGGGTAACCGTTAACGCACAGTTGACGCCAGCTTTGCCTCACGCCGGGGCGAAGGCTCACGGCTCCGGGGGCAGGTCGGTTGTCAGCCTCGTGAACTGCAGAAACGCGGGAGTACCTGGTCGTATGGACCACACATGGACCGGTTCGTGAACGGCTGGCTGAGCTGCGGAGCGGCAGCGACGTGACTTAAAAAGTACGTGCAATTTACGAAGACGTGACTTAAAAAGTACGTGCAATTTACGAAGCAATACGTGCTCGCTGCGCTGAAGCAATTTTGAGTGGCCGGTGGGACGACAGACGAATTGCAGAATATGCTGACCCGAGCTACGGTGGAAATGCGGGAACCTCAGACCAGGAGAATCCTGGCTGAGCCGGTCAGAGATCTTGCAGGTCCGGCTGCGTGACCTAGAGATGGGGACCTATTACCAGGCCCGTCACCAAGGAGGGAAGATCAATAATGACCGAGATATTGGCTGAGGCCGGTCGAATAACCGGGCTCGGCCCGGAGATCGGCGGCAAGATAATTTTCGGCTTGCAGTCTGCTTACGCAAAGCAGGCTGGCCAGGAGCCGATGAGATTTGTCGCGCCGGCCAGTCAGCTGACGGACCTGGACGATGATGATCTGGTTATCGTGCGGTTCAGCCGCACTGATCACAGCACTATGGCGGGGCCGCTTCCGGTGGCCTCCCTTTCGCTGGCGTAAGGGCTGGTAAATGGGTGCGGCAACGCCCCTTGAGGTTGTCGCGCCCATGGCCCGGGCAAGACGATTCCAGTTAATTTCAGCGGGAAGCCGCGCACGTGCTCACTCTGACGGGCTGTCACATACCGGGCAGCGTGGCACGCGTGCAGCTACCGCCCAGACCTTGCATGGAGAGGAAAATCATGAGCACCTTCACGTGTGCCGCCGTTTATACCGTCCGGATCGCCGCCGTAACCGCCGCCGCCCCCGTGCTGGCCGGCGCGGCCGCTGCCTCCGCGACCGCGAAGCTGGCCGGCTGGGAACTCCGGCAGCTCGCCAGCTCACCGTTATCCGCCGAGGCCAGGCGGCTTAGGGCCGAAGTCCGCGAGCTGGCCGCCGCCAGCGGCGCCGGCGCAACCACGCCAGCGCGGCAGCAGGGGCACGCCGGGGACGGCCGCGACGGGCACCGCCCCGGTGGCACGCTCGTTGCGCTCCGGTAAGGCCCGTGCCCAGCTGGCTGCCGTGAGCACGTCGCGTTAGGCACCCCGGCATACCGCGTGCTGACGGAGATCACCCCCTTGACGCACCAGCCGGGGACGTTCGCCAGCCCGCCCCCGGGGTGTCGCTCGAGAGCGTTCGAAAGTTCGGAGCCGTCAGGCGCGCCGCTGACTATATTTCCCCTCCGCGGCGGGCGCTGTTACGATTCGTCGGCTGTGCGGCACGTTGAATGCCTGGCGTAGGGGGTGGGCTGCATCGGGCCGACAGCGAAGTCATCAGCACCCGCCGACCATAGGGCTCCGGCACTGCTCACGTGAGCCGGACTGCCCCGAAAGGGCCACTCCAGGCGAAGTCCGGACAGAGCGTAGAGACTTGGCTAACGCTAGCCATGCGGGACAATGGATCTTCAGGGGCGGCGGCACGAGGAGGGCCAGATGCAGGATGCGCCGGAGCAGGGATCGGGTTGGCTGACGCGATCGGTCTGCTGCGCGGTGAGCTGCTGAAGGCACGCCGCGCGGGCGCCGGCGAAGATGTGCAGTTCCCTGTGAATTCAATGACAGTCGAGCTGAAGGTGGCGGCCACCAAGTCGATGGATGGCAAGGCGGGATTCATGGTGCCGATCGTCAGCCTTGAGTCGGGTGGTTCGGCGGGATGGCAGCGGGAGACGATGCAAACCGTAACGGTCGTGTTCGGGCCGCCGATCGATCGCGACGGCAATCCCGTGAAGGTGCTGCGGCCAGCGATGAGAAGAAGGGGTAGCCGGGGTGGCTCCGGTGCCGCTGGCTGACCGGGTTGTCGAGGTACTTCGGCGTGGCAGCCAGCCGCGCCACGGAAGTCATCGAAGTAGCAAACTGACGCTGCCTGCCCGCTGTGGTCAGCCGTCCGGCACACTGTGCCGGACGGGCAGCGCACCAGCGGGAACGTGCTCCCGCCCGGCTGGTTCGCCTTGCGCGCCGGAGCCAGTTCCGCCATCCCGCGCCTTCCCGTCCTGCTGTGCGGTCTGCGCCGCCATGTTGTCCTGTTGTGCGGTCTCCGCCGCCGCGGCCCGGGCACCGGTGTGCCCGGTATCGCCGGCCTGTTCCAGTCTGACCGTCGGCTTGGGGAACGCTCGGGCGCTTATCCTCGGCCAGCACCGCGTCGTCGAAGTGGATACGCTGCTGCGGGATACCGGCTCTGGCAAGCGCGCGGATGGTTTCACGGACCATCGCGACCGGCCCGGCCACGTAGGCTTCACATTCGCGGTGCGGCAGGTAGCGTGCCGCGACGCGGCCGACATTCCCCTGCATTCCGTCGAACGCCGGGTCGTCTGACGTCACGGGCGTGAGCAGGAACCGCGGGTACAGACCTCCGGCAGTCGGGGGTCGTGACGACGCAATCACTGTGACTGCCGGAGGGTGTAGGTGATGGGCCGGCCGTCGCCGGGTAGCGCCGGCGGGCGGGTGTTGATCTCGGCGATGAGCAGGGTGAGGGCGCGCGTGACGCGCCCCTGGCCGGGCTGGTCGAGCGTTACGGTGATGTTCTTGGGCTTGTAGGTGATGGTGCCGGAGAGGCCGCGGATGATGCTTTCCCGGGTGATGGCCCGGTACTCGTCGTCATCTTGGAGGTAGGCGTTGAGGTGCCGGGCGAGGTAGTGCTCGGCGTTGGCGGCCAGGAGGCGCAGGACCAGTTGCAGGCAGCGCCGGTTGATGTGCAGGATTGCGCGGGTCGCGGCCGGGTCGATCTCGCTGGCGGGCAGCTTCGCGGGGTGCCTCTTGCGCTCGGCCTCGGCTTGCGCCAGCTCCTGCTTGCAGGCTGTGATCTTCTGCTGGGCGCGGGGGATCAGCTCGTCGTTCTTGGTCCTGGCCGCGATGGCGGGATCGGCGAGCAGTTTTGCCAGCGCGACCTCGGCATTGGCCAGTGCGGTCTTGGCCTTTGTCTCGGCTTTTTTAGCGGTGGCGAAGGCCGGGTTGGCTTTCAGCTTGGTGTTCACTACTTCATCGGCGTCATAGTCGGCGAGCGTGTCGAGGCCGTAGTTGATCATGTCGTATTTGAACATGTTCTCCTCGGCCCACCGGCCGCGCAGCCAGCCGGCCAGCTCGGCCGGGCACGCGCCGGGCCGCCCGCTGATCGCCTGGGCGACCATCTTGCCGTGCTCGAACAGGGACAGCTGCCGGACGGGCTTGCCGTAGTCGTTCAGGGTGACCTGCTCGTCGGTCCAGGCGACCTGGCGCTGGCGGCCGCCGCGCAGGGTGATGGTCTGCACGATGGGCAGCAGCGTGGTGGCCGCGAGGGGGGCGCGCCGCCAGGTCAGCCAGTCATACCCGGCCGCGTCTACCGCGGTGAAGGTGCCGGGGAACGCCGCCCCGCGGTCGAACACGATCAGCGGCCGGCGGGCCGCGCCGGGCTTGTCGCGCGCTGGGAGGGCGTCGGTGAGCGCCGCGAGCGCGGGCGGCAGGGTGGTGCACAGCGCGGAGGGCTCGCCGGTGGTGAACGAGATCGCCCGTCCGGCCAGGTCGCAGATATAGGTGTCGTCGTGGCCCTTGGTGGGCTTGCCGCGGCGCGGGTTGCGGCCGGGCGCGACCGCCCGGTGGCCGGTGTACTCAGCGATGTGGTCATCGGCCAGGTACACCTGCGACTCGGCGGGCTCGATGGCGAGCATCTGGCTGGCCAGGCGGCGCTGCAGCGCCAGCGGGTCGCATGTGCCGGCGAGCTCGCCCAGGCGTTCCCGCCAGGTCCGCAGGGAGGGCAGGGACGTGAGCCCGGCCAGCGCCCCGGCGTCGGCGGCGGTCAGGTGCTTAGCCTGCTCCAGGGTCAGCGCGCCGAGGGTGAACGACAACTGGGTGCACACCAGGATGCCCAGGTCGCCGGCCGGCGCGCCGGGCCCGGCGGCTGACGCGCCGGTCCCGGCGGTCAGCAGGGCCCGGGCGCCGATCCGGTCGGTGAAGGCGTGCACCAGCATCGCCCCGGCATAGCGGCAGGCGACAGTCCCGGTCTCGATCCTCTTCGCCACCCGCCAGGTCGCGCCCGAACCCTCGGCGTCCCCGTCGTCGTCGTCGGCCTCAGCGGCGGTCCGGCCATCGCGGCTTCCGCGGGTTTCCTGCCCGGTACCGGCATCCCCGCAGGTCTGCTGCCCGGCGTGCTGTCCGGGTGCGGGGCCATCGCCGGGACCGTCGCGGTCGCCGCTGGTGGTGCCGGCGTGCTGTCCGTGGGCGGTGTCCTCGCTGTCGCGGGCCGGCCGGGCCGGTTCGCCCGTGTCTCTGGCCCCGGTGTCCTCGCCGGTGTCGCCGGACAGGGAGCCGGGGGCGGGCAGCGTGCCGTGCTGCTTGATCAGCTCGGTGATCCGGGACCGGGACACGCCCAGCTTGCGGCCGATCTCGGCGTGGGTCAGGCCCTGGCCCGCCTGCAGGCGGGCCTGCCGCAGCCGGGCGGTGCTGAGGATCGTCGGGCGGCCCATCTGGTGCACCAGCCCCCGGGCGCCGTGCGCGCGGTAGCGGGACCGGATCCGCGACACCTGGGAGGGCTGGAGGCCGAACGCGGCGGCGACAGTCTTGCCCTGGAAGCGGCTGCCCTCGGTCAGCGAGCAGATGACCAGGTCCCGCATCTCCAGGTCAGCCGCGCCGAACGCTGACAGCAGCATCGGCCCGGCGTGCACGGCGACCGCGCGGCCGTCGTCGGTGCGGGTGACGGTGAGCGGCCAGGGAGGGGGCATGCCGGGGAGCTGCTGGTCGCCCATGCCGGCCAGCCTATCCATTCGAGGTCGCAATACGCTTACTTTTCGACCTCATGGGGGTGACAGTTTCCCCAGCTCACAGGCATTCCCGCACGGCCGGGCAAGCCACCAGCGGCACGGTCCGGCGGGGACGGGCAGAAGATGGGGCGGACGCCGATTGCGCGCGTGATGGATTGCCGGCATTTCGACATCGGTCGCCGGACGGCGAAACCCCAGGTCAGGCCCAGGACTCAATCAACGATTACCGGAGGTCTGTGCCAGCACACCGCCTTCACCTTGGCCATGATGGCGCGTAGCGTCTTCCTGGCCGGATAGGTATATACGTAGTGTTTGCTGGAGCCTCGCTTCCGGTGACGCTGGATGCGCCACCCGAGGAAGTCGAGGCCCTCATCTATATGGGTGATGAGAGTCTTTTCCGGCGACAGACGCAAACCCATGCCGGATAGAACTTCCGCTATTTCCCCTCGCAAGGTTTCAGCGTGTTCCCTGGTACCTAAGATAGCCAGGACCCAATCGTCCGCGTACCTGATAAGCCGGTAGCTGGGAAGACCGAGACGGCGACGCTTGACCCGTTGATACGGAGTCGCCCGAGGCCCACCCGGAGCCTGGGCGATATACTCGTCCAGGACCGACAGGGCCACATTACTGAGCAACGGCGAAAGGATTGACCCCTGCGGCGTGCCGGCATCGGTTTCCCGCAGCGCGCCATCCTCAGCGAGGATGCCCGCTTTCAGGAACGCCTTCACCAGCGCCAGGACGCGTTTATCGCCGACACGTTTCCGCACCCGGCCCAGAAGTGCCGAATGCGAAATTTCGTCGAAACAGGCTTTGATATCGCCCTCCACGACCCACTCATACGTGCGGGACGTGAAATGAACCACCTCAGCCACCGCGTCATGAGTCCGGCGCTTCGGACGGAACCCGTAGGAGCACGGGAGGAAATCCGCCTCGAAGATCGGCTCCAGCACCAGCTTCAGGCACGCCTGGACCACCCGGTCGGACACGGTCGCGATCCCCAGACGACGCTTCTTACCGTCCGCCTTGGGAATCATCCGCTCCCGCACCGCCACCGGCCGGAACGTCCGGGTCTTCAACCGCTGTCGCAGCCGGTCGCAGAACACCTCCACCCCGATCTCGGCCTCGATTGCGTAAGCGGTCCTGCCATCGACCCCGGCCGAGCGGGCGCCCTTATTGTGCCGCACCCGATCCCACGCCACCAACACGAACGCGGGATCACAGACAAGGTTGTGCAGATCATCAAACCGGCGATGAGGATCATCACTGGCCCATCGGTGCAGCTTGGCCTGGATCTCTCGTACCCGGCGCTCAGCTGTATACAGCCCAGGCACCGGCTCACCGGTATTCACCAACGGCCTCCGAGCATTCCAGCCTCCATCACTGCCCGACTTGCTGGCCCCCTTCGCCCTGCGGCCGGTTCTCCCGGCCCCCATGACGGGTCGCTACGCCCGCGACTACTACGGAGCCTCCGCCCCACCCATGACCATCAGCCGACGACGAGCCTGCCCACCGACCGGGCTGGAAGCCCGGCAGGGAGGGCGGCCATAGGCGGTTCCCACGTTCACCTTGCGACCGTTCGACTGAGGTGCCCCGAGGCTTCCGGACAGTCCATCCATTAGGATGGGCGTCTGGAAAGGTGAAGTATTTTGCCCCGGCCGAAGAAGAGCTTCTCACCGGAATTCAAGGATGAAGCCGTGAAGATGGTGATCGAGACGTCGCGCCCGATAGCCAGAGTGGCAAAGGAGCTCGGGATTAACGAAGGCACCCTCGGCAACTGGGTCGCTTCCTATCGCCGTGAGCATGCCGGCGAGGAACCGCCGCTGACCGTGAATGAGCGGCCGCGGCTGCGCGAGCTTGAGCGGGAAACCCGGGAACTGAAGATGGAAAACGAGTTTTTGAAAAAAGCCGCGGCGTACTTCGCCCGCGACCATCGGTGACCGATAAATTCGAGTTCATCGACGCGGAGTACGCGGCTTACCAGGAATCGAGTGATGAGTACGTGCCGTCGATCGTGATGATGTGCCGGTGGATGGAGGTATCGCGGTCCGGGTTTTACGAATGGCGGAGCGCGCCGGAATCGGCGACGGCGAAAAGGCGCGGGATGCTTGCTTTGATCGTGCGGAAGTCATTCGATGAATCGGATGAGACATACGGGTACCGCCGGGTGCATGCGGACCCAGATCTCCGGCAACGGCGAAACGTGTAGTCCGTGACGTGCGGTTTTATCCGCGATCGTCTGTGCGTAATTCTTAAAGCTTTGGTAGTATAGTGGCATGTCAGCAGCGGTTGCGGCGATCCTGGAAGGCATGCCAGAGGCACGGGACCTTCGGATGCTCACCTCGGGGGGCCGGTGCGTGATCTCGGCCGGGCCGGTGGTCCTGTTCGAGTACGACGCCGCTGATACCGCGATGCGGAACATCGCGCTGGCGACGCTGCGGCAGCTGGGGTTCAGGGGCCGGACGGTCGCGGCGGTGCTGGGGCTGACGGAGAACTACGTCTCCACGCTGCATAACGCGGCGATGCGGGAAGGGTCGGCGGCGCTGATCGGGCAGCCGCGGCCGGGCCGGCCCGGGACGGTCAGCCCGGCGCAGTGGGCGCAGGCCAGCCAGCTGCGGGCGCAGGGCGCCAGCGACGCGCAGATCGGGCGGCAGCTGGGGGTGGCGCACACCACGATCAGCCGCCGCCTGGGCCGGCGCGGGCAGGCGGCCGGCGGCGGCGAGCCCGGCTGGGCGCCCGCGGAACCCCTGTTCACCGAGCCGAAGCCGGCCACCCCAGCTGAGACCGGGCCTGCGGCTGATCCCGAGCCGGAGGCTGAGGCTGATGCCGGGCCGGCGGCCAGGGTTCAGGCAGAGCCCGCAGCTGAGCCTGCGGCATCACCCGAGCCTGCGGCATCGCCTGAGCCTGCGGCATCGCCTGAGCCTGCGGCAGGGCCAGGACCGGGGGCCGGGGAGCCTGGGGCGGGCGGCCCTGGCGGGCTGCCGTCGTGGCCCCTGGTTCCTGAGGGGGTGTTCCGGTCCCGGTATGCGGGGGCGATGCTGCTGCACGGGTTCTTCGCCCGGGCCGGCGCCGGCGCGGTGCTGGCCCAGGCGGCGGGCGGGCGGCGGAGCCGGGAGACGCGGCGGTGCTGGCCGCGGTGAGCATGTGCTTCGCGCTGGGCGCGGCGACCACCGAGCAGTTCAAGCACCTGACCGCTGCTGAGGCCGGGCCGCTGGCCGGGCTCGGGACCTTGCCGGGCCTGCGGGCGCTGCGGCCCCGGCTGGCGCAGATCGCCGACGCCGCGGACCCGGTGGCGGTGCAGCGGCTGTTCGCGTCCGCGATGCTCACCGCGGACCCGGTCCTGTCCGGTGTCTATTACGTCGATGACCACTTCGTCCCGTATACGGGCGCCAAGCCGGTCGCCAAGGGCTGGAACAACAAGCGTGGGCGCGCTGAGCGAGGGCGCGCGGACACCCACGTGACCGCGCACGACGGGCGGGCGGTGTGCTTCGTCACCGGGGAGCCGTCCGGGCTGAGCACCACGCTGCCGCTGGCCCTGGCCGAGCTGAAGAAAGCCGCCGGCCCGGGCGCGAAGATCATGCTCGGGTTCGACCGCGGCGGCGCCTATCCCCAGGTGTTCAGGCACTGCCGCGAGCAGGACGTGCACTGGGTCACCTACCGGCGGGCGCCGCTGGCCGTCCCGGCGATGCTGCCGGTCATCACCACCATCACCGTCGTCGGCCGGCAGCGGGAAATCGCCTGGGCCGATGAGAAAGTGCAGATCAAGGACTACGGCGAAGCCCGGCAGATCACCCTGTTCGAGCACGGCCAGGTCGTGCTGCAGATCCTGACCTCGGACTTGCAGGCGTGCCCGGCGGGCATCTTGTCCTGGCTGAAATCCCGGTGGCGGGAGGAGAACTTCCTGAAGTACGCCTCCGAGAACTACGGGATCGGCAAGATCTGCGACTACATCGCCAGCATCGAGACCAACACCAAGATCATCGATAACCCGGCCCGCAAGAAAGCCAGCGCCGCGGTCCGCGAAGCGGAGAAGAGGCTGGCCGCCGCCGAGCGCGCCCTAGCCGGGCTGCTCGCCGGCCCCACGCTGACCGCCGCTGCCAAGAACGCAGCCATCCCCGCCGCCCAGTCCAAGATCACCCGCGCCCGCAAGGCCGTGGCCGCCGCCGTCGATGCCCGCAAGGACATCCCCGCCAAGCTGCCCGCCTCCGACATCGACCCCGACGCGAAGAAAGCGCTGCTGCGCACGGGCCGCCGCGGCCTGCAGATGGTCCTGCGGCTGCTCGCCCACAATGCCGAGCACTGGGTATCGAACCAGCTCAACGCCTACCTCCGCGACGACGACGAGTACCGCGCCATCACCCGCCAGACCATCATCCGCGGCCTGGCCGGCGTCATCACCTACACACCGGACGCGATAACCGTCCAGCTCGACCTGCCCCGCGCGCCCCGCGTCGCCCGCGCCCTGACGATGCTCATCGAGCAGGTCAACAACGAACCACCCGTCATGCCCGGCGACACCCGCCCCGTCACCTACCGGCTCAACCCCGAACCCGGCCTTTAACTCCCCACGCACAGCGTTTGCCGGAGATCTGGGACCTGGTGGCCTGGGGCGTGCCCGCGGGGCCGGAGCTGGTGCGGTCCATCATGCGTGAGCTGGGCCTGGAGCCCTGCCAGCCGCGGCCGTGGCGGGTCAGCCTGACCGAGGGCGACGGCCAGGAGCACGACATTCCCGACCTCGTGAAACGCGATTTCACCGCGGCCGCGCCGGGCGAGAAAATGGTCGGCGACATCACTTACATTCCGGCATGGGAGGGCTGGCTTTACCTGGCGACGGTTATCGACTGCCATACAAAGGAAGTCATCGGCTGGGCAGCGGGCGATAACTACAAGACGCCGCTCATCGAGAAGGCCATCGAGATCGCCGCCCGTAATTTTCCTCTCGCCGCTAATGCGATTTTCCACTCCGACCGCGGCAGCAATTACACATCCCGGCAGTTTGCGGAGACGCTCAAGAAGCATAATCTCCGGCAGTCCGTCGGCCGCACCGGTATCTGTTACGATAATGCAATGGCCGAATCGTTCTTCGCCGCGCTGAAGAACGAGCGTGTTCACCGCACTCAGTATCCGACCCGCGAGCACGCGCGCCGCGACGTTGTGAGGTACATCGAATTCTGGTACAATTCCAGACGTCGGCACTCCGGGCTTCAGTACCGGACCCCGCAGCAAGTCCGCAATGAGTACCTGGAACGGCAGTCCGCAGCGTGAATTAACCACAAATCCGCTGTCCGGAAAGCTCGGGGCAGATCAGACGGGTTAGGCGCCCAGCTCCTGCCCCGGCAGCATCGCCACGGTTATGCCGCAGTCCTTCACCGTGGCCTCGTGGCCGGCAAAACCAACCGGCTTCAGAGTGTAAACAATCAGCCCATGCACGCGTGGTGATGGGTAGCGGGGGCTGCGATTGCCCGGTTACGGGGAGAATGCTTGGCGCGGGCGGTCGCCAGGGCCTGCCGAGCATGAGGTCGGCCAGGACGTCCATGGCGTGCTTGCCGTGCTTGCGTGCGGTGTCGATGTAACTGCGGATGTCGAGCCGGTCCTGGGTGACGTCGTCGCTGGTCAGGCGGCCGGAGATCTTCTGCTGGGTTTTCAGCGGGCGGACGCCGCGCTCACTGATTATGCGACCGCGTGAGCGTGTCTCATTACGCTCCGCTATTATGCGATCGCGTTGACTGTCTCAGACGGGGGGACGGGATGGATCGCGGGGATGGCGGCTGCCCGGATGGCAGCGGGGGTGTAGCCGTGCTTCGGGTGACCGAGGCGGTTCGTGCGGCGTCGGCGCCGGGCCTTGATGCGGGGATGACGGCCGCTGCGGTGCTGGCCTGCGCGGGGGTTCGTGAGCGTCAGGTGTTCGTGCTGGGGGCGGACGGGTCGTATGACGTGGAGCTGAACCGCTTTTTCCGCGAGCTCGACGCTTGGGGGGTGCGTGCGGCCAGCAGTGTCAGTGCCTATGCCCGTGACATCGCGGTGTTCTGCCGGTTCCTTGAGCAGGCCCGCGGGGGTAAGCGCATCTGGGAGTGCGATGCCGCGGATCTGGCTGCGTTCAAGCGTGCACGGCTGCACGGCGATCCGGAGCAAGCGGTGTCGGTGTCGACGTGGCGGCGGTCGATCGCTGCGCTGGACAAGTGGGCGGCGTGGGCCAGGTACGAGGGCCTGATCGGGGAACTGCCGTTCCGTTATGAGGACAAGACGGTGTGGACGCCGAACGGCGTGCAGCGGATCCGGGTGAACACCGCGTCTGAGCCGGATCCGGGTCCGGCGCCGGTTCGTTTCCTGGCGTTCGAGGATTACCTGGCCTGGCGCGATGTCGGGCTGGCGGGCAGGCTGCCGGATGGCAGCCCGGACCCGTCCTGGCGGGGTCGTCACGACGAACGGAACTGCCTGTTCGCCGACCTTCTTATCTTCACAGGGATGCGGCTCGGCGAGGCGGCGTCGCTTCTGGTGGCGGAGCTGCCTGGTATCAGGCCTGCTCGCGGGCAGGTGGCCGCGATCTCGCTGGCGGCGGCGGTGACCAAGCGGTCGCGGGCACGATCGGTGTTCCCGCCGCTGCGGCTGGTCCGCTCGTTGCACCGGTACCAGTCGATCGAGCGCGGCGAGGTGGTCGAGCGGATGCGCGCCGCGGGCAGGTACCGGGCCGGCGATGGCGCGGTGCTGGTGCGCCGGGCCGGCCCGCGCAGCCTGGGCCTGGCTGATGGCCGGGGCGTGAGCGTCGGGAAGCTGGATCCGCTGACGCGCCGTCACCTGATCGGGATCACCGGCGGCGGGGAGCTGACCGGCCCGCTGGCGCTATGGCTGGGTGACGACGGGGTGCCGTTGCATCCGGCGGCCTGGCAGGCGGTGTTCGCGCGGGCCAACGAGCGGTGCGCCGGGTTCGGGCTCGAGGTGCGGGCGACCCCGCACTTGCTGAGGCATTCGTTCGCGGTTCACATGCTCGGGCTGCTGCTGCGGCAGACGGTCGCCGCGCTCGGCGAGGCGCACACTGCCGGCAGTCTGACGTCGGCGCAGGTGAAGCGCCTGCTGGTCGGGAATCCGATGCGCAAGCTGCAGCTGCTGCTGGGGCACCGTAACGAGGCGACCGTCTATACGTACCTGGATGTGCTGGATGAGGCCCAGGAGATCGTGGCCTTGGCCTTGGAGCAGTGGGAGACGCAGGCTGCGGCGCTGGACCAGCTGGATGAGCGGCCCCGCGGTCAGGGCGATGACGGCATCGATCTCAGCGCGATGAGCGTGGCGGGGTGACCGGCCGGGGCAGCCGGGTCCGTTTTGACGGCGCTGGCGGGCACGCCGATCCGGTGCCGGTGCCGCAGCTCGGCCCGGTCGTGTTCAGTCTCACCTTCGGCGGCGCTGAGAAGACCGTGGACTTCTCCGATCTTGCGTGCCCGCTGCTGGTCCGGCCGCTGGCGGCGGCGCTGGCCTCGATCGGCGGGGACACCGGCACGATCCGGACCTGGAGCCCGGGCTTTGCGCAGCGGGTGATGCACCTGCGCACGTTCGTGACGTTCGCCGCCGGGGTGCTAGGCACGGAGGCCGGGCTGGCCGGCGTGACCCCCGGGTTGCTGGATGATTTCGAGGCTGCGCTTTCGCGTCGTTTCGGTGCGGGCGCCGGCCCGGTCGGTTTCTACCTGGCGACGGTGGTCCGGCTGCTGCGGATAGCCGCGCAGGGCGAGAGCAGCGCGCTGCCCGCCGGGTTGCAGGCCCGGCTGGGTTACGCGGCGAGCGAGCGGTGCGTGCCGTCGTCTCCGCTGGATGCCTACCCGCTGCCGGTGCTGGCCGCGGTGAAGGAGGCGGCGCTGGCCGACGTCCGGTCTATCACCGCCCGCCTGGATGCGGGCCGGGCGCTGGCCAGCGCCGGGCAGGATCCGCAGACGGCCGGATGGCTCGCCCGGCAGAACGTGCTGTGGCACATCCGGGAGCACGGGCCGCTGACTGCCGGGCGGATGCGTGAGCTCGGCTGGCACGGCAATCGGCACGGCGGGGCACGGGACCTGAACGCTGACCTGTTCCTGGGCGTCAACGACCTGGTGCCGTTCCTGGTCGCATTGATCTGCCTGACCGGCCTTGAACCTGAATGCACCAAAGGGCTCCGCGGCGACTGCCTGTCCAGCCCGTCGGGCGGGTTCTGGACGCTGGCGTATGACAAGCCGCGGGCACATACCGGTACCGGCAAGACGATGCGGGTCCGCGGCGGCGGGACCGCAACCCCGGCCGGACTGATCCAGCTGGCCGTCCGCCTGACCCAGCCGGCCCGGGAGGTGGCCGGAAGCACCGCGCTGTGGGGCGGTGCCGGCGACGACGGGCTGCGCGCGTTCTTCGACGACACCCACCAGATGAACACCCAGGTGCGGTCGTGGATGGACCGCCATCGGCTGGACCAGCTGACCGACTACGGCGGCGGCCGGGTCCGGCTAGATCTGCGGCGACTGCGCAAGACGGTGAAATCCGGGAGTACCTGGCGGCCGGCGGGGTGCTGGATGACTTCACCGCCGGCCACTCCCGGCAGGTCGCGGCATCCCGGTATGCCGATATCGGCGCGCACCGGGAAATCCACGACCGGGCCGTCGAAGCCGGGCTGGAACAGGCGCTGGCTGTCGCGCTCCCGCCGCCGGCCGTCATCCCCGACGGCGCCGGGCTGCCCGGCGTGCTGTCGCCGGCCCAGCTCCACGCAGCCCGCAGCGCAGGCAACGACGTGTTCCTCGCCTCATGCACCAGCTTCCATGACTCGCCGTTCGCCCGTAAGCCAGGCGGGCCGTGCCCGGTCGCGGTGTGGGGCTGCCTGGAATGCCCGAACGCGGTGTTCACTGACCGGCACCTGCCCAGTCTCGTCGCGTTCGCCGGCTTCCTGGAGGACCAGCGGGAGGCGCTGGGCGCCGCGGAGTGGGCCGCCCGCTACGGCCTTGCCTGGCAGCGCCTGAATGATGGCGTGTTCCCGGCCTTCCCACCGGGGCGGCTGGCAGCGGCCAGGGCCTCGGCCGCAGCCGATGACACCGCCGCCTTGCCGGCCCGGCTGCTGGAACAGCTCACATGAGCGCTGCCGCAGCGGCCGCCGTTCCTGCCGACGGACTGCCTGCCGTTGAGTTCGCAGTCAGCCCCGGCGCGTTCGTGCTGCCCGCCCGCATCACCGAAGGCCGCAGCGGCGACGGCCCGCGGTTCGCCGACGACGTGTGGGACGTCACCGCGTTCGTTCCCTGGACCACCAGAAGCAGCAGGATCGACTTCACCGCCATCGCCGATCCCGGCCAGCGGCGAACCGCCAAGGAATTCCTGTACTCCAGGATCAACCGGGCCATCCCGGTCGGCGGCGCGACCTCCCGGCCCATGAAGATCACGAACCTGCCCGCGGAGTTCCATGAGGTCCGGGCCATCCTGGCCGACCTCGCGGCAGCCGGGGCACCCCGGCTGGCCGACGTCACGCCCGCCCTGCTGACAGGGGTGCTCGCCCGGTGGCGCACCTCCGCGGTCGCTGCCGCGGGCAAAGCCGGGGTGGTCAGGCACATGGCCGCGCACGGGCACTTCCTCACCGACAAGCTGACGTTCATGCCGTGGCTGGGCCGCACCGCGAACCAGGTGGCCGGCCGGATGCCGCTGCAGGAGAACACGACACCCCGCATCCCAGAAGACGTGATCGCGCCGCTGCTCCAAGCCGCCGTGTTCTACGTCCGCACGGCCGCCGGCGACCTGCTCGCCGCGCAGGCCGAGCTCGCGGGACTGCAAGCGGCCATCGCCGGCATGCCCCGCCTTACCACGGGGAAGGCCCGCGCCCGGCTGGAGGCTTTCGTCGAGTCCCGCTCGCGGGAGGGCCGCGGAATGCCGTCCCGGCAAAGCCCCGGCCCGGCGGGGCGGCAGCTGAACAAATCCCTGATCTGCCTGCTCGCCGGCATCCCCAGCAACGCCGGCTATCACCGCGAGTACCTGGACGACGCCGCCCGGCGGATCGGGTTCGAAGACGGCGGCCTCAGCGCACCCCGGTCGGAGGGACCGATCACCGGCCGGCCCTGGCGCCCCGGCCTCGACGCGAGCAGCCTCGGCCAGGAACTGCACCACCTGCGCACCGCATGCTGGATCGTCATCGCCTACCTGTCGGGCATGCGCGACCCTGAGGTACGCGAACTCGCGCCGGCGTGCGCGGTCACCGAACCCGGCGCCGACGGCCGCACCCGCCACAAGCTGCACGGCCGCGTGTTCAAGGGCCGCAAGCTGTCCGGTGATCAGGCCGACTGGGTGGTTCTCGGGATCGTCCACGACGCCGTGGCCGTGCTCCGGCAGGTCAACGATCACCCGACCCACCTGTTCGGCTGGGACCGGGGCGGCAAGAAGGCGCTCATGCGCGGCGTCCCCAGCCGGGTGAACCGGTTCGCCGCCCACTGCAACCAGCTGTGGTCCGCACCCGGCCACCCGTTCATCCCCGATACCGGCGGCGGCCCGTGGGCCTTCGACGCCCGCCAGTTCCGCAGGAGCCTGGCCTGGCACATCGCGCACCAGCCGTTCGGCGTGGTCGCCGGCGCCCGCCAGTACCAGCACGCCAAAGTCGCCGTGTTCGAAGGCTACGCCGGGACATCCCAATCGGGATTCGCCGCCGAGGTCGAGGCCGAGCAGAACATCGCCCGCCTGGACTATCTCGAAGACCTGTACCGGGACTGGAACACCAGCGGGCCGGCGGGGGCGCCGCCCGCCGGATCGACGCCGAATTCTCCAGGATCCGCGCCGACCTGGCCGACCTGCCCGGCACCATCGCCTCCCCGGCCCGGCTGCGCACCATGCTGCAGCACCTTTCCATCACCCTGCACCCAGGCGTGCTCGGCGACTGCTTCTTCCAGCCCGCCACCGCAGCCTGCCTCAAACACGCCGCGCCGGCCGGCACCGGGCGGCCCCTGCCGATGCTGAATTCATGCCTGTCCTGCCCTAACGCCCGCCGCACCCCCACGCACCGGCCTCGCCTCCAGCAGGCCCGCGACCAGGCACGCCAGGCCCTCGAGGAAGCCGCCGGCCGGCCGCTGCCGCCGCTACAGCGCGCCGCCCTAGACGATCACCTCAATCAGCTCGACCAGCTCATCTGCCAGTGCACCAGCGGGAAGGACGACGTTCCCCGATGACACAGCCAGCCAGCCCCTCGATCGAGACCAGGCTTCAGGCCGCCCTGCTCCGGCTTCAGGCCGGCGGCCTGAGCACACCGACAGCAAGCTCACCGTGAAGAACCTGTGCGCCGAAGCCCAGGTGCCGCGGGCCAGCTTCTACCGGTCCGCCCGCGCTGCGGAGTTCCAGCAGATACTCAACGACCCCGGCCAGCAACCCCAGGCTGAACAACTGCGCCGCCAGGCCAGCCAGCTCAAAGCCGCTGACAAGGAGCAGCGCAGCCAGCACGCCACCGACCTGCGCGAGGCGCGCGAGCAGGTCAAAATCTACGCCAACCACATCCAGGTACTCACCTTGCGACTGGCTCAGCTCGCCGACGAGTACGCCCAGCTGCTCGCCCGCGCCGACCGCGACGCGGGGATCACCCGCCTTCCCGCATCCCGCCAGCCGACCTGACAACCTGAGGTGTCCCGGACCGATACAGACGCCCCGCCCGCGGACCCCCTGCCGGTGAGACACTCCCTGCCCCGAGCGAGCCACCGTCGTGAGACACCGGCCGCGTGGACACGCACGGCTGATCGCATAACGCTGATGTTGTTCGTGGGCCACACGCTGGTGTCCTCGGTGAACAGCAGCACGTCGCTGCGGCGGTCGCGGCAAAATTCGAGCAGCTCGCGGCCTGGCTTCTGCTTCGTGCTGTTCTTCGGGCCGGGGACGCGGGGCACGCTGGCCAGGCCCGCGAGGACGGCGTGCCGGAACTCGTGCTCCAGCGGTTTCCGCGCATCGGCGGGGATGGCGTCCAGGCCCTGCTCGCGGGTGGCGTGCCAGGCACAGATCAGGCCGCGCAGCGCCCGCTGCGCCTGCACCGGCCAGACCGCGCCCGGGTAGCTCTCGGCACAGTCCTCGTAGTCCCTGAGCAGGTGAGACAGGCACGCCTGGTTCCCGGCGATGTGCTCCCACCGGGGGTGGAAGTAGTTCTGGTACCGGTCGGAGACCACGATCCCGGCGAATTCCGGCAGGATCCCGGCGTCCTGCATCGAGTCCAGGCTCCGGGCACCCAGCCAGAACGCGGAGTACCGCTCGGTGAAGGCGCCGTGGACGTATTTCTTCTCCCCGGCCGGCCCAGACCGCAGCGTCGTCTCGTCGAACCCCGCCACGCCCGCGGCGGTGATCAGGGCGCGGATCAGCGCCACCACCTCCGCGGCCAGGGACGCCGCCTTCGCCAGGCACGAGTGGATGAACCCCTCTGACACGGCGGCGCCGGCCACGTCGGCGATCAGCTGCCGGCACCGCTCCACCGGAACGTGCTGAAAAACCACCAGGTACACGGCCAGCGCCCGGAGCCTGGGGCCGATCGACAGCGCGGAATCCGGCACGCCCGCCGGGCGCGGCGCGACGTGCGCCTTCCCGCAGGCGCACCTCCCGCCGTGCAGGTCGTGCTGCACCCGCTCCGCCGCCGCGGCCGGGATCTCCTCCTGCTGAAACGAGCGGGTAACCCCCAGGTCAGCGGCCTCCGAAAGATCAAGGCCGCAGGAGCAGGCACCCTCCGGATAGTGGTCCTCGGTCCGGTCCGGGACCTCCCAGCTCATGGACGCCCCCGGGCTGCCCGGCTGCTTCCCCCGCTTCCGCTTCTTCGCCTCCGCCCGCTCCGCGGCCCGCCGCTGCTTCCGGGGCGGCTTCTTCCCGGGCAGGTCATCCGAGCTCGGCGGCATCGAGGAGTTCCCGCTGTTCCGCGACCCCGACCGCTCCGCCGCGGCCAGCTGCTCCCGCAGGTCAGCGACCACCGCCTCCAGCACCGAAATCCGCTCCGCCTGCTCCCGGATCAGCGCATCACGCGGATCCTCGGGCGGCACATCGGTCACAGCCCCGGATCATCCCCGAAACCACGCTCAGCCACCACGGCAACACCACGCCCGCCGCCAAAACGTAACCGTCGATCACGCACCGCAGCAGCAAGCCCAAGGACCTGAACGTTTACTTCAGAGTTGACCCCCACCCACACACAGGTGAAGGTCACGCACTGAGGGTTATGCGAAACCCCAACTAATCCCGCTCCGGAACTTTGCGCTAACCCTGGCTTTTCATCCGGATGTTCAGCTGACCGGCGCGTTGACCGTAAAAGGTGCTCCTGAACTGGGACGATAAGAGTGCTGAAGCCCTTATCAGCGCTAGTTCGAGGAGCACCTCAAAAGTGAACCTTACCGGGTGGTCGAAGAGCCTGGAAGTCACCGCCGATGGCGAGGGCGTCGTGTCGCATGCCGGGCTGGCCCTGCTGCGCCTGCTAGCCGACAAGACCGGGCTGACCGGGGGGCTGTCGCGGGCGCTGGCCTCGCCGCGGCTGCTGATCCACGACCGCGGCCGGGTGACGGCGGACCTGGCCTGCGCGATCGCCGACGGCAGCGAGGTGATCAGCGACTTCCGGGTGCTGGGCGACCAGAAAGAGCTGTTCGGTCTGGTCGCCTCGGTGCCGACTACGTGGCGGACGCTCGATGAGATCGCCGCGGGCGGCCCGCGGGCCCTGACCCGGATCACCAGGGCGGTGAACGGCGCCCGCCGCCAGGCCTGGGCCGCCGTTGAAGCCCGGCACGGCGCCCTGCCCGGCGTGCGGGTCGCGGATAAGGTCCTGCAGGGCGTGACCTGCATCCGGCTGGACGCCACGGTCACCCCGGCGCATTCCGATAAGGAACTGGCGGAACCGAATTTCAAGGGTTTCGGGCATCACCCTTTGCTCGGGTACTGCGACAACACCGGTGAGCCGCTGGCCGGGATGATGCGCCGCGGCAGCGCCGGGTCAAATACCACCGCCGATCACCTGCAGGTGCTCGGTGACGCGATCGCCGCGCTGCCGCCGAAGTTCCGGCGGCGGCTGATGGTCACTGCGGATGGGGCCGGGGCCAGCCACGGGCTGATCACCCGCCTCGATCAGCTGGCGTCCCGGCCCGGGTACCAGCTGACCTACTCCGTCGGCTGGGAACTGGGCGGCCGTGAGCGGGCCGCGATCCGGCTGGTCCCGCAGGAGGCCTGGCAGATCGCGATCGATCAGCGCGGCCAGGTGCGCGAGCGCCGTGCGCCTGGCGCCTGCGCGGACCGGTCTTGCGGGCATACGCGGTGCTGGATCGAAGAAGCCCACGTCACCGAGCTGACCGGGCTGCTGCGCGAAGGCCCTCACGGGGACCAGCTGGACGGCTGGCCGGCCAGCATGCGCGTCTTTGCCCGCCGGGAGCGGCCGCACCCCGGCGCCCAGCTGAGCCTGTTCGAGAACCAGGACGGCTGGCGTTACTCCCTGTGGGTCTCGAACGTGCCCGCCGGGCTGCGCGGCTGGCGGGCCCAGCTGGGCTATATCGACGCTGCGCACCGGGTGCACGCCAGGGTTGAGGACGGCATCCGTACCGGGAAGGACTGCGGGATCGGCCGGTTCCCCTCGCACGATTTCGCGATGAATTCCGGGTGGCTGGCCGCCGCCTTGATCGCCGCGGCCTTGCTGTCCTGGCTGCGGCTGCTCGCCCTGGACGGCGACCTGGCCAAAGCAGAACCAAAGACTTTGCGTTACCGGATCCTGCATGCCGCCGGGAAGCTCGTCCGCGGCGGCCGCCGCCGGCGGCTGAAAATCCCCGCCACCTGGCCCTGGGCAGAGGCCATCGCCACCGCCTGGGCCCGGATCACCGCCCTGCCACACGCACCCTGACCAGCGAAAGCTATCCCTGCGATACGGAAGGAGTCCCCCCGGGGCCTGTGGAACCCCCGGCCACCGGCCCGCCAGCCGGGCCACCGTCATACCCCGACCGTAAAATCACGAACTGTTCAGCGGTTCAGCCGCGATCCCAGGCCAGCCCTCCGCCCGCATGAATCATCAGGGCTAGCCCTGTCTTTTCACCGAGCCGTGTGGGCTGACTGGCGCGCCTGAATGGAAAAGTGCTCCTGAACTGGGACGATTAGGGGTGTTTGGGTCCTTATCGCGCCGGGTTCGAGGAGCACTTTCTACGTGAACGGTACAGGGTGGTCGCGGGGTCTGGAAGTCACTGGCGGCGGTACGGGGATCGTGTCGCATGCGGGCCTGGTTCTGCTGCGGCAGCTGGCGGACCGGACGGGGCTGACGGCGGGGCTGTCGCGGGCGCTGCCGTCGCCGCTGTGGGGGCATGACCGGGGCCGGGTCGTCAGCGATCTGGCGTGCGCGATCGCGGACGGCGCCCGGGTGATCAGTGATTTCCGGGTGATGGGCGATCAGCGGGAGCTGTTCGGCCTGGTGGCGTCGGTGCCGACGGCGTGGCGGGCGCTGAAGGAGATCGCCGGCGCCGGCGACCGCGCGCAGCGCAAGCTCGCCGCCGCGGTGAACAAGGCGCGGCGGCACGCGTGGGCGCAGGCCGGCACGCTGCCGCCGGTGCGGGTCGCGGACAAGACGCTGGAGGGGGTGACGTGTATCCGGCTGGACGCGACCGTGGTGCCCGCGCACTCGGATAAGGAGCTGGCGGAGCCCAATTTCAAGGGATTCGGCCATCACCCGCTGGTCGCCGAATGCGACAACGTGCGGGAGCCGCTGGCGTGGATGCTGCGCCCCGGCTCGGCCGGGTCGAATACCGCCGCTGATCACCTGCAGATCCTGGGCGAGGCGATCGCCGCGCTGCCGCCGGCGTTCCGCCGGAAGCTGATGATCACCTGCGACGGGGCCGGCGCCAGCCACGCCCTGATCAGGGAGCTGGACAAGCTGGCGGCCCGCCCCGGGTACCAGGTGATCTACTCCGTGGGCTGGGAGCTGGGCAAGCGGGAAAAGGCCGCGCTGGCCCAGGTCCCCGAGGACGCCTGGGAAGCCGCCGTGGACGCGCACGGGAAAGTCCGCGAGCGCCGCGCGGACGATGCCTGCGGTAATCTCCGGTGCGCGCACCGGGCCTGCTGGATCGAGGAAGCCCACGTCATCGAGCTGACCGGGCTGCTGCGCGAAGGGCCGGCCGGGGACCAGCTCAAGGGCTGGCCCAAGGCGATGCGGATCTTCGCCCGCCGGGAACGCCCGCACCCGGGCGCGCAGCTGACCCTGTTCGAGGCAGAGGACGGCTGGCGGTACTGCCTGTGGGTAACGAACCGGCCCGCCACCACGCGTGGCTGGCTGGGCCAGTGCGCCTACATCGACGCGGCGCACCGGGTCCACGCCCGGGTGGAGGACGTGATCCGCACCGGCAAGGACACCGGGCTGGGCCATTTCCCGTCGCATGACTACAAGGTCAACCAGGCGTGGCTGACCGCCTCCATGATCGCCTGCATCCTGCTGGCCTGGCTGAAGCTGCTGGCCCTGGACCGCGACCTGGCGAAAGCCGAGCCGAAAACGCTCCGCTACCGGATCCTGCACGCCGCCGGCCGCCTCGTGCACGGCGGGCGGCGAAGATGCCTGAAAATCGCCGCGACCTGGCCCTGGGCCGACGCCATAACCGCCGCCTGGCAGCGCATCCAGGCGATCCCGCAAGGCCCCTGACCAGTGCTAACCCATCCCTGCGAGCAAGGAAGGAGAACCCGGGGCCGTGGAACCCCGGCCACCCGGCCCGCCAGCCGGGCCACCGTCATACACCGAAGCTAAAATCCCAGCCCAGAACACGGTCCGCACGCCGCTCAGCGGCAGCCATCAACCCCGATGAAAGATCAGGGCTAGAGCCCTGCCAGCCGCGGCCGTGGCGGGTCAGATGACCGACAGCGAGGGCTAGGATCACAGACAGTCCCGAGCAATCGTTGAACAGGCGCGATTTCACTCGCGGACGCGCCGGGCGGATAATGGTCTGTGTGACACACTTACATTCGCGACAGGCGGACGGCAGGGCCAAACGTGGCCACCTGCCGCGATCCGGTCACCAAGGAAGCATGGAACGCAGTTCCCTCGGACTGGCGAAGGACAGAATCAGGCCATGGTTTCCTCGATGGCGTGCACGTTCTTCCCGCGGAATAGCCCACGACGGGTGAGATGCGAAGCGCTGCGAGGGCCGCGGGCCGCACCGGAATCCAGCCGTCCAGGCTAAATGGTCATCCCGGTAACTGTGTCGCGGATATGGTGGCCTGTGTAAACTATTCCCCGGAGCGGCTGCGGGCATGCTGGCTTAGCGCAACCGCGGCGGTCGATCTGTCCTGCTTTCGCTGCTGATGAGGATAACCTATACCTGGATCTACGCGCCAGCCGAAAGGCGAGCTAGCCCGTGCCGGGATCATCCTGCGCACCGGCCGTGAGCTGCGGGAAACTCCCGCGGCGCACGAAGAGCACAGGACCACGAAGATCACCGGGATGCGGTCCTCCATCGACGAGCGGTCGGCCGCGGAGCGGCGGGAAACCGCACGAGGTACCCGGCCACTGGGAAGGTGGACCTGTGTCCATCGGCAAGGCAGGCAGATCGTAAGAATTCGGTGATCCCGTGGGCTGTTACTGAGCGGGCGGGGTGGTGAGGATCTGCCGCCAGCGCCGGTGCAGCGGGTAGAGGTAGATGTCCTTGACCGGCAGGGCGTGTTCATGGCGGCGGTCGAGCTTGCCCCTGCCCTTGGTCTGGCCAATGCGGGTCCAGTTGGCGGCGCGGTAGCTGGCGCCGGTGAACCGGCCGGCCTCGACGAAGGTCTCGGCCAGGACCGGGGCGTAGCCGTAGCGGGCCCGCCAGTCGGCGGGCAGCCGGCGGGTGACGGCGGCGAGCAGCGAGGAGGCGAGGTTGGGGACCGCCAGGTCGGGGCGGATGAGGAACCGGGCGTTGCCGCAGATCAGGTTCAGGTTGGCGCGGCGGGTGGCGGGGTCCCAGCCGATCCAGTCGTCGCGGGGGGCGCATTTCCAGGCGCTGGCGGCGAAGGCGAAGGCGGCGATCGGGCCGGCGGCGGGGGCGGCGGCGAGGTAGCGGATCTGGGCGCCGGCCAGCGGGGTGTAGCCGAGGTAGTGGTGGTCGCGGATGAGCTGGTTCCACTGCCGGGAGGCCTGGCGGCTGTCGACGACGCTGATGGTGACCGGGCCGAGATCGGCCAAGGTGGCGGCGGGGTGCGCCGGCAGCGGCAGGGCGAGCTGGCCGGGGTGCCCGTGCCGGGGGTGGCGTCCGTTGCCGTTGCCGTTGCGCGGCGGCGGCAGGGTGATCAGGCCGTCGGCGGCCATCCGGCCCAGGGCGACGCGGGCGGTCATGTCCTTGCGCCGCCCGCCGGGGGTCTGCCAGCCGAGCGCGTCGCAGATCGCGTCGGCGATCGCGCGGCGGGTCGGCAGCGTCGCCGCCAGGGAGCGGATCTCCTCCAGCTCGGCGAGGGTGAAGTCCCTGCCGCAGTAGCGGGCCGGGTACTGGCCGGGCGTGCCGGTCACGGTCACGGCGGCTGGTCCTTCCTGCCGTCTGGCTCGCCGGGCTGGCCGGTCAGGGTGATGTTCCAGGGCAGCAGGGCTTCCAGGGCCTGCCCAGCCGGCGGCTTGCCGCCGTTTGCGGCGCAGGCCTGCAGGTAGGCGTCCAGGTAGGCGCGGGGGTTGTGCCCGGTGATCCGGGCGGTGCCCAGGACGGTCCAGGCGTGGCCGGCCAGGTCAGCGGACCATTCCGCGCCGGAGCCGTTGTAGTTCTTGCGGCCCACGACCGGGGTGCGGATCGCCCGCTCGGCGGTGTTGTTATCCAGCGGCAGGTCCGGGAAGTCCCGGTGGCGCACCAGCCCGCCCCATTCGCGGTCCAAGGTGGCCAGCGCCTTCGCCGCGGCCGGGTGCAGCAGGTCCGGGCGGCGACCCTGAATACGGCGGTAGGCGTCGATCTCCTCCAGCGCCGCATCGAACGCGGCGGCCGCCCGGGCGTGCTCGCCAGTGCCCCCGGGGGCGGCGGCCAGGGCGCGGTGCGCGGCGTATAGTGCGGCGAACCGGCCGGTCCAGGCATCAGCCCAGCTGCCCAGCTCCTTGCGGTGGGCGTCGCCGGCCCGGATGAACCGCCGCCGGATATGGGCCCAGCACCAGAGGGAGGTGACGCCGTCCAGCTCGGAAAACGACCGGTACACCGAGTAGAAGTCCGAGCTGATGACCAGCGGCCTGCGGCCCTCCGGCAGCTGGCCGGCCTGCACGCCGTAATGGTCTTCGAGCACCTTCAGCGACCGCGACGCCGCGATCGTGTACACCACCGTGTCCGCGGCAGTGAACACCCACAGCCACCAGCGGCTGCCTCCGTTATCGGCGGGCTGGCCGAATACCCGCCACGACGTCTCGTCCACGTGCGCGTGCCCGGCGGCGGCGTTTCGCGCGGCGATCGCGGCCGCCAGCGGCGCAAGCAGCTCCTCCAGCCGCCGGGCCACCCCGGCCAGCGTGCCCGGCGCCACCTCCAGGCCCTGCATCGCCAGCATCGCGATCACCCGGTTGAACGGCAGCCCGAGCGCGTACTTGGCGACAAGCAGGTTCACGCAGAACTCCGTCGTGAACAGGCCCCTGGGAATCAGCGTCGCCGGGCCGGGCGCGGTCCGCACCGCCGGCACCGGGCACTGGCAGCACCGGGCGTACTTGCGCCGCCGGTGCACCACCCGCCACACCCGGACCCGCCACGATACCTGCTCGCTGGCATCCTCCCCGAACAGCTCATAGGCCCGGCCGCACCGCGGGCAGCGCCGCTCGCCCTCCGGAATGTCATGGACCTGCTCCTCGGTCTCCAGGTGCTCATGCCGGCGCCGCCCATGCCCGGCCGATCCCGGCCGCTGACCCCGGCGCCGCCCGCCCGCAGCGCCGCCATCCCCTGCCGGGGCGTCATCCCCGCCGCCGGCGTCGGCGGCTTGCCCGCCCGCCTGCCGCTTACCGGCGCCGTCTTTCTCGCTGGAGGTGCCGAACAGCATCCGGCTCAGCGTCACCACCCGCTGCTTCAGCGCGGCCAGCTGCTCCTGCTGCGCGGCCACCGTCGCGGCCAGCGTGGCGTTCTCCGCCTCCAGCCGCACGTTCTCCCCGGCCAGCCGCGTGTTCTGTGCCTCCAGCAGCTCCGCCCGCTCACGCCAGAACGCCGCCTCATCAGCGGGCCGGGAACAAGTACGCGCAGCCATCACGCCAAGGCTGCACCACCACCAGTCCCTGTGTCCAGCACCGCCGCACCCGCCCCGCCAGCGTGTCGCCTGCGCCGGCCAGCCACGCTCAGCCCACCGGAATCACCGAATACTTACGGCAAATCGGCCATGGGCACCCTGGTCGAGCGGGTCAGCCGGTTCCTGTGCCCCGTCGCGCTCCCGGACGGGCACGACGCGGACTCGGTCAAAAACGCCCTCTTCGATGCCGTGAAAGACCTGCCGGCGCACCTGCGCAAGTCGCTCACCTGGGACCAGGGCACCGAGATGGCCCGGCACGCCGCCCTCACCGTCGCCGCGGACCTTCCCGTCTATTTCGCCCACGCCCATTCCCCGTGGGAGCGCGGTACCAACGAGAACACCAACGGCCTGATCCGGGAATACCTCCCGAAAGGGACAGAAATAACCGGCGACATGGATTATCTCTGGTCCGTCGCTGATTCACTTAATGACCGGCCCCGTGCTATACTCGGATTCAGGAAGCCAAGCGAAGTGTTCGCGGAGCTACTGCTTCAGGAAACCGTGACTCCACCGGCCTGAATTGCTTCGATCGCTTGAGACCGCCGGGTTATCAGAAACTCTCCAGTCGGATCTTTTACGGATCTCCATTTAATTGTTATTAAAGTTCTAATTTCGGCCCGGCGCGCCGAAAAGACAACGACTCCCCGCATCGGTAGAAAGGAGGTGCTAACCAAAACCCTCAGCAGATGGAGGAGCCGTTGCGTTACCATCGTACCTTCGGACTGAACGCCGAGCAACTCGATGAGCTTGAGGAGCGTATCGAAGACATCCTGCCCGAGCCCTGGGATAAGGGAATCGGACGGCCGAAGAGCCTCTCGCTGCGGGAAGCGATCATGGTCACGCTGCTGTACAAGCGGCAGAATATGATCGAAGAAGTCATTGCCGATCTTTTCGGAGTCTCCCAGGGTACCGTCTCGGACATCATCACAGAATTCACCCCGCTGATCGCTCAGGCTACTGGAGAATTCCGGCCTGACGCGGAGGAGGCGAAGCAGATGACCAGGGGCCGGCTGGCGCTGGTAGACGGGACGTTGTGGCCGTGCTGGTCGTGGGAGAACGCCCCCGAGCTGTGGGCCGGGAAATACAAGACCACCGGCCACGGCAGCCTCATTATCAGCGACGAATCGATCGGGAAATATAATCTTCGTCTCGGACCCGGCTCCCGGATGCGACCATGACATGAAGAAACTGGAAGGCGAGGTGAAGGAGATTCTCGACCTTGCTGGATCCGTTATCGCAGACAAAGGATTTCAAGGATCCGGTTACGTCACGCCGGCAAAGAAGCCAAAGGGTCGTGAACTCTACATGCGTGAGCATGAGTACAATAACCAGGTCAGTTCCATACGCGCTCCCGTCGAACGTGCGGTTGCGCACCTGAAAACCTGGAAGATCCTTTTCGCCGATTATCGGCGGCCGCTCAACACGTTTCTTGATTCTTTCCGCGCAGCCATCGGTCTCTATTTCTTCGAATTGAGTTTTCAATAATCCTCAACGGCTTCCCCTGCCGATAGAAAGGAGGTTCCAATACCAAACCTTTCAACGACGGAGAAGCCGTTGCGGTTCGAGCGTATGTCAGGACTGGACGAAGAGCAACTCGACGAACTGGTGTTCCGCGCGGACGAACTGCTCGGGGAACCCTGGGATAAAGGAATAGGACGCCCACGCGAGCTGACCTTGCGGGAGGCACTTGTCGTTACCTGCGGATATCTGCGGCAGCACATAATCGAAGAGGTGTGGGCCGACATCTTCGAGGTTGACCAGGCGACGATATCGCGGTACATCACGTTTCTGACGCCATTGGTCGAGAAAGCGACAGACGGGGACCGGCCGACGACGGAGGACCCCAACGCCATTGACTTAAGGGGTTTTTGGCCGGTGAACTGGGATGTTACGTGTGCGGCCTGGGTCAGCCCGTGGTGGCGGTGTCCCGCGCTTGTCCGGCGTGTCGCGGGCGTAGATCGGCTGGAATGAGCGGCGGCTCCTGGTATGAGGACTGATGTCTGAAGTCAGTTCTAGCCCGAGTTTCCAATGATCATGCCCCTCGCCAGGGTGTTCTGCCTGGTCGGGATGGGTTTACGGGGCCGCTGGCGCCTATGACCTAACGGCGGGGGCGTAGCGGTCCAGGTGGAAGATCTGGGTGAGTTTGTCCTGGGTGCTGGTGGTCTCGGTGAGCATCCGGCGGGCTTTGGGCCTGCCCCGGGCGGCGGGGTAGATCAGGATGGTCTCGCCGATGCCGGCGAGCTGGGTCAGCAGCTCGCGGACTGACATGCGCAGCCCGGCGCGCTGGGCCTGCAGGCGCATCAGGTGGGCGATCTGCAGGGCCAGGACGCAGGTGAGGACGTGCACGTGGATGTTGTGCTCGGTCCAGTGGAACATCGGGGAGAACGACACCACGTGCGGGTCTTTCATCTGCCGGAAGGAGAACTCGGCTTCGGACTGGGACCGGTAGCCGGCAATCACCTCGGCAGCGGGCCAGTCGTCGTGGTCGGTGATCAGCACGTGCTTGCCGAAGATCTCCTCCTCCAGCGCGGCGCGCCCGGCGGCGTCGATGGACCAGGTCAGCCGCAGATCACGGGGGGCATCCCCGGTCAGATGCCAGGTGATGACGCGGCGGACCCAGGCGTCATGGGTGATCTTGGTAATCTCCGCCTCTACCTTGTCGCGGGCCCGCCGGGTCTTGCCGCGGGCCAAGGTGGCGGCCAGCTCGTCCAGCTGCCGGGTGGCCTTGGCGAGCGTGGTGCCGTCGAAGCCGCGGGCCTGATGGGCGTGCAGCTCAGGGGAATGAGTCAAGATCGCCCGGCGCCCGGTGCCGTAGACGACGCGGCGGGTGTCATAGGCGGTCAGCTGGCCGAACCGGTCCTCATCAACGACGGCCCGGGCATCTGCGGGCACCGCGAGCAGGTCACGGCAGTCACTGGCCGGCACCGACCCCACGTAGTGCAGGTTCGTGCCCGCCAGCAGCGCGAAGTTGGCCTCGGAGTTCTGCCCCGCGTCGAACACGACCGTCATCTCGGTGCCGTCCTGCCCGGTGGCGGCGGCCAGGGCGGCGTGCCGCGCGGCCAGCACCCGGATCATCTGCGGGAACTGGGTGACGTCGGGCTTGTTCCCGGGGTAGGCATGCGACAGCAGCGGGACGCCGCCGTCCCGCGTCACCACCAGGCCCAGGCCGACCAGCCGCAGGTCCGCGCGTTTCTGCTTGGCCTTGCCCCGCTGCGCGACCGGCGCCCTGGCGTTGCCGGTATCGATGAACGTCGCGAAATTCGTCATGTCCAGCGCCACCGAGCTGGTATCCAGCCCGAACCGGGCGCACGCCGCCAGCGCCAGCTTCTCCTCGATCCGCGGCAGCGCCTCCAGCGGCACGGCGTGCATGGCGTCCCAGAACCGGCGGTGATCCAGCGCCGAAGCGCCGATCTTGGTGAACCGGTCCGCCGCCGTGGTACGCCACCAGTCCGCGAAGGCGCGCTTGGAGCACGGATCCACCACCCGGTTCAGCGCGGCCAGCGCCAGGTAGGTGCCCGGTGACAGCGGCAGCCCCGGCGGCCTGGCCCCGGCCTCCTCATCGATGATGCCGGCCACGCCCAGGTCGGCCAGCAGCCCCCACACCGCGGCCACCGCCCCGAAGTCCAGGTGCCGGGTCCGCTCCGGCAGCATCTGTTCCTCCCGGGCGTCCAGCAGCGCCTCAATATCGGCCGCCGTGCCCACATACCGCTCGGAGATCATCTTCGGCTTGCCGTCCACCCAGCCCATCTCGCGCAGATACCAGTACGGCTTCCCGCTGATCACCTTCTTATACAGGCTCGCCACAAATTTAGGTCATAGGCTACATCCGAGGCGCAGTCAAGCACCGCAACCGCGCGTCACAAGGGAAAACAAGCCTCCCAGGGCCAGCCCGGACCTCACCCAAGAGTCAGAAGACCATGATCATTGGAAACTCGGGCTAGCCCAGGAGCCGTGCATGGAGTTCTACCCGACTTTGCCTGCTGACGCCAGCCCAGTGGCCGGTGGCATGGATGCTCGCGGCGTGAGGCCGGGGATCGTCGCGGTGCGGCCCGCTGACCTGCGCCGTCCCGGCCGGGGCGGGGTGTCGGCTTTGCTGCCCGGCCCGGCGGGCCGGCCGGTGACTTCAGGTGAGGATCTGGTGTTCTGCCATCAGGTGACGGTCGCGCCAGCGGTGGTGCGGCGCAGCGGCGATGTGCAGGCCGGCGGCTGGCTCCCCGGTCACGTCACCCTCGGCCTGCTTGAGGCATACCTGCCGGCTGGGGAGATCGAGGAGCTGGTGGAGGATTTCGGCTGCGCAGAGGAACGGCAGCGGCTGCTGCCGGCCGCGATGACGGTCCGGCTGCTGGTGGCGATGACCTTGATGCCGGACGCGCCGGTGCCGGAGGTGACCTTGCGGGTGGCCGGGCTGCTGGCGTGCCTGCCGTGGGCGCGGCCCTGGCACGTGCCGGGTACCGAGGCGGTCACCCGCCGCCTGGACATGATCCCCGCGGAGCTGTCCGGGGCGCTGTTCTGGCTGGTCGCCGGGCCGATCGCCGATCCGGGTGCGCCGGGGATGCGGTGGCGGGGGCTGCTGCTATGCGCCCTGGACGGGTTCCAGGTCCGGGTCCCGGACACCAAGGCGAACCGGAAGTATTTCGGCTCGTCCGGCACCGCGGATAACTCGTCGCCGTTTCCCCAGGTCCGGGCCGTCATACTCACTGCCGCACGGGCCAAGGCCACCCTCGGCATGGAGTTCGGCCCCTCCTGCGAGGGGGAGCAGACCCTGACCCGGCGGCTGGCCAGATCCCGTCCCGGGATCTTCGCGGCGGGCCGGCTGATCCTGATGGACCGCAATTTCCCGGGATTCGCCCTGATCAAGGCGATCCGCGCCCAGGGCGCGCACCTGCTGATGCGGATGAAGTCCGATATCGTCCTGCCGCTGCTCAAGGCACTGCCGGACGGCTCGTATGAGTCCTTCCTGTCCGACGGCGCCGACCGCATCCCGGTCCGCGTCGTGGAATACGACGTGAAAGTCCCCGGCCCGGGCGGCGCCGGGGACGAGCTGTACGCTCTGGCCACCACGCTGACGGACTGGCAGGCATACCCCGCCGCGGAACTGGCCGCCTGCTACCCGGACCGGTGGGCCGCGGTGGAAACCGTCATCGGCGAGGACAAGTCCGCGATCACCGGCGCGGGCCCCTCCCGCGGCCCGATCCTGCGCTCGTCGTCCCCGCACCAGGTCACCCAGGAGATGTGGGCCTGGATCACCGCCACCCAGCTGGTCCGCATCCACGGCTGCCACGCCATCCAGGCCGGCACGGCCGCCCAGCTCACCGCCGCTCCCGGCAGCGAGCCGAAGGCGCCGGCCACGCCCGCCCGGGTGTCGTTCACGACCGCCCGCCGCGAGGCCGTCCGCTCGATGACCCAGACCCTGGCATCCGCGAATGCCCCCGCCTCAGCGCTCGCTGCCGCCGCCGCGCTGGCCAGCTCCCGGATCCTCGCCGCCCTGCTGCCCGTCCGGCCGCCCCGCCACCGCGAACGGTGCACCAAGGGCCGCCAGCAGTTCCCGTCCTCGCCGGCCACCGGGCGGGTACCCGCCAGCACCGGCGAGGCCACCATCACCATCTACCCCGCCGGGCAGATCATCTACGCCGGCGCCCGCACCGCTCCCGCAGCCAGCCCGGCCTCCGGCGACACTTCCTAACCCGGTCATCCTGCATAAACGACCCGGAAGGAGAAACCCCGTCCCGGCCCGTGGAACCGGCGCCCCCCCCGGAGCGACATCCGGGCTACTGTCATGCCCACCGCCACAGCAAAACGCCCAGGAAAACCCATACGGGCATACACGGCCGATACAACCCATAGAACACCTAACACCTAAAAGCGATGGCGTTGCGGAGGACCCAGCCGAGGCTACCAGGGACGCGATCGCCCTCGTAGACGGCACGCTGTGGCCGTGCTGGTCCTGGGACGGCGAAGATAAGCTGTGGGCCGGGAAATACAAGACCACGGGACACTGCTCGCTGATCGTAACTAATCTGCAAGGCCGCATAACATTCGTCTCCGAGCCGGTCACTGGCAACCAGCATGACATGGCGAAGCTGAAGGGCTCGGACGTGGAGATGATACTGAAGAAGGCGGGCGGGGTGCTCGGCGACAAGGGATTCATCGGGACGGACTACATCACCACTCCTATCCGCAAGCCGAAATGCCGTCAGCTTTTGCAATGGGAACACGAGTGGAACAACCAGGTAAGTTCCTTTCGTGCGCCAGTCGAGCGGGCCGTCGCCACCTTGAAGACCTGGCGAGTTCTCTTCACGGACTACCGTCGGCCGTTGAAGACCTTCAAGTCGTCGTTCCGCGCCGCAATTGGGCTCTACTTCTTCAAGGAGAGTTTTGCATAACCCTCACTGCATCCCGGCCCATATCCGCCAGATTTGAGCCGGTGAAACGCTTACGGGTGCTTTAACACTGATTTCTCGCGTGCACCTTCTCGTCTCGCTTGCCGGACCCGCACCATCTGGCAGTACCGATACGTCCCGGCTTTGTCAGGGCTGCTTCCCGCCCTCCCCGGCGTCTCCCGGACCAGGCTGCCCTCAGCTTCAATCAGGCCGCTGCGACGACCTGACGGTGAAGTCGTTTCACCTCCACACGGTCACAAGCGCCTCGTGGCGCACGGTTTCCGTGTTCCGCACGCATGAGTTACGGCTGGATCGGGTGCCTTCTATACCCCGGGGGCGGCGGTGCCCGCACGACCGATGCATGTCCCCGGCCGCCGCCTGCCGCTTCTCAGCGGCCAGCCCCTGTCACCCTGGACTACGACCCGCCCCAGGATGTGTATCTCACGAGGCATCAGCAAAGGTTCACTGTCGTTCACCCCAGCCAGCCTTCCCCTCGCCTGTGGCCCCCGGCGGAACGGGACCCTCGGGCTTTTCCCTGAGCTTTGCACCCGGCAGGGCAGGACGCTGCCACGCGCATCAGGGCGGGGACGGGCTATGGGCACTGCCCGGCATCAGCCAGCCTCCTTCGACGTACTCACTCATTACGTGCGACAACGCGTCGCAACATGCCGAATACGTGCCGAAGCTATGAGCCGCACCTGTCATCTGTGCAGGTCAGCGGGGTTTCGGTACGGGTCTTGAAAACCGCTATGGCTGGTGACAGTCATCGTGGGTTCAGGGCTCCTGACATAGCGGTCTGCTTACCGATCGTAACAAGCACCCTGACCTGCGAATTCGCCGTAATTTCCTGCCGGCGCCCCTTGCTCGTATCGCCCCGGATTTGATAAAATAAATGCATATCCGAGATCGGGAGAAGGGTCCTCGTGGCAGGCAGCAGGCTGACCCAGGCTGTACTGCCGTGGCTGCCTGGCGGCGCTGCCGAGATCGCCCCGGGCGTCGGGCTGCTCACCTTGCCGGACGGCGGCGGCCAGATATGGGTGCACGGCATGGCGACCTTCACCTGGGAAGCCGGCGACGAGGCCGGGCGGCGGCTGGCCGCGGTGCAGGTGACCAAGCTGAAAGCCGCGACGCAGAAGCAGGTCGCGGCCGCGCTCGGCACTGACCTGGCGACGGTATGGCGGTGGGTCTCGGCGTACCGCGAGAACGGGCTGGCCGGGCTGCTGCCGGCCAGGAAGGGCCCCAAGGGGCCGACCAAGCTCACCCCGGAGCTGACCGCGGAAATCAACGACCTGGACGCGCGGGGCCTGGGCCTGGAGGCGATCGCCAGCCGGTGCGGTGTCTCGACCTTCGCGGTCCGCACCGCCCTGGGACGCGTCCCGGCCCGCCCCCGCGCCGCCGTCCCGGCCCGGGAAGAACGCCAGCCCGGCGAGGACACCGCAGGCCAGGACGGCAGCGCCGCACGCCAGGACGCTGAGGACGGCGCCGCCGCACGAGACGAGCAGCAGCCCGCCGCCGGCGGCGGCGGCGGCGCTGGCCAGGACGATGCTGCCGCCGACGCTGCGGACGAGCCCGCAGGTCAGGACAGCACCGCAGGCCGGGCCGAGGCTGCCGAGGCCGCCGGCGGGCTGCTGCCGGTGCTGCCGGACCCGGTGCCGCGGGACGGGGAACGCGTCCTGGCCCGGTTCGGGCTGCTCGGCGAGGGCGCTGCCCCGGTATTCGCCGCCGGCGGCCGCTACCCGCTGGCCGGGCTGCTGATCGCTCTGCCCGCCCTGGCGGACACGGGCCTGCTGGAATGCGCCCGCCAGGTCTACGGCCGGATCCGCGACGGCTACTACAGCCTGGACACGGTCCTGGTCCACCAGGTGCTGCAGGCGCTGCTGCGCGAGCCCCGCGCCGAGGGCACCACCCGCGTCCCCCCGCCGGCGATGGGCCGCATCCTGGGCCTGGACCGGGCACCGGAAACCAAGACGATCCGCCGCAAGCTCGCCGGGCTCGCCGCCGCCGGCAAGGCCGCGGACCTGCAGATGGCCATAGCCAGGCGCCGCGCGGCGGCCAGCCCGGACGACCTCGGGTTCCTCTGCATCGATGGGCACACCCGGGCGTACTTCGGCACGCGGGAGATACAGAAGATGCACGTGGCCCGGCTGAAGTTCCCCGGCCCGGCGACGGAGGAGACCTGGGTCACCGACGGCGCCGGGGACCCGCTGCTGGTCGTCATGGCCGAACCGTCCACCTCGCTGGCCGGGCAGATCAAGGAGCTGCTGCCCAAGCTGCGCCAGATCGCCGGGGAAGACCGCAAGCCCATATTGTGCTTTGACCGGGGCGGCTGGTCCCCGGACCTGTTCGCCGAGATCATCGACGCCAGGTTCGACCTGCTCACCTACCGCAAGGCCAGCGCCGGGGAAGACATCCCCGACCTGCCCGCGGACGCATTCACCACCGCCGTCCACGCCGGCGACGACGGCCGCGAGCACCGCTACGCACTGGCCGACGGCAGCATCGACATCACCGTCACCAGCGGCACGCACAAAGGACGCGTGCTCACCTTGCGGCAGGTCACCCGCCTGGACAAAGGCCGGCAGATCCGGATCCTGGCCACCCGCCAGGCCGCCGACATGCCGCCCGCCGCCGCGGTCTACGGGATGGGCTCGCGGTGGCGGGAGGAGAACTACTTCCGCTACGGCCGGGCTCACTTCGCCCTCGACGCCCTGGACACCTACGCCGTCACCGCCGAGGACCCGGACCGGAAGGTCCCCAACCCGGCCAAGAAGAAAGCAGCCGCCGCCGTCAAGACCGCGAAGAAGGACCTGGCCGCCGCCGAAGCCGCCCGCGACGCCAGGCTCACCAGAATGCGCACCCCAGCCCCCGGCCAGGAAACCGTCATCACCAACCAGCAGCTCGCAAAGCTTGGCGCCCCGGTCACCGCCGCCCGCCAGCGGCTCGCCGGCGCCCAGGCCGCCGCCAAGGCCATCCCCGCGAAAATCCCGCTGTCGCAGCACAACCCGGACCTGGTCCGGCTGGACACCGAGACCAAGCTGATCACCCACGCCATCCGGATGTCCGCCTACAACGCCGAGACGATCCTGGCCCGCGCGCTAAACGGCGCCTACGCCCGCGCAGACGACGAAGCGTACGCCCTGATCCGCGAAGCCCTCACCACCAGCGGCGACATCATCCCCGCAGACGCCACCCTCACCATCCGCCTGGACCCGCTCTCCGCACCCCGCCGCACCCGCGCCCTCGCCGCCCTCTGCAAGCAGCTCACCGCCACCGCCACCAAGTACCCCGGCACCGGCCTCACCCTGCGGTACGAAGTCAAAGAACACACTGCATAAACGATCTCCCTATGTCAGGAGCCCTGGGGTTCGAATCCCACGCCCTCCGCTCAACCTGGTAAAACCATGGCTGACCTTGGCAATGTGCCTCCTTCCTCGGGTTGTCACCTGATCCTCGGCCGCAGTCAGATGCAGCCAACTGCCGCCGTATGTCGCTGGTCGCGGGATATACGCGGGATGGATCTTGACGCATTTCCGCAGGTCGGAGTGCGAAAGAAAGAGGGCCCGGCGGATACCAGGCCCCTGCATGGTAGATCGGTCAGGCTGCCAGTGCCTCATCGATCCTCCTGTCCGTGCGGTGCGGACCCGGCACAACATCGCCCCGGGGGGTGATGCCGGGAACCTGATCGTGTGGCACGCTGGCAGTGTGCGGGCGCTTCAGGGTGGGAGGCAAGATGGCACGATCAGGGCAGGATGCCGGGGAACCGCCGCAGGCCATCGTCGTGGAGGGCAGAAGCAGCCTGGCGCCGCGGCCGGGGGCCTCGGGTCTTGACACCAAGATGGCATGGGGGCTGGTCGTGCTGGGGCTGATGGGTCATATACTGCGCAGCCCCCGCTTCTATGAGATGGTGGCCGTGACCGCGATCGCGGTAGGGTCGCTGCGGCAGAGGGGCCAGCAGAAGCCAGGCCAGCATGACGGCCCGGCTGGCAGCCTGGAACCAGCGGGAGATGCAGCGCCTGGAGCGCAGGGCTCAGCGCCAGGCCCGCGCAGTTAAGGGCGCCGCGGAGATGGCGCTGTCAGGGCCGCCGAGGGGCCTGGCCGGGACGAGTCACGAGACTTGACAATCATGGGCCTAGCTGCGGCCGGGGCCAGCGAGGCATTCACTGCCGGCGCGCTCATGGCCAGCTGGGCAGTTATCAGGTGGATGGAGGCGGCGATGTTCAAGTTGTTGTACAAGCCGGTGGCCATCGTGGCCGGGATCGTTGGCGGCTTGCTCAGCGGGCTGATCTTCAACGGGGTCTGGAAGGTCGTCGGCCGCGGGTCTGACGCGCCTGCGCCGATGGATTCGGAGCGGGGCTGGGGGGAGATCCTGCTGGCCGCTGGTCTGCATGGCGTGATATACGCGCTGGTCAAAACGGCTGTCGACCGCGGCGCCGCCGAGTGGACGCGCAAGGCAACCGGAATCTGGCCAGACGGTACATTCCAGCAACCTGACAAGTCGCCTGACCATCGCCAAGCTAAAGCCGCCGTCCGTGCGGCCAGGTGACCGCGAGCCCCGGTGCACATCAAGATTAGCGACGAGGCGATGACCAGCGACACCACACCGTACAGCGCACGAGCCGAAGGGGACAGCTGGACGGTGACCTGGCTACCCGGCCGCGTACTGACCCGGAACCAGGCCACCACGGCCATGGTGCTGGCCGAGACGGTCGCATGTGCCCTGCGCCCTCCAAGCTGGTCACAACGCAAGACCATTCATCTCGGTTCAGGAGCCGACCACATGCGCGCCGTCATTCGTCGCCGGAGTTCCCTCGCAGCCCTCCCCTTCCTTGACCCGGTCGCCAGGCACTGACGACCTTGGCCACCGCCGTGACCAGGAACAGCTGACCGTTCAGCATCTCGAATACGGCGAAGGTCTGGCCCGGGTTCCCGGCGGGGACAAGGTTGCCGTACCCGGTGGTGGTAAGCGTGGTGAACGAGAAGAACAGGTCCTGCGAGAGCGTGCCGCGGCCCTGGGACCCGAAGAACGGCGGCTGCGTTTGACTGAGTCCCAGCGCATGGTAGAGGAATGCGAAGAACATTCCGGCCATCAGGTACGCCGCGATCGCCCCCAGGACCGTCTCGCTGTCCACGGTTCGCCTGACCACGAGGTGGCGGATAATCGAAACCGGCGCAATCAGGTACAGCAGGCAGCTGGCCCAGGCGGCAACAATGCCGCCGTGGATCTGATCATGGAAGAGAAGGTTCGCGCCCGCCGCCAGAGCCGCCGCGGCAAGGGCGATGTTGGCGATCGCCCGAACCGATCGGCGCGCCCGGGACGCCCGCAGCGTCACCCACACCGTGGCGATCTGCACAGCCAGCACCAAAGACGCCGCCCATGACGCCGTCAGCGCTGCCGACAAGGCATAGGTCACGAGAATGAGAAGGAGCACCAGGCCATAGCTGTCCGGCGAGGAGAACGCCTCCATAAGCCGCCGGTAACGGCGTGCTCGCCCCGGCTCCCGGAGCTGTTCGCCGGATGGGTCAGGCATCAGAAGCGCCCCAGCGCAGGCACCCGCGCGCAGAACCCGCGCGGATCCGCCGCCCGCGGGCTCGTCACCCGGACACCAGAGGGTTCAGTCATAACTGCCTGCTTCTCTCCTGGACCACGAAGGGTGCCATCGGCGCAGCGGAGGCGCTGCGCCAGGGTGAGGCCTGGGCCGCTTAGGTCCAGTCGGGGCGTCGGCGCATGGATAGCGGTCGCAGTAGTCAATTACGACGCCGACGATAGCGGCCCCTAGCCTAGCGAGGCGCAGTTCCCCAGCCGCGCACGACGGCTGGTGCCTGTTCCCCGTTCACGTAGACCGCTCCGTCGCCCCCGGCCGAGAGCGGCACGATGGACGGCAGGGGCCGCGGCTGAGCCAGCACCGGGAAGCACTCGGGTGAAGGGATGACGGCTCGCCCGACAAGATCGCTGTGCCATTAACGTGCCATTAGCCGGGTCAGCACCGGTCAACACCGGGCGTCTCCGGACATCGGAAATCCGCAGGTCAAGAGCCCTGACCGTGCGGGTGCGGTACACCTTCCAAGCTGGTCATGCCGGTTCGACTCCCATCGTCTGCTCCGGCCTGACACGGCCAGAGCGCGACGGTCAGCCGGTCGGGCCGAGGAGCTTCCAGCCGGTCTGCCCCGACCAGTTGTTGCGGGCGTTGAGGGAGATGTTGAGGAAGGCCATGTGCTCCAGGGCACGGGCGGCGCTCAGGTCCCCGGCATCGATCGGCCGGTAGCCGATGGCGGACAGCCACCCGGCGACAGTGCCTTTGGCTTCGCCGTCGTTGCCCGCATAGAACCCGTCCAGCACCATGCCCTCATCAGCGATGGGCTCCGCCTGCTTGGACGCCAGGACGGTGTTGAACGCCTTGACCACTGCCGCGTCTGGCAGCAGCTCCTGCAGTTCCTCGGCTGCTGACCGCTCACCGATGGCCAAGCCGGAGTAGTCGGCTTTCAGCGGGTTGATCGGGTCGATCACGATCTTCCCCGCGGTGGCGTCGCGGATCTCCTCGGCAACGGACCTGACCGCGGCGAACGGCACGGCCAAGACCACGACGTCGGCGTCCCGCACCGCGTCAGCGTTGCTTGCCCCTGCCGTCGCGCCGACCTGGCTAGCGACCTGTCGCGCTTTGTCCGCGTCCGCCGCGGTCAGCATGACCTCATGACCAGTCTGGACCGCGGCGCGCGCAACCGCGCTGCCAACGTTGCCAGCACCGATGATGGCGATCTTCACGTCTAAGCTCCCTCCGGGTTGCGCAGCGGCCATGGGTACCACGCCCATCTTCCCACCACGCTGACAGGCCCCGGCAGAACATGTCCTTGCGGGAGCCACGCCGGGAGCCACCGGGACGAACGACCTTCCGGTTCTCCGGACTGACATGAACAGCGAGCACGGACGCATCCGAGGTCACGGACCGATCTGAACGGGTCCGGACGCCCACGCGGGTATCTACGGATCAAAAGGTCATAACGGTGCTGTACAGCCTATGAGGAAGGGTGCTTCGAGTGAAGACGCCTGCGACTGTCGCGGCACCGTCAGCCTTTGAGCGCTTCCTGCAGCTCGCTGGTGATTTCGTCGGTCGTGGCGTCCACAGAGCGCTTCACGACTTTGGCCGCACCTGCAAACGCCTTGTCGAGTCCCTTTTCGATGGTCGGCTCGCCGACCGCGATGAGCCCTGCCTGGTTAGCAGTAAGCTCCTCAGCCGCATCATGGAGCTCCTTGCGAGGCAGAGCCCCGCCCCCGAACCACTCAGGGATGACACGCATGCGCGAGCGATCCATCCGCTTGACAATGTGGGGTTTGCCGTTCTCCTTATCGATGACGGCAGCGTCGTACTTGCCGATCAGCTCATCCTTGTGCAGCTGCTCGATGGCATCCAGGTCGGCTAGTGCGGCCGTGACAGTCTCGTACGCCGCGGTGTAGAGAAGCAGCTGGTTTTTGTCGGCCATGGCATCTCCCTGGTCGGTTATCCCACGGATGAGCCAACGCTAGTCTGCCGTCACGAGCTCCGCTAGTAGGAGAACCGCAGCAGCCCTGACCTGACACCATAGCGCCGGCCCCCTGCACGTACGCGGCGACGGCGTTCTTCGCCGCCCGGTGTGCCTCGGCCTCGATGTGGGTGTAATGCGACGTCATCCTCTGGTCGGCGTGCCCCAGCGTCTTACGGCGGATCTCGCCGTCGACCCGGCGTCCCGGGCCAGGCTGGCAGCGCTCTGCCGGCCCCCTCGGCGCCGCTCCAGCGCTGCGCCTCTTCCCGCTCCTCTGGCTCCAGCCGGACCGCGTAGATCGGGTTGAACGCGATGGTGTGGACGACCTTCAGATGGAAGTTCTTCGCGGTTGCCCTTCAGCCACGGCTGCGACGCGGTGCCGAACGCCTCTGAGCTGGGCCAGGTCGCGCTGAAGGCCGAGGCGCCGCCGCACGTCCTCAAACGGCCGGGAGCTCACCGCCCCGTTGCTCCGGTGACTCGCAGCCTGCCATTCTGGGCGGCCAGCCGCCCAGCGAGGTCATCGCCGCCTTTGAGATCGTAGCGACCACGCTCCTAGAGGCCGCGTCGCCGTATCTGCCGCTGCTGCGAAGGCCCGCCGAGTCGTCCTACTGCGGCCCGTGCGGCGCCCGCCACGTCCGGCACGCCCGCATCGTCCTCTTCATCATCCGGGCACTGTGGGGCAGCGCAGGGGTGGCCCAGTACCAGACCGCGGTCGCCGCGCGGCGCCTGGCAGCGCGGCGCGCCGCAACCAGAAGGGCAGCACCATGAATGACATCACCCGCAAGCGCACCCAGCGCGTCATCGAACGGCAGGTAGCGTACGGCAGCATGATCCGCCTCGGCGACGGCCAGATCATCGAGCGCGACCGGCTCGCACAGCAGACCGCCAGCCAAGCAGTGATCATGACCAGCACCACAGGCCACGGCGCTCACCTGATAGCAATCTGGTGCGACCGCTACGCCAGCAGGTACTCCGTCTCTGCTGCTGTTCATAGGCAGTCCCCTCTTCCTCTGTGGCGGGCCGACCACTCAGCCCGGCCCATCGCCCGCCCTGGTTACTCCCACTATGCGGCTGTGTCCGGCCGACAGCAGAGGCGAACGTCCCGACGCCGCACCGACGCCAAGGCTCAGCAGGGTGCTGAAGCCGCCGAGGCTCAAGCAGAGTGCTGAAGCAATGAAAGGCAGAACCCCGCGGCGCGCCCCGCCACGGGCGCCGGGCCCGCCCTCCCCTCCCCTCCCCTCCCCTCCCGCAGTCTCGCCGGGGGCTGCGTCCCCGCCGCTGGTCCCATCCTGCCGGCGATCGCGGTCGGCTATGCCCTCGCCTTCTGCCTGAAACATCTGAAACAGGGTTATCACCGGAAAGTAATCGCTTGAGGCTGCCGCGTGGCCCGGAGCGGCCGTCCGGTGACCCGGCCGACGGGCGTGACACAGTTATTTTTCTGCGCGGCAATCCCATTCGGCCTGGTCGGCGTAGTTAGGGGAAACCTCCAACACTTTGATCTCCCTTTTTTGGAGAGTTTCCCGTGAGCATCTCCGTCCGTCCTCACCTTCGCCCATCGGTGCACGGGCTGCTTGGCGGCAGCGTGCTCCTCGGCGCCGCCATCACCGTGACCGCCTGTGGGGCGTCCGCGACTATCGCGTCGGGCTCCGGATCGAGCCCCAGCCCTGGCAGCGCGGGTTCGGCCGGCGCATCATCGTCTTCTGCCGTGACCGTGAGCGCCAAGAGCGTTCCGGGGGCCGGCACGGTCCTCGTCAACGGGCAGGGGAAGACCCTTTACATGCTTACCTCGGAAAAGGGCGGCGAGATCACCTGCACGGACAGCAACGGCTGCACGAAGCTCTGGCCCCAGACCGCCCTTCCAGGGAGTGCGACGGCGGCGAAGGCTGGCAGCGGCGTTGAGGCCTCACTCCTCGGCACGGTCAAGGAGGCCAACGGCACCCTTGAGGTCACGTACAACGGCTGGCCGGTCTACACCTTCGCCGGTGACTCAGGCGCGGGCGTGGCGCACGGCCAGGGGATCACCAGCTTCGGCGGGACCTGGTACGTGCTGGACGCGTCCGGCGACCCGGTGACGGGGAAGTCGCAGCCGTCCAGTTCGCCGTCCTCGTCCGGCAGCGGCGGCTACGGCTACTGAGCCCCTGCGGCTAGCGAGCCATGGAGACGCAGTGAAAGAAGACCTCAGCATGACCGGCACCGGCCCGGCCCGGCTGCCCCGCCGGGCCGGCCCCTTGACCATGTGCGGGAGCCAGACGGCGGCGTACGCCCGCGCGCGCACTGACGGAGCGGGGAAGTTGAAGAGTAAAATCGCAATCCATCGGAGCCGCCCGCCGGTATGGGACGGTGTGCAGGGGATGGGAATTCCAGCGGACCGGCTGCCGGACGAGACGCTCCTGGCGGGTCTCGGGGCTGGTGACGCCGACCTTTCGCTCGTGTTTGTGCGGCGTTTCCAGCGTGTCGTGTTCGGTGTCGCGCTGAGGGTCGTCGGCGACCCGGCCACGGCCGAGGATGTTGCGCAGCAGGCCTTCGAGCGGGCCTGGCGCCACGCCCAGGTGTACGACTCGCGGCGTGGCTCCGTCCGTGCCTGGCTGACGACCATCACGCACAACCTGGCGGTTGACGTCATCCGGGCGCGAACGTCCGCGCCCGTTGACCCGCACGACCTCCCGGCTCTGCTGACCGCGATGACCGACACCCCGGAACGATTCGCGGTGGCCCACGACAACGCGGCGGGGGTACGCCGGGCTCTCGCGGCCCTGCCCCCGGGCCAGGCTCGCGCCGTGGCGATGGCCGGTATCTATGGCATGACAGCACGGCAGATCGCCGAGGCGGAGGGGATTCCCTTGGGTACGGCGAAGACTCGTATCAGGGAAGGCATGGAGAAGCTGCGCTCGGCTTACCTCCGGGAGGACGTAGGCGATGAGTGAGCTGAATGAGATGAACTGCGAGGAATTCGCTGGCGTGGCCGCCGAGCTGGCGCTCGGCGTGCTCACCGGGCGTGAGCGGGCCCGGGCGATCGGGCACCTGGACCAGTGCGACACCTGCCGCGAGCATGTCCGGCAGCTTTCGCTCACCGGCGAGGAGATGCTGGGACTGCTGCCCCCCCACGAGCCGCCGACGGGATTTGAGACCTTGGTGATGGGCCGCCTCGGGCACACGACCGCAACCCAGCGCCCGAAGCGGACACGCCGGATGCTGGCCACCGCCGCGGTCGCCCTCGCCGCCGTGGCGTGCGGCCTGGGGGGCTGGGGATTGCGCGGCGCGATCTCTACGCCATCGCCGGGGAGCAACGCCACATCCCCGCTGCGCTCCGCCGCGCTGCTGACGGCGAGCCACCAGACGGCCGGGAAGATCTTCCTCTACAGCGGCAACCCGCGATGGCTCTACATGGACGTGGACATGGACACGGGCGCGGATACGGGAAACGGCACGGTCATCTGCCAGCTGAAAGCTAGTGACGGGCGCATCATCACCGTCGGATCGTTCCATCTGAATGGTGGATACGGTTCGTGGGGCAGCTCCGGCTCGCTGGAGGCGGGCAGCGTGACCGGCGTCCGCCTCACCTCCCTGGACGGTACCGTCCTGGCCACCGCCAGCTTCACGGCCGTCAAGTAGACGGCGGCGGCCCCGCACGGGTGGCCGCCGCCCGACGAAGTAGTCTCGCCGGTATGGGAAGCGAGACGCTCCCGCCGTTCGGCTTGTGGGAGGCGCTCGGCCGGTGGCAGTGGGCTCCGGTTGTCACGGCCACCGCCGTGATCGCGGCGGCTGCCTATCTCTGGGGTGTGCTGCGGGTGGGGCACCGCCATCCGGCCCGCCCATGGCCGCGCTGGCGAACCGGGATGTTCCTCGGCGGGCTGCTGGTCATCGTGCTGGCCACCGAGAGCGGGCTGGGCTGCTACGACGACGTGCTGTTCTGGGACCACATGATCCAGCACCTCTTGCTGATCATGGTCGCGCCGGCGCTGCTGATCGCCGGCCAGCCGGTGACCCTGCTGCTGCACGCAAGCCGGAATCCCCTGCACACCTGGGCGAAGCGGATCGTGCGGTCCCGCGTCGCTGCGGCGCTCACCTGGCCGCCGTTCGGCGTCGCGTTGTACGCCGCGACGATCACGGGCACGCATCTCACGAGCTTCATGAACCTCGTGCTGACGAACGACGCGGCGCATAACGCCGAGCACGCGCTCTTCATCATCGCGGGCTACCTGTACCTGCTGCCGCTGATCGGGAGTGAGCCGATCCGCTGGCGGCTCTCCTACCCCGTCCGGCTGATCTTCCTGTTCATCGCCATGCCGGTGGACGCGTTCACCGGGGTGGCCCTGGGCTCCTACTCAAGCGACCCGTTCCCGGTGACGTCGGGTATGCGCCACCGCACCTGGGGGCCAAGTCCCCTCGATGACGTGCACATCGGCGGCGCTGTGATGTGGGTCGGCGGTTCCGCGATCATGTTCGTGCTGATCATGGTGACGTTCCTCGCCTGGAGCCGGAAGGGCCAGCGCGCCGACGGACGCGGCTGGCTCGAAGCGGCGCGCCGGGCCAATCTCGAGCATCTGACCGGTGCGGATGTCTCCCCAGCCGCCAGCGTGGCCAGTCCCGGCACCGTCTCCCGGACTGGAGCCGCCACCACCCCTGCGGGCCCTGCGAGGCCGGCCATTTCCGGCATCGACGAGGACGACGAGCAGCTCGCCGCCTACAACGCCTTCCTCGCCCGGATCAACCAGGGCGGCCAGCAGCAGCCGTAGCTCAGCGCAAGCCGAGGGAGTGCAGCCAGCCGGTGAGCAGCCGGTTCACCTCATCGGGGCGTTCCTGCTGGACCCAGTGCCCGCAGCCGTCGAGGATGTGGGAGGAGACCAGCCCCGGCAGGGTGGCGGGGAAATTCTTGATGGCGCGAGCCGACCAGATGGTCGGGCCGTCGAGCTCCCGCCGATGAACAGGGACGGCTGCGTGATCGGCGCCCCGTGCCACGCGGCGAGATCCGCCCAGTCCCGTCGACGTTCCGGTACCGGTTCAGCGGCCCGGTGAGCCCGGCCCGCTCGAACTCGCCTGCGTAGATGTCGAGGTCGGCCTCGGTCAGCCAGCAGGGCCGGGCCGCACCGGCCGGGAAACGATCACGTCGGTCATGTGCGACCACCTCCTCGGGGGTTTCCATGTTCGTTGGTTCTGCCGGGGTGCGACACGCCGGTAGGGATGTCTACGGAAATCTAAGGACCGCGCTAGATCACGTCATAGAGTCCGATGCTGTGGACCCGGTACGGAACCCTTACGCCCCCGGCGCCGGACAGCGGCCGCCCGAACTCGCCGGGCGCGACCGCGAGATCAGCCAGTTCGAGGTTGTCCTGGAGCGCGTCGCGCGCGGGCGCCCCGAGCGCAGCATGGTGCTGACGGGTTTGCGCGGCGTCGGCAAGACCGTTCTGCTTAATACGTTCCGGTCGATGGCGATGCAGCGGCTGTGGGGCACCGGGAAGATCGAGGCGCGGCCCGAGCAGTCGATCCGGCGCCCGGTCGCGGCAGCACTGCACATGGCGGTGCGTGAGCTCGCCCCGCGGCATCGCGCGCCCGACCGGATCGAGCAGTTCCTGGCCGTGCTCAAGGCGTTCGCACTCCGTGACCCGAAGGCGCCCAAGGGCACCTCGGTGACCACGCAGCTGGGGATCGACGTGCCCGCCGCGCGCGGCCGCGCCGATTCCGGGGATCTCGAAATTGACCTGACCGAGCTGTTCGCCGACGCTGCATCGGTCGCCGCCGACCTGAGCGTCGGCATCGCGCTCTTCATTGACGAGATGCAGGACGTGCCAGCGCCCGACATATCGGCCCTGTGCGCGGCCTGCCACGAGCTTGCCCAGAACGGCGGTCCGCTGATCGTGGTCGGGGCCGGCCTGCCGCATCTGCCGTCCGTGCTGTCGGCAAGCAAGAGTTATTCGGAGCGGCTTTTCCGCTACGTCCGCATCGACCGTCTGGAACGATCCGCTGCCGACCTCGCGCTGATCGCTCCGGCCGAGCGGGAGGATGTGACCTTCGACCCCGGTGCTCTCGATGCCCTGTACGAGGCGGCCGACGGCTACCCGTACTTCGTGCAGGCCTACGGCAAGGTGACCTGGGACGTCGCAGCGGCGAGCCCAGTGACGGCGAAGGATGTGCGCGTCGCGGCGCCGGAAGCCGAGGGGGAGCTCGCGGTGGGGTTCTTCGGCAGCAGGTACGAGCGCGCGACCCCGGCGGAACGCGAGTACATGCGGGCGATGGCGACTTTGGGAGATGACCCCGTGCCGACGTCGGCCGTCGCCGAAGAACTCAGCCGCAAGCCCTCCAGCCTGTCGCCCGCGCGCGACGGCCTGATCAAGAAGGGCCTGATCTACAGCTCAGAGCGTGGCCTGATCGCGTTCACCGTTCCGCACTTCGGCAAGTTCCTGCGCTCTCAGCCGGCCTAACCGCGGACTGCTCGGTGGTTATAAAGCTTTCTACCCTCAGCCAGATACTGGTTTAGAAGGTTGCAGAACTGCCGCGGCGGGGCTGCCGGGCCAGCACATCATCGGCGGGCTGCGCGGGCAGGCCGGCAAGCCAGCGGCCCGTGGCCGGTGGTGGCGTCACGTCCAGCGGCTGCGGCACATCCACTGGCTGCCTCGCGTAGAGCGGCCGCGTGACGTCCAGTTGGGGCAGCTCACGGAGCCGGGCTGGCTGAGCCGCCGGCCGCCGGGACCCTGGGCCCTGAGCCGCGTGCGTACGGGCGGGCAGGTCGGTGAGTACCTCGTCGGTGACGGCATCCAGCACGGCAGCGCGGATCTGGGGACGGCGCGACCGGAGGTAGACGGCGAAGACGACGTCAACGTGGCGGCTGCCCACCTCGCCCGGGTAGAGCACGTAGCGCCAGCATCCCTCGCGCCAGATGTCGGTCGGCGCGGCCGAGGTGACCGTGGCGGCGTACCGGCGCCACTGCGCGCTGCCGGTCAGCGAACTGAGCGTGCGATCGACGCTTACCCGCCGGATCTCGCAGGGTTCCGAGTAGCCGAGCCGGATCATTGCTTCACCGATTTCCGGCGACAGCGTCGCGACCAGGAGAAGCTCTGCGGCCAGGAGCCCGATCCGCAGACCCGCCGCGGATCCCGAGGCCGGCATGCCCAGGGGAGCCTGCCCGATCGTGGCAATGGCCGCGACGGCGAGCAGGACCGACCGGGCGATCGTCCGCGCCCCCACGGGCGTGACGCTCAGCTCGCCGAAGCATCCGCACCCCGCGCCGGGCCGCCGCTCGCGCAGTTCCGCCAGCGCGCCCACGGCGATCAGGAACAGCAGGGTCGCGCCGACGCGGGCGAGCGTCGCCGGCAGGCCCGCGCCGCGCCGTCCGGCGGTCGCAATGAGCGCGATACCCAGCCCGAATTCGGTCGCGCACATGCATATCGCGATTGGCCGGCGCAGCCGCAGCGGGAAGAGCGAGGTCGGCCCAAGGCCGGCCGCCATCTCCCGCGCACGCAGCACGCGAAAGGCTTTCGCCCCGCATCCGCCCAGCAGCATGGCGGCGAGGAGCGGAATCTGCACCTCCCTGATCGCACTGAGCATCGTCAGCCGCCAATCGTGATCGTCGCGTTGAAGCATCCGCGGTCAAGATCGCCACCGAGATCGACAAACGCGGACATGGTAAGGTCGGCCACCCGGCCGCGCGGTGACGTGCCGCAGGTGACGCACCGATCGCAGAACAGGCGCGCTGCAGCCCCGCAGCCGGTCACGGGAAGATCCCGCGCGCGCTGCGCGCAGTCGTTACGGATCCGCAGCATGCTTCCCAGAGACAGATAGGGCAGCCGGACACACCCCGGGCCGGCCCGGTGCGGGTCGACGGCGTAGCGTTCCGCGTTGCGGAAGTCGCCGGGACTGTGCGCCGGATCGTGATCAGCCGCGGCCGCCATGTACGGGGCCCCGCCTTGGCCGCCGGTGACAAGCCCGCCGCCGGGCACGCGCGTATGCCGGCCGCCGTTCGAGCAGGCCGCCCCGGCCGGAAATGCGGAGTCGCGAGTATGGACGCGATCGTGGCCTTCGCAGCCGGTTTCCGGGTCGAGCGCCGGGTAGGCGACGCCCAGCAGGCCCTCCGGTTCCTCGCCGGGCTCATGCCAGGTAGCGGTACCGTTGATCGAATCTGGGATGTGCCCGCTGACCATTGGCGGGCTCGGCGGGTGGCCGGCGCGGTACGGCGGCTGAGAGGTCGCGGGAATCAGGCCTTCCACGAACCCGGGGCGGCGCAGCCCGATGACGTCGATCAGGTACCCAGGCTGCAGGCGGGGAAACCGCACCTGGATGCGCCCGGTCGCGTACGGCGGGATGACGAGAATCTTCCGCCCCTTCCCGGTGCCCTCATCGATCAGCAGAGTGCCGGCGTCCCGTTCCACGATCGTCCCGGTCACGCGGCCGATCTCCGCCCAGATGCGGTCAGCAGTCATGCCCCGCGCATAATTGCGCTTCACAATTGCTTTATCGCCTTGCCTGAGCGCGGCCGGAGCCACGGGACCCCCGCGCCAGGCCGCCGTTGATGCCGCAAGGGTGAGCCGCTCCTCGCCTACCGCGGTCTGGAGCACCAGCACGTGTGGGCTAACATCTAGCACAGTTCCAATAACTGCATGTGTCGTTTCGCTGTTCACGACGTTGGCGGACTCAGCCGATGAAGCCTCATCGGGGTCGTCTAGCGCCCCGAACAGCGCGGACTTCAGCAGCCTCCGGCGGGCAGAACGTGCGGGACTGACAGCGTCCGTGAGATCGTCAGCGGACAGGCTATGGTCGTGCAGACTGTGCACTTGCCCCCCATGGGATTGCATGCCTGTCCTTCGACGATGCTTACAATCGGCGGCCTGCGTCAAGCGGATCCGCAACCTTTTTGGAACGTTCACTGAGAGGTACATTCGCCGTATATCGAAATTGTGTCCAAAGCTCGCAGGCAACCGGTGCGAATCTAACCACCATCGCAGATGCCCCGCAGATGTTGGTGCACATCCGGCTACTTTATGTAGCGTAAGCTCATGAGGACCCGGACCGGCCGCGCTGGTGAGCGGGTACACGCTGAAAGCGATGACCCGAACGGGGCGTCGCATGAAGACTCTGGCCAGGGCGACCTCGACCAGGATGGCGAGGCCGCCTTCCGCGAGTACGTCACCGCACGCGGTGCCACCCTGCTGAGGATCGCCCTGCTGCTCACCGGCAACCGGGCCGACGCTGAGGACCTGCTGCAGGCGGCGCTGGCCAAGACCTACCTGGCGTGGGACCGGATCCACGATCGCGCCGCTCTGGACAAGTACGTCAAGCGCGCCATGGTCAACACTCAGATCTCCTGGTGGCGGCGCCGCCGCGTCGACGAATTCCCGACCGAAGACATCCCTGACTGGGCCGTCGCCGAGCAACTGCCGCCCGGCGAGCTCGAGGACACGGTCCGCCGTGCCCTGGCCCGGTTGCCCCAGCGGATGCGGGCCGCCGTCGTCCTCCGGTACTACGAGGACATGAGCGAGCCGGAGATCGCGGACGCCCTCGGCGTGAGCCGCGGGACCGTCAAGAGCACGGTGTCCCGTGCCGTGGCGAAACTGAGGATTGACGCCGAACTGTCGGGATGCGTGCCGGGCGGTGCGGGAGCGGCCGATCACTGAATGATGACCATCCGACGACAAGTGGGGGGAGCGGCCCTTCGCGGCGGTTGTCGTCCGGGATGGCGCGGAGGTGTCCGCAGAGCACCTGCGGGACCACATGGCCGCCAGCGTGCCGCGCTGGCAGCTTCCCGAGCGCCCGGCGTACATCGACGAGGTGCCGAAGACCAGCGTGGGCAAGTTTTCCAAGCAGACGATGAGAGAGGCCTGCGCGCACGGCGAGTACAAAGTCACCCAGGTTGGATGACGCGAGCGCACGGGATACCCTTGACCCTCGTCAGGACGCGTCGCGGTCGGCTGGCACGCACCGTCCCGTCGGTTGGAGGCTTCGCCTAGTCCGGTCTATGGCGCCGCACTGCTAATGCGGTTTGGGTTTACCGCCCATCCGGGGTTCAAATCCCCGAGCCTCCGCTCGCTCGCTCGTAAGCAGCGGTTTTACCCAGTCACGCTTCTGGGTAGGCCGCTGCTTTTTGCATTCACCGACGACCTCCCTGCGGAGGCGACGTTCACGAACCCCCGACTCGATTCGCACCTGCTCTCACGGCTCCGGAGGGCAAGCCTGTCGCTGGCGGCTAGCTGTGGGCACATGGCGTCGCCCACTTCCTTGGGGCCGCATCTGGAACGGCGAGTGCGCTCGCCGCGCCGCGCAGAACGCGCGCAGCGCCTCGTACCCGGGTGGGGTTTCCGACATGGTGAAGAATCCTCGCATATCACGAGTTGACAACGAATTACATCTATGTAATTTAACAGCCGCGGACGGGAGAGATGTCCTGACATGCTGCCCGGGACAGGCCCGGCGACAGGCACAGCGAGCCGAGTAGGCGGGCGCGATTCCGGCGTTAGGAACCCTTCGTGCGTTCAGTCAGGCATCGCAGTAACAGGAAGATCAGGCGGACCGGGCAGCACACGGCGCCGTCTCAGGCGGCGAAGGTTGCGCAGAAGGCAGGAAAGGCGGCTCCCGCGATCGCGGTGGCGGGAGCGCTGACGGTGTCTCCCCAGGTGCACAAACCCGCCCCGCGTGGGCCAGCGGCCACTGTGCACGTGATCCACCTGCACACGCACCTGGCGGCCCACACGTACACCGTCCAGGCTGCAGACACTCTGTCACGGATCGCTCAGCGGTTCTACGGCCAGCCCGTCGCGTGGCCGTGGCTGTATCGGGTAAACCGAGCGGAGATCACCGACCCTGGGCTAATTTCCCCCGGACAGGTGCTGGACGTCCCGGCGAATCTGCCTGGCAGCTTCACGGCGCACCGTGTGCCTGTCGGCACACCCAAATATAGGCCACGGCATGCCGCGGCCCCGGCAGCAGCACCGCCGCCCCCGCCTGCCCCTGCGCGGCAGGGCGGGATCTTCGGCTACGCCGCCCTCGAGCAGCTGTGGGTGGCCGAAGACGGCAACCCAGCCGACGAGGCGTTCGCCGCCTGCATCGCCGAACACGAGTCCGGCGGTAATCCGGAAGCAATCTCCCCCACCAGCGATTACGGGCTCTGGCAGGAGCATGACGATCCGGCTGCCCTCGACCCGGTCGTCAGCGCTAAGACTGCGGTGCAGATGTCTTCTGACGGGACGAACTGGTCAGCGTGGACCACCGAGCCCGACTGCTGACGTCCCCTGCAGCAGCCGGGTCAGCGCGGCTTTCCGCGAGGTCATGACCACTCGATCAGCCCGTCCGTGATACCCTGGGCGGGAACGTGCCGGCCAGACACCGAGGTGGTGGTGCCCGGCGTGAGGCTGGTCAGGGTGGCGTCGGCCGCCGTCATGTCCGCAGTATTGCAGTATCTACGGCATTACGGCAGGTAGCCGCAGGTGCATCTGGCGGGCGGTGCGCGCAGGCCGGATCGGGGGCCCAGAAGGCAGGAGGCCCCGGCCGACCATAGTTTTCGGTGCGGCAGCCCCGCCGCCACAGCAAGCGAGCGGGAGGTGGCGCTGGCGCGCCGGGCCGCCAGCCGCTGGCCAAAGCCCACTGGCACTAAACGCCGGATCAGCCCCCCAAGAACATCCCGTAACCGCTGACCACCAGGGTTTTGTCGTTGGCCCGCCCATTAAGCAGCGCCTATCCAGCACTGTGCTGCGGACCGTTGTTCTCCGTTTTCTGGCTCCCTGCTGAGTCGCCGGTCCAGGAGACCTGTTCGAAGCGCTCGAATGATGCGGTTGCACGCGCTAGCTCCCAGGCACGTCGAACACTCTCTTGGGTGTGGCCCTCTGGACGGCACGGTCACGCCCGGGCCGCCCGTCTGGCCGGCCTGCCGCCGGTCATGGCGCCGCGGACCAGTGCAGGGCGAAGCTGTCCAGGGTGTAGCCGAACGCGTTGACCGTGGGCTGGATGAAGCTGTCGCGGATCATCTGGGCCGCCTCCGTCTCGGCCGCGCTGATGAGCGGGCGGGTCACCTGGGAGACGTGGTTCACCCGGTAGAAGGCGATGCTCTGGGCCTGGGCGTACAGCACCGACTGGGCGAACTGCGGCCGGATCAGCGCGCCGCAGCCCAGACCCGGGTACGTCCAGCTGTGCTGGGTGTCGAGCGGCCTGGACAGGGTGTTATCGATGGCGACGTCATGGGCGCTCTGCGGGAGCTGCGGCGACGGCAGGACCATGGAGATCGCGACATGGCCCGGCTTGCCCGGCTGGTGCTCGCTCAGAACCTGCAGCCGGTAGTGGCCCGAGGCCGTTGTCCACCAGGACGGGCCCGGATTCAGGTTGACCGCGGCGGACGCATGGCCGACCGCGTAAAACGTGCTGGAGTACCAGCAGGGCCACGGGCCGATGTTCTTGGACACCTTGTGGGTGAAGACGAAGTTGAAGTTCTCCGTGCCGAGGGCCGGCTTGGAGATGCCCTCGATCTTCTCCAGGACCCACGGCCCGATCTGCGCGTTGGTAGTGCTGCCCGCCGTGATTGTCTGCCAGGGCCACGCGATCCCGACCTGCGGCAGGTGGACGTTGAAGCCAAGGAAGTGCAGCGCGGCCGACAGCGCCATCAGGACCACCGAGGCAATCACCCGGCGGAAGATCAGGCTCACCAGCAACAGGGCGGCGCTCCACTGGACCCACCGCGGGACCCAGCGCCGTCGGCGGCGCGTCCGCCGCTGGGGCGGCCATGAGCCGCCCGCTGAAGCGGGCGGATTCTCCGCCCCGGGATGGCCGGGGCCCGGAGCCCACCAGGGCGGCAGTACATCGGTCGGACTGGATCCGGCGCCGGGCCCCTCGGGCTCGGCATCCAGTCGCTGCCAGCTGCCGGGAACGTCAGAGCCCGGCCAGGCCGGCTCGGTGGGCGCCAGCCTCCCCGTGCCAAGCGAGCGCAGCAGGACGATCAGCAATCGGACCATCGGTTTCCCCAATTTCTTGGCTGCCATGGCGGGTTAGACAGTGGCCGGGTAATCAAGGCTCAGGACGACGGGTACCGCGCCGAACGGCCGGCGGAATTTGGCGCCCGGCTTATCCGGGGCATTCGGCTCGGCAATCTTGGGCCAGCGCATGCTGGTGTGCTGCTCGGTGAGGCCCTGGACCGAATACGGGAATTCCATGGCCGAGGTGTTGTGCAGCTTGAGCAGGCCACCCCAGCGGAACGCGGCGAATACCCGGGCCAGCTCGAGAACGGATAGCTCCACGGGCACGGCCAGGTCGATCTGGTACACGGTGCCGGCGACGGCCACCAGGTCGCGGGCGCACTGCGTCAGGGCCTCGGACTTGGTCCGGTACACGGTGCCGTCCGCGTTGACGGTGCCGAGCTTTTCGCCCTGAACCGGCGAATAACGCGGATGAGCCTCGCACTGCATCCAGTCGCACGCGGCGAGCAGCTTCCAGGAAATTCCGCACGTGTCGGCCACGTCCCGGTAGATGAACTCGGCCCGCGCCAGCGGCCTTCTGGCCGTCGCGAGGAACGCGTTCCTGACCGGCACCGGCATCTGCCGCTGGTAGCGGGCAGCGGTCTTGCGCGCCTTGGGGGCTGAGGCCTTCCGCTTCTGCGGCTTCTTCTGTGCGGGTGACCGGCCCGGCACCGCCCGCTCCCAGGGCGAATGCCTGGTGGACGGCTTCGCGGTCGCCGGATTGCTGGCGGGCATCTTTCCCGGCGGCGGCTCAGCCGCGGGTGTTTTGGGGCGGAAGACAGCAGCCAACTCGGCCACCACCTGTGTGTCTGCCGGGGAATGCGGCCGAGCCGCGTCTGAGGAGGTGCGCAACTGAGCCGACGTGTGCGCGGACGTGACGGCAGCCCCGGACGGGATCCCCGGGATAGCGGCCTGGTCCGGCGGTGTCACTGGTGCGGACGATGGCCCGGGGGCCTGCGGCGTGGCGAAGGGATGTGGCACCGCGCGCGACGGCGGTGGGGTCGTCCCCGAGGCCGCCGGAGTTGTCGCCGTGGCGCGCGGGGTAGGCCCGCGGTGCGGGGTGGCCGCGGTGTGGGGGGTGGCGAGCGCCGGCGCAGTCGCGGTGGCCGCCGGATTTGCGGCGGGCAGGCTGACCGTCGCGCTCGGGGCCGCCACCTGCGGCGTCGTGACGGGCGCAACCGGCGGCTGGGCGGAGGATGTCGGGCGCGGCTTGGCGGATGGCCGGGCCCTGGGCCGCGTAGCCGTCATCCGCTGCGCCGGCACGGTCCCGGACGACGCACTGGCGGTCCGGGCGGATGCGGCCGGGCCACCTGCCGGCGGCGTCGGCGCGGCGGACGGGGCGGACGGGGCGGACGGGGCGGACGGGGCGGCCGCAGCCGGGCTGGCGGCGGACGGGGGCGCCGCTGTGGCCGGCGCCCCAGCGGACTGAGTGCTGGCGTCGAAACGGTACAGGTTGTACCGCTGCATGAGGCTGATCAAGTTGGCGCCGTAATCCGGATTCGTCGCGTATACGCCGGTGAGCGCCTGCGCGAAACTGTCCGGTGTCTGCCGGTTAGCCAATGCCGCCGCATAGTACCCGCTGGTGGCCAGCAGCTTGCCGTGATCATCGATGCTCTGCGCGACGTCGTGGTACGCGCGGAACTGGGCGCTGGTGGTGACCCACTGGCCGTTCTGGTATTCCTGCGTCGGATAGGAGTCGCTGCCCGCGGGCCCGAGCCCCTTGATCCCGAACAGGTTATGGTCCGTGATGGCCAGCGTGCTCTGGCCCCACGCCGACTCGTCGATCGCCTGGGCGATCGTCACTGCCGCGGGGACGCCGTAGCTGCGCTGGGCCGCGACCGCGCCCGGCGTGACCCGGCTGATGAAGGCCAGCTGCGCGGCCGTCCCGGGTGACGATGTGACGATGGGAGCCGGTTGGTGCCTGCTGTAGGTGGCAGATGGCAGCGCGGCGGGACCGTCCGCGGACGCCGCGTCCGGCATCCCGGGAATAGCGACATTCAGTGCCGCGTCCAGGTTCGTCGCCGTCCGGCCCGTCGCGGGCGCCGGCGAACCGCCGGTCCCAGATCCGGCCATGGCCAGCGGACCCGGGACCGCCTGGCCCGCCGGGACCGCCCGGCCCGCCGCGTGACCGGCGGGCGCAGCGTGACCTACCGCCTGGTGGACGGGCGCCCGGAATGCGGCCGACGGCATTCCCGGTATCGTCGCGCCGTCGGCCTGTGCGGCGGCCGCAGAGGAATCAGGCACCATAGCCACCGCTCCAGGAATTGCCGCCAGAGCCTCCGCCGGCTGCTCGTCGGCCTGCTTGGTAGCCGGCACGCCCGAGCCGTTCTGCGGCGCCGGCGGTGTACCCGCGTTCGGCGGCGCCGAGGCGCGCGTGCTGGCCGCCGCCGAGCTGGCCGCGGCCGGGAGATGCCCGTTGCTGACGAATCCGGCCACGCCCTGGGCGGCCAGCGGACCAGGGTATTCGTGAGCGTTGACCGACAAGTTGGGCAGCGAATCGCCGCCGACCGTTGAAAGGACGCCGCCGGAATACTTCGTCACGACCTCCACGTGGCCATCGAACAGCACCCAGTCCCCGGGGAGCGGCTCGTAGCCGTCGCCCAGCGGGTGCCAGCGCTGATGCGCCTGCGCATCCTCCAGAATCGACGCAATGCCCGGCGATGCGGAGTTCGGGTCGACGCGGACATCGGCCCACTCCTGCAGCGGCCACGGGTAGGTGGAGCCGCCGGCCACCCAGCTCTGCCGGCCCACCAGCTGGGCCGCGAGTTCCAGCGTCATGCTGGCAAAGGCCGCGCATGATTCCCCATGGTCAGCTCCGTCCGTGCTATCGCGCTGCCAGATAAGCGCCTCCATCTCGGCGGGAGTCTTGCCGTGCGCCATCCGGAGGTAGTAGTTCGCGACGCTGACGATGGCCGAACGTATGGCCGAGTCGTCAGACGGTGCCGGGCGGGCGGCATGCTCCAGGGCCGTCAGCGTCACCGGAATGCTGGCCGGGGACGCGACGTGATCCGCCGTGCCGGGGACGAAGGCGAAGCCTGTTATCGCCCCACCCGCGCTCAGGCTGACAAGCGCTGTCGCCTGCTGCCACCAAGGTTTACGAGGGGAATTCACAGAATCACCTTCTTCCGCGATTCAGTTGGAGGTCGGGAGCCAGGCGGACGCGACGGAGTTGGAGGTCGGGAGCTGCGGGGAGTTATGCAAGCGGCTATGGATCTGGCTCACAGGTTCGTCTTCGAAAGGCGCTTGAGGACCGCTTGGACCTGCGGGTTTCCCGCGTTTCCCGCATTCACGAAAAGCAGCGCGGCGTCCCCCGCGGCCTGCGACGTCGCGCCGGCGGCCCATTTCTGATAGACGTCCGCAACCAGGGCAGCCTGCTGGGCGGGGGTGCTGACTGGGCTGGAGCACATGCTCGGGAATCCCTGGCGTGAGGTGACGGCGGCTGACCCGGTATAGCGGACACAGTTCGCGGGATAGCTTTCCAGTCCCGCCTGGACCGACGGATTGCCATTAGCCCCGATGACGGATGCACCGCCGATGATGTTGTTGATGGCCCGCGCGGCGACCTCGATGCTGTCGGTCGGGTTCATGGGGTCGTAGGGGTGATGGAGGTTCAGCGACCACCCCACCTCGGCACCCTGGGCCGGTGCGATCGGCTCCAGCCCCATCCGGCCGGTCTTGTGGTCGGCAAACTGCGGATCAGCCGAACTGGCTAGCAGTGCGAACACCCAGAGAATTTGCTGGGTGCCCTTGGCACACGCGAAGTTGACCTGTCCCGGCTCGGAGGTGACGTCGGGGTTCTGGCAGGCGGCGGTGATCTCGGCCTGCATGGTGGCGACACTGCCCGGCCAGGATGCGCCCCCGCCGAGCAGCAACGTCACCAGGCCGATGATCAGTACCAGGACGGTGGCGGCCACGCTGAACGCGACCTTGTGCCGACGCAGGAGGCCCGGGTGGTACGCACTGCCCCGGCCGTGGTTGATAAGCAGCGACGTACGGTCCTGGGACGCGGATAGCTGGTCTTCGGCGCCGCCGGGGTACTCGCTGTAGGCGTCGTCCCCGGCGAATTCACTGCCGCCGCCGTATCCCCGGCCCGGAACCGCATGCTCTGGCGCTGCGTAATACGTGGTCGTCCGGCCGCCAGCGGCCACCCGGTCCAGGTCGTCCGGGGCCGCCCGGCGGGAGTTGTGCGACGAGCGGGCGGCGGCGTCTCGCGCCAGCACTGACTCGGCAAGCTGGCGTTCGAACTCCTTGATGCGCTTCATAAAGACCGCCTCGGGGGTGCGGTGGCTGATGCGGAGGTGCAATGCGGTTCCTGGCCCAGGCCGGCGGAGGTGGTGCAGCCGCCGTGGCCGTAGAGATACTGGGTGCGCGGACGAACCAGGCCAACATGGGAGGAGGCGGCGCGCGCCGCGCCGCGCTTGCAGTCCGAAGCGCCGTCGGACGCGTCGTCGGAAAAGCACCCTCTGACCTCAGCTCTTCCAGCTTTTTGCGCTTACTCACGTAGCTAATTAGAACATAGGTACGATTAAAGCTCAATCGAACCGTCGTACGGCCATGATAGGGGAACACGAGTTCGATAGCACCTGTTCCCCAGGATTGGCCGGCCTGCCGGGTCGGGCCGGGCCGGTCAAGCCCGAGACAGATGCTCCTCCGCCACTGGTCAATGGCTGGAGGTGCCGGGCCCGGCTGCACGACCGTGATCAGCTAGGACCGGCGGGCGGGCGACCGCTTCTGCCCTCCGCAGAGCCGGGTAGCCGGCTGGACGCGCTGCGTGAGGGTGGGAACCATGCGCGATTTCCGGTTCAGCTGCAACGTGTTCGCCGTCCGCTCGCATGACGACTTCGTGCGTTACTGCCAGGAGGCGGAGCGGTACGGCTACGACACCGTTTTCACCGCGGATCATCTGGGGTCGCCCGCCTCCTTCCCGCCGCTGGTGCTGGCCGCCGGGGCCACCGAACGGCTCCGGTTGGGAGTCCTCGTCCTGAACGTCCCGTTCAGGAACGCGCATCTGCTCGCGCGCGAGGTGGCGACGGTGGACGTGCTGACCGGGCCGCTTCGGGTTCAGCCATATCACCGTGCACGAGCCGAACATGGCCGCTCTCGCGCCGGTCATCGAGCAGCTCCGCTAGCTCTTGTCCATCCGCGGGAACGTGACCTCGTTCAGGATCAGCCGGATCGCGGCGGCTACCGGGATCGCGACCAGGGCGCCGACGATCCCCAGCAGCACGCCCCCGATCAGCACCGCTACCAGGCTGACGACTGCGGGCACCTCGACCGTCCGGCCCATGATGCGCGGCACGATCAGGTAGTCCTCGGCCAGCCGGTAAGCGATGTAGAACGCGAGCGTGCCCACGGCCGTGGGCAGCGAGACCGTCAGCGCCACGAGGGTCACGATCGCCCCGCCGATCGTTGACCCGATGACGGGAATGAGGTCCAGGATGGCCACCAGCAGTCCCAGCAGGACCGGATACGGGATGCCGAAGGCGACCATCCAGACAAACGTGCCGAGCCCGGCGATCACCGACGTCAGGAAGTTCCCCAGTACGTAACCGCCGACCTTGACCAGGATCTGATCCGTGATCAGGATGACCCGGGGGCGGCGGGAGTGCGGGACCATCTTGTAGGCGAACAGCTTGATGCTGGGCAGCCCGGCCAGGAAGTAGACCGTCAGCACGAGCACGGCGAGGATCGACGACGCGGTGCTGAGCACGAGTGCGCCGGCGCCGAGCACGCCGCCGATGAGCGCGGAGCCCCTGCTGGTGAGCAGGCTTGTCAGCTTCTTCTGGATCTGGTATCTGGCGTTGAGCTTGCCCAGCTCGGAGTTGTGATCCTGAAGCTGGTGCAGGTAGGTCGGGATCTGTTTGGCCAAAGACGTGGTTTGCGCGGTGAGCGGCGGGATGGCGGTAGCGAGAAAGATCCCGATCACCCCGACCAGTGCGGCGAGGACGATCAGGACGGCGGCCCAGCGCGGCACGCCCCGGCGGGTCAGCCAGCTGACCACCGGGTCCAGCCCCGCGGCGATGAACAGGCCGAGCCCGATGATGATCAGGATTGACTTCGACCGGACGATCAGCTCCACCAGGCCGTAGGTCACGGCGACCCCGGCCGCGGCGGTCAGCCCCATATAGAAGGGCGAACGCCGGTTCATGGCGCGGCCGGGCTCACCCATTCCGCCGGTTTCCTGCGCTACGGCGTTGGCGGCGTCGACCGCCTCCTGCACGCGGCTTTCGGCTTCGTCGGTCGCCGTGCCGGGCTTGTTCCCCTCACCGGCCGCGGATTCCCCGAGATCCGCGGCGACCTGCTCGGCGGCCTGCGTGCCACCGGCCGGGGCGTCACCCACCTGAGTGTGGCCGGCGCGGCCAGGCCCGTCCGCGCTCACGGTGTATCACCCAACACGCAATCTCTCCTTGCCGGTCGGCCGGCTGCGTCGCTGCTTCCGTCCGCTTGCGCGGCTGTACCGTCTGCCCGCGCGGCCGGGCGATTGGCTCGCCCGGTTCTGCCGTCCATCTGGGCGGCTGTGCTGTTCGCCTGCGCTGTGCTGTTCGCCTGCGCTGTGCTGTTCGCCTTCGCGGGCGGGTCTGCGGGCGGCCCGGCTGCGGCGTCCGCGGGCGTGGGCGGCCGGGCGGTGGCGTCTCCACGGCTCATCATGCCCGGCACCGCCTGGCGCATGGCCCGCAGGCCCGCTCCGCGCGGCACCTTGAGCGAGGCATAGGCCAGGGCGCCAGCCGGGATCGGCATCCAGAAGTTGACCAACCGCCATCCCAGGACGCCGAGCGTGGCCACGTTGCGGGTCACCCCGAAGCTCACCAGCAGCAGCGGCGTGAGGGAGTCGACCACGCCCAGGCCGGCTGGCGTCACCGGAAGGGCTCCGGCGACGTTGGCGATACCGTAGGCGGCGAACAGTTCGACCGGATTGAGGAGCCGGCCGAAGGCGGCCACGAAACACCACAGTGAGGCGGCGTCGAGAATCCAGTTCAGCGCGGCCCAGCCGAGCGATTCGGCCAGGACCCTGCGGTCATGGCCGAGCGCGGACAGGTTGGCGCTTGCGTCCCGGATAACGTGCTCCAGACGGTCACTCAGGCTGGGGCTCCGCCGCCCGACCGCCCGCATGATGCGGGAGGCGCGGTCGGTGCCGCGGGTCACCCCGAGGACGAGCAGCGCCATCGCGAGCAGGACGATGGCGCCGAGGATGGCGACCGTCACGTAAATGGGATGAAACCCGGCCAGCGGGATGGAGATGACCAGCGATACCCACAGCAGCACGTTGAGCACGACGGTCGACCCGAGGCCCTTGGCGGCCATCATCACGCCGGTGTCGACGCCCGAGATTCCCTCGGCGGTGAACAGGCGGTAGCCGATCCCCGCGCTTCCCAGGGTCCCGGCCGGGATGACGTGCGCGACGGCCGCGGCGGCCAGGTCGATGCGGAACAGCCGGGACAGGCTCGGCCTCCCCTCGGGCCGCAGCAGCGCCCTGGTCAGCAGGCCGTAGCAGAACAGCGAAAGGCCCTCCAGGACCACGCCGGCCGCCAGCCAGTAAGCGTTCACCCGGCCGAGCAGGGAGAGATCTTTGCTCGCGCCGGTCAGTTCCGGGACCACCAGGTATTCGATGATCAGCAGGATGACGAAGATGACGACGCCGCGGCGCAGCGGCTGGACGACCAGGGGGAGCCAGCCACGCCAGCCGGGGGGCCGCTCCGGCGGCGTTTCGCCGGCCCGCCTGCGCCACGGAGAGCGCCGCTCCGGCGGCTGGGCCGGGCTCAGGCCGTCCTCATCCATGGGCACATGACACGTCTACCCCAGATAAGGGACGGAACCCACATTAGGGTGCGCGGCCGGCGGAGATCCTCGCTACTGAGCCAGGGACGCGTAGGCCACGACGTTGCTGAGGTAATGGCCGGTCGTCTGGTCGAAGGTCCCACCGCAGGTGATCAGGCGCAGTTCCGGATCCGGGGCGGGCCCGTACACCTTGGCCGTGGGGAACGAGTCCTTGGCGTAGGTCATCACTTTCGTGATGCTGAAGACCGCCATGGTGCCGTCGGCGCGGCCTACGTCGACCCGCTCGCCGGGGCGCAGGGTCTCCAGCCGGTAGAAGACGGCCGGCCCACTGATGGAGTCGACGTGGCCGGCGATGACCGAGGACCCGACCGCGCCGGGCCGCGGGCTGCCGGTGTACCAGCCGGCCGCGGCGGTGCTCGGCGGGACCTGCAGCGATCCATCGGGCTCGAGGCCGAGATGCACCAGCGAGGTGTGTACCCCGATGGCCGGAATGGTCAGCTCCACCGGGAGGGCCGGCAGCCGGGCGGCCGGCAGGCCACCCGGCGCTTCCGCCGTTTCGCTGGGCACCGGCACGATTGATGGTTTGCCGATCAGGCGCACGGCCGACGCGTGAGCGTGGCCGGAGGTGACGAGCCCTGCCGCCCCGGCGCCCACGGCCAGCAAGCCGGCCGCGACCGCCGCGACCGGCAGCAGCCGCGTACGCGGCTTCCTCACTGATGAATTCCGGCGCGGACGTTCCGGGTCCGGCGAAGGCCGGCGAAGCCCGCCAGCGCTAGCAGCGACCCGCCCGCCAGCGTCAGCAGCCACGGTGCCGAACCGGTTCCGGTGCTGCGGGCCATCCCGCCGAAGCCGGTTGCGGCGCCGCCCATCGGCATCGTGCTGCTGCCCGCGGCGTCGGTCAGGTTGTCGACCTTAAGGCCAGCGGGACCGTCCAGAACCACTATCGTGTGGACCGTATCGGCGGCCAGGGTGACCGGCATGGAGACGTCGCCGCCCGAGGCGGTGAACTTCACCGTGCCCGTGCCCGGCGACAGGGCCGAGTAGCCTGTGGCCGAGCCGAAGGCCAGCTGGTTCGCCAGAACATCGGATCCGTAGCTGACCGTGACCAGGTGCTCTTTGAGTGACGCCTGGATCACCCGCACGAGCGTCTTGCCCGCCGGCGCGGCCAGGTCATCCTTCAGGACCTGCAACTTCAGGCCCGAAAACGGCCCGACGCCCGCCACCGTGTAGGAATCGCCGGCGTTCACCATGAAACTCGTGGAAAGCACCGGGGCAGCCGACGCGGGCGCGCCGGCCTGGCGCATCGCGACCGTGTACTGGCCCGGCGCGATGGCTATGTAGCCGGAAACGGTGCCGTAGGAAACATGCCTCAGCACGGTGGGGTTACTGTCATTTCCGAACGGATACATGTAGACGTCAACGGCCGGCGTATTCGGCGATAGGTGAGCGCATCGTACCCAGCCGACCTGCGCCGCCCCCGGAGCGCTGGTCGACGCGGAAGCCGCCGGAGCAAGCACGGAAAAAAGGGCGATAGATACGCCAAGCAGCGTCAGCAGCGCGGAAAGCCTGAAGAATCGCAAAAACGGTCTCACAGTTACTCACCTCTCATTTCACGAAATTCCCGCCCCGAGGAGAGACGCGCACCGCGGTGAACTTGCTCGCCGCGGAGCGCTATGGGTTATAAGGAGTTCCCGCCGGACAGCAGCCCCTGCGGACTTGGCGCGCCGAATCCGATGCGCAGGACGGTCGGGCCTCCAGGATGGACGATGGCCGCACTTTCGGGCAGGTACGGCGTTCGCTGGCTCCGTACCTGGTCAAGATCGGCGGTGAGGGCAGAGTCCTGGCCGCCGAGGCTGGTGATGCTGACCTGCCGGAACTGCACGGGTGCCCCCGGTCCGGTGGCACCGAAGGAGCTCACGCTGACGGCGCGCTGGGCGACCAGCGAGGCCAGCGTGACCAGCAGGCGCGCGTCCACCTGGCCCGCCGTGATCTGGCGGGCCGCCTCCGCGGTGGCGTGGAAGCGCGGGTTGTGCAGCAGCTGGGCTCCCGCCGTCTTCCGGGCGGTCAGGTCCGGCTGCTCGGCCGCCCGGTACGCTGCGCCTCCCTGGTCGGCGATGGCCCGGACGTCGACACGGGTGGCCCCCGAGCCGAAGCTCGCGATCAGCGCGGGTGCGTACACGTTGGTGAGCTCGCTGCCGAACTCGCTGCGGACCGACGGGGACGCCACGATCACGTCGGCGCCGAACGGGTTCGCTCCGGCCGACTGCAGCGGGAGGAGCCGCCCGGCCGGGATGCCCTGCCCCAGCAGCCCGGAGCACACCACCGGATCGCAGGCGACGATGATGTCGGTGCCCACCTGCTGCGCGACCCAGGCAGCCGCCTGATTACGCGCCGCGGCCGCCGCCGACAACGATGACGCGCCGCCATTGCCGGAGCTGGCCGCCGGTCCCTTTGCGGATCCCCCTGGCGAGCCGGGCCTGTTAAGCACGCCGGAAAGCTGCAGGGCGACCAGCGCCAGGATGACCACGGCCAGCACGATGGCGACCAGCCGCCAGCGCCAGACGCTGCGTGAACGGGTGCGCGCGGACGGCTCGCCGCGGGATTTCCCGGCCCCGGGATGCGGCGGGCGGCGCGGGCCGATGCCGATCCGGCGGAGGCGGCGGCTGACCCACAGCCTGATCGTGGTGGCCAGCACCTGGGCCCACGACGGCTCCGGTGCGCCCGTAGCCGGCCGGGCGACGACCCCGGAGGTCCGGACCGCGACGGCTGCCGGTACCTCCGTGTCGTTCTCCGCGTCCGCCGCGCCGAGGCGGGTGCCGGCGCCGGCCGGCACGGCCGGGGGCTTCCCGGCTCCGCCGCCCGGTTCGGATCCGGCCACCGGTTCTGCCGTACCTCCGGACGGCTTCGCGATGGTGCTGCCTCCCTCGGTGGTGGCGATAACTGGCGCTGCCTCCCGCGCCCCGGCTGCCTGGTGGCGCGCGGCTGCCCCGGATGCGGCGTCGGCCGCATCGTGCAGGAGAGTGCCGCCGTTAGGCGCCAAGCCACGGTCGTCTTTGCGCATACTCATTACCCCCACCGCCGCACGGATGCATTGCGGCGAGTTTGGCCAAGCACAGCACACACAATCCCGTATATCAACTTATATGACGAGTCGCTTATGACTGGATACGCATCGCAGTGAACGGGCGGACGTTGTGGTGCCGCCGGCGCTGGCATTGACGTCAATGTCAATGCTGGGAGAATGGACGCCATGCCGCGGCCTGGTCGCCGCGGCCCGGGAGTACGTCGGCGAGATCGACATCTACTGCTCAAACGCGGGCGTCGCCGCCGGGACGGGCGAGGACAGCACGGAAGAGATGTGGCACCGCTCGTGGGATGTCAACGTGATGGCAGACGTGCGGGCCTCGCGTGAGCTGATCCCGGGCTGGGCCGCCCAGGGCTATGGCCGCTTCGTCGTCACCGCGTCGGCGGCGAGGCTGCTCACGGTGCTCGGGACGGCGCCGTATTCGGTGACCAAGCACGCGGCCGTCGGGTACGCCGAATGGCTGGCCGCCACCTACGCCGAGGCGGCCGCCCTTTACATCAGCTACCAGACCGGCTGGTTCGCGCTGCACCGCCGGGCCGGCGGCGCCATCAAGCCGCTGGTCAGTGAGCGCCTCTGCCTGGCCGACGTCATCGACGGCCTCGAGCGGCTGGCCACGGGGACCACCATCGGCCGGGTGACCTTCCTGCCCTGAGGGTGAGATGAAGGCGGTAACTGAGATGACAGAAAAAACAGGAACGGGACAGGCCGGCGGCCACGCCGGGCCCGCCGGGCCCGGCGGGCCCGCCGAGGCCGCGGCAGGTCAGCACGTGCCCGGCCTTGACCTGGCGGCCTTCGGCGCGTACTTCACGGCCGCATACCCCGGAGCGGTCCGCGGTCCGCTGCGCGCCAGCGTGCTGGCCGGCGGCAAGTCGAACATCACCTACGAGGTGACCGACGGCCACGGCCGATGGGTGGTCCGCCGTCCCCCGCTCGGCCACGTACTCGCCACGGCCCACGACATGGCCAGGGAATACCGGGTGATCAGCGCCCTGGTGGGCACCAAGGTCCCGGTCCCGGCGACGTCCCTGCTGTGTGAAGACCCGGACGTGATCGGGGCGCCCTTCTACGTGATGCAAAAGGTGAGCGGGACGGCCTACCGGACCGCTGCCCAGCTGGCGGCCGTGGGTACGGAACGGACCCGGCTGATCGCCACCCGGATGATCGCCACCCTGGCCGACCTGCATGCCGTCGATCCCGATGCGGTCGGGCTCGCTGACTTCGGGCGGCCACAGGGTTTCCTGGGCCGCCAAGTGCGCCGCTGGAAGAAGCAGCTCGACGCGTCCCGCAGCCGTGACCTCGCCGGGGCGGACGAGCTGTACGCGGCGCTGGAGGCCCATATCCCCGCCGAATCCGGCGTGGCGATCGTGCACGGGGACTTCCGGCTGGACAACCTGCTGGTCGGCGGCGACGACCGGATCATGGCCGTCCTGGATTGGGAAATGGCGACGCTGGGCGACCCGCTGGCCGACGTCGCGCTGCTGCTCGCCTATCAGGCGCTGGCCCACCTCGAAACCGGATGCGCCGTCTCGGACGCGGCCGTCGCGCCGGGGTTCCCCGACGCGACGGACATCGCGGCCTGCTACGCCGAGCGCAGCGGCCGGGATCTTTCGAATCTTGGCTTCCACCTCGGCCTGGGCTACTTCAAGATCGCCGTGATCTGTGAGGGCATCTATTACCGCTATACGCACGGCCAGACCCTGGGCGACGGATTCGGTGACATCGGTGCCGCCCCCGAGCCCCTCATCCAAGCCGGGCTCGCCATTATGAACTCGTCCTCATGAAGGAGCACTTCTGATGGATTTCCGCTTCGACGCCGCCACCGAGAAGCTGCGGGACAGCCTGCTCGCCTTCATGGACGAGAAGATCTACCCGGCCGAACCGGTCTTCGCCGGGCAACTGGCAGCACTCGGCAACCGCTGGGCCTGGACCCAGGCTCCCATCCTCGCCGAGCTGCAGGCCGAGGCCCGCGCCCGCGGCCTGTGGAACTTGTTCCTCCCCGGCGAACACGGCGCCGGCCTCACCAACCTGCAGTACGCCCCCCTGGCCGAGATCACCGGACGCAGCCCGGGCCTGGCCCCGGCGGCGCTCAACTGCGCGGCGCCGGACACCGGCAATATGGAAGTGCTGTCCATGTTCGGCACCGACGAGCAGCGCAAGACGTGGCTCCAGCCGCTGCTGGACGCAGAGATCCGCTCGGCCTTCGCGATGACCGAGCCGGACGTCGCCTCCTCCGACGCGACGAACATCTCCACTCGGATCGAGCGCGACGGCGACAGCTACGTGATCAACGGCCGAAAATGGTGGATCACCGGGGCGATGAACCCGGACGCCAAGATTTTCATCGTGATGGGGAAGACCAACCCGGCCGAGCAGCGTCACCGCCAGCAGTCGATGATCCTTGTTCCCCGTGAAACACCGGGGCTGACGGTGACCCGCGGCATGCAGGTCTTCGGCTATGACGACCACGAGCACGGTGGGCATGCGGAACTCGAGTTCACCGACGCGCGGGTCCCGGCGGCCAACCTGATCGGCGCGGAGGGTGACGGCTTCGCCATCGCCCAGGCCCGGCTCGGCCCCGGCCGGATCCACCACTGCATGCGCTCGATCGGCATCGCTGAGCAGGCGGTGGAGCTCATGTGCCGGCGCGCCCTGGAGCGGAACGCCTTCGGCAAGCCGCTCGCCGAACAGGGGGTCATCCGCGGCTGGATCGCCGCCGCGCGGGTGCGGATCGAGCAGCTCCGGCTGCTCGTGCTGAAGACCGCCTGGCTCATGGACACGGCCGGGAACAAGGGTGCGCACACCGAGATCCAGGCCATCAAGATCGCCACGCCGGAGGCGGTCGAATGGATCCTGGACAAGGCGATCCAGGTCCACGGCGCCGGCGGCCTGTCACAGGATTTCCCGCTCGCCGCCCGGTTCAGCAGCGTCCGGACGCTCCGGTTCGCCGACGGGCCGGACGAGGTTCACAAGGACTCGCTGGCCCGGGCCGAGCTGAAGCGGTACGCGCACGGATCAGCGAACTGACCGGGCGGACGGCCGGAGGGCTCACCGCGGCGGCGGGCGGGCCGCGCGTCCGGCGCGCCGATGTGCGCGATAACGTGATCCGGTCTGGCTTTGGCCAGGGCCGTCTCGACGAGCGCGAGGCGCTCAGCGTCCTCCAGGGCCGGAAACCCACCCGTCATCCCAGCACGGACATGCTTCTGGTCGTGGCCGTCACCAGGCCGAAGAGGCCGGCAGGCGGCGGGCAGGTCCAGTTCACCGGAGGCGGTGAACGGGTCGTAACGGCCGTGATCACGTCCAGCCCGGTTGCCATGCACGGTCCCTTCACGCCCTGCCTGACTTGATCCACGCGGATTTACAATACGCAAATACCGTGACGAGGAGAACTGATGGCAGGTCAGGATGGATGGGTCGTCGTCGGCGTGGACAACGGCGGCACCGCCAATAACGGCACCGTCCTCGACGCTGACGGTCGCTTCCTCATCGACCGCATGGCGGAGATTCCGAGCTACGTGCGGGAGGGGCCGGACAAGGCGATCCAGGCGCTGGTCGACTCCGTCGAGCACGTACTTGGCATCGTTGATCTGCCCAGGTCAGCGGTCCGCGCGGTGGGCCTGGACACCCCGGGGCCAGCCAGCGCGACCGGAGTCCTGTCCTCTCGCGGTGCCACCAACTTCGCGAACCCGGAATGGTGGGGGTTCGACATCCGGGGGGCCCTGGAGGACCGGCTGGGGCTGCCGGTCGTCTACAACAACGACGGCAACGCGGCGGCCCTGTACGCCCACCACACGCAGTACGGGGCCGAGTCAGACCAGCACAGTTCCGTCGCGGCCATCGTGGGAACCGGCCTCGGCGGCGGCGTCGTGGAGGCCGGGCGGGTCATCGGCGGTGCGGCCGGGATGGCCGGTGAGCTCGGCCACGTGCCCATCCCGATGGCCGGGCTGATCGAGGACGGGCAGCCGGTTCCGGGCTGCAACTGCGGCCAGCAGGGCGACGTGGAAAGCGTGGCCTCCCTGACCGGGATTCAAAACAACCTGCTGCCGTACTGGCTGACCCGCTACGAGGGGCACGAACTCGGCCACGAGGTGTCGCTCGGCAAGGCCGCGAAGCTGGTGCGGCGCTACGGGGAAGACGCCGACGAGCTTGCGCTGAAGATCTTCGGCCAGCAGGCGATGGCGCTCGGCCGGCTGTTCACGATCGCGGCGAACTTCACCGATCCGGGCACCTACTTCGTCGGCGGCGGCGTGGTGGAAGCGGCGCCGCATTTCCGTGACTGGTTCCTCGGCCGCGTCCGGGAGCACTCCACGCTGCGTGTGGAGCAGACCAAGGTGGCCAGGTTCGCGCTGGTGCCGCACCTCGACATGGCCGGGGCGCGCGGCTCGGCGGTGGCCGCCCGCGACTGGCTGCTCCGTGGTTAGCAGTGCTGGCCCGGGGGGCGGCTCCCGGAACCACCCGCTGCGCTTCGCGTCCCGCTGCGGTACCGCCGTTACACCGGCCGCTCGCCGGGCCGGAGGCCCGGACTCGCTAGGCCGGTACGGGCACTTGGCCGTATTACGGTGTGCGGTGCCCGCGTTGGCACCGGCCGCTCACCCGGGCGCAGGGCCTGGGTTCGCCAGCCGGTCTGGGTGGGTGAAATTACTACGACCATGGTCAGGCGGATGGCGGCAGTGCCCTCGTTGGTGTAGCGGCCGGGGCGGCGGTGCGGCCGGGATCGGCGGCTTCTGGTAACGGCCTGAATACCCTTCGCGACCGAACCTTCGCAGACTCGTGCGGCCGGATGTATCAGCCTGGTCATCCGGCCGCACGAATCCCGGGGAAGGGAGATACCAGAATTAACCGGCGGTCAATCGTCGCCGTCGTCATTCCCGGCTGGGAAGATCAGCCCGCACACTTCGAGGTAGAGCTGCTCAGGGTAGGGGAGGTAGTCCACCCTGCGCAGGGCCTGGTCCAGGCCCGCCGATTCCAGGATGAACTCACCATACCCGAGCAGCCGCCCGGACGCTGAGCGCTGGAAGCTCATGTCCGTGACCTTTTTGAGCGGCATCATGGCGACCTTGCGGTTGACGACCCCGGTGGCCAGCAGCATTCGCCGGGACGTGACGATGAAGTAGTCCTGTGACCACTGGATGACCTTATAAACCAGCCACAGCAGCGAAACCGCCCACGCGATCCACACGAACCCGACAACACCGGCGCTGTGCTGCGCGACGGTCGTGCTGATAACGGCGGCGATCACGAGGCCGGCGAGACTGAAAAGGATGGGCTTGAGCAGCACGGCCGGGTGCATGCGAACCGTAATGACCTGTTGCTCGTGCGGCAAAAGGTATTTGTTGACGGCGTTGGGAACGGTATCGGTTCCCGGTACGAGCCTCACAATGATTCCTGCACGTCAGGTGCAAAACGGCTCATAGTGAGGTAAAGAAGGCAGAGAATCCGCGTGCCGCGGAGGCAAGGAAGTTACCGATATTGGTAACAACGTGTGCGGCGGCCGTCGGATCCTTGATGACGAAAAACAGCAGGAAGGCGATGGCTGCATAACCTAGGATCGTCTTCAGCTTCACGGTGCCTCCCTGGACCCGGGCAGTCCACTTAACGCCACCATAGCTTAACCCATGGTGTGGTGCCTTCCAATGATTACTTAACGTAACCCTACTGGCTGCCCCGGACGCTGCGACAGGGTGGGTCCCCTCCGGACGAGGGGGGCACCAGTCTGCCACAGGCTGGGCGATTCGGCCGGATATCGGCGGGCCGGCGTGGCGCAGCGTCACCGGGACGTGCGGCGCGAGAGCGGAAACGCGGCGCGGACCGTCTGGGAGCGCCGCGGGTCTTGCGCGAGAAGTCCGGCCGCCGGAAGCTGCCTTTATGCCGAATCGCCAGTTTGGCCGCCCCGGGCCCCGCGATCTGGCAGCATTCCCCCGTGCACAGGATGTTTGCGGAATGACGATGACCGATGTGAGCGCCACCGATTTTGCTGTCATCGCTTACCGGGAGGATGACCGGTGGGAAGCCGAGGTCCTTCCTGACGTGCTGACAGTGGATCTCAGCGGCCTCATTCACGCGCTGCGCCAGCAGCCGAGCGTGGCCGGGACTCTCGGATTCGTCGGTGTCGGCGACGACTTTTTCATCGCGGTGCGGGTGATCGGCGGGGAGGCCTCCATCTTCCTGTCGGACGTCACCGCGGCCGCGGACTGGCCGCTGGCCTCGCAGGTTCTCAGGCTGCTCGACATCCCTGTGCCCGAGGACGACGACCTCGACCAGGTACTCCCCGCGGGGGATCTGTCGATCTTCGCTGATCTGGGACTGGAGGAGTGGGAACTGTGCGCCATCGCCAGCGACCTCGACCTGTTCCCCGATGAGGCGGTGGCCAGTATCGCCGGGCGGCTGAAGTTCCGCGAGGCGATGGAGCGGGCGCTCGAAGTCGCTCTCGGGCCGTGACGTCACGCGGCAGGCGCCGGATACCGTGACGAGTACCGGGTACGAGGCCCTTTTCGCGCCCGCGATGCGGCTGGCGCTGGCGGAAGCCGCCGAGGCGGCGGCCGGGGCGGAACCCGCCGGGGCCGACGTGCCGGTGGGTGCCGTGATACTTGACGCCGGCGGTGCCGTTGTGGCGCGGGCCCGCAACCGGCGTGAGGCCGAGCACGACCCCACGGCACACGCCGAAGTGCTGGCGATCCGCGCTGCCGCCCGCCGTGCCGGTCAATGGCGGCTGACGGGCTGGACGCTGGTCGTAACGCTGGAGCCGTGCACTATGTGCGCGGGAGCGGTGACCGCGGCGCGCCTGGACCGCCTGGTTTACGGCGCCAACGATCCGAAGGCCGGGGCGGTGGGCTCGCTCTGGGACGTGGTCCGGGACCGCCGTCTCGCCCATCGCCCCGAAGTGCTCGGCGGGGTGCTCGCCGGCGAATGTGCCGAGTTGCTCCGCCAGTTCTTCCGGGATCGCAGGTCTCCTGGCCCCGGATGGTAAGCTCACCGGCGGTGGAGTCGCCTAGTGGCCGAGGGCGCACGCCTCGAAAGCGTGTGAGGGGGCAACCCCTCCGTGGGTTCAAATCCCACCTCCACCGCCAGCAGGAACGCGGAGGACATGGCCGCCCAGCCCCGGGCGCGTTTCGTGCCGGTCCGTTCGTAGCGATGGGCACGTTCGTACCAAACCCTGCGAGGTGAGCCAGATGCTTGAACCGCAGGGCACCCTATTTTTCCTGATATTGATGGTGGTTTTCGCCGGCCTCCTGGCGTGGCTTGTTCTCGCCGGGCAAGTAGTCTTCCGCGTGCTGGCCGCCTGTCTCGCGTTCATCCCGGCCATGCTCTTCGGCGTCGCCGCGGTCAACAAGTATTACGACTACTATCAGACTTGGGGCTCCGCCGCCGCTGACTTCACCAACCAGGGCGTGGCCACGCTTCCCGAGGTCCCGCATCTCGCCGGTAAGGTTGGCAGCGGAATCAGCAAGCTCGGGCTTTCCCCGCAGGCCCGGGCGGAGGCCACCCAGACCGGATATCTCTTTGCGACCGTGGTGAAGGGCCGCGAGAGCAGGATCTCCCGTACGGTCTACATCTATCTGCCGGCGCAATATTTCCTGACCAAGTACAACACGTACCAATTCCCGGTCATTGAGTTGCTGCACGGCTCGCCCGGAAACCCCGAGCAGTGGGTCAACCCAATGAACGTGCTGCCCACTCTGGACGACATGATCGCCACCCACCAGGCCGATCCGGCGGTGCTGGTGATGCCGGACACCGACGGCGGCTTGAAGTATTCGCTGCAGTGCCTCAACGCCATCGGGGGTGTCAAGGACGCGACGTATGTGGCGGTCGACGTGCCCGGCTTCGTCGCGGCCAATTACCGTGTTCAGCCCCCTGGCAAGGCGTGGGGCGTGGCCGGCCTGTCCGAGGGCGGCTTCTGCGCCGCCAACCTCGCGCTCCAGTACCCGAGCCGGTTCGGGTACGCGGGCGTCATAAGCGGGTACTTCGGGCCGCAGGACGATCAGGTTCCGGCGGGCAACCGGCCCGGGGCGGCGGCGGTCTACAAACCCCCGTTCCCTGGCAACCCGGCGCTGCGGAAGAAGAACACCCCCGACCTTTACATCGCCCAGCTGCCGGCGGGGACGCTGATACCGCAGTTCTTCCTGGCCGCAGGTCAGCAAGATGCGCGGGACGTGCAGGCCGCAGAGGCCTTCCGGCAGGAGGTGCAGCTGTACCAGGCGAACGTTCCGCTGGTCCTGATCCCCAACGCCTCGCATAACGCGACCGCCTGGCGGGGAGCACTGCGCCCGATGTTGAGCTGGATGACACCCCAGCTCACCCACCAGGCGCAGCTCGCGGACGCGGCGCGCGCCGCGAGTGAGCGCGCCCGGGCCAGGGCCGAGGCCAGCAAGAGCCCAGCCAGCCGAGCGACGCCTGTGCAGCCCACGAGATGACGCGACCCGTATGGCCAGGAAAGCGGGACCCGGCCCGGCGCGGGAAGTTATGGGCGCCGTGGCACCGGCCTGCGGCGGCGCTCGCCGCGGGGGGCCACCGCTGGGGTCGCACTGTTCGCGGCCCGGGCCACCATCGCGCGGGACATCACCTGACGATCGATGGCGGTAGAGGACAAGCGCCACGTCGTCTTCATAGCCGCCGGGCGGGGCCAGGCCGGTCAGCGCACTAGCACTAGCCTGAGTTCCGCATCCCCTGGCGCACCCGGGTCCGGCGGCCGATGATGACCACAAGGGCGATCGCCGCGGCCACGGCCACGCCGCCGGCTGCGGCAAAGGCGCCCGCCGGGCCGACGGCCGGCCCGGCGGGCGGCCGGACTTTGGCGCCCGCCGCCGCGGTGTCAGCCGGGGACCGGTCCAGGTGAGCCGCGCAGACGATCGGATCGCTCTCGTTTGCAGCCGACGCGCAGGCCACGGCGGCCAGCCGTACCGTCCCGGCCGGCGGGTGCGTGACGCGCCCGGCCGCCCAGAACGTCTGCGAGCCGCCAGCCGGCACGCCCGCACGCCAGGTGATCTTCTCCTTGGCGGACGAACCGTGCGCGCTGGCCGAGACGAGCGGAACGCCCGGCGGCAGGGTCAGTGTGATAACCAGATTTGGCGCTGCGGACGTGCCGATGTTGCGCACGTGCACCGAGTAGGTAAGCTGGCCGCCAGCCTTCGCGATCGTCTGGCCGTCGCTGACGCTGATGCTGAGCCGGGGGCCCGTAATGGGGCGGGTGGCTGGCGTCGCGGACGGCGAAGCCGCGCCGAGTGCCCCGGGCGCTGCCGCCCGATGGGCCGGCAGCAGCGCGAGGGGCACTGCCATGAATCCTGCTGCCACGGCCGTTATGGCCTCAGCACCCTGGGCTGGCGAGATCTTCACTTTCGAGCCTCCCTTCACCGGTCATTGCGCTAAGAATTGTATTGACTACAGAAAGTGTCGACGACCTCGGTCCTGGAGCCGTCCGGCGCTGACCGGGCGGGAGCCGTCATGTGGAGGTCTTCGTCCGGGGTGAGGGCAGCACGGTGCGGGGGGCTGGCCACTCAAAGCGAGGAACTTCGGTCTCGCAGCGAGCAGTTAGTACTGACCGGAGGTCACTGAGAGCCGCTCGGCCAGCGCGCCGTAACTGTAGATCCAGGCTAGGCGGTCTGGGGGCTGGGGGAGATCGGCGTTACGGCGCTCTTCGCGGTCACCGGGCCGCAGCGCTAACCCAGCCAGGCGACCGGACGAGCCCCCATGATCCCCGTCGCGTATGCGCAATGTTATTGTTCCCCCCGTTTGCGCATGCATCGCGTGTGCGCGCTATCCCGGGCGCTGCGGCGAGAGTCAAGCTGATTAGGGGTTACACCTGGGCTGCGCACCCGGGAGGGATTATGAACTGTCCGCATCAGCCGCCCTGCCCGTCGGCAGACGCGCCGGACTGCGAGGCCGCCCGCGTCGTGGCCGCCCACCCGGAGCAGGGCTGGAGCCTGCTTTGCAACGGCGTCGTCGTGTTTGAGGACACCGGCGACCTCTTGCCCGATGGCCGGATCATCGCACCCCACCGGACCGCGTCCGACCTCGACCTCGTACCTTTCCGCGGTGACCACTGCGGGCCGACGGGTTCATCCCGAAGGCTCCGGGAGGCGCACGATGCGGGCGGCTGCGGTAGTACCACGCTCTAGTTACGACGGTGGCGCCTCCGGCAGCGTCAACGTATTGCCTGGTCAGGGTTGGCGGAGGATGAGGGATTCGAACCCTCGAGGGCTTGCACCCAACACGCTTTCCAAGTCTGTAGGTCCGTGTTCACCGTGGGTCGTCGCCGTCTGCGACCTGCGGTGGCACGGCCGAGAGTGGCCAGGAGAACCTGGACAGACGTAGCTGAATGAGACTAGCAATGAGACTACGGACCTGGCCTGCGGGCTTGACCGTGGAGTGGCACGCCGCCAGAAGGCCGCAGAGCTTGCAGCCTGAAGCGGAAGGTCGAAAGTTCGATCCTGTCCCTGACCACCCGTCCAGAGCGAGACGTACACGGCTCTGAACAGTGAAAACGTGAGTTGGTACGCCGAGCAGCCTCGAGCCGGCGCAGCAGTGAGGCATCGGAGGCCCGCTGGCTGGCAGGGATCCGCGCGGCGGCGGACCTGCCGGTGGCGTGCCGCAGCCGCTGGATCTGGTCGCGGATGTCGGGCTGGGAATACAGCCAGGACCGGGACACGCCGGCTTTCCCGGCCACGCCGGAGAAGGTGACCGCCCTGCCGGTCCGGTCGAGTTCCCGGATTGCCTGGATCGCCTTGGCGCGGGCCAGCTCGTGCCGCCGCCGGGCGGCGGCGATGATCGGTGCGGTGTTGTCAGGACGCATCGGCGTCCTTGTCCTGGTCGTCGTCGGCTTCTAGTAGTACTTTGTTAGGTCGGAGTGAGGGCGGCGGCGAGCCGGTCGAGTGTGACGGGCTGCCGGCACAGGGGGCAGGCGCCGAGGATGAGGGCCAGGACGATCTGCAGTTCTCGCGGGGCCTGGTAGAGGGTCATCCCGGCGCAGCCACTTTTGGGTCGGTGCGGATCATGGTGATGAAGGCCTGGGCGAGGATGGCGAGGGTGACGTGGCGGTGCCAGCCGGTGAATGAGCGGCCCTCGAAGTGGTCCAGGCCCAGGCCGGTCTTCAGTTCGCGGTAGTCGTGCTCGATCCGCCAGCGGATCTTGGCCAGCCGCACCAGCTCGGTGATGGGGGTGTCCTCCGGCAGGGTGGACAGCCAGTAATTGGTGGGCTCGTCGGCTTCGGGCGGCCATTCGGCCAGCAGCCAGCACTCCGGGAGGCTGCCGTCGCGGCTGCGGGGGATGTCCCGGTTGGCGGGGCGGACCCGGATCGCCACAAACCAGCTGGTCATGGCGGCGTCAGGGTTGCCGTTGGTGGCCTTGGTGCCTTGCCGCCAGGTCACCGGCCGGACCTGGTCCGCGCTGGCGATCGCGAGCTGGCGCAGGGTTGCCGGCGGGGCGGGGTAGGCGGGCCTGGGCGAGCAGGCCGGGCCCGCCGCCCAGGGTCCGCGTCACCGGCTGCGCGTCGCCGGCGTAGCCGCTGGTGGTGCCCTTGACCGCGACCGCGTACCGCCAGCCCCGGGCATCCAGTTCCACCCGGAAGGTGGTGTTGTCCCCGTAGCCCGCATCGGTCACCACGACCGGCCGGGCGCCGCCGGCGGCGGTGATCTCCTCCAGCACGCCCCACCCGCCCGGGCCGGTCATCTCCTGGAGCATCTCCAGCGCCAGCCGCCACTTTCCGGTATGCCGGAACATCGTCCGGGATGCGGGCCCGCGCACGGCGGCGCCGGGCCCGGGCCGCCGCCACCGGATCGGCCAGCACCTGGTCATCCCAGCTTTCCGGGCAGAACAGCCGCCAGTCCGCCGCGCACGAGGCATGCTCGTTCACCAGGTGCACGCTCACCCCGATCTGGCAGTTGGCGACCTTGCCCAGCGTGCCGGAATACTGCCGGGCCACGCACGGCGAGGCCGTCCCGTCCTTGGGAAACCCGGTGTCATCGACCACCAGCGCCTCCACCGGCTGACTGGACGCGAACCACCGCGCCACGTTCCGCCGCACCGCCACATAATCCCAGGTCGAGGACGTGATGAACTGCTGCAGCCGCTGATGATCTGTGCCCAGCCGCGCCGCCATCGGCTGCATCGACTTGCGCTGCCCGTCGGTCAGCAGCCCGCGCACATACAACTCACCCTTGGCGCGCTGATCCTTCCGCGGCAGCCCGCCGAGCATCTCCGCGGTGAAGTCCAGCAGCTGCGGCCGGACCTCCGCGATCTCCTGAGGGGTCATGCCGGTATAACACCGCAGAACCCGCCAGTCATACCAGACCTAACAAAGTACTACTAGCGCTGTGATGATCTTTTCGAGGTTGCCGGCGACTTGCCGGTTCATCTGGACCATGCGTGTCTGGCCGCGGGTCTCGGCCGCGGAGATGATCTGCAGCGTGGCGTGGTGCTGTTCGCGGTGCTGGGGCAGGAAGTCAGCGGTGGTGATGAACAGCGGACAGGTCAGGTCAGGCCTCACCTGTTCGGTCTTCGTCACCGACCAGACCCACCAGCAGGCCCTCGAACGCCAGCTCGCCGACACCGCCGCCCTGATCGACCGGGCCAAAACGGACTTCCAGCAGCGGCACGGCCGCCCCATGCCCGAGGACAACGTCTGGCTCGCCCAGCGCCAGGCCGATCACGCCGCGCTCACCCGCGTGCTGGCCGCGATGCAAGCCGCGCCCGGCCGCGCAGTGCAAGGCGCCGGATGCGGCGCCGCGCCCGCCGGGCCGGTCCCGGTCACCATCGACGCAACCGTCCACCGGAAAGACCACTCATGAGCGACATCCGCGCCCGCCGCACCGCCGCCCTCGCATCCGCCGCTAAGGCCAAATCCGAAGCGAAAGCCCACGCCGCCGACCAGGCCGTCCGCCGGCTGGTCAGGCGCGGCGAGCCCGTCACCTTCCAGGCCGTGCAGCGCGAAGCCGGCGTCTCCCACGCCTTCCTCTACGGAAACGCTGACCTCCGCGCCCGGATCGAGCACCTGCGCGCCCAGGCCCGCCCGCAGCCGGTCCCGGCCAGTGACGCCAACGGCGACAACACGATCATCCAAGCCCTGACCAGCCAGATCAGCCACCTCAAGAAACAGCACCGTGACCAGACGCAAGCCCTGCACGCCGCACTCGAGCAAGCTCACGGCGAGAACCTGGAACTCCGCCGCGAGCTCACCCGCCTCGGCTGGACCGGACAGCCCGCAACGACGTGACCACGTCACATCAATCGCAACATCGAAATGACCTGCAAGAATGCAGCAATCATGAGCCTGAACCGTGGATAACGCCCGGGACCGGGAAATCACACTTTGCCGAGGCGCTCGCGCACAAGGCCATCGACGCCGGGATGCGGGTCGCCTGGTTCACCCTCGAAACCCTCACCGCCACCATCGGCCGCGCTACCGTCGAGGGCACCACCGCCAAAGCCATCGCCAAGATCACCCGGTCCGACCTGATCACCGTCGATGACATCGGCATGCTGCCCGCCGGGCAGGCCGCCGCCGAAGCCTCTACCGGCTGGTCGACGCCGCCTACGAACGCCGGTCCCTGATCGTCACATCCAACCTGTACCCCAGCGGACTGGACACGATCATGCCCAAGACCCTCGCCACCGCCACCGTCGACCGGCTGCTGCACCACGCCCATCTCGTCCTCACCGAAGGCACCAGCCTCCGCCTCGCCGAAGCCACCAGCGGGAAAGGAGTAACCCTGAGGTGCCCCGAGGCTTCCGGACAGTCCATCCATTAGGATGGGCGTCTGGAAAGGTGAAGTATTTTGCCCCGGCCGAAGAAGAGCTTCTCACCGGAATTCAAGGATGAAGCCGTGAAGATGGTGATCGAGACGTCGCGCCCGATAGCCAGAGTGGCAAAGGAGCTCGGGATTAACGAAGGCACCCTCGGCAACTGGGTCGCTTCCTATCGCCGTGAGCATGCCGGCGAGGAACCGCCGCTGACCGTGAATGAGCGGGCGCGGCTGCGCGAGCTTGAGCGGGAAACCCGGGAACTGAAGATGGAAAACGAGTTTTTGAAAAAAGCCGCGGCGTACTTCGCCCGCGACCATCGGTGACCGATAAATTCGAGTTCATCGACGCGGAGTACGCGGCTTACCAGGAATCGAGTGATGAGTACGTGCCGTCGATCGTGATGATGTGCCGGTGGATGGAGGTATCGCGGTCCGGGTTTTACGAATGGCGGAGCGCGCCGGAATCGGCGACGGCGAAAAGGCGCGGGATGCTTGCTTTGATCGTGCGGAAGTCATTCGATGAATCGGATGAGACATACGGGTACCGCCGGGTGCATGCGGACCTGGTGGCCTGGGGCGTGCGCGCGGGGCCGGAGCTGGTGCGGTCCATCATGCGCGAACTGGGCCTGGAGCCCTGCCAGCCGCGGCCGTGGCGGGTCAGCCTGACCGAGGGCGACGGCCAGGAGCACGACATTCCCGACCTCGTGAAACGCGATTTCACCGCGGCCGCGCCGGGCGAGAAAATGGTCGGCGACATCACTTACATTCCGGCATGGGAGGGCTGGCTTTACCTGGCGACGGTTATCGACTGCCATACAAAGGAAGTCATCGGCTGGGCAGCGGGCGATAACTACAAGACGCCGCTCATCGAGAAGGCCATCGAGATCGCCGCCCGTAATTTTCCTCTCGCCGCTAATGCGATTTTCCACTCCGACCGCGGCAGCAATTACACATCCCGGCAGTTTGCGGAGACGCTCAAGAAGCATAATCTCCGGCAGTCCGTCGGCCGCACCGGTATCTGTTACGATAATGCAATGGCCGAATCGTTCTTCGCCGCGCTGAAGAACGAGCGTGTTCACCGCACTCAGTATCCGACCCGCGAGCACGCGCGCCGGGACGTTGTGAGGTACATCGAATTCTGGTACAATTCCAGACGTCGGCACTCCGGGCTTCAGTACCGGACCCCGCAGCAAGTCCGCAATGAGTACCTGGAACGGCAGTCCGCAGCGTGAATTAACCACAAATCCGCTGTCCGGAAAGCTCGGGGCAGATCACCCCCCTCACATAACACGACAAGGAGATCAGCTGACCGCCAGCACGGACATAACCTGTCCACCCGCAAGGAGATCAGCTGTCCGCCCACAGGGAGATCCTGATGTCCCTTGACACCGTTTTTCAGGCCGGACATATCCCAAGTTGGCGCGGATCGTGCGAGTGTTATGCGCTGTCGCCGGTCGCTGACGCTTGCTGTTGGTCGCTGCTGTTGCTGTCACCGTTGCTGTCAACTCGGCGCAGGCCGTCTGGTAGCAGGCCGACCCGCACCGTGCAGGGGATGGCCCGTGTCCGGTCCGGGCAGGCTTCCGCCTGGCCCTTGTCTTCTGACCGGAGTGCCCGCAGAGGCTCTGGTCTCAAGCGTGACTTCGCGTGTACGTTCACCAGGCCTTTTCCACCTGTGCTCGTTGTCCGGCGGTCACGGTCACGCTTGATGCTGGAGGGGCGGGTACGGATACTCAGCGGGCCATCCCCGGCTCTGAGGCTAGCCAGGACTCCTGCACCTTCCGGCTGCCGCGAAGACCTTGTAACTAATCCGTAGATACCCGTACAGGCATCCGGACCCGTTCAGATCAGTCCGTGACCTCGGGCGCGTCCCTGCCCGTTGTACACGTGAGCCCACAGCGCCGAGAGGTAGTTCATCCGCGTGGCTCCCAGCGTGGCTCCCACGGCGGCGAGTCGGTCCCGGCTCGTGCTGGCCACCCGCACCCCGATCTCACCAGTGAAACGCGCTCAGCCGTCGTTGTGATGTTGTTGCTGCTCTGGCGGCATATCCGGATCGGCGGCCGGGGGCGCCTGCTGCCTGGCGCGTTGCACAGCCCCCACGAATACGCGGATGCCCAGGCCCAGGACCAGCAGGTCGAGCAGCATCTGCACGGTAACCACAAGCCTGGCCGACTGGCTGGCCGCGGTGATATCCCCGAACCCGACGGTGCTGAATGCGGTAACCGTGAAATAGAGCGTGTCGGTGCGGGTGAGGGGGTGGGTGCTGAAATTGGCCGGGTTCGTTCGGGCCATCGTGAAGTAGGCCGAGGCGAACAGGAGCAGGAACAAGGGCACCGTGGCGGCCAGGGCCTCGATGGCGCGCAGGGCCGGGTACCTAGCCCTGATGGTCGCGCGGACCTGCCAGACGGTGACGGCCAGCAGGATCACCATCCCGGCCGCCAAAGTCAGGGGCACGTTCATGATGTGGTCCAACGGCAGCAGGTAGTACAGCGCGACCAGCACGACGGTGGTTGTGAGTGCGCGAAGCAGCCCCAGCCCGAAGAGCCTGCGCCGCCGGGCCGGGGATAGTTCGTTGCGGCCTGCCTGGGCGCTCATGGCGCAGCGCCGGCCGGGACCGCCAGAGCCGTCATCGCCCAGCCACATCTGCGCGCATCAGTGCGAGGCGCTGTCATCGGGTGGTATGCCGTGTGCCGCGGTCCCGGGTTCAGTTTCCCGCGCGCGGACTGGCTGAGCGGCTGCGGGGCTCCCGTCGTGGGAGGCGGTGTTTCCGGCGGGGGCTGCGGGGGCTGGGGTTGGCGTGAGCCTGGCCGAGCCCACGTATGCCACCGCGACCGCCACGATCACCAGCGGCATCACGGCCACGCCGTCCGACCCCAGCAGCAAGGTGGCCAGCAACACCGAGGTCAACGGCAGCCTGAGCATCACCGCGGTCATAGCGCCGATGCCCATGGCGACGCCGTCGATGAGCGGCAGCCCCGGCAGGTGCGACAAGGCGATGCCGCCCGCCGCGCCGAGGAACATGGCCGGGAATGTCGGGCCGCCGCGGAAGCTGCTCAACGACGCCCCGTAGGCGAGCCCCTTGCAGGCCAGGAGCAGCAGCAGCGCGCCGACGGTATAGCTGGCGCTGTGGGCGATGAACGGGCCGAGATCGGATTGCCCGGAGAACAGCACGTCGGAGGAGCCCTTCCCGGTGGCCGCGGCGTACGCGATCGCGAGTCCGGCGATGGCCAGGGCGACCACCGGCGTGGCGAGCAGCAGCCGCCGCTCGACATGAGGCCGCAGGAACAGCCCGAGCCGCCGGATCGCGCTGCCGAGCGGCACGGTGATCAGCCCGATCGCCAGCGCCCACAAGAACCCGGCGCCGGTCGGATTCCCGACGTGGGGAAGGCCGGGAATCGCGAGTGAAAAGGTGCCCAGGCCGGTCGAGGCGTCCAGGCCGATGAAGATCAGCGAGCCGACGCCCGCGGCCAGCAGCCCAGGGACCAGCACGAGGCCCAGCATGGGCCCGCCCAGGCCGGTGGCCTCCATCAGCAGGAACGCCCCGGTCAGCGGCGAGCCGAGCAGCGTGCTGAGGGCGGCGAAGCTCCCCGCCGCGGCCACCACGGTGGCGGTTCGCGGCGGAGCGTCCCGCCTGACCAGGCGGACGGCCAGGACGCCGAGCCCGCCGCCGAGGGCGATCACCGGCGCCTCGGGTCCGAGGACCACGCCCAGGCCCAAGGTCGCCAGTGCCGCGAGTACGATGCCGGGAAGCTCGGGCAGCGAGGGCGGCCCTTCGCCGGTCTTGAACCCGTCGGCCGGTGAGTGGCCGCCCTTGCCGGGCAGGTACCGGATGGTGAGGCCGACCAGCACCCCGGCCAGCAGCAGCGGCAGGAGCGGCCACCACAGCGGCTCGGAGTGAAAGCCCACGCCCTTGGGCAGGTCGGTAAAGACCCATCCCTGCAACTTGCTGACCAGCGCGAGAAAGAAGTAAGACGCCGCCGAGATGGGAACGCCGATGATGACGGCAAGCACCAGCAGCGCGACGTAGCTCCGAGACCGCAGCAGCGCAACGGGATCGGACGGTGTACTCACCAGCGCCTCCTAGCTTCAGGCCTGACACCCCCGCGGAAGCCGCGAGTTGCACCAGGGATCCTTGACTCGCCCTGCCTCCCGAGGCCGCAGCGCTCCTTCCCCGAGGAGACCAGGCGAGGCGCTCGTCCAAGCCGGAACCATCAGGCTGGATGCGTCTATGGGTACTGCTATCGGGCGTCCCTTCGACAAGGGTTCCATGCCGTCTCCACCGCGGCCCGACGCCAGGCCTGCGTCTATCCCGATGTGCCAGTCATACCAGTTGCCCGCGGGCTTGGACAGATAGCCGCCCTGGTCCATTTCCTCGCAGGCGCCAAGATCCGCGGGAGCGGTCGGCGGGTCACGGGTCGGCGTAGCGGAATCGCAAAGGCGGCGTCCCGAGGGCGCCCCTGAGGCGAGTTATGTGGGTTGATCACGGCGCGTCGCGTTGATCATGAGATGGCCCCTGCGGCAGACAAGTGGTAGCTGAAACCCTTGTCCCGCAGAGGCCACCCCCATGCTGCCAACCGAAGACCTGTTCGTCTGCGTCTACGTGCTGATCGATGATGCGATCAAGGCCAGGGCCATCGTCATCCCGGCGCGGCCCGGGCCGGCGCCCGGCTGCTCCGACGCGGAGATCCTGGCGATCACCCAGGTGCGCGTGCTGCTGGGCCGCCGCAGCGAGGCCGGGTTCCTCGCCGAGGTGGCCCGCGACTGGGCGCACCTGTTCCCGGTACTGCCGCACCAAAGCGAGCTCAACCGGCGGGCCCGCTGGCTGTGGGGCGCGTTCGAGCAGTTCCGCGCGGCGCTGGCGGCCCGCCTGCCCGAAGACGACTGCCAGCAGATCGACACCAGCGCGCTGCCGGTCAAGCACGCCTCCCGGGTCCGCGGCCCCGACGGCTGGACCGGCCCCAATGGCCTGCATGCCCGGTTCGGCCGCGACGCCGCGCACGCCGAGTGGTTCTACGGCTTCCGCCTGGCGGCCAAGACCGACCTGGGCAGCCGCATCGTGCGGGCCTGGAGCATCGTGCCCGCCGCCGTCAGCGAGCGTGACGTGGGCACCGACCTGCTGGAAGCCGGGCCGCCGCCCCGCGACCTGCTCGCGGACAAGGGGTTCAACGGCAAGGCGTTCGCCGCGTCCCAGGCTGCCCGCGGCACCGCAGTGCTGGTCCCGCCCACCAGGGACCAGCGCAAGACCATGCCGGCGATCCTGCAGAAGGTCATCGCCCAGTGGCGCAACCGCATCGAGACCACCTTCAAGGAGATCACCGACCAGATGGAGCTGGCCCGCCACGGCGCGCATACCTTCTGGGGCCTGCTCGCCCGGACAGCCGCGACCATCGCCGCCCATACCCTCATGCGGGCCTGCCTCGCCGCACCGTAGATCAACCCACATAACGCGCCTGAGGCGGTGGCTGCGAGCTGGCCAGTCGGGTCCGGAGAAGACAGCTGCGCCCTGCAGCCGCTCAGCGTGACGTGTGAGCCATCGTGATCCGCGTCCCCTTTGCGCTGTGGCCCGGCTCGCGCCGGGCGGGCCTCCCAAGGCAGAGCCCGGCGCAGGAGCCGGGCCAGCGGCGCCGCCTTGATTCCAGCACGGTCAGATTCGGCAGTGCACGACCGGCATGCCGGGCCAACGGCTCCGGAGGCGGTAGGTGGTCACCGTTGTGAGCTGGGGAGGTGATGGGGCGATACGTCGCTCGGTCCACACCTGGACCATAGACGGGGCTTTGCTCTCGCTGGCTCGCTGGCGGAGGGCCGCCAGGTCGGTCCCAGAAGTCAGGACCTCTGGCCCTAATACACGCCTTGCCGTCAGGTGAGTGCTGGAGTAGACTTGTGGATGTCTTTTCTGTGTGGTCGCCCTGCCCGGGTGGGCTAACTCATTAGGGGTTCCCTCTCTGTCAAACTCGCATGAGACACAGGAGTGAACTAAATCTCTGTAGCGAGCAGGGCGAGACAGGAACTACCTCACGTGACTATGACCATGCAGGACATGGCTTCCGGCTCGGCCGGGCAAGATGGTGTCGTGGCCCCGGACGGCAAGGGGCCGCGGGCAGGGCAGCCGAAGCGGCGGACCTTCACCGCGGCGTACAAGGCGCGGATCGTCCAGGAATACGATGCCCTGGAGACCGGGCGCGAGCGCGGCGCACTGCTGCGCCGGGAAGGGCTGTACAGCTCCCATATCGCCGACTGGCGGAAATCACGCGATGCCGCCGCGATAAGCGCGCTGGACACCAAGCCGGCCGGGCGGCCGGGACGCAGCGCGGAGGCGGTGGAAAACGAGCGGCTGCGCAAGGAGAACGAGAAACTCACCGCGGAGTTGACCCGGACCAAAGCAGCGCTTGAGGTGGTGGGAAAAGCGCACGCGCTCTTGGAGCTGCTCTCCGAGAGCGCGGACTCAAGCGCGAAGCGGCAGAAGTAACCGATACCGCATTCGCTGAGCTCGAACCGCTGACCTGTGTGAAGAGAGCATGCGAATTGCTCGGGAAATCACGGGCCACGCTGCACCGCCAGCGCAACCCGAAACCGCCAGCGGAAAAGGCACCTGCCGAGCCGCGGGCGCCGCATCCGGCGGCGCTGAGCTGGGCCGGGCAGCAGGCGCTGCTGGCGATGCTGGACAGCGACCGGTTCGCGGACAAATCTCCCGCCCAGGTATATGCCATCTTGCTCGACGAAGGCATCTACCTGGCCTCCATCCGCACCATGTACCGGGTGCTGGCGCTGGCGGACCAGGTCCGCGAGCGCCGCGCCCAGGCGCAGCACCCGCCCCGGGTCCGGCCCGAGCTCGTCGCCGACGGCCCGGACCAGGTATGGACGTGGGACATCACCAAGCTCAAAGGACCCTGGCGCGGAACCTATTTCGACCTGTACGTGATGCTGGACATCTTCTCCCGCAAGGCCATTCACCAGGAGGTGCACCTCACCGAGAACGGCGACCTGGCGAAAGCGTTCATGCAGAACGCGATCATCGCGAACGGCGGCGCGGAACCTTGTTACATCCACGCTGATAACGGCACCTCGATGACCTCCAAGGACGTCAGCGGACTGCTGGCCGATCTGAAGATCACCCGCAGCCATTCCCGCCCGCACGTCTCGAACGACAACCCGTATTCCGAAGCGGCGTTCAAGACCCTCAAGTACTGCCCGGTCTTCCCCGGCAGCTTCGCGACCCTGGAGGACGCCCGCGCATTCTGCGACGTTTTCTTCACCTACTACAACACTGAGCACCGCCATTCCGGGATCGGCCTTCATACGCCCGCCTCGGTCCACGACGGCACCGCCTGGGCCATCCAGGCCCGCCGGCAGCAGGTCCTCGACGGCGCCTTCACGGCCCGCCCTGACCGGTTCCGCGGCCGCCGCCCGCTAGCCCCGGCCCTGCCCGCCAGAGTCTGGATCAACAAGCCCCGCACCACCATCGAAACCCAGGAGGCCCGTCAGACAAAACCAGCCGCCTGATGTCTCATTGAGTTTGACAGGCTCCGGTTAGGCAAGAGCGGCTGAAGGGGTCCCGGCGCCGGCGACTCTGGCCCGCCTCCATCCGGTCATCCCGGCCGCTCTAATCACTCCCTCGGTTGCTCGCGCCTGCTCGCGGAGCGTGGCTCTGGCCGCCAGACCTGGGCGCCGAAGGTGCGCCCTTGAAGCCGTAGAGAACGTTGTCGCAGGCTCAACGCCATTACTGCATTACTGCACGGGCGTGACGTCTATGTGATCGACACGCCTTTGGGGATCGATCACGTTGCCGATGTTGCTTGCGCTGGCCCGTCGTTCCGGTATGCAATTAGATGGAGAAGCGCGGCGATCCCGCGGTAGGGGTCTGTGCGCCCGGCTTGCTCCTCACACGCGACTATCTCGGCGAACTCCGCCTGGGCTGGCACGGGCGCGTCCATTGCGGCGAATTCGGTGAAGGTCACTACTCCGTACCAATGGCGAAGTTCCAGGCCGACGCGGGTGAAATCGGAGGACAGGTCCCTCAGCCGGTTGGCGCGTACTTCAATGCCCAGGCGGCTGACGTATCGGGTGGCATCGAACGCGGCAAGCGCAGTGCCCCAGTCGCCACGGAGCCCAGGGTGGAGCGCCAGGGCGTCAGCGTTGCGGACCAGCAGGGATAGCATCGCGCCCGGGGCGAGCGCCCACGCCATCGCCTTCAGCGCTTGCGCCGGATCTGCTAGGTACATCAGAACGCCGTGGCAGAGCACGAGGTCGAAGCTTCTTGCGGCGACTCGTGTTTCGAGCTGTTCAACCCCTCCGTGTATCAGGCGGACGCGCGCCTGCACCCGCGGCGGTTTTGCAGCGAGCGTCTGGGCGAAGTCGGCAAGCAGGGTGGGAGAAGGATCCAGGCCCGTCACATCGTGGCCCAGTTCTGCGAGTTTCAGAGCCTGAGTCCCTTGGCCGCAGCCAACATCCAGGACACGGACCGGCCGGTCGGGCAGATGGCTGTCCAGTTGCCGCGCGACAAGTTCCTGACGGACGGCATTGGGTAGCCGGTGAAGACGTTCCCGCCATTGGTTCTCAGCGGCTGCGAACTTACTCCGGTCTGCGCCCGATGTCCCGGCGCTGCCGGTGAGCGGAAAATGGCTCTCCATCAGGACCGTTCCATCCGGGCTCATGACTGGAGTATCCGGTCATGTTGGCGGCCGTTTGGCGTTGACCGTTGCTGCCCGACGTAGTGGAAGGTCGGTTTTGGGTGCATCAGGAAGTCGTGGTGAGAGATGTTCCACGCGTATGCGCCCGCCATCGAGAATGCCACGATGTCCCCGGTGCGGATCTGCTCGACTGGCATTTGCCGCGCGAACACGTCCTTTGGCGTGCATAGCTGGCCGACCAGGGTGGCCGGGCCGCCGCTCATCGCCGGTCCTGTGCTTTCCTGCGGAATCACAACGAACGGCTGATTGTGATTCTTGGTGGCGGGTGTCCTGATGCGGTGGGTCCCTCCGCGCAGCACGGCGTACCACTGGCCGTGGGCCTTTTTCACATCGAGAACCTTAGTGACGTACCAGCCTGAATAGACGGTGATGGCCCGGCCGGGCTCGATACGCAGCGTTTCGCCGGGGAGTGCCATTTTCGCGATCCCTTGGCCGTAGGTGGTCCAGTCGAACCGGTGCCACGGGTCAGCGTAGTCGACGGCCATCCCGCCCCCCAGGTTGAACTCGGGTGCCGTGCAACCGGCTTTGCCGAGCCATGCCCGGCCCCAGGCCAGGATCTCGCTGGCTTGGCGCAAACTGGCTTGCGCATCAAGGCCAGAGGCCAGGTGAGCGTGGATCCCGCGAAGCCGCACCTGGGGAGCAAAGCGCAGGATGCCGTGGCATGCCTCGATGGCCTCGGGGTCCATGCCGAACGGGCCACTCATCACCAGCGCCGCCCCTTGGCGGTCACCGGCCAGGTTGACCCGCAGGAGCACGTCAACCCCCATGTCGGCAGCGCGGGCAGCGTCGGCCAGGCGAGTCAGTTCGTGTGGACTCTCCACGTGGATGCGTTCAACGCGCAACTGCCGGGCAAGCGCCAGCTCGTGGTCGGTCTTTCCGGGTCCGCCGAAGGCGAGCCGCGTGTCCGGCAGCACTTGGCGCACGTGCGCTAGTTCACCGCCGGATGCCATCTCGATCCCATCCACGTACGGGGCCAGCGTGATGAGCAGGGCCGGGTCCGGGTTGGCCTTGGCTGCATAGAAGATTTCTGGTGCTCCCGTGCCCGAGAGCGCGGTTCGGATCGCTGCCGCGTGTGACTCCAGGTCTGCCAAGTCGTACACATAGGCGGGCAGTTCGTCGTCGGTTAGCTCTTCAGTCCGCTTGCGTACGCGATCTGTGATCACTGTTATCCCATTTCTGTTACGCGAGAGCGAAGGTGTTCTCGATTACGAGGTAGTGGGCGGGTGTGACCGTGGTGGTCACCTCAACGACGCGCCCGTCTGCGGTCTTACCAAGATGAACGATGTCAAGCACGTTGCGCTCTGGGCTTATCTCTAGCGCGTTCGCCTCGGCTTCGGTCGGTGACCGGACGGCGACCCGTTCACTGGCTTCGGTCTGCCGATAGCCGAGTTCGGCCAGCGCCGTCTTGACACCACCGACGATCACCGGCCCAGGCTGCTCCAGCACAGTGTCAGCCGCGATCTCCAACGGGATCCATGAGGCGTTGAGACGGACCGGGATGCCCGACGCCAGCAGCCGCCGCCTGCGCACGAGGCAATTCACGACCCCTGTTGGCAGCCCAAGGGCCGTGGCGATCTCGTCGGGTGGCGATGCGTGTTCGGTTGTGATCTCATGCTGCGGTTCTAGGCCGAGCGAGCGGATTTCGGCGTCGAAAGCGCCATGGGCGCACCCACACTCGCGGCTCTGACGTGAATACCTCGTCGGCGAGTGCAGCATCGGCGGCAACCACGTGACGATCGTGCCGCGCCCCTGCTTGGGGCGGACCAGACCCTCGGCCGCCAGCACCTGCATCGCCCGGTTGACCAGGCTACGGGAGGCCCCGTAACGCTCGGCAAGCGCCGGCTCGGGGGGAAGGGGCGATGCGGGGGGGTATCGGCCTTCGGTGATCTCCCGGCGAATGTCCTCGGCGATCTCACGAAAGCCGAGCCTGTGTTGTGGCATCTACGCGCGCCCCTCCCCATCCGTTTAGGTCTGCCTGACTCACCTTACGTTATTCGCCAAACGTTTGAGGTCTCTTGACAGGCAGAGGGCGACCGTCGCACTATGAGTAAACGCCAAACGTTTGGTGTTTACCGATCATCCGGACGTCCCGGGACGGGCGAAGCCGCCAAGCATGACCCGTCCCGGGACTCCTTCCCAGCAAGGAAGGCACACAGATCATGACATGGAACGAACGCGTCCGGGAGGAGCCGACTGCGGCTGACCTGGCCGCTATCGAGGCGGAGTGGCCGCTGGTTGAGGCGGAGCTGGGCCTGCTGGACGCGGAGATCGTGGCTCTGTCGGCTGCGGGTGGCCCGTCGCCGCTGGATTGGCGTCGGCTGCGGCGCGCGGAGCGCCGGGTGCTGGCGGCGCGGCTGCGGCCGTGGATGAGTGCCCGCACACCTACGTGACCGACCGGCTGTGCGTCGTGCTGTCCGGGGTGTGGTGGTGCAACAGCGGCCCCGACTTCGATCCCGCCCAGGCGGTCCCGGTCTACCCTGGTGGCTTCGTGCGCCGGGTAGCGGGGACCCCGCACTATGACGGGGCGCGGGTGGACGCCGCCGAGCCCGCAGTCATCGCGGTCAGCGGCGACGGCCCGGTCGGGCAGGAATGGATGGACCCGTCCCAGCCAGTGCTGCGGCGCCTGTAATCCGGCCGTTTCTCCGCGACGTCGCCGCCGGGCGGGGCAAGGCGGCTGCGCACAGGCTTGCTTACCGTATGACGGCGGGCAGCACCAGGGCGCGGTCCTGCTGGCCCAGAGGCTGGCCGGTGAGTTTCCCGGCCCGGGAGATCCGGTGCAGGAGGATGCTGCGGTGCACGACGGGTGGCCGTGCGTACGGGACCCGGCAGTGACCTGCCGGGTCCTGCACGAGGCGGGCGCCCGGGTGGTTCCATCGTCCCGGACGGGGTCAGCTTCCCCATATCCACCTCACGGATCCTGCCCGGCATCCATGTCCGCCACCTCGGCCAAGACGCCTAGCCGCTCTCCGAATTGCATCAGTCGCCCCGGTTCCCGCCATGCTCACGCTGTGGCTTGCCGCCACACGACTTCACGGAAAATCTGCCCATTCCTCATCTCACTGGAGGCTCGCGATGCGGTTCATCAAGCTTGGACACTCCTGCGTCAGGCTGGAGAAAGATGGTGCCGTCGTGGTCATCGACCCTGGCACGTGGTCGGACGCGGCGACGGCCCTGGCCGGAGCGGCCGCGGTCATGGTCACCCACGAGCATGAGGACCATCTCGACGCTGACGCGGTGCGCACCGCGCTGCGGGCCAGCCCGGAACTGACGCTGTGGACCACTCCGTTGGTCACCGCGCAGTTCGCCGAGTTCGGCGACCGGGTGCATGAGACCCGCCATGGTGACGCGCTGTCCGTCGCCGGCTTTGACGTACACGTCTACGGCCACGTTCATGCGCCGATCCACAAGGAGATCCCGCAGGTGGCGAACGCGGCCTTCCTGGTCGACGGCGAACTGTTCCACCCCGGCGACTCGTTCACCGTCCCCGAGGATCAAGTCCGGACCCTCCTCCTGCCGATCAGCGCCCCCTGGCTCAAGGCCGGGGAGATGATCGACTACTTCCGCGAGGTCGCCCCTGCCCGCGCCTACGCGATCCACGATGCGATCTTGAGTGACAACGGCCTGGGCATCATGACCAACCTGATGGCGCTTGCCGCCGCCCCCACCAGCGCGCCAGTCGCGAGGCTGGACCCTGGCACCAGCCTGGAGCTGTGATTCGGCCGGAGACGCCGAGGAAAGGGCACCGCTGCCTGGCTTGGGTCCCTCGGCAATGAGGACAGCGACCCTGCTCGGTAAGCCCGGATCTTACTTATCGAGGTGCTACAGGATGTGCCGATGAGTCAAGACACCTTGCTAACCCTGTCGCGCTGGCAATGGGAGCAGCTGCTCAGCGAGTGCCGATGGCGTGCGACGGATCTGCACGTCGTCCATAACGCGGCGACTGCGAACTGGACACCAAGCGTCGAGGAAGACGGCAGCGTGCGGCACCGTGGCGTATGCCAGGCGAGTCCGTCTGATCAGCGGCAACGCCAAGCACCTGAGAACGCCGATCCTCTTACCGATTACCGATATGGAGCCGATGTGCCCGTCTACACCTGCACCGCCCCCCGGGGAACTTTGACGAGTGAGTCGAAGGCCGCGCTGGCGGCCGAGATCAGCCCGATTCACGCGGCTATCAACAAAGTGCTAACTCTACGTGACCGTCTAAGAGTTGCCGGCTGACAGCGTCTTCCCGGGCGGGGAGCCCGGGAAGACGCTGATCATCACCGGCTGGGCGCGACGAGGACATCCGCAGGAGGCGTTGACGCGGCTCGCACTGGAGTTGGCTTCAGCAGGCTCGCGCATCTCAGGAGTGGACGAACGCCACGTCATGGTGGTGATCCAGGACAGCCTCGCGCGGTCCGCCGCGGCCGGGTCCTGCCCGAGCCCGGGCAGGAGGAGGAGTGGTTGCGTCAGGCCAAGACCTGAAGTCCGAAGCCAGGTGCGTCCTTCCCCGCGTAGCCGAGCATCTGCCGGTCCTTGGCTCAAAAAAAAGACCGTAAAGAAAGTTCTCACAGGCAAGGGGCCATAGGAGCCCAATAGGGCGAATGGTTCACTAACAGAGAACTGAGCTACCCCGCCCTGGCCAGGCAGAACGCAGCGCGTCGGCCTAGCGTGCGCACGTGTTGGGCATCAGCAAGCGCTCAGAGCCGAGTTGACGGTCCCCGGCCGCGCCCCCACGCACGCCTACTCTGGCTCACCCTTGGTTGCGGTGCCGCCAGCGGCGCGGTATGCGTCGAAGAAGTCGGCTACGCCCGCGTTCGCCCGGTACGGCTCAAGCCGCCCGGCGAGAAAGCGTAGGCGCGTATCCGTCCGCGCTGAGTTCGTTCGGCCTGCCAGGATTGCCATGCGCGTCGCCATGTCTGCCGCGTGCTCGATCTCGCCGAGCTGCACGTAATCCTCTGCGAGCCAGCTTCTAGTCCTGCTGCTGCAAGCCCACAAGGCAAAGCAAGAAGCCGAGGGCACGGCCGCCCGCCAGCTCTGGCACGACGAAGGATGGGTGTTCGCCAACCCGGACGGCCGCCCGCTTAACCCGAACACCGATTACCACGAGTGGAAAGCGCTCCTCACCGAGGCTGGTGTACATGACGGACGGCTGCACGACGCGCGGCACACCGCCGCCACCGTGCTAGGAATCCTCGCTGTGCCGACGCCTACGGCCATGGCCATCATGGGATGGTCGAGCGCGGCAATGGCCACCAGGTATCAGCACGTGCTCGATTCCATCCTCAAGGGCGTGGCCGGGCAGGTCGGCGGGCTGCTCTGGGACGCCCCCGAGAGCGACCTGGCCGCCGCCGACGATGACGACGGCGAGGGAACCACCGGGGTGCTCGCTCCGGCCTGATCCAGTGGCCAACTGTGACCAGCACGGCAAAGGGCCAGCCCAAGCGATGGGCTAGCCCTGACGTTTTGGCTGGTTAGAGCTGGCGGAGGATGCGAGATTCGAACTCGCGAGGGCTTGCACCCAACACGCTTTCCAAGTCTGTAGGTCCGTGTTCACCGTGGGTCGTCGCCGTCTGCGACCTGCGGTGGTACGGCCGAGAGTGGCCAGGAGAACCTGGGCGAACATAGCTGGATGAGACTAGCAATGAGACTACGGACCTCGCCTGCGGGCTTGGCCGTGGAGCGGCACGCCGCCCAGAAGGCCGCAGAGCTAGCAGCCTTAGCGGAAGGTCGGCAGTTCGATCCTGCCCCTGACCACATAGTCTCTCTGATCTGCGGAAATGCCGCCTCGTGGAGCCGGGTGCGCCGTCCGCTCGATGCGCACAGCGCTTGTCGAGCTTCCGCTTACGGAGGCTGCATGTCCAGGGAATCCCCCAAGAAAATCGGTCGGGGCTACGAGCGCAACCTCGATGCCGGCCAGTTCCAGCCCATGATCGACAGCTGGGACCTCCACCTTCGGGCCGAGAAGAAATCGGCCAAGACGATCCGCACCTACCTTGAGGCAGCGCAGTGGTTCGCTGCTGAGTACCTCATCCCGGCTGGGTTCACAGGCTGGGACGGGGTCCGGGCAAAGCAGGTCCAGGAGTGGACGGTCACCCTTCTGGGCCGCTATTCGGACTCCTACGCCAACAACCAGTTCCGCGCCCTCCAGCAGTTCTGGAGTGTTCCCGCTTTTTTGGACACCGAATTAGGCTGCCAACTGACTGAGTTTCTTATACCCTAGTTCGTATTCCTCGGGTGTCAAGTACCCAAGCGTTGAATGTCTCCGGACCGGATTGTAATAGTTGCCAATCCAGTCGGACGTCTCCCTTTCCAGGCTTGCGAGCGTCGGCCACGGACGGGTGTGGATCAGCTCTTTCTTGTACGTCGCGAAGAACGATTCCGATACGGCATTATCGTAACAGATTCCTGTCCTTCCCAGTGGTAAACATTCAGGTCCCTGGACCCGGTGTTGCGGCGAGTAATCGTGGGTTACGTTCCAGCGTCGGGCGTGGTGTTGCCGTGGTGGCTGAGCGTGGTTTTCGGGATGATTGCGGGCTGTGACCGATGCGCCGCCCGGGGAGCCGTCCGCGGATCCGCGTGATGCGCTGATCCGGGAGCAGGCGCAGCTGATCGCGGCGCAGGCCGGGCAGATCGCCGCGCTGGAGGCGGTGGTCGCTGACCTCCGGGAGCAGCTGGGGACGGCGGCGCGCGCAGGGTCGCGGAACAGCGGGAACTCCTCGATGCCGCCGAGCTCGGACGACCTGCCGGGCCGGAAGCCGCCGCGCAAGCAGCGGCGCGCTGCTGAGCGGGCGGAGAAGAACAAGCGCGGGAAGCAGCCGGGCAGCCCGGGGGCGTCCATGACGTGGGAGGTCCCGGACCGGACCGAGGATCACCATCCCGAGGGTGCCTGCTCCTGCGGCCGTGACCTGGCCGATGCCGCTGACCTGGGGGTTGCCCGGTCGTATCAGCAGCAGGAGATCCCGTCGGCGCCGGCGGAGCGGGTGCAGCACGACCTGCACGAGTCCAGGTGCGCCTGCGGCCGGGCGCATGCCGCGGCCCGGCCGGCGGGCGTCCCGGATTCCGCCCTGTCCATCGGGCCCAGGCTGCGAGCCCTGGCCGTTTACCTGGTCATCTTCCAGCATGTCCCGGTGGAGCGGTGCCGTCAGCTGATCGCCGACGTCACCGGCGCTGCCGTATCGGACGGGTTCATCCATTCCTGCCTGCGGCAGGCTGCGGGCCTGGCCGCGGAGGTGGTACGGCTGATCCGCGCCCTGATCACCGCCGCAGCGGTCGCGGGGTTCGATGAGACCACGCTGCGGTCCGGGCCGGCCGGGGAGAAGAAGTACGTGCACGGCGCGTTCACCGAGCGGTACTCGGCGTTCTGGCTGGGCGCCCGCAGCCTGGAGTCCATGCGGGACGCCGGGATCCTCCCCGGTTTCGCCGGGATCGTGGTCTCCGACCGCTACCAGAATTATTTCCACCCTCGGTGGGAGCACATCGCCGGGAACCAGGCGTGCCTGTCTCACCTGCTGCGGGACTATGAGGACTGCGCTGAGAGCTACCCGGGCGCGGTCTGGCCCGTGCAGGCGCAGCGGGCGCTGCGCGGCCTGATCCATGCCTGGCACGCCGCCTGCGAGCAGGGCCTGGACGCCATCCCCGCCGGGGTGCGCAAGCCGCTGGAGCACGAGTTCCGGCACGCCGTCCTCGCGGGCCTGGCCAGCGTGCCCCGCGTCCCCGGACCGAAGAACAGCACGAAGCAGAAGCCCGGCCGCGAGCTGCTGGAATTCTGCCGCGACCGCCGCAGCGACGTGCTGCTGTTCACTGAGGACACCAGCGTCTGGCCCACGAATAACATCAGCGAGCGCGGAGTCCGGCCGCTGAAAACCCAGCAGAAGATATCCGGTCGCCTGGCCAGCGACGATGTCACCCAGGACCGCCTCGATATCCGCAGCTACATCGACACCGCCCGCAAACACGGCCGCAACGCCATGGACGTCCTGCACGATCTCATGCTCGGCAAGCCCTGGCGACCTCCGGTGCAGGCATTCTCCCCGTAACCCTAGCCAAATCCCGCGCTACCTATCACCATGCGTGAATGGGCTGAATGCTTACTCCCAGTGACCGCCTGATATTGTTCTCTGTGCAGTACCCGTCGAACATCGAGGACGTATACTGCCAACCGCGATCGGAATGAAATATCACCCCGGCCGGCGGCTTCCGGGCGGCAACGGCCATATCAAGGGCGGCGGTGACCAGGCTCGTCCGCATATGCGCGGCGACGGCCCAGCCAACGACTTTGCGTGAGTAAAGATCAATGACGGTCGCGAGATAAGCCCACCCATCCCATGTCTTTATGTACGTAACGTCGCCGCACCACTTCGTATCGGGCAGGGCAGCGGTGAAGTCCCGGCCGACCAGGTCCGGGGCCGGGACCGGGCGATCCCCGCCGATCGTGGTCCGCCGCCAGGCCCGCGGATGGCGCCCGCGCAGGCCAGCGGCCTGCATCAGCCGGTGAACACGCTTGTGCGACACCAGGTGGCCCAGCGCCGCCAGGCCCGCCCGCATTCGGCGCACGCCAGGATTGCCCCCAACGCCATTGACTTAAGGGGTTTGGCCGGTGAACTGGGATGTTACGTGTGCGGCCTGCGTCAGCCCGTGGTGGCGGTGTCCCGCGCTTGTCCGGCGTGTCGCGGGCGTAGATCGGCTGGAATGAGCGGCGGCTCCTGGTATGAGGACTGATGTCTGAAGTCAGTTCTAGCCCAGGAGCCGTGCATGGAGTTCTACCCGACTTTGCCTGCTGACGCCAGCCCAGTGGCCGGTGGCATGGATGCTCGCGGCGTGAGGCCGGGGATCGTCGCGGTGCGGCCCGCTGACCTGCGCCGTCCCGGCCGGGGCGGGGTGTCGGCTTTGCTGCCCGGCCCGGCGGGCCGGCCGGTGACTTCAGGTGAGGATCTGGTGTTCTGCCATCAGGTGACGGTCGCGCCAGCGGTGGTGCGGCGCAGCGGCGATGTGCAGGCCGGCGGCTGGCTCCCCGGTCACGTCACCCTCGGCCTGCTTGAGGCATACCTGCCGGCTGGGGAGATCGAGGAGCTGGTGGAGGATTTCGGCTGCGCAGAGGAACGGCAGCGGCTGCTGCCGGCCGCGATGACGGTCCGGCTGCTGGTGGCGATGACCTTGATGCCGGACGCGCCGGTGCCGGAGGTGACCTTGCGGGTGGCCGGGCTGCTGGCGTGCCTGCCGTGGGCGCGGCCCTGGCACGTGCCGGGTACCGAGGCGGTCACCCGCCGCCTGGACATGATCCCCGCGGAGCTGTCCGGGGCGCTGTTCTGGCTGGTCGCCGGGCCGATCGCCGATCCGGGTGCGCCGGGGATGCGGTGGCGGGGGCTGCTGCTATGCGCCCTGGACGGGTTCCAGGTCCGGGTCCCGGACACCAAGGCGAACCGGAAGTATTTCGGCTCGTCCGGCACCGCGGATAACTCGTCGCCGTTTCCCCAGGTCCGGGCCGTCATACTCACTGCCGCACGGGCCAAGGCCACCCTCGGCATGGAGTTCGGCCCCTCCTGCGACGGGGAGCAGACCCTGACCCGGCGGCTGGCCAGATCCCGTCCCGGGATCTTCGCGGCGGGCCGGCTGATCCTGATGGACCGCAATTTCCCGGGATTCGCCCTGATCAAGGCGATCCGCGCCCAGGGCGCGCACCTGCTGATGCGGATGAAGTCCGATATCGTCCTGCCGCTGCTCAAGGCACTGCCGGACGGCTCGTATGAGTCCTTCCTGTCCGACGGCGCCGACCGCATCCCGGTCCGCGTCGTGGAATACGACGTGAAAGTCCCCGGCCCGGGCGGCGCCGGGGACGAGCTGTACGCTCTGGCCACCACGCTGACGGACTGGCAGGCATACCCCGCCGCGGAACTGGCCGCCTGCTACCCGGACCGGTGGGCCGCGGTGGAAACCGTCATCGGCGAGGACAAGTCCGCGATCACCGGCGCGGGCCCCTCCCGCGGCCCGATCCTGCGCTCGTCGTCCCCGCACCAGGTCACCCAGGAGATGTGGGCCTGGATCACCGCCACCCAGCTGGTCCGCATCCACGGCTGCCACGCCATCCAGGCCGGCACGGCCGCCCAGCTCACCGCCGCTCCCGGCAGCGAGCCGAAGGCGCCGGCCACGCCCGCCCGGGTGTCGTTCACGACCGCCCGCCGCGAGGCCGTCCGCTCGATGACCCAGACCCTGGCGCCCGCGACTGCCCCCGCCTCAGTGCTCGCTGCCGCCGCCGCGCTGGCCAGCTCCCGGATCCTCGCCGCCCTGCTGCCCGTCCGGCCGCCCCGCCACCGCGAACGGTGCACCAAGGGCCGCCAGCAGTTCCCGTCCTCGCCGGCCACCGGGCGGGTATCCGCCAGCACCGGCGAGGCCACCATCACCATCTACCCCGCCGGGCAGATCATCTACGCCGGCGCCCGCACCGCTCCTGCAGCCAGCCCGGCCTCCGGCGACACTTCCTAACCCGGTCATCCTGCATAAACGACCCGGAAGGAGAAACCCCGTCCCGGCCCGTGGAACCGGCGCCCCCCCCGGAGCGACATCCGGGCTACTGTCATGCCCACCGCCACAGCAAAACGCCCAGGAAAACCCATACGGGCATACACGGCCGATACAACCCATAGAACACCTAACACCTAAAAGCGATGGCGTTGGGATTGCCCCGCGCCTCCTCATGCACCTTTTTCATCACCGCGATAAGCGCGGAATCGTCCTCCGACCGCTGGGACGGCCCCGCGCCCCGCCAGGCGTAATAGCCGGAACGTGAAACTTCAAGCCAGGCGCACATGAATGACACCGGGTAATCGCCCGAATCAGCCCAGCCCGCGATAGCAGCGAATCTTACTGACTGCCTTTCGCGAACCAGGTCGCTACTTTTTTTGCGAACTCCACCTGCATCCGCAGCTCGGCGATCGTCGACTTATCGTCCCTGGACTCAGCCCGCAGCCGGACCAGCTCGGCCCGCTCGGACTCGCCCAGCGGCGTATCCGGTGACTTCCCGGACTCCGCGGCATCTCGTGCCACTTTCACCCACTTGCCAAGAGTCATCTCATGGACGCCGATGTTACGGGCGACCTCAGCAACCGGGCGGCCGCCGTCAATGACGAAAGCTACCGACTGCGCCTTGTACTCCGGCGTAAATGAGCGGCGTGTCGAACCCATTTCTCGCTCTCCCGACAAATCGGGCAGCTAAGCCGGGTGTCCACCGAAGCGGGTACGGTCCATTCTTCAAGTGGCACGCCACCGAGGACCCCGGCGAGCAGCGCCCAAACCCGATGGCCAGCCTCAAGCCGCCGAAGATTGGCGACAAGCTTGTTCCCGTCTTCGCCGACGACGAACTGGCCGCGCTGCTGGGCACCTGCAAGGGCGGTGGCTTCCAGAACCGCCGCGACTACGCCATCATCTCGGTGTTCAAGGACACCGGCGCCCGGCTGTCCGAGCTGGCCGGGCTCACGACGGACGACATCTCCCCGCGCGACCGCGAGGCAGTCGTCACAGGCAAGGGCGACAAGCAGCGCACGATCAGGTTCACCTACGACACGGCCCGTGCGCTCGACCGCTACCAGCGCGAGCGCGCCAAGCACAAAATGGCCCGGGTGAGCGCGCTGTGGCTGGGAGTGCGCGGCGGCCCGATGACGGCCAGCGGCGTCTACCAGATGATCGAGCGGCGTGGCCGGGACGCTGGCGTCGAGGTCAACCCGCACAAGTTCCGGCACACCTTCAGCCATGTCTTCCTCGACCGGGGCGGCGCCGAAGGTGACCTCATGGAGCTGAACGGGTGGTCCAGCCCGCAAATGCTCGCCCGGTACGGCCGCAGCGCCCGCAGCGCGCGAGCACGCCGTCATTACAACGACGTCATGGGGGCCTGACGCGATGATCGGCACCGACAAGGCGGCCAGGTGGTCAACCGCCGCTGCCGTTATCAGCGCGGCCGTGGTCGCGGCAATCGTATGAGCACGCTTACGCTCTAGCCTAGGGCGTGGTCTGATCGACGCCGCAGTGGGAACGTGGAGGGCGGTGGCATTGGTGGCTTCTACGAACTGCTCATGATGATCATTCGCGGGACTCAGGAGACCACGGGCACCGCCTCTCCCGAGACAGAGCAAGCAGCGGCACGGATGCCGCATGCACTAACAGGCTCAGGCCGCCGAGGAGTTCGCCGACGACGGTTATGGCCGGACGCCTGCCATCGATTCGCGTTGTACGCGCGAAACTCCACTTGGGACAGCCGCGCGCCCAGTTGGTGCGCGCGTACCTCGCCACGCTTGCAACAGGCTAGGCCAGAGCCGGGGACGTGCAAGCGTCCCTGGCAAACCTAGACATACATCTCCAAAGGGTTTGTGTCCGGGGTCCGAGTCGAACCAATTGCACATGCTGGTGTTATGGTCCTGACCAGGTCTTTTGTGCCCGGTAGTGCTCGGTGATGGCGGCTGATCGGGTTATCAGGTGGACGACCGCAGGGCTGTGGTCGGCGTTGCGGCGGTCGGTCGCGTCCTACGAGCATGCCTGCGCTCTGGTGCGGGCGCATGGTGAGGCGGGCTGGACGGGACGGCTGGTGCCGCTGACGGTGGACGGGCTGATCTATGCGAGTTCGATGGTGATGCTCGACTCGGCGCGCCGGAAGGTGCCGGTGCCCGCGCTGTCTTCTCGTACGAGATGCTCATGATGATCATCCGCTCCGCCCAGGTACCGGCAGGCGCGGCTACAGGGCAACAGATCAGGGTGATTGGTATGCCCCGCTGCGGTCGCCGATCCTCACATGCCGATCTGAGTATGCCCATAACCTTGACCGGATGCTGCCGTATATCTCGCGGGTTTAAGTCTCGCTGGAATGCAGTCCCTAGCTGCTCCAGCTGATTGCTGATGATTTCGGGTATCTCCGCCGGTAGTGATGGCGACACGCAAGTGGATGCGGTGGAGGCACGAGCGCTGGCCGCACGCCCGGGGCAGGCCCGGGAGTGGTGACGAACACTAGGGCGACGAGGTGCCAGCCGTTGTGCGCGGCGGTACGGGTCGCGCCAGCCGCGCGCCATCTCCCGGTCAGCCGCGGTCAGATCCGGCCAGCTGGCCAGGAACTGGTCCAGCACAGTCTTGCCGTTCGGCACGCGGTGCTGAAGCGCGAAACGGTCGAGGAGGCCGATCGCTTCGCCCTCGTCCAGCACCGGCTCGGGACCGGCGCCCTCCAGCATGAACCGCTCCAGATGCCGTTCGAACCGCAGGCTGCACGCGACGTCGACCAGGTGCCGCTTCAGTTCCGCGCTGCGCTCGATGAGGAAAGCGAGCGACGGCGCGTCGCTACCCTGGTTCATGGCCGGTAGTGCCGTTCACTCCTCCCACTCCTCCGCCCCGCCCGGTGCGTCCAGCTTGAGGTTGACATCGGCCAGGTTGAACGGCTCGGGTTCGGCGGGGTCGTCCTCGGACCAGTACTCGACCGGAGAGTTGCCTTTGTACTGCACGCAGACCGGGTAGTCCTGGCCAGGGTCGCGCGGCACCATCTTCTCCAGCGTGATCTCGTGTTCCCAGCAGGCCCCGAGGTCATAGGTGTACCCGATCTTGCCGCCTGGCGTCAGGACGTCCCTGACCCGGACTGCCTCTTCGTCCCCGGTCCGCTCGAGGTCCGTGAACCGGTCGGTGTACTGCTTCTTCCCCACCTGGAACAGGTGCAGGTGGTCGCCGTCCCAGCCGAACAGCACCTGGATCACCTCGTGCAGGTCGGCCAGGGCGGCGGTGACCGGCAGCCGGACCCGCCGCCAGATCGGCGGCCGGAAGCCAGACAGCGAGACCTTCAGCTCGCCCACCTGGTCGATGCTGCGCGGCGCGCCGGAGACAGCGAACTCAGCTACCGCCCGAGTCAGCGCCCCGGCATCCGGGTGGCTGGTAGCCCGCACCGCCGCGAGGCGATCATCCAGGTCCGTCCCCGGCATGCTCTCCCAGACGCGGCTGAGCGCCTCATCGGGCCCCTTGTCCTCCAGCGCGGCCGCGGCATCCTCCACGGCCAGCCACTGCCAGTCCGCGTCGCTCGGCTCCGGGCCCTGGTCCCATCCGGCCAGCACGGCGCGGGCGTGCGGGCCTATGCGGGGTGCCGCCGCCATTTCGCGCCAGGCGGGAAGCGCGTCTTCACCGAGCCTCTCCACCACGCCGACCGCCGCAACGCGCAGCAGCGGCGACATCCCCTCGGCTGCGGTCAGGACCTCCCGCGCGGCTCCGGCGGGCTCGCGTTCGGCCAGCCATCCCCACGCGACATGGCCCCGCTGTTCCTCGTCGCTGAACTGGGCGGCCTGCGCGATCATCTCGCTGGCCGCCAGGCCCGGATCGGCCAGGCCAGCCAGGCCGTCCGCCAGATGCCCGGCCGCCCATCGGCCCAGGGGGGTGATCACCGGCTTGCCGGGATCGCCGACCACCGCGCCGAACCCGGCCAGCAGCGCGACAAGCCCGGCCAGCGGCTTCCCGGTTTCCAGGTCGTAATACCTGTCGGCCGCGTGCAATGGCTCCCAGGACGACTTGTCGTACCGGTCACACAGGTCATGCAGCGCCGCGTGCACCGGCCGCCACAAGCCGTCTGCGCGCGGCACGCCATCCTCGCCAAGCACCGCGAGCAGTGCCAGCGACAGCAGCCGCACGCTGTCCTCGTCCTGCGGGTAGGACTCCGCCGCGCACAGCGCGCGCAGGGCCGTCAGCCATCCGGCCAGCAGGTCCGCATCGCCGGGCGGCCAGCACTCCAGCGCCGGACTGGCAGTGCCCCACCCGTCGCCGACCTGCAGCAGGCCCGTCGCGACCGCGGCGCACCAGGGCCGGTGCAGCGCCGGGATGTCGGCCATCGTGCGCAGCCGCGGCGGCACGTCCACACCGATAGCCGCACCTGCCGCTGGCACGTCGGCCTTGCGCAGCACCCGCCCGGCTGTCACCGGATGGCGGCTCGTCCCGATCCAGCGGGCCAGCGTGACGGCATGACCCATGACCGAGCATTCCCGCGCCAGCCGCGCGGCATCACGAAGATCATCCCCGGAAACCGCTATATCCACATCGAGACCCTACTGCCCCGCGCATGCCGGGAACACGCTCTATGGGCCAGGAGGTCAGGACTCGGCACTTAAGAATTCATTCGCCACTGCGTGGCGCTGCCGTGGGATGCGACAACTGGGTCCCCTCCCGCGCGTCGGCGGGTGCGGGTCACAGGTGGCTGGGGTCTTTCTCGTGATCGGGCAGCGGCCGGCGGGGCGGAAGGTGCACGGTGGTGCTCGCGTGCCGCTCGTCGCCCAGCCCTCGCCACCGCACCGGCCAGGGTCTGCTGCCGCGCGCCCAGCGGGGACTCAGTTGTCGCGTCAGGCGCTTTCCGTGTGAACCATAATTGAGACCAGACACGAAGAGTTACCACGCTCACGCGTGGAAGACCGCGACATAATGCCTGGTCAGCATGGCGGAGGATGCGAGATTCGAACTCGCGAGGGGTTGCCCCCAACACGCTTTCCAAGCGTGCGCCATAGGCCACTAGGCGAATCCTCCGCCGGCAAGTTTACCGTGACGCCGAGCACGGTCGCGCAGCTGTGGATCAGCCCAGCCCGAGCGGCGTCAGCCCTGCCCGTGCCCGCCTCAGCGGAGCCCGAGCCGCGCCTTGGCGGTCGTCCAGTGCGCCGCGATCGCCTGCTGCGCGGCAGCCAGCGAGACGCGGCCGGAACACACGGCGGTCACCGGGATTTGCCTGCCACCAACGAGCGCGAGGCGGCGGGCCAGGGTGGCAGCGCAGAATGACCGTTGTTTCACCGTCACTTCGTAAGTTTCACCGTCAGTTTCTTCCGTGTCTGGAATGTGACGCTCAGCTAGAGCCGGTGGTGTATACGAAACGGGAGGAGGCTGCCGGCGAGGCGGATTCGCGCGGACGGGCGACGGTGGTCCGGGGCGTGGCTAGACTGTCCCGAGGTCCCCCGCGCGGCGTGCATCCTGCCAACCCCCCCAGGGCCGGAAGGCAGCAAGGGTACGCGGGCTCTGACGGGTGCGCGGGGGACCCTTCCGTCCCTGGGACGTTCACGGGAAACCCGGCCTGGCGAGGATGGAGTCATGGCACAAGCTCCTTCGGATCCGGCGCAGCCAGAAGCGGCTGGGAGCTCGCCTTCGGCCGGATCCCCGGTGACCCCGTCCGGGGCCGTGGCAGGCCTGGCGCTGTACCGGAAGTACCGGCCGGCCACCTTCGCCGAGGTCAAGGGTCAGGAGCAGGTCACCAAGCCGCTGCGCCAGGCGCTGCGCAGCGGGCGGATCAACCACGCCTATCTCTTCAGCGGGCCGCGCGGCTGCGGCAAGACCTCCAGCGCGCGCATCCTGGCCCGTTCGCTGAACTGCGTGAACGGGCCCACGCCGGACCCGTGCGGGGTGTGCGAGTCCTGTATCGCGCTGGCGCCGTCGGGGCCGGGCAGCATCGACGTGATCGAGATCGACGCCGCCTCCCACGGTGGCGTCGACGACGCGCGGGAACTGCGCGAGCGCGCGTTCTACGCTCCGGTCGCCGGGCGCTTCAAGGTGTACATCATCGACGAGGCGCACATGGTGACGCAACAGGGCTTCAACGCCCTGCTCAAGCTTGTCGAGGAACCGCCGCCGCACCTCAAGTTCATCTTCGCCACCACGGAGCCGGAGAAGGTCATCCCGACCATCCGGTCCCGGACCCACCACTACCCGTTCCGGCTGGTGCCGCCGGCCATCCTGCGCCGGCTTCTCGAGGACATCCTCGCCCAGGAGGGCGTCAGGTTCGACCCCGACGTGCTGCCGCTGGTGGTGCGCGCGGGCGCCGGCTCCGTCCGGGACTCGCTGTCGGTTCTCGACCAGCTCGTCGCGGGCTCGGACGAGGCCGGGCTCACGTATGAACGCGCCATCGCGCTGCTCGGCTACACCGATGCCACCCTGCTCGACGAGATCGCCGACGCGTTCGCGTCGGCCGACGGTGGCACGGTCTTCCGCGTCGTGAACCGGATCGTCGAGGGCGGCCACGAGCCGCGCCGGTTCGCGGCCGACATACTGGACCATTTCCGTGACCTGATCGTGCTCGCCGCCGTTCCGGACGCGGGCCAGACGGGCCTGCTCGACGTGCCACCGGACCGGCTGGATCTGATGAGCAGGCAGGCTGAACGGTTCGGGGTGGCGAGCCTCACCCGTGCGGCCGAGATCATGAGCAACTGCCTGGACCAGATGCGTGGCGCGACGTCGCCGCGGCTGCTGCTCGAGCTGATGTGCGCGCAGGTCCTGCTGCCGTCCGCGAGTACCGACGAGAAAGCGTTCCTGGCCCGGCTGGAACGGCTGGAACGGCTGGAACGCGGTGCTGGCCTGGCCGGCTCAGCGCAGCATGGCCCGCAGGCCGTCGCAGAGTCCCCGGTCCCGTCGGCCCGGTCCCGCGGGCCCGCCGATACGGCGGAAAGCCCGGCCGGCTGGCCAGGCGCGGGAGCGTCCTCCGCGCCGGATGCGGTCCCCGCCGCCCGGCCCGCCGAGGGCCGGGGCACGGGCGCGCCGGCCCGGCCTCGTCCGGCGGCTGATGACGCCGTAGACGGTTCGCTGCCCCCCGTCGCACCGGAAGCCGCCTCGTCAGCCCCGTCAGCGGAAACGGGCGCCGGGCCGCCACCGGGGCTCGCAGCGTCCCCCGCCGCGGGCCCGGCGGGCCCGGCGGGCCCGCCGGGGGTCGAGCTGATCAGCCGCAACTGGGACGCGATCCTCGATGCCATCAAGCGCGAGCGCCGGGTCGCGTGGATGCTGCTGAGCAATGCGGCCGTCGTTTCCCTCGACGACGGCATCCTTACCCTGCGGTTCGCGCGGGACGGCGACGTCAAGGGCTTCACGACCAGCGGGTGCGACGCGGACCTGCAGCGGGTCCTCGCCTCCGCGTTCGGCCTGAACGTCCGGATCAGGGCGCTGTCCGGGAACGACCCCGGCACAGGCGGCGGGGACGGGCGCCCCCGGCTGAACGCCGTCCCCGACCGCCCAGCCGATCCGCGCCCGGCTCGCACGCCGCGGGCCGCGGGAAGCGATGGTGTACCCCGCAGGGATGGCGGCGCGGCCGGGGGACCGGACCGCCCCGGTGTCCCTCCCGGTAAGGAGGGACTTCCCGGAGGTCCCGGGAACCCGGCCGCCCGGGGAGGCGGGCAGGACACCGGCGGCGCCCAGAGCCACGAGCGCCCACCCGGTGCGGACGCCGGAAGTTCCTCCCGGGGTGCGGCCCGCGATGCCGCAAGCAGCCGGTCCAGCCGCCTTCCGGCGAGTGACGCCCCTGCCCCGGCTGCGCCCAGAGCGAACGCCGCATCCGCGTCCACGATGGCCGGGGCCCCGGCCATCGTGGACGCGATCGAGACCCCGGATGCCGAGGACATGGCCTCACCCGGCCAGGCCGAAATCACCGGGATGGACCTGATCCAGCGCGAGCTCGGCGCCCAGATCATTGGTGAGGTCGAGGACTGACGCGACCGGAAAAGCCATCCGGCAGTAGCGGTCGGCGTTCAGGGAACACGCCGGGCGGGTGCAGACTAGCCATGCGGCCGCAAACCAGTCCGGCCGGTCACCCGCCACCGGCGGAACAGCCGCCGGGACCCAACGCAACCGCACGCTGACAACACCCATTGGGGGCAAAGTGAACCCTGACGGCCAGCTGGACATGCAGCAACTGCTCGCCGCGGCGCAGCAGATGCAGGAACAGCTCATGAGTGCCCAGCAGGAACTGGCCGATACGGAGGTGTCGGGCACCGCCGCCGGCGGCCTCGTCACGGCCCAGGTCAACGGCCAGGGCGAACTGGTGGACCTCAGCATCGCCCCGGAAGCGATCGACCCGGATGACCTGGAAGAGACGGCCCAGACCATCGCCGACCTGGTGCTCGCCGCCGTGCGGGACGCCTACGGGCGGGCCGGCGACCTTCAGCAGGAGAAGATGGGCCCGTTCGCGACCGCTCTCGGCGGCGGCCTGCCGGGCCTGCCCGAGATGCCGGAGATGCCGGGCGGCCTGGGAACGCCGGATGCCTCCGGGCTGGGTGGTCCCGGCCTGCCCGGCGCCAGCAGCGACGAGCCGCACGGCGAGTGAGGAGTGCCGCTCATCCGGGCGGCCGGTGATCTAGCGAATCAGGATCTGACGTGTACGAAGGGGTCATACAGAACCTCATCGACGAGCTCGGGCGGCTCCCCGGCGTCGGGCCGAAGGGGGCGCAGCGGATCGCCTTCCATCTGCTGGCCGCCGACCCGGAAGATACACGGAAGCTCGCAGCGGCGCTGCTGGAGGTCACCGAGCGGGTGAAGTTCTGCCGTACCTGCGGGAACGTGGCCGAGGAGGACCAGTGCCGGATCTGTCTCGACCCGCGCCGCGATCCGTCCGTCATCTGCGTGGTCGAGGAGCCGAAGGACGTCGCGGCGGTGGAGAAGATCCGCGAGTACCGCGGGCGTTATCACGTGCTCGGCGGGGCGATCAGCCCGATCGACGGGATCGGCCCGGAAGAACTGCGGATCAGGGAGCTGGTGGCGCGTCTTTCCGACGGGACGGTCACCGAGCTGATCCTCGCGACCGATCCCAACCTGGAAGGGGAAGCGACGGCGACCTATCTCGCCCGCCTGATCAAGCCGATGGGTATGCGTGTCACCCGGCCGGCCAGCGGACTGCCGGTGGGCGGCGACCTGGAGTACGCGGACGAGGTAACGCTCGGGCGCGCGTTCGAAGGACGGAGATTGCTCGATGTCTGACCCAGCAGCGGGCCCAGCGGGAGGCAGCGCGCCGCAGTCGCCGGGGCCCCCGCATGCCCGGCAGCCGGAGGAACCCGCCACCGAGCTGAGCCCGCTCGCGGACCAGATCGCCGGAAACGTCCGGCTCTTCCTCGACGGCGTCGAGCGGCTGGCGGCCGGTGACGGCGGTGATGAGGCGGTGCCGCTGCTCCTTCTCGAGATATCCCAGATCCTGCTGGCGGGAGCCCAGCTCGGCGCCACCACCGACGTGATCCTGCCCGGCAACCTGGAGCCCGAGGTGGGCGACGACCCCGACCTGGACGCGCTCCGCGTCGGCCTGGCCCGGCAGCTGCCGGACTGTGACGACTACGCGGAACTGTTCGACCCGTACGCCGACACGCAGGGAACGCCGTTCCGTCTGTCCGATGATGTCGCGGCCGTCGCGGCCGACCTCATCCACGGGCTCAAGCACTACCGGGCCGACCGGAAGCTGGAGGCCTTGTGGTGGTGGCAGTACTCCTATTTCAATCACTGGGGAACCCACGCCAGTGCTGCCCTGCGTGCCCTGCACGCAGTGGTCGTGCACGCCCGCCTCGACGTCGCCGAGGAACGTACGGCCCTCTACTAGAAAATCCACTGAGCCGAACGAGCGGGTGGTGGATCATCACCACCATCGGGTTACGGAACGGGGGATCTGGCGTGGCCGGTGGCGGTGGTCGCCGAATCCCCCGACGACTGGTGAGTGGTGTTCCGCACCTACTGCGGTCAATGGCCCAGATCTCCAGCAGTCGTTGATTTAGATCCTGTGCCTGACCTGCGGGTTCGCCGCCACGCGGTCGATGTCGAGATCTCGGCAATCCAGCACGCGCGCAATCGGTATCCCGCCTGGGCCGGCTCGCCGGTGCCGGAACGGCTTGCAGACAGTCGGCGCGGCCGTTCGCAAATACACTGTGAGCTGGGAATACTGTCACCACAATGAGGTCGGGAAGTAAGCTTATCGTGATCTTCGAAGGGTTGGCTGGCGCGCATGGACGCCCCGCAGCTCCCTGGCATGCCGAATCCCTGGCCGCTGCGGGTCACCCGCGCCGGGGACGGCCGCGTCGTCGCGGTGCACGCCTGCCCGATGCTGCTGACCGCCTTCAGCGCCGGCGACCTGGAGATGCGGGACCTGGCCATCTGCTCACTGACCGAGGGCAGCCGCTTCCAGGGCAAGACCGTCGCCGCCGCGTTCGGCCTGCAGCCCTCCCAGGTGTCGCGGATCCGCTCCCGCTACCGGCAGCACGGCGCCAGGGGACTGGTCCACCAGATGGGCCGCCCCCCGATCCTCAGCCCCGCCCGGCTGCGGCGGGCCCGTACCTGGGCCGGGCAGGGCCTCACCCACGCCGAGATCGGCCGCAGGCTGGGCGTGTCCCGGTCCCGCATCACCGAGCTGATCAAGCAGCACGGCACGCTGCCCGCCCCCGGCCCCCTGTTCGAGGACGCCGGTGACACCGGTGACACCGATGCCGCCGGCGGGACCGCCGGCCAGCGGACCTGCGGGGATGCCGGGACCGGGCAGGAAACACGCGCAAGCCGCGATGGCCGGACCGCCGGCGCTGAGGGCGACACCGAAGGGGATGACGCGACCTGGCGGGTGGCGAGGAGGATCGAGACCGGGACCGTTGCCTGCCGGTATGCGGGCGCGATGCTGGTGCACGCCTTCACCGACCGGATCGGCGCGCGGGACCTGCTGAGCGCCGGGACCGGCACCTCAGCTGCGGGCGCCGGCGCGCCGGCGGATGACCTGGGCATCCTGGTGTGCACCCAGATGTCGTTTACCCTCGGTGCGCTGACGATCGAGCAGACCAAGCACCTGGCCGGCGCCGACGCCGGGGCACTGGCCGGGCTGACGTCGCTGCCGTCGCTGCGGACCTGGCGGCAGCGCCTGGGCGAGCTCGCTGACGGGTGCGACCCGCTGGCGCTGCAGCGCCGGCTGGCCAGCCAGATGCTCGCGATCGAGCCCGCCGAGTCGCAGGTCTACCTGGCCGATGACCACCTGGCCGAGTACACCGGTCACCAGGCGGTCGCGCCCGGCCGCAACCCGCGCCGCGGCAAGCCCACGAAGGGACACGACGACACCTACATCTGCGACCTGGCCGGGCGGGCGATCGCGTTCACCACCGGGGAACCCTCCGCGCTGTGCACCACCCTGCCCGGCGCGCTCGCGGCGCTGACCGGCGCCCTGCCCGGGCGCGACCAGCCCGGCCGGGACACCAGGCCGCTGATCGTGTCCGGCCGGGGGGCCGCGTTCCCCTCCACTTTCACCGCGGTGGACGCGGCCGGGTATGACTGGCTGACCTGGCGGCGCGCCCCCCTGGCGGCCACCACGCTGCTCCCCATCGCGCAGACGATCACCCTGCGCGGCGGCCGCGTGCGGCAGGTGGCCTGGACCGACGAGCAGGTCACCCTGAAGGACTACGGCAAGCCGGTCCGGCAGCTGACCCTGTTCGAGCACGGGAAGATGGCCGCCCAGGCGATCAGCGGCCGGCCCGGCGCGTGCCCCGCCGAGCTGGCCGGGTGGCTGCGCGGCCGGTGGGCCGAGGAGAACATGTTCAAGTACGACATGGCCAATTACGGTCTCGACATGCTCGCCGGCTACCTCGCCGACGAGGTGACCAACACCAAGCTGAAAGCCAACCCGGCCTGCACCACCGCCAAGAAGGCCGAAGCCGCAGCGAACACCGCGCTGGCCAAGGCCGAGGTCGCGCTGGCGAAACTGCTGGCCGACCCCGCCATCCCGGCCACGGCCAAGAACGGCGAGCTGATCCCCCGTGCCCAGCAGAAGATCGAAGCATGCCAGCAGGCGCTGCAGGAAGCCGACACCGAGCGCAAGAAGCACCCCGCGAAACTACCGGCCAGCGAGATCGACCCGGCCGCGACCCGGGCGATCCTGCACATCAGAAGGCGCTGCCTGCAACTGGTCCTGCGCCTGCTGGCCGCCAACGCCGAGCACTACCTCGCCCGCCACCTCAACGCCTACCTGGACGACGAAGACGAGTACCGGGCCATCACCCGGGAAACGATCATCCGCGGGCTTGCCGGCACCATCACCTACACGCCCAAGAGCATCACCGTCACGCTCGACCGGCCTGGCCAGGGTCGCGTCGCCCGCGCCCTCACCCTGCTCCTCGCCGAGATCAACACCCGCCCGCCGAAGCTACCGGGCGACGGCCGGCCCATCACCTACACCCTCCGGCAGCCACAGTAATTGCGCTTTCACGATCACCGACTGCCGGAGATCTGTGGCCGGTCGACGAGCGGCGCCACGTCAGGCCGCCCATCCTCAAGCCTCACTGCCCGCCACCCGTTTTCCCAGCAATAAGGCTTGTGGACTCGGCGATTTATGGCGTGCGGGTGAAGGTCAGCTTCAGGCCCGGTGACACAGGCGCCCGAGGCATTGACACAGACCACTGAAATCGAAGGGAATTGACCCAAGACACTTACGTCAAAGGGAGAGGTGCTGGCATCGTGGACATGAAGCTCGAAGTGGTCGTCATCCCCGTCTCGGATGTCGACCGCGCGAAGGCGTTCTACGGGGGACTCGGGTGGAGGCTCGACGCCGACTTCCCCTTCGGCAACGGCGTCCGGATCGTCCAGTTCACGCCTCCCGGCGCGGGGTGCTCGATTCAATTTGGCGCCCACGTCACGTCGGCCGCGCCTGGCTCGGCCCAGGGCCTGTACCTGATCGTCTCCGACATCGAGGCTGCGCACAACGAGCTTGCCGCTCACGGTGCCGAGGTCAGCGAGGTGTTCCACGCTGGGACGCCCGGCGCTCAGTTCCAGCCCGACGGCACGAGCGGCCGGGTGAGCGGCCCCGCGCCCGATCACGCCAGCTATCGCTCCTTCGCCACATTCAGCGACCCGGACGGCAACGGCTGGCTGCTGCAGGAGATCACGACGCGGCTGCCCGGCCGGATCGACGCCGCTGAGACGGCATTCGCATCCACGGCGGACCTGGCGGGCGCGATGCGGCGCGCGTCGGCCGCCCACGGCGAGCACGAAAAGCGCATCGGCAAGGCAGATCCGGACTGGCCCGACTGGTACGCCGCGTACATGGCGGCGGAGCAGGCCGGGACGGAGCTGCCGACATGACCGACTATGACGTGATCGTGTTCGGCGGCGGGGCGCCGGGGGAGCACTGCGCTGCGGCGCTGGCTGCGCGCGGGCTGCGTGTCGCCGTCGTTGAGCGCGAGCTGGTCGGCGGCGAGTGCTCCTACTGGGCTTGTATTCCGTCGAAGTCGCTGCTGCGCCCGGGCGAGGCGGTGACGGGCGCACGCGAGGCCGCCGCTAGCGCGCAGGTTGACGTTCAGGCCGCGCTGGCCTGGCGGGACTTCATGGTGTCGAACTATTCCGACGCCGGCCAGCAGCGCTGGCTGGCGGGCCGGGGCATTGACCTGCTGCGGGGCACGGGCCTGGCGGCCGGCATCGGCGTGGTCGAAGTCGACGGCGTCCGCCACACCGCGGACCACGTCGTCGTTGCGACCGGCTCAGATCCGGTCGTGCCTCCGATCCCGGGGCTCCATGAGCTGGAGGGCGTGTGGGGCACTCGCGAGGCGACGAGCATGAAGGCTGTCCCGCGCCGCCTGCTCGTGCTGGGTGGCGGGTCCGCAGGCGTCGAGCTTGCGCAGGTCGTGCGGCGTCTCGGCGCCGAGGCGGTGCTTATCGAGGGCGCCGACCGGGTGCTTCCCCGCGAGCCTGCGCCGCTGGGCGAGGCGCTCGGCGAGGCCCTGCGCCGGGACGGAATCGAGCTGATGCTCGGGATGCACGCGACCGCCGCGCGGCGGGAGGGTGAGGAGTATGTCCTGCAGATCGATGGCGGCATGGACCTGCGGGGCGACCGGCTGCTCGTGGCGACCGGCCGGCGCCCGCGCGTCGAGGGGATCGGCCTGGAGACGGTGGGCGTCGAGGCCGGCCCCCACGGGATCCCGGTTGACGAGCACCTGCGCGCAGGCGAGCGCCTGTGGGCGATCGGCGACGTCAACGGCATCTGGCCGCTCACACACGTCGGCGAGTACGAGGGCGACGTGGTTGCGGTGAACATCGCCGGCGATGCGCGCCCGGCGAACTACGAAGCTGTTCCGCGAGTCACCTACACCGATCCGCAGGCCGCGGCGGTGGGCGCGGCCGAAGCGCAGTACAGCGCCACCGCGCCGGTGTCAGAGGTGCCGAAGACCGCTACCTACACGCACGCCTACGCCGAGTCCAACGGATTCCTGACGCTGCTCAGCGACGGCGAGCGGCTGACTGGCGCGTACGCGCTCGGGCCCGAAGCCGGTGAGTGGATGCAGCAGGCCACGCTGGCCATCCGCGCACACGTCCCGATCGAGGTGCTGAGCGACACAATCCAGCCCTTCCCCAGCTTCTCGGGGATCTACGGCGCGGCACTGACGGCGCTCCGCATGCAGATCGCGGACATGCCGCCGCCCGCCACGCCGATGGACGCGCAGATTGCGAGCCTGCCGCAGTGAGGCGGGCAGTGCGGGATTCCTGCTCGCCAGCACCGCCGGCGACCCGGTGACCCGTCGCCAGCACCCGGTCGGTTACCGCGGGGAAAAACACCCGCACCCCAACCCGGCCAAGGCCGCCGAGGGGGCACATCAGCGCTGACCTACTGGCGGGTCCCCGCGCCGACCGCAACACCCCACCCCCATCAGACCCCGGGACGGCCCCGTCAAGAGCACGTTAGCCATTTGACCGGGCACACTGGGTCGCCCCCCCGGGCCAGCACGGATAAACTCAAGCGTCCGTAGGCCAGCAACCCGGGAGGAGCGACGCCTCGGTGGCTCTTGTCGTGCAAAAATACGGTGGCTCGTCAGTGGCCGACGCGGATGGCATCAAGCGGGTAGCGCAGCGGATCGTCTCCACGCGTAAGGCCGGTGACCGTGTTGTCGTGGTGGTTTCCGCGATGGGTGACTCAACGGACGAGCTCATCGACCTTGCCAACCAGGTCAGCCCGCTTCCCCCGGGCCGCGAGCTCGACATGCTGCTCACCGCGGGCGAGCGGATCTCGATGGCACTGCTGGCGATGGCGATCGCCAACCTGGGCCTGGAGGCCCTGTCGTTCACCGGGTCGCAGGCGGGCGTCATCACCGACTCGACGCACGGTAAGGCGCGCATCATCGACGTGACGCCAGGCCGGATCGCCACCGCACTCGACAGCGGGGCGATCCCCATCGTGGCCGGCTTCCAGGGCGTATCACAGACCAGCAAGGACATCACGACGCTAGGCCGGGGCGGGTCCGACACCACGGCCGTGGCGCTGGCCGCCGCGCTGGACGCCGACGTATGTGAGATCTACACCGACGTGGACGGCGTCTTCACGGCTGACCCGAGGATCGTCGTGGCCGCGAGGCAGATTCCGCGGCTCAGCTACGAGGAAATGCTCGAGATGGCCGCTTGTGGCGCCAAGGTGCTCCATCTGCGCTGCGTCGAGTACGCCCGGCGGTATGACCTGCCGATTCACGTCCGTTCCTCCTTCAGCAACAAGGTGGGCACCTGGGTCACTGGGCACGCCGGGCACAAGACGGACACGGGCCAACTGAGCACGGCGCTGGCCGGCGCCGGGGAAGACGTGGAGGATTCCGAGGTGGAGCAGGCGATTATCTCCGGGGTGGCGCACGATCGGAGCGAGGCGAAGATCACCGTCGTGGGCGTTCCCGACCGGATCGGCGAGGCGGCGAGGATCTTTCGCGTGATCGCGGACACCGGCATCAACATCGACATGATTGTGCAGAACGTCTCGGCCGTGGCCACGGGCCGGACCGACATCTCCTTCACCCTTCCGCGGGATGACGGCCAGGCCGCGATGTCCGCGCTCCGGCAGTTGCAGGACACCATCGGCTTCGAGTCCCTGCTCTATGACGACCGGATCGGCAAGGTCTCGCTGATCGGTGCCGGTATGCGCTCCCACCCCGGGGTCACGGCCAGCTTTTTCGGCGCCCTCGCCGAGGCCGGCGTGAACATCGAGATGATCTCGACGTCGGAGATCCGCATCTCGGTCGTGGTCGACCAGAAGAACGTGGACGAAGCGGTCAACGCCACGCACAAGGCGTTCGAGCTCGACGCGGATGATGTCGAGGCGGTCGTGTACGGAGGGACGGGACGATGACCACCAAGCCATCCCTGGCCGTTGTCGGGGCGACCGGCGCCGTCGGTACGGTAATGCTCGACCTGCTCTCGACGCGTGCGGACGTCTGGGGTGAGATCCGGCTGATCGCCTCGCCGCGGTCGGCCGGGCGCCTGCTGCGGGTCCGCGGCCAGGTATGCGAGGTCGTGGCGCTGTCGCAAGAGGCCTTCGACGGCATCGACGTGGCCATGTTCGACGTCCCGGACGAGGTTTCCGCGCAGTGGGCTCCGGTGGCCGCCGCGCGCGGCGCCGTGGCCGTGGACAACTCCGGGTCGTTCCGGATGGACCCGGATGTCCCGCTCGTGGTGCCCGAGGTCAACCCCCGGGACGCGGGGAGGCGGCCCAAGGGCATCATCGCCAACCCGAACTGCACGACATTGTCGCTCATCGTCACCGTGGCCGCACTCCATCGCGAATTCGGCCTGCAGGAGATGGTCGTCGCCTCCTACCAGGCTGCTTCGGGGGCCGGTCAGGCCGGCATCGATACGCTGTACGCGCAGCTGGACCGGGTTGGGGGGAGCCGTGCGCTTGGACAGCGCCCCGGCGACATCCGCGGCGCCGTGGGTGACCTGGGCCCGTTCCCGGCGCCGCTGGCGCTGAATGTGGTGCCGTGGGCCGGATCGGTCAAGGACGATGGATGGTCCTCCGAAGAGCTGAAGATCCGCAATGAGTCCCGGAAGATCCTCGCGCTGCCCGGCCTGCGGGTATCGGCCACCTGTGCCCGGGTGCCGGTGCTGACGACGCACTCCGCCGCGGTGCACGCGGTCTTCGGCCGTGAGGTCGAGCGCGCCGCCGCCCAGCGGGTGCTGCGGGAAGCCCCGGGCGTGGTGCTCACCGATGACCCGGAGCGGGGCGAGTTCCCGACCCCGGCGGACGCCGTGGGCACCGACCCAACCTGGGTGGGGCGCGTGCGCCGGTCCCTCGACGACCCGTGCGCGCTGGACCTGTTCGTCTGCGGTGACAACCTGCGCAAGGGAGCCGCGCTGAACACCGCGCAGATCGCCGAGCTGGTGGCCGCGGAACTGGTCTCCGCCGCCGCCGTCTAGGCGGAAGTTCCCATCGGGATGAACTGATATCCCCGTCGACGAGGGGAAACGTGATGCGTAATGCCTGCCGTAGGCATGTCAGTCCGGCTCCTGAAGCTCTATGACCAGGGCAGACGTGATGGGACTTATGAGCCTGGGGGAAACTTCGGTCTATGCAGCGCCTGCGGGCCGGGATACCTGCATGCGTGGCTTATGCGCATTACCTGGGCAATCGCCTATTCACCGGAATCTGCGCGGGCGGTGCCTGTATAACGGACGTGGCGGGGGATACGGCGAAGGAGGAACGTGTCCCCATACCCGCGCTCACGCGTGCCACGCGCGAGCCGGATCCTGGACGTGCCGCCTCCCGCGAGGGACGTCGGCTCGCCGCTGCGGCTTTCCGGGCGATGGCTCCGGGCGGATACGATGGCCATCTCCGCCGCAGAGCTGGGCGCGCCTATCCGTGAGCACCGTCGCGGCACCGATGGCGGCGGGTAGCTCCTTTCTTTCGGCCCGGGCGATGGCCGCATGAACTGCCTTCCCGGGCGGACCGCGCGCGTGTCGGCGGATGCTCTCCGGACAAAACGGACGAACGTAGTTTCACAGGAATTTAATATATCGTTTCGTGCCCAAGCTGTGACCAAACCTGCTACGGTATCGATCCGGCTGGCGAAACTGTGACATCAGATCTTTTCACCCGTTCCAACAGCATATGAATCGTGTGCTGCTCTCAGATCTCTCCAGATCCTCGTGATCTTGAGGAGGTATGTCGTGACACCGACGCGCACCCGCTCGCGTGGCCATACGGGCTCCCGTGCCTCGGCCGCACGTGCGGGCGCAGAACGCAAGCCGATGATCGTCGGGTCCGCAGCAGGCGTCGCGATCTTGCTCGCATTCGCCGCCCTGGCCACGTCTGTCGGGCACATTGTGCTGGCGGCCACGGATCATTTCATGCTGAAGTACAGCGGCGTCTTCGCGCTCATGCTGCTGACCGGCACGGCATGCATGGGTGTCCTGGCCACGGACCGGATCATTCTCGACCCGGGCCATCGCGTTATCGCTCAGACTGTGCACCGCGCGGTCGCGTTCGGGACGCTGGCGTTCCTTGTCGTGCACATCGTGCTGGAGATAACGGCGCCGCATCTGGAGGAGTCCAAGACCCTCCACGTTCATCTGCTTGACGCGTTTATACCATTTCTTTCGCAGTACCGCACGTTCTACATGGCCGAGGGAACGATAGCCTCGGACATAATTATCCTGCTAGTTATTACCGGTATATTGCGGCGGCGCTTTACTGTGAATGGTAATGCGTGGAAATGGCGCGCTATCCATTATTCAAATTACGCCGCCCTTATTCTCGGTGTGCTGCACGGTTTGCTGGCGGGCCGGAAGGCGATCGGCACATTTGTGTACTGGAGCTACGGGGCCGTCCTGGCGATGCTCGCCATAGCCGTCCTCGTCCGGATCCTCGCCACGTCGCTGCGGACGAAGAAGATAGTCGCGGGTGCGGCGCCGCTGGCCGGCAACCGTGGCTCAAGCTCGGCGCAGTCCATGCCGGTGCGGGCTGCGGAGCTCGGCCTCATGGGCCAGATGAGCGGCGCGATGCCGCTGGGCGGGCCCACCAGGGCCGCGCCGGCCCTGCAGGGCGGGAATCCGGGATCGGCTGCCCCGGTCCCCCCCGCACATGCCCCGGTGGCTGAGCCCGCGCGCGCCATCGCCGCGCTGCCGGACCCAGCCCACCCCGGACCGGCCCGCACCGGACTGGCGCAGCGCGGCCGGATGCCGCGATACGAGCCTGGCTACGACGGGCCGCCCCGTTATGAGGGCGCGCCGGCCTCCCGGCTGGGCGACCGGGCTGGCCAGGGGCCGGATACCGGCTATGGGACCGGGCCGCAGCCCGCCTATCGGACCGCGCCCCGGCCGTCGCACCGGACGGGTCCGCAGCCCGTCTACGAGACCGGCCCCCAGCCCGCCAACGGAACCGGGCCTCAGCCGTCCCGCCGGACGGGCCCGCAGCCCGCCTACCGGCCGGCCCCAGAGGTGCGCCGTGGAACTGGGCCTCAGCCGGTCTGCCCGCCCACCAGTGCGGTCGGCCCCCCGCCCGCTTACCCGGCCGCGTCCCGGCCCGGCGGCGGAACGGGGCCACCGCCTGTCTACCCGCCGGCGCCTCCCGAGAGGGAATCCCCGGCTAGGTACGGGTCTGGGCCCCAGCCCGGTAACCGGACGGGCTCGCGGGGCCCACAAGCCGGGTATGACCCGGGCCCACAGCCCGTATACGACTCCGGCCCCCGGGCGGGCCGGGAGCGGCCTTACGGCCAGGACCATCCGTACGGAGCGGATCCCGCTTACGGCCCGGGCTACGGGCCAGATCCTGGCTACGGGCAGGACCAGGGCTACGACGCCGAGCCTCGCTGTGAGCCCGGCGACTACGGACCGGACCCTGGCTACGGAGCGGCCCCGCGGCGGACGCGGGACGGTTACGGCGGTCCGCCGCCGGGCTACCGAAGCGGCCCCAGCCGGCCGCAGCCCGCCCGGCGCCGCCGGCCGCAGCCACCAGCGACGCAATCAGACGAACGTACCGGCCCCCTCCCCCGGGTTCCTTCATACGGTGGTGACGAGCGACCATGATCTCCAATTCGGCGATGCAACCGGGATCCGCGGCTGGCCCCGCCGCCCCGGCCATCATGCGAATCGGAGCAGCCCGGATGACCGCTGGGCTCGACCGGTATCCGCGGCTGGACCTGGAGGCCCACCGGGATCTGTTCGGCAGGCTGCCGAGGCTGTCGGACGCCGATCTCATCGCGATCGCGCAGCAGGTAGATCTGCGCGGTCACGGCGGCGCGGCCTTCCCGTCCGCCCGCAAGCTGCAGGCCGTCGTCGACGCGTCGCGCAAGAGCGGTCAGCCGACGATCGTGGTGGTCAACGCTACCGAGGGCGAACCAGGAAGCTTCAAGGACAAGATGCTCCTGATGAGGTCGCCCTACCTGGTCCTGTCCGGTGCCGCGCTGGCGGCGGAGGCGATCGGGGCTGAGGAGATCATTGCCGGGGTGGCAGGCAACGAGCTAGCCAACCGGTCGCTGGATGCGGCCATCGCCGCGGAACCGGGCCTGCGGGACCTGGTACGGGTCGTTGAAGTGCCGGAGCGGTTTATCTCGGGAGAGAGCGGCGCCCTGATCCGGGCAATCAACGGCAAGAGCCCGGTGCCGCCGGGCCGTAAGACGCTCGCGGCCGAGAGCGGCGTGTACGGCCTGCCGACCCTGCTGTCCAACGCCGAGACGTTCGCGCAGCTCGCCGTGCTCGCGCTGCTCGGGCCCGAGCGCTACGCGTCGGTCGGCATGCCCGAGGAACCCGGCACCATCCTGCTCAGTGTGAGCGGATCCGCCGCCCGCCCAGCGGTCGTCGAGGTGCCCACCGGCGTGCCGCTCGGCTCAGTCCTCGACATCTGCCAGGCTCCCGCGGGGGACGGCGTGCTGGTCGGCGGCTACCACGGAATGTGGCTGCCGGCCGAGAACGCCTATGTCGTGCCGGTGTCGCGAGCGGGGCTCGAGGCGGCAGGCGGGACGCTCGGAGCCGGCATCGTGCTGCCGCTCGGCGACGGGACGTGCCCGCTCGGCGAGGTATCCCGGATAGCGAGCTACCTGGCCGGCGAGTCCGCCGGGCAGTGCGGGCCCTGCAAGCTGGGCCTGCCGCGCATCGCCCGGGCGCTTTCCGCGCTGATCGATGGCTCGGGCGGCATCGAGGCCCTGGATGTGGCCCGGCGGTCCGCCGCATCCGTGTCGGGACGCGGCGCCTGCACGCACCCGGACGGCATGACCCGCTTCGTTTTGTCCGCGCTGGATGTGTTCACCGAGGACCTCGCGGCGCACGTGTTCCACTCTTCTTGCGGGCGCCCGGTCCGCGGCATCCTGCCGCTGCCCTCGGGTCCCGAAGTGCAGGCCCAGCAGCGGCTGGTCGTCGACTGGACGCGGTGTGAGGGCCACGGGCTGTGCGCTCACCTCGTGTCGGAGATCATCCATCTGGACAGTCACGGCTTCCCCGTGATGCTGGACATCCCGGTGCCGGACTGGCTGCAGAAGGATGCGCAGCAGGCGGTGGACATGTGCCCCGCGCTGGCGCTGCGGCTGACCAATGTGCCGCAGCGGCCGGCGCGCCAGTCGGCCCCGGTTCCGCTCCCCATGCCGGTCGGCCCGGCCGCCCTGATCGGCGGCGGTCCCGGAGGGCCCGCAGGGCCGGCGGGACCGCGGCAGATCACCGCGTAGCGGTGTAAGACACTGGCAGAGTGGACCAACATCGTCACCGTCACCGGCGCCCGTGACACGCTTCCCGCCGTCCTGAAGCGGCCGGTCAGCTGCTGATCGTCTGTGCTGACCTAGCCGAGCTCCGCGCCGCGGTCATGCGTCGGGCAGTTGTACGTCAACCCGGAGTTCCTGCGCGCCGTCGGGTTCCAGCACCAGGGTGGCGACGTTACCCGCGGCGGTGATATCGCCACTGATCGTCCGCAACGACTCCAGGTGGCGGGCCGGCCCCTGGATGCGCACGGAGCGGACCGGGGCGCGCATGGACTGCCTGGCCTCGGACTTGGCCTTGCGGATCGCGCTGATGACGGTGCCCGCCATGGTGATGACGCCGGCATCGGCGGCTGGAGTGGCCGTGGCCAGCGCTGGCCAGGGGCTTGTATGCACCGAGTTGTCATGCCACCATGACCAGGCTTCCTCGGTACAGAACGGCAGGAACGGGGCGAACAGCCGCAACAGGACCGACAGTCCGGTTCGCAGCGAGAGCCGGGCCGACTGGGCGGTGGCTCCGCCCTCGTCGTCGTAGGCCCGCTGCTTGACCAGTTCGAGGTAGTCGTCGCAGAAGGACCAGAAGAAGCGCTCGGTGCTCCCCAGCGCGGCGGTGTACTCAAAGTCCTGCAGCGCCGCGGTCGCCTTGGCGATGACCTCATCCAGGGCGGCCAGCATGGCCTGATCCAGGGGTTCGCTGACCGCGGTGCCCGGGTCCGGTTCCGGGAACCCGAGCACGAACCGGCTGGCGTTGAGCAGTTTGGTGGCCAGGCGCCGGCCCACCTTCATCTGGCCCTGGTCGAAGGCGGTATCCGTGCCGGGCCGGCCACTGGCCGCCCAGTAACGCACGGCGTCGGACCCGAACTGCTCCAGCAGGTCGATGGGCGTGACGACGTTTCCCTTGGACTTGCTCATCTTCTTCCGGTCGGGATCCAGGATCCAGCCGGACAGAGCGACGTTCCGCCAGGGCAGCGTGCCTGATTCGAGCTCGGCCCGCAGGATGGTGGAGAACAGCCAGGTCCGGATGATGTCGTGAGCCTGCGGGCGCAGATCCATGGGGAAGGTCCGCGTGTAGCGTTCCGGGTCTTCCTCCCACCCGCACACGATCTGCGGCGTCAGCGATGACGTGGCCCAGGTGTCCATGACGTCGGGATCGCTGGTGAAGCCGCCCGGCCGGCCGCGCTGGTCCTCGGTGTATCCAGGCGGGACAGCCGAGGACGGGTCGACCGGCAGTGCGTCGGTGCTGGGCAGGATGGGGGTGTCGTAGCCGGGTTCGCCGTTCTCGTCGAGCAGGTACCAGAGCGGGAACGGGACCCCGAAGAAGCGCTGGCGGCTGATCAGCCAATCCCCGCTGAGGCCGCGGACCCAGTCGTCATAGCGGGCCTTCATGTACGGCGGGTGCCAGTGCAGCTCTGCGCCGCGCCGCAGCAGCGCGTCCTGGTGAGCGAGCGAGTGGATGAACCACTGCCGGCTGGACACGATCTCGAGCGGCTTGTCGCCCTTCTCGTAAAACTTGACCGGCCGGACGGTCTTGCGCGGCTCGCCGTCCAGGTCGCCGGACTCACGCAGCATCGCCGCCACCCGCTCGCGGGCGGTGTGAACGGTCGCGCCCGCCAGCCTCTCGTACGCCGCGCGCCCGTCCGGGCTGTCCAGGCCGCCGGGCGGGTCAGCCAGGACGCGCCCATCACGCCCGATGATGGTCCGGGTCGGCAGCTTCAGCTCGCGCCACCACTGGACGTCGGTGAGGTCGCCGAAGGTGCAGCACATGGCGATTCCCGCGCCCCGGTCCCGTTCGGCGGCCGGATGGGCCAGGATCGGCACGCTGACCCCGAAGACCGGGGAGGTGGCGGTGCTGCCGAACAGCGGCTGGTAGCGCTCGTCGTCCGGGTGGGCGATCAGGGCTACGCAGGCCGGCAGCAGCGGGCCGCGTGGTCTCGATGTCCACGTGGCCGCCGTCCGGGCCGTGAAACGCGATCCGGTACCACGCGCCGGGGTGCTCGCGGTCTTCCAGTTCCGCCTGGGCCACGGCGGTACGGAAAGCTACGTCCCAAAGGGTAGGAGCCTCGGCCTGGTAGGCCACCCCCCGCTTCAGCAGCCGCAGGAATGCTCGCTGCGAGACCCGCTGGGCGCGCTCCCCGATAGTGGTGTAGGTCATCGACCAGTCCACCGACAGCCCAAGCCGCCGCCACAGCCGCTCGAACGCCTTCTCGTCCTCGGCGGTCAGCGTTTCGCACAGCTCGACGAAGTTGCGGCGCGAGACATCGGCAGGGCGCTGCTCCTTGCCCCTGGCTGGCTCGGGCGCGACGAAGCCCGGATCGTAGGGCAGCGACGGATCGCAGCGCACGCCGAAGTAGTTCTGCACCCGGCGTTCGGTGGGCAGCCCATTGTCGTCCCAGCCCATGGGGTAGAACACGTCCTTGCCGGACATCCGCTGGAACCGGGCCACGATATCGGTGTGCGTGTAGGAGAACACGTGCCCCACGTGGAGTGAGCCGCTGACGGTGGGCGGGGGCGTATCGATCGAGAACACTGTGGTGCGATCACCGGCCCCGCGGAACCGGTATATCCCCGTCCGCTCCCACTCCTGCGCCCACCTGACGTCAGCACGGTCGAGTGACGGGCGTTCGGGCACTTTCGGCGTGGTTTCGGACACCGGGATTCGACTCCTCAGGCAAGCGCGCAAAATCGATCAGCAGAAGCGTGCGCGTGACCACCCTGCGGCAGTGAGGAGCTGGACCACCGCTCACTCAGGTACGCTTACACACTAGCGTCACCGGCATTCTGCGTGTGCCCAAGTGAAAGCCCTGAACGTGAGTTTTGGCACTGCACAGCCCTCTGTGCGCCCGGGGCGACGGTCACCTGGCACTGTTCATGACTTCACCGCTTTCGCGACTGCGTCGAGAATTCCGCGGACGTACAGCAGCGCATCGCCGATTGACACCGCTGCCTGGCTGGTCACCTCCGGGTTATCCCGTGGCCCCTCCAGGGTCACAAGGAACACGTAGGAGTGTCCGTGTTCCTTGTAGTAGCCCACGCGCCACATTGGGACCGCCGGGCCAAGATCTACGTACCTGATGGGTTCCGTGTTCTTGCGTAGCTCGGCTAGCTGCGCGGCTATCTGTCGTTCGGCCTCCTCGTCTTGTCTTCGCACTTCCGCGGGCAGGTCGTCATTGTGAGCCGCTTCCGTGTTCTTGCGTAGCTCGGCCAGCTGCGCGGCTATCTGTCGTTCGGCCTCCTCGTCCTGCTTTCGCACTTCCGCGGGCAGGTCCTCATTCTGAGTCATGGCATGTCCCTTTTTCACCCTGGCCAGCCCGCTGGTGGTCCTGACCGGGTAGACACGGCAGATGCCCAGCTATTCCCGGCCTCGGCCCACGCGCGACCTTGGTCCCGTCGCTCGTGACCTTTTTCCTTGTCGTGCGCGCCGTCATGGAGGCAGGGCCTCCTGCAGTTAAGGCACGGTGGCCCGTTCGCGCTGGCCAGTTTGCGGCCGGCGTGGGCGGGCCGTCAAGGCAGGGTCTGCCACTGACGCCAGGCCAGCGGCGTCGCGGGGCGCCGTCGTGACCTGGATTCGGCCTGCGGAAGGTCTTCCGGAAGTTGGGCGTGGCCGTGCGGACGCTACTGGCCAGGCTGGCCGCCAGGCAAGCCTGACCGGAAATGTGCGAGAACTCCCAGGCGGACTGGGACAGCCCGCCCACGGCTGAGATGATGGCCGGGTGCAAGATTACTTGCCACCGCCACAGACCCGGCGGGAACGCCTCTGGAGAGCCGCAGGGTCCAGGGGCATTCCGCTACGCGCCATCCTGGCCACAGTCGGGGTCGTGGTCGCCGCCTACCTGGTCGGCAAGCTGCTCTACCGGCTGCGCGACGTCATCCTGATCATGGTCGTCGCGGGATTCATCGCCCTGCTCCTGAACCCGCTTGTGGTGGCCCTGCAGCGATGGAAGATCCGGCGACGCGGATTTGCCGTGACGATCGTGACCCTCTGGGGTGTGGTGGTCTTCATCGGACTGGCGGTGGCGTTCGGATACCCGCTCGTCAACGGCATCAGCCACCTAGCCCAGCAACTGCCGACGTACGTGTCGCAGGCCGAGCACGGCAAGGGGTGGATCGGCCACCTCGCGGTCAAATATCACGTTCAGGCGTGGGTAGCGAAGAACACACCCAAGCTAGTGAGCTTCGGGCAGGGCCTCGCAAAGCCGGCCTTGAGCCTGGGCAAGGGCGCCGCGACGCTGGTTATCACCCTGCTGACAATTTTCGTGCTCGTGCTGCTGCTGCTCCTGGAAGGGCCCAAGATGCGCGCCGGCCTGCTCGGGATGATGTCACCAGCGCACGCGGAACGCTACTCGCGGATTGCCCGCGACATCAGCGGCTCCGTCACTGGCTACATGCTCGGCAACTTTGCGACCTCGGTCATCGCCGGGGTGGTCGTGTTTGTCACCCTCCTGGTCTTGGGGGTTCCGTACCCCTTGCTGTGGGCGCTGTGGGTCGGGCTGGTCGACTTCCTGCCCATGATCGGCGGCGCGCTGGCCGGCATACCCACCGTGCTGTTCGCGGCCGGCCATTCACTGACGGCGGGCATCATCACCCTGGTCGTATTCCTGATCTACACCCAGGTCGAAAATCACGTGCTGAACCCTGTTGTGATGAGCCGGACAGTGAAGGTCAACCCGCTGCTGGTGCTGGTGTCGATCCTGATCGGAGCATCCATCGGCAGCTGGATCGGCGGGACTTTCGGCGGATTCGTGGCAGCCCTGCTGGCCATCCCCACGGCCGGCGCGATCCAGGTAACGATCCGCGAGATCTGGCAGTTCACCGCCCCGGAGCCGGCCGAAGCCGCGCGCTCCGGCCAGGGACAGGCCGCCCATGATTAGACCACTCAGGTCAGCTCTCGAACGCGCTGCATGATCCGCTCGGGCTCGGCCTGCGCTGGCACCACGGCGAGCAGGAGCGCCCACCCAACGCAGTGTTCGTCGATGGGACTGCTGGGCACGCTTGCAGCGTCGCAGTGTCCCGCCGCTACCAGGATCGGCTCCCGCCTTGCTCCCAGAATCACTGAATATCGCCTCAAGGTCGAATCAAAATCGGACATTGACCGATCAGGGCACTGGTCCAAACCCCAGTGACCAGGGGAAACGAACGAAGGCGGATGGGTTCTGGGGTGCCTGTGGGGTGCGCCGGGCTTTTAGCTGAGCCGGTCTGCAGGCCGGGTCTGGTGCTGGCGTGTTGCTGACCTTGGCGAACACGCCCCGCACGTCGCCTGACCCGTTGCTATACGCTCAGCGATGTGGCATATCCAAACTGTTACGATCCGGCTACGCAGGTAGCTCATGCCGTAGCGATGGACACTCCAGAAATGCCGGTTCGTTCGATCGCTGGCGAACCGATCAGCGGTGAGGCCACGTGTGATGGTGACTGGAACCCAGCAGCGCGGGACGCGCGCCCGAATTGCGTAGAGGTGTATCCGCCGTCAGCGTTAAGAAAGGAATCATCGTGCATAAAATTCTACTGGCGGTTCTCCCGCTAGCGCTGGTGCTGGGCCTGGTGTCCACCGCGTCTTGCAGCAGCGGTGCTGGTGAGACGGCGGCATCGGTGCAGTCGTCCAGTGTGAAGCAGATTCCCGTGCTGTGCTTCCACGGCATCGGCACGCCATCTTCGGTGGCCGGCTCGGTCGACTTCTACAACACGACGCTGGCCAATTTCACGGCGGAGATGGCCTGGCTGTCGAGTAACGGCTATGCGACCATCACGCCTGCCCAGTATACGGCCTGGCTGGCGGGGACGGCCGAGACTCTCCCGGCCAAGCCGGTCCTGATCACGTTCGATGACGCATTCCCGAATGACACACAGGCGACCCCGGTCCTCCAGAAGTACGGGTTCCACGCCGTGATGTTCGTGATCACCGGGTGCGCGAATCAGGACTATACCCAATTCGGTACCGCCTACGCGCCATGGTCGACCATCCAGGCGATGGCCAGCCAGGGCTGGATGATCCAATTCCATGCGGGTGAATGCGGGCATGCCTATATGCCGTACGCCCCCGCGTCGTGCCTGGTTGGTCTTGACCAGGGCGACATGACGGATAGTGCCTACCAGTACTACATCTGGAATTTCGGCCAGACGGACGCGCAGTACGAGGCGCGCGTGACAGCTGAAATGACGGCCGGGCTGGCAAAGATAAAGTCCGAGGCAGGTGTGACAGCCAGCGGGCCGTCCACCGTGTTTGCCGCCCCATTCGGTGCCTGGGGCAATGGGGACGACCCCTGGCTGATTTCCTACTGGGACAGCACCTTTGGTGTCATCTTCGTTCAGTACATCGCCAAGAGTGACGAGGCGACAGCCCATGCGGATCATGTCCGTTACCGGCTGGAGCTTGGCTACGGTGCGCAGAGCGCATCCTACCTCGCGGCTAACATCTCCAACGCGGCGTTCACTATCGCGGGCAGCGGTGGCACAGTCGGCGCGGACACCGACAGCAATCTGGCCAGTGTTAGCGCAGGGCGCTCAAACTGACACTGACACGCCGGACGGTGCTAGGGCGAGCGGCGGGTTTGCTCGCCCTAGCTGGCCTGGCTGCTACCGGGGTGCTCAGGGTGAGGGAGGAAACGAACGGGAGAACGATGCCATTGTCATATGTATTCAGGGATGAATTTAATGGCCCGGCCGGTGCGGCGCCCGATCCATCGAAATGGGGCTACGACCTCGGGCGGTGGACGGATAACAACGAGATGGAGACGTACACCGACGGCCGCGCGAACAGCTACCTGGACGGCCAGGGGCACCTCGTCATCAGGGCACTGCGCGGGCCGCCGGAGAGCGCTGCCTACACCTCCGCGCGCCTGACGACACAGGGGATATTCTCCCGCGACCATGGGGACTTCGAGGCGCGGATAAAGTTCGATCGGGCAATCGGGACCTGGCCCGCGTGGTGGATGATCGGAGACGATTATCCTTCGGCCGGCTGGCCGCGATGCGGTGAGATTGACATGATGTAAGAATTCGGTGATCCCGTGGGCTGTTACTGAGCGGGCGGGGTGGTGAGGATCTGCCGCCAGCGCCGGTGCAGCGGGTAGAGGTAGATGTCCTTGACCGGCAGGGCGTGTTCATGGCGGCGGTCGAGCTTGCCCCTGCCCTTGGTCTGGCCAATGCGGGTCCAGTTGGCGGCGCGGTAGCTGGCGCCGGTGAACCGGCCGGCCTCTGACGAAGGTCTCGGCCAGGACCGGGGCGTAGCCGTAGCGGGCCCGCCAGTCGGCGGGCAGCCGGCGGGTGACGGCGGCGAGCAGCGAGGAGGCGAGGTTGGGGACCGCCAGGTCGGGGCGGATGAGGAACCGGGCGTTGCCGCAGATCAGGTTCAGGTTGGCGCGGCGGGTGGCGGGGTCCCAGCCGATCCAGTCGTCGCGGGGGGCGCATTTCCAGGCGCTGGCGGCGAAGGCGAAGGCGGCGATCGGGCCGGCGGCGGGGGCGGCGGCGAGGTAGCGGATCTGGGCGCCGGCCAGCGGGGTGTAGCCGAGGTAGTGGTGGTCGCGGATGAGCTGGTTCCACTGCCGGGAGGCCTGGCGGCTGTCGACGACGCTGATGGTGACCGGGCCGAGATCGGCCAAGGTGGCGGCGGGGTGCGCCGGCAGCGGCAGGGCGAGCTGGCCGGGGTGCCCGTGCCGGGGGTGGCGTCCGTTGCCGTTGCCGTTGCGCGGCGGCGGCAGGGTGATCAGGCCGTCGGCGGCCATCCGGCCCAGGGCGACGCGGGCGGTCATGTCCTTGCGCCGGCTGCCGGGGGTCTGCCAGCCGAGCGCGTCGCAGATCGCGTCGGCGATCGCGCGGCGGGTCGGCAGCGTCGCCGCCAGGGAGCGGATCTCCTCCAGCTCGGCGAGGGTGAAGTCCCTGCCGCAGTAGCGGGCCGGGTACTGGCCGGGCGTGCCGGTCACGGTCACGGCGGCTGGTCCTTCCTGCCGTCTGGCTCGCCGGGCTGGCCGGTCAGGGTGATGTTCCAGGGCAGCAGGGCTTCCAGGGCCTGCCCAGCCGGCGGCTTGCCGCCGTTTGCGGCGCAGGCCTGCAGGTAGGCGTCCAGGTAGGCGCGGGGGTTGTGCCCGGTGATCCGGGCGGTGCCCAGGACGGTCCAGGCGTGGCCGGCCAGGTCAGCGGACCATTCCGCGCCGGAGCCGTTGTAGTTCTTGCGGCCCACGACCGGGGTGCGGATCGCCCGCTCGGCGGTGTTGTTATCCAGCGGCAGGTCCGGGAAGTCCCGGTGGCGCACCAGCCCGCCCCATTCGCGGTCCAAGGTGGCCAGCGCCTTCGCCGCGGCCGGGTGCAGCAGGTCCGGGCGGCGACCCTGAATACGGCGGTAGGCGTCGATCTCCTCCAGCGCCGCATCGAACGCGGCGGCCGCCCGGGCGTGCTCGCCAGTGCCCCCGGGGGCGGCGGCCAGGGCACGGTGCGCGGCGTATAGTGCGGCGAACCGGCCGGTCCAGGCATCAGCCCAGCTGCCCAGCTCCTTGCGGTGGGCGTCGCCGGCCCGGATGAACCGCCGCCGGATATGGGCCCAGCACCAGAGGGAGGTGACGCCGTCCAGCTCGGAAAACGACCGGTACACCGAGTAGAAGTCCGAGCTGATGACCAGCGGCCTGCGGCCCTCCGGCAGCTGGCCGGCCTGCACGCCGTAATGGTCTTCGAGCACCTTCAGCGACCGCGACGCCGCGATCGTGTACACCACCGTGTCCGCGGCAGTGAACACCCACAGCCACCAGCGGCTGCCTCCGTTATCGGCGGGCTGGCCGAATACCCGCCACGACGTCTCGTCCACGTGCGCGTGCCCGGCGGCGGCGTTTCGCGCGGCGATCGCGGCCGCCAGCGGCGCAAGCAGCTCCTCCAGCCGCCGGGCCACCCCGGCCAGCGTGCCCGGCGCCACCTCCAGGCCCTGCATCGCCAGCATCGCGATCACCCGGTTGAACGGCAGCCCGAGCGCGTACTTGGCGACAAGCAGGTTCACGCAGAACTCCGTCGTGAACAGGCCCCTGGGAATCAGCGTCGCCGGGCCGGGCGCGGTCCGCACCGCCGGCACCGGGCACTGGCAGCACCGGGCGTACTTGCGCCGCCGGTGCACCACCCGCCACACCCGGACCCGCCACGATACCTGCTCGCTGGCATCCTCCCCGAACAGCTCATAGGCCCGGCCGCACCGCGGGCAGCGCCGCTCGCCCTCCGGAATGTCATGGACCTGCTCCTCGGTCTCCAGGTGCTCATGCCGGCGCCGCCCATGCCCCGCCGATCCCGGCCGCTGACCCCGGCGCCGCCCGCCCGCCGCGCCGCCATCCCCTGCCGGGGCGTCATCCCCGCCGCCGGCGTCGGCGGCTTGCCCGCCCGCCTGCCGCTTACCGGCGCCGTCTTTCTCGCTGGAGGTGCCGAACAGCATCCGGCTCAGCGTCACCACCCGCTGCTTCAGCGCGGCCAGCTGCTCCTGCTGCGCGGCCACCGTCGCGGCCAGCGTGGCGTTCTCCGCCTCCAGCCGCACGTTCTCCCCGGCCAGCCGCGTGTTCTGTGCCTCCAGCAGCTCCGCCCGCTCACGCCAGAACGCCGCCTCATCAGCGGGCCGGGAACAAGTACGCGCAGCCATCACGCCAAGGCTGCACCACCACCAGTCCCTGTGTCCAGCACCGCCGCACCCGCCCCGCCAGCGTGTCGCCCGCGCCGGCCAGCCACGCTCAGCCCACCGGAATCACCGAATACTTACGACATGATAGAGGTCTACGGCCAGCCTGGGTGGCAGCCTAACTCTTCGGCGCATACTGCGAATAACCGCGGGCAGGATACGCGCAAAGAGGCGCCGGTTCCGGGCGGGGCCGACACCGGCTGGCACGTGTGGCACCTGCACTGGGAGAAGAATATTCTTCAGTTCAGCAAGGACAACAAGGTTTACCTGACGGTGAGACCGTCGGACCTGCCCAACTGGCCGTTCAGCAGGCCAGCGTTCATGATCCTGAATCTGGCGGTAGGCGGTGAGGGTGGCGGACCAGTCCCGGCCAACTTTTCATCCGCCCAGATGGTGATCGATTATGTGCGCGTGTGGTAAGCCAATGGTCATGAAAAGGAGGAACAATGAAATTAGTCAAAGGAAAAGGTTAGCTGCCGTCGTTTTGTACGGCCAGGCGATGAACCAGGCCAGCGGGAAATGGCGGCCGGTTACCGAGGCCGGATGGGATCACGAACGGTTCGCCATCCACGTCTGACGGTCAGTGCATGCTACCGGCGACGCGAAAATTCCGGAAATCCCAGCGCCGGCCTGAGCTCGATTTTCGTCCGCGGTGCGCAGATCGGCCTCAGCTTCGGCCAGCGGTCTTGTCCAGGCGCGTTCGGTTCCCACCTGCTCTGCCAGGAAGTCCTCGATGCGCCTGATCGCCTCGGCCGCCGTCGCATCGGTGCCAGCGGTCGCGGCGGCCCGCTGCAAGTGCTTGGCGAGCTGCCCGGCTGCTGGCGGATAAGAAGCAGCGCAGTCTGCGGTACGCAGGCCACAGCCCGGAAGGCGTCCCGGTCCAGCCCAAGCCAGCAGCTGGCGTCAGGAACCTGCTCACGAAGGATCCCGCTCGTCACGTCCCGGCCGGTCGCCAGGTCGATGCCGGCGCCCCGCCCAGGTCAGCACGACCGGCGTGGGCCAGTGGCGACTCATGAGGGTCACCAGGGGGTGGTGGCGCCGTCGCGTCCGTGGAAGGTGCCGGTTGGGCCGTCGGGTGGCAGCGTCGCCAGGTGCACGATCGCGTCCGTGCCTTCGGTAACCGTCTGTGTGCCCTGGTGGTCGTTGAGGTCGGTGGCGGTGTAGCCCGGCCATGCCGCGTTGATCAGGATGCCGGGCAGCGTGTGCGCGTACTGCAGCGTCAGCATCGTGAGAGCTGCCTTGCTCATGGAGTAGATGGGCGGGGCTTGTTCCTGGGGCCATCCGGCTTCCTGCTGCCAGGTGAGCCGGCCAGTGCCGCTCGACACGTTGACGATGCGCGGATGCCCGGAGGCCCGCAGCAGCGGCAGGAAGGCGTGGGTGACACGCACGACCCCGAGCACGTTGGTGTCGAGCGTCGCGAGCACGTCAGCTGCGGTCATATCGGGCAGTGGGAGACGGGGACCGACGATACCGGCATTGTTGACCAGGACGTCGAGGCGACCGTAGCGCCAGCGGACCTGCTCGGCGGCGCTGGCGACGCTCGCCTCGTTGGTCACGTCGATGGGGATGAACGTAGCGCCGAGTTCGTCAGCGGCCTGTTGCCCCCGCTTGGCGTCTCGTGAACCGAGCAGCACGATGTGGCCGGCCCGAGCAGCCGGCGCGCCGTCTCGTAGCCGAGCCCCTTGTTGGCTCCAGTGATCAGGGTGATCGTCATGGGTACCGACCCTACGATTTAGAGCATGCTCGAAGTCAAGCAACCGCGGGCGCCGGGGCCGCTCGCTCCGATCCCGCAGCGGGCCTGACTATAGCCGAGGCCGCCCGCCGCACCGGTGTCAGCGCGCACACCTTGCGCCACTACGAACGCGCCGGCCTGGTCGTCAGCCCCGTCAACCGCACCGCAGGCGGCCGCCGGCGCTATCAGCAGCTCGACCTGGCGCAGGATCAAGATCCCTGCGGTCTTCCATGTCTCCTCACGCCGGGCGAGCCGCAGCCACGCGGCTAGCCGCGTGGTCAGGAGGAACATGAACTGCAGGCACATGATCAATGATCATCACGGCCGGACGGTAGGGAGAGCAACTCTGCTGGTCAGAGCCATGGACGCTGGTCAGAGCCATGGACGAGATTCTCGGTACGCACATGGCGCGAGGCAGCCCTCCTCCCCTCGTCCCCGGCGCCCTGGCGGCCTTCAGGCCTGAAGGCCGCCAGGGCTGGTGCCAGGTCCGGCGGGCGTGTTCCAGTGCCCGGCGAGCGCCGGGCCGAGCTGGTCGGCGTAGTGGTCGAAGGCGGCTGCGAGGGGCTCGGTGCCGCCGCCGCCGTTGATCCGCCAGGCGCGGCTGGCCAGGGAGGTCAGCGCCGCGAACACGGTTGCCAGCACGCGGGGCCGCAGGTCAGTGTCGAGGTCCACGTGCTCTCTGCCGGCGAGCACGCGGATGATCTGGTCATTGTCGTGGGCATAGTGCAGCCGCGCGGCGAGCAGTGCGGGGGTGGAGTCGATCAGCTCCATCATCGGGAAGTAGGGTGACTCTCCGGCGGCGTGGCTGGTCGGGAAGTGTTCCAGCGTGTGGTGGAAGGCGTTGCGGAGGGCCTGGAGCGGTTCTTCGCCTGGCGGCCTGTCGTGGAGCGCCGCGGCGAGCGCCTGCGTGCTGTCCTTGACGAAGGACAGCGCAAGGTCCTCCTTGCTGGCGAAGTAGCGGAAGAACGTGCGCTCCGCGACGTCAACGGCGTCGGTGATCTCGCGCACCGCGGTGCGCTCGTAGCCCTTTGCCTGGAACAGCTTCAGCCCCGCGCGTACCAGGGCGTCGCGGGTCTGCTGCTTCTTGCGTTCCCGGCCGGGCGCGCCGGGCGGCCCGCCACCGTATCCCTGATCGCTGCGGCAGCTGGCCTGGTCATGTGCCGTGATCTCCTCCACGCAGCCGAACCATACTCGTCATTTAACGCAGCGTGACGCGATTGGCCAAATGTCATAGCCTGACATATTGTGGCTGTTGGCCGCTTGGATCCGGCCGCCCACCCGAGATCGCCGGCGGAAGTTGATCGGGTGGGCCCGTCTGAAGGACCGAGCACTCTGATGAGACCGCGACCGCGATGAGGTGAGCATGATGTGCGGACTGTCGACTGATATGCGTGAAGAGCGGCTCGCGCACCGCATCACCGATTTGTACGCCAACGACCAGCAGTTCGCGGATGCCCGGTCCAGCGAGGAGGTCGCCGCGGCGGTTCCTCGTCCGGGAACCTGGGCGTGGCGCTGAGCATGATCGCGGCGAGCAAGGGTGCGCCAGGCCGCCGGATGATCCCCGGCCTGGGCATGGGCATCCGCCCGCCGCTGCTGGATGAGTCCTACGTGGACGAGGTGGGCGTCGAGGAGGCGGACACCATCCGTGCCTGCCATCCTCTGGCCCGGCGCGGCTTCCTGTTCGGCGACTCCACCGGCGCGATGGCCCAGCATGACGCGCGTGACCTCACCGCGGTGGCCATTGCCCCCGACCTCGGCGAGCGCTACCTGGACACCATCTACCAGACCAACTGGCTGCACGATCTTTACGGCGAGGACGTGCTCAGCTCCGGCGAGCTGACCGCCGGCTCCCCGGCAGCCTGACCCGCGCGCCACCGGCGCGCTGCCGCGTGCGTTCCCGGCGATGTCTCAAAATCTGCCGGGACAAGAAGATCAGCAGAGTTGCCGCCGCGGAGGTGAACCTTTTCGCCCTTATCGCTCGTAACTCATGCAATTGGCCCGCAGGGGCCTGGAATGTATCAGAAACCGTCTGCTCGCCACTGAGTAGACATGGGGCCCGCCTCAGCGGGCCTCACGGGGCATTGCATCGACTGCAGTGCTGCCGGGAGGGGTCATCGTGACAGTCATATCTGCTGAAACTCCGGCTACCCAGGATGGGTGGGCTGGCCCGGCGGCCGGCACCGAGAGGATTCTCGCCGAGGTGCTGGCCGACGTGGTGGGCGCCGAGCGGGTGCCGGCCGAGAGCCATTTCTTCGATGACCTGGGCGCTGACTCGATGGTGATGGCCCGGTTTTGCGCCCGGGTCCGCAAGCGGGCCGACCTGCCGCCGGTATCGATGAAAGACATCTATCAGCATCCGACGATCAAAAGCCTGGCGGCGGCGCTTCCGGTGGTCGCGCCCGCCGCCCCTCCTATCGAGAGGATTCTCGCCGAGGTGCTGGCCGACGTGGTGGGCGCCGAGCGGGTGCCGGCCGAGAGCCATTTCTTCGATGACCTGGGCGCTGACTCGATGGTGATGGCCCGGTTTTGCGCCCGGGTCCGCAAGCGGGCCGACCTGCCGCCGGTATCGATGAAAGACATCTATCAGCATCCGACGATCAAAAGCCTGGCGGCGGCGCTTCCGGTGGTCGCGCCCGCCCCTGCCGGGCCGCCGGTTCCGGCTGCGGGGCCGCCGGTTCCGGCTGCGGGGCCGCCGGTTCCGGCGCCTGCCGAGGTGGCGGCACCGGCCAGCACGCTGCAATACGCCTTGTGCGGAACGCTGCAGCTCCTGTTTTTCCTCGGCTATGCTTACGGTGCCGCGGTTGTGGTCGCCGTGGGCTACGGGTGGATCTCGGCAGGGTCAGGTGTCATCGACATCTACCTGCGGGCGGTCGTATTCAGCGGCGCGGGCTTCCTGGTCGTGTGCCTCCTTCCGATCCTGGCGAAATGGGTGCTCATCGGCCGGTGGAAGCCCCAGCAGATCCGCATCTGGAGCCTGGCCTACGTCCGCTTCTGGATCGTCAAGACGCTGGTCCAGTCCAACCCGCCGGCCCACCTGTTCGTCGGCTCGCCGCTTTACGTGCTCTACCTGAGGGCGCTGGGCGCCAAAGTCGGGCACGGCGTCGCGATCTTCTCCCGCCAGGTGCCCGTGTGCACCGACCTGCTCACCATCGGCGCAGGCACGGTCATCCGCAATTCGTCCTTCCTCTGCTACCGGGCGCACGCGGGCCAGATCCAGACCGGTCCGGTCACCCTCGGCCGGGACGTTTTCATCGGCGAAAAGACCGTGCTCGACATCGGCACGTCGATGGGCGACCGGGCCCAGCTCGGTCACACCTCCGCGCTGCACAGCGGCCAGACGGTGCCGGACGGCGAGCGGTGGCACGGGTCGCCGGCACAGCGCACCGAGCTGAACTACCTGAAGGTCGCGCCGGCCCGCTGCGGCAGGCTGCGCCGGGCCAGCTTCTGCGCCGTCACCTTGCTGTGTGTGATCTTCCTGTACCTGCCGCTGGCCGAAGGGGGCCTGTACCTGCTGCTGGCCAGGGCGCCGTGGCTGGCCAAGGCGCTGGATCCGAGCACGGCTGTGCTCACATCGCGGGCACTGTACCTCGACGCGCTCGTCGGGTCCGTGGTGCTGTTCTTCGGCGTCCTGCTGGCCGGCCTGCTCCTCATGGTCACCGTCCCTCGCGTGCTGAACCGCTTCATCGAGCCGGGCACGGTCTACCCCCTGTACGGCTTCCACGACCGGGCCCACCGGATGATCGAGCGGATGACCAGCCTGCCGTTCTTCACCACCTTGTTCGGAGACAGCTCCTACATCGTCCACTACCTGCGCTGCGTCGGGTATGACCTTTCCCGGGTCGTGCAGACTGGGTTGAACTTCGGCAACGAGGTGGCGCACGTTTCCCCGTTCCTGACCTCTGTCGGCAGCGGGACGATGGTCGCCGACGGCTTGTCGATCGTCAATACCGACGTCTCGAGCACCTCCTTCCGGGTGTCCCCGGCGTCGATCGGGTCCCACAACTTCCTCGGGAACTACATCGCCTATCCCTCGGGGGGCAGGACGGGCGACAACTGCCTGCTCGCGACCAAAGTGATGGTCCCGCTCGACGGGAAGATCCGCGAAGGGGTGGGCCTGCTGGGCTCGCCGAGCTTTGAGATCCCGCGGTCGGTTCAGCGTGACAGCCGGTTCGACCATCTGCGGACCGGGGACGAGCTGCGCCGCCGCCTTGCCGCCAAGAACCGGTACAACATCCGGACCATGGGTGTTTTCCTGTTCACGCGGTGGCTTAACGTCTTCCTGCTCACCGTGCTCGGCTTGGCCGCCATCGATCTTTACGCTGCGTTCGCGCATGTGGTGATGGCCGCATTTTTCGCGCTCAGCTTCGTGGTCAGCGCGCTCTACTTCGTGCTGGCCGAGCGCGCCGTGGCGGCATTCCGCTCGCTGCGGCCGAGATACTGCTCCATCTACGACCCGTACTTCTGGCGCCACGAACGCTTCTGGAAGGCGCTTGTGCCCTACCACGCCTTCGACGGCACCCCGTTCAAAAGCGTGATCTGGCGGCTGCTGGGTGTCCGGATCGGCAAGAAGGTCTTCGACGACGGCTGCCTTCTGCCGGAGAGGACCCTTGCCACCATCGGGGACGGCTGCACGCTCAATGCCGGGAGCGAGATGCAGTGCCACTCGCAGGAGGACGGCGCTTTCAAGTCCGACCGGATCACGCTCGGTGCCGGCTGCACCCTCGGGATCGGCGCATTGGTCCACTACGGCGTGACGATGGGCGACGGCTCGGTGCTCGCCCCCGATTCCTACTTGATGAAAGGCGAGGAAGTCCCGCCGCACGCACGGTGGGGGGAAACCCGGCCAGGGAGATGTTAAATGGCCCGGCGGCCCACGGAGGCCGGTGACCCCTCGCTGCAAGCCTCGCCCGCGTTGTCGTCTACGGTCGCTGGCCTGGGCTAACACCGTCTCGGCTGTCCGTTGCGGTGCGGTCAGATCGCATGCGGTTGTGGTCAGCATTGGTGGCGGCACATTGAAGAGCACCTGCTCCCCGCCTTCGAGAACTTCGTCCTCGCCGACATCCAGAAGACGAAATCGCAGCTTGGGAGAAGCGGGAGCGCGCGGTTCCTTACGCGGCCTCTAGCGTCAAGACGTGGCGAGCGACGCTGCATCTGATCCTCGCCTATGCCCTCGATGAGGCGCTGATTGACTCCAATCCGGCAACCAAGCGGCGGGGACGGGGGAAGCGCGCAGGCCGCTCACGCAACCGCGCCCCGGAGAAGGCGTTACGACAGCCCCTGGTTCCCGCGCCGTGGCCAGGGATTCCGGCGCGCGGGCGCGGAGCTTCCTATCGCGCGGAGATGTGCTGGCTGCCGATCGCACCAGGGCTGTCACCGCACGGGCTGCGCCACACTCACAAGACCCGGTTGGGAAGCGGGCATCCCGCCGAAGCTCATGGACGAACGTATGGGCCATGAGGACGGCTCGGTGCAGTCCCGCTATGACCACATCACCCTAGGGATGCGGCAGGCGCTCATGGCCGCGCTCACCGAGATGTGGGAGGAGGCGCTGGAGATGCGCCGGGCGATGAGCCCTGGGTCGCCCATTGTCGTCCTGGACGCCCTGCTGAAGGCCCGAGAGTGGGGGTTCTCCCTGGAGACGGATTCCAAGATCTTCTCCAAGATTTCTCCAGACTGCTCAGAAAGCCAGCTCAGGGCCGGTGCCCCCTGGAAGGGCCCTGGACGGCACTGAATAACTCGCGAACCCTGATGGGCGTGTTTTGCCGGCATTGTGTCGGTTTGATTCCCTGGGAGAATCGTGCCATGCAGGGGATGACGCGACCTGGACTGGGGACTTGTGGGACGCGGGCGAGGTTACCGGGCACCTGGTGCCGCCGGGCAGCGTGTTCGCGTTCCTGGCGGGGCACCGCAGCCAGCTGTTCCCCGACAGCTTCACCGCGGACTTGTTCCCCTCGGCTACCGGCCGCCCCTCGTGCCGGCGGACCTGGTCGGCGGCGGTGCTGGTGCTGAAGGAGCTGTATGACCTGTCGGATACCCAGACCGCTGACGCGCTGAAGTTCGATATCCGGTGGAAGGTGGCCTGTGGCCGGTCGCTGACTCAGATGAGTCTCGACCCCTCGGCGCTGGTTACTGGCGTAAACGCATCGCGAAGTCCGCGCGCCCGGACCGGGTGTTCGACGCGGTCGCGGCGGTGATCGCGGAGACCGGGGCTGCTGCGGGGCCGGCGGAAGCGGTGCGTGGACTCAGACGGTTTTCGACGACGCGGTGGCCACGATGGATACTGTGTGCCAGCTGATGGCCGCGATGCGGAAAGATGGCGCGGGTGGTGCCCGGTGCCGCCGCGGTGATCGTCGGCGGTGTGCCAGCTGGACTACATCCAGGCCGGGCAAGCCTGACGATCGACTGGGACGACCCGGCTGCCAAGGAGCAGCTCGGTATCGGATCTGGTGAATGACGCGCTGGCGGTGCTGGCGGAGCTCACCGGGGAGGGCGCGCCGGAGCGGGACGCCGCCGCGGCGGACGCGCTGGGCCTGCTGGCGCTGGTGGCGGGGCAGGACGTCGGAGCCGGCGGGGAGTCGGACGGGACGGACGGGCGGTGGCGGATCGCCCGGAAAGGTCGCCCCGGACCGGGTGATCTCGACGGTGGACCGCGAGGCCCGGCACACCCGCAAGTGCAAGTCCAAGCGGCGCGACGGGTTCCGGGGGCATGTGGCCGCCGAGCCGGAGACTGGGCTGATCACCGACTGCGAGATGACGATGGCCGCCGGGGCCGGGCAGCACGGACGCGGAGAACGGCGTCAAGATGGCCTGCCCGCGACCGGTTTCATGGTGACAGTGCGAGTGCCGGTGACGGCGGGGATGACGCTGCCAGCGCCGGGCAGGGCGCGGATGCCGGCCCTGCGGCGGCGCAGCCGGGGCCGGGCACGGCCGCCGGGCCGGAGCCTGAAGCGCATCCGGAACCGGGACCTGAGCCTCAGCCGGAACCGGAGCGGGAGGGCACGGGTGAGCAAGGCCGGGCGGATGACCTGGAGGTTTACGGCGATTCCGCCTACGGCAGCGGGGAGGCCCGCGCCGCCTACCGCGACGCCGGGCATGACACCGTCATACGAGGTCAGCGCCGCGCCCCTGCCGCCGCGTCAGCCCTCGACGACATCGCCATTAGCGAGGAGCCACCGCACGGCGCCTCCCCGGCCGGGATCACCCGGCCGATGAGCCCCGCCCGGACCGTGACCTTCGGCGCCGCGTGCGCGGGCTGCCCGCTGCGCGAGCGGTGCACCACCGCCAGGGATGGCCGCTCCATGACCATCCACCCGCACGAGGGCCTGCTGCGCGCCGCCCGCGCCCAGTCCCGGACGGCGGAATTCAGGCAGGCCTACCCCACCCGGTCAATGATCGAGCGGGTCATCGCCTGGACCGCCACCCAGAACGGCCGCCGGGTCAAGCTCCGCTACATCGGCACCGCCAAAAACGACGCCTGGCTGCACAACCGGTGCGCCGCACTCAACCTGCGCACCCTGCTGCGGCACGGCCTGACCCGCTCCGGCGGGGCGTGGGTGTCTGGCCTGACCAGCCAGCACACCCCGGCCCGCCCTGGCGGCAGCCCCTGCGGCCCCCTCCGCGGTTTCTGCTGCCGCGCCGCAGCCGCCCGGCCCGCCGCGCGGCGGGCCAGCGGAAGGTCTGCGGGCACCGGAGCCCGGCCAGCCGGCCACGTAGGCCGTCCGCCCGATCCGGGTTGTTCAGTGGCGTCCTAGGGATGCGGCAGGCGCTGATGGCCGCGCTCACCGAGATGTGGGAGGAGGCGCTGGAGATGCGCCGGGCGATGAGCCCTGGGTTGCCCATTGTCGTCCTGGACGCCCTGCTGAAGGCCCGAGAGTGGGGGATCTCCCTGGAGACGGATTCCAAGATCTTCTCCAAGATTTCTCCAGACTGCTCAGAAAGCCAGCTCAGGGCCGGTGCCCCCTGGAAGGGCCCTGAGCTGTCAATTCTTGGTCGGGGTGGCCGGATTTGAACCGGCGGCCTCTTCGTCCCGAACTAGCGGCGCCGCTGGGCGTTTGGCCGTGGTCCCAGCTAGCTGAGTGCGCTGCCGGTCGCCACTGCTCGCCGTCGTGCGGGGACGTTGCTGTACTTTTCTGCTGTACGCCGAAGCCCCTAACGGTTTTTCAAGAGCATTCGTGGTTCACGGCTAGCCACCGAAGCTACCTGCGTTGTCGGCATTCGAGGATGGCTCGTTAAGCAAGATCATCCCGCGTATATCCCGCGCCTTGGCTGGCCTGGTAGGTCCCGAGCTACACGTCGCTGCTCGGTCCTCCACTGCAGGGTCTACGACCAAACTAATCGGGCGTTTCCTTCCCGTCGGGGCCGCCGAGGGCATGCTTAGCGGTCGTGCTGCTTGTTGAGCCGGGCGAGGTAGTCGTTGTAGGCGGCCAGGTGCTCGTCGTCGTCGACGCTCTCGTTACCGCTGGCCGTGCCCGCTCGGGCCGGGTCCTTGCGGCTGGCATTGGTGTTCTGGTGCACGCCGACGACGGTGGCGAAGTTGGTCCGCCGGGCGGTCTCCAGCCAGCCGAGCCCGCCGTCGCTGCGCGCCTCGCGGGTCCAGGCGAAGAAGACCGTCATCATGATGGCGAACATCAGGCCTGCCCCGCCGACCCACATCACGGCGCCGCCGATGTGCACATCGGTCAGCGGGCTCGGTGCCCAGGCTGGCCGGTCGTCGGCCAGGCCGGGGAACGGGTTGCTGCTTTGTGATCCGAGCACCAGGCCGGTGAAGGCATCCACGGGCATGGCCAGGAAAAGCAGGAAGATCCGGGTCGGGTAGGAGACCCGCCACCGGATCGGCTCCCGGCCCAGCAGGGGAAGGAAATACAGGTACCCGGCGATCAGGTACAGGGCGTGCTCGGCATTGTGCACGTTGTCGTTGGCCAGTACCAGGTTCAATGAACCCGGTCAGGTGGGTGACACACCCGACATACAGCGCCACCCCGAACGGCGGCCAGGTGAGCCAGGTCACCACCCGGGACCGCAGTACCTTCTTGGCCCAGGTGTGCACGGGGTTGCGGCTGGCGTGCAGCAACAGCGTGGCCGGCTGCCCCAGCACCAGCAGCGGCGGGGCCACCATCAGCAGCAGCAGGTGCTGCACCATGTGGTCCCAGAACAGCACGTCATCGTAGCTGCCGACGCCGCCTTCGGTCGCGATCACCACGACGGCCAAGCCGCCGAGGAACAAGGCGGTACGCCACAGCGGCCACGGCCGGGCCGGATGCCGACGGCGTACCCGCAGCACGCCCCACAGGTACAGCCCGGCCGCGACCACGACAAACCCGGTCACCACCGGCGCGAACTGCCAGCGGGTGACCAGCTCGGACACGCCCACCGGAGGCAGCGGGTCGCTTCCCATGCTGCCGACAATACCCCGCCGCCGTAGGCCCGTACGACACTGCGTAGTAGTTTCGGGGTATGACCAAGCGATCCCAGTCATCAGGGACATCGGCGGCTTGTGCTGTCTGCGGAATCCGGCGGCGGATGACCGTCTGGGGTGGCCTGATCGCCTGCCTGGCGGGTGCGGCTTTGCTCGCCGGGTGCGGCACCAGTAAGCCCGGCCCGCCACCCGCCTTGGTTGGAACCGTGCTGGACGGGCAGGTGCCCGCCGTCATCGCTAACGCGCCGCTGACCGATGACACCGGCCACGCCACCAGCCTGGCCGCCTACCGGGGGAAGGTCGTGGTGCTCACCGACTTCCTCACGCTGTGCCAGGATGTCTGCCCTCTCACCTCCGCTAATTTCGCGCAGATGGACAGGGCCGTGGCCGCTGCCCACCTGGACGGCCAGGTCCAGTTCATCGAGCTCACCGTCGATCCCCAGCGCGATACCCCGGCCCGCCTGCACGCCTACCGCCAGCTGTTCAACGCTCCGCCGAACTGGTCGCTGCTCACCGCAAGCCCCCAGGTGATCTCCCAGGTCTGGAAGTACTTCGGGGCGTGGTATCAGAAGGGCCCGGAGGATTCCCCTCCGGGGATTGACTGGTGGACCGGGAAGCCGCTCACCTACGACGTCGACCACGAAGACGTCATGGTCTTCCTCGACAGCGCCGGGCATGAGCGTTTCCTCGTCAATGGGCTGCCCAATACCCAGAACCATCTTCCGCCCGCCAAGCTCGGCCAGTTCCTCAATGACCTCGGCCGCACCCACCTCAACCAGCCGACCGCTGATACCTGGACCGTCCCCCAGGCGCTGCAACCCCTCTCCTGGCTCACCGGCGTGACCTTGCACGCCCAGTCATAACCGGCGCTCCGGTAGGCGCTGAGCAGAATCAGGGCGATCGCCGCCGCGGGCCATGAGGAGTTCGGGTCATTCAACAGCTTCCGCGCCACTTTGCCGCAGCGGGCACGACCTTCTTATCCGTAGATACCCGTGCTGGCGTCCGGACCCGCTCAGATCGGTCCGTGACCTCGGCCTCGTTCCTGCCCGCTGTTCGCGTGAGTCCGGACTCAGGCTAGGTTGTCCGTCCGGGTGGCTCCCAGCGTGGCTCCCAGGCAGCTGCATTCACGGCTCCGGAGGCCGCCGACCCAATCACACGAATTGTGCAATCTACCTGCGTGTACTCAGTTGCTGCCGCTGCACGCGGCCAAGATAATTCCGTGTATCTTCCGGATCATGGTCGCCCGGCGCCGCACCTGCAAAGAATGGGCCGCGTCCGGTCCGGGCAGGCTCCCGCCCGCCCCTTTCTTCTGACCGGAGTGTCCGCATTAGGCTCCAGGGTCAAGCATGACTTCGTGTGTACGTTCACCAGGCACTTCTTGCCTGTGCTCGTCGTCCTCAATTCAGCTCCGCCTGAGGCGCGTTATGTGGGTTGATCTACGGTGCGGCGAGGCAGGCCCGCATGAGGGTATGGGCGGCGATGGTCGCGGCTGTCCGGGCGAGCAGGCCCCAGAAGGTATGCGCGCCGTGGCGGGCCAGCTCCATCTGGTCGGTGATCTCCTTGAAGGTGGTCTCGATGCGGTTGCGCCACTGGGCGATGACCTTCTGCAGGATCGCCGGATGGGCCTTGCGCTGGTCCCTGGTGGGCGGGACCAGCACTGCGGTGCCGCGGGCAGCCTGGGACGCGGCGAACGCCTTGCCGTTGAACCCCTTGTCCGCGAGCAGGTCGCGGGGCGGCGGCCCGGCTTCCAGCAGGTCGGTGCCCACGTCACGCTCGCTGACGGCGGCGGGCACGATGCTCCAGGCCCGCACGATGCGGCTGCCCAGGTCGGTCTTGGCCGCCAGGCGGAAGCCGTAGAACCACTCGGCGTGCGCGGCGTCGCGGCCGAACCGGGCATGCAGGCCATTGGGGCCGGTCCAGCCGTCGGGGGCCGCGGACCCGGGAGGCGTGCTTGACCGGCAGCGCGCTGGTGTCGATCTGCTGGCAGTCGTCTTCGGGCAGGCGGGCCGCCAGCGCCGCGCGGAACTGCTCGAACGCGCCCCACAGCCAGCGGGCCCGCCGGTTGAGCTCGCTTTGGTGCGGCAGTACCGGGAACAGGTGCGCCCAGTCGCGGGCCACCTCGGCGAGGAACCCGGCCTCGCTGCGGCGGCCCAGCAGCACGCGCACCTGGGTGATCGCCAGGATCTCCGCGTCGGAGCAGCCGGGCGCCTGCCCGGGCCGCGCCGGGATGACGATGGCCCTGGCCTTGATCGCATCATCGATCAGCACGTAGACGTAGACGAACAGGTCTTCGGTTGGCAGCATGGGGGTGGCCTCTGCGGGACAAGGGTTTCAGCTACCACTTGTCTGCCGCAGGGGCCATCTCATGATCAACGCGACGCGCCGTGATCAACCCACATAACTCGCCTGAGTATCCCGCCAGCGCAGGAACGGGGCTAGGGTGGCTGGTGAGTTACGTAGCGTGCTCCTGCCGCAGGAGCGGTCGGGGTTGTCAGGCCCTGCCGGGAGGAGTTGACTGATCGGCACAGCCTGTGGACCGAGAATATGCGCAATGCTGGATCGTACGTCCGGTAAAAGGGAGGGGCGCCATGTCAAGCCACAACGCTGCGGGATCTGATGGTGTGCTGTCTAACTCACCATCAGACGCTAACGGCACGCATAATCCTCTTGGCGATGTCACGAACGTGCTGGGATTCCTCTTGGCAGGATTCGGCGCTGTTCTGAGCTTCCTTGGCCTCCGATCTTCAGAAGTCACCACGGTACTTCGCAACGACAGCTTGCAAGCGTCTCTGATCGCGTTTTTGCTTCTGCTCGGGATTCTTGCTGCCGTATCGGCAGTGGCCACCGATAGCAAAAGGGAAGTTTCCTGGCACAGTGCAGTGGCAATTGGAGTCACGCTCCTCGGGGTAGGTGCCTTGGTTATCTTCGCGACTCCGATCTCGGCTAACTTTTTTTCCCTTTCTGGGACTATAATCCTGGCGATTGGCTGCGTCTTTTTTCTGGCCGGAATAGCAAAAGTGCTTCACTATGTCTTCAGTCATAATTTCTTCTATGCCGAACATGGGGCCGGCGGTACCGGCGGGGCCAGCCTCGGCTCAGGCGCGGGGCCCGGCGGTGCCGGGTCGGGCGGCAATCCGACGGACGGCGGCGGCCCGGCCTCGTCGGTACATTGGAAGGTGCCGGTCATCCTTGTCCTGGCTAGTGTCATGCTTATAGCCATCGCCGCTTACGGGGCCATGCGACTTGAGACCAAAAGCCAACTCTCTTTCGCATCGCAAGTGGGAGCCACTTTTTCGATAAACGGATCCCTTGCGACAGCTTCAGTGAACATTGCAGCGACCAAGATTGCACAGAGTGATTGGGTTTTCGTTGACGTCTATGCGGTACCAATAACAATCAACCTGGCGAGTGCATGTGAGAGTGTTACAGCCCCCAAAGGAGCTGCTTCCTGCACTACCGATCCATGTCTCTACTTTACCCAGAAGAAGTACGTGGGCCCGGGCGAATGTGCTTCTTTGTTGAATGGTACGGTCGTTCCGAGTGCCACTGGTGACGTTAATGAGAAACTTAGCGTTCCGTTCCCGGCGGCCAAGTACCAAGACGTAGATGTTCGGGCCGAAGTCTGCTCGCAGGAGGCTTGCGAGGGAAACCCGACTGGCCAAAACTCCCGACTCGATTGGGCGTTCCGTCCGGTCTATTCCAAGGTGCTGCACTCGTGAGTAATTCCATCGGCTGTGGCAGCTCCTTGCGTAAAGCACATCTGCGGCACGGGCCGACCCGTTGCTTAAAAGGTCGCCGGCGGTACCGCTGTGATCTGTCTGGCCCGCAGGTCAGAGGGGTTGGATGGCTATCCGTGATTGACCGTGGGATACCCCAGATGACTGCCCAATCGGGCACGCACCGGGCACGGCGCGTAGATCACCGTGCCCGCTTTGCGTGTCTACTCGCCCGCTGGCTGGTAGGTCAACCCCGTAGTAGCTGATCTTGCCCACGGCGTCGGCGCCGGTCATGCCGAGTTCGTTCGCCCAGGATTCGATGAACAGCCACCGCTTGTCGGTGTGGTCACCGATGTTGCCTGTGACCGTCTCGGCGAGCACCATGGCCGTGATGGCCTGGTTGCGGGTCAATACCCGGCCGGGTAGCAAGGTCACGGCCCAGCCGTCCGCGTCCGAGCGGGTGCCGTGGGGTGTGGTGTCGCTGGTCATCGCCTCGTCGGTAATCCGGATGTTCATCGGGGCTCCTTCCGCGCCTGCGTGCCCTGGCCTTTGCGGCCTGGGGCCTTCACCCGATAGGCGCTGGTCATCGCCTGGAGCGGCGGGGGTCAAGGGTGGCCCGCAGGGCCATCGCGCAGCGACGGGAAGATGTTTTGGACGCGCAGAGGCTCCACGCGGGCCGAGGGGCAGCCCGTAGGGTTCGGCTCGTGTGGAGGGGCGGGGCCAAAAGATCTTCCCGCCCTTGACGCCCGACGTGGAGGGCCGATACTCCCTGTATCGGGTGAAGGCCCCCACCTGCGGCGGGAGTGCCGTGTGCGGTCCAGCCGCAATCTGCGGGCCGTGCCCACGCGTCCTGATCCTGCGGTATGCCGTGGCCGCTGCGGGCGTCGGCGCCGCCGCCTAGCTCGGCTCGCATTGTGGCGGTAGCCGCTCGTGCATGACCGTAGCGGCGCGGGCTGCTGAGTGGGTGTCTTGGCCAGTGGCGGTAATTCGCGTGGTGCCCGGGCCGCTGCGCCGGGTCGGCCCCCCAGGGCCGCAGCCCGGCGCGGGCGGGTCCGGGCACGGCGCCGCGCAGCGGCGCCGCTTGATCTAGTACGGCTTAATTCGGCAACGCGTTGTGGCGGCTTGGTGTCGGCGTTCTGCTTGGCTGTTGCGGGGTAGCGTGCCTGCTGGGCCTGCCTGAGGGTGGGGCGGTACGCTGGCCTGTAGTGCTAGCACAACAGGCGATATCTAGCACAGCAGGGCGGATGATGACGCAGCGCCTTGACCCTCGAGCTGATCGCCCATTGGCGCTGCAACTGGCGGATGCGCTGCGGGCAGAGATTCAGGAGGGTCTTCGCAGGCCGGGGAGCCAGCTCCCGACTGAGAGCGAGTTCCAGCATGACTATGGGGTCAGCCGGACGACGATCCGGACGGCACTGGCGACGCTGGCCGCTGAGGGCCTGGTGGTGACGCGCAAGGGCTTCGGGTCCTATGTCCGGGACCGGCCGCCGCTGCGGCGGATTTCCTCCACGCATCGTCATGCCTCGCACCGGGCGTCGGGGAAGCCAGAATTTGATACCGAGGCGATCGCGCAGGGACAGGTTCCCTCGCGGCGGATGCTGATGGTTGGCCGTGGCCCGGTCCCGGCCGATGTTGCGGACTGGCTTGGCTCCCAGGCGGGCGAGCAAGCCGTGATCCGGAAGCGGCTGCAGCTGCTGGATGGCGTACCGGCGGTGATCTCGACCAGCTATTACCCGCTATGGCTGGCCGAAGGGACTCGCCTGGAGTCATCAGACGCTCTGCCTGAGGGACCGGACAACCTGATCGAGCGGCTCGGCCACAAGTTCGCCCACGGCATCGAGCTGCTCCGGACCCGGATGCCGACTCCCGAAGAGGTCCGGTTGCTGGACCTGGAGGCGGGCGTTCCGGTGGTGCGGCTGCTGCACGTCGACTATGACCCGGACGGCCGGACCCTGCAGGTCGCTGATGACCTTTACGCCGGTGACCGGCATGAGTTCGCGTTCGAGTGGGCCGAGGCGGACGAGGCGGTTCCGGATGAGTGAGTGGCCGCGTAACTGGCCTGATCTGATCCGCGGCGTCGGGTGTGAGATGTGCGAGGCGGGCCGCCCGGAAGCCGACCGCTACGGCGTCCGTATCCGCAAGGGCGTGTACTCCGATGCCTACCTTCAGCGCGCTGACGTGCAGCGCGGCTACACGCTGGTCATCTGGCGCGGTCGGCACGTCAACGAGCCCACCGAGCTGGACGAGGCGGAGGCCGCCGGGTACTGGGCGGAGGTCCTAGACGTGGCACGAGCCCTGATCACCGTGTACAGCCCGCTTAAGATGAACTACGAAACGCTGGGCAATTCGCTGCCGCACCTGCACACGCACCTGGTTCCGCGGTACCCCGCCGACCCTCGCCCCGGCCAGCCGTTCCCCCTGTCCGCGCAGACGCCGGACGGCAGGATTCCCGAGCCTGTGCTGCTGGCTGAGGCCGCTGAGCTGCGGTCACTGCTGAAGTAACGAAATCCTAGCTCATTGGTAAGCCTCCATCGTCTTTCGCCTATCATCCTGTAGTCCTAGGATGTCAGCATGACAGGTTAGAGACTGGAGGACATGATGGCGTTTCAAGGTGCGATCCCGATCGAGTTCGGGGCGGTGTTCCCGGACGGCGCGTATGCGGCCGGGAAGTTCGAGATGGTGCGGGACTTCGACCGGTCCAGCGGGGACCGGGTGGTCCAGCAGATGGATAAGGTCACCGGGCTGCCGCTGTGGGTGGTCGAGGTGATCGACGCTGACGAGGCGGCCCGGCAGCGGCTGGTCAAGGTGAAGGTCGCCGCGCAGGTCCAGCCGGTACTGCCGTCTGCGGCGCCGGGGTCGCCATTCACGGCGGTGGAGTTCGAGGGCCTGACGGCCACCCCGTACGTGGATTCCTCCCGGTGCCAGGGCAACGGCAAGGGCAAGGACAAGTGCGGCGCGCGGCAGGCGTACTCGTTGAAGGCCACCGGGGTCCGCGCCCCCTCGCGCGGGCTCGGCCGTCCGGCGCCCGAACCGCGGAAGGACGCGGCGTGATGGCGCGGCGGACCCCGGCGGCGCATCTGTGCCTGCGGGTCGGCGCCCGGTATGAGGTGGCGTTCGTGCCGTTCCCGGCCCGCGCGCCGATGTTGGTGATCGGTACCGGGTCCACGCTGATCAGCGTGACGCTGCCGGAGCAGCTGGAGGCCGGGCATGTCGATTTCGCCCGGCAGCTCGCAGCGCAGGCGTGGGCGTATGCGGTGGCCGTCGAGCGCCGGTACCGGGGCCTGCCGCCGCTGCCGGAGACTGCGGTCCCCTACCGGCTGACGCCCGACGCCGAGACCCTGCTCGATGCTGAGCCGGAGCGGGCGGACCTGGTGCCGCTGCCTGGCGGGCAGGAGGTGACGGTATGACCGCGACATCCGCGTCGGTCCGGTTCGGCCCGGACGGCGTGACCGGGGTCGAGTCGTTCGTCCGGCTGACCGGTAGCACTTACATCCGCTGCTGCGTCTATGACGACATCGCGCCGATCCTGACGGTGCAGGACGCGCACGTGGACATCTCGATCACCGTCCCGGACTCGGCCCGGGTGACCGAGGACGACGTGACCGTTGGCCGTCTGCTGGCCGAGGCGGTGGGCCAGTACGTGGCCGAGCTGGAGCGCCGAATGTCTGCTGACCGCGCGGACGTGGCAGCTGCCGGGAATGGCGCCGGGCAGGCGGCGTGATGGCCGTGCTGATCGAGGCGGGGCGGCTGGAGCTGGTACCTCCGGCCGCCCCTGGGTTCTCTCCCCATGGCAAGGAAGAGGTGACCAGCGTATGCGCAAGGTGATCACCGGCGAGCAGGTGGCCCAGCTCTACAACCGTGACCCGTTCGCCCTGCCCATCTGGCGGGCACCCATCTATGAGACCCCGGCCGCGATCATCGCTCTTGTGCAGCTGGTCCGGCTGCTGGCATGGCTGGTCCGGCTGATCGCCCGCCACCCGGTGGCCGCCACCGTCCTGGCCGTGCTGGTGCTGGCCTGGCTGAACGTCGGCTGGCTGGGCCTGGTCCTGCTGGTCGTCTGGGCCGGGCTGGTCCTGGCCGCCTGGCGGTGCTTCTGGCCGTCCTCGTTCACCCGGTGGATCACCGGCCCGGCGCGGGGGAAGTGGCGGGGCTGGTGGTGCTACCGGCGCCGCTGGGCCGGGGTGATGGCCATCTCCGGGGCGGCGCCCTGGCATCAGGGCCGGGTCGTCCTGCCGGTGCTGGGCAAGGTGTCCGCCACCCGGTACACCGACCGGGTGGCCGTCCGGCTGGTGTCCGGCCAGTCCCCGGCCGATCTGTCCAGGTGCGCGGAGAACCTGGCGCATGGGTTCGGTGCCCTGTTGTGCCGGGTTCGCACCGCCCGGTCCGGGCGGGTGGTGCTGGAGTTCGTCCGCCGCGACGCCCTGGCCGCCGTCGTCCCCGCCCTGCCCATCCCCGCCCACCCGGATCTTACGGCGCTGCCGGTCGGCAGGCGGGAGGACGGCCTGCCCTGGCTGGTGCGGCTGCATGGCACGCATCTGCTGATCGCGGGCGCGACCGGGGCGGGCAAGGCCTCGCTGCTGTGGTCGCTGATCCGGGCCATGTTCCCGCTGATGCGCTCCGGACTGGTCCGGGTGCTGGCCGCCGATCCCAAGCTGATGGAACTGGCGTTCGGCCGGGCTATCTTCGAGACCTACGGGCAGTACGCGGCGGATCCGGAAGAGATCGCGGTCATGCTGGAGACCGCCGTCGCGGACATGCAGCTCCGGGCGGCCCGGTTCGCCGGAAAACGCCGCGATCACACCCCGACCATGGCGGAGCCGTTTGTGGTGCTGTTGGTCGATGAGGTCGCGTTCCTGACCGCCTACCAGCGCGACCGTAAGCTCCGCGAGCGGATCATGGCCGCCCTCGCGACCTTGACCACCCAGGGCCGGGCGGTCGGCTACGCCGTGGTGGCCGCGTTGCAGGACCCGCGCAAGGACGTGCTGTCCATCCGCAACCTGTTCCCGGACCGGATCGCCATGCGGCTGGACGAACCAGAGCAGGTGGACATGGTGCTCGGCGACGGCGCCCGCGACCGCGGCGCGGCCTGCGAACTGATCTCCACCGACCCCGGGATCGGGGCCGGGGTGGCGTTCGTCCGGCTGGAGGCCGACCCCGATCCGGTGCGGGTCCGCGCCGGATGGGTCTCCGACGCCGACATCTGGGACATGACCGCTCAGGTTCCCCGGCCCGCGCTGGAAAAGGTGCCCGCGTGAGCGCGGCGATGGCGTGGCGGACCGATGAGCCGTGCCCGGTCTGCGGCACCGGCCTGTTCGTCCTGGACGACGGCCGCGCCATGACCGCCGAATGCCGCCTGTGCGGCTACGCCGACATCTGGATCGGCGACGAGGACGACGGAGGTGACCAGTGACCGAGGAAGGTACGACGAGGACGACGCGGGCGCAGCGGCTGGCCATGCCGCTGGCCCGTGAGGTCGTCCAGGACCTGGCCGTCGAGCACGGCGCATGTATTCGGCCGGTGCAGCTGCGCCGCACCAACCTCGACACCGGACAGATAGAGCAGGTGCTGGTGCCGTGCGGGCACACCCTCGCCTCGGTGTGCCCGTCGTGCGCGGAGCGGGCGAGGGTGCTGCGGGCGGCGCAATGCCGGGAAGGCTGGCACCTCGAGCACGAACCGGTCACCGACCCCGACCCGGCCACCGAGGACCAGCGGTGGTGGATCCAGACCCGCGCCGAGGCCCAGGCCCTCCGCGACCAGGCCGTCAGCGACGGGCAGGACACGGACGACCTGGACGAGCTCGTCACCGAACTGGACGATGAAATCACCGCTGCTGGGGTGCGCGGGAACGTGCTCCCGGCCCGGCCCACCCGGCGGCACCGTTCCACCAAGCGGCGTCAGGATGCCCCGGATCTGCCTCGGCGAAAGGTCACTAGCCGGACGGTCGGGAAGACCTACACCGCGCCGGACGGCAAGACGTTCCGGCCGTCGATGTTCGTCACGCTCACCTGCCCCAGCTACGGCCGGGTTCGCGAGGACGGCACCCCCGCCGACCCCGGCTCCTACGACTACGCCCGGGCCGCCCGGGACGCGCTGCATTTCGCGGCCCTGTTCGACCGGTTCATGCAGAACCTGCGCCGGTTCCTCGGCTATGACGTGCAGTACTTCGCCGCCGTCGAACCACAAAAACGGCTCGCCCCGCATATTCACATCGCGATGCGCGGCACTGTCTCCCGGACCGAGCTGCGCCGGGTGCTGGCCGCCACTTATCACCAGGTGTGGTGGCCCGGCACCAGCACAGTCCGGTTCGACGGGGACGAGCGGCCGGTGTGGGACGAGCAGACGTGTACGTATGTCGATCCGTACACCGGGGAAGTCCTGCCGACCTGGGATCAGGCTCTCGACGCGATCGGGGACCAGGATGAGCCGGTGCATGTGGCCCGGTTCGGGGACCGGTTCGACGCCCAGGGCGTGCTGCCCGGCTCCAAGGACGCGGCCCGGTGCATCGGGTACCTGACCAAATACCTGACCAAGCAGGTCGGCGACTGCCACCACGCCGACACCGACGCCCAGCGCGCCCACGCAACCCGGCTGGCCGAGGCGCTGCGGTATCAGCCATGCTCGCCGCGGTGCGCGAACTGGCTTCGCTATGGCATCCAGCCCAAGAACGCCCGGCCCGGCCTGGTCCCCGGTTGCTGCAAGGGCAAGGCCCACGGCGCCGATCGCCTCGGCTACGCCGGGCGCCGCGTGCTGGCGTCCCGCAAGTGGTCCGGCAAGACGCTGGCCGACCACCGGGCCGACCGGAAGGACTGGCTGCTGCGGACGCTCGGTGTTTCGGCAACTGACCCCGGCCCGGTACGCCTGGGAACCTGTCGCGCCGGGCGACCCGGATCACATGGACCACGCGCGGCGGATGTTGCATGCCGTCGCCGACCGCGCCCGATGGCGAGCCGCGCTCGTCGAGGCCAGGCGAAAAGCTGCCATACCTGACGGCTCGGATCTTTCGGCAACGGGG